>NZ_JAGGDJ010000025.1 GCF_017652985.1 Paenibacillus artemisiicola
TCAAGATGAGATTTCCCAGTATGTAAGACCCCTTGAAGACGACGAGGTAGATAGGTTCGAGGTGGAAGCGCAGCAATGCGTGGAGCTGACGAATACTAATCGGTCGAGGGCTTATCCAAGGTACATCTTTTCAGCTAAGCAAGACCCTTCGCAAAGGTTCGTATCCAGTTTTCAGGGTGGCAAATACCTGAATTGAATATTATTCCCTGATAGCTCAGTTGGTAGAGCACTCGACTGTTAATCGAGTTGTCACAGGTTCGAGTCCTGTTCGGGGAGCCATTAATGGAGAGCTGTCCGAGTGGTCGAAGGAGCACGATTGGAAATCGTGTATACGTTAACCGCGTATCGAGGGTTCGAATCCCTCGCTCTCCGCCAGATAAGGCCCGTTGGTCAAGTGGTTAAGACACCTCCCTTTCACGGAGGTAACAGGGGTTCGAGTCCCCTACGGGTCACCATTTTGTCCAAATTGTTCAAAAAAGACTTGCATTGAGCATGACTGATAAGCTATAGTATTACTTGTCGCTCAAATGCGGAGGCTTAGCTCAGCTGGGAGAGCATCTGCCTTACAAGCAGAGGGTCGGGGGTTCGATCCCCTCAGCCTCCACCATAATAGTAACATTAATAATGACGCGGGGTGGAGCAGCTCGGTAGCTCGTCGGGCTCATAACCCGAAGGCCGCAGGTTCAAATCCTGCCCCCGCAACCAATTTACCTTCGGTTTACTACCGAGGACTAGCCTATAATGTGGAGCCGTGGTGTAGAGGCCTAACATGCCTGCCTGTCACGCAGGAGACCGCGGGTTCGAATCCCGTCGGCTCCGCCATTATAACCATGTCAGGCTCGGTAGCTCAGTTGGTAGAGCAGAGGACTGAAAATCCTCGTGTCGGCGGTTCGATTCCGTCCCGAGCCACCATTCAGACAAGCTATGAACGACGCATCAATTGCCGGTGTAGCTCAATTGGTAGAGCAACTGACTTGTAATCAGTAGGTTGGGGGTTCAAGTCCTCTCGCCGGCACCATTCTTGGAGGATTAGCGAAGTGGCCAAACGCGGGAGACTGTAAATCTCTTCCTTCCAGGTTCGGTGGTTCGAATCCATCATCCTCCACCACTTTATTATTTAGGGGCATAGTTTAAAGGTAGAACAGCGGTCTCCAAAACCGTTAGTGTGGGTTCAATTCCTGCTGCCCCTGCCAATTTCATAAGTTGTATGGCGATCGTGGCGAAGGGGTTAACGCACCGGTTTGTGGATCCGGCATTCGTGGGTTCAAGTCCCATCGGTCGCCCCATTTCAACTTAAATTTCAAAAGTGTTGGGGATTAGCCAAGCGGTAAGGCAACGGACTTTGACTCCGTCATGCCTAGGTTCGAATCCTAGATCCCCAGCCATTTTATGCGGAAGTGGCTCAGCGGTAGAGCATCGCCTTGCCAAGGCGAGGGTCGCGGGTTCGATTCCCGTCTTCCGCTCCATTTTTTGTCTGGCGCCATAGCCAAGTGGTAAGGCAGAGCTCTGCAAAAGCTTTACCCCCAGTTCGAGTCTGGGTGGCGCCTCCACCATTTTTTATTTTGTGCCCTTAGCTCAGCTGGATAGAGCGTTTGACTACGAATCAAAAGGTCAGGAGTTCGAATCTCTTAGGGCACGCCATCAAATAAGCCGGTGTGGCGGAATGGCAGACGCGCGCGACTCAAAATCGTGAGGGAAACCGTGGAGGTTCGAGTCCTCTCACCGGCACCAACTTGTGAAATCAAAACGCTTTAAAATAAACGTTGATCGGTCTATGCCGATCAACGTTTTTGTTTTATCTTTAGATGGCTGCGTGCGACAGGCTTTACTGACCCTTCATAAGATCTTGCTATTCGGCGCTTTCCTTTTCCTGTAAAATGAAGAGGAACTCGATATTATCGTCAAGGGAGCGCGCGTAGGTGCAAGCAGAAGCGACTGTAAGTCAAACCGATGAAACGTATCAAGCCTGTCCGTCATGCGGCAGGCGCATCCCGGCACATGCGAACTATCGTTCCTGGTGCGAGTGCGGATGGAATTTGGAGCCGTCAGACCAGGACGCGCCCCAAGGTCGTATTGAGGCGACGTACCTCAAGCTTGGCCAGCGTATAGGCAAGAAATTGCTGCAGGACATGATACAGGATTCGGATGCGCAGGGGAAGTTATTTAGAGGCAGGCTGCTGACGAACCTGTTCTCGGGGCTTGTCCATGCCGTGACGGCGGCTCTGTTGATAGGCTGTTGTTACTTGATCGTCAAGGGCATGCAAGGTTATTACTTCTTTTATTTGCTGGCAGCGGTGGTGGCGTTAGCCGTTTGGTTCTCCATGCCTCGCATTCCCAAGCTTTCCTATGACGGCATTCTGCTGTCCCGACAGGAATACGCCGCGCTTTATGCGCTCGTCGACGAAATTTGCGAAGAGATGCGGCTGCCGCGAATCGACGGCTTGATCCTCGACCATCGGTTTAATGCTTCGTATGCGCAAGCGGGCTGGCGCATGAAACGCTACGTAACGCTCGGGTTGCCGTTGTTCGGGATTTTGGATCGGGAAGAAAGGATCGCCCTGATCGGGCATGAGATCGCGCACGGGGTCAATCGCGATGCGCGTCGCTCTTTCTTCACGTTATCCGCTTACCGTACGCTGATTCGATGGCATGACCTATTGAATCCTCAAGATTCGTTAATCTTGGAACGGAACTGGGCGGTATTCCTTTCAAAAAACGTACTTAAGCTGTTATCCTACATTCCGCTGTACATGGCCGTCGGTTTCATTCACCTATATTATTACGAGTCGCAGCGAGCAGAATATTTGGCGGATGCGTTGAGCGCGGAGATGAGCGGTACCGAAGCGATGATGCGTCTTAATGACAAGCTGTACGGCGAACAGACGTTCAGTATGGCGCTGCAGCGGTATGTGCTTAATGGGCAGCAAGGCAGCTTTTTCGAGGCCTATAAAGCGATAGCGCTAGCAATGCCTGAACGCGAACGAGAACGAATTCGCCGCGTGGAACTGCTGGAAGGCTCCAGACTCGATTATACGCATCCCCCGGGCGCCTACCGGATTCAGTTTCTGCAGCGGCATTATCGGTCGTCGGCTAAGGTCGCTCTAACCGACGAGCGATCGGACCGGATCGAGGCCGAGCTCAAAAAGGCGGAGCCTCGAATCGAAGCGAGGATGATTCAGGATTTTCAGGCGTCGCTCTACTAAGCATTCATAACCTCTGCCTGTGAAACGGAGCGTCTCACGGGCTTTTTTTTGTAGGATTTGGCAGGGGCGGCCAGCCTGCGCGAAACAGCGGACCTGGCGGGTTTCTCGAGTCGTAGACGCGTTCGGTCTAAGGGTCTGCGAGCACCCCGCCTGAGGTCTAGGGTCAAATACCGTCGCGGGTCCGTTTTGGGAAATCCGAAAACAACCTAGAATAAGGACATAAGCAAGAAACGAAACATCCGCAAGACCAGTACGTAAAGCAAGGAAAAGCGAAAAACGAAAGGCGGTGACAAAACATGGGGAAAAATGCACTGGGCGCATTCTTGGTCGTCATTGGCGGTTTGATGGTGATGAAGTTTCTCGGCATTCACCTGGGCTGGATCGTCGGCCTGCTGATGCCGTTCATCCTGATCGGCCTCGGCGTGGTCGGCGTTCGCAACAACAGCAAGGTGATCGGTTCGATCCTGATCGTCGTAGGCGGTCTGATGCTGCTGCCGAAACTCTTCGGCCTGCTCTCGCTGCTGATCGCGATCGGCTTGATCGTGTGGGGCGTGGCAATGTTCAAAAATCGCGAGAAACGCGTCTAAGGCTAACGGCACTAATCGTCATTGAACGTTCGGAACGAAGGAGGATCAGGCAATGAGCATTATGCGGAGAGTAAGGGACATGACGGTCGCGACGCTGAACGAGCGGTTGGAGAAAGCCGAAGATCCCGTCAAGCTGATCGACCAGTTTCTCTGGTCGACGCGGGAAGAGATCATTCAGGCCGAGAAGCTGTACCAGCAAGTGAACGGACACGGCAATCATTTGAAGGCCCAGTGGCTGCAAGCGGAGCAATTGAAGGAGAAGCGCGAGCAGCAAGCGATCATCGCCCTTAAAGCGGGCGAAGAGCACGTCGCCCGCATCGCGCTGATGGAAAAGGCATCGAGCGAAGAGCGCGCCACGCAATACCGGGAGCTTTACGAGCAAGCGGCGCAGAACGTCAGAGAGCTGGAAGAACAGCTTCGGGAGCTGCGCAGCGAATATCAGAGCGTGTACGACAAGCGGGAGTATTTCGCGGCACGGATGGAGTCGCTCCGTCTGCAGCAGCGGCTGAACGAACGTTATGCGCAAGGCGGCGTGTTCAACAATGCGCCGGGTCAGCAATCGGCCGGCATCTTCCGGCGGCTCGACGACCGCCTGAACGATATGGAACTCGAAGCGCGCAGTCTGCGCGATCTCCGCAAAGCCGGGCAGGAATGGGTGAGCGGAGCAGGACAAACGCTGCAATCCAGCATTGAACGCGAAATGGAGCAATTGAAGCGGAAACTGCAGCAGGAAGGATGGAAATCGCAATGAAGAAGCTGTATCGATCGCGACGCGACAAGAAGCTGTTCGGCCTCTGCGGCGGGCTCGCCGAAATGCTGAACGTGGATGCGACGCTCGTTCGGATTCTCCTGATCGTCGTCACGGTCTTTACGAGCGGCGCATTGATTCTGGTATACGTTTTGGCCGGTCTGGTCGTACCGAAAAATCCTTACGATTTCGGCGGCGGATACGGTCCCGGCGCCGGCGGATTCGGCGGCGGCTGGAGCAACAACCATCACAACGGTCATTTCGGCGGCAATCACTTCGGCGGGCACAACAATTACGGCCAGGGCAGCACGTACGGCAGTTCGTACGACGGCGCATCCGGACCGAGCTGGCAAAAGCCGCCCGCTCAAACGCAGGCGACCCCGCCTTCCAATATCGATGCCATGATGGAAGACCTGGAGAAACGCGCATTGAAGAAGGAAATCGAAGAGCTCCGCGCAAAACTGGCTAAACACGAGAAGGGAGATGTTTAACAATGAGTATTTTCAAACGGATGAAAGACATGACGAAAGCGTCCATTCACGAACTGCTCGATAAAATGGAAGATCCGGTCGTCATGCTGAACCAATACCTGCGCGACATGGAGGCCGAGATCCACGCGGCGGAACTGACGGTCGCGAAGCAAATGGCCAACGAGCGCCGCATGCTGCAGCGGTTGGAAGAGGCGACGAGAGGCGGCGCGGACCGCGAGGCGAAAGCCGAGACGGCGCTCCGTTCGGGGCAGGAAGAGCTGGCGCGCAAGCTGCTGGAAGAGAAGCTTTTCTTCGACCAGAAGACGGTCGAATTCACGGAGCTGCACGCGAATGCCAAAGCGCAAGCCGAAGAGCTGATGGGTCAGCTGCACGGCATGAAAGACGAGTACTACCAGCTCCGCAACAAGCGCAACGAGCTCGCCGCCCGCGCCCAAATGGCGAAGGCGAAGAAGCAAATGGCGCAAGTCACCGCGGTGCACACGATCGAAAGCGGCAACGCGTCGCGCGGCTTCGGCCGGATGGAAGAGAAGATCATGCAATTGGAAGCGGAGGCGGACGTCATGCGCGTGCCCTTCAACTCCTACAACCGTCCGGCATCGGCGGCACCGGTCGATCCTTCGAAGCAACTCAAGGTGGAAGAGCAGCTGCAGGCGCTCAAAAACCGGCTGAACCCGCCGTCCGCCGAATAACGCTTGGCAACATACGTCCATGCGATGTGCCTTGGTCGATGCGCTTCAACGGCATCGGCCACTGGCATGTTTTCGCGCGTTCATACATAGGGAGGAGGAACGGCCATGAGCGAACGAACGCCCGAACCGGAACGCGAAGAGGCGCAAGAACAGAACGACATGTTGACCGCGCCCGTCAAACGGAGCGAAACGCCGGTCGGATTTCGGGGCCAAGGGCCGGATCCGCAGATCCCGGCTGAAGCGAAACGCAAAAACGCGGCGGAAACCGTGCTTTGGCTGTTCGTGATTTTGGGTATAAGCGTGCTGGTGCTCCAGGGCACCGGATACGTGAAGCTGTTCGCGCTGCAAAGCAAGGCGGCCTTGATCGGATTATCGGTCATTGCGGCTGCGCTCGTGCTCGCGGCGGTGTATAGTTATCTACAGGGGATGAAGCTCCGCGCGGCGCTGAAACGGCTGGCCGAGCAGCAGCGGCGCAAACGCCAGCGCGTGACGCTCCCGGCGGAAGTCAACGAAGACGATGCCGAAGAAACGCTGTCCGCGGAAGACGAGGCGTGGACGGAGCAGGTCCGGTTCACGGCGGTCATCGAGGAGCGTCAGCGTCTCGCGCGCGAGCTGCACGATGCCGTCAGCCAGCAGCTGTTCGCCATCTCCATGACGGCGACCGCGGTCAGCCGCACGCTCGAGAAGGACTGGGAACGCGCCAAGCGGCAGGTCCAGCTCATCGAGGAGATGGCGTCCGTGGCGCAATCGGAAATGCGCGCGCTGCTGCTGCATCTGCGGCCGGTCCACCTGGACGGCAAGCATCTCAGCCAGGCGCTGCACGGGCTCGTGGACGAGCTGAAGCAGAAGGTGCCGATGGCGATTACGCTGGAGGCCGACGTGGCCGTGAAGCTCGGGGCGGAAGCGGAGGATCATTTGTTCCGGATCGCCCAGGAGGCGCTGTCCAACTCGCTGCGGCATTCCAAAGCGGACCAGCTGAACATTTATTTGCAACAAGCGGGGGCGTACGTACGATTGACGGTGCAGGACAACGGCGTCGGGTTCCACGCCGAGGAGAAGAAGCAGACGTCGTACGGCTTGCTCACGATGGAAGAGCGGGTAAACGAATTGGGCGGCTCCATGAAGCTCATCACGTCGCCGGGCAACGGGGTCGTCATCGATATTTGGGTGCCGTCGGCAGCACCGGATGGAGGAGGAATTTCACCGAATGGAAGCGATCGAACGAATGGACAGCATCGAGCAGCCTATTAAGGTCTTGTTGGTCGACGATCACGAAATGGTGCGGATCGGGCTGGCGGCCGTGCTGAATACGGAGGAAGGCATCGAAGTCGTCGGGGAAGCGAGCAACGGCCAAGAGGGCATTCGCCTCGCGCAGGCGTACCGGCCGGACGTCGTGCTGATGGATCTCGTCATGGAAGGCATGGACGGCGTGGAGACGACCCGGCGGCTGCTGGAGCTGTATCCGGACTGCAAAGTCATCGTGCTCACCAGCTACCTGGACGACGGGAAAATGTATCCGGTCATCGAGGCGGGCGCGTTCAGCTATCTGCTGAAAACGTCGCGCGCGAACGAAATCGCCGAAGCAATCCGCGCCGCGTCCCGCGGGCAATCCGTGCTGGAGTCGCAGGTGGCGGCAAAAATGATGAACCGGTTCCGCCAGCCGAAGCCGGACAACGCGAAGCCGCTGCACGACCAGCTGACCGAGCGCGAAATGGACGTGCTCAAGTGCGTGGGCCGCGGCTTGTCCAACCAGGAAATCGCGGATGAGCTGTACATCGGCATCAAGACGGTCAAGTTCCACGTGACGAATATTTTCGCGAAACTGGGCGTGGAAGACCGGACGCAGGCGGCGATTTACGCGCACAAGCACGGATTGGCGGAGTAAGAAAGGCTGCGGGGAGCAACCCCGCGAGAGGCAGTATATTTCCAGCCTTCGGTTTTTATGGACGGCTGAAGCCGCCGGCGGTGTCGCGTCGAATCTGCGGATGAAATCGAGAGTGATCGGTTGCGGCGAAGGCAGGCGGATGAACCCGCGAGCGATCGGTTGCGGCGAAGGCATGCGGATGAACCCGCGAGTGACCGGTTGCGGCGAAGGCATGCGGATGAACCCGCGAGTGAGCGGTAACGGCGAAGGCAGGCGGATGAAATCGCGAGTGATCGGCTGCGGCAAAAGCCGGCGGTGGTGAAGCGCATGGAGGGTTGCGGCGAAAGCAGACTGCAACCGAGAGATGGCGCGGTAGGAAAGGGCCCGAAAGGAGCGCACGGACGAACGTGAGCTGTTTTCGGGCCCTTTTTAGCGCTCGCGGGCAGGGATACGCGCGAAGACGGCTTGCGCGATGGCGTCGTCCTCCGCGAGGTCGTAGACGGGGACGGCGATCGCCGGCCTTAGGGCGGCGGCTCCCGGCCAGACGACGGCTAGCAGCGGGTTCGCGAGCATGAGCAGCTCCCTGTCCTCCGGCGAACGCAGCAGGATAAGCTTGGGATGCTCGGCCTGCTTGAAACCTTCGACCAGCACGACGTCCAAATGCCGCATATGCGCGAGTAGCACGGACAGCGGTTCGGGGCCTTTGCTGAGGATCGCACTGCCTGACAAGGAGCTAATCGCGGTCATGTCGGCGCCGGCGGCCTGGTGCTTCCACGTGTCCGTGCCCGGCCGGTCCATGTCGAAGTCGTGGACGTCGTGTTTGACGGTGCCGACGCGATAGCCCGCGTGCTTGAGGCGCGCGACGAGCTTGGCGGTCAAGGTCGTTTTGCCGCTGTTCTTGTATCCGACGAGCTGGAGCACGAACGGGATGCGGTCCGCCGATGTCCGGTCGGGAAAACGGTCGAGCATGCGGGGTCTCCTTTCTAGAACGATGAGGATGGCGGTCCGCCGGTCGTCGGGAAGGTTCATAAAGCGTATCCACGGCCCGGCCGGATTCTGCTACAATGATAAGAACATGATAAGCACCCGTGACGATCGTGTAAAGGATTGGGCCGAAGTCGAGGGATGAACCGCGTTCGGAACGGCTCGAGAGCCGGCACGGGCAAGGAATGACGGAAACGAAAAAGTCGGACAGGCGGATGGACGCAAGGTGTGCCGCGTTCGGAACGGCTCGAGAACCGGCACGGGCAGGGAATGACGGAAACGAAAAATCGGACGGTCGGATGGACGCAAGGTGTGCTGCGTTCGGAACGGCTCGAGAACCGGCGCGGGCAGGGAATGACGGAAACGAAAAAGTCGGACGGTCGGATGGACGCAGCGTGTGCTGCGTTCGGAACGGCTCGAGAGCCGGCGCGGGCAAGGAATGACGGAAACGAAAAAATTCGGACGGTCAGATGGACGCAGGGTGTGCTGTGTTCGGAACGGCTCTGATCGTCGGTGGTATGGGAAGCGAATGAACGAAAATCGTCGGGCGGATGGACGCAGCGGAGGTCGCATGAACGAGAGGCAGGAGGAGGCGCGGTTTCGCAGGCGCGCCGTGAAAGTAGACGACGCGATGGAGATGGTCATCGCGGCGGCCGTTCCGGGGCGGCGGGAAACCGTGCCGCTGTGGGAGGCCGGGGGCCGGCGGTTGGCGGAGTCGGCGGCAGCGACGACGGACTGGCCGCCTTTCGCGCGGGCCGGACTGGACGGATTCGCCGTCCGCAGCGCGGATACGGCGCTAGCGTCGCCGGGCTCGCCGGCGATGCTGCGCGTCGTGGACGCCGTCGCCGCCGGCGAGATCGCCTCGGCGGACGTGGCGCCGGGCACGGCCGTCCGCATCATGACGGGCGGCGCGGTGCCCCCGGGGGCGGACGCCGTCGTCATGCTGGAGCAGACGGCGGACGCCCGCCTGGACGGGCAAGCGGCGGTGCGGGTGAAGAGCGCCGCCCGGCCCGGCCAGAACGTCGCGCCGCGGGGCGAGGAGTTCCGCCGCGGAAGCGTGTTTGCGGGGCCAGGCGAGCTGCTGCGGCCGGGCCATGTGGCGCTGCTCGGCACGTTCGGCTATGCCGCCGTGCCGGTGTACGCGCGGCCGCGCGTCGCGGTGCTCGCGACCGGCGCGGAGCTGTTGCCGGTGGAGGCGCCGCTTGCGCCGGGGCGCATCCGCGACAGCAACAGCGCGATGGTCGCCGCGCTGATCATGCAAAGCGGCGGCGTGCCGGTCATGCTCGGCCGCGTGCCGGACGAGCCCGAAGCGGCGGCGCGGGCCGTCGCGGACGCGCTGGCGCGATGCGACATGCTGATCACGACCGGCGGCGTGTCGGTCGGGGATTACGACGTCATGGCGACGCTGCTTCGCGGCCTCGGGCCCGTGGAGGCGGCGGCTGAAGGAGAAGCGCAGCAGCTTCAGCCTCAGTCACGGCTGTCGCCGCAGTTGCCGCCGGACAGCCGGCTGCTGTTCAACAAAGCCGCGATGCGCCCGGGCGCGCCGACGTCGGCCGCGGTCGTCTCCGGCAGGCTGCTCCTCGCCTTGTCGGGCAATCCCGGCGCCTGCTTCGTCGGCTTCGAGCTGTTCGCGCGGCCCGCGATCGCCCGCCTGCAGGGGGCATCGCCGGAGCAGGCGCGGCCGAAGCAGGCGACGGCCAAGCTCGTCGGCGGCTTCGCGAAAGGAAGCCCGCACGAGCGATTCGTGCGGGCGCGGCTCTACGCCGAGAACGGCGTGCTGTACGCCGACCCCCTCGCGTTCGGCAAATCGAGCATGCTGGCGTCCATTCCTTCCGCCGACGGGCTAATCCGCCTGAAACCGGGCGCGTCGGGCGCCGCGGAAGGCGAGATCGTCGACGTCATCCTGCTGTGACGCTACAGCACGGCATCGACCCGCAAGCCGTTTAACGCCGACGGCATCCGCGGCGCGGAGTCGGCGCCAGCATGCTGGCGTCCATTCCCTCCGCCGACGGGCTGATCCGCCTGAAACCGGGCGCTTCGGGTGCCGCGGAAGGCGAGATCGTCGACGTCATCCTGCTGTGACGCTACAGCACGGCATCGACCCGCAAACCGCTTAACGCCGACGGCGACCGCGGCGCGGCATCGGCGCCATATTGGGCAAAGGCTAGAAACAAGCCGCCGTTCAGATCGAGCAGCGCGTCGAGCGGCCGACGCCGCCACCCGTCGATCTCGTCCGCCAGCGCGGCGGCAAAACCGCCCGGCCCGGCGATGCGCCGCAGGCTCTCCGCCATCTCCGAGGCTCCGAACGACGCGCGCAGCTCGGCTTCGTCCACCCGCCACGCGCCGGCGGACGAGCGCCGGAATCCGGCTGCTCCGGCGCCGGCCTGCGCCAGGACGTCATCGATCCGCCGCATCGGCTCCGGAAGAAGGGCGCCGCCGGCGCGGACGTGCAGTTCGCGCAGCGCGTTGGCACCGGCGGCCACCCGGTGCAGCCGTTCAGCCAGCGGAGCGAGGTCGCGCTCGACCCTGACGTTGACGCGGGAGCCGAAGGCCGCCGCCTGCTCGAGATCCAGGACGGCGCCCAGGCGCGGGAGCGGCACCGCATTGGAGCCCGAGACCTTCGCGGCGCCGTCGTCGATCGCATAGACGGCATCGGAAGCGGGCCGCGCGATCCGGCCGATGCCGAGCGCGTTGACGAGGCTGCTTCCCGGCTCGTCCGTCGGCTCGAACGCGTTCGCCGTCCCGGTCGCCGAGGCGGTCAGCGCGAGGCGGACGAACCCCTCCAGCGGAGCCTCCTGCATGGCGGCCGCGACGCCGGAGCACGCGGCATGGACGGCATCGCGCAAGCGCAGCGCGACGTCCGCGTTCGTATCGCCGAGCCGGACCGCGATCGTTAGCGCGGCCGCCGCCTCGGTTGACCCGCGGCGGATGCGCAGGCCATGCTGGCCGGGACGGACCACGGACGGCGCGTCCGCGACAAGATCGAACCCTAGGTTCAACTGGGGCCGCGCGACGGAATGGATGCGGACCTCGAAGCGGCCGGTCGCCGCGCCGGGCTCGGCCCGGCCGACGGCCGCGCCTTCCGCGGCGACGATCCGCCGCGAATCCGGCCGCGACGGAAACCGCTGCGTCAGCGCCTCAAGCGCCGCGCGGAGCTCCCCGGCTTCGCGCAGCCACGCGGCGGCATGCTCGGCGGCCGCGCGCAGCGCCGCTCCGGCGCCGCGCGGCAAAGCAGCCGGCAAGTCCAAGAGACCGGCCGGTTTCGCGCGTTTGACGGACGCGGCCTTGCCTCCTTCTTTTCCGCGGTGAGGATAGCCTTCCTCCCATGCATGCGGATACATCGCGTATCGTTCCAACGGATAAATCGGCTCGTCATTCGGGCGAACGGCCTCGCTGACGGGCGAAACGGCGTAAGGCATGACCAAGGACATCGCCTCCGGCAAAGGATTGTGCTATGCTAAACATAGCAGATTACACGGCAATAACACTAGACGCTTACGAGAAATTTCTCCTCGGAAACGGGGCCAATTCGAGCCATTCCGCGATAACCCTCCCGGCTCGGACCGCATGATCCATATTGTTTCAAGACGCATGTCCCTAACACAGGCGCCGAGCGGACTCGGACAAGCCGTCCGCATGCGAATGCCCGAGTCCGCGGCGGCAGGCTCGGGCGGCGCGAAGGTTTGTTTAGATGAGCAGGAACAGGAAGGCGAGCGCGGCCAAATCGAACGCGAGCACATCGCCGCCGAAACCAAAGCCTCCGTACCAGTCGCCGTAGTAGCCGTAGGGGTCGTAAGGGTAATAGGCCTGCGTCTGCGCGGCGCCCGTCGTCTTGGACTCGGCAGCTGCGGCGGCTTTCCCCTTTTTCTGCTTTTTGCTCTTCTGATTCGTCACCTTGCCTTTGTGGACGCCCGAGGTCGCCTGTCCGCCGAGGCCGCCTTGGCCGTCGGCAGTCGCGGGACGCTCGTTCAGCACGATGCGCCCTTCGTGGCAGCGGCTCAGGATGCCGTAATGGCGCTGTCCTTCGTTCGTCACTACGCAGACGGGCATACCGCAAAAGCGTTTGATATTCTCCTCGTGAAGCGGATAAATTTGTTCCATCGCTTAGTTGACACCTCCCCTAAGTAGACCTGTGACAGTGTATTCACCCAGAGGCGGATGCGTATGGATATTTACCCAAATCGCCCCGCAAAGAACGGGCACAAGGAGTGGATCACCGATGGCAGAAGGGTCCATGACGCCGGTCCCCATCCGGAAAACGAAGCGCGGGCGGCGCCCGCAAATCGGCGTGCTTGCCGCGCTTCTCGTGCTCGCCGCTGCCGCCGCGTGGGCGATCCTGCGGGGAAACGGAGACGACGGCGCGTCCGCCGGGCCGCTGCGCGCGGATTTCGAAACGGTGTGGCGCTGGAGCGACGCGGCATACGCCGGCGGCGCGGGCGGGGCCGCATGGTCGTTTCGCTGGGACGGGGCTGCGGACCTTAAGGCGGCGAACGATTTCGCCTCGGCGCTGGGCTTCAAGCTGAGCGGCCGCTTGAACGCGGACGGCGGGCCGGTCGACGTCGTGGCGTCCGATCCCGACTATAAGCTGACGCTGTGGGTGCGCTCGCAGCCGGCGAAGGACGGAGCGCGCCAGGGCGATCCCCGGTATGACGTGGTGCTGCTGCTGGATGCGGCGGGTCAAGCGGAACGGAGCGTCATCGGCGCGGGGATCGCCAGGGTGGAGAAGGCGATGCGGGCAGCGTCGGACCTGGAGCTGCGCGGCGGATTCACCGTCAAGGGCCGGCCCGCGGCGGAGGGAGCGGGCGCGCGCGTCGCGAAGGCGGCGGAGGCCGAGGAAACGGAAGCCTACGACGACGGGAACACCAGCAGCTTGACGTACTACAGCGGGGCGCTCGGAAGCCGGGTGCTCAGCGGTTCGAAGCCCGTGAACCTGCAGATCGCGGAGTCGCGCGGCACGCCCCGGACGGGGGCGGAATTAATTATCGGCGTTCCACTCATAACCGGGGATTATACGATGCAAGCTAAGTGAGCGCCCCCCAAGCGGCACGTGGGTTTTTCGCCCGGGACGAATAGCTTCTCCAAGCCCGTTATGCTACACTACATTAAAACGACGCGTGTCAGCGGTGCCAAAAAAATACATAGAAAGAATGAGGGACATGACCGACGTGAGCAAACACGATTCCATCGCCGCCGAAGGTGCGGTATATTATTTGTTCGGCGCGACCGGCGACCTGGCGCGCCGCAAGCTGTTTCCCGCGCTGTTCAGCCTGTATAAGGAAGGCAAGCTGGCCGAAGACTTCGCCGTCGTCGGCCTCGCCCGCCGGCCGCGCACGAACGAGCAGTTCCGCGCGGACCTGCTGGAGTCGATCGGCGAATTTTGCCGGTACAAGGCGGACGATTCGCAGCAGTGGGAGCGATTCGCCTCGCATTTCGTATACATGTCGCTGGACATCAACAACGTCGACGGTTTCCGCGAGCTGGCCCGCCTGACGGCGGACTTGGACGTCAAGTTCGACATTCCGGGCAACCGCCTGTTCTATCTGGCGCTCGCGCCCGAGCTGTTCGGGCCGGTGTCGTTCAACCTACGCGACGGCGGCATGCTGGAGTCCAAGGGCTGGAATCGGCTCGTCATCGAGAAGCCGTTCGGTTACGATCTGGAATCGGCGCGCAAGCTGAACGCGCAGCTGAGCCAGGTGTTCAAGGAAGAGGAGATCTACCGGATCGACCATTACCTGGGCAAGGAAATGGTGCAGAACATCCAGGTGCTGCGTTTCGCCAACGCCTTCTTCGAGCCGCTCTGGAACAACAAGCATATCGCCAACGTGCAGATCACGTTGTCCGAGACGGTCGGCGTCGAGGAGCGCGGCGGCTATTACGACAAGTCCGGCGCCCTGCGCGACATGGTGCAGAACCACATGATGCAGATGCTGGCGATGATCGCCATGGAACCGCCGAGCCGGCTGCACCCGGAGGATCTCCGCGACGAGAAGGTCAAGGCGCTTCGCTCGCTGCGTCCGTTCGCTTCTTCGGAGGAAGTGAAGGCGAACGTCATCCGCGGCCAGTATGCCGGCGGCGAGCTGAACGGCAAGCCGCTCAGCGGCTACCGCGAGGAGGATTCCGTGAATCCGCAGTCGGAGACCGAGACGTATTTCGCGGCGCGCGTCCACTTGGACAATTTCCGCTGGGCGGGCGTGCCGTTCTACATCCGGACGGGCAAGCGGCTGCCGGTCAAGACGACCGAGGTCGTCGTCGAGTTCAAAAACGTGCCGGATAACATCCTGTTCGCTCATCGTCACGATCTGGCGCCGAACCTGCTGGTCATCCGAGTGAATCCGATGGAAGGCATCTACATTAAAATCAACGCGAAGAAGCCCGGCGTCGACAACGTCGTGCAGCCGGTTTCGATGGAGTTTTGCCAAAGCTGCATGATCGGCATCAATACGCCGGAGGCCTATGAACGCCTGCTGCATGACGCGGGACGCGGGGAATCGACGTACTTCACCCGTTGGGACGAGGTGGCGGAGGCTTGGGCGTTCGTGGACCGCATCGCCGAAGCGTGGCGCGGCAACAGCCCGGCGCTCGAATTGTATCCCGCGGGCTCGTGGGGGCCGGCGCGCGTCGAGCAGCTGCTGGCCGAGGACGGCTTCCATTGGTGGCCGGTCAACGGACAGGCGGAGGACAACGTCATCTGGATCTCCGGCGGGCCGAAATGAACGGGCCGTCGTCTTGCGCGGCGATGAGCCCCGGAGGATGCGGCGATGTTTAGGATTTACGATATCTCGATGACGATCGAGCCGGCTATGCCGGTGTACAAAAACAAAGAATCGAAAATGCCGAAGATCACGAACGTGGCCTGCCACGAAGGCGGCGAGGCCGTCTACGAATCCCGTCTGGACCTGGACGCGCACGTCGGCACGCACGTGGATGCGCCGCTGCATATGCTGAAGGACGGCGACGCGATCGAGACGATCGGCCTGGAACAGCTCGTGGGCATGGCCCGCGTGGCGGACCTGACGCATTGCGCGGAAGCCGTCACGCGGGACGACCTGGAGCCGCTCGGGCTGCAGCGCAACGATTGGGTGCTGATGAAGACGCGGAATTCTTATGCGGACGCGTTCGAGCCGGACTTCGCGTACTTGCGGGAGGACGGAGCGAGGTACCTGATCGAGCTCGGCGTCCGCGGCGTCGGCACGGACGCGCTGGGCATCGAGCGGGGCCAAATCGGGTATCCGACGCACCGCGCGCTGTTTCGCAACAACATCGTGGTCGTGGAAGGCTTGCGCCTAAAGGACGTCGCGGCCGGCAGCTACTTCATGGTCGTCGCGCCGCTCAAGCTGGCCGGGGTCGAAGCGGCGCCGGCGCGGGCGTTTCTGATCGGCGGCATTTAAAGGGACGAAGGGAACAGACATGAGCAAAACGATTACGGACGAAATCAAGCAGGAAGTCGAGAAACGGCGCACGTTCGCCATCATTTCTCACCCCGATGCGGGGAAAACGACGCTGACGGAGAAGCTGCTCCTGTTTGGGGGCGCGATTCGCGAAGCGGGCTCCGTCAAGGCGCGCAAAGCGAGCCGCCACGCGACGAGCGACTGGATGGAGATCGAGAAGCAGCGCGGCATCTCCGTCACGTCGTCCGTCATGCAGTTCGATTACAGCGGACACCGCGTCAACATTTTGGATACCCCGGGCCACCAAGACTTCAGCGAAGACACCTACCGGACGCTGACGGCCGCGGACAGCGCGGTCATGCTGATCGACGTCGCGAAGGGCGTCGAGGCGCAGACGATCAAGCTGTTCCAGGTGTGCAGCAAGCGCGGCATACCGATCTTCACGTTCATCAACAAGCTGGACCGCGAGGGCCAGAATCCGTTCGAGCTGATGGAAGAACTCGAGCGCGTGCTCGGCATCCGGGCGGTTCCGATGAACTGGCCGATCGGCATGGGCCGCGAGCTGTGCGGCGTCTATGACCGGATGAAGAACCAGGTCGAGCTGTTCCGGGGCAACGACCATTCCACGATCGAGGTGCAGAAGGTCGAGGACTACCATGATCCGCATATTCGCGAGATGGCCGGCGATTATCTGACCGATCAGCTGATCGCGGACCTGGAGCTGCTGGATGTGGCCGGCGACCAGTTTGACTACGAGAAAGTGCGCGCGGGCGAGCTGACGCCGCTCTTCTTCGGCAGCGCCGTCAACAACTTCGGCGTGCAGACGTTCCTCGAGAACTTCCTGCAGCTAGCGCCGGCGCCGACGCCGCGCCAAAGCACGTCCGGACCGGTCGATCCGATGAGCGAGAAGTTCACCGGCTACGTATTCAAGATCCAGGCGAACATGAACCCGGCGCACCGCGACCGGATCGCGTTCCTGCGCATCTGCTCCGGCCGCTTCGAGCGCGGCATGAGCGTGCGCCACGTGCGCAACGGCAAGGACATCAAGCTGTCCCAGCCGCAGCAGTTTCTGGCCCAGGACCGGGATATCGTCGAGAACGCGTATCCGGGCGACATCATCGGCCTGTTCGATCCCGGCATCTTCCGGATCGGCGATTCGCTCGCGCAGGGCGGCAACATCGTGTTCGACGAGCTGCCGACGTTCTCGCCGGAGCTGTTCGCGAAGGTGACCGTCAAGAACGCGCTGAAGCATAAGCAGTACCAGAAGGGCATCGACCAGCTGACGGAGGAAGGCACCGTGCAGGTGTTCCAGTCCACCGGCAACTTCGACGAGACGATTCTCGGCGTCGTCGGCCAGCTGCAGTTCGAGGTGTTCGAGCACCGGATGCGTTCGGAATACGGCGTCGACATCATGCTGCACCGGATGCCGTTCCAATTCGCGCGCTGGATCGTCGACGACAAGATCGATCCGTCCAAGTACCGGATCAACTCGACGCTCGTGAAAGACAAGAAGGATAATTACGTCGCGCTGTTCGAGAACGAATACGCGATGCGCACCGCCATGGAGAAGAACCCCACCTCCAAGTTTTTGGAGATGGCGCCCTAATAACCAAGCAGGCCCCGCGTCCGGCGAAGTCGGATGACGGGGCTTTTTTCGCTGGGCCGGGCCGAATGGCCGACGGATAAGGAACGGGAGCGCCAGTCCGAAAGGCTTGCCGTTCTTTTCCGCGATTCGACGCGATTCGCCGTTGACAACCAGGTGCCGCCGTGAGAGAATGTACGCGTGTACATTCTAGATGATGCAGAACGGGAGCGAGGACCTATCCGTAAAAAAGTCGCTGAGCTTGCCGGCGTTTCGGAGGCGACGGTTTCGCGCGTGCTTAGCGGCGTCGGGTCGGTCAAGCAGGAAACGGCGAAACGGGTGCTGGAGGCGGCGGAGCGGCTGAATTACGTGCCGAGCGCGCTCGCGCAGCGGTTTGCGCTGCGCAAAAGCGGCAATCTGGGCGTCATTCTGCCGATGCTGCCGAAGGTCAACCTGTTCTCGACGTATTATTTCTCCGAGGTGCTGAGCGGGATCGGGATCGCCGCCAAGCGGCGCGGGTACGATCTGCTGCTGCTGTTCCGCGAGCCGGAGGAGCCGCGGGATTACGCGAACCTGTTCCGGACGCAGAAGATCGACGCCTGCATCCTCATCGGCGCGCAGGACGTGCCGTCCGAGCGCGAGGCGCTGGCGGAGCTGAAGGAAGGGCACCATCCCTTCTGCCTGGTCAATCAGCGGTTCGGCGGCGAAGCCTACAATTCCGTGGATGCCGACCAAGGCGCGGGCCTGCGCGAAGCGGTTCGCCATCTCTTGGCGCGGGGACGCCGGCAGATCGGGTTCCTGAACGGGCCGGCGGTCTATTCCAACAGCCGCGACCGGCTGGACGCGTACCGGGAGGCGCTGGCGGAAGCCGGTGCGGCGTACGAGCCCGAGCGGGTGCTGCTCGGCAACTACAGCCGCAAGACCGGTTACCTGCAAGCGAAAGCGGTTGCAGACCTCGTGCGGGCTGGCCGGCTGGACGCCGTGATCGCCGCGAACGACCGGATGGCGATCGGGCTGCTGCAGGGCTTGAAAGAGCTCGGCATCCGCGTCGGCGACGAGCTCGCGCTGATCGGCTGCGACGATTCCGACGTCGTGCGCATGACGGACCCGCCGCTGTCCTCGATTCGCGTGCCGTTCTTCGACATCGGCCGCGAAGCCGCCGAGCGGCTGCTCGACGCCGTCGCGAACCCGGCGGACGCCGCTCCGTTCGACGTCAAGCTGCCCGTCGAGCTGATTGAACGCGCTTCCTCCATGCCCGACGGCACGACCTGAACTGAAGATTGTTCCAGCTATTCTATTCAACCCAATCATGCGGAGAGGTGGAATTGTACGATGAGCAGCATTCGAGTAGGGATGATCGGTTACAAATTCATGGGGAAGGCGCATAGCAACGCCTATCGCGCGCTGCCGATGTTTTTCCCGGACGTGAAGCGTCCGCAGATGGTCGCGATTTGCGGCCGCGACGCCGCCGGCGTGGAGCAGTCCCGCGCGCAGTTCGGTTGGGAGAGCGCCGAAACCGACTGGCGCAAGCTGGTCGTCCGCGACGACATCGACGTCGTCGACATCAACGCGCCGAGCGACGCGCATAAGGAAATCGCGATCGCCGCGGCGGAGGCGGGCAAGCATATTTTCTGCGAAAAACCGCTGGCGCTGAACCTGGCGGATTCCGTCGAGATGCTGAACGCCGCCGAGAAAGCCGGCGTCAAGCACATGGTCGGCTTCAATTACCGCTTCGCGCCGGCCGTCCAGCTGGCGAAGAAGCTGATCGCGGAAGGCCGCATCGGCAAGATATTCCACTTCCGCGGCTTCTTCCTGCAGGATTGGATCGTCGATCCGGAATTCCCGCTCGTCTGGCGGCTGCAGAAGGATATCGCGGGCTCCGGCGCCCATGGCGACCTGGGCGCGCACGTCATCGACATGGCCCGGTTCCTCGTCGGTGAATTCCATGAAGTCATCGGCATGAGCGAAACGTTCGTCAAGGAGCGTCCGCTGCTGACGGCGACGACCGGCGGCCTCACCGCTAAAGGCGACGCGGGCGCGCCGAAGGGCGAAGTGACGGTCGACGACGCGACGCTGTTCCTCGCGCGCTTCGACAACGGCGCCCTCGGCAGCATCGAAGCGACGCGCTTCGCGCCGGGCCACCGCTGCACGAACTCGTTCGAGATCAACGGCAGCAAAGGAAGCATCAAGTTCGACTTCGAGCGGGTGAACGAGCTGCAGGTGTTCTTCTCCGACGACGCCGACGACGTGCAGGGCTTCCGCCGCGTGCTGGCGACGGACGGCGCCCACGCGTACAGCCAAAACTGGTGGCCGCCGGGCCACACGATCGGCTACGAGCATACGTTCACGCACGAGATGGTCGAGTTCATGAACGCGATCGCGGAAGACCGCCAGCCGGTGCCGAACTTCGCGGACGGCGTGGAATGCCAAGCGGTGCTCGAAGCGGTCGACAAGTCGATCGAGGAACGCCGTTGGGTCGCAATCTCGGAGCTGCGCTGAGCCGCCGTTTCGGGCGGGGCGGAGGTCATCGAAGAGCAAACGGCGCTGCGACGCAGACGGCCATAGCGGGCTTAGACCGCATTTGAATACGCGACAGAGGAAGGATTTTGGACGATGAAAAAAGCGCTTATCGTATGGGGCGGATGGGACGGCCATCAGCCGAAGGAAGTCGGGGAAATTTTCACGGGCCTGCTGCGCGAGGAAGGGTTCGACGTGACGGTGTCGGACACGCTGGACGCGTTCGCGGACAAAGAGCTGATGGCGAGCCAAGACTTGATCGTGCCGGTATGGACGATGGGACAGATCACGCAGGAGCAGCTGCGTCCGCTGCTGGACGCGGTGCAAGCGGGCTGCGGCATCGCCGGCTGCCACGGCGGCATGGGCGATTCGTTCCGCAACGAGACGGACTTTCAGTTCATGGTCGGCGGCCAATGGGTGGCGCATCCGGGCAACGACGGCGTCCGCTACGACGTTAACATGACCGACGCGAACGATCCGCTTACGAGCGGAATCGGCGACTTCGAAGTCGTCTCCGAGCAGTACTACATGCATGTCGATCCGGCGGTGAAGGTCCATGCGACGACCAACTTCGGCGACGTCAAAATGCCGGTCGTCTGGACGAAAACCTGGGGCCAGGGACGCGTCTACTACAACTCGCTCGGCCATCAGGCGAACATCGTCGCCATGCCGCAGACGCTCGAGCTCATGCGCCGCGGCTTTCTGTGGGCGGCACGCTGAACGAACGATTATCATAAGGATTCCAGCAGGGAGGCATATTACCCATGAAGCCAGTTAAAGTCGGCATTATCGGCTGCGGCAACATCAGCCGGATTTATTTCGCGAATTTGAAGAAATATCCCGAGGTCGAGCTCGTCGCGGCGGCCGACATCGACATCGAGCGCGCGAAGGAGCGCGCGGCCGAATACGGCGTGCCGAACGCGTATACGGTCGAGCAGCTGCTCGCGGATCCCGAAATCGAAATCGTCGTCAACCTGACGATTCCGAAGGCGCACGCCTCCGTCTGCCTGCAGGCGCTCGAAGCGGGCAAGCACGTCTACGTCGAGAAGCCGATCGTCGTGACGCGCGAGGAAGGCAAGCAAGTGCTGGAGCTGGCGGCCGCCAAAGGCCTCCGCGTCGCGAGCGCGCCGGAAACGTTTCTCGGCGGCGGCATTCAAACCTGCCGCAAGCTGATCGACGACGGCGCGATCGGCCAGCCGGTATCGGCGACGGGCTTCATGATCGGCGGCGGCCACGAGAGCTGGCACCCGGATCCGGAGTTCTACTATGAAATCGGCGGCGGCCCGATGTTCGACATGGGGCCGTACTACTTGACGGCGTTCGTGACGCTGTTCGGCCCGATCGAACGCGTGACGGGCTCCGCGCGGATCTCGTATCCGGAGCGGACGATCACGAGCGAGAAGAAGCGCGGCAAAACGATCGTCGTCGAGACGCCGACGAACATCAGCGGCGTGCTGGATTTCCGGAACGGCTTGATCGCCACGCTGATCACGAGCTTCGATGCCAAAGGGGGCACGTCCCTGCCGAACATAGAGGTGCACGGCAGCGCCGGCTCGCTCCTCGTGCCGGATCCGAACGGCTTCGGCGGCACCGTCAAGCTGCGCCGGGCGGGCGGCGAGTGGGAAGAAATCGAGCTGACGCACGGGTACGTAGACAATAACCGCGGCATCGGCGTTGCCGATATGGCGCGCGCGATCCGCGAAGGCGGCCAGCACCGGGCGAACGGCGAGATGGCGTACCATGTGCTGGAGGCCATGCACGGCATTCACGACGCGTCTCGCGACGGCAAGCATTATGTCATGGAAAGCACGTGCTCGCGTCCGGAGCCAATGCCGGCGCTGGAGAAGCAGTCCAACTGACGACCGGCGCCGCGAATGCGGCGACGATGAAGAAGGAAGACGAAGGAAGACAGCCCGTCCGTCATGGCGGGCTGTTCCGCGTACCGGGCCGCGACCGGCAGCCGCGCAAAGCGGAACGGAAGAAGCGCAGCGTCACGGAACAACAGGTTGAACCGCGAACCAACACGATAAGGCCGCGCCGGCAACGGCGACCATCCGCGTCCGGAGCGGCCAAAAAAAGGGAGCATGCGACGAATGAAGCCAGTGAAAGTAGGCGTTGTCGGCTGCGGCAACATCAGCCAGATTTACTTTGCGAATCTTAAAAAATATCCCGAAATCGACCTTGTCGCGGCCGCCGATATCGATCTGGAGCGCGCGAAGATGCGGGCCGAGGAATTCGGCCTGCCCAAGGCGTACACGGTCGACGAGCTGATGTCCGATTCCGAGATCGAGATCGTCGTCAACCTGACGTTCCCGAAGGCGCACGCCACGGTCTGCCTGCAGGCGCTGGAAGCGGGCAAGCACGTCTACGTCGAGAAGCCGCTCGCGGTGACTCGCGAGGAAGGCCGCAAGGTGCTGGAGCTGGCGAAGGCGAAAGGGCTTCGCGTCGCGAGCGCGCCGGAGACGTTCCTCGGCGGCGGCATCCAGACCTGCCGCAAGCTGATCGACGACGGCGCGATCGGGCAGCCGATCTCGGTATCCGGCTTCATGATGGGCGGCGGGCCGGAAGGCTGGCACCCGGATCCGGAATTTTTTTATGAAGTCGGCGGCGGCCCGATGTTCGATATGGGGCCGTATTACCTCACCGCGTTCATCGCGCTGCTGGGACCGATCCGGCGCGTGACGGGCTCGGCCGTCATCTCGTACCCGGAGCGGACGATCACGAGCGAGAAGAAGCACGGCAAAGTGATGAAGGTGGAGACGCCGACGCACATCGCGGGCGTCCTCGACTTCGCGAGCGGCGCCGTCGGCACGCTCATCACGAGCTTCGACACGAAGGCCGGCACGTCGCTGCCGAACATCGAAGTCCACGGCAGCGCGGGCTCCCTGCTCGTGCCGGACCCGAACACGTTCGGCGGCACCGTGAAGCTGCGCCGGCTGGGCGGCGAGTGGGAAGAGATCGCGCTCACCCACGGCAACACGGACAACAACCGCGGCATCGGGGTCGCCGACATGGCGCGCGCGATCCGCGAAGGCGGCCCGCACCGGGCGAACGGCGCGATGGCGTTCCACGTGCTCGAAGCGATGCACGGCTTCCACGACGCGTCCCGCGACGGGAAGCACTACGTCATGGAAAGCACCTGCGAGCGTCCCGAACCGATGCCGGCGCCGGAGGGCTCGGGCGACGGTCTGACGGCCGCGCGACGATAGGCGGGGTACCTGCCGGCTCGCCGGCTTCGCGGCAAATAAACAGCCTGCCCCTACAAGGGGGCAGGCTGTTATCGTTATCGGCGCTCGGCTGCGGCGCTTCTAATCGCGCCGTTTCGGCGCGTCGTACATGAAATCGGCCGGGGCCGGGCACCTTGTAAGCAAGCCAAACCGAACGCTCGCGGCGTCCGCCGTCAGCTCGGACTCGGGTTCGCCCCGGTCGCCTGGTTCAGGTGGTTGTACAGCAGTTCCACCATCCGGTTTTGCTCCGGCGCCTTGCTGCTTTGCCAGATCATTTCGAACAGCACGCCGAGGCCGGGAAGCGCCCGTTCGTCGCTGTTGATGGAGCTTTCGATCACGTCGGTCAATTCCGCGCCGGATTTGTTTTGCACACGTTGCACGATAGCCTGCCGCAAATCAAGATTGTTCAAGCCTATCCCTCCATCACTTGAATTCCCGTTTAATATCTCCTTCGCGCGGGCAATTCATGCCGGACTGACGCGGCCCGTCATTCGGTTATCGCCGGCAGGTATGCTATAATAAGCTAACTTTACATCGCGCGCGGGAGGGTTGCGGATTGGCGAAGAAGCAATACGCCGTCATCGGCATGGGGAGATTCGGGTCCAGCGTGGCGCACGAGCTGTCCGAGCTGGGCTTCGAGGTGCTGGCCATCGACGTCAGCGAGCAGAGGATCCAGGAGGTATCGAGCTGGGTGACCCACGCGGTCTCGGTCGATACGACGGACGAGGAAGCGCTGCGGGCGCTCGGACTGCGCAATTTCGACGTCGTGGTCGTCGCGATCGGCGAGGATATCCAGGCGAGCATCCTGACGACCATCATCCTGAAGGAGCTCGGCGTGGCGAAGGTCATCGTGAAAGCCCAAAACGAGCTGCACGGCAAGGTGCTGAACAAAATCGGCGCGGACAAGGTCGTGTTCCCCGAACGGGACATGGGGCTGCGGGTCGCGCATCACCTCCTGTCGCCGAACGTCTTGGAATACATCGAGCTGTCCAGCGATTACGGCATCGTGGAAATGAAGGCGCCGGACTTCATGGTCGGCCGGAATTTGCTGCAGCTCGAGATACGGGCTCGTTACAACTGCAACGTCCTCGCCATCAAGCGCGGGACGGAGATGAACGTCGCGCCGTCGGCGGAGGACGCCATTCGGGCGGGGGACGTGCTCGTCATCGTCGGCCGGACCGAGGACGTGGCCGAACTCGAGATTTCGTATGCGGAAGGCTGAGGGGAACGTGCGGAATTCAATGAATCGAACGACAAGCATTACGTCGCTGCAAAACGAAAAAGTGAAAGCGATGGCCGCCCTGCTGGACAAGAAGCATCGGGACCGGAGCGGGCGTTTCCTGATCGAAGGCGTTCATCTCGTGCTGGAGGCGCTGCAGGAGGGAGCGGACGTGGAGACGATCGTCATCGACGCGCAGCGCGGCGTGCCCGCCGAGCTGCGGGCGCCGCTCGGACAGGCCGACTGCGAGCTGATCGAGGCGACGCCGGCGATCATGGCGAAGTGCACCGGCACGGATTCGCCGCCGCCCGTCTTCGGCGTCGTGGCCAAGCCCCGCGCCGACGCTTCGGCGCTCTACCGGCCGGATTCGCTCGTCGTCGTTCTTGACGGCGTGCGCGATCCCGGCAACGCGGGCACGATCATCCGCAGCGCGGACGCCGTCGGCGCGGACGCGGTCGTGCTCGGCCGCGGGAGCGTCGATCTGTATAATCCGAAGACGGTGCGCTCGACGATGGGCTCGCTGTTTCATCTGCCCGTGGTGGAAGGCGACTTGGCCGAGCTGCTGCCGGAAGCGAAGACGCGCGGCATTCATCTGGTCGGCACAAGCCTGCAGGCGACCGCGACGTGCTATAGCTACGACTGGCGGGGGCCGACCTGGCTGCTGCTCGGCAGCGAATCGACCGGCTTGTCGGACGAGGCGCTCGCCATGGTGGACACGCGCATGATCATTCCGATGCACGGCCGGTCGGAGTCGCTCAACGTCGCGATGGCGTCGACGGTGCTGCTGTACGAAGCGCTGCGGCAGCGGCGGTATGCAACGTAAGGATGGGTGCGGGTTATAAAGAAAGGCGACCAACGATAACGTTATCGTTGGTCGCCTTTTTGCCGTCCTGGAAAGGGAAGCGATTATCGGCCCGCCTCGTCCTGCTTTTCCGCCTCGAAATCGCTCAGGCTTTCCTTGCGCCGCTCGTTCTTGGCTTCGATGATTCCCTTCTCGTCCGCGCTGATTTCGCCGGCGTGTTCATCCAGGTAGCTCTCCGCTTCGCGCATGTTCGCTTGCGTATGCTCGATATGCTGCTGCAGATGAACCTCGTTATCCGCGCGGTTATCCGGGTTTGCCATGCCGCATCCTCCTCCCGCCCCATTTTGCCGAACCTGCTCTATCATGTCCGGAAGCGGGCCGGGCTATTCCGCGAGAGCCGTGTCAGTGACACGCCGCCAAGGCCGCTCCGGAGCCCGGGGAATCGGTAGTTTTACCATAGATTTTGGAGGATTACCATATGTAAGTGCTTTCAGGTTTTCTTTATAATGATGGAGGACATGCGCGGAAGCTGTCCGATTCAGTCGCGAAGGGGGAGGGTTCCGGTTAGGGCGCCCGTACGGCGAACGGGCGGAACTGGCACCGTGTCAGACAGAGGGGAAAGACGCATGACGCAAGACAAGGACAACGATGGATGCAGGGAGGTAATGAAATGAGAAACAAGCGCGGATGGAGCCGGAATCGCCGGTCCATGGCGTTATTGCTCACGTTTTCCATGCTTATATCGGCTTTTGTCGGCTTCGGCTTTCCACGATCGGTTCGGGCTGCGGACAGCGACGCCGATCGGATCACGTCGGTCCTCTCGCCGGCGTATCGCTCGGACATCACGGAGGATACCGTCACGATCGAATTCTACAATAAGCTCGGCACGACCGCGAAGGTCTATTCGCAGAAACAGCCGGGCGACTTGAACAATACCGCCAACGGCACGAAGGAGCTGGTCGGCGAAGTCACGCTGGCGGACGGGCACGGAAGCGTGGACTTCCCGGCGTCCGAGTACCCGTACGGCCCGATTTCGGTGCGCATTCAGGTATTCCGGAACGGCACCGAGCTCGACAATGCCTACCTGCAGCTGAACAACAAGGCCGGCGTGCAGTGGCGGAACGGGCTTGACAACGCCCCGGCCAACCCGGTCACGAGCGGCATGGACGTCGTCTATACGGACGACTTCAAGACAATGCCGACGATCAACAAGTCCGGCATCGGCGCTACATACGCGTCGGCGAAGGTCGACGAAGCGCGCGGCGGCATGTTCGGCTGGGCGGCGTTCGAGGATTACGACGGCGCGTACAACCCGTTCTCGATCGCCGACAACGAATTCATGCAGCTGACGACGACGTACCACCCGACGGGCTACGTCCGCAACGATTATTGGAAGCAGAAGGTCAGCACCGGCTACCTGTCTTCCATGAACCAGGCGGGCGGCGGCTTCCATACGGAGGGCGGCCGGAACCAATATTTCGAGGCGCGCATGTTCTTCGGGCCGAACCCGGGCATGTGGCCGGCGTTCTGGACGCTGACGGCCAACGGCTACGTCCAGAATCCGGACCTGGCGAACCAGCCGAGCGACGAGCTCGACATCCTCGAAGGTTATATGGGGACGCCGCAGGGCTATCAGATCGCGTGGCATCCGTGGGGCTACGACAAGCCGGCGGCCGCGGACTACGACGCCAGCAAGCTCGGCGGCGGCTACAAGGTCGACCTCGATACCCCGGCTTTCAACAACATCAACCTGGCGATGGGCTTCCATACGCTCGGCGTGTACGTCACGAAAGACTGGACGTACTACTACTGCGACAACATCGAAGTCACGCGTCACAAAACGCTGCCGTTCAGCTGGCAGTACGGCAATTATTTCATCCTGAACGCGGCGGTGTCCGATCATTACGGCATCAACGGCAACGCGGCGGATCCGTTCGAGAACTTCGACGTGCCGGGCGGCTTCACGCGCTACGGCAACGAAAGCGACACGTACGTCGACTGGGTCCGCGTGTACCAGGACGCGCCGGACGCGGTGCGATTCGAGAGCGATGCGTCCGTGAAGGCGCTCTCCGGCGACGTCGTGCGCGTCAACGTGACCCGCAACGACGCGGCGGCCGCGCTGTCGGGCGCGTACCATGTCGATGCGCCGGACGGCTGGAAAATCATGAGCGGCGACCGGTTCGTCGACATGAACGGCACGTACAACGCCGCGTTCGCGGCGGGCTCGGCAAGCGACACGCTGACGTTCCTCGTGCCGGGCGACTACGCCGAGACGTCCAACATTACGATTACGCCGGTGGCGAGCGACGATACGTCCTACGCGCCGATCGTCGTCAGCGCGACGGCGACCGGGGCGGAAGGCGAACTGATCCGCATCGACGCGACGACGTACCCGTATCGCAATACGACCGGGGGCGATCAAGGATCGTGGGCTTCTTACGATCCGGGCACGAATCCCGAGACGTATTTCAATTTCATCGACGGCGGCTGGTGGCGGGACGGCTGGAGCTGGATGTACGTGAACGAGAACGCGTCGACCGCCATGGAGTTCAAGTTCAACGGCACGACGATCGGGCTCGACATGACGAAGTGCAGCGAGTGCGGCGAAGGCGACATTTACTTGGACGGCCAGCTGCAGCAGCATATCGACACGAACGCCCCGGCCGATCAGACCGTCCGGATCTTCGAGAAGAGCGGGCTCGCGGACGGCGACCATACGCTCAAAATCACGGGCGCGAACAGCTCGGTCACGCGGTATTTGCGGATCGTCGGCTTCGAGTTCCGTCATTTCGAGGATCCGAACATGCCGAAGTTCTGGAGCGAGGATACGTTCTTCAAAGCAGGCGGAGGCAGCGAAATCGCCGTGAACATCAGCCGCAACGGCGCGGCGGGCACGCGCTTCGGCACGTATGAGCTGACGTTTCCGACGAGCGGTTGGCAGGTGAAGGCGGGCGACGAATGGCAGACGGCGACGAGCCAGTCGTTCTCGACCAACCACTACACGGACACCCTTCAATTCAAGGTGCCGGCGAATTACTCGGGCAAGGACGGTAAAATCACGATTACGCCGACCATCAGCGACGGCACGTATCCGCCGATCAAGGTGACCGTGCAGGCGCCGGATGCGCCGGAAGCACCGCCGATCACGGGCAGCGGCGAGATCCGCACCGTCGATTCGGCGACGTATCCGTACGTGACGTCCACGGGCGGGACGGACGGCGCGTGGACGTCGTTCGATCACAGCTCGCAGCCGAACGATTACTTCGCGTTCAACGGCAACTGGTGGAAAGACAGCTGGGCGTGGATGTACATCACGGCCGGCACGAACCAAGATCTGACGTTCGCCTTCGAAGGCGACGCCGTCGGGCTGTATGCCCGTTATATCGACGGCGGCAGCACGTTCGACGTGTACATCGACGACGTCAAGCAAGGCTCGGTCGACACGAACGGCAGCAGCGGCAAGCGCCGCGTGTTCAGCAAGAGCGGCCTTCCGGCCGGGAATCATACGCTCAAGCTGGTCGTCACGAAGCCCGGCGGCTCCATCGTGCTGGAAGGCTTCGAGTACGATTACGCGAAGTCGAACGAAGCCCAGACGATCCGCGTCGATTCGTCGACGTACCCGTACGTCGGCAAGACGGACGGAACGGCCCCGGCACCGACCAGCGGTCCGTGGACGAACTTCGATCCATCGACCCAAGGGAAGGCGTATTTCACGACGACCGGCGGCTGGTGGAACGATTCCTGGGGCTGGATGTACGACAACGCCGGCAATAACGGCGACGTGACCGCGTTCACGTTCGACGGCACCGCCGTGTCGGTGTTCATGCGCACGTACAGCAAGGGCGGCTTGCTGGACGTCTATCTGGACGGCGCGTTCCAGTCGACGGTCGATTCCAGAAGCGACGCGGAGACGAACAACGCGAAGGTATTCGAGAAGACCGGCCTGCGCGGCGGCGAGCATAAGCTCGAGCTGAAGGTCAAGAGCGAGAGCGGGCGGGAAGCCGTCGTCATCTCCGGCTTCGAATACGTGCACGACCCGAGCGCGGCCGTTCCGGGCTTCGCGGCGCCGGCATCGGTCGACGTCGTGCAGGGCGAGAACGCCAGCATTACGATTGCCCGCGACGAATTGGCGCAGGAGCTGGCCGGCACGTACGAAGTGACGTTCCCGGACGAGGGCTGGTCCGTCGTGTCCGGCGGCAGCTTCGCGGCGGGCAGCGCAAGCGACACGATCGTCGTCGGCGTCCCGGCTGACTACGCGCTGCCGAACGGCCAGATCAAGATCGCGCCGATCGCGGACGGCGTCAAGTACGCGGCGCAGACGGTCTCCGTCGTGGCGCCGAAAATCGCGCTGCCGAATCTGGTGACGCTGCTGTCGCCGGCGTACCGCGCCGACATCGACGGCGAGACGACGCTGAACTTCAGCGCGAAGGGCGGCTACGTCAAGGCGGCGGCCTACATGCTGCATCAGCCGGACGCCCAGCACGCGGATGCCTCCGGGTATATCGTCAAGCTCGGCGACGCGACGCTGGACGCCGACGGCAAGGGCTCGATCGCGTTCGATGCCGATCAATTCCCGCACGGCCCGGTCGCCGTGAAGGTGACTGCGACGAAGGCGGACGGCACGACGGCTATCGAAGACTACTTCCAGTTCTATAACACGGGCGGCGCCGATTGGAACATGGGCCTGGACAACGCGCCGATGCCGGCGCAATTGAACGGCTTGGACATGGACGTGACGTTCCAGGACGATTACAAGACGATGCCGACGATCTCCAAGACGGGGAAGGACGGCGAGGGCAACCGCACGACCTACGCCTCGCACAAGCCGGACTATAAGGATTACGGAAACGCTTTGTTCGCGGACCGCGGCGGCGCGTACGATCCGTTCCAGCAGGTCGAGGATTACCTGAAGATCAAGACGACGTATTACGAGGACCCGCTTCCGTCAAGCGTGGACGGTTACCAACGCCATTATACGACGGGCTTTCTCAGCTCCGTCGGCGACGACGGCGTCGGCTTCCGCACGAAAGGCTACGCGGACCAATATTTCGAAGCGCGCTTCTTCGTCGGCGCCAACCCGAATCAATGGCCGGCCTTCTGGACGCTGACCGGGGTGAACGACGAGGCGACCGACGAGCTCGACATCATCGAAGCGTACCCGCCGAACGTCTCGGGCTACTCGATCGCGACCCATCCGTGGGGCTATGACAACCTCGACGGCGGCGGCAAGGCCGTCAACACGGTCGATCTGATCGGCAGCGACGCCGGCAACATTTCGATGGGCTTCCATACGTACGGCGTGCTGATCCAAGAAGACTACACGACGTACTACTTCGACAACAAAGAGGTGTATAAGCAGAAGACGCTGCCGCTCTCGTGGCGCAAGGGAAGCTACTTCCTGATCAACAACGCCATGACCCAGAGCGACGCGTTCCCGCCGGGCTACGGCTTCGAGCGCTACGGCGACCAGTCCGACATGTACATCGACTGGGTGCGCGTATACGAGCATCCGCAAAGCAGCTCGGACGTCGTTTTCGATACGGCAGCCTTCAGTCCGGTGAACGTCACGCCGGGTGAAGACCTGAGCGTGGACATCAATCGCGTGACCGATGGCGCGAAAGCGCTGAGCGGCACCTATCAGGTCGACATGCCCGAAGGCTGGACGGTCGTCTCCGGCGGCACGTTCGCGGCGGGCGCGTCGAAAGACACGCTGGTGCTGCACGTGCCGGACAATTACGCGAAGTACATCTACGACCTGAACATCACGCCGGTCGGTGCGAACGGCACGCCCTACAAGACGATGACCGTGCAAACGAAAAACACGGACGATTCGCTCGGCGTGGAGATTTATCCGGCGCAAAACGCGGATAAGACCGGCTGGGACGTCAAAGTCGCGCTGACCAACAAGAACGATTCCGGCAGCATTGCCGGCGGCACCGTTCAAGTCGAGGAGCCGGCAGCCGTGGCGGGCAGCTACGGCTTCGGCGACATCGCCGGCGGCGCGACGCAATACGTGACGATTCCGGCTTCGATGCTGTCGCCCGACAGACGCACGCACTTCGCGTTTCGCGTCACGAACGCGGACGGCTACGACCGTACCTTCGCGAAGGACCTCACCGACTTGACGGCGACGCGGGTCGATCCGGAGCACCCGATCGCCGTGAACGGCACGATCGATCCCAATCAGTGGGCCGGCTCGCAGGCCATTCATCTGGGCGAGGGGCAATCGACGTCGACCGACGGCAAACCGTACAGCGCAAGCGACCGGTCGGCCGACCAATACGTGAAGTGGGACGACGATTATCTCTATCTGGCCGTTCAAGTGACCGACGACGTGCACAGCATGGCGTCCGACAACGTTTACGACTCGTGGGGCTCCGACAGCCTGCAGGTGTCGTTCGACCCGGAACGTCCGGGCCGCACGGCCTCGAGCGACAGCCACCCGCGCTTCATCGCGTCGCTGAACGCGGCGACGGGCGCGTCCGCGCTCGGCGTCGAGACTTGGGGACCGGTCACGACCGGCAACCTGGATGACATTGAGTACAAATTCACCCGCGACGAAGCGCATCACCTGACGAACTACGTGATCGCGTTTCCATGGAGCAGCCTGCTGACCGACGCCCGCAAGCCGGCGACGGCGGACTTGACCGATCTCGGCATCTCCGTGCTCGTCAACGACAACGACGGCGGCGGCCGCGAAGGCTGGCTGGCTTACATGGACGGCATCTCGAGCGGCAAGGATCCGCTGAAGTTCGGCGACTTGATCCTGTCGTCCGAGTCGTCGCTGCAGCCGCAAGAGCCCGCGGATTCGCCGCACGCGACGATCGCGGCTCCGGCTTCGGCGACCGCCGGCCAGCCGATCGATCTGCAGGTCGGCGTGGCGGGCGTGACCGACCGGTTCTCGATCGCGGATCTGACGATCCATTACGATCCGGCGAAGATCGCGTTCGAAACGACGGACAACGGCGACGGCAAGCTTAGCCTGGCCGAGAGCGCCATCACCTCGCTGAAAGACCGTTTCGTCGTGCTCGGCACGGCGGTCAAACCGGAGCAGGGCCAGATTCGTATCCTGATGGCCGGCGAAGGCGCGGCTAACGGCGTCCAGACGGACGGCGACCTGCTCGTGCTGCACGGCACGGTCAAAGCGGACGCCGGGACGGGATCGACCGCGGTGTCCCTCGCGGACTTTACGGTCGGGGACAACGGCGAGACCGTGACGGTCGATACGGCCGCCGCATCCGCCTCCATCGCCGTCGGCAACGTCGACAAAGGCGAACTGAGCACGGCGATCGCAAGCGCGCGGAACAAGCACGACAATGCCGTCGAAGGTTCGTCGCCGGGTCAATACCAGGCGGGAGCCAAAGCGGCGCTGCAAGCCGCGATCGATAGCGCGTCCGCCGTATTGAACGACGCGTCGGCGACCCAAACGGCGGTCAACGAAGCAGCCGCGGCGCTGGCTGCGGCGGTAGCGGATTTCGAAGGGAAAGTCGTCGTCGCCCATGCCGACAAGACCGCGCTCAACGCGGCCATCGCGAGCGCGAAGAGCAAGCTTGACGCCGCGACGGAAGGCACGAAGCTCGGCAAGTACGCGGCCGGCTCGAAAGCCGCGCTGCAAACGGCGATCGCGACCGCGACGTCGGTCCGCGACAGTTCCTCGGTCAGCCAAGGCCAGGTCGATCAGGCCGTGACCGATCTGAACGCCGCGGTGCAGACGTTCCAATCGAAGCTCATTACGCTCGTACCGGGCGAAACGGGCATTACGATCAAGGACCTGTCGCTCATCGTGAAGTACTTCGGCAAGAAGTCGACGGACGAGGGCTGGGCGGATATCGCCGCGGCCGACCTGTTCGACAACGGCGAAATCACGATTCAAACGCTGGCCGCCGTCGCCCGCATGATTCTCGACGACTGGCTCGCGCAATAACGAAACGACCGACGAACCGGAGGAAGGCTTTCGAGCCTTCCTTTCGGTCGATTAAAGGAAGGGACGTGCCGCTCCATGACGCGCAAATCGTTTTTCGGAATACTTCTTAGTCTGCTGCTCGCCGTTCAAGTCGTTCCGGCGCCCGCGCGGGCCGCGGCAGCTCCGTCCTATACGCTGACGGCGGAACCGTCATCGCCCGGGGCCGGCGGCGAAGTCAAGCTCGTCCTGCAGGGGCGCGACCTGGCCGACGTCTACGCCTTCGACGTGACGCTTAGCTACGATGCCGCCAAGCTGCGCTTTAAGAAGGCGGAGTCCGGCATCGCCGGCATGTCGACCGATCCGATCCTGGGCGAGGGCGAGGTTCGCTTCGCGCATACGAAGGTCGGCCAGACCGCGGGCGTCAGCGGCAGCGCGGCGCTGGCGACGTTCGTCTTCGAGGCTGCGGGCGCGGGGGAGACCGGCGTCGCCGTGAAGGAGCTGAAGCTGGTCGACTCCAAGCTCAACCTGACGGCGCTGCATCCGGACGCCAAGGCGGCGCTGCGCATCGGGGCGGCGGTCCGATTCGCCGATCTCGGCGCGAAGTGGTCCTGGGCCGCGGACGCGATCGGCTACTTGGCCGGGAAGGGCATCGTCGGCGGCACGGGGGGCGGCAAGTACGAGCCGGCCCTGCCGGTGAAGCGCGGCGACCTGATGCTGATGCTCGTGCGGGCGTTCGGCCTGCAGGCACCGGCGGGCGCGGACGCAAGCGCGGGCAACTTCCCCGACGTTCCGAAAAGCAAGTATTACGCGGACGCGATCGCGGCGGCGAAGGCGCTCGGCATCGCCGCCGGGGACGGCGCGGGCTTCAAGCCAGAAGCGCCGGTCACGCGCCAGGACTTGATGGTGCTGTTCGAGCGCACGCTGCAGACGCTCGGCCGGACGCTGCCGAAGCCGGACGGCACGGAGCTGAACGGGTTCGCCGACAAGGACCGGGTCGCCGGCTACGCCAAGGCGTCCGTCGCGGCGCTGGTCAAGGCCGGCGTCGTGAAGGGCGGCGCCGCGGGCATCGAGCCGCTCAAGGCGACGAACCGGGCCGAGACGGCGGTGTTCCTGTATCGCCTGCTGACGCTGCGATAAGAGCGGGCGAAGGCGCGGGGCCGGCGGTCCGGCCGGAGTCGTTCCCCTGTAAAAGCGAAAGCTCCTCCGAGACGGAGGAGCTTTCGCTTGTTATATGGTTGATTTACCGTTGTTATTACGGCATTACGGCGTTGCGTGTTTCCGGTTTTGCTCTTTTACGGCAGCGGTTTACGATGTTGGCTTTCAGGGCGTTGCGTTTATACGGCGTTGCTTTTTTACGGTTCTTCGGATATGCGGAGCTCCCGTTCCCCGGTGTTCCCGTGCTGCCGTCTTGCGCGGAAGCGCCCGTTCAGCCTTCCGACCGCGCCTTGACGGAGCGCGCGTATTCCGAAGGCGACATGCCGGTCGCTCGCTTGAAGTCGCGCGAGAAATAATGAAGACTGCCGTACCCCAGCTGGGCCGCGATCTCCGTCAGGTTGTACTGCTTCTCGCGAATCAAGGTTTTCGCCTCCGCGATGCGCAGCTGCTTGAAGAACTCCATCGCGCCCGTGCCGACGCGGGATTGGAACAGTTCCTTCAACCGGGTCCGGCCCACGTGCGCGGCCCGGCACAGCCGGTCGAGGGTCAGATGATCGGCCAGATGCTCCTTCATGAAGGCGACGACGCGTTCCAGCAGCTGCTGGTCGGCGTTGTCTTTCTGGGTATAGGTCGGCTTGAGCGCGTCCGGCTCCGCCGCCGTCTCACCGCGCAGCAGCAGGATCAGCAGCGTTTCCAGATACGACTTCATCAGCTGCTGCCCGCCGAACGGGGCGTCGGGGCGCGGCGTCAGCCGATGGAAGAGCGGGTCGTCGAAGGGCGGGGCGAACGCGCCGAAGCCCTCCTTCAGGACGAGCGCCAGCAGCTCCCGTTCCCGCTTGCCGAGGTCCGTGACCCGCTCCTCGAACCCGGTCATGGCGTCCGACGCGCATGCGAACGAGATGACGACGAGGTTCGGCGGCTTGTGCCGCTCCGCGACCCGGACCGTATGGAACTCCCCGGGCTTGTGGAAGATCATCTCCCCTTCGGAGAGCTGGACGGTCCGGTCGTCGGCGCGGACCTCGACCTCGCCTTTGTCGACGTACAGCAGCTCCCAAAAATCATGCGCTTCGCCCTCGAAGACGTAGCCCTTGGCATATTCGAAATAGTGAAAGGAATACAGCTTCGCGATCGTGATCGATTGTTGCAGCGCGACCGAAGTGAATTCCATGGCGCGTCATCCTTTCGTCCGGCGGGGTTGTCTTCCGTTGTCTTCTTCTCATTTTACCATAGCGCGCTAACCGGACGCGGTGCAAATAATCCGGCCGAATGGCTAAATCCAGTCCGCCGCCGCTTTCCTATAATGAGAGTCAAGACGGAACGGGAGGGAGCAGGACGATGAAAAAAGGCATCAACGTATGGTCGTTCGGGGAAGGCGCGACGATCGCCGAGTGCATGGCGATCGCCAAGGACGCGGGCTTCGAAGGGATCGAGCTGTCGTTGGACGAGACGGGGCCGCTCAGCTTGGCGAGCGGCAATCGGGAGATCGAGGACGTGCGCAAGCAGGCGGAGGACGCCGGCATCGCGCTGACGAGCCTGGCGAGCGGCCTCTATTGGAGCTATTCGATGACGAGCGCGAAGCGGGAGACGCGGGAGAAGGCGAAGGATATCGCCAAGAAGCAGCTGGAAGCCGCGGCCATCCTCGGCGTGGACACGATTCTGGTCATACCCGGGGCGGTCGGCGTCGACTTCATTCCGGGCAGCGAAGTGGTGCCGTACGACCGCGCCTACGAGTACGCGCTCGAGGCGGTGACGGAGCTGGCGGGCTCGGCGGAAGCGGCGGGCGTGTCCATCGGGATCGAGAACGTATGGAACAAGTTCCTGCTGTCCCCGCTCGAGATGCGGCAGTTCATCGACGCGGCGGGATCCGCGTACGTCGGCGCGTACTTCGACGTGGGCAACGTCGTGTACGCCGGCTACCCGGAGCATTGGATTCGCATTCTGGGGCCGCGGATCAAGAAGGTGCATTTCAAGGATTACCGGCGCGAGAGCGGCGGGCTGTCCGGCTTCGTCGACCTGCTCGCCGGGGACGTGAACTATCCGGAGGTCGTCCGCGCCTTGGAAGAGATCGGGTACGACGGCTACGTGATCGGCGAGATGATCCCGCCGTATACGCACCACGCCAAGCAAATCATTTATAATACGTCCGCCTCGATGAGCGCGATTTTGGGAAGGAGCTAGACCGCATGCTGAACATCGGATTAATCGGCCTGGGCTTTATGGGCAGAACGCATCTGGACAACTACTTGCGCCTGGAAAAGGAAGGCGTGCCGATTCGCGTGACCGCGATCTGCGACATCGATCCGGACAAGCTGGAAGGGCGGGCCACGGGCGGCAATATCGACACGTCGTCCGGCGAGGCGGCGGATTTCGGCCGATTTCGCAAGTACGGCTCCGTGGAGGAGATGCTGCGCGAGGAACGGCTGGATGCGGTGGACATCGCGCTGCCGACGTATCTGCACAAGGACACGGCCATTCGGTGCCTGGAAGCGGGCCTTCATGTGCTGTGCGAGAAGCCGATGGCGCCGAGCGCGGCGGATTGCGAGGCGATGATCCAAGCCGCCGAGGCGAGCGGCAAGCAGCTGATGATCGGCCAATGTCTCCGGTTCTGGCCGGCGTACGAATACTTGAAGGACATCGTGGACCGGAAGCCGTTCGGGCGCGTGACGAGCGCGTCGTTCTTCCGGGGCAGCGGCACGCCGACGTGGGGACCGTGGCTGCTGGAGCGGGACAAGAGCGGCGGCGCCCTGCTCGACATGCACGTGCACGATACGGACGTCGTGAACTGGCTGTTCGGCGTGCCCGTCGCGGTCTCCTGCCAGGCGCTGAACGTCATCCCGGGTTCGGGGTACGACATCGTGTCGACGAACTACCGGTACGGCGACGGCAAAGTCGTGAACGCGCAGGTCGACTGGACGCTGCAGGGCGATTTCGGCTTCGAGATGAGCTACCGGGTGAATTTCGAAGGCGGCAATCTGCTCTTCCGGGGCGGCGCCGTGCGGGTCAACCCGAACGACGGAGCCGGGTACGACGCCGAGCTCCCCGAAGATCAAGGCTACTATTTCGAGCTGAAATATTTCGCGGAAACGCTGATCGCGGGGCGGGCGCTCGACGCCGCGACGCCGCGGAGCACGCAGGAGACGATCCGGATCATCGAGGCCGAGATCGCGTCCGCCTCCGCGTCCGGCGAGTGGGTAGCCGTGCAGCGCTGACCGTCTTGCGGGCGCGGGCGCGGTTCGCCGCGAGGGCGACCGCCGCGCGGCGATCATGCTCAAACGTAAGCGAAACGGGCGGAGGCATGCCTCCGTCCGTTTCGTCGTGTTCGCCTGCGCGCGAGGCCGCTTCCGGTCTTGGGCGCGGCGCGCGAAAGGCGCTTCCGGTACCGGCTGCCGGCCATCCGAAGCGCCTTTTTGGCATGGGATGTACTTTGCGGCAATAATACCTGACAAGGAAATAACATGTCTTCCAATTGCGCAAATGGGACAATTATTTGCGCGCAAAATCGTCGACACACGTAACCGTATACATTGCTGAATAGGCTGGGATAGTAGCGTTTTCACGCGCAAATTGCGGAAATGCGATGTTTTCATTATATTTGCCGCAAATATAGCGATATATTTTAGCCAAAAACGGTTGACATTATCCTAAAATTGCATTAAGATCATATCAAGTCCTTATCTGTGTTATATTAACTGACATTGAAGGCGAATTGCCGCAAATACGAGACAACGGAGTGTGCGCGAATGGGAAAGTTACGAATGGGATTCATCGGCGTCGGCGACATGGGCTCGCATCATTGCATCGGCTTCGATCTGTTGGACGGCGTCGAGGTCAAGTATATCTGCGACATGAACGAAGCGAACGTGGCCCGTACGCTGGCCGAGCTGAAGCACGGCCAACCGGCCGTTTGCGCGGACTACCGCGAGCTGCTGGATAAGGACGACCTCGACGCGGTCGTCGTCAGCGTGCCGAACTATAAGCACCGGGAAGTGGCGGTCGCGTTCCTGGAGGCCGGCAAGCACGTCTTCCTGGAGAAGCCCGTGGCTCATACGCTCGCGGATTGCGACGCCATCATCGAGGCGGCGGCCAAGCACGAACGGGTCCTGCAGATCGGCCTCGTCTACCGGTACTCGAACTTGTACCGCCGCATGGCGAAGGAAGTGGGGAACGGCCGGCTGGGCGGCGTGAAGCTGATGTGGTGCAAGGAGTTCCGCGATCCGTTCCCGCCGGCGGACTGGTTCTACGACAAGGACAAGTCGGGCGGCGCCATCGTCGAGAAGGATTGCCATCATTTCGATATTTTCAATTGGATGATCGGAGCGAATCCCGTCCGCGTCTTCGCCTCCGGAGGGCAGCACGTCATGAAGCAGGGCGAGCGGAATCTCATCACCAACTCGTACACCCATTACCCGGCGAAGACGATCACCGATACGTCGATCGTCGACCACGCCTTCATCACCATCGATTACGACAACGGGAGCAAGGCGAATCTCGGCCTGTGCATGTACTTGAAGCCGAAGAACCTGATGGGCGAAGGGCTCGAGATCGGCCTCATCGGCGATAACGGCGGACAGATGGTCGCGAGGAACGACAAGGTCATCGACATCGCGGGCGGGACCGATTTTACAAGAGAGCGTCTGGACATGGACGTGACCTCGGATTCGATTCTGGGCGGCCACACGGGCGGACAGACCCAGCGCATTGAATTCGTCCGCTGCATCGCGGAAGGCGAGCGGCCGTTCGCGTCCGGGGAGGTGGGGCGCAGCGCGCTGCTGATCGCCCTGGCGGCGGAGAAATCCATCGCGGAAGAGCGGTACGTGTATTTGGAGGAGCTAGCCAAGTAAGGGGTGTTCGGGATGAATCGCCTGAGGAGATACGACACGCTGTTGTTTTTCTTGTTCATAATGCCTTGGATCGTCGGCTTCATCGCCTTTTTCCTGATTCCGTTCGGGACGTCCTTCTTCTATGCGTTCACGGACGCGAGGCTGCCGGGCGCGGTCGACTACCGTTTCGTCGGCTTCGATAATTTCGTACATATGGCCGGCGACGCGATCTTCATGAAGAGTTTGTTCAACACGCTTTATTTCGTGGCGATCGGCGTGCCGGTCGTGACGGCGGGCATGCTGTTGCTGGCGCTGCTGCTGAATCTTAACGTCAAGGGCATCGCCGTGTTCCGCACGTTCTACTACTTGCCGACGCTCGTGCCGATCGTGGCGACGGTCATCATCTGGCGGCTCGTGTTCAACTCGGAATTCGGCATTCTGAACGCCGGCCTCGGCCTGCTCGGCCTCGGCAAGACCGATTGGCTGGGCGGCGAGCACACGATCAAGCCGGTCATCATTCTGCTGCAGGTCTGGATATCCGGCAGCGGCGTGCTGATCTTCCTGGCGGCGCTGAAGAACGTGCCGGGCCATCTGTACGAAGCCGCCGAGATCGACGGGGCGGGCAGGCTGCGCCGGTTCTTCGCCATCACGCTTCCGATGATCAGCCCGTCGATTCTGTTCGTCGTGATCATCCAGACGATGTACAACTTTCAGATGTTCACGGAGGCGCTGCTGCTCTCCAAGGGCGGACCGAATTACGCGTCGTACACCTTCGTGTACAACATCTACAAGTCGTCCTTCACGGATCTGAAGTTCAGCATGGCGATGTCGCAGTCCATCTTCCTGTTCGCCGTCATCGCGCTGGTGACCTTCGTGCTCATGAAAGCGTCGAACCGGTTTGTGTACTACGAAGGCGAGAGATAGGGGGGGGAACCGAATGAACGGCAGACGAAAGAGCGGCGCCGCAAGCACCGCCTTGAAATACTTCTTGTTAAGCGCGGTTTTCCTGCTCTTCGCGGGGCCGCTGGCCTGGATGCTCTCGACCATGATGAAGACGAAGGCGGAGACCTACAAAGCGCCGCCGTCGCTGCTGCCGGAATCGTGGAATGTCGACGCGTTCCACCGGTTGTTCGCCATTCAGCCGCTCATGTGGAAGTGGATCCAGAATTCGTTCTCGATCTCGATCCTCGTCGCGGCGGGCGCGGTGATCTCGAGCTCGATCGTGGCTTACGGATTCTCGCGGTTTCAGACGAAGTGCCGGGACCGGCTGTTTCCGATCGTGCTGGTCACGCTGATGATTCCGCCGTCCATCATGATGATTCCGTCCTACGTCCTGTTCGTGAAGCTGGGGTGGATCGATACGTGGCTGCCGCTGATCGTGCCGGCCTGGCTCGGGGGCGCGTACTACATTTTCTTGTTCCGGCAATTCTTCTTGACGATTCCGCAGGAGCTGGACGAGGCGACCTACCTCGACGGCGGCAACCGGTGGACGGTATACGCCCGCGTGGTCATGCCCTTGTCCAAGCCGATCATCATCACGACGGTCATTTTCGCGTTCGTGAACTCCTGGCTCGATTTTCTCGGGCCGTTCCTCTATATCAAGAACAGCGGGCTGTTCACGCTCAGCGTGGGCCTGCAGCTGCTCATCGGCCAGACCAGCCAGGATTTCCCGGCGCTCGCCGCCGGAGCGTTCATCAGCATCATCCCGATCGGCCTGCTGTATTTCTTCGCGCAGCGTTACATCGTAGAGGGGGTCGTGCTCACGGGCTCGAAAGGCTGACGCAAGGCAAGACCGGGTTCCCGGGAAGCAATCATCGGTTGGATCATCGGGTGGATCATTGTTTTTACTATGGGGCAAAGGGGAACTGACGAAGATGAAGAGCATGCGCAAATGGCGGTTCGGCACGACGGTCTTGACGCTGACGGCGGCGCTCGCGCTGGCGGGCTGCGGGCAATCCGGCGGCAACGGGGACGGGGAAAGCCCGGCGGCGAACGCGGACGCGGGCAACGGCGGCGGGAACGCCGCGACCGCGGAGAAGGAGACGATCACGTACTCGCAGTGGGGGACCGCGGAGGAGCTGCAGCGCACGCAGGAGCTGCTGGACAAGTTCATGGCCGCCAATCCGAACATTACCGTCAAGCTCGAAGGCAAGGACTGGGGGAGCTACTGGGACGGCCTGACGGCGAACGCGGCGGGCGGCACGCTGCCGGACGTCTTCAAGACCAGCTACGCGTATATCGAGAAGTACGGCCAGCTCGGCATTTTCAAGGAATTGGACGGCTTGCTCGCGCAGAACGGCTTCGATCTGAACAATATCGACAAGAGCTTGCTCGGGCTGCACCAGTATCAAGGCAAACAGGTATCCCTGCCGATCGACGCCAACGTCATCGTCTGGTACTACAATAAAGCGTTGTTCGCGGATCCGAAGACGAATCCGAAAGGCGCGGCCGTGCCGACGCTCGAGCCGGCCTGGGACGAAATCGTGGACATCGCGGCCAAGATGACGCTCGACAAGAAAGGGAAGAGCGCGGGCGATCCCGGCTTCGATCCGAAAAACATCGTGCAATGGGGCTTGTCCCTGTCGCCCGGCTCCTCGATGGACTGGTTCCTCGAGCCCGAGCTGTGGTCGAACGGCGCCAAGCTCGTGAACGAGGACGACACGCTCGCCCTCGATACGCCGGAGGCGCAGGAAGTGCTGAACTTCTTCATCGACCTGACGAAGAACAAGAAGATCAATACGACCCCGGCGCAGATCGAAGGGCTCGGCGGCGACGTGAACCTGACGCTGACGACCGGCAAAGTCGCCATGAACCCGGGAGGCAGCTGGAATACGACCAACTATAAGGAAGCGAAGGTCGATTACGGCATCTCCTACCTGCCGAAATTCAAGACGAACCAAACGGTCGTGCAGCCGGCGGGACTCGCGATCAGCGCGAGCACGAAGCACGAAGCGGCGGCCTACAAGCTGCTCGCGTGGCTGGCCGGCCCGGAGGGCGAGACGGAGCTGGCGAAGCAGGGCTATTCGATCCCGGCGAACAAAGCCGCGGCGGACGCGTACGTGCAAACCGTCGGCGAAGCGAACAAAATCTTCCTCGACGCCCAGAAGTACGGCATCGTATCGCCGTTCACGGCGAAGAAGACCGACCTCGTCTGGACGTACGGGGAGCAGGCGCTGAAGCTGCCGCTGTCCGGCGACGGCGATCTGCAGGCGGCGATCAAGGATTTGGCTTCGAAAATGCAATAGGGCGGCCGTTCCGGAGGAAACGTCCGGACGCCATGAACGGCGAGCGAGGGGATGCCCTCGCTCGTTCGCCGTTTTCCGCCGCGGTCGCCGGGCGGAGATCGGCAAACGGCCGGCAGCGGCCGGCCAGCGGCGGCCGGATCCTGAGACGGCGCCGCTTCGCCCGCGGTTGACTTCCTCCCGCAGGACCGATACAATGAATTTGCCGCAAATTTGTGCGCTGCGGAACGAAATTGCCCCAACAACGTGACTGACCGGATTCGGTACTGTGGAGAGGAAGAAACGATGGCAAAACTGAAAGATATCGCGGAACGCGTAGGCGTCTCGATCTCGACGGTATCGCGGGTCATGAAGAACGACGCGAACCGCTCCGTCAGCGACGAGACGCGCCGGAAAATATGGGAGACCGCCGAAGCGCTCGGCTACACGGCGACGCGCCCGTCGAAAACCAAAAAGCAGGAGCCGACGCACGCCTTCCGCATCGGATGCGTCGTCGCGATGCCGCAGAATAAATACAACAATCCGTATTTCTCGGTCATCCTGGAAGGCATCGAGAAGACGCTTGCCGATGCGGGCATGCGGCTCGAATTCGTCAGCAGCATCGAGAAGCACGCGGACATCGAGAACCTGAAGTCGCTCGTCAAGGAGAACCGCGTCGACGGCATGCTCGTGGTCGAACGCATCGACGGGGAAGCCTACCAGTGGATCAAGGCCAACGTGCGGACCGTCGTCGGCGTGGACATCGCGGACAACGACATTCCGATGATCAGCTACGACCGCGCCGCGGCGGCGAAGGAGGCGGTCGCCTACCTGATCGGACAGGGCCACCGGAGCATCGCCTACATCGGAGGCGCGGAGTTTCATGACGATTTTCGCGGCGAACGGCGTTATCGGGGCTATCGGAGCGCGATGGAAGAGGCAGGCCTGACGGTCGACGACGATTGGGTCATCGACGTGAAATGGGACGTCTCGCTGAGCTACGAGCTGACGAAGAAGGCCTTCGAGACGAGCGGGCGCGCGCCGACCGCGATTTTTGCCGCAAGCGACATGATGGCCATTGCCGCGATGCGGGCGGCAACGGAACGCGGGCTGCGCATTCCGCAGGACATCGCCTTCTTCGGCGTGGACAATATCGAGATCTCCGAGTTCACCTCGCCGCCGCTGTCGACGATTCACGTGCCGAAGCTTGAAATGGGCATGTTCGCGGCGAAGCTGCTGCTGGATTACATGGAGCATCAATACGCCATTCCCGTCAAAATGATCATTCCTTATAAAATGATGCTTCGGCATTCGACGAACGGCAAACCGGCGCGGCCGTAAGCCGGTTTCGCCCCGGGGGCGCGCCGCAAACGCGCAGGGAAACAACAAAGACGGCACGACGCCCATGGGCGCCGTGCCGTCTTTGTTGTTTTTTCGTATCCGCGCGGGACGCCGGGGTCAAGCCGGCGGTCCCGCGTACCCGAGCTTCAGCGAGACGCCGTGCGCGGCCTCCTTGACCAGGCGGATCCGCTCGGCCAGGCCGTCCTCGCCGAACCGCACCTCGGGACCGGCGATGCTGAGGCCGGCGACCATTTTCCCCGTATGGTCGAATATCGGGGCGCTCAGCTCCGCCGTGTAGTTCTCCAGCTCGGACCGGCTGAACGCGTAACCGTGCGCGCGCGCCTCCTCCAGCGCCTCGCGCAGCTTCGGCTTGCTGACGATCGTCCCGAGCCCGATCGCTTCCGGCTCGACCTCGTCCAAGTACGCGTCCCGTTCGCCCTCCGGCATGAACGCGAGCAGGATCCGGGACGACGCGCCGGCGTAGAGCGGGGCGCGCCGCCCCATCTTGGTGAACAGCCGGACGGGATGGTCGGTGTCCAGCTTCTCGATGTACATCGAGGAGTCGCCGTCGCGCACGGCCAGATGGACGGCTTCGCCGATTTCGTCCCGCAGCCGCCGCATCTCCGCCGCGGCCACGCCGCGGATGTCGAGCCGCTCGGCGACGAGGTTGCCGAACTGCAGAAACAGCAGGCCGAGCGAATACAGCCCTTCCTCGTCCTTGTGCAGCAGCCCCATGTCCGACAGCGATCCGATCATGCGGTGGACCGACGATTTGGGAATGCCGGACAGGCGGATCATATCGTTCATGCTCAGCTTCGTATGCGTAAGAAAGAGATGCAAGAGATCCATGGAGCGGATCACGGTTTTGTTCTTGTTCTGCACGGTTGCCTCCCCGGATAGCCGCTTCGAGCGGCAATGCCCGCCACGCTGCAAGGCATGTCCAAACCAGTATACTCCGAATGGCGGATACTTGAATATGCGCTTACATTTTCCATGGCGGTTATTTTCGGCGTTCCCCTTGATTTTTGTCGAATCCCGACTATAATTATCGTATATATTGGGTTTGAAATTCGGGATTGTTGTACCGAATTTCGGGATTAATTATAACAGGGCGTTGATATCATGCGCAAGACGAAAGTAACGGCAAAAGAAGACGCGATAGAGAAGACAATAGAAACGGGAATAGAAACGGGAATAGAAACGGGAATAGAAACGGGAATAGAAACGCCGGTAGAGACGGGAATAGAAATGGAAATCGAAACGGCAACAAACGATTCCTACGCCCGTTACGGCGCCGTCCGGGCGAAGCTGTTCCCGCTCGGCGACAGCGCCGTCGCGGTGCAGTTCGGCGAAACGATCGAGCTCGAGACGCACGAACGGGTGCGGCAGCTGGCGGATTACCTCGAACGTCATCCGTTCGAAGGCATGGTCGAGTACGTGCCCGCCTTTTTGTCGGTCACGGTGTATTACGAGCCCTTCGCGCTGCTGGCGGCCCATGGGGGCATGGACGATTCCCGCGCGAACGCGGATCCGTTTGGCCTCGCGGCCCGGCTGCTGGCCGGCATCCTCGCCAAGCTGGGCGACGCGGAGAAGCGGCCGGCGCGCATCGTGGACATTCCCGTCTGCTACGGCGGCGACCTTGGGCCTGATCTTGCGGAGGTCGCCGCGCAGCACGGGCTGACCGAGCAGGACGTGATCGACATTCATGCCTCGGCCGACTACCTCGTCTACATGCTGGGCTTCGCGCCGGGCTTCGCTTATTTGGGCGGATTGCCCGCGCGCATCGCGACGCCGCGCCGGACGACGCCCCGCCTGTCCATTCCCGCCGGCACCGTCGGCATCGCCGGGGACCAGACGGGCGTGTACCCGATCGTGACGCCCGGGGGCTGGCAGCTGATCGGCAAGACGCCGCTGCCGCTGTTCCTGCCCGAGGCCATGCCGCCGACGCTGCTGAGGGCCGGCGATCTCGTGCGGTTCCGCCCGATCTCCCGGGCGGAATTCGACCGGTTGGAGGTGGAGCGGACATGAGTCTCGCGATCTTGAAGCCGGGGTTGCTGACGACGGTTCAGGATTTGGGCCGCCACGGCGCGCAGAAGTACGGCGTCATCGTCGGCGGCGCCATGGACGCTTTCGCGCTCCGCGTCGCCAATCTGCTGGTCGGCAACGCGGAACACGACGCCGGGCTGGAAATCACGATGGTCGGCCCGGAAATCTATTTCTCGGAGGCGGCGCTGATCGCCGTCTGCGGGGGCGACCTCGCGCCCGAGCTGAACGGGCGCGAGCTCCCCGCGTGGCGGACCGTCTACGCGCCGGAGGGAAGCCGGCTGCGGTTCGGGCCGGCCCGGCTCGGCTGCCGCGCCTACTTGGCGGTCGCCGGCGGCCTTGACGTCCCCGAACGGATGGGCAGCCGGTCCACGTATCTGCGCGCGGGCATCGGCGGTCACGAGGGCCGCGCGCTGCGCAAAGGCGACCGGCTCCCCGTTGGCGCGCGTTCGCCGGGCAGCCTCGCGCTGGCCGGGCTGATCGCCCGCGAGGGACAGGACGAAGCCGCGGTCAGCGGCTGGTCGGTCGCGTCCGAGCTGCGGCCGGCTTATGCCGCGCAGCCGACGATCCGGGCCGTCGCCGGCCGGGAGCTGGCGCTGTTCGACGACGAGAGCCGGGGCCGGTTCTTCGGCGAAGCCTTCGCGGTGAAGACCGAATCCGACCGGATGGGCTACCGCCTCGCGGGCGAAGCCTTGCGGTTGAAGGAGAAGCGGGAAATGATCTCCTCCGCGGTGACGTTCGGCACGGTCCAGGTGCCGCCGGACGGCCAGCCGATCGTGCTCATGGCGGACCGGCAGACGACCGGCGGCTACCCCAAGATCGCGCAGGCGGCTTCGGTGGATCTGCCGCTGCTGGCCCAGACCCCGCTCGGCGGAAAGGTCCGGTTCGAAGAAATTTCTCTCGCGGAAGCGCAGCGGCAGTACCTGCTCCGGGAGAAGGGCATCCGCGCGCTGCGCGGCGGGCTCGAGCAGCTGCAGACTAACAGGAACGGGAAGGTGAACGCGCATGGCGAATGACAAAGCCCCGAAGCTGTCCATTCGGGAGTTGGCGGTGGAATATCGGTCGAAGGGGCGGCGGACCCTCGCGCTCGAAGGCGTGAATCTCGACGTCAAGGACGGCGAGTTCGTCTCCGTCGTCGGCCCGAGCGGCTGCGGCAAGTCTACGCTGCTGAAGGTGGTCTCCGGCTTGCTCGAGCCGGCGGCGGGGGGCGCTTATATCGACGGGGAACCGGTGACCGGCGTGCCGGACGGCGTCGGCATGGTGTTCCAGAACGACGCCCTGCTTCCGTGGAAGACGGTGCTTCAGAACATCCGGCTGCCGCTTGCCATTAAGGGCCTGCCCGAGAGCGAGCAGGTGCGGGAAGCGAACCGCCTGCTGCAGGTGGTCGGTTTGGAGGGCTTCGCGGGCTTTTACCCGAAGCAGCTGTCCGGGGGCATGCGGAAGCGCGTCGCGCTGGCGCGCACCTTCGCCTACGATCCCGACATCTACCTGATGGACGAGCCGTTCGGTCCGCTCGACGCCCAGACCCGGGTCAAGATCGGCGAGCAGTTCCTGCATATGTGGGAGGCGGTCGGCAAGAGCGTGCTGTTCATCACGCACGACATCGAGGAAGCGATCGCGCTCTCGGACCGGGTGATCGTCATGTCGCCGCGGCCGGGCCGCATCAAGGCCGAGTTCGACATCCGGCTGCCCCGGCCGCGTCCGTTCTACGACATTCGGTTCGAGCCGGCGTTCAAGGAGCTGCAGAAGGAAATTTGGGCGCAAATGGCGGATGCCGGCGCGGGAGGTGTCGGCTGATGGCGAGTCAAGCGAAAGGCAAGACCCGCGCCGCGTCGTTCCGGGGGCGCGAATATTCCCGGACGTCCGTCTGGCTGGGCCGGATCGCCGTGTTCATCGTGCTGGCGGGCCTGTGGGAGGTGCTGTCCGGCCGGGCGTTCAACGCCTTCTGGCTGAGCAAGCCCTCGCTCATCGCGGGCCGGATCGTCGAGATGCTCGGAGACGGGGACCTGTGGTTCCACATGAGCGCCACGCTCACGGAAGCGGTCGCCGGGCTTATTATCGGAATGGTCGGGGGCACGCTGCTCGGCATCGGCCTCGCGTTCAGCGGCATTTTCGAACGGTGGATTTATCCGTACATGATGGCGATCTACAGCCTGCCGCGCGTATCGCTGGCGCCGCTCTTCATCGTCTGGTTCGGGATCGGCCAGTCGTCGAAAATCCTGATGGTCGTGGCGATGGTCATCTTCGTCGCGTTCTACAACGCCTTCGAGGGGATTCGCAACATCGACAAGGACCTGATGGACATGATGAGCACTTACAAGGCCAAGTGGCCGCACAAGCTGCGGTGGGTGGTGCTGCCGTCGATTACCGTCTGGATTCTGACGAGCGTCCGGCTCAACATCGGCATGGCGCTCATCGGCTCGGTCATCGCCGAGCTCGTCGGCTCCAACCGGGGACTCGGCTACTACATCACGTATTCGTCCAACATGCTGGATACGACGGGCATCTTCACCGGCCTCGTGCTCATCATGGTCATCGCCGTCGCCTTGGAGCAGCTCGTGCTGCTGCTGGAGCGGTGGCTGCTGCGGTACCGGTAGGCGTATCCGGCCTGCCGGGATGAACGAACGGCGGCGATCGTTTGCTCATCGTTACCAAGCTGTACAAGCCATACCCGGCGCTTGCTTCAACCCGACAACGGGAGCGGCCTGATTTGCAATTATTTCAAGGTATCCCGAGGAGGACATATCCATGAAAAGAATGAAATTTATCGCGTTCGCGCTACTGCTGCTCTCGTTGACGGTGCTGGCCGCCTGCGGCAACTCGAATTCGGAGACGCCCGCGAACGGCGGAACGAACGCCGGCGCGAATGCCGGGAACGGCTCGACCAATACCCAAGAGGCGCCTGCGGGCGGCTCGATCCGCCTCGGCCTGGTCGGCGGCGGCATGACGCCGATGGTCGCCCAAGTAGGCATCAGCGACGGCACGTACGAGAAAGCCGGCATCAAGATCGAAGAGAAAGATTTCACCGCGGGCGCGGACATGGTGCAGGCGCTCGTCGGCGGCAGCCTCGACGTCGTGCTCGGCTCTTACGAACACGTGCTGCGTCAGCAGCAGAACGGGCTGGGCGTCAAGGCGTACGGCGAGATATTCAACGGCGTCGGCTATTCGCTGATCGTCAAGAAGGACGCGCCGTACCAGTCGCTGAAGGAGTTGAAGGGCAAGACGCTGGCGGTGACCAAGGTCGGCAGCCTCTCCGACACCGGCCTGCGCGAAGGGCTGAAGCAGGAAGGGCTCGATCCGGAGAAGGACGTGCACCTGATCAACGGCGGCAGCGGCGCGACGATGCTGGCGGCGATCGAGAGCGGCCAGGCGGCGGGCGGCATGGTGTCCGAGCCGACGATCTCGCAGATGCTCGCGTCCGGCGATTACCGGGTGCTGTACGATCCGCCGTTCGACTTCGCGGGCATCGTCATCATGGCCAAGACGGACTGGGTGGCGAAGCACCAAGACCTGATGAAGCAGTTCCTGCAGGTGACCGCCGACGTCAACGAGCAAGCGCATCAGGATCCGGCCGGCGCGGTCGCCGCGATGCAGAAGATTTTCGATAAAATTCCGCAGGACGTGATGAAGACGGCCGTGAACAACCAGCTGGGCAAAGTGCCGGACGGCCTCCAGGTGACCAAGGACGGCGCCGATTACGTGCAGAAGACGCAGCTGGATCAAGGCATTCTGAAGAAGGAAATCGCATTCGAGGACGCGGTGGACTTGTCGCTGCTGCCCCAATAACGAACAGGAGATGATCGCATGGCCCAGGATTTGAGAACGTACCTCCGCCAGCTGGCGGCGTTCGACGAACGCGCCGTCCGGCTCGTGGACAAGGAGGTCGACCCGCGGTTCGGCATTACCGCCTACGCCGCGGCGCTGGCGGAGAAGAACGATTATCCCGCGCTGCTCTTCGACCGGGTGAAAGGCTCGGAATTCGCCTGCGTGTCCAATCTGCTGACCGACTACGACCGCATCGCGCTGTACTTGGGCTGCGAGGTGCCGGACATTCCCCGGGTGTACGGGGAGAAGCTGAAGAAGCCGATCGATCCGGTCGTCGTGCCCCGCGAGCGGGCGAAGGTCAAGGAAAACGTCATCGAAGCGCGGGACGTCGACCTGGCCAAGCTGCCGATTCCCGTGCATAACGAGATGGACGGCGGCCCGTACCTGTCGGCGGGCGTCATGATCATCCGCGATCCCGATTCCGGCCTGATCAACGCGGGCATTTACCGCCACCAGATCTTCAATAAGACGGACATGGGCGTCTGGTTCCTCGGAGCCCATCACGGCGGGCTGATCTACAAGAAATACAAGAAGATGGGCAAGCCCGCGCCGATCGCCATCGCCCTCGGCCATCATCCCGGCTTCGTCATGGGCTCGGTCTCCCGGGTTCAAGGCATCGGCGGGGAGTACGAAGCGGCCGGCGCGCTGATGGGCGAGGCGCTGGAGCTGGTTCAGGCGGAGACGTCGGACCTGCTGGTGCCCGCGCATGCGGAGCTGATCCTGGAGGGCGAGATTCTGCCCGACGAGGATCACGTCGAAGGGCCGTTCGGGGAATGGCCGGGGCATTACTTGGGCGGCGGCTCGGTGCCGACGATCCGCATCACCCGCATCACCCACCGGAATCATGCGATTTTCCAAGATATCGTGGCGTCCAGCCGGGAGCATCTCGTCGTCGGCGGCGTGCCGCGCTCCGGCAGCATCTACCAGACGGTCAAGCAGGCGGTGCCGAGCCTGAAGACGGTGCACGTGCCGTTCTACGCGCGGATGCACTGCTACATCTCGCTGCATAAGGAGCGGGAAGCGGACGTGAAGAAGGCGGCGTTCGCCGCGCTCAACACCGAGCAGGAGAATTTGCGGCACATCGTCGTGGTGGACGACGACATCGACGTATTCAAGGGCGAGGAAGTGGCCTGGGCGATCGGCACGCGGTTCGACGCGGAGCGCGATCTGCTGGTCATTCCGCGGTGGAACGGGCCGGGCGGCCTGCTGCCGACGAACTGGGAATACAACGCGGAGGGCAAGAACACCCCGCGGATGTCCAGCGCCGCCATCGTCGACGCCACCAAGCCGGCGCCGCCGGTCGTCTTCCCGAAACGCGCGGTCGTGCCGCGGGAGTTCGTGGAGCTTGCGGATCTGCAAGCGCTGCGCGAGCCGGGCGACGCCGAACGCGGCAAGTGGCTGGCGCCGTAACCGGGATCGGCCCGCGGGCCGCGTCCGCGCGGTCCTTCGGGACCGGCGGGCGCGGCCGCTTGGCTTGTCCGGCCCGTGGGGGCGAAACGAGCGGTGAACGGAACGAATAGATGGACTCAACACGCAACGGGAGGGCGAACAACATGAAAACCGTGGATTTGAACTGCGACCTGGGCGAAAGCTTCGGCGCCTACAAGCTGGGAAGGGACGAGGAGATTCTCGGCTTCGTGACCTCGGCCAACGTCGCCTGCGGCTTCCACGCCGGCGATCCGGCGACGATGCGCCGGACGGTGCGGCTCGCGCTCGACAAGGGCGTCGCGATCGGCGCCCATCCGGGGCTGCAGGACCTGATCGGCTTCGGCCGCCGGGACATGGACATCAGCCCGGAGGAAGCCTACGATCTGGTCGTCTACCAGATCGGCGCGCTCTGGGGCTTCGTGCGCGCCGAAGGGGCCGCGCTGCAGCACGTGAAGGCGCACGGCTCCCTGTACAATATGGCGGCCCGCGACGAGCGGCTCGCGCTGGCGATCGCCGAGGCGGTCTACCGCGTCGATCCGGCGCTCGTGCTGTACGGCCTTGCCGGCAGCAAGCTGATCGAGGCGGGCCGGCGGATCGGGCTGCGGACGGCAAGCGAGGTGTTCTCCGACCGGACGTACCAGGCGGACGGCTCGCTCACGCCGAGACGGCAGCCGGATTCCGTCATCACGGACGACGATCGCGCGCTCGCCCAGGTCATCCGCATGGCAGCCGAGGGCAAGGTGCGCGCGCAGCAGGGCGAAGACATCGCCATTCAGGCCGACACGATCTGCGTGCACGGGGACGGCGTGCGCGCGGTTGAATTCGCCGGCAAGATCCGCACGGCGCTAAGCGAAGCCGGGATCGCCGTGCAGCCGGTGGGCGCGACGTTGGCGTCGGGCGCTTCGGATTAAGCAGAGAGGAGCGGCGCGCATGGAAACCTTGCAAGTGCAGACGGACGTTCTCATTATCGGAGCCGGCGCGGCCGGCATGATGGCCGCGAGAGCCGCGGCCGACGAAGGGGCGAGCGTGCTGCTGGCCGACAAAAGCTTGATCGGCCGGGGCGGGGCCACGATCCTCGCCCAGATGACCGTCGCGGTGGCGCTCGGCGAGGCCGAGGCGGACGACCCGGACGTTCATTTCGAAGATACGATGAAGGGCAGCCGGGGGCTGGCCGACCCGCGGATCGTGCGGGCGATCGTGGACCGGGGGCCGGAGGTCATCCTGGAAGCGGAAGGCTACGGAGTCAAATGGGCGCGGACGCCGGACGGCAAGCGTTCGCAGGCGTTCGCGCCGGGGCATTCCCGCGCCCGCTGCGTGTACGTGGATATTTTGAATACGGGCGGCGCGACCGTGAACGGGCTGAAGCGGGCCATCTGGAAGGATGAGCGCATCAGCCGGCTCAAGAACGTCATGATGACCAAGATCGTCGTCGAGGAAGGCCGGGCCGTCGGGGCCGTCGGCTTCGAGCTGGAGACGCTGCGGCCCGTCGCCGTCACGGCCGGCTCGATTATACTGGCGACCGGCGGGCTGACGGAGGTGTACGCGCGCAACAGCGCGTCCGCGAACATGACGGGCGACGGCTTCGTCCTGGCGGCGGAGGCGGGCGCGGAGCTGCGGGACATGGAGATGGTGCAGTTCTTCCCTATCGCCCATTTGTTCCCGCCGCTCGTCGGCATCGATCCCATCATGTGGGACCCGTTCCGCTACAAGCTGGGCGGGCGCCTGCTGAACGGGGAGCAGGAGGAATTCATGCACCGCTATAACGGCGAGGTAGCGGGCAAATATACGGCGGCGCGCGATCAGACGACGCTCGCGATCTTCCGCGAGGTGGAGGCCGGGCGCGGCACGCCGCACGGCGGCGCGTACCTCGACTTCCGCATGGTGCCGGAGGACAAGCTGAAGGAAGCGTTCGGGCCGGTCATCGACATCCTGCGGAATCAAGGCGTCGACCTGACCCGCGATATGGTCGAGGTTGCGCCGATGGCGCACTTCATGCTCGGCGGCGTGCGCGTGGACGAAGGCATGCGCACCCGCGTGCCGGGACTGCTGGCGTCGGGCGAGCTGATCTACGGCATGCACGGCGCCAACCGGCTGTCGGGCAACGCGATCACCGAGGCGCTCGTCAGCGGGCGGATCGCCGGCGAGACGGCGGCCCGGGATCGCGCGCTTGCGGAAGGTCCGTCGGCGGGGGATCGCGAGGCGTCGGTGCTTCGCGCGCTGGAGGCGGAGCTGCCTCGGCTGGAAGCGTTCTGGCATCCGGCGGACGTCGAGCGCGACAGCGCCTCGCTGCAGGCGTTCAAGCGAAAGCTTCAGCGGATCATGTGGGACGGCGCGGGGCCGCTCCGGACGGAAGCGGGGCTGACGGCCGCGCTGGCCGGGGTACGCGGGCTTCGCGGCGAGCTGGAGGCGATCGCGCTGGCGAAGCCGTCGGCGTTCGCCCTGTCGCGGGTCGAGAAGCTGGAAGCCGCGAACATGCTGAAGGTCGGGGAAGCGGTCATCTTAGGCGCGATCGAACGGCGCGAATCGCGCGGGGCGCACGTGCGCCTCGATTACGAGGAGACGATGGAGAACGCGGGCGGGTTCAGCTTGTCGCTGGACGACCGCGGAGAATGGCTGCTTGCGCAAGCGAAGCAGGACGAATAAGCGCGGCTCAAGAAGAGAAGCGGCGCAACGCCGAGATCGATATCGTTAAGCTGATAAACGGAGCTAGGCTGACAGACGAAGGAGGAATGCGGCATGTCCACCGTGAAGCTGCGGGTGACCCGCGGCGAGGCCGGCTCGGAGCCGGCCGTCGCGTCGTACGAGGTGCCTTACCGGGACGGAATGAGCTTGCTGGACGCGATCTTCTGGATCCGCGAGCACGAGGATCCTTCCTTGGCGGTGCGGTATTCGTGCCGCTCGGCTAACGCATGCAAGGAGTGCTCGGCCATCGTGGACGGCAAGGCCGGCTTCCTGTGCAGCATTCGCGCGCAGGCCGGCAGCGAGGTGCGCGTCGAGCCGCTGACCGGGCGGCCGTGGATCAAGGATCTGGCGACTTCGCTCGATTAGCGAAGGGCGCCGGTCAGCCGGTGAATCGAAACAACGATAGACGGAAGGAGCCGACCGAGGATGACGGAACCTGTACTGACGATGGCGATGTCGGAAAGCGACCGGACGCAGAAGCTGCTGTCCGGCGCCCGCCGCCTGCCCGGCTTCGGGCTGGAGGCGCGGCACGAGACGATCGAGCAAATATTCATCGAGCAAATTTCCAACGCGGCGTACGATATTTCGGAGCTGTCGCTGGCTTCGTATTTGATCGCCAAGGGGGGCGGAGACGAGCGGCTGACGGCCGTTCCCGTCTTCCTCTCCCGCGCGTTCCGGCACAACGCGATCTACGTGCGCGCGGACAGCCCGTGGCGTCATCCGTCCGAGCTGAAGGGGCGGCGCTTCGGCTTTCCCGAATACCAAATGACGGCCGCCGTGTGGGTCAGAGGCCTGTTCCGGGAGGAATGGGGCATCGGCACGGACGACATGGAATGGTTCACGTTCCGGCCGGAGCGGGTGCCGGTGGACATTCCGGCGACGCTGGCCGAGGGCGATCTCTTCGAAGCGCTGCTCGAGGGCCGCGTGGACGCCGTGATGTCGGCCCGCCGCCCGCCGGCGAAGTTTTTCCCGGCGTCGGGCGATGGCGGCGCGATCCGCCGGCTGATGCCGGACGTCTGGGACGAGGAGCGGGCCTACTACGGCCGCACGGGCATTTTCCCCATCATGCATCTCGTCTCGCTGAAGGCGGATACCGTTCGCCGGTATCCGGAGCTGCCGAGGCAATTGTACGACCTGATGCTGGGCGTCAAGAACGACGGCGTCGCGGCGCTGCTGGAGACGATCAAGAACCAGACGTCGGATCCGTGGCTCTGGGAATCGGTCGAGCGCTCGGCGCTGCTGACGGACGGCGATTTATGGCCGTACGGGGTCGCCGCGAATTGGCCGCAGATCGTCAAGTTCATGGGGTATTTGCGCGCGGACGGCCTGCTGAAGCGGGAGCTGGCCTTGGAAGAGGTCTTCCATCCGTCGGTGCTGCATACGTGATACGCGCGAGGCTGGCGGCGCCGATCGCTTAGCGGGGATCGGTCCGCCGCCATATTTTTTTCGGATAGGAGTAGGTACACGATGAGCGCATCCCAACAATCGGAAACGCAGCTTTGGGCGGCCGAGGAGCCGCAGAACCATCCGAACAGCCCGCTGTCCAAGGCGTTCGCCCAGCCGCTCATGCTCGGCTTGTTCCTGCCGCTGCAGACGGGCGGCTGGTCGCAATCGACGCTGCCGCGGGGAACCGACTGGACGTTCGATTATAACGCGCGGCTGACGCAGCAGGCGGAGCGGCTTGGCTTCGACATCGCCTTCGGGCTGTCGCAGTGGCTGCCGAAGGGCGGCTTCGGCGGGGAAACCGGCTACCGGGAAAACTTCCTCGACCCGTTCGTGTCCGCGGTCGCGCTGGCGTCGGTGACGAGCCGGATTCTGCTGATGGGGACGATCCACGTGCTGTACGGGCCGTGGCATCCGATGCATCTGGCGCGGTTCCTGGCGACGGCCGACCACATCTCGCAAGGGCGCTTCGGCGCGAACATCGTCACGGGTTACGCGGAGAACGAGCCGCGCATGTTCGGTATGAGCCGGGCCGACCACGACCGGCGCTACGCGCAGTCGGCGGAGTTCACCCGCATCTGCAACGCGCTTTGGTCCGGCGTCGACAATTTGACGTATCAAGGCGAATTCTACTCGCTCGAGAACGCGTACGTCTCGCCGCGCCCGAAATACGGCCGGCCCGTGCTGGCGACGGCCTCGGGCTCGCCCGCGGGCTTCGACTACGCGTCCCGGTACTCGGACGTCGTCTTCGTCTCCAGCCCGGCCGGCGAGCAGCTCGCGGACGCGCTGCCGAAGCTGCCCGCGCACGTCGCGACGGTCAAGAACGCCGCGGCAGCCCGCAACCGCCAGGTGAGGGTCATCATCAACCCGACGATCATCGTGCGTCCGACGCGCGAAGAAGCGTTCGCCTATTACCGGGCGATCATGGACCACGCCGACCTCGGCGCGATCGGCAACTTCTCCGCGCGCCACGCCGCCGGGGACAGCCAATCCTGGCTGGAGCATTCGGCGCGGGGCCGCGCCGTCGGCGGTCATCTGCACATCGTCGGCTCGCCGGAGGACGTGGCGGAGCAGCTGAAGCAGCTCCACGCGACCGGCATCGACGGCATCCAGATCACCTTCTACGATTACGAGCCGGAGCTGGCCTACTTCGGCGAGAGCGTCATCCCGCTGCTTGAGCAGGCGGGGCTGCGGCTGCCGGTCGAGCCGGTCGTCTGACGCGGCTGTTAACAATTTGAAATGGAAGAACCGAAATGGAATAATCGCAATGGAAAAACCCTTCTTGTCCCGGACAAGAGGGGTTTTTCCATTGCTGCGGGCGGCGTCGCGGTCGGCGTTGCGGTCGGCGCCGCGGCCGCAGCCGCGTGCTCAGGGTTTCTCGACGATCGCGACGGTACAGCGGGAAATGCAGACGAGCTTGCCGGCTTCGTCGGCGATTCGGATATCCCACACCATCGTCTTGCGCCCCCGGTGAAGCGGGGTCGCCTCGGCGGTGAGGCGTCCGTCGGTCTTCGGGCGCAAGTGGTTGGCGTTGATCTCCAGCCCGACCGCCGCGTATCGCGTCTGGTCGATGTTGAGCTCGGACGCGATGGACGCCGCGGTCTCGGCGAGCAGCACGGAGACGCCGCCGTGCAGGATGCCCGCGGGCTGAAGGACTTTCGAAACGACGGGCATCTCGAGCACGACGCGGTCCAGGGACAGTTCGGCGAACGAAATGCCCATCAGCCCGATGACGGAGTTCGCGGCTTTCTCCCTCATCCAATCGGCGAACGCCTCGTAGGTCATCCGGTGCGCGTCTAAAACTTCCTGAGCGACGATCATATTGCGGATCCCTCCTTCGGTTAGGCTTGTTCCAGGATTACTTCATCGTATGGAGGGGCGGCGGGGTTCATGACGGGGAGCGGGGAAATTTCAAAGCGGTTGTTCGAGTTGAGTCCGATCAGGCACGAACGCTATAATAATCCAAAGCAAAACGTTCGAATTTGCCAGCCCAGGGAGGTACGCCCATGTCCATGAGAACCGCCAAAGTCGTCAAGGCGCCGAGGGAGCTCGCGGCGGCGCCGATCAGCCGCAGCCAGCTGAAGCTGAACGGACTGACCGTCATCGAATCGTGCACGTACACGGAAGGGCTGACGGGCGAGCTGTTCTTGGAGCATCATCTGCTGCTCTTCGTGCTGAAGGGCAACTACACCGTCCGCCACGGCAGTCAATCCTACGTCGTGCGGGAGAACGAAATGGTGCTGCTGCAGAAGGCCATCGTCGTCGAATACGAGAAGCATGGCGAGCCGGGCGCCGACTATTTGCTCGATTACATGATGTTCTTCCTCCACGACGAGCTCATCCACGAATTCGTGAAGCTGGCCGACCTGAAATCCCGCCCCGCCGAAGCGGTGCCCGTCTCGGTCAAGGCCGCGTCCGACCGGCTGATCGGTTACGCCGCGTCGCTCAAGCCGCTCTTCCGGGAACCGGAACGCGTCGACAACGGCCTCGTCAAAATCAAGCTGCTCGAGCTGCTGTTCGACGTGGCGGCGTCCGACGAGCGGTTCCTCTTCCAGTTGGCGCAGCTGAAGCAAAAAGGGAAACGGAACATCGCGGAGGTCGTCGAGGAAAATCTGTTCAACCCGGTGACGCTGAGCGACCTGGCGTATTTGTCCGGCATGGGGCTCTCGACGTTCAAGCGCGAGTTCAGCGATATGTACAACACGTCGCCGCTGCAGTGGATTCGCGGCCGTCGCTTGGACAAGGCGAGGGAGCTGCTGCTTCATTCCCCGATGTCGGTGACGGACGTCTGCTTCACGACGGGCTTCGAGAACGCGGCGCATTTCTCCAAGGCGTTCAAGGAAAGGCACGGCATCTCCCCGTCCGCGTTCAAGCAGCGGTCGCGCCAACTGCAAGCCTGACGGCGTCGTTCTCTCCCGATCCCATCCGGCGAGCCGAATTCACAAGCCGGCAGGGCCGCACAGCGAAGCGGGCGGGGGCGCAACTCCGGTATTGTTAAGTCATCGGCAAGGCAGGGCGGCGGCATCACAGCCGAAAGCGAATGCCCGAGCGCGTTTCCGCAAACCATAAAATGACGCGGAGCTCGCGCTTATCCTGCAGGCCGATAACCCAACCTACGGAGGAGAGACGAATTCATGCATACAAACGGTCAAAAGGTATGGTTCATTACGGGCGCGGCGCGGGGCTTCGGGTTCGAGATCGCGAAAACGGTGCTTGCGTCGGGCGACAAGGTCGTCGCGACGGTGCGCAGCCAGCCGGAGAAGCTCGCCGCCCGGCTGAATCATCCGGACAACCTGTTCGTCACCCAGCTCGACATCACCGACGAAGATCAGGCGCGCAAAGCGGCAGGCGAGGCCGTGGCGCATTTCGGCCGCATCGACGTGCTCGTCAATAACGCCGGCTCCGGCTTGCTGAGCGCCGTGGAGGAAGCGACGGCGAACGAAGTGCGGCGGAATTTCGAAATCAACGTCTTCGGCGTCCTGAACGTCATTCGGGCCGTGCTGCCCTATATGCGCGAACGCCGTTCGGGCCATGTCATCAACATCTCGTCCGTCGGCGGGCTCGGCGGCTATATCGGCTGGGGCGTCTACGGCGCGGCCAAATTCGCGGTGGAAGGCTTGACGGAAGCAATGGCGCTCGAATTGGCGCCGCTCGGCATCCATGCGACGGTCGTCGCGCCGGGCTTCTTCCGGACGGACTTCCTCGACGCCTCGTCCCTGAGCCGCTCCGAGCGCGTCATCGACGATTACGGCGCCACGGTCGGCGAGATGCGCAGCTTCGCCACGCAGGCGAACCATCAGCAGCCGGGCGACCCGGCCAAGCTCGGCCAAGCCTTCGTCCGTCTGGCGAACGCCGAGAAGCCGCCCGTCCACCTGCTGCTCGGGAACGACACGCTGGCCCGGTACCGCGAGAAAACCGCGTCGCTCGAGACGGATATCCGGGAATGGCAGGACGTCGTAACGTCGACCGACCACGACGACGCGCGGGCGTAACGGAAACGCGGCCGAGGCGTGCTGAAGCTAGTGTGCCTCGGAGCGAACGATTCCATCAGCGAGGACCGGATGCAAACGAGACGACAGCACCGACCCGAGGCCGCGACGGCCTCGGGTCTTTTTTGCGGACGCGGGGGTACAACCGGCAGGAACGGCTTCGCAGGCCAAGAAGTAGGTAGGCATCGAACCGACAGGGGGAAACGGGATGACGACGGAAACATTCGAAAACGGGGAGGCCGGCCGGGTCGCTTGCGATCCGCGATCGCCGTGGCAGGTGCGGGTGCTTCCCGGCGACGTGCGCCTGGCGGACGGAAGGATCGTCCGCTTCGACGAAGAGCGGACGCTCGCGATTCGTCCCGGCGGCCGGCGGGCCTACCGCAGCCAGCGGTATATCATTACGGGCGAAGGGCGGCAATCGCCCTGCTTCTGGAACGGCGAGGACATCCGCGGCAGCGGCGGCATGCCGTATCAGCGCATGGTGCCGGGCACGCTGGGCGTCTTCGACGAGACGCGGAGCGTCCGGTACGAGCCCGACGCGGATTACGTCTACGACTATTATTGGGGAACGGTCAAGCGGCATCCCGAGGGCCGGATTCGCCCGAACGAGCCGCTCCTGCTCGACTACGACGTCTGGCTGTGCCGCTACGACGCGATCGTGCTGCGTGCGGACGGCGGGCTCGAGGTCGCCGAGGGAGAAGAAGAGGCGCCGGAATCCCGCGAGCTGCTGCTGCCGGATCCGCCCGCCGTGGAGGACGGTATCGTCCTGGCGCACGTATTCACCGGCTGGGGCGAAGCTTCGCTCCATGACGGGGCGGTCGAGGTGTCGCAGGCGGAGGGAGATCCGGCCGGCGCGCTGCCCGCGGTGACCGGGCGGTATCTGGACGCGACGCCGCGCGCGTATTGGGTCGAAGTGGTATCGCTAACGCCGGAAGACGGCACGCTCGGCATCTCCGTGGCGGCGGAAGGAATCGACTACGGGCTCGACGTCCCGTTGACGGAAGCGACGCTTCGCTGGTCGGCGCCGATAACGGTCGATCGGGGCGCGTCCGTGCCGCTCGCGATTCCGAGCGCTTACGGCCATGCGGTCGATTGGGGGCTGTCGATCGGCTTTAATGACCTTCCTCTCGACGCAGCCTTAGTCGGCACGCGCTTCCGAATCGCGGCCCGGCCGCATTCGGTGCTGAACCTGGCGGCGCCGTCCGCGGCGCCAAGCGTCGAAGAGGCGATTCCCGTGCTCAACCGGGAAGCGCTCGACCCCTTCCGCCGCAAGCTGGCGGAAGGGCGGCCCGCGCGCGTCGCGTTCTTCGGCGAGAGCACGACGCGTTCCGGCCATTGGCCGTACCGGCTCATGCGGGCCCTGCGGGACGCGCGGCCCGGAGCGCCGCTCTATTCCTCGAACGTCGCCGTCGGCGGCGAAAGCTCGATCCGCGGCGCGCGGCGCTACGAGCAGGACGTGCGCGGCACGGCTCCCGATCTCGTCGTGCTGGAGTACATGCTGAACGATTCCGGCGCCGGAACCGGCCGGGCGGAGCCGGCGATCCGGGATATTTTGACCCGGCTGCGCCGCGACGGGATTCCGTGCCTGATCGTCACGAACAACGGCATGAATCCGCTCTTCTGCGGATCCATGCGCGCCGTGGAAGCGTCGCATGCGCTTTACCGCCGGATGGCCGAGGAATTCGGCTGCGCGTTCGTCGGCGGCTTCCTTTATTTCGAGCGTTTGCACGAATTCGGCGAGTATTTTCTTACCGCGCTGAAGGGCAACATGGTCAACCATCCGTACGGCAACGTCGATCCCGACTGGGGACGTTTCGACGAGGCGCTCGGCCGCGCGGTGATCCGGGCCGTCCTGCCGTGACGGGACTCGCCCGCGCCGCAGCAAGACCAAATCTCGTATTTTCACCGTCTTAGCGCCGTCTTAGCGCCGTTATCCGGCCATTTTCCCGCAACATCACGCAACCATCTCGTATCTCGCCGTCGTCCAGTCTTTCTGCAGTCATTTTGCGTCTTCCGGCCGTCTTCCTCCGTCTGTCTTGCCGCAGCCATCCGCCGTCATCCCGCCGTCCCCAAGGCCGTCCCCGGCGCTCCCTCAGGCAGGCCTCGGGCGTTCCTTCGCGCCTCGAGCCTGCCTCCAACCCCTCGCCCGACCGCGGGAAAAGCATAGGAATACCTCGGTTTTTTGGAGCTTTGCCGTATTCTGCCGCGAAAATCGCCTTGTTACAATGAAGGGGACATCCGAATGGAGGCGAATTCATGTTAGCTGTAGATTACGTCAACCCCATGATCGGCACGATCGGCCACCTGCTGACGTCGACCGCGCCCGTCGTTTCGCTGCCGCACGGCATGATGAAGCTGGCGCCGATTACGACCCCGGGCATCGCCGATAAATATTTGGCGGACCGGATATTCGGCTTCCCTGCCGGCTGCGGCTATCTGCTGCCCGTGCGCGACCTCGCGGCAGCGGAGCCGTCCGGCCGCTCGTCGCGGTACGACCATGACCTGGAAACCGCGGCCCCGTATGCCTATAAGGTGCTGCTGGAGGACGAAGACATCGAGGCGGAAATGACGGTTTCCCATCAATCCGCGCATTACCGGTTCCGCTACGCGAGCCCGCCGGAGGCGGGGCTGATCCTCGGCTATCCCGCGGGCGGCAGCTTCCAGCGGCTGTCGGACCGCGCGGTGCGCTTCGGCGGCACGGTCGCCGGCGTGCCCCACTTCACGCAGCTCGAATTCTCGCAGCCGGTAGAGCTCGTTCGGACGTGGGCGTCGGAGCGCCAGGCGGGCTGCGCGCTGCGCGCGGCGGCCGGCGCCGGCGTGCTCGAGGTTCGCGCCGGCATCTCGCACATCGACGGGGAGCAGGCGGAACGCAACCTGCGGCGCGAGCTGGCGGGCTGCTCCTTCGAGGAGACGCGGCTGACCGCCCGGGAGACGTGGCAGCGCGCGCTCGGCCGGCTCGGGGTGACCGGCGGCACCGAGGAGCAGAAGACGATTTTCTACACGTCGCTTTACCGTTCGCTGCTGAACATGAGCAGCATCACGGAGGACGGCCGCTACTACAGCGCCTACGACGGCCGGATCCACGACGGCGAGGGCCGCGACTTCTACGTGGCGGACAACATCTGGGACACGTATCGCTGCCTGCACCCGCTTCAGCTGCTGCTCGATCCCGAACGCAAGCAGGACATGATCCAGTCCTACGTGCGCATGTACGAGCAAAGCGGCTGGCTGCCGCAGTTTCCGTTCGTGCAGGGGGACCTGCCGGTCATGACGGGCAATCATACGGCGGCGCTCATCTATGACGTCTACAACAAAGGCTACCGGAACTTCGACGCGGCCAAAGCGTTCGAGGCGATGAAGGTCAACGCGACGGAAATCACGATGCTGCCCTGGGTGCACGGCCCGCTGACGGAGCTGGACCGCGTCTATCTGGAGCAAGGCTTCTACCCCGCGCTGCGCCACGGCGAGACCGAGCGGGTGCCCGAGGTGCACGGCTTCGAGCGGCGGCAGTCCGTCGCCGTGACGCTGGAGCACGCCTACGACGACTGGTGCGTCGCGCAGATGGCGCAATCGCTCGGTCAAGAAGAGGACTACGCCGCGTTCGCGAAACGCGGACAGAACTACCGCAACGTGTACAACGAAGCGACCGGCTTCATGTCGCCGAAATCGGCCGACGGCGAGTGGGTCGAGCCGTTCGATCCGAAGTACGGGGGCGGGCTCGGCGGCCGGGATTATTTCTCGGAATGCAACGCCTGGATCTACAGCTTCCACGTCCAGCACGACATCGAAGGCCTGATCGCGCTGATGGGCGGTCCGGAGCGATTCGAGGCGCGGCTCGACGCGCTGTTCGAGGAGCAGTACGACGGCTCCAAGTACCGGTTCCTCGGGCAGTTCCCCGACGCGACCGGCCTGATCGGCCAGTACTGCCAGGGCAACGAGCCGGCGTTCCATATTCCCTACCTGTACAACTACACGCCTTCGCCATGGAAGACGCAGCGCCGCCTGCGGGACATCATGAAGCTGTGGTACCAGGCGACGCCGACGGGCATCTGCGGCGACGAGGATAACGGCGCGATGTCGTCGTGGTACGTGTTCAGCGCGATGGGGCTGTACCCGATCTGTCCGGGCAAGGCGAGCTACGAGATCGGCAGCCCGCTCTTCGAGAAGACGGAGCTGGCCCTGCCCGGCGGCGGGACGTTTACGATCCGGGCGGAAGGCGTATCGGCCCGCAATAAGTACATCCAGTCCGCGGACATCGACGGCCGGCCGCTCGAGGAGCCCCGCATCCGCCACGCGGACATCGCCGCGGGCGCTGCGCTGACGCTGCGCATGGGCGAGCGCCCGAACCAAGCGTGGGGCACGGGCGTCCGTTACGCCGGCCAAACGGACAAGGCGTGACCGTTCCATAGCTTGCTCCATGCCGGGCGCAGCCGGCGGCGTCGACGACGCCGCCGATTGGCATCCGTATGGCGGTAAGCGGTTACCATCCAAGCGGGAGGCGATCTGCATGTACCGGCTGTTGATTGTTGACGACGAGAAAGTCATTCGCGACGGCTTGTCGGCCTGGGACTGGGAGCGTTACGGCATCGAGGTCGCCGGCTGCTGCGCCCACGGGCTGGAGGCGCTGCAATTCATCTCGACGAGCCCGGTCGACATCGTCATGACGGACATTCGGATGCCGTTCATGGACGGCATCGCGCTCATGGACGCGCTGAACCGGCGCTATCCGTTCATCAAGCTCATCGTTCTGTCGGGCCACGGCGATTTCGCGTATGCCCAGAAGGCAACGCAGTACGGCGCGGTCGACTATCTCCTGAAGCCGGTGCCGTTCGCGGAGCTGCCGAAGACGATCGGGCGCCTGAAGGAACGGCTCGACGAGCAGCGGCAGCACGAGGAACGGCTGGAAGTGCTGACGCGCAAGGCACGGCAGCTGACGAAGGTGCTGCGGGACGATTTTCTCGCCCGGCTGTTCGAAGGGCCGCTCTCGTGCGAGGCGCTCGAGCAGGGCGGCGCGGAGGGCGAGGTGCTGCTCGAAGCCGGACGCTACACCGCCGCCGTGCTGGTGCTGGACCGGATCGCCGTGCGCCGGCAGCGGACGTCCGAGAAGGAGCGGAAGCTGATCGCGTTTTCGCTGGACAATATATTGTCCGATCTATGGGACGCGCGGCAGCATGGCTACCATCTCGTCGACAAGTCGTCGCTCGAGGTGTTCCTGCTCGCCAAGGACGGCGGCCGGCAGCTGCTCACGGACATCGCGGGGCAGCTGCACCGTTACGTCGGCTTGTTCAAATCCACCTTCTCGCTCGGGATCGGGGTCACGGTCGGCAGCCCGTACGCCATTTGGCAGTCGATGCTGGCCGCCAGGTCGGCGCTCGCGGGCAACGCCGAGGAAGGCGCGGTCAAGACCGGCGCCGTGCCGCGGGAGGAGACCGGCCTGCGCGGGCAGCTGGACCGGCCGCCCGAGGAAGACGACGCGCCGGAAGCGGACGCGGCGGAGCCCGGTTCCCGGGACAGCATCATCCTGGTGGAGGCCAAACGGTACATGAAGGCGAATTACGGCCGGAACCTGACGTTGAAGGAGGTGGCGGACCACGTCTTCATCTCGACGGGCCATCTGTCGGCGCTGTTCAGGCACGCGGGCGAGCGGTTCCTGAAGGTGCTGACGACGATCCGCATGGAGAAGGCGAAGGAATTGATGCTCGACAACGGCTACAAGGTGTACGAGATCGTGGAATTGGTCGGCTATTCCGATCCCGCTTATTTCACCGAGGTGTTCAAGAAACATACCGGCAAGACGCCGAACGAATACCGGGGGAAGCTGAAGCAGCAGCGTTAACGGTGCAGGCACGGCCCGAGGCGGCCAAGACGACGACCTGCACGCCGGCGTTCGATTGGGACGACGTTCGTCCGGCCGGGTATGCCGGCTCGAAGGACGTCGGGTTGGCGTTCGTCGTCAAAGACAGCAACGGCTCGGGCCGCAAAGGCTGGCTGTCCTGCATGGGCGGCATCGCGAACGGCAAGGACCCGGCGCAATTCGGCGACGCGATTTTGAAGAACTAGCCGTTTCCCGTCCCGCATCCCGCATCCCGCATCCCGCATCCGGCCATCGGCCGCCGTCCCGTCGGCAGGTAGTAAACGAAAAAGAAAACGAAAACGAAAACGAAAAACAGCTCCCGGCGACGGATTCGCCGGGAGCTGTTCGTGTTGTCGGTGAAGGGCTCGTTTAGAAGAAGCGCTCAAGCTGCTCCGCGACCGCCTCGTTCGTGCCCGCCACGCGGGTTTGGAACTGCGGCTTGTCGCTCAGCGCCGCGATTTGCGCCGGGGCCGTCTGCGCGATGTCGACGAGCCGGATCGCTTCGTCGAACTTCGCGGGATGCGCCGTCGACAGGGCGACGGTGACTTCGCCGTCCGCGGTCAGCCGGTTCGCCGCCGCGACGCCGCATGCCGTATGCGGGTCGAGCAGGTAGCCGTACTCGTCGTAGCAGACCTTGATCTCGCGCAGGCACTCGTCGTTGCCGACGCCGTACGCCGCGAAATCGGCCTGTACCCGGCGCAGCGCGTCGCCCTCGACGGCGATGCGTCCGTCGCGCTTGAACGCGTCCATCAGCGCCGACACGGTGCCCGGGTTCTCGCCGTTCAGGTAGTACAAGTAGCGCTCGAAATTGCTCGCGACCTGGATGTCCATCGACGGGCTGTGCGTGCCGCGGAATTCGCCCGGCTGGTAGACGCCCTCGGTCACGAAGCGCTCGAGGATGTTGTTCTCGTTCGTCGCGAGCATGAGCTTGCCGATCGGCAGTCCCATGCGCTTCGCGAGGTAGCCGGCGAAGATGTCGCCGAAGTTGCCCGTCGGCACGCTGAAGTTGACGTTCTCCCGCACGCCTTGTTCCGCCAAGCGGAAATAGGCGTAGAAGTAATACACCGTTTGCGCCAGAATCCGCGCGATGTTGATGGAGTTGATCGCGCGCAGGTGATAGCGCTGCTTGAACGCCACGTCCGCGAACAGCTCCTTGATGATGCGCTGGCAGTCGTCGAAGTTGCCGTCGACGGCCAGGTTCAGCACGTTGGCGTCGTCGACCGTCGTCATTTGCAGCTCCTGCACCCGGCTGACCTTGCCGTGCGGATGCAGGATGCAGATGCGGATGCCTTCCTTGCCGCGGACGCCTTCGATCGCCGATGCGCCGGTGTCGCCGGACGTCGCGCCGAGGATATGGATGGTGGACCCGTTCTTCTTGGAGATGTAGCCGTACAGGTTGCCGAGAAACTGCAGGGCGATGTCCTTGAACGCGAAGGTCGGCCCGTGGAACAGCTCGAGCACGTGCAGGCGGTCGTGAATGCGGCGGACGGGCGTTACGGCTTCGTCGCGGAACGTGCCGTAGCTGTCGTCGACGAGCCGCTTCAGGTCGCCGCGCGGAATTTCGCCGTCGACGAAGCGCGAGAACAGCTCCAGCGCCAGCTCCGGATAGGACAGTCCCCGCCAGGCATCGAGCTCGGCTTCGGAAAGTTGCGGGATATGCTTCGGTACGAGCAGGCCGCCGTCGTCCGCGAGTCCCATGAGAACGGCGTCGACGAAGCCGACGGGGGCGATGTTGCCTCGAGTGCTGATGTAATCCATAACGATCTCCTTCACCAAATTTTCAACCATTGTATCAAAAATCGCGCCCGATGCCCATTAGAAATTGATCGAAAATTCGGTCCGGGCCGTCCGCCCGGCCGATGCGCGCGCGAAAGACGGCGCGTCGGCCGCATCGGCTTCCCTCGATTTGACAGCCTTCCCTCCCGGCGGGATACTGATTCCAGAACGGGAGGCATCCGCCTACCTGCGACTAAGAGATGGGAGCGATGGACATGCAGTACGGAAGACTCGGAGGAAGCGGGCTCGAGGTCTCGGCGCTCGGGCTCGGCACGAACGCGTTCGGCAAGCGCTGCGACCGCGAAGCGTCGGCCGCGATCATCGACCGCGCCCTCGACGCGGGCGTCAACTTCATCGACACGGCCAACATCTACGCGGGCACGGCGTCGGAGACGATCATCGGGCACGCGCTCAAAGGCAAACGCGATCGGGCCGTGCTCGCCACGAAGGCCGGCCTGCCGCGCCGCGACGGCCCGAACGGCGGCGGCTCCTCGCGGCAGCATCTCCGGCGGGAGCTGGAAGAGAGCCTGGCGCGGCTGCAGACCGATTACGTCGACCTGTACCAAATTCATACGTTCGACCCGTACACGCCGCTCGAGGAGACGCTGCGCGCGCTGGACGATTTCGTGCGCGCGGGCAAGGTCCGCTACGTCGGCGCGTCCAACTACGCCGCGTGGGAGCTGACGAAGGCGCTCGGACTCAGCGAGCTGAAAGGGCTGAACCGGTACGCGTCCGTGCAGACGAGCTATTCGCTCGCCGACCGGACGCCGGAGCGCGAGCTCGTGCCGGCCTGCCTCGACCAGGGCGTCGGGATCATTCCGTACTTCCCGCTCGCCGGCGGCATTCTGAGCGGCAAGTACGCGGGCGACGCGTCGGCCGCGGCGCCCCAGGGCTCCCGCGCCGACACGGACCGGGGCTTCACCCGCTTCATGCGGGACCGCGAGCTGTCGCTCGGCCAGGCTGTCAAGGGAATCGCGGACGCGCACGGCGTTCGTCCCGGCGCGCTCTCGCTGGCCTGGCTCATGGCGCGTCCCGCCGTCTCCACGGTCATCGTGGGCGCTACGAAGGCCGAGCAGCTGACGGACAACCTGGCCGCGTTGTCCATCGGCTTGACGCCGGAGCTGCAGGCGGAGCTGGACGCGGTCAGCGAGCCGTTCCGCGGCGGCGAGCCGTTCGCGGTATACCGGCTGCCGTGACGGGCGGGGGCCGCGCGTCCGTGCCCGCTCGCGCGCCGATCGGGCCGCGCCTGCCCTTATGACCCGAATCGTCCAAAGCCGCCCCGCGCCGGAACTTTCCGTTCCCGGCGCGGGGCGGCTTTTCGGCGTCGCGGCGCGGTTTGCCGCGGCGGCGTTTAACGGTGGGCAAAGATGGAAAAATTAGTAGGTAATACCGACAAGGAGACTGCCTATGAACGCCAAAGCATCCCTGCAGCCGATCTCGCCCATGCTGGCCGACAACAAGAAAACCTTGAGCGGCATCTATACCAAATGCAACGACGTCATCTTCCGCGACCTGAGAATCGGAAACGGGACGGACGCCTTCGTGCTGTTCATCGACGGCCTGGTCAACGTCGAGGTGCTCGATCAGCACATCATCCGGGCGCTTCAGCGCGAGACGGTGTCGATGGGCGACCTGAACGCGAGGGAGAAGCTGGAATCGACGCTTTCGATCTCGAACCTGCTTACGGTGGACGCCGTCGAGGACGCCTGCTGGCACGTCGGCAACGGCTGCATCCTGCTGTTCATCGACGGGCTGTCGGTCTGCTTCGCCATGGGACTGGCGAAGTGGGAGAAGCGCGCCATCGAGGAGCCGACCGCCGAAGCGGTCGTGCGCGGCCCGCGCGAAGGGTTCACGGAGACGCTCAGCGTCAACCGGGCCATGCTGCGCCGCAAAATCAAGACGCCGGCGCTCAAAATGGTGCCTTACCGGCTCGGCCGACAGACCGATACGGAAGTGAATCTGACCTATATCGAAGGCACGGCCAGCGAATCGCTCGTGCTGGAGGCGAATCAGCGGATCTCCGGCATCGACATCGACGGGATCCTCGAAAGCGGGTACGTGGAGGGACTGATCGAGGACAGCCCTTTTTCGCCGTTTCCCCAAATGCAGGTCACGGAACGGCCCGACGTCGTCTCCGCGGCGCTGCTGGAAGGGAGAATCGCCATCCTCGTCGACGGCACGCCGTTCGTGCTGATCGCGCCCACGACGCTGTTCTCCATGCTGCAGTCGCCGGAGGACTACTACCAACGCTTCTACGTCGGCTCGCTCATTCGCTGGCTTCGTTATCTGTTTTTCGTCATTACGCTGGTTTTGCCGTCCCTCTACGTCGCCATCCTGACGTATCACCAGGAAATGGTGCCGACCTCGCTGCTGCTCAGCATCGCCAAATCGCGGGAGGACATCCCGTTCCCGGCGCTCGTGGAGGCGCTGCTGATGGAAGTATCCTTCGAGGCGCTGCGCGAAGCGGGCGTCCGCCTGCCGAAACAGGTCGGCGCCGCGGTCAGCATCGTCGGCGCGCTCGTCATCGGCCAGGCGGCCACGTCGGCGGGCCTCGTGTCCGCGCCGATGGTCATGGTCGTCGCCATCACGGGAATCGCGTCCTTCATGATGCCGCAGTACAGCGCGGGCATCGCCATCCGGATGCTGCGCTTTCCGATCATGATTCTCTCCGGCGTGCTCGGTCTGCTCGGCCTGATGCTGGGCATTATTTTCATCGTCGTCCATCTCTGTTCGCTGCGATCGTTCGGCGTGCCGTACCTGCAGCCGCTCGCGCCGATGAAGGGCTTCGAGATGAAAGACGTGCTGATGCGTCCGCCGATCTGGATGCAGCGCAGGCGTCCGAGCCTGACGGGCAACGCGCCGAACCCGGTCCGCCAAGTGCAGGGGTTGAAGCCGAAGCCGCCGCAGGACCGAACGGGCGGCACCTCGCAAGGCAGCGAGCCGCAAGGAAGCTCGCCGCAAGGCAACGCGCCGCAAGGCAACGCGCCGCAGGGCAGCGCGCCGCAAGGCAATGCGCCGCAAGGCGAAGGCCCGCAGCAGGGACTCGCGCCGCAGGGGAACGCGCCGCAAGGCAACGCGCCGCAGCAGGGATTCGCGCCGCAGGGGAACGCGCCGCAAGGCGAAGGCCCGCAGCAGGGACTCGCGCCGCAGGGGAACGCGTCGCAAGGCAACGCGCCGCAAGGCAACGCGCCGCAGCAGGGATTCGCGCCGCAGGGGAACGCGCCGCAAGGCGAAGGCCCGCAGCAGGGACTCGCGCCGCAGGGGAACGCGTCGCAAGGCAACGCGCCGCAGCAAGGCAATGCAGCCCAAGGCCAAGCCCCGCAAGGCGGCGGGCCGCAGCAGGGACTCGCGCCGCAGGGGAACGCGCCGCAGCAGGGCAACGCGCCTCAGGGCGGCGAATCGCAAGGTAACGCCTCGCAAGGGACTGAGACTACATGATCGAAAAAGGGCGCATATCGCCGCTGCAGCTTGCCATTTTCCTGCATCCGACCATTCTGGCCACGGCTTCGCTCTCCGTCCCTGCCATTACTATGCAGACGGCGGGCCGCGACATGTGGGCCGCGCCGATCGTTTCCTCCGTGATCGGCTTTTTGGTCGTGTACGTCGTCTACAAGCTGCACGAACGCTATCCGAGCCAGACGTTCATTCAATACAGCGAATCCATCCTGGGACCGTACCTCGGACGGTTGATCGGGATGTCCTACCTTTTCTCGTTCGTCTACACGAACGGGATCGTCATCCGCGAGTACGGCGAATTCATCGCCGCGACGTTCCTGCTGGAGACGCCGACGGTGTTCGTGATCATCTGCTTGATGTTCGTCTGCGCCTACGCGCTTCACCAGGGCATCGAAGTGTGGGCGAGAGCGTCGCAGCTGCTCATTCCGGCCGCGCTCGTCGTCATCGTCCTGATGCTGATCATCATGGTGCCGGACATGCACACGAAGGAGATGTTCCCGATGATGGAATTCGGGCCGCTGCCGCTGCTGCGATCGGCCATCGTGCCGTCCTCCTGGTACTCGCAGTTTTTCATCATCGCGATTTTCCTGCCGTATCTGACGAAGACGCGCGTCTCGGCATTCAAATGGTGCATGATCAGCGTATTGTCCGTGCTGGTCACGATGACGTGCATCAATCTGGCGGTGCTGTATATTTTCGGCGATATCAACAAGGGGTACAACTACCCGTTCCTGATCGCCGTCCGCTACATCTCGCTGTCCGATTTCATCGAGCATGTCGAGTCGCTGTTGATGGCGGCGTGGCTGGTCGCGATCTTCATTAAAATCACGGTCGTGTATTACGCCGCCGCCCTCGGCACCGCCCAGCTGTTCCGGCTGAGCGATTACCGCGCGCTGATCGCGCCGATCGGCCTGCTGATGACGCTGCTCAGCCTGTGGTGCGCGCCGAATCTGGAGGAGCTGACGGAGCTGCTCGGCAACAGCGTGCCGTTCTTCTCGTCGATCTTCCAGATTTTCATTCCGATGACCATGCTGGGCATCGCCGCCGCGAGAGGAGCGAGAGCTTCATGAGCGCGCGCCGAGCGGGCCGGGTCGTCCTGCTGCTGGCGGTCCTTGCCGGCGCCCTGCCGCTGACCGGCTGCTGGGACCGGACGGAAATCAACGATCTGGGGCTGATCACGGGGGCGGCTATCGACCGGTACAACAGCAAGTTGATTCAGCTGTCCGTACAAATCTTCATTCCCCGCGCGTCGGGAGGCGGCGGAGGAACCGGCAGCGGCGGAGGGGGCGGGAGCATGGAAATGAAAGGCGGCGGCAATTCCAACACCTTCGTGCACTCCGCGGTGGGCGAGAATATCGCCGACGCGCTGTCGCATATGCAGGAGCGGCTGCCGCGCAAGCTGTTCTGGGGGCACGCCGAGGTGATCATTTTCGGGGAAGAACAGGCCCGGTACGGCATCGGGGACGACGTCGATTATTTGATGCGGGCGCCGCAGCCCCGCGAACGCGCATACATTTACGTGTGCGAAGGGAAGGCAAAGAAAGCGCTCGAAATGCAAGCGGTACTGGAGCGCGACTCCTCCGAGGCGCTCCGGGAAATCGCCAAGAGCAAATTATCCATGAGCGTGACCATGACGGATCTCGCGCAGATGCTGACGAGCGATTCCGGCGCTGCCGCGCTTCCCTGGCTCCGGATGAATCCGCCGCATTCCAAGCGGAATCCCGATACCACGGCGAATTATACGAACGGCACGGCGATCTTCAAAGGCGACAAGCTGATCGGCGTCGTGGACGCGGCGACCACGAGAGGCATCCTCTGGCTGCGCAACGAAGTCAGGATGGGCGTCGTCACGGTCAATCCCGAGAAATCCGGGGGCACGGTGTCCGCGAAGCTGCTTCGGAGCAAGACGAAGCTGGTTCCGCATATTCAGGGCAACAAATGGAGCATGACCGTCCGCATCAAATCCGAGACGGAAGCGCTGCAGAACGCCTCGTCCGCGAATTTGCTGACCAGCGAAGGGGACATCGAGCTCGTGGAGGAGGCCATGGACGCGGATATGATCGACCGCGTCGAGCAAGCGCTTCGGAAGGTGCAGAAGGGGCTGAAGGCGGACGTCTTCGATTTTGCCGGGGAGTTCCATCGCGCCTACCCCAAGGAATGGCACCGCAACAAGGATCGCTGGGACGAGATTTTCCCGGAGGTGGACGTAAAGGTCGAGCCGACATCCCAACTGCTGCGCCCCGGCTTGACCAACGTGCAGTCGACGACGAGGCACGCGGAAGAGCAGAAGCCTTCGACGAAGGACGGGGAAGAGCGGGACGACGGAGAGAAGGAAGGAGAGGACGCGGAATGATGTGGTATGCCATCCCGAGCCTCCTGACGGTGAGCTTCGTTTTGGCGGTCGCGCAGTGGCGGTGGACGCGGAAGGCGCCCCGGCGGGAGAAGGTCGCGTACTGGGTGCTGACCGCCATCGGCTGGACGATCGGCGTGCTGCTCTACCTCTTCCCTCATCTGCCGGGACCGAGCCAGTTCGTCGATTATTTGTTCGGACGCCTCGGCACGACGCTCATTAATCGCGGGCAGGCCGGCACATGAAGACGGGGGAACGGATCGGAGGCAAGCAGCTGTTCTGCGTCATCGCCGTCATGCAATCGGGCATGAACGTCCTGCTGACCATCAACCCGGCCATCGCGGCCGCGAGACAGGACGCCTGGCTGTCGGAGCTTCTCGCGGGCGCGGTCGGCTTGTTCATGGTGTTCGTGCATGCCAGACTCAGCTTGCTCTTTCCCGGCATGACCTTCGTCGAATACGTCGTGAAGATCGTCGGAAAATGGGCGGGCAACGCGCTTATCGGATTCTACATGCTGTTCTGGTACGTCGTCCTCGCCATGATTCTCCGGCAGTACACGGAATTCATCTTGTCGACGATTCTGCCCCGCACGCCCATGCTCGTGCCGCTGCTCGGCCTGCTGCTGGCGGCCGTCTACGTGACGGTGGCCGGCATCGAGGTGCTGGCGCGCTGCGCGGAGTTGTTCGGGCCGTTCATCCTGCTCGGCATCTTTCTTCCGCTGCTGCTGTCGATCAGCGATATGAAGATCAACAATTTGCTGCCGGTCTTCGCGGACACGGGCATGCTCAAGATCGTCCAAGGCTCGCTGCCGACCATGACGTTTCTCGGCGATTGCGTCATCATGTGCATGCTCTACAAGTTCGTGGAGCGGCCGGAGCGCGGCTCGCGTTTCGTCCTGCTCGGCGTCGCCGTCTCGTCGTTTCTCACCTGCGTCAGCACCTTTCTCGTGATCGCGGTGCTGGGACAGGCGCAGGGGGCGGGCATCACCTACCCGTATTTCAATCTCATCCGCAATACCTCGTATTTCGATTTCGTGCAAAACCTCGACTCGCTCGTCATCGCGATCTGGATCGTCAGCGTGTTCATCAAGGTATCGCTGTATCTTTTCGTGTGCGCGCACGGGACGGCGCAGTGGTTCGGCGTGCGGCGCTGGCGGCGGATGCTCTGGTTCACGGCCCCCGCCGTCTTGGCGATCTCGCTCGTGCCGCGCGATTTCGTGGAGAGCTCCGTGATTTTTCCGCAGCGGATCGCGATTCCGTACATTCTGCCGTACCACATGTTCGGCATACCGCTTATCCTGTGGGCTATCGCCAAGATCCGCGGCGCCGGCCGGGCGGCCCCGGGCAAAAATTAACCCTTGCGCCGGCAGGCGGGTTCTTGCGATACTGGACGTAAGCAAACGACGGAATACGGCATCCCTCTTTCGGCTTCGGAAGAGGGATGTTTCGCGTCCGAACGGAAGGATGAGGCGCATGACGGCCGCAGGCATGGATTTTTTCGCGCGCAAGCAGGCGGAGCTTGGCGTACGGTTGAACGAGGTGCAGCGCAAAGCGGTGCTGCACACGGAGGGCGCGCTGCTGCTGCTCGCTTCGCCGGGCTCCGGCAAGACGACGACGATCATTATGCGCATCGGCTACCTGATCGAGGAGAAGCGGGTGCATCCGTCCCGGATCAAGGCGGTGACGTTCAGCCGGGCGTCGGCGCAGGACATGAAGGAGCGGTACGCGCGCTTTTTCCCGGACCATCCGGAGGGCGGCGTGCAGTTCTCCACGATCCACAGCTTCGCGTTCGAGGTGATGCGGGACCATCTGCGCCGCGCGCGTATGTCGTTCCAGATTATCGAAGGCGACGTCGATCCGGAGGCGGACGAGGAGCTGCCGCTGCATAAGAAGCTGATTCTCCGGGACCTCTACCGCAAAGCGAAGGGCGAGAACCTGACCGAGGAGCAGATGGAGGAGCTGACGACGGTCATCAGCTTCGCGAAGAACAAGCTCCTGCCGGAAGATCAGTGGGCGGACGTGCCGTGCGACGTGCCCGAGGCGGCGCGGGTCATGCGCGAATACGAAGCGTTCAAGCGCTCGTTCGAGGGCAAGCTGCTGGTCGATTACGACGACATGCTCGTCCTCGCGAACGAGGCGCTGGAGAAGAGCGGCGAGCTGCTGTGGAAGTACCAGAACCGGTACGACTACGTCCTGACCGACGAAAGCCAGGATACGTCGCTCGTGCAGCACGCCATCATCGAGAAGCTGGCGCGGCGGCACGGCTGCCTGTGCGTCGTGGCGGACGACGACCAGAGCATCTATACGTGGCGGGCCGCGGAGCCGCAGTATCTGCTGGACTTCCGCCGCGTCTTCCCGGATGCGGCCGTGCTGAAGATGGAGCAGAATTACCGGTCCTCGCGCAACATCGTGGACGTCGCGAACCGGTTCATCAAGCGCAACGAGAAGCGCTACGACAAAAACATGTTCACCCGCAATCCCGGCAGCCGGCCCGTGTACCTGAAGCAGCTCGACGATTACAAGGGCCAGGCGAAATACGTGGCCGCGGCGGCCGAAGGGGCGGAGCCGCTGCGCGAGACGGCGGTGCTGTACCGCAACAATGCCTCGTCGATCATGCTCATGAACGAATTCGACCGCCGCGGCATTCCGTTCTACATCAAGGACGGCGACAACCGCTTCTTCTCGCACTGGGTGGTGGAGGACGTGCTCGGCTTCATGCGCATGGCGTACACGGACAAGCGTCCCGATCTGCTCGAGAAAATCCATACGAAGATGGCCGGCTACGTCACGAAGGCGCAAATGGCCGCGCTGCAGGCGATCGGCAACGGCGAATCCGTCTTCGACAATCTGCTGGCGCACGTGCCTCTGCAGCCCTATCAGCCGAAGCAGCTGCAGGAGTGCAAGGAAGCGTTCCAGGCGATGCGGGGGATGGAGCCGCGCGCGGCGATCCGCCTGATTCGGTTCAAGCTCGGCTACGAGCGGGCGATCGACCGGATGTGCGAGCGGCTCGGCTTCCGCAAGGAAGGGCTGATCGGCATCCTGAACACGCTCGAGGACATCGCCGACGGGCTGGCGGCGCTGGAGGATTTCGCGGCCCGGCTGAAGCATCTCGAGGCGGCGATGAAGGCGTCGAAGAAGAACCGGCAGGCCGACGCCGTCACCTTCTCCACGCTGCACAGCGCGAAGGGCCTGGAGTTCGAGCGCGTGTTCATCGTCGACCTCATCGAAGGCATCCTTCCGTCCAAGGAAGACGCGAAGAAGGCGGAAGGCGAAACGTCCGACCTGATGGAGGAGGCGGTCCGCCTGTTCTACGTCGGCATGACGCGCGCCAAGCGCGAGCTCACGCTGCTCAGCTACGCGCGGCGCGACGGCGAGGACGTGAAGGAATCGCAGTTCATGGCGGCGGTGCGCGAGCTGCAGGCGCCGCCGAAGGCGGCGGAGCCGGCCGCCGCCGCCGGCTCCGGTTCCGCCTGCCAG
>NZ_JAGGDJ010000026.1 GCF_017652985.1 Paenibacillus artemisiicola
ATTTGATACTTCTTTGAGAATAGCAAGTTTCTCCAACGCACTATACTTTCCTAGAGACATGAAAAAACTCCCCTTACGATAACAGGTTTTATTATTTCACCTGTCTACCGTATGGGGAGCATATCAATCATCGGCTGCCGTCGTTGTGCTAACGGGGAGAATAATTCCAGTATGTGGTATTATTAAACTGGGCCTGAACTCTAAGTTCGGTTGTGTTTCGTTGAAGTTATAACCCCAAAAATACTGTGGAGGAACTATTAATTATGGAGGTACTACCCATGAGGAATATAGATTACACGAATTATTTTTGGCAGGATGAAGCTATTAGACTGCGTGCGATACAGCCAGAAGATTGGGAAAGTCATTACATTAACCGTTTCGATACACCGGCACGGCGCTTGTTAGAATACTCTGTTGAGCTGCCACCTACCGTTTTAGAAGCTAAAGCTTTTGCAGAAAACTTCTCTGACTTTTCATCGAATCGACTTATGTTTACAATTGAGAATTTGAATGGTGAAAATGTTGGAGGAATTAATTTAAACAGTATCAATGAAAGAAATGGTACCTTTAGCATCGGGATTCAAATCGACAGAGATCATCGAGGAAAGGGATACGGTACACGGGCTGTACATTTACTCTTGAAGTATGCATTCTTCGAGCGGAGGCTTAATAAATTTAATGATTCTGTTCTTGAAGGGAATGAGGCATCGGCTGCAATGCTTAGGAATGTGGGGTGTATTCAAGAAGGGATTCGTCGTCAAGTAGTGTACACTAATGGAAGATACTACGATTCCATATTGTTTGGGCTAACCAAGGACGAATATATAGAACGTTTTCTCAAAGGTTCTGTGTAATCATACAGAACCAGAAATTAAGCGCTAACGGGACACGATAGTTCAATCATGACATGACGGCGGCCGGACCCAGAACGATAGGCTGCCGTCTTTGCGTTAACGGGCAGGTTTGTAGTACAGACTTCACGAATTAAATACCTGAATGTAAGGCATTGCTTTAGTGCTATATGTGACTTGAAGAAAACATAAATGAGGATGTCGAGAAAATGCGTTTAATAGAATCAATTCAGCCGGACAAAATTATGGTTAATGAGGTGGTTTGCATAAGATGTAATAAAAATGCGTTCCATCTACAAAGACATAAAACGGAAGGTGTAGCCAAAATAAAATGTACATCTTGTATGAATGGATTCTTTTTATTTGATAGTGGAGAACATTGGTATGATGTTTATGAAAAAAATCCGCCAAAAATAAAATGCAAACAATGCAAGAATGATGAGTATAAAATCTTTGCAGGGTTGCAATATCGAGAAATAGGAGGAGAGATATCTTGGGTATATATTGGTTCAAAGTGTACCAATTGTGAAAAAGAAGAGATTGAAGTCGATTGGAAAATAGATTATTCACCAACAAACGATTTAGAGAAAATTCTCTTTGATGAAGAGTTGAATCAGAAAAAGGAAAAGCTTGTATTCGATTTGTTACTTACTGATGAGGATTTTCATAAAGCTACAAAATTTTTAAATGGATTGGACCTAATTAATGGAAACAACATGAGAAAGTTTTATTATCATGTAGGCATGAAAGGGCAAGTTTATATGCTACAGTGGTCTGAAGATGAAGCCGAGGAGAAACTGCGGAAATTAATCGAATGGATTGATGTTAATTTGAAAAAATGGGGCAAAAAGCAATCATTTGCAAGTGAAAGTCTGTTATATTAGAACGCGAAAGGAGCTTGTTTTTGACTGAAGGTGAAGAATATCTTAGGATGTATCCTCAATTGAGAAAATGGATTAATCAATGCAATGCTTGTCAAGATACTGGATACAAGCCTGAATTGCCGAAAGAACTTTCAACCTACGGCGGTGAAACATCTTTCGCAGCAAAAAATCTTAGGAAGTTTTTCAAACCACTCCCATTAAATGAAATTGGTCTTTGTGCTGTTTGTAATAGATTTAATTGAACTACACATAAACGACGGCAGCCGGTCTCAGAACGATCGGCTGCCGTCGTTGCGCTAACGGGCAGGATAGCTCAATCGTATCTCGAATACTTTTGAATTGGAGTATTTAAGAAGTTCGCAAAAAAGAAGTTATCTGAATCCGGTGAAATACCAACTTTGTCTGAGGTGATTCAATGGAGTACAAGGATTTAAAAAACCTAATTCATGTTGATTTAATTGATTATAAAGAGATAGAGGGTATGAAGCTTATTTTACGTTTTAGAATTCATAGAGATTCAAACGAACAATCTTATACAGATTTGATTAACTTCGTAGGTGATACATCGTTAGATCAAGATGATGCTAAATTTCCATTAATTGAAATAGCGTTTGATTCTTATATAGGATTTTCAATAAGGAAGGAAAGTTACACATTATGGGATGATTATGAAGAGTTTGAAGGTAAGATATTTCGAGTTTTTGAGAAATCTAGGTACTTAGATTTTATTAGGTTAGCGACCTTTGCATCTGAAGAACACCCAGGTCCATTTAAACATTATGGAGTGGCAGGATTAAACCATATTGTAGACATTATTTCCTCTGATGATCCCATAGTAAGGGTCTAATCATTAGGTAGCTCAAGGAAGTACCGGCATCAGATAACACCATATTCACGCATCGGGCATTCGCACTTCATTAAGTTAAATGGGAACGTTAGCTCCAAAGGCAGGGAGGGCGCAAACCAGATATGGAGTCCAGACGATCGGTAAAAGCCTTTATTACATGGGAAAAAGACCCTGCACAATTTCCATTAAATATGTGGATAACGGACATTATTGTGAACTATGGTGAGCTGAAGGGAAAACATATAATTGGGAATTCATGGATGGTACCTGTGAGAATTACAGGCTTTGTTGCAGGTACCTGGGATACATTTGCAGACGTAGGTTTTCTTGTTGACGAAGCCCCTTGGCATCTCCTTGTAAGTGGATATACCTTTAGACTTTGGGCTGGGAAAGAGATTGCGACAGTCAAAATCCTTTAGCATTTCGGTACGTTTTTTATTGAGCCTATTTATGATTCCCTCATACGCTCGGTTGCCGTCGTTGCGCTAACGGAAAGGATAAATTAAAGTTGTTTCTCAATATTAAGCAAACAGAGATTTTGCGTAGTTGGTAGCTGATTTGCAGTACCTTCGTAATTGGCTGACCCTACGTTAACATTCGACTGCTATGCTGTGAGCGGGAGCGTCATGCTTATCCCGTTCTTTGACTTGCGTGGAATCGCAATAATTGCGGATTATCCAAGCCAGTGAATTTAAATCAATAGATATGACGATTAAGCACGGATACGCGCCAATTATCGGTAAAAGAAGGTGGCAGCTATCAAATCTTGGTTTTCGAGCCGAAGTCTACGCGTGGGGAAACGAACGGAACGCGGACGGCTCTTTCGAAAAAATCTGGCGATTGTGCTGTTCATCTCCAGCGTACCGATGGCGCTTATTGCCTTCAGCACGTATTTGATCAGTTCGAAGCAAATCGAGCGGGAAGTCGATTATACGCATCAGCTTCGGCTGATTCAGACGGCGGATCAGCTGAAGGAGCAATTCGGTCAGGTAGAAATCATCGTCAGTCAATATGCGCAGCAGGATTTGTTTCAAAATCAGCTGAATCACGAATCATATCAGGATAATTTTCGCCTGGCGCAAAATATGTTCGAGTTGCTTACGCGCCTTAACTCTGCCGATCGGATGATCAAGCGGGTTCAAATGTATGACAAGCGTGATGATACGCTGATTTCACCCGATGAAGGTGCTAGGGCCATTGTGAACCGACAGGATCGGGATAAGTATGCCGCGCTGCTGGATTCCGGTGAAGGGTTCTACTGGAAGTTCGGCGTCACTTCGAACCCCGACGCCCCGCTGACGTCGATGACACTCATTCATAAGCTGCCGGTGATCGCCACGGATCCGTATGGCGCATTCATCATCGACCTGGATCCAGAAGAAATGAACAGCCTGCTTCGCGTCTTAAATCCCGAGAATTCAGGCGCGGCGTTTATTTTGGACGATCAGATGGATTGGATCGCAAACGGCGCGGCGTCGGCCAGTCCACTTGCCGCCGCATTGCGGGATGAGATGGCGAAGGGCAAGAACGCCGGAGCATCATCGTTCAGATTCGATTGGGACGGTCAGACGTATGCGGTCGGACAGTACGAGCTGCCGAAGGTAGGCTTGAAATTCATAACGGCGACACCACTTAGTCTGCTGAGCCGGCCGACCATCCTTTTATCCCGGTTGATGATCGTGGCCAGCTTCGCCGGGCTGGTCATCGCCTTCCTGTTATCCTGGGTTGCGACCAACCAACTGTATCGTCCGATCAACAGGCTTGTGGGTTTATTTCGCAGCAAGCGGATCGGATCGGGATCGCATGACAGCAGGGATGAGCTCGCATTTATCGAGAAGCAGTGGCAGCATTTGACGTATGAGAGCCGGGAGTTTCAGGAGCGGTTCGAGAACAGCCTGCCGGCGCTTCGCAACGCGTTTCTAATTCAGTTCGTGGACGGTCAATATTATGTCATGTCGGAGCAGGAAATTCGGAAGCGGATGGAATCGTACGGCTGGAAGGTCGAAAGCAGAAGCTTCTCTTTCACCACTATCGAGCTGTTCGACCTTCCGGGGCAGGAAAACGGCTTCTCGGGCGGGGATGATAAGCAGCCAATTACTTTTGCCGCGGCCAATATCGTCGAAGAGCTGCTGCGCAGCCGTGCTCAGGACGTGAGCGTGGTTAACATCCAAGGCATGTCGCTGGGCATATTCCTAGCCTTCGAAGGGGTCGGGAACAAGGAGCAGCTGAAGGTGAAACTGATACAGCTTTCCGAGGAGATCATCCATTACCTGTACACGATGCTGAAGGTGAACGTCACGATCGGCGTGGGGAAGTTGACCGATCAGCTGAAATCGATTCCGGATCTGTATGCGCAGGCGAGGAAGGCGCACCGTTTCCGCGACCTGGATGCTGTCAATCAAATAATCGATCTAGACGGCTGGACGGAAATCGATTATGACGGCTTTACCTATCCGATGACGGCCGAGAAGGAGGTTTTGCAGGCACTGCGCACAAGCGATACCGGGGAAACGATGCGTCTAATCGAATCATTCATTGCGGAGCTTCACGCGAACTCCACCCAGGAATTCTACGTGCTACAGGGGATGCAACAATTGCTGGGCAGCATCCACTATACCCTGATTCAATCGGGCTGCAATCTTCATGAAATCTATGGCGTTGGCAATCTTTACGAAGAGCTTACCGGGCTGCGCAATAGCAGTGATGTGCTGTCATGGTGCCGATCGAGGTTGATCGAACCGTATATGCGCTGGGTCGCGGAGACGCAGGGCATGAAGCTGAAGCAGCTGGTGGAGCAGGTCATCATGGTCATTCACCGCGAATATATGACGGATATCACGCTGGAGTCGTGCGCCGATCTTCAGGGCACGTACATGAAGAAGCTAAGCCTCGGCTTTAAGCAGGTTACGGGCATGAATTTCATTGATTATTTGACCAAGGTTCGTCTGGACAAGGCGAAGGAACTCTTGCGGGAGACCGACAGCAAGATTCATGACATCGCCGAACAGGTAGGCTACCAGCCGTCGTATTTTACGCGCATCTTCAAAAAATACGAAGGCAAGACACCTGGTCAGTATCGCGGGGCATTGGGACAATCGTAAGTGGAGCACAATAGTAGACTGCGGGTGACAGCCTGCAGTCTTTTGTTATTTGCTGGACCCCCAGCCGCGTCGCAGTCTGCGGAGGGGAATTGCCGCAACATTCCGGGATTTCCGGCGATGGGACAAATATTCTTTTGGGATTGTAAAGGTGAAAAACCGGGCAGAGCCGCATAAATAGTAGACTTTCTGGCAGCAAACGAACGAGAAAATATGTCTCCTTGCCGGAAAATTGGTTGCTGCCTACAATCAAACTCGTGAAAGGAGGAGAGGCGCAATCAATCATTCAAAAGCAATCCCGGGCGCAGCCGGGGCAGTCGAACAAAGCAGGACGAAACGGAAAAAGGCTATCGGCCGGATCATGCGTGACAGGCAGCTGATCTTGCTCGCGCTGCCGGGCGCGGCGTTCATGATTCTATTCAAGTATGTACCATTGTGGGGCTTGATCATCGCCTTTATGGATTACTCGCCGTATAGGGGGCTGCTGCATAGTGATTGGGTAGGTCTGGCTCATTTTCGTCGCTTTTTCGAGAATTCGGATTTTATCCTGCTGTTCCGGAATACGCTGGGCATCAACCTGCTCAGCCTAATCTTCTTCTTCCCGCTGCCGATTATCTTGTCACTGCTGCTCAACGAAGTGCGTAACATGGCGTTCAAACGGATCGTGCAGTCCATCGTGTACCTGCCTCATTTTTTATCATGGGTTATTATCGCCGGCCTGTGCTTCCTCCTGCTCGGCTCGGAGGGCGTGGTCAACAAGCTCATCGCCGCCGCGGGTATGCAGCAGGTCGACTTTCTGACGAATCCCAAGCTGTTCTGGATCTTGCTGACGGCTCAATCGATCTGGAAGGAAGCGGGCTGGGGCACGATCATCTTCCTCGCGGCGATCGCAGGGGTCGATTCGAGATTATACGAGGCGGCGAGAATTGATGGAGCCGGCCGGCTGCGGCAGGCATGGCATATTACGCTGCCGGCGATCCGGGGCGTGATCGTCGTGCTGTTTATCTTGCGGATGGGCCATATGATGGACGTCGGCTTCGAGCAGGTGTATCTCATGGCTAATGGTGCCGTCGCCGATGTGGCGGATGTTTTCGACACCTATGTCTATCGTTTGGGCATCCAGCAGAGTCAGTACAGCTTCACGTCGGCGGTCGGCTTGTTTAAGTCTGTGATCGGATTCATTCTGGTGCTTATTGCCAACAGCTTGTCCAAACGTTTCGGGGAGGAGGGCGTGTATTAAGATGAAAGAGCGATGGGGGAGCCGAGCGTTCAATGCCGGCAATCTGATTGTGCTTGCCGTGCTGGCGGCGGTTACACTGTTCCCGATCTACTATGTCTTCGTCATCTCCTTCGTCACCCCGGAACAGTATTACCGCGGCGGCCTGATTTTGTTCCCGGAGAAGTGGACGCTCGAATCGTACCGGTATCTGCTTTCAACCGGCTCGTTCGTCCGTGCGTCGGGAGTCAGCGCGTTTCTCGCGACGGTAGGAACGGCGTGCAGCCTCATTGTGACAGCTTCTTTCGCCTATGCGCTATCCCGCAAGCGGATGCCGGGTAGGAAAACGCTCCTGCTGCTGGTCCTGCTAACGACGCTGCTAAACCCGGGCATAATTCCGCACTATCTGCTCGTGCGAGATATCGGATTGATTAACAGCTTATGGTCGCTCATCATTCCTTCGCTCACCAGCGGCTGGTACATCTTCTTAATGAAAGGATTTTTCGACAGCGTGCCAGCCAGCCTGGAGGAAGCGGCGAAAATCGACGGCAGCTCCGACATCGGCGTATGGGCAAAAATCATTCTTCCGCTCTCGATGCCGTCGATCGCGGCGGTCGGCTTGTTTTACGCGGTGGGCTATTGGAATACGTTCTTCAATGCGGTGCTGTATATTAACGACGCCGGCAAATATCCGCTACAGGTGCTGCTGCAGAACATGCTGATCGATTCATCTACGGCACTGGGAGGCGACGGGTCCGATCTGAGCCTGGAGAAGCGGATGCCTCCGGAAATGCTGAAGATGGCCGCCGTCATCGTGGCGACCGTACCGATTCTGTTCGTGTATCCGTTCCTGCAGAAGCATTTTACCAAAGGCGTCATGCTGGGCTCCGTGAAGGAGTAGCCGGCAGCCCTTTTACTATAGATGAGTCGATAACAAGGAGGATGTTCATGAAATCGGTAGGAAAGAAATGGCTGCTTCCGCTGCTTGCGTTCGTGCTTCTGGCGGCTGGCTGCGGCAAGGAAGCTGGAAATGATGCGGCTTCGAACAGCAATGGTTCAGGTACCACGACTTCGGACAATGCAACCTCAGGTGCTACAGAGGACAAGATCACGGAAATTACGGTCATGTCGCCTTATTATCAACCGGAGCCTTTCGCCGACGACAACGTGATCAAGCGGGAATACGAGAAGCGCACGAACATGAAAATGGACGTCACGCTCATCTCCAGCAATAATTACGAGGAAAAAGCGAACGTTACGCTCGCATCCGGCGATATTCCGGATCTGATGGTGCTGACGGATCCCTTCACCCCGAACGTGCTTACTATGATGGAGCAGGGCGCCTTCTGGGATATTACGCCATACATTAAAGATTACCCGAATTTGGCGGCGTATCCGGCGGACATCTGGAACAATACGAAGGTTAAGGGCAAGAACTATATGATTCCGCGCGTGCGCGCGCTTGACGGTGACAGCTTCCCGATTATTCGCCAGGATTGGCTGGACAAGCTCGGACTGCCGGTTCCGCAGACGCTGGACGATTTGTATAACGTCATGGAAGCCTTTACCGAGAAGGACCCGGACGGCGACGGACAAAAAGATACGTACGGCTTTACGGGAAGCGTGGACTCGGATGCGATGGGCAACTTCGTCATCTTTCAAAACCTGTTCAATAACGCCAACGGCAAATGGAAACTCGATGGTGACAAGCTCGAAGATACCGATTTGCTGCCGGGCACGCGCGACATGCTGGTTTACCTAAACAAGGCGTTCACCGAAGGACTGATTCCGAAGGATTTTGCCCTCATGAAGACGTCGCAACACGAGGATCAGTTGAAATCGAACAAGGCGGGCATCTTCAACAATACGCTCAACAACATCAACAACATTGGGGTCGACCTGGTGAAGGTCGCGCCTGACGCGCAGTTGATGTCGCCGCTCTATATGATCAGCCCGAACGGCGCGAAGATGTCGATCAAGGGTACGGGGATGGCCGGCGCGCTCGTCATTCCGAAGAAGACCGTGTCCGAACAGAAATTGAAGGCGATACTCGCCATGCTCGACTACGGCGGTTCTCCGGATGGCTTGATGTTGAAGAAGGGCTTGCTGGGCGTTCACATCAAGGAAGCGGAATGCGGATACGTGGATTTGCCGCAGAAGCAGCTCGACAACTTCGGCGACATCGGTCAAATCTTCAACGGGTATGACAAATATGGCCGCGTGCCTGCGGCGGGCGCGTTCGTGACCTGCCAGCAGTATGCGGATATGCAGAAGCTAATCGATGACCGCGCGCAGTACAGCATCGGCAGCCCTGCGGTCGGCTTACAAAGCCCGACGTACAATGAAGTGGGACCGGAATATATGAAGAAGATTCAAGACTTGAAAATCCAGGTCATCATGGGCAAACAGCCGATCGAGTCATGGGACAAGTACGTGAGCGAATTGAAGGCGGATACCAAGTACCAGCAGATTAGCAAAGAAATGAACGAAGCGTATCAAGACCGTTTTGCCAAATAAGTCATTGCCAGGCCGCTTGCCGCCTTTAATCGGTAGGCGGCAAGTGTGCCATAAGGGGGACCTAGCGGATGAACATGACGTTTCTGGGAACGGGCGCGGCTGAAGGGGTACCGTCTTACTTTTGCCGCTGCACGCTGTGCAGCCGGATCCGGGAGGCGGGCGGACGAAACATTCGCAGCCGAACTTCATTTCGCATTGACGCGCAACATCAGATCGATTTTAGCCCGGATATTTTCTATCAGATGATCAAGCTTGGATTGGACGTATACGACCTGGAGCATCTGCTGATCACCCATACGCATAAGGATCATTTCGCCGTCGGTGAAATCATGTCCAAGCTGAACCGTATCGAGCACAACAATCGGCCGCTGCATGTCTATCTGAGCGAGCCGGCAGCCGAATGGAGCGCCAAACTGCTCGCCGTATATGGCCTTGACGCAACGCCCGGCCGGTCGAATTGGGATGGTAAGTTTATCATTCACCCGCTTCGATATTTCGAAAGCTATGATGTCGGAAGGTTGAAAGTGACCACCGTGCCCGGCAATCACTATGGCATGAGCCGGAGCGAGCTCGCGATTAATTATCTTATTGAACTGCCGGATGGCAGGAAGCTGCTGTATGCTTCGGACACCGGCTGGTACACGGAGGCTACATGGCGGTTCCTGGAGGGAAAGTCGGTGGATCTGCTCATTATGGAGTGCACGTTCGGCAATCGCGAAGGGTATCCGAAGTATGCGGATTCTCATCTGGATATCCCCAACTATGTATTGATGCTGGAGCGCATGAAAGAGATCGAATTCGTGCATGAACATACGCGGGTATGGGCGACACACATTAATACGGCTCATCATCTGCTGCACGACGAAATGCAGGCAGAATTCGACCGCTCCGGTTACCGGGTTGTCGTTGCGTACGACGGGCTGGCTATCGATGCAGACGGCATTTGAGCGGCCCTGTATTAATTTCGAGATAAAGGCGGTTACCATATTTGAATACTTTGGCAAATCAACAACGCGTTCTTCGGTTGGAAGGCGCCTATAACGTAAGGGATCTCGGCGGTTACGAAACGAAAGACGGCAGCATGACGCGTTGGGGGCTGCTCTACCGGGCGGACAACCTGCACGCGTTAAGTGAGGGAAGCCGGCAGGAACTTGTGAAGCGGGGGATCACTACGGTTATCGACCTGAGATACAGCAGCGAGCTGGCCTTGCAGCGGGACGTATTCTCGGATTCAAGAGATGCGGCCTATCATAACGTCAGTCTCGTGCTTGCGAGTCAAGGCGATTATGTGCGCGGCTTAGGAGAGCAATATATCGATCTGCTTGAAGGGGCCAAGGAACCAATTCGACGCGTATTCGAGCTGTTGGCGGGCTCCACCGAGAACGGTGCGGCGTTGTTTCACTGCAAAGTCGGCAAGGACCGTACGGGTATCATCGCGGCGCTGCTGCTGGAGTTGGCGGGCGTTCCGCACGCGACCATCGCGGAGGATTACGCGCTGACAGCCGGATGCCTCGCTCCCTTGATGGATGAGCTGCGCCAAGACCGTCCGCCGGCGGTGAGCCCGGAAGCGTACGAGGTTCATCTCGGGAGTCCGCCGGAAAATATGATCGTGTTGCTGAATCACTTAATGTCGGCCTACGGAGATGCAGAGGGCTACTTGAGATCGAGCGGGATAGAGCCTGAACAGATTCAAGCGCTGAAGCAGCGGATGCTTGCAGACTAGATAGATGCGATTGAGGAAAGGACAGATTGCGAATGGAAATGACAGTCATGACCTACAACTTGCGGACGAGCACGTCAAAGGACGGCGATAACGACTGGGTTTACCGTTCTGGTCAGGCGACTCGAATGATTCGAGATCATGAGCCGGTAATCGTCGGCACTCAGGAAATGCGCGCCCATATGCTGGCAGAGCTGCAGTTAGATGAGTTTGCCTGGGTCGGCGAGGGACGTCGGGGAGGCAGCGAGGACGAGCACTGTGCGATCTTTTATAAGAAGGCAGTCGTAGCGATGCTTGAGCACGGCACCTTTTGGTTGTCGGAGCGTCCCGAAACGCCTAGTATGGGCTGGGATACTTCGCTGCCCCGCGTCTGCACATGGGCGCATATGCGGTATCTAGTGGACGACACCGAGTTCGTCGTGTTCAATACGCATCTGGATCATAAAGGCGCGCTCGCGAAGGAAATGGGGATCAAGTTGATTTGGAGCCGGATCCAGGAAATGCGCGAACGTAAGCATTTGCCCATCATCCTTATGGGAGATTTCAACTCCACCCCGGGGGAGATCGTGGTTCGCATCATGCGAGGAGAGGCGCCCGTCATGGACGGCTTCGTGGATATGCGGGATACATACGCGGTGATTGACGGCCCTGTAGGCACGTCCGCCAATCCGAATTTCTCTGGGAATACGGAGGGCGAGACGATTGATTATATTTTCGTCACGCCAGACATTACTGTTCTCTCCGCCGAGATCGACCGGCGCCGCATCGACGGCAAGTTTCCTTCGGATCATTATCCGGTGGTGGCGCGACTGCGGTTGAGTCCAGACATTATTAAGTAGTTAACCAACTAGCGCAGAAGAAAGCGGAGCAATTGTCCACGTCTCTTCTGTGCTTGTTGTTTCCATAGTACCAGTCGAGCCTGATGTGGAGCTTAGAAAGACATAGACTACTTCCTGACGATGATGAAGCAGCCTGCGAGGCTGCTTTTTGTTTGAACTCGATTACAACGTACTTCCAATGGATAAGATTGAGTCGTAAGACACCGTACTCGACAGCTTCCCCGGTTAAAGGTGTCGGAGCCGATTTCGCTGACATCGCCTTCGGATCGATCGTCTCGAATCAACACGCAGAAGTTATTCATTCGTAGCGTGACAAAGACCGCGTCTGGTTACGATATCGTCATCGCACGGGCGCAGTTTACGCAACTCGACACCGACCAGTTATTCGTACAAGCCGGCGGCAAGCGAGTGTTAATCGCTTCGATATCACAAGCGTGCATGGGATCTGGGGAATAATAATGTGTGCTGGGAGCAGACGTATTCCGTGCAAACAACGGATACGCCGGAATTTCTTCTGTTAACTGGCTTCCACTATATGAAATCTTTTCAAAAACGTTAGCCATTCCGATCGACGCCAACAAATAGAACGTTAAAGGCGCTAGGTGGACAGCAAAAGAAACGGCTGCCGGTTAATGCCGGCTGCCGTTTTTTATTCTTATATGATTTTAATATGCGGCTACCGGCCGAAGCTTATCATCACAAGCACGAATCGATCGAGGCCGACATCAAGCCTAACAGTGCATAGATGCCTGGCATGCAGACCTATATACACAGCAGCGATCTGAGGAAAGCGGCGAGCAGCGATATGGCTTGGCGCCGACCGAAAACATAGACGAGCCCATCAATACGCTTCATGACCGGTGTACAGATAAACGAGGGTAAAACGACAGTCCGTGCAGGATTGAAATGGTTTCATTACTTAACGGACAGACTAACGAAGATTACCCATCAAAATGGGAAAAAATAAACTCGAGGTGGAATTATGAAAAGAATACTGTCCGTGATGTTAGGTAGTATCCTTCTAGTTGGTGCTTCAACAGTTCATGCTGATTCGGCACAGAAAAACACACCTTCGAAAGGTTACACTGAAAATACACCGACAAAAAATAGAGCTGAAGCTCGTATGGATGTTAAAGTTACGTATGTCTTAGATGGATACGGAACGAAAGATAAACCTTTCAGTGATGCGTCGTTTAAACCTATTCCTAATGCTCGCTTAATAATCATTGATTGCAATGGAAAAATTGTTGGAAACGGTATAACGGATAGTAAGGGGGAGTGGAGCATGAAAATTAATACTCCTATTGATCGACGATTTCCAACTAAGAATATGGGTATAGTGACTGTTATCGCCGTAGCGGATGGTTTTAACGAATTCATTAATTTTAATGTGCTCGTTAACGAAAATGGAGATGGAGCGGGTAAGGTAGGGATGGTTCTTAGACCGATTATACCCGACTCTCGAAACGAACCATTATTCAATGCCCAGTTTCACCGTTTTACGGTATTTGATATGTTGGATTACTATGCAAAGAAAGTTGGACTTGTAAAACAGAAACAGATTCAAGGAGCAGTGGGCTTTGGTGAGGTTGATATGCCATGGAGTGCGACAATTAACTAAAAAAATTTGATACTAGGAGCACATACTTTCACAATGTTTTTCCAATCATACTGTTCATGATAAACGTCTGGTGCTAGCCCAGAACAGAATCGCCAACAAGCCTTTGCGGGCTCCAAGCCAGCATACCTCGCTCCATCCAGAAAAGGCGTACATACTTCATACCTGACCGGATATGACTTTGTCCCAACCACAGACAAGATGATTACATAAACTTGATTTCTGATGGAGTTGCACACGGCTTTACCCGACATGGAATAGCTGGGATGTTCAAAGCCGGTTTCCATGGCAACTGCGGTAATGCTAATAACGGGGTCAAGCAGCAATTGCCTCGGCCTATCGTTGCGCAGAAAAGTGATGTTTTGCATATAGGAGGCTCGCATAAGGCTATTGAAGACAAGCTTTTGGAGCTAAGTGAACATACACCAGGCTGGTAAATCTATTTGTCACTTATTTATATCTGACTGGACTGCTTCTTGAACGTAGCAGGGTCTGCTGCAGGAATTTCGATTATGACTCTTGTCCCCTCGCCCGGCCGGCTTTTAATAGTGACGTCGTATTGATCGCCGTAAGCAAGCTTAATCCGTTTACGGGAATTTTCGATACCGAAGCCCTTATACAGCTGCTGAAGCTCAGAGGAGGCAATGGTATTCAGCGTTCTTGCATCGAAGCCTAAACCGTTATCATCAATGATGAAGAAAATGCTGCTGCCTTCGAGATAGGCTGCAATCCGCAGAAGGCCACCAGTCTTCTTCGGGTTCAGTCCGTGCAGGATGGCGTTCTCCACAAAAGGCTGCAAAATAAGCTTCATGCAGGTACAGTCAGCAACCTGTTCATCGATGTCCCATTCCACCTTATAATTGGCGTCATAGGTGAACTTCTGCACATTGACGTACTCCCTAATGAGCTGTAGTTCATCCTGAACCCGGATCGTTTCTTTTCCCTTATTTAAGCTCAGCCGGTAGAATCGAACAAGCGAATCGATGACCCCGTCAAGATCTTTGTATTTCGGCGTGTTCACCGCCCATTTCATAGAGGACAGGGAGTTGTACAGGAAGTGGGGGTTAATTTGCGCCTGCAGAATTTCCATCTCCATCGCTTTCTTCGCAACTTCTGCTTCCAACTGTTTCTCGGTCAGCTTATTAATTCGAGCGATCATTGTGTTCAGCAGCTTTCCGATATCCGCTACTTCATCATGACCTGGCGTATTGAATGTAATATCTGTATTGCCGGTATCACGGATATGCTTAATTTTATCCATCAACTTGTCGAGACGCTTCGTAATGAGATTCGCCAGGAGAAACGAAATAATGGTGACCAGCACAATCGACAACACAATCGTTAGCCGCGTGATTTTGCGAATGGAAGCAATTTGATCCGTAATATAGCTCTTCGGATATGAGATTAAAATCGTGCCATGATTAAGGGGTGTCTTCCCATATACGAGAATATGATCCTGGTCCTTGATCGTGCCGAACCTGCTGCTAATAGACAGAACGGCGTTGATGGAGCTGTCCGCAATCGATCCTTGTCCAAAGCTCGTAAGAACTTGCCGACGCTCGTCGATGTAGATCCCGGCGCTTTCCTCGGACAGCTTCAAATTTTTGAAGACATCGTCCAGCATTTTGACTGGTATATACATATCGGCAATGCCCAACAACGAACCGTTATAGCTATTGATGCTTCTTGAGAAGGTAAGGATCTTTTCATATTGCTTGTCCGTGCTTCCGGCTTTCTCGCTCAGGGTGAAATAACCGAGCTCGCTGTTTTGGTTGACTTTAATCATTGAAGAGGTAGGGAGCCAGGAGAACTGAATCTCATCATTCAGCAGCTTCTTGTAATTAGGGTTGTCTGCAATTTCATCAATGCTGGCGATGTTTCGATTGCCACTCAACAGCGACTGGTTGGTCGTATAGATCATAATGTCGGCTGATGGCTGAATGAGCCGAAGATCATAGAAGGTTGGATCGATTACATCGATGTAGGCCTCGTTCAGCCCTTGAATATCCTGGCTGAAATCGGTCATCAGCACGGTACGAAGCTGCTTGTTATTAAAGAGGGCATCACTCTCCTTGCGGCTTAGATCCAGCTTATAATTAATATCCTCCGTCACCTGGTTCAATTCTTTCTCTAGTGAAGATTCGGCCTCCTTGATCATGAAGCCCTCCGACTTTTGATAGGAATATTCGCCTACAACGATAATCGGAACAATAATAACCGCCATATAAACAAGAGATAGCTTATAGCGGAGCTTGAGGTTAAACGTAAAATTGCGATGGACTTTCCGAAAGTTGATCATATGACGCCTCGGTCGCGATATTCGAGCGGTGTCATGCCGCATCTTTCCTTGAATACCGTGCTGAAATAGGAGTTGTTTTTGTAACCAACCTTCTCAGAAATCTCGTATACCTTCAGCAGCGAGCCTTTTAGCAGCTTCTTGGCTTCCTCAATTCGGGTGCCGGCGAGGTGCTCCATGAGCGTTTCACCGGTTTCCTTCCTGAAGATATAGTTTGTATAGCAAGGACTCAGGTACACCTTCGAGGCAATGCTCGATACGGATAACTCTTCGAAATAATGCTCCTCCATAAAGGCCAGAATTGTATCGATCACCTTCTTGTTTTTCTTGTGGTGTTTCGAATTGAGATGAAGGCTGACAGACTCAATCAGGGATTTCAGCCACTGCTGCAACTCAGGGATCGTGTGCATCTGCGAAATCTTCTCGAAGACGATGAATTCATTATCAAAAATGCTGCTTAAGCTTTCGTTCAGCTCAATAAGATGAATCTGGATATAAGAAATGACGCTGATACAAACGAACTGAATGTACTGGCGGTTCATTTCGTCTCTGTCATGGTGAAACAGCTCGTCGACGAACTTGCTGATATCGGAGCGCTCGCCGGTTTTGAGTAGATATTTCAACTCGTTCTGTACGGCGACGGCGTTAAAAGTGTTGAGTTCGTTTGGACTGCTGTCACTGTAGATATCGGCATAATTAATCGTCTGATTGGCACCGAGATAAGACTTGAATTTTAGCGCATCGCAAGCCTCCTGATAGCGGCGCCCGATATGGAGGATGTCTGTAGTCGAACTGCTCACGCCAATGGTAAGCACTAGTCCGAACTGGCTGTGGATGCCGCTTTTCAGCTTGTCTGCCAGCGCCTCTGTCGTGAAGTCCTTTGCGCTGTCCTCCGAATGATTCAGAATAAGCGCGAATCTCGCTTTATCCACTGAGGTGATACAGAAGCTGCTGCCGAGACCCGATTCCATACAAATTTTCTCGATGCATTCGGCGATCTTCATGTGAAGCAGTTGCTTAGAAATTTCGGACGATTCGCCGAGCTTTCCGCCGGAGCCGTCAAGCTCTGTCATCATGACAATGAATTGACCCGGCATCAGGCGCGCGTCAAGGAACTTGTTTTTGTCCCAGACCTCGTCGCTCGATTCGAATTTGCCGATCAGAATATCCTTATAAAATTGTTCTCGCAAAATAGGAAGGCTCTCTCTCAGACGCCTTAGCAAATCCTCTTCTTCCTTGCGTCGCTCTAACTCGCGGATATGGATGCCGGTCACTTTGCTTACCGTAGCCAGCAGCTCTCCGGAGATAACCGGCTTGAGTACATAGCCCATCGCATCAAGATCAATTGCGGATTTCACAAAATTAAAATTATCGAAACAGCTCATAAAGATGACTTTGATGTCGGGGAGGAAGGAGCGTATCTCCTCGATCATTTTAAAGCCGTCGAATTGGGGCATGACGATATCCGTGATGATAATATCTGGAAGCAACTGCTTTGCTTTCTCGATTCCTTCCCTGCCATTCTCCGCTTCGCCGACAATGTGGATTCCGATGCTGTCCCAGTTGAATATGTCCCGTATGCCTTCACGTTCTGCTGGCTTGTCGTCAACAATCAATAGTTTGAGCGCATAATGATCCATAACAGACTCCTTCATCACTTAATGGACAACTATGAAGCGCCCTCTTATCAAGAAAGCGCTTTCCCTTTTTTGCGAGCAATCCCTTTACCAGCGTAAGGTCAAATCTTTAATGTATTTTGACATAGGAATACAGCGGTTTTCAAGTGTTTCTCTAGGTTTGAAAATAACAGAATGTGGATGATTTTGGTCAATATTAGAATTCATCGATTTGTTATAGAATACATGAGTATACTTACAAATCTTGCATTTTAAGTAATAGTGATTTTGATGTAAACCAACATATTTCAATTTCTGGTAGATTGAATCGACGTCGTCAGCCCGCCATAATTAGACTCATCTCACAACAATTATCACGTAAATCCGCATTGGATGGTGAAGGGAATGGAACTGGCAACCAAGCCGGAAGTGAACGTCAAGCAGCCGGGTGTGAAGCAAAGACAGCTTCTACGTACGATAAGGAGCCAGAAGTGGCTGTTATTATTTGTAGCGCCCGCGGTCGTGTTGACCTTCGTTTTTTCGTATTTGCCTATGTTTGGCAACATCATTGCGTTCCAGGATTATGACATTGTGAAAGGATTTTTTGGAAGCCCTTTCGTAGGCTTCAAGCACTTTAAGGAGCTCTTCCAGGATCCTCATTCGTTACTCGTTATTAAGAACACGGTCATCTTGAGTACATGCAACCTCATCTTTACTTTTCCGGCGCCAATCCTGCTTGCATTACTCCTCAACGAGCTGCGCAGCATGGTATTTAAACGGACGGTGCAGACCATTTCGTATTTGCCTCATTTTATTTCGTGGGTCATTATACTGGGCTTCTATAAGGAAATGACATCGCTTGATGGGGGCTTGTTCAATGAAATCAAGATGTATCTCTATGGGGGAGAGCCCGTCATGTTTCAGGCGAAGGCAGGATGGTTTCTGCCTGTAGTTGTCATCTCGAACATTTGGAAAGAGATCGGCTGGAATACGATTATCTTCCTGGCTGCACTTAGCGGCATCGACGAACAGCTCTATGAAGCGGCAGCGATTGACGGAGCAGGCAAGCTGAAGCGGGTACTGCATATTACATTGCCGGGCATTCTGCCGACCATTATGATTTTGCTCATTCTAAGTTTGAGCCATATTTTCGGAACGAACTTCGATCAGGTGTACAACCTCATTAACGTCCATATCCAGGATAAAGTGGACGTGCTCGAAACTTACGTATTTACAGAGGGCATTGAGAAGGCCAGATTCCCGTTTGCGACAGCGGTCGGTCTGTTCCAGGGCGTCATCTCCTTCATTCTCGTCGTCGTATCCAACAAGCTTTCTAAGAAGTTTACAGAGATTTCGATCTGGTAAGGAGAAGGGAGGGACACCTGTGAATAATGCAATAAGCAGACCAATGTCTGAGAAAGTTTTTGATGCATTCAATGTCTGCGCCATGCTGCTGCTCTGTATGATCACGCTTTATCCATTTTTGAACGTGCTGGCAATAGCTCTTAATGAGGGGAATGATTCCGCGCTGGGTGGCATAACAATCTTTCCCCGTGATGTAACCTTCGAGAACTTCAAGACTGTATTCCAAAATAAAGATTTGCTTCAGGCTGGGGTAATCACGATAAGCAGGACGTTGTTCGGTACACTTCTGAGCCTATTGATCACGTCGCTGGCAGCCTATGCACTGTCGAAGAAGAAGCTGCTCGGCAGAAGCGCTATACTCGTCTTCATGACGATTCCGATGTTTATCGGCGGTACGCTCGTATCTAACTTTATTATCATGCATGACCTTCATCTGCTCAATAGTTTCTTTGTTTATATCATCCCGGGGGCTTTCAGCTTCTTTAATATGATCATCATGCGAACGTACTTCTACACGATACCGGAGAGTCTAGAGGAATCCGCGAGGATCGACGGAGCTTCCGATGTGACGATCTTCTTCCGTATCATGCTCCCGCTGGCGATGCCGATGATTGCCGCGCTCGGCTTGTTTATCGGCGTGGGCCATTGGAATGATTTTTTCACAAACCTGCTGTACATCACGAATGCGAAATTGAATACGCTTCAATTCATTCTCATGCGGATTGTCAAGTCGCAGGACATGTCGAACTTCCTGGATGAATTGAAGAACTATAAGCCGGGCATGACGAACTTAAGGCAGGTTACGCCACAGTCGATTCGCAATGCGACGACGGTCGTTACGGTGTTTCCGATTATCGTGATCTATCCATTTCTTCAGAAGTATTTTATTAAGGGCATGATGATTGGCGCAGTGAAGGAGTAGGTTCTGGGCAACATTCAGTTTACCGGCATAGGCGGGGAGACTGGTAGTATTGCATAAATAACAATAAGACTGGGGGAAATCGAAGTGAAGAGTTCTGCAAAAGTGGTTAGCTCGGGGGCGGCGCTTATTTTGGCGGTCTCGCTGCTGTCCGGTTGCAGCGGCAACGGCAATACCAGTAGAGGCAATAATACGTCTGCAAACCAAGGAACGAATGCGAATGAAGCTGGCACAACGAACAATAGTGCCTCGGCGACCGATGGCAAATATGTTCCTGAGAAGGATTTGAATCTGAAAGTCTGGTACACCTGGGCTGACACGGCACCGACAAAAGGCCCTTCGGAAGATGTCGTATCTCCTGAAATTAAGAAGATTACCAAAGTCAATTTCACTCAAAAAGATATTATTGTCAATAATGGCGTTACGGGCTTAGAGCGTCTCAATATGTACCTGGCAACAGGCGATCTGCCACATGTGATTTATGCACAAAGGAGCAGCTCCGAAGACATTATTAAGAAGCTCGTTGAGGCAGATAAAGTATGGAATTTGGATGATTACTTAGCGAAATACGCACCTAATGTATTGAAGCGGGTAACGAAGGATGCATGGGATTCGACGAAGATCGGCGGCAAAATCTACGGTATTCCAAGCGATGTTGCTGCGAATACGACCAATGCGCCAGAGCTTAAAGGAACGACGTTTGAGAAGAACTCATCCGGAAACGGTGCATGGCAACTGGTCGTACGTGACGATATTTTGAAAGCGTATGATCCAAGTGCTAAATCGGTCGCTGAGCTTGGCGATGCGCTGAAGAAGAACGGCACACTCTCGTATGACGATATGAAGGTTAATATGAGGACACCGGATGATCTAATGGATTTCCTTCAGAAATCAAAGGGCATGAACATGAAGACTGTAAACGGCAAGGATGTCGTTCCGCTCGATATGTGGACGCAGGGTTGGTGGATCGGTCCATGGTCGCAGGCGTGGGGGTTTGCGGGAGGATCCAGCGGTCCGGTGTGGGACGATGAGAAGAACACGGTTTACTGGGCTCCGGCTACAGAGGATTACAAGAATTACTTGAAATGGCTGCATACAGCATATCAGAATAAACTCATGGATCAAGAAACGTTCACAATGAGCGATGACCAGCGTACCAGTAAGCTGAATAACGGCCAATACGCCGTTACGCATTTTTGGCAGGATATCAATGCACTCAACGATACGCTGAAGAAGAACGGGGAGAAGTTCCAGTACCGCCTTATCCAGGCGCCTGCGAATACGATTGCCGATTCTCCGCAATATGACTTCCAAGATCCACGCGGCGGAAATTTTATTATGATCTCCAAGAGCGTACCCGAGGACGAACTTAAGCAGATCTTGAACTGGATCGACTTCCAGTACTCTGAAGAAGGCGAGACTCTTATGTCTTGGGGGCCAGAAAGCGCAGGACTATGGGAAGTGAAGGACGGCAAGCGGAAGTTCAAGGATCCGGCGCTTGATCAAAACGCCCTGCTCGGCACACAGACGGATAAAGACTTGGCCTACTACGGTCTCAGCGGTGGAAACTTGAACCAAATTGATTTGGGCAGACTTATCTATACGCATGATACGATTCGCGGCTATAAGTCCATTTATGAAACTCCGAAAAATGTGGACAATCCGTACGGAGAAGAGTGGAACGTTCTTACACAAGCAACGGTTCGTCCGATCAAGATGGATTTGACCGGTATGTTCATTAACCAAGTGCCGGAGTGGGGCAAGCTTACCGGTGAAGACGGCGTTATCGGCTGTATGAAAAATGAGTGGGCAAAAGCCATTGTTGCTGATAACGATGCCAATTTCGAGAAGTATTACGAAGCAGGCATGAAGCGTCTGAAGGATCTGGGACTCGATAAGGCGACTACTGACTTGACAAAGTTAATAACCGAATATCAAACAAGCGTAGGCAAATAAGTCGATTATAGGCATGATAGGGATGAATCCATTCACTCCTATTCTTATTGAAGGGATAAGCCACTTAATCCGTCAGTCGTACGGTTTTAAGAATCGCCGGTATATATCTCCTGCTTATAGTCTGATCTGGTACGCGGGACCTCGGGCCTGTTGAACTCCTCAAAGTCTGTTATTAATTCCATCTTCAATTTCAATATTGCTACCGTTCCAGTAAATTGAACAAAGGTAGCCGGTCATTCCTAACCGGCTACCTTTTGTTAACGAAGAGAGGATGGCTGTATTAGCCACCAACCCGATTTCCACGCAAAGTGGAAGTCGGGTTTATTCGGTTCTAAGCGAGTTCATTAAAACAACATGGTCTGGTCGAGCACCGACAAGGCATGCCTTGACAACCGCTTAAGGATAGGATTGATGGTCCGTGTCGCGACGTCTGTACATGCTCATCAACTTGTCCACGGGAAGCTTATCGGGAAGCGGTGCAGCCTGATCCTGATACCAGTAGGCGGTCGACGAAAACCAGTAGGGCTTCAGGTGCTTCGACTCCCATGGGTTCACAAACGAGATGCTGAGATTTTTTTCGAACGCGACGGCGTCACGCTCATGGAACCGATACATGCTGATCATCGAACGCAGCGTATCTTTCAGCGGCACGCCGTGCAGTTCTGCGTAGAATTCACCATCCCTGAAATACCAGCCGCCATTGAAATAATCTTCTAATCCAGTGCCAACGATCGTTGGGTTGTCGCGGTCTTCCGTGTCAATGAACATATATTCTGGCGCTTCTAAGTAAGACAAGTAGTTTAGATCTTCTCCCTGCATGGACAGGCAACATCCAATGTAATGGCCGCGTCCTTGAATATCTACCAGAGGAAGCGGGTCTGAACCTCCAAGGCGGGCCGTCCGGAAGAGGCAATGAAACCGTCCAGAATCTTTCGGTAGTTCGGCGTATTCCTCGTAATTTGCGTTAAAGAAAACATCAAGCGGTATGCGCTCATGCAAGTTTTCAAGTTCAATGCGCACCTGATTATATGGCATTGGGAGATAGGAATAGAAACCTCCGCTCGACATTCCGATATACCGTGAGACGAAGTGCCGGAATTCGCAATGGCCAATACCGAAGAAGTCGCCGATCGGACATTCAACGGACGGTTGAGACTCGCCGTCCCAATAAATACGGATGATGAGCTTCTTTAATGTAGATGTATCATTCTCGGCCTGCGTATCCCAATGTCGCCAGAACCATCCGGGAAAGGTCAGCCATATCCGATTGATGATGCCTGGTTTGTCGCTCTTTACAATCGTGCGTGGAGGCTCGCCGGGCATGATTCTCACCGTCTTACTCTTGGTGGCAGGATCGAAGGTCGTGAACTGTCGGGTGTTTGCTTTTCTGATTTCGTATAGAGGTGGGAACATGCTCATCTCTCCTCTGTTGTTAGTGATAGGCTAACGCTTCCATGATCATTCGGAATAGGTGCAGATCGTCTTTATAATCCCAGTAGGAGCGATTTTTACTTGCGATGACCGTCCTGCATAACGGCCTAGCCATACCCCTTGCGGTTGCGCTGCACCGCTCACTAAAGTCACGTAATTTGTTGCGGACCATTTTCGCCGCGCCGGCGGTGCTCAGTTCGATGGTCGCCTGCTTCTTGTGGGGCTATATCATGTCAACGACGGACCACGGTCTACTTAACCAGCTGCTGGCGCTGTTCGGTTTTGGTCAGGTTAACTGGCTCGGCAATCCCAAGCTGGCGCTCTATCCCGCATCATTAAGAACGCGTGCCGGACGCAAGCCTCTTCTCGTTCTCCCTAATTTCCTCCATAAACTGCGGCCACCATTCCTGCCGCTTGCCCCCAAGCTTTCATTGCTTGATCTGCGATTTCCGTCGTAGCCGTCAGGCTTCCGTAATCCGGGATGAGCCACTTGCTCCGGTAAGAGGGGGTATACCTTTATTGTCAATATCAACCCGATTCAAAGCTCGCCACTCCCTTTGAATAATAGAATATGTCTATTATATAAGGTCAAGGGAATAAAGGATTGGTCTAAATGAATTCTGTTATTTGTCAAAATCAACTGTGAAAGAAGCATTCGGATAGAAACGGATAAACGCCGCTGTCCATCTGGGAGGCTGCAACGAACAAGATCGGGCGTTGCAATCCAATAGGCATCAGATCAAAGTTTTACAATAGAATCCAATTAAGACTGGCGTTATACTGGTATAAGTGGGTTTTAAGGGAGTATACAGGAAGTGACTGAACAGCAGAAACGATAAATAACAGATGCCCAACGCGTAGCGCTCAAAAAAGGTAGGCAGAAAAAACAAAGAAAGATAACAAGAGCGAAAGAGAAGAAAGAGAGGGAGGGATCGGTATGAGTGAATGGAGAAAGCTTCTCGAGACAAACGATCCGGATGGTAACAGTGCAAAGTGGAACATTACGAAACGTAACATCATCGGGTTTCTTATCTCATTTGCCATTATCGGAGTAGTCATCACATTGGTTCTTACGAATTGGTAAGTTTGAAAATGAGTGGGCCGTGAAGGCGGAAGGAATTGCATGTTTATAAGTGATGACCATAATAGCTCGGATTGGTGAATAAGACGGCTTTCGATTCCGGATATCGCTGCAGCGTCAGCTCCACCTGCTCAAGCGAAGGGATAAGATGAAGCTCGGTGCGCTCTTCCGTCTCCGGCATTAGAAAGACCGCTCGCGCGCCCGCAAGCCGCAGCCCGTTCAGCACGGACTTATGGGCATTGCGCTGAACGAGAACCAACTCTTCCGGCCCGCAAACGGCAAGCAGCATGGCCAGATTGCCGGCATTGCCTTTGTTCAACTAACTGGCAGCTTTAGTTCAACGTACCAAGAAGCAGCCCGCGGTTCGTAGCTGCTTCTTTTTATTAAACGGGCAGAATAGGGTATGGTACAAAATGATTTGAAGATCGCCTTAAAAGTTGACTGTTCTTATTGCTTTTTAAACTTTTCGGGGTTTTCAACCCTAATGGATTGCACTTCTCCGCAGTCTGTACAGATTGTAAATATAGCTGAAGAACCGCGAGCAAACAATTTATTTAAAGGAAACACCACAGCTTGCCCGGTCGTTTGTCCGAAACCAAAGGATGTTCCACCACATTGATTACATGGTGTTATTAAATCTGACATTACATCATCTCTTTCTGCGGGGATTTTATTCTTACACTTTATACGTTAGCTATCTGTTAAAAGTATCATGAGTTGCACAGATGGAATGAGTCTTTATGATTTCACTCTTCATGTTGAGGTTCGAGGAAGTTAAATCTTAGACTGGAAATGAGACTTGTCCCAGCCACGTTCCCAAGGTTGCGCAACCGCAATCTGTTATTGGCCGTCGAAAAGACATTTAAATTCACCATACACTCTTCAACAATATACTTGTTAGCACCCTTACCTTATCCGCCGCCCCCGACATTCGGCGCGTTCATCCAACCTGCCGCTGCGGCGCACCGAGTGCTCCTTTTCTTCGTCCGATGGTCTGTGCTTCCTTTAATTCGACTGTCCAACCTGCTGCAGATTCGCTTCCTTAGCTACTCAGCTATTGTTCATTACCTAGATCCCGCTCCTGCTGCCTGCCACGTCCCGCTGCTCAAGAACAATCGATGTCTGTGGCCGCTCCCTTCAACGCGCCCTTGACCTGCCATTTGAGACCTGGTTAGGTTCCCTTTTCAACCCGGTTTTTGCGCGTCGCGCCGGCCCCCCGGGCGGTCGGAAACTGCTCCTAGATCCGATTTAAGGAGCAGGGAGGAGGTCTGCAACTAAACTCGAGAAACACCAAAGATAGACACGGATATAGTAGAAGGGGTGCAGTTCTGCAGCTAAGTTCGGATCTAGATACAGCCAGGAGGGGAAGGGCGGGTATAAAGAGGCAAAGTCCGACGAATCGAAGGAGCGGGGGCGGTGGCATGGTAAGAGTGTTAACAAGTATATTGATAGGGAGTGTGTGGAGTGGTATAATGTGGATATGGGCGGCGGGAATGTATGTTCGTTATAATAGAAGTATAATAGGGGTGTAATGCATGTTAAATGAGGGCTCATCCGCTAATTTTGAACCTCTGGAACGCGCAATCGCGAAGCAGGGATTAACGGCCATGGAGCGGGGGCGAACGCTTTCGAATTACAGGTTTATGTACTGCGAGGCGCATGTATTTGCGTATAAACATCTTTGGACGCAGCACTACGTTTATTTGGATGAAATCGGCGCCATTCAAGATGGTATACTGGATACAAGCGATTATAGCTCGCAGGTTGACGTACGTCTTAAATCTTGATTTCGGAAAGGATGATAGGGGCTGAAAGACGCCGGCTATTAGATTAAGCAATATTAGTGGCTTCGAGGAGCTTACAGCGTCCCTACCCTGCCGGAATTTCTAAAGGAACTGGAAGTAATGAAGCGTCTCACCTGGAAACCAAAATGAACTCGGCGACGCCTCCCAGAGCCACAGCCGAAATGAACGATGGTCAAGGGATGAAAGGGAGAATCGTGTTCTCTTTTGTAAACCGTGTTTTCTGTGCTCTTAGCTTTCGTTGAAAAAGAAAATGAGGGCATCTGACGGTAGGATTCCAGACCACATTTGGTTTGGTGGAACGATAAGGGGATTATCAATTCAATAAAGTCTCGTATTCGGACGGTAGGGTTATTCTTGTCGTATTGGAAGGCGCACCAACATTGCTTGCCGATGATCCTCTACTTGTAGGTGATCCGATGGAAAAGACGATTTTACTGGCCGCGAATCTGTACGAGTACAACCGGGAAACCCGTTTAACGTTTTATTGCCTGATCCCTGGCGTGAAGGAAGGCTATATGGCCCTTAACGTTGGAGGGGGGCGCGCAGACCACGCGTTTTGGACAGGCTTGCTTCGCGTGCTTGGCATCCTTCATCGCGCTTATAAGGGCTTTGGTCTGCAGCTTGCCGTTCACAATGCGACATTGACGCTGGATGGACGCCATGCTGAAAAAGATCAGGTCATGCGTCTGCTTGGTGCGTTTGCATCTTATACGCAACGTTCATGCGACCCTTATCTGAAGCAGCTCGATGTGGTCAACGATCTCGCAATCGTCGATCAAATTGAGCGGGGTGAACTGAAGGGTTATCCACTCGAGTCGATCCATGCTGCAAAAGTCTCCCCGCCAGTGGTTGTCAAAGACAAGAAGCTAAAGGCATTTGACTATTATAGCGATCTCGCCATGCCGCAAGAGGGCGTTGTCCTCGACTTTGAAACAACATCCCCGATTGTGGACTATGCCAAAATTATCGAAATCAGTGCGCTAAAGTTCCGAAATGGGAAGATTATCGACCGTTTTGAGACACTTTGCAATCCTAAATGCAAGATTCCGAAGCAAGTGCGAGAGCTCACCGGTATTACCGATGTAGACGTTGCGGATAAGCTCAGCTCGTTTCAGGCGATGAAGCAACTAAGCAAGTTTCTAGCTGGAGAGCCTGTTCTTGTTGGCCATAACATTCAATATGACTATCGGGTGCTAAAGACAGTATGCGAGAAAGCTCATATTCCGGTGTGGACCGGTAAGCTGCTTTGCACCATGAAGCTCGCCCGGCAATTGGATCTACCGATCGACAACTATGACCTAACGACACTCTGTAACGCCTTTGGCATCCACAACGAACGACCGCACCGCGCATGGGCGGATACGAGAGCAACCTTTGACGTCATGCAAGCGATCTACCGCTCTCTGCTCGTTTAGTAGGTGATCACTTCTGAAGGAGGGGCTTTCCATGCCTCGTAACGAAAACCCTATTGAGAAAACAGAATCTCTCGGTCATTTGGTTAAGGTACAGCGAGTTATCGACTTCATGGTGTTATCCGATCTCATAAACGGCCAGCGTTACCATAGTGAGATGGAACAATTTATTACCCAAACACTAGGCAATGGTGTTGGTGTAAACGACGCCTATTTCAGTAAACGGCTACAAGTCCTCTACGAAAACGGGCATGTGACCCGTCATTGGGATGGGGACAATCGATACAATCGGTTCTATCGGATTACCGACGCGGGTATTGAATATTTTAAGCTAATGCTCCGCGAGCTTCCAGGCAGGGTGAGCCTGGCCAAACAAGTTTATGATCGCTTTGACGCGTATTTAGACAAATTTGGCCACGTGCATTTGAAGTAGAGAGGAAACCATGGTAGAAGGATGGAATTACGCCGAAGAGATTGAGCGAATCAAGGAGCGGTTTCCCAAAGGGCCTGTGAAAAGCACCATGATAACGCTCGGTCGAGAGAAATTGAAGCGGATCCTTTAAAAGGAATTCGGTAAGCCACTGCCACATGCGAGTGTAACATAGGAGGGAGCGGGCTTTATGGACGAGTTTAACTACCAGGAAGCGATCGCCAAAATTAAGGCTCGCTTTCCGGAAGGTACCGTAAAGAAAAGAGAGGATACCGGACGCGCCTATATCCCGAACCAGGTTTACAATGACCGCGTAGAACTGGCTACACAAAGCCAGTGGACGCTGGAATATAGTGAGGTCGAGATTAATGTCCCGCAACGATATGTCAAAGTTGTAGCACGTGTAACGATCGGTCCGCACACCCGGGATGGGATCGGATTTCATGAACTAAACGTGGATGGCAGCGGGAACGTTAAAAAGCTTTCAACCGCGGTTGACCAGGCGAAGGCTGAGGCTTTTAGAGAAGCGCTGGATACATGGCAAATTGGCTGGCAGGATCTTGCCCCCTATTATCAACTAGAAAAAGATTGGGGGAGCAATCCTGCGCTTCAGCATCTGCTCCATTCATCTCCACCTGAGGAATCCGAGCGGTTCTCGCAGGCGTCTGAAGTGATTGACCGGCAATGTATTTACACTAATTGTGGGGCTCAGTTGACGCGCGACGAGTGGGCGCTGCTCGGGACAATTCCAAAACTCGATCGTACTCGAATGACATACTGCTTCGAACACATTCCAAATCATTATAAGAAGAAGATTCCTTCAGCTGAGCTCGAAACGTTTCTTAAGAAAACAAACGATCGATAAACCCTTAATCGCTTGTCCCGCTTCCATCATCAATCCTTAGGCAATCTTATAGCGTAGATGACCTATATGAAGAGCTTCGATGACAAGGGTCACTGAGTCTACAAAGGGGAGCTTTTTAAAAAGCTACCCGTTTTTTGTCGGTTGACGGAAAATGTTGGTTGTACTATTATGGATTTATTACTAATGACGCTTTTCTTTTCTTTGTCGCTAATGTTTCGATGGAGAAGGAGTTCGCCGGTTTACGGCACATTCAAATAGGGCTTATTTGGCCATGGAGACGCAAAACACCTTTAATAGGTGTTTTTTTGTGTTTCATGGCTATTTTTTTGCCCAAACAGAAGAGGGGCTCGAATGGCTAATGCAGTATCCCACATACGCTGAGCGCCCTTATTAATGAAATGAAGACAGTGCACACTCTTCTAAATATGAATAATATACATCCGGCACGGGGCGCCAGAGGCCCTAATTGCTAAAATGCTTAAAAACAATGAAGGTGTTATTACATATTCCAAATTCAGATCTGATTTTGAAGTAAGCGACCGAGCCGTGCTTGATAAGCATCCCGGTATCTATAGCTGGTATGTTCACGATTAAGGAACGCACCTCATGCCTTGCTTGCCACTGCAATTTAAGCGTACGGACGTCTTGAGGGGTTCTGAAGCTTTAGCTTCGGTTCTCCGACTAGGCTGCCCGTGCAGTCCTAATATAAAGGATCCTGGGAGGAAACCAACATGATGAACCAAGAACTGAGCTTTCAACTTTTGATTGAAGAGGACAAGATTCAAGGCGACTTTATCGGATATATCCCGGCCGTTCGCCTAGGTGTTCAAGGCGAAACGCTAGAAGAAGTTCGCATGAATGCCACCGAACTGCTGCACATGGAAATCGAGTCGCGTTTGCAGATGGGTAAAAGTATTCCCGAAGACAATACAGCAACCATGGAACGCCTCACAATCAACGTCCCACTTCCAGCTGCTAAATAAACTCCTGGTCGCCAATCGCCAATACCTCGGCTTAATTAATTGAGCAGGTTCAGCGGAGATATCACTTGTCAGATGTAATTTTGACAGTTGTCCCATCGATTCCATATACCAATGTTAAACCCTCCATGCTAAGGTCAAAGTGGCCTGTGTTACATCAACCTTTAAAACCAATGCTGCTTCAGCCTATACAGCCTTCTGAAATAAAAAAGGGTTGGAAGTCGAGCTTAAAGTGGGATGGATTTAGAATCATCATTCATTATGATCATGGTAGCATAAGGGTATTTTCAAGACACGGTACAGAGGTTACGGATCGATTTCCGGAGCTCCAACATATCAAGTTGCTCAGAATGCGATTTTAGATGGGGAACGTATCGCATTTGATCTCTCACAACCACCCGATCAGCCAAATAAGCTCTGATGGGATGATGAGATGATGCGGTTCAACACGAAAAAGACGGCAGCTGTTAAGCAAATCAGCAAGACCTTAAAAGCCCATTTCCCAGTCTGGGATGTCTTATGGGTGAATGGGCAATCCGTGATGAACAGGACGTTCCTTGAACGCAGAGAAATACTACAGTCGATCGTACCGGCATCAGTCGTCTTTTCCGTCACGCCCTAATTCGATGACGGCCACCAGCTCTTCTTGAACACGCAGCGGCAAGGACTAGAAAGCATTGTTCAGTATAACGGGGACCCGATCTATAGACTGGACTCCCGGCCGCATGAAGTGATTGTAAAAGTTAAGAATTATCAATACGCAATATGCCAGCTCTCCTATTTGAAAGAGCCCATTTGGCTGGGGATATCGCTTCAAGCACGGAATATTGGCGTCATTGAGTTCCCGCCAAGTTGAGATGTCATAAGAATCTTTCATGCGATCTCAAAACACATCATAAATTGCGAAAACAAGGAATGGATCTTTTTGGAATCTATTTTAAGCTGTCGCGTCAAATTTCAATGTTTCACAAAAGAAGTAATGCTACGAAGCTCGGAATTCTGCATGCAACCTCCTGAACAGGGGATATCAGGTTGCCCCTAGATCGATACAAAGGAATTAGAAGATGTGAGCTAACCGTTCATAAAGCAGTCCATATAAAAAATGACCGGAGGTCGGTTTTTGTAAGTACAGCAAAATAACCCAGTTGATTGATGCGCTGGAGTGTACCAACTGCATGACCAGAGATCAGCACTTTTCGTTCAAAACTTACATTTGTTAAAGAGAATGAATTCAATTGAATAAAGCTTAACTAACGGGTCTAATCAATTCCCTTGAGGGTTGTCGACTGAATAGATTCAAGGTTTCCTTAAATATTGCCAGGCTAACTGACTTAAGCGCATTGAAAGAGGCAATATATCTATGCTCGTATTCTGAGGCTACCAGAAAGCAAAGCGGATATCTAGTTGTTTGAACCGGCTGTGGCTGGATGCTTTTCATTTTCTATTTTCTACAATGCTTTGCTTAGTTGTAATTGGAAAAAGAGGAATAACCTAGCCTTTGTCGAAAAGGGGATTTAGGGAATGTTTTTAAGTAGGTCTTTAATTCAACGGGGAGGCTTTAGCATGAGTACGCAGGACAGAAGGATAGGGTTTTTCGGCATTGTGTTTGACAAGTTTAGGTCTGATGAAACGTATTTTGACAGAGAGTTCTTTAAAAATTTTATTATTTACATCCTTGGACGTCCTACAGAAGAGCAAATTATTTCGATACCGCAATATAATAAAGCAATTGCCTTAGATAGGTATGCATTGTTCCAGTTGCATGCTGATTATGTCGCTAATATAGTTTTCAAATCATGTAAATACAATCATTCACCTGATTATATGTCAAGCATTGATGGCACTGAGAGAGCAAGTGATAAACAAAATCATGAAGGTGAGAAGGAAAAGACACATCTTTGCATTCGTATTTCAACTTATGAAGCTCAAGTTATACTAGAGGAACGGAGAAGTGGAGTATCCATTAGAGAAATCGTTAGTTACCTCAATAAACAATTAAGGCACTACTTTGCAGCATTGCAGCAACCTCGTACGTTCAAACTAATACATAATATTGAACCTTCAAATGATTTTCTAGAGATGGTAAATGGAATGCGTGATATAAAAATAGCTGAACTTTACACGACAAAGACTGTAATGGGCAGTGAAATGATGAATTTAATGGAACTTGAAGACTTTTCAATGAAGGAAGATATAATAATTACTTCCAAAGCAAAACCTAGAGAATCGTTACTGAAAAGGAACTTTACCAGTCTGTATAATTCGTTTATTGGTGGGGAAAGTCGAGTTAGCCGTATCCGGTTATATGGTCATGATGAAGACAACAACTACATAAGATTGGATACATCAAACTTGAAAAAAGTTGACTATGTTACAGTCGAACTTGAAACTAATGGAACTGTCAATACAGAATCAATGTTTACGGAGATGTATGAAATTCTAGAAATTACAGAGGAGCATCTAACCGCTTATGATGGGTAAAAGAGTATACGGTGAATGGCTTGTGCCAATTGTCCATTACTTTGCCACATTGAAGAAAAACGAAAGGAATTACGAAATTGTAATGCCTTTACTAATTTCAATAATGGCAGTAACGGTATACTTTTTTTACGGAGACTCGTTACGTGCTTTGATTAAGCTAAGGGATATACTACCGAATGCATTGGCTATTCTAATTGGCTTTACAATTTCGTGCATAACAATACTTGTATCGAGTGACAATGACTCAGTGAAAATGTTAAAAACAGAACAGACAGAAGAGCGATTTGTTAACCGAAAACTTATATCTCTTTATCAGTGGTTATTGATTACATTTGTGTATATCTTAATAGTTCAAGTGTTTCTGCTGACGTTTATTTTCTTCGTATCGTTCATTCTACAAATCCATAAAGGTAAAGTCTTCATTACCGGTGCATTACTTGCAGAAGTCTTCTGCATTCTTCACATTCTACTTCTGTTGATAAGGAACATTTCAAACTTTTACTTCGTTTTCTATGTAAGGCCTAGGGAATCAAAAGACAAGTAAAGCAGGGAGCGCCATTAGGCGCTCTTATTGTTTTCTTGATTTCCGCATAAATTGTATAGCGTGGTCTAGACTATGTTTTAGACAATGAGAAGTGTGAAAATGGTGGAACTTATGTACTTAAATTGAGCTGTTCAAAAGTTAACACTTTTAGACAATTAATTAAGAATACCTTTCAGTATTTGTGCATATGAAGATGGAGTTTTGACAGGTATAATGGAATGACATATAGAATTTCATATAAGAAAACAGGCTCGAGGGAGATACAAAATGAACTTTTCAGAAAAAGTCAGTTTAATATGGAACATCGCGGAGCTGCTCCGTGGCGATTACAAACAATCTGAATATGGCAAGGTAGTACTACCATTTACGGTTCTACGGCGACTTGATTATGTATTGAAAGATACAAAAGATAAAGTTTTGGAAAGTTATAAATTGATGAATGAGCCTTTAACTACTATTCAGCAGCGAATGCTTGAGCGTGTAGCAGGTGCAAGATTTTATAATACCAGCAAATTTACACTGGAAACTATACGTGATTTTCCTGGGTTGTTATCTGATAACCTAAAAGAGTACATTCAGGGTTTTTCTGAAAATGCACGTGAGATTATCCGGTATTTCGATTTTGAAATACAAATAAATAAACTTCAAGATAGCAATATTTTATATAGCGTTCTTGGGGAGATGCTCAAAATTGATCTTTCTCCAAAAACAGTGAGCAATATTGAAATGGGATATCTTTTCGAGGAATTGATTCGCCGTTTCTCAGAGCAATCGAACGAAACCGCAGGGGAGCACTTCACGCCACGTGAAGTTATTCAATTGATGGTTAATATTCTGTTTGAAGCAGATGCTTCTGCTCTTACAGGTGAAAAGGTTGTTCGCAAAATTTATGATCCAGCATGTGGTACAGGCGGCATGCTCGCTGTCGCATACGATTACTTACGCAAGCTCAATCCGACGATGAATGTAGAAGTGTTTGGTCAAGAATTGAACAGTGAGTCGTACGCTATCTGTAAATCTGACATGCTGCTCAAAGGGCTCAATGTGTCCAATATCAAATTCGGAAACAGTTTCACACAGGATGGGCTTGAGAATGAAGAGTTCCATTACTTCCTTTCCAATCCTCCTTTCGGCGTTGACTGGAAGAAGACTCAAAAAGAAATTGAAAATGAACATAAGACCAAAGGATACAAAGGACGTTTTGGCGCTGGTCTACCGCGCGTTAGCGATGGATCGATGTTATTCCTTCAACATATGATTTCTAAAATGAAACCGGGTGAAGGACGAATTGCCATCGTTCTAAACGGCAGTCCTCTCTTTACCGGTGGTGCAGGATCAGGAGAAAGCGAGATCCGCCGTTGGATTATTGAGAATGATTGGCTGGAAGCAATTATTGCGTTGCCGACAGATCTGTTCTACAACACGGGTATTGCTACTTATATCTGGGTGCTTAGCAATCACAAACCAGTGAACCGTCAGGGCAAAGTGCAGCTAATCAATGTTGTGGACTTTTACCAAAAGATGCGAAAAAGCCTGGGAAGTAAGCGTAATGAACTTGGCCCGGAACATATTGATGAGATCCTGAAGTTTTATAGCTATTTTACCGAAGGCGAAAACTGCAAAGTATTTGATAATGAGGATTTTGGATATCGACGAATCACAATCGAGCGTCCGCTCCGATTAAACTTTCAGGTTTCGCTTGATAGGATAGAACTCCTATTCTCACAGACGGCTTTTGTAAAATTAAGCGAAACTGAACAAAAGAACATACAAGCTGCACTTGAAAAAATGAATGCTGGAACTCTTTTTATGGATCGCTCTAAGTTTGAAGTGGAAATGAAGAAAACATTTAAGCAAGCTGGTGTTGTTGTGAAGCCTCCTGTATTTAAAGCTATCTTGTCGGCATTATCTGAGCGCGATGAAAACGCGGAAATCTGTTATGACGCTAAAGGCAACAAAGAGGCTGATGCTGAACTTCGCGATTTTGAAAATGTACCTCTGAAACGAAGCATTTTTGACTTTTTCGATGCGGAAGTTCGACCACATGTGGAAGATGCTTGGATTAACGAAGATGTCCGAGATGAAAAAGATGGGGGCATCGGTAATGTAGGTTATGAAATTCCATTTACGCGACATTTTTATAAGTATCAAAACATTCGCTCTACAAAAGAAATAAAAAGTGAAATTAGTGAATTAGAACGCGATATCCTCAAGCTTCTTGAGGAGGTTATGAAGTAAAAATGAATTGGACATCAAAAAAGCTTAAACGCATCATTAAATATCCATTAGCGTATGGTGTTTTGAAGCCAGATAGATATCTAGGACCAAACTCTGTTCCCTTAATAAGGATTATGGATATTATCGGACATAATCAAGTAGCTGATAAGGGATTTGAAATGATATCCCCACAGATTAACCAAGAATTTAAAAGAACCATCCTTAAGAAAGGCGATGTTGTCCTATCAGTTGTAGGTACAATTGGGAAAGTTTTTATTGTTAATGATTTTTTAGAGGGCTTTAACTTATCTAGGGCATTAGCAAGAATCCAATTACGCTCGAATTTTGATCCCCAATATATTATGTATTATTTTCAAAGCAAGCTTTTTGAAAACCAATCGCAGCTAATTGCTTATGGATCTGCTCAAAAGGTGCTGAATCTTGGGGATCTAGATAATTTCAAGATACCTTTACCTAATAATATTGATGAGCAACGGGCAGTTGTATCTTTTCTAAACCATAACATTAATAAGTTAGATGAATTAATTATCAAGAAAAAAAACATGATTGAACTTTTAAAAGAATATCGCCAAGCGATCATCGACGAAGCCGTCACGAAAGGGCTCGATTCGAATGCGCCGATGAAAGAATCTGGAGTTAAATGGCTGGGTAAAGTACCTGCACATTGGGAAGTCAAGCGATTGAAATTTATTGCGGATGTTCGATCTGGCGTTACTAAAGGTAAAGATTTAACTGATAAAGAAGTGATTGAGTTGCCATATCTAAGGGTCGCAAATGTTCAGGATGGATATCTAGATTTAACAGATGTAGCAAACATACAAGTCGCTCAAGGTGAAGAAAAAAGATATCAACTTAAATATGGTGACGTTTTAATGAATGAAGGCGGAGACTACGATAAATTAGGTCGAGGAGCCAAATGGGAAGCGCAAATTGAACTCTGTCTTCATCAAAACCACGTTTTTGCTGTTCGTCCAAAAGTTTTAATGCATTCAGATTGGTTGGACCTTATCACTTCGACTAGTTACGCTAAATTTTACTTTATGATGCATTCTAAACAATCAACAAACTTGGCTTCGATTTCTTCTTCAAGCATAAAAGAACTGCCTATAATACTTCCTCCGGATGAAGAACTCGATAGATTAATTAAGTATACAAGAAATAAAATCCACGGCGTTGATTCATTATCATTAAAGGTCAAGCTCCAGCTTGAAAAACTCCTAGAATATCGTCAATCGCTTATTAGCAAAGCGGTTATTGGTAAAATTGATGTACGAGAATTTTCAAAGGAGGGTGTTCAATGACCATTGATTTTCGTGAAATTGTATTTGAATCCGCCATTGAGTATGCGTTACTTCAGCAGGGTTACCTTAAAGGCGATAAAAAAGAGTTTGATCCTTCTTCAGGTTTATTCCGAGTTCGGTTAATTAATTTTTTAAAAGAAACGCAGCCCAAACATTGGGCTGCTCTTCAAACGATTTATGGTGAAGCAGTAGAAAGTGGCGTCATCCAGTCTATGACAAAGGCAATTCAAATGCACCCGAAGGGCCTAATTGGCTTTCTTCGGGACAGTGCACAAGGGAAATACAAAGATCGAGGTATTGAACTGCGCATGTTTTTCATGAAGCCAGACAATGATTATAATCCTAATGCAGTTTTGAATTACCAAAAAAACCGGTTATCGGTTACACGGCAAGTTTATTACAGCATTAAAAATGAAAATTCACTTGATGTTGTCATCGACCTAAACGGTTTTCCTATTATTACAATGGAGCTGAAAAACCCGCTGACCGGCCAAACGTTTGAAAATGCAATCCATCAATACAAAAACGATCGTGATCCGGCTGAACCTATATTCCGATTTAATGAACGATCGCTTGTGCATTTCGCATTAGACACAGATGAAATACACATGACGACTGAGCTGAAAAAAGAAAAAACATACTTTTTGCCATTTAACAAAGGCGATGGATTCGGAAAAGGTAATCCTGAGCATCCGACAGGATATAAAACCACGTATCTTTGGGAAGACATATTGCAAATAGACAGCCTTTTTGAAATCCTGCAACGCTTCATTGAACTAAAAATTGAAAAAGAAAAAAAAGATAAAAAGAAGAAGAAACAGCTTCTCTTCCCTCGCTATCATCAGCTGAACGCGGTACGAAAAATTGCTGCTCATGTTTATAAAAACGGTACGGGACATCGCTACCTGATTCAGCATTCTGCCGGCAGCGGCAAAAGCAATACGATCGCATGGACGGCGCATCGACTAGCTTCACTAGCTGATGCTAGTGGGAAAGTCATTTTTAATACGGTTGTTGTAGTTACAGACCGGATTGTCCTTGACTCACAAATTCAAGATACTATCCGTCAATTTGATTCGACGCCCGGTTTTGTGGCTTATATTGATAAAGGTTCGCAGCAACTTGCCGATGCTCTTAGCGGCGGCTCGAAAGTGATTGTCACGACACTTCAAAAGTTTCCGTTTGTTATAGGTAAGCTGAAAGAAATGCCGCAAAACTCCAAGTATGCCATCATCATGGATGAAGCCCATAGCTCGCAAACTGGCATGAGCTCTGCCAAGATGAAGGATATGCTTACATATAAATCGCTGGACGATGCAGTGAAAATGGACAGCCGTGATGAAGATGAGCTGGATATGGATGATCAAATTGCAGAAGTGATGGCAGCGTACGAACGGCGTCAAAATTTAAGCATGTTTGCTTTCACGGCAACACCGAAGAAGAAGACGATGCAAACGTTCGGAACGAAAAATCAAGAAGGCGATTACGAAGCGTTCGATCTTTATTCAATGAGACAAGCGATAGAAGAAAGATTCATCCATGATGTACTTAAAAACTACACTACGTACGATACGTACTATAAAATTAACAAAGCCGTCAACGACGATCCTGAAGTTGAATCTAAAAAAGCGAAAAAAGGGATAGCAAAGTACATATCCATTCACCCAACCAATCTATCACAAAAAGCTTTTGTGATTATCGAACACTTCAGATCGTTCACCAAGGACAAAATCGGCGGTAAAGCTAAAGCGATGGTAGTCACCTCTTCACGCCTGCATGCAAAGCGCTATATGGATGCATTTAAAGCGTATTTAAAGCAAAAGGAATATACCGATCTGCGCGTTCTAGTCGCATTTTCTAGCACCGTTGAGGATGTGGAGTTGGATGAAATCGTCAGCGAAGCTGGTATGAACGGTTTTCCGGATACGCAAACAGCTGATGTATTTGAGGAAGAGGAATACAAAATAATGATCGTAGCAGACAAATATCAAACCGGTTTTGATCAACCTCTGTTGCATACGATGTACGTTGATAAAAAATTGACCGGTATCAAAGCCGTTCAGACGCTGTCGCGCTTAAACCGCATGCATCCTGAGAAGTCCGATACGTTTGTTCTCGATTTCGTCAATGATCGGGAAACGATTAAAAAAGCATTTCAGCCGTATTACGAAAAAACGGAAATTGATGAGGAAACTGATCCGAACTTGCTGTATGATTACCGCCGGAAGCTTGACGACACAAGGATATATGAGGAGAACGAAATAAATGCATTCTGTGACGTATTCTTTCAGCCTAAGGCGAAGCAATCGGCTACTGATCAGGCAAAGCTTTATAAAATCCTCCAGACGCCGGAGAAAAGGTTTAAAGAGCTTTCAAAAGATGAGCAGAATGATATTAAAGTGATGATGAAAAAGTTCGTTTCGCTGTATCTATTCCTCTCCCAGCTCGTGGAATATGAAGAAGATATGAAACGTTACTTTACATTTATCCGGCTCTTTTATAAAAAGATAAGTGATCCGATTGGCAAAAGTAGTTGGACTCTCGATGCAGACCTGGTGGATTTGGAATTTTATCGCATAAAAAAAGCGGAAGAAGGACAAATCGAGCTAGAGAAAGGTGTTTCTGCACCGCTTACCGGTGGAGTATCTGCAGCAGGTGGCAAGCGGCAAGAAGATTACAAATACCTCTCCGTCATTGTTCAGCAGATCAATGAAAGGTTCGGAACGAACCTGGATGGCGAAATTATCAGCGGTCAGCTATATGAAGTGGCGGAGAAATTTATAAGCGTGCCCGGCATGAAAGAACAAGTAGACAACAACTCCTACGACGACTTCAAATATCCATTCGAGAACCAATTCATCGACGGAATGGTCGACTCATTCGAAGAACAAAAAGAGCAGCTGGAGAACCAAAATGATCAGTTAAATAAACTCGTGCAATTCGTTTCAACTAGTGACGAAGGCTGTAAAATGATTAGTGATGCCGTTGGTAAAATCGTGTACAACCTGCTTAAGAAATAGCGACACGATGACGTTGAACTTTACAATTTTCATAATTAGATCAAACAGAAAGGCCACATTGGAGTGGTCTTACCCCCGTCAAGTAGACAGTGAAAAAAAACGTACTATGCAACGGCCGTCTCCCGATAATCAACTGGGGGACGGTTATTTAATTTTTTCTGAAACCTGTTGTGGTTGTAAAATGCGATGTATTCTTCAATCGCCGTGTAAAGCGACTCAGCCGTTTTGGGGCGAGTAAGATGAATTTTCTCTGTCTTCAGATGTGAAAAGAAAGATTCTATACAGGCGTTATCATGGCAATTTCCACGTCTGGAATGGCTCGCAATCATCCCATATTCCTCTAAGCGCTTGTTATAGTGATGGGTTGTGTATTGAAATCCTTGGTCTGAATGCAGCATAGTGCCATGTAGATCCGTTACACCATGCAGCTTCTCAAGTGTCTGCATGACGAGCTTTAAGTCGTTACGTATCGAAAGCTGCCAGGAAACAACTTCGTTATTGTAGAGATCCTGGATCACGGACAGGTAATAAAACTGCTCTCCTGCTCGGATGTAGGTAATATCGGTAACTAATTTTTGGAATGGTCTCTCTGACTGAAACTCCCTATCTAGACGATTTGGGTTTACGAGCACGTTTCTTTACTGAAGAAACGTCTTTTCTTACGGATAACAGACTGGATCTCGAGACGCTTCATCAATCTGTAGACACGTTTATGGTTGATGTGTAGGCCTTCTTTTCGTAACGCTGTGGTCATTCTTTTGTAGCCATAATAAGGATGGAGACGATGGATAGCCATAATATGCTCTTTAATCGTCTGTTCTGCTTCTCGTCTTAAGCTTCTTTGCGTACAGCTCTTAAGCCACTTGTAGTAGCCTGCACGAGAAACCTGGGCAATCACAAGCAGCCAGCTTAAAGGGTACCGTTGATGCATTTCTTGGATGATTAGAAACCGATCGCCTTTTCGTGTCACTCCTTGTGCAGATTTGGATACTGCTTTTTTAGATATTCATTCTCCGCCTTTAAAAAGGCCAACTTTTCCTCTAGACTTGCGAACTTCGTTTTAGGTCGACCTCTGAGGGATGAATGCAGTCCACGACCATCCTCTAATGAAATACCGTTTTGGGATTTCTTAACCCAATCCAACACTTGAGCTTTACTACGAATATTCAATTGTTTCGCTACTTCGCGAGAGCTTACACCTGATTCATAAAGACGAATAGCCTCGCTTTTTAATTGTGCCGTGTATTGGAAAAATAGTTGTCCCTTTTTGCCAGAAAAATCCCCTCCGATTGCAGCTTTTAAGTCCATTGTACCAATGGGCTTTTCTTCACTGTCAACCATGAGGGGATAATACCAATACCGCGGCTTTTTTTATATGCACGTAAGTAGAAGATATCTTAATTGATATATGCCTATTGCAGGTTTAGATGCTCCGAATGAAAAAAGTCGATTCGAAGAATTAGTTTATCTGATGCTGTATGTGCTCAACTAGGCGAATATTATACATTCGCATTACAGAAATGGAGTCTTCTGGAACAAACTAGGAACCAAAATCATTTCTTTGTCTTTTTTAATCAATATGGACAAGCGTTCTATCCGGAAAGTCCGTATTTATGGTTTCGCAACTTCCTCAAGAAGCACCAGTTAAGATATATTAAATTTCACGATTTGCGCCATACATCGGCCACACTACTGATCAATCAAGGTGTCCATGCAAAAATTATCTCTGAACGATTGGGTCACGCGAGCATCACGAGAACCATGAATATATATGGCCATGTATTATCGAAAGCAGACAAAGAAGCTGCGAATAAGTTTGACTTGGCTCTTCCCTTTTTAGCCGGTATAAAGCCAAAAGAACCTGAACGATATTCTGAATAAGCGCTCAGGTTCCTTAACAATCAGAAGCCCGTTAATTCAACGTTCATCTAACAAGCAGTGCGACAGACTCTACGTGCACAGTGTGTGGAAACATATCCACCGGCTGCACCTCCACAGTCCGGTACCCGCCATCTTCCAGCAAGCGCAAGTCACGCGCCAAGGTAGCCGGATTGCACGACACGTACACTACGCGTTCCGGCTTCATCGCCAGGATCGTACCCAGCAGCGCTTCGTCGCAGCCTTTGCGCGGGGGATCGACGACGATGACGTCGGGGACGATGCCCTCTTCGCGCCAGCGCGGGATGACGACCTCGGCCGGGCCGGCTTCGAAGGCGGCGTTGGCGACGCCGTTGAGCGCGGCGTTGCGCTTGGCGTCTTCAATGGCCTCCGGCACGATCTCGACGCCGTGGACATGGCCGGCTTGGCGCGCCAGGAAGAGTGAGATCGTCCCGATGCCGCAGTACGCATCGATGACTTGCTCCGTGCCGGTCAGCGCGGCGTATTCGACCGCCTTGCGGTACAGCTCTACCGTCTGCACCGGGTTCACTTGGTAGAACGACCGGGCGGAGATGGCGAAGCGGATGCCGTCGAGCTCGTCGTAGATAACCTCGCTGCCCCAGAGGACGCGGGTCTCGTCGCCGAAGATGACGTTGGTGTCGCGATTGTTGATGTTTTGCACGATGCTCGTCACGCCAGGGATCGTTTCGCGGATGCGCGAGATCCATTCCTCCGCATTCGGGATGCGCTTGCCGTTCGTAATCAGCACGATCATCGCCTCGCCGGTCACGAACCCGACGCGGGCCATGACGTGGCGGAGCAGACCTTGGCCGGTCTCCTCGTTGTACGCGGTGATGCCGAGCTCGCGGCCGATGCGCTTCACGCGGACGACGATCTCGTCGTTGCTGTTGTGCTGGATCAGGCACTCGTCCATGTCGATGATCCGGTGGCTGCCGCGGGCATAGAAGCCGCCGATCAGGCGCTCGCCGTTCAGATCCGACTGCGGCAGGCCATCCTTGCCGTGGATCGCTCCGCTCACCGCCATGCCCATCGGCACGGACGCCTTATTGCGGTAGCGCCACGGCTCGCCCATGCCGATCGTCGGATGCACGATTAACGCGTGCTGCTCTGCCTCTTCAACCGCATCGCTGCTCTCGCCTCCGGCGGCGCGAACCGCCTCTCCAGCGACCCGCATCTTCCCGATCCGCTCCAGGCTGTCCACCACATGCTGCCGCTTCCACTTCAGCTGTGCGGCATAGCCCATATGCTGCAGCTGGCAGCCGCCGCACTGCTTGTAGATCGAACACGGCGCGTCGACGCGGTCAGCACTCGGCGCGACGATCTCCGTCAGTTTCGCGTAGCCGTACGTCTTCTTAATTTTCATCACGCGCGCACGCACGGTTTCGCCTGGAAGCGCCCCCTGCACAAAAAGGGTAAAGCCGTCCACGCGGCCTACCCCTTCGCCTTCATGTGTCAGGCCAATGATCTCGACGGTGACCTCATCATTTTTAATGACTGGCGCGGTAGCATTGTCTTTCCTGCCTTCGTTTTTACCTGCCTTCTTGACGTGCTTGCTCTTGAACTTGCTCATCTTAAATATCCGCTCCATCATCAGCTTCGCTTGATCACTCGGTTATCTTTGTCATTCGAACACTGCGGTGCTGTTAATTCCGATCCCAATGTTACATAAATATTATCCCCTCATATTAACACATGTAATAAGTCGAAAACTATCTATTTGAGCAATGAATCCATGATCTTACAACACGGAAATGAGAAGTCATATCGGATGCATGGATGAAAAGGGTAGTGCAGAGGCGGCCGTTCGCTTCCTAAACGGAAGCGGAAGCAGTCCGGAATCCTGCCGAGGACTTGAACGTCTACAAATCCCGGAAGTACGACCCCGCATCGCAACACCCCACTACGATCATAACCTCTTTACTATTGATGTGTCCGAGCTACTCCTACGAAAGACCACTGCCTGAAACGATCTTCCATTTATCGACATCCTTTCTCATTGAGGTTTGATCAGTTATAGCCTAGAATAGGCGGTACTCGACGTGATTGAATGCGTTTACATAAGGAGGAGGGAAGGCGTGAATCGGCTCAGGCATTTGTTCTTGCGCAGCATTCAGGCTCGTTTGATGACGTTTATTTTCGTGACGATCATTCTACCGCTGCTCTTTCTAGGGTTCATGACGTTCCGTGCTTCATCTGGCATTATCGAGCGCAGCGTCACCTTAAACACGTCGGAAACGATGGACCAGGTGCTCGACAATATCGAGTTCCATCTGAGCGGCATGGAGAGTGTGGCCACCGATATCATCTTCAATTACTCGATTAACAGCAACTTGCGTAAAATGTCGGGCCGGTACGACGAAGCGGAGATACAGGCTGTCAACGAAATCAAAGCATTGCTCACTAAGCAGCTTAGTATGCAGGACGGCATCGAGTCCGTCTTCCTGATCGGCGATGATTATTTCCTCGTCAGCAGCAGCAATACGAACCGGGCGTCGTCGTTGGACCACGTGCCCTCACTGATGAAAAAGCAGGACTGGTACCGGGCCACCTCGGAGCAGGGTGGAAAGAGCTATTTTACGATCGTGCCGGACGAAACCACTGAAAAAACGGATGTAGAGACGAAGTCAATCGTGGTGGACGGCGAGCAGAACAGGCCGATTCGAATGGCGCGGCTGTTTCGGGATATCCAAACCGGTAACCCGCTCGGATTGCTCGGTGTTGACATGGATTACCGCGTTATCGACGCAATCGTATCGCGGCTGCACAGCGGGTATAACGGCTCGCTCATCCTGGTAGACGAAGACGGCAATACGATCTACAAGCGAGATCCGAGTCAGCGGTTCTCCTCGTCCGCTTCGCTCGCTGGGTTAAAGCTCGTAAGCGGCGTTGACCGAGTGAATGTAAATGGAAAGCGGATGCTGCGCATTTATCGAACCTCTCATCTCAGTGGCTGGAAAGCGGTTCAGCTGATCCCGTATTCCGAAATTTTAGCACCGGTCCAGTTCATCAAGCGCTTGACCTTGCTTCTTGTATTGATCTGCCTTGCGGCGTCCCTGGTTATGGCGGCCTTCCTGTCCAGCAGACTCGTAAAACCACTCAAAAATTTGGTACGCCTGATCAAGAAGGTACAGCATGGTGACCTGGACGTGCGCTTGGATACGATCCGCAATGACGAGATTGGGTATTTAAGCAAGAACTTCAACATGATGACCGCGCGGCTCAAGGAGATGCGCAGTGAAATATACCGGGAACAGGAATTAAAACGGCAGGCCGAGTTGTCCGCACTGCAGGCGCAGATCCAGCCGCATTTTTTGTACAACACACTCGATTCCATCAAGTGGATGGCGGTGATCCGGGGCGAGCAGCAGATCAGCGACATGATCTCCGCGCTCGTGAATCTGCTGCGCAGCAGCGTGAATTTGGGAGACGAGACTATTCCGCTTCGCAGGGAAATCGAGAATCTCAAACATTACATTCATATCCAACAGATGCGTTACTGCCATTCGTTCTCGATAGAATACGATGTAGCCGAGGAGGTGCTCGACTGCGTCGTCCCGAAGCTGACCCTGCAGCCGCTCGTGGAAAATGCTTTGTTTCACGGACTCGAGGCGATTGAAAGCGGCGGGTTAATCACCTTGGAAGCCAAGCTGGAGGACGGGCATCTTGTCTGTCGAATCGTCGACAACGGCAAGGGTATGAGCGCAGACCTCATTAAAGACGTCCTGGCTGGGCGATTCCAATCCCGCTTCTCGGGCATAAGCGTCAAGAATGTACATGAACGACTTCAGCTTCATTGTGGACTGCAGTACGGACTCACTTTTCAAAGTACGGAAGGAAAGGGAACGACGGTCACAGTCCGGTTCCCCGCATTACGGCTGAAGGGGGGAGCTCAGATTGCATAAGGTCTTGTTTGTGGACGACGATATCCTCGTGCGAGTCGGCCTTCGCATCTTGATCAATTGGACAGACGCGGGGTGGGAGATCGCCGGAGAGGCATCGAACGGCGCCCAGGCACTGGAAATGATTGAGGCACTGCGGCCGGACCTGCTGATCATGGACATGAAAATGCCTCAGATGGATGGCGCCGTCCTGCTTCAGCGCCTGCGGGAACGCGACCGGAGGCTCCGGATCATCGTGCTCAGCTGTTACGACGACTATGCCTACATGCGCGAGGCACTGGCAGCCGGGGCAAATGAATACATCCTGAAGCCGGAGCTGACCAGTGCCGTCCTCGAAGCAGCGATCGGTCGTATTCGCGAGCAGATCAATGAGACCGAGCAGCGGGACAAAGAATATTACCAGCTGAAGAAACAAGCAGCCCTACAGACACATTTCGCTAGGGACAGTTTCTTTCGTGAGCTGCTTCGCGGCAGCTACACATCGCGCGACGAGCTGGACGCAGCGGTGGTGAAGCACGGCATTGACTTGCCCGATCGCGCATACGCGGTGATGTTGTTCTCAGCCGACAAGCATCTTGGCGTGCCCGACCATCAAGGGACCCAAAAACGGGAAGCTGTTGACAACGCACTGTTCAATATCATCCACGGACAGCTACAGACAATCTCCGTCTCCTGCATGATCCGGGAGGCGGACAGCGGCGATTATATCGCGGTAGTCAGCGGTTCGTCGGATGAGGGCCTCCTGCAAGAAGCGGAACACGCAGCGAACCGGGCGGTGCAGGCAGCGGCGGCTTACACGAGGCTGCAGCTCACGGTGGGGATTGGCGCGCCCGTTCGGGATCCGCTGCGCCTGCGTGAAGCGTTTGTCAGTGCGCGAGATGCTCTGCGCTGCAGACTGCTGTGTGAAAATCAAGCCGTCTTCACATACGTACAAGCCGGCGGGGTCGATGATGGACGGCTGCGGGAAGGATTAAAGGCGCTGCAGGTTCGGCTGCAGGAGCTGTTCACCGCGCTGGCAGGCGGGGACATGAACCGAGGAGAAGCGTTGACCTATTCGCTCGTCGGCGACATCTGCCGCAGCGGCAGTGTCAGGATGCTCAAAGCCTTGTGTGTGGAATTGGCCGGCTGGTATAACAGGCAGGCGGATTATGCACATTTCGAGGACGGGCCTGTTCCGGAATGCGTTAACTTAAGCGCCGATGAATTGTTAAATACCCGGGTACCCTCGGAATTGGCACAGCTTTTCTTAGAGCGGGCAGGCAGGCTGCAGGCAACCGGCATGCCGTTGCCTTCCGCCGCGGTAGCGCCCCCGATTCGGAAGGCAATCGAATATATTCAGACCTACTACGAGCGCCATATCACGCTAGCCGATCTGTCAGATCACATCGGAATGAGCAAGAGTCATTTAAGCGCAGTGTTCCGGGAGCAGACGGGCCTTAATTTCGTGGACTACGTAACCCATTACCGCATTGAGCGTGCGAAGCGACTGCTACGGACGGACGCCGGCAAAATATACGAAATCGCTACAAAGGTTGGCTTTGACAACGAGAAGTACTTCAGCCAGGTGTTTCGAAGCAAAGTCGGTGTAACGCCGACCGAGTACAAGAAGATGACCTTCTAATCGGCATGCCCAGCCGTAAGATTTTGCACCATACCGAAAAATCGTGGAGGTTTTATGCTAACCCTTCGGCTTTAGTCGGAGCTTGCCAGACAAACGGATAAGAAATTGGGGGGAATCAAAAGACTGGCGCATTGTGCCTCCTTGCCCCCAGAGCTATCATGATCTTAACGGTAGTAAGCGTTTACATAAACGATTGCTCACACCGCACTGCCGTAATGAACAGTAGGGGGATGCTGTTGAATGATCGGAAAGAAGAAGCTGCTGGCTACCGTGCCACTCTTTGCCATGCTGCTTGCCAGCGCTTGCGGCAATGGCGGAAACGGCAGCGATGCCGGTACTAACGAAAACGGAACAGCACAGGTCAACGACGGCGCCGCGAATGCGGGAACGAATGGAACGAATGAAGCTCAGTCCACAAGAGATCCTGTCACGCTTCGCATTCTAGGCAGCTCGGGCTTCACCGAGGATATCATCAAGTCGATTACGCCGGAACTCGTAGCGAAAGGAATCAAGCTGGAGACGGAATTTTACGACTGGGTGACCTATGATGGCAAGCAGAAGCTCGCGATGACGAGCCAGGGCGGAGATTACGACGTGGTGTTTTTACCGGGAAATTACACTGTCCTATGGGCGAATTCAAAAGCCGCGCTTCCGATGGACGACTTCTTTTCGAAATACGGTTATGACGAGAACGATTATTACGAATCCGTCAAAAGCTACGGAAAAGTGGACGGCAGTTGGTACATGGCTCCATTCTCAGCGGAAGCCATGGTCTATTTCTATCGGAAGGATCTTTATGACGCGGCAGGTCTCCAGCCGCCAAAAACGATGGATGAGATGTATGAAACCGCGAAGAAGTTGACGAAGGATGGCATGTACGGCATCGCCTACCCTGGAGGGCCAGACGAAGGTTCATCGAGCTTCTGGAGCTATTTCTTCTGGTCCTACGGAGGCAAGTATTACGATGAAAGCATGAAGCCGCTTCTGAACACCCCGGAAGCCGTTCAATCCGCCGAGATGTTTGCCAAGATTCTTAAAGAAACAGCGCCGAAAGGTGTAGCGACGTGGCAGAACGAAGAGACCGTGGCCGCCTTCAACTCCGGCAGCGTGGCGGCAACCGTCATGTGGCCTGGCTACCTCAGTTCTTTCACCGACAAGAGCAAAAGTAAGATTTACGATAAATTCGCTGTAGCGCCGGTGCCGGCTGGACCGAGCGGCAAGGCAGTACCGCGCTTTGGTGCGTGGGGAATCGCAGTTACCTCCAACGTCAAGAACAAGGACGCTGCGTACGAATTCATCCATGCGTTTACAAAGCCCGAAACGATGAAAGAAATCGCCAAGCAGACGTCCACGGCAAGCAAATCGATTAATGCCGATCCGGAACTCCGGAAACTCAATCCGACGCTCGGCGCATCCGCTGACGTGCTGAACACCGCGCAGGAACGGCCCTCGTTCGCTGAATCGGCGCAAATCAACACGCAGGTCGGTAACGCAATCAACTCAATCGTCGCGGGCAAATCGGCATCCGCGACACTGGACGATCTGCAGAAGACGGTGGAAGGCATCTTGAAGGATGCGGGCTATTACGACAAATAAAGCGGCTGGTTACATGCGGGAGTCGGACGGCTTTGCAGCCGCTCGGCTCCTTCATATGCACTTGTCACGAAAGGAGAGCGCCATGCGTAAAAATGCCGCCCCCTATGTGTTTCTAGCACCGACCCTGCTCTTATTTCTCTGCATTTTCTTGTTTCCGATCGGATACGTGATCTGGACGAGCATGTTTCGCTGGAATCTGATGAAGCCGCAGGCGGGCAAACGCTTTATCGGGCTTGATAATTTCACCAGCATGCTAGCCAGCGACCAATTCAGAACCTCGATGCTTGTCACGCTAAAATTCGTCCTTCTCTCGGCTCCCACAGGCATTGTGCTAGGGCTCGGCCTGGCGCTGCTGCTGAACCGCCCGTTCCGGGGAAAAAGGCCAATCCAGGCGCTCGTACTCACCCCCATGATGATTGCTCCGGTCGCCGTTTACCTGTCTTGGAAATTCCTGCTCGATCCCACCTTCGGCATTGTCAACTATCTGCTTGGGCAGCTGGGTATCGAAGGACCGGGCTGGTTTTCTGACTCAGGCACGGCGCTCATCTCCGTAGCGATTGTCGACATTTGGAGCACAATTCCATTCGTGTTCCTGGTCATGTATGCCGCGCTTCAAGCCGTGCCGCAGGATCCTGTAGAATCGGCGCAGGTGGACGGGGCAAACCGGCTGCAGATCTTCTGGCACGTGACGTTGCCGAGTATTAAGCCAGTGCTGCTTGTGATGCTCATTATCCGCATTATGGACACGATCCGCATCTTCGACAACATTTATGTGCTGACGAAGGGCGGCCCGGCCAATGCGACGCGGACGGTTCAGTTCCTCGACTATGAGCTGGCGTTCAACTCCTTCGATATCGGGAAAGGATCCGCCTTGGCGTTGATTATCGTCGCAGTTATTCTAATCGTCGGGTCACTCTTGATCCGCGAAATGAATAGGACGAACGAGGAGCTGAGACTATGAGCGGGATGACGGGTCAAGGTCGGAGCATGCCCGGATCCGAGCTGAACAAGGCACGAATGCGGACGGCCAGCATCCATACCAGGAATGCGGCGGAGCCCGCATTGTTCACGCTGCTTACTGCGGTGACGCTGATTTTCCTGCTTACGCCAACGATCTGGATGATCGTAACGGCGTTCAAGCCGAACAGCGAAGCGATGTCGCTGCCGCCCAAATTGCTGTTCACGCCGGTGCTGGATAATTTCAAGACGGTGCTGAAAAATCCAAGCTTCCTCAAGTCGTTCCTGAACAGCGCCGTCATTGCGGTACTGACGACACTGCTTACCTTGTTTTGCAGTGCGACAAGCTCCTACGCGTTGACACGGTTTCGGCTCGTTGGCGCCAACACACTGTCAACGCTGATTCTGATTTCCCGCATGATACCGGCCATTGTACTCGGCCTTCCGCTATACATCATCGCGAGAACGTTCGAGCTTCTCGATACGTATTTCATCATGGTCATCGCCATCACGACATTCGCGCTACCATTCCAGATCTGGCTGCTGCTCGGCTTCTTCGCGCAGATCCCGAAGGCACTGGATGAATCGGCCCTCATTGACGGCTGCAGCTGGTATTCCGCTTTCTTGCGGGTCATTCTGCCGATCGCGGCGCCCGGCCTGGCAGCGACGGCAATCATGACGTTCCTGTTCAGTTACAACGACTTCTTCTTTTCCCTCATCCTGACGGGGAAGAACATCAAGACTGCGCCGCTCGCCGTCATGGAGTACATGGGGCTGCGGACGTTCGACTGGGGCGCGATCATGGCAACCGGCGTGCTGCTTGCCGTGCCCACGCTGGTCATTGGCATTGTCTTTCAGCGGTTCATGATTCAAGGCATGACAGCCGGCGCGGTTAAAGGATAGTTCCGAATTACGCGCTGCAAAACACACAACTGAGAGCACTCTTGTCCGCTTCGGTAGATAAGAGTGTTTTTTATTTTTGCTTCAAGGGAATAGGTCTTACATTGAACACGCTCCAAACCATTCAGCTGAGGAGGAATGTTCATATGAGCGATGCAGCTGAAACCTTTCCGACCGAAAGCGTGCAGACCGCGGATTGTGGAACAATCGTGTACTCGCCAGGAGGTCGGTACGGCCCGCGATATCAATCGGATTTTCAGCTCGTTCTGCTCCACACGGGACATTTAAAGGTCACGATCGACGATGCAAGTCATGTCGTGACGCCTGGAAACGCCGTGCTGCTGAGGCCCGGCCACTGGGAATATTTCGAGTTCGCGTCGGACCAAGAGACGTGGCATCGCTGGATCGCTGTGGCCGTCGCGGACGCGGACGCGACGAAATGGGACGAGCTTCCATTCATTCTGCCGATCTCGTCCGAAATGAATAAATTGACGGACCTCATGCTGGAGATGAAGCCCGGCGCCTCCGCAGACAGCCTCCGGATGAAATGCCTGGGGCTTGCCGCCCTGTATCAATTTTCGCACGAAGCTAAATGCGAGGATTACGAAGAGAACATCCATGTATCGGTCGCCTTGGCAAAGCGCATGATTCACGAGCGTTACGCCCAAAACTGGACGCTCGTTGACCTTGCCATGCAGGCAAACGTCACGCCTGAACATTTGATCCGGCTGTTCCACACGTACGAGAATACGACACCGATCAAATATTTATGGCATTACCGGGTCAGGCAGGCTGCGGAAATGCTCGCCGTTACAGGGTATTCCGTAGCGGAAATCGCTGAACGCTGCGGATTCAAGTCGACCATCCATTTCTCAAAATGTCTGAAGCAGCGCACCGGGAAATCGCCGTCTGAAATCAGACGGGATGCCTGGCAGAGGAAGGAGGCGTTCCGGCTCGCCGAGCGATATCAATTCTAGTTCATTTTTCGTCAATGGGGTGATATTGTCCGACTGCCATACCGGTGCTATCCTTCATGTAGACATTTACAGCGCTTACAAAACACTTACAAAATCGGTTAACGATGGAGGGGTATTCGTGAAAAGAGGGCTTGGTTTGCTCGCTGCAAGCAGCTGCTTACTCTACTTGGTCGGATGCAGCACGGATGCGGGGAATTCAGAAGAGAACGTTTCGTCTTCTGCCGGCAAGAAGACGATAACGATTTGGACATTCGCGGACACACACAAGCAGTACTACGACGAAATGAAAGCGAACTACGAAAAGGAACATCCGGACATAAACATCAAGATTGAATTACTGGAATTCACGGCGATGTTCGATAAATACACGGTTATCGCCCAGTCTGGCGGCAAAGGTGCCCCAGACCTGATCGACGTCGAGCAAGGGGCGTTCCCCCGGTATATCAAAGGGGATGTCCCGTTTGAGCCGCTTAACCCCTACATGGAAAGGGACGGTCTGTCGGAGGCAATTCCAAAAGGGCGACTGGATCTTTACACGGTCAACGATAATGTTTTCGGTATCGAAATCGCCGCCTGCGTCTCCGCACTCTACTACCGGAAAGACATTTACGACGCGGCGGGCATCGACGTTTCGAAGCTGAAGACATGGGATGCCTTCATGGAAGCATCCAAACCGCTGATCGACAAGAACACGTTCATTCTGAGCGGCACCGAGAAAGACGAAGGGGTATTCGAGCAGTTGCTTCGCCAAGAAGGCGGCGACATGGTCACGAAAGACGGCAAGATCGGCTTCGACACCCCGACGGGGATCGAAGTGCTGCAGCGAATCAAAGACTGGAAGGATCAAGGCCTGATGAGCAAATCGTCACCGGAAGGGCCGCAGGCTTGGGAAGCGTACACGAAAGGGCAATTTATCGCAGCGTTCGGACCCGACTGGTGGGCGGGACAGCTCGTGCAGAACGCTCCGGACCTGAGCGGGAAATGGGCGGCCGTACCGATGCCGCTCGGCGGACCAAGCTCTATACCGACGACCGTGAACGGCGGAACGGGCATGGCGCTCAGCAAGTTCAGCGCCAACAAGGAAGAAGCGTGGGATTTTTTGAAATACACGCATTTAAATACAGAAAACATTGTGAGCAGCTTCCAAATCATCAACCTGTTCCCAGCCTTGACGAGTGCAGCAGTATCGCCCGACCTGCACAAAGAAAACGCCACAACCAAGTACTTTGACGGTCAGGACATTGCCTCGCTCTACGCGGATCTTGGCACGCAGGCGCCGAGCCAGAATCAGGCTTGGTGGCGCTCGCTGATAGGCAAAGCCTGGGACAAATATGAGCCTGATTACCAGAACGGCAAAATGACGCCGGAAACGTTCCTCGGCAGCGTGGATAAAGAGCTGCAAAGCCTGATCGATGCAGAGCAAGCGCGGAAATAAGGAGGACGAACGATGACGACGCATGCATCTGCGCGCTGGAAGCTGGCACCGCTGCTGTTCATCTGCCCGTTTTTTGCCCTCTACGCCGTATTTGGATTGTATCCCATCCTGTACGGCTTCTGGCTCAGCTTGATGAAAGGGACGGACAGCTACACTTTCGCAGGGTTGTCCAACTATCTGTTCGTTCTGAAGGACGGCTTCTTCTGGAAAGCGATGTGGAACGGCACCAAGCTCGCGCTTGGCAGCCTCTTCCTCATTCTGCCGGTCGCGCTCGGCGTGTCCCTGCTGCTTAATCGGCCGTATATCGCGAAGCGCAAAGGTTTCTTCGCGACATTCTTTTTCACCCCGAATATTACATCCGCGGTCGCGGTCGGAATCATCTTCAAGCTGCTGCTCGACCGGGACAATGGCGTGCTCAACCAGTTGCTCGGCCTTGTCGGCGTTTCGCCGATCGGATGGCTAAAGGATCCGGCATGGACAATTCCAGCGCTGATCCTTCTGTGTGGGTGGAAATACTTGGGCGTAAACATTTTGTTCTTCCTTGCCGGGCTGCAGAACGTGCCGCGCGAGTTAATTGAAGCGGCTAAGATTGACGGCGCGGCACCGGCGCAGCGGCTGTGGTTCGTGACGATTCCACTGCTGCGGCCGATAATGACCTTCATCGTGTTTCAATGCCTGCTCGGCTCCTACGGGATGTTCAGCGAAGCATTCATCTTGGCGGGGAGCGGCTTTGGACCGGAGAACTCCCTGGTATTCCCGACCTCGTATTTATACGACGAAGCGTTCCGGCGTCAGGATTTCACGTACTCATCGGCACTCGGATACGTCTTCACGCTGTTGCTGCTGGTCATCGGTTTCATTCAGCTCAAGATGTTCAAGCTAAACAATTCGGAGGAATAGGAGGGGAGACAACGTGCAGAAATTAGCTGCGGCAACCGCCGAAAGTCTCCCGGTGAAACAATCGTCCCGAATAAGCGGGCACGGATCAGGCCGCCTTCTGGCGTTCGCTGTACTCATCCTATTAAGCCTGCTGTTCCTAACCCCGTTCCTGTTCATGATTGGTACGGCGTTCAAACGATACGAAGATATCGTAGGTGATCCGCTCAATCCGCTACCGATTCGCCCGACATTAAGCAACTTCAGCCATTTATTTGAGAAACTTCCCTTCTTTGCGCTCCTGGCCAACAGCTTGATCATCGCCGTGTCTGTGACCTTGCTCGCCATCGTGTTCAATTCGCTCGTAGCGTATGGGTTCGCCCGATTCGAGTTTAAAGGCAAGCACGGGCTGTTCATGGGCATGCTGGCGACGATGATGATTCCGGGCCAAATTACGCTAGTTCCGTCTTTTATGATGTTCCGCTCCTTCGGCTGGCTGGATACGTTTTGGCCGCTCATCCTGCCAGGTATCGTCGGCGCCTTCGGTGTCTTTCTCATTAGGCAGGTGATGACGGCTATCCCGAAGGAAATTTTCGACAGCGCCAGAATCGACGGCTGCTCGGAGCTTGGCAGCTTCTTCCGCATTGCCCTTCCGCTCAGTGGAAGCGCGATTGGAATCGTCGCACTACTGACGTTCATGGGGGCGTGGAACGATTACCTGGGACCACTTATTTACTTAAGCTCGGGCTCCAAAATGACACTCGCCGTCGGGTTAACGACGATGAACAATCCATATAAGATCGACTACGCATCCCCGATTACTGGCGCGCTGCTGATGTCGCTCCCCGTGCTTGCGCTGCTCAGTGTAATAGGGCACAAATATTTCGTCGACGGTATCACAGCAGGTTCGATTAAGGGCTAGCTCGCTGCCGATCGCCACGCATGACGGCCGCTTCCGGCAATATTTTATAGCGGCATGGAAAACAAACTGAAACATATATGTGTCAGCCAAAACGGGCGAGGCGGTCAAATTTGACTAAAGAGCGCGACAAGACAAAAGTGGAAATCGACGTCTTGGGGCTGCCCTTGGCCGGCATATGCACTTACGAGGAGGCTTGCCGGCCGCCTCATGGCATTGATCCAGGCGATATTCCGCTGCTCCAGATGAGGCATCCGCTCAAAGTCCGTTTCGCCTTCCAAAAATAAGGAGGTTTGTAGATGCGATTTAAGCGTTTGAAGCTCGTATTGCTTCCATTTGTATTGGTTTTCACCCTAGTTTTGAATGGATGTACACAAGATAACACCAAAGTATTCCGAGATTTAGGCGGGTGGCCGAAACCGCCGTTGTTTCAAGGTAACCCTTTTGCTTCAGGAGGCGTAGGCCAGGCTTGGCAGTATACGTATGAGGGATTATTTCAGATTGTTCGCTCAACGGATAAAATTTATAACCGTTTGGCCGAATCGGTTGAGCATAATGGCAACAAAACCGTAATCAAAATAAGACCGGGTGTAACTTGGCAGGACGGCAAGCCATTTACCAGCAAGGATGTAAAAAGCTATTACTTGCTCAATAACGGTGTCGAGATCACGAAGTATCTAAGCAGCGTTGGAATCGTCGACGATACGACGGTTGTATTTGAGTGGCAGGAACCCGCCCCGTTTATGGAAATGAAAAATTTGTTTCTTGCGCAAGATTATCAGGCCACGATTCCTTATCATCTCTATGGTAAATATGTAGATAAGGCGGATGAATTGTTAAAGCAGGCCAAAAAGACAGACGATCCCGACAAAAAGGGGCCTTTCGGCTTGGAAATTACAGATAAGCTGCGCAAAGAGATCGATAAGAACTGGCAGGACTTTTTAAAGGCAGGTCCTAAGATGCCTGTCGGAACGGGTCCGTTTATCGTGAAGAAAGTAACTGCTTCCGATATGATTTTGGAGAAAAACGAGAAGTATTGGAGGGCTGAAAATATTAAATTCGACCGGATTTTCATTAAAAATCCGGGGTCCGATTCATCCGGCTTAGCCTTGTTGAAATCGGGCAAGATCGATACATTTCCTGGTACGCCACCTAGAGATATTCTGGAGAATATGTTGGCTACCAACAAGGATCTTGTCCATTACCGAATGTTCGACCCCGCTACGATCGGAATGGTATTCAATCTGGATAAACCGCCATTCGATAATCAGAAATTCCGTCAGGCCATCGTTTACGCGCTGGATCGAACGAAGATTCGCGAGGTCGGCAACTACTATGGGCAGGAAGCGGACGTCTCGATGAGCGGAATGCCGCAATCCGAACTTTCCAAATGGATCACGCCGGACAACCGCGAGACAATGACAAAGTTCACGTATAACCCTGACAAGGCGGGAGAACTGTTAACCGAGCTGGGCTGGAAGAAAGGCGATGACGGCAACTGGGTAGACCCGAGCGGCAAGACGCCGAACTTTATAATCGGGGTGAGCGGCGGATGGCTGCAAGCGGTGAACTCCGCCCAGATCGCCGCAGAGCAGATGACGAAATTCGGTCTTCCGACCAAATTGCTGGCTGTCGATGGCAGCGTGTATTATAACAACGCGACCAAGGACAAAGGCGCTTATCATATGTCCGTCGATTGGGTGGACGTTTCCTGGGGCTTCATGTTCCCGTGGAATTCACTGCGGAATTTCTACTGGGGCAACATCGGAAATATGGCTCATTTGCCCAAATATAAGGATGGCCCGGATAAAGGGAAATTGAATTTGAAGGTGCCGGGTCCCGGCGGACAGGTCGTTGACATTGAAAAGACATTAAATGCAATGCCCTATATGCAGACGGATGAGGAGCGCAAGGAGGCCATTTACAAGCTGGCATGGATAACGAATGAAAACGCATATGGAGTCGGATTTTTCCAAAATACGACCGGTTATTTCGAGAATGTAAAGACGGTCAAGGGCTGGCCGAGAGAAGACGAATTCGAGAAATACAATCGCAGCCTTCCAGTGCCGACTGAACCTGAAGACATCGATGCGGTTTCCGAAATTAACTTTGGTTTCGGGGGGATCACGTACTTCGTGGAAGGAAGATTGTCGCCTAGAGAGCAGCCTTGATTAAGAAATAACTAAAGCTCACTCTCCATTATCGAACCATGCTCGGGCTTCACGGTGATCGAACGTATCTTGTGTACGTGTCCATTGTTATGAAGCCCGAAACCTACCCCATTTTCTAAAGGAGGCTCAGGATGTGACACCCTTTATTGTGCTTAAGAGAATTGGGATGGCTTTTGTTACCGTATGTTTGGCTACGGTATTAACCTTCGTATTGCTACGTTTAACGCCGGGTAACGCTATTGATGCATGGGCCCGCGATTATGCAACGCAGTTGGGGAGTACATTGGAAGAAGCCTACCGGCGCATTGCAGCGATGATTAATTACAATCCGAATGAACCGATACATGAACAGTTTGTTCGATATATTTCTGGTCTTCTGCGAGGGAACCTTGGCGTTTCCATGGTTTATCAGCAAATTACGGTAAACTCCATTATTGCCAACGCGATGCCTTGGACGATTTTCGTTGCAACCATTTCTCTTTTCATCAGTTTTGTAATCGGGATGCTGCTGGGCGTGAGAATGGCTTGGAAAAGAAACTCTGTCCTGGAGCCGGTGGTTTCCTTATTTACCGTTATTACCTCGGCTATACCGGATTTTATTTTTGCGATCTTGCTGTTGGTTGTTTTTGCATATGGGTTAAACTGGTTTCCCGTTAACGGCGCATACGATCCCTTTGTGACTCCTGGCTTCAATCTCGACTTTATTGTGAGCGTGCTCTACTATGCCGCTATGCCGATCCTGACCTTCGTCATAACGAATATCGGTGGATGGGCACTTATGATGAAAGGCAATGCCGTAAGCGTACTTGGTGAAGATTATATTATCGCAGCGAAGGCGCGAGGAATTTCCGAATCGGTCATCATGAACCGGTATGTTATGAAGAATGCGATGCTGCCGATGATCACGATGCTAGCCATCACCTTCGGCAGCATGCTTGGCGGGGCAACGTTGATCGAGAATATCTTCCAATACCCTGGAATTGGATACTTTCTGGGTGAAGCGACGAGAACAAGAGATTATACGGTAATGCAGGGAATCATGCTATTTCTCAGTATCACGATGATCGTTGCCAATCTCATTGCGGATTTGGTTTATTCGAAACTTGATCCGAGAATCAAGGTAGAGGGGTAATCAGACCATGCGAGGAATGATCGATTTTTTCAGAATCATCTGCTATAACAAAAGATCGCTAATCGGTTTAATTATTCTGATCATTTTCATTTTGATGGCGACGGTTGGACCTTTTATTTTTAAACTCAATATGACCGTCGATTATAACAACCGATACCTGTCGCCATCGTTAGAGCATTGGCTTGGAACCGATTTTGCCGGGAGAGATACGTTTGTTCAATTGGTGCATGGGTCCAAGGAGGTCCTTCTTGTCGGCTTGCTAGCTGCCTTCTTCACCTTATTTGTCGGCGCGCTTCTCGGGACCATCTCCGGACTGATCGGCGGAAGGCTTGATGCGGCCATTATGCTCGTTACCAATTTGTTTCTTACGATTCCCAGCTTTCCGATTCTGATTATTATGGCGGCTATTTTCTCGATTCGAGATCCTATTTCCTTCGCCCTTGTGTTAAGCGCCTGGAGCTGGCCTGGTCTAACGCGCGCCGTCCGCTCACAAATTATTTCGCTTAAAGAACGGGATTTTATCGTGATCTGCAAGGTTATGGGCATGAGTAAGCCGCATATTATTTTCAAAGAGCTGATGCCAAGCATCACTTCCTTTTTATCCATCAGTTTCATTATGACGATGCGCGGCGCCATTACTGGAAGCGTAGGGATTATGATGTTGGGACTTGCCCCTTACTCGCCGACCAATTGGGGCCAAATGCTCAATCTTGCCGTTTCTCAAACAGGAGGGATCTTTAATCCGCTAGGCTTTATTTATCTGTTCTCGCCGATTCTTTGTCTTGCATTATTCCAGCTGGGTTCGATCTTCTTTGCCAATGGCATCGATGAAGCATTGAATCCTAGGCTCAGAGGATAGAAGGGAGCGTCCATGAACGAGAACAATCTGATTGAAATTAGAGATTTATCCATCGAGTTCAAGCTTCGCTCCGGAACGATTCGGGCTGTCGATCATGTTTCACTTGATATTCCGAGAGGAAAAGTGACGGCATTGGTCGGAGAAAGTGGCAGTGGGAAATCGACCTTGGCCTCGGCTATTCTTAATATCATTTCGGCACCGGGGATCATCAAGAACGGTAGCATTTTCATAAATGGCCAGGATATGCTGCGATATAATGCCAATCGGTTGCGCCAGCATCGTTGGGCGGACGTATCGATGGTATTTCAAGCGGCTCAGAATGCATTGAACCCGGTCATGCGCATTGGGGAGCAGATGATCGAGACCGTCCTGGCTCATACTAAAATGAGTAAAGAAGAGATCAGCAGGAAAGCATCGCAATTGCTCGATTATGTGCGGCTTGAGCCAAGCCGCATACTGAAAGCCTATCCGCACGAATTGAGCGGGGGCATGAAGCAGCGCGTCATGATCGCCTTCAGCCTGCTACTCGACCCGCAGCTGGTCATCTTGGACGAACCGACAACCGCGCTCGATGTCATTACGCAAGATTACATTTTTGATATTCTGTTGAAGGTTCATAAAGAAATGAACCTTACGATGCTTCTTCTGTCACACGATATTTCTGTCGTTGCCAGAGTGGCTGACCGCGTTGGCGTCATGTATGCCGGCAAGATCGTGGAAATCGGGGAAACGTTCGAGATGTTCGAGGATGCCAAGCATCCATACACGGCAGGACTCATTCAAGCCGCTCCTTCCATCTTGGATGATGTCAGCGATAATAAATCCATCAAAGGTTCTTCGCCGAATTTGTTGGACCTACCGTCCGGCTGTGCGTTTCATCCAAGATGCGAGTTTGCAACAGATCTGTGCAAGCAGGAGGAACCCCGCGCGATTTCGGTAGGCATCGGCCGTATATCCGCATGTCACTTGAATGAGAAGGGAGAGATGCTGGCTTGAGCAGCTTGTTGGAGCTTCGCAACGTAAGCATGATTTTTGAGCAGAAATCGGGATTGTTCGGCAAACCGACCCCTATTCCAGCCATGACCGATATTCAATTATCATTCGAGCCTGGAGAAATTTTAGCTCTCGTAGGGGAAAGCGGCTGTGGCAAGACGACGTTAGGCAAACTCGTCACAGGCCTGCATAAGCCGACCAAAGGGCAGCTTCTTTTTCAAGGCAAAGACGTATGGGATATGAATAAAGCGGAGTTTTCCGAATACCGCCAGAGCGTGCAGCTTGTACAGCAGGATTCGTATGCGGCATTGAACCCGATGCGAACCATCTTCCAATCTCTATCCGATCCCATCGTTCAGAATAATTTGGTTCGCAGCCGCAAAGAGGCTTATGACCAGGTGTGTGTGCTACTGAATACGGTTGGGTTGACGCCGCCCGAGCAATTCATCGAGAAGTATCCCCATCAAATGAGCGGCGGTCAAAGACAACGGGTATTGCTGGCAAGAGCAATCTCCTTGAAACCGAAGCTCATCGTCGCTGACGAACCCGTATCCATGATTGATGTTTCTTTACGAATGGCGATCCTGCGGTTAATGTCCGTCTTAAATAAGAATCTTGGCATTGCTTTTATCTATATTACACATGACTTGTCGACCGCACGGTATATTGCGCAGAACGGCAAAATGGCCGTCATGTACTTGGGGAAGATTGTCGAGCAAGGAAGCGTACATGAGGTACTTGCCGCTCCCCGGCACCCGTATCTGCAGGCGCTTCTATCCGCTGTTCCGGTACCGAATCCGAGGATCGCGAAAGCGAAGAGAGAATTGCCGCTGAAAAGCTTGGATATGCCAAGTATTTCGAATCCGCCGTCCGGCTGTTCCTTCCATCCGAGATGCTTGTATGCTAGCCAAACATGCGAGCAAACCGCACCGTCACTGATGCCCTCCGGCAAGACGATTGTGTCATGTCATCACGTAGAGAAGGTGCCGCAATGGACCATATCTACCGCAAATTAATTTTTAAGATTTGCGTCTTTTTCATTGTATTGATCGTCTTCCTACTCCTTATTGTGGAAAAAGATTCCGCCGAATATGTTATTCTGATCTTATCGCTTGGTGTCAATCTATTACTGTCCATCGCCATCCTATTATTGGCATGGATGGATCGAAATCGCAGCTCTCAAAAGCGCTAGGATGACGCAGAAGCAATTCTTTGAAAGGTTGTGAAACCATGACAGCAACAATGGACCGCATTTCCCCGCTGAGTGAAGAGCAGGTTTCGTTCTTCGCCGAAAACGGATATCTTCTTCTCCGTCAAGCTTGCAGCAATGATTTACTCGATATTTATAACCTGCATATGTACAATCTCGCCAAGAATGAGATACCGGATCAACCGGATTCGGTGGAGAACGCCACCTTCTCTTTCCGGGTTTTTAATCCCCATCTGAAAGACAGCTTCTCCTTGCAAATGTTGAAGCTTCCAATTATAAGAGGAGCGCTCGCCCAATTGATGGGCGATGAAGCAGTTGGCGTACAAAGCATGTATTTTTTCAAGGAGCCTGGCTCGAAAGGTCAGGCAGCGCATCAAGATTTTGAATATATTCATCATGAGCCAAATACCATGATTGCTACGTCCCTCGCGATGGAGAGAAATGATGAAGATAACGGATGCCTTTTCGTTATTCCAGGCAGCCACAAGCTGGGCCCTCTGCGCCACGGGAAAGTGAAAGATCTTATGGAACATGCGGATTGGACCACAGAAACGGAAGGCGTGGATTTGACGGCAGAGATACCCGTAGTGATGGAAAAAGGTGATCTCCTGTTTTTCCATAGTCTGCTCGTCCATTCCTCCACCCGCAACAAAACGAAGGATAGATTCCGCAGATCCTATGTTTGCCATTATATTCGGAACGATTCCAAGGTAACGTTGCGGGAAGATTTAAAACGAAAAATCGATCTGTTCTAATGCTTTACAGGGGAATGTGCATCTGACTGAGACGACCACTGACCCTTCTAATCCTTCGCCCAGCATACGAGAGACCCCTATGAGGGTCTCTTTTTGCTTGTGATCGGACATCTGTACACAATGTCAGCACAACCCGCTGCGCAGGAAGAATGTCTTTACGATCGCTGTTGTTAACTTGATAGTCTGAATTGAACTCGATCTCAGAGTTTTGAAGTAGTACGATCCTAATACATCACTTAGTCTGCATGTACCTGGTGAGGATCCGCGACTCGCCTAAACGTTGGTAGACTGTTATGCATCCCACGAAAACATGGCACGGAGTAGAGCAGAGCGGACTGCTGGAAGGAGATTCTCCCCATTACCAATTAATCCATGCGGTGGAATTAACCTATCGGACCGAATTCGTTATTCTGCTTTCGGGTTGACCATAAAGACCGCCGTAACGACTGGCAAGCATCGCTCGACGACATGTGGCGCCACTGGCCCGGAGACTCCGGTCAGCACTAGCATGAGTGGAGGTGCCATTTGGAAGAGCAAAAGTGCTAGTGATATCAAAGAGTAAGAAACTGATGTAATTGGAATGGGAATGCCGGTTATTAGTTATAGGGAGAAGGTCACTGAACGTACCCTCATCAAGTAGATAGCTATAAATTTGACTCTATGCAGCCTTAGCTCAGTACTCGACCGAACTAAGGTTGTTTAATTTCTTCTGAAATCACCAGCAGTAGTAATAAAAGTGAAAATAATGATGTACCTCACCTCGTCCATAAGTTGCTCGTTGGAGATGAAACGCGAACAGTACAATCAAGTGAAGAGGTCGCTAACGATATGGCCTCGCAGTCTAACGGTCCCTCAATGTCTTCAAAGCGCCACTCCAAGCGATGACCTGGTTTAACATACCGTTTACCATTTCTACTTGACGATCGTCCGGTCTAAACACACTGAAGGATACGAAATCTGTGTAGAGAGATAAGCCGACTTGGGTACGCACGTCTGCCATTTGCAACTCTCCGGCGATCAGCCGCAGGTTCTCCACCGCTCGGGCGCCACCTAGACTGCCGTAACCGACAAATCCGGCTGCCTTGTTGTTCCATTCGTAGTAGATGAAATCAAGTGCGTTCTTGAGCACCCCTGAAGTGGCATGATTGTATTCCGGTGTTACGAACACAAAGCCGTCGAAAGAGGCTATCGTATTCGCCCACCGCTTAGTATGATCCTTCGTGTATTGCCCTGGCACCGGCTCGTCCAGCTGCGGCAAATGATAGTCAAGCAGATCTACGAGCGCGAACTCCGCATCGCTCCGTTTCTGTGCAATGTCGTAAACCCAGCGGGCAATGGTTTCCCCCTTACGTTCCGGACGGGTGCTTCCGATGATGATACCGATTCTGATCATATTTGTTTTTTCCTCCTGTGGACTGGTATTCGGCTTTTTATAAACTATGCACTATTTTCCCCCGAAATTTTTCTTCTAATCATATCAGAGTTGCAATTCCTACCATGATTCTTCATGTACCTCCCTCCACGCCCTCCACTTTATTAGCAAGGATATCTGCTGATTGTGAAAGCGAGGCGGACCCTCGAATCGGGCGTCCTGGGAAGGTACGTAGCGTCATGGGACATGCGCTGACCCTGCGGCACGATCGAAGGCCAAGATACGGCCGCGGCCATCGTTCGATTCGAGAATGGGGCGTTGGGGGGCGCTCAAGGGACGACCTCGTTTTATCCGGATTAGCCGCTCACACTCACCTTTCACGGCGAGAATGGAACGCTAGAGCTTGCAGGGACGGAAGTGCCCTATATCCGGCAGTTGACCGTGCGGGAACGTCCGGATCTCGCCATTCATCGTCCCGATGCACCCGAGGACCGGCTCGGGGAGGCGCTTCGAATGGGAGAAAAAGTGGCATCCGCAGATCGAGAGCCGTGGCCTCCAAACAACCTGCATTATTTATGGGATTGCCTGCTTCCTCAGGTTTGTCTCCGGGCGCGCCGGCAGATATCGTATTATTCTGTCGGAAAAGTGGTAAGCATCGGGTCGAAAGCACCTATAGGCAACCTTGTATATAAACAGTGGAACTTAAAGGAAGGAGCGAAAAGAACCCGGTCATGTAGACCGGGTGTAGTACTGAATTCATCATGTCTTCCGTGCATATCGACTTAACCTCGATTATTTTTGCACGCTAGGTTTTCCTTGATGGCTCGGATCGTTAGAGCGTGACGGACTTTTCTTGGGGGTGTTTTTTTCCGGTTTGGCTTTAGTGCTCATTATCGCTCACCTCCTGCGTAATCTTCATAAAGAGTATTCCATTAAGCCGATATCCTTATTAAATGTATTACACTTAACCACGTGTTAACGTGGGACAGGGTATAACCTTTTGAGTGATAAAATTATTGTCACGGGCCGGTCGACCTACTGCAAAATGGGGGGCATTAACCCACACGTCATTGAAATTTTGACCGAATTCGCCGACGACCGTCCCTCGTTCATAAGTTTCCAAATAACGGATAAGATACATGGTACAGAAGACGTAATCCGTATTGAATTCTTCCTAATGAGCTGGAAAGATCTTCTGGATACCGGGACGGTAAGCGGCGTGACTTTCAACTATGTTTAATATGAGAATCGAGGTTGTAACTATGTGGACCATTTTTGGACTGACGATCCTTCTTGCTTGCGTCGGTTTATTGTTCTTACGATTATCAGGCAGAAAATCGATCGCGCAAATGACCATGCCTCAAATTTTAATTTTACTGGCAGTCGGTACGGTGCTCGGGACCGAAGTTAGCGGTAAAGGGATCTGGAAAACCATTCTGGCACTTGGTACCTTTATCGGCTTTCTCATCGTTGTCGAATGGCTCACACTTCATTCTAACCGTGCGGAGAGGCTACTCAAGGGAATGGCAGTTCCAGTCATTCAGGAAGGAAAACCAATCGTAGAAAATTTACGAAGACTGAGGATGTCGATGGACGATCTTGAGAAACGTCTCCGAATTGCGGGGATCTCTACAATTGACGATATTCGGTTCGGAACCATAGAGTCGAATGGGGAGTTGGGCTATGAGCTTTATCCTCACGCCAAACCGGTCACAAAAAGAGATCTAGAGTTAGCGCTACATACATATTTTCCACAACTTGCTGCGGATACCGGTAAAACGGAAAATATATTCACGGAGGTTCAAACCGGTGCGCACCATCATGATATTCCTGACCACTTGCAATAAGTTAATCAGCATTGTATGGTCCGGAGCTAAGCTGTTTTCATAGGTCAAGCAACAACAAAACCCATTCGAATCCGAATGGGTTTTGTTGCAATTGGATAATTGAGCATCATGTTCGTGTCCCGGTGCCAGTCGGTATGAGCTTCCATCTGTGGCGGCATGATGAGGCCGTCGTTGTCGATCATGACGAATGCGTCGCCGATCAGGTCCCGCAAGATATTCATCATGCGGGCGTTCTCCATCAGTCTCCAGTATCGCGTCGTCGTGCTCGATGATGTTGCACACCTGCTGCACAATTTGCGGATGTGGGAAGCGTGATTGTAGCCGCCTCTGCTCTCTCAGGTCTTGAACGCGGTATCCAGCCGTTCAGTATAGAAATCGGTCTGGCGCGCGTCCAAGAATTCCTCCAGCACCAAGTAGCCATCCCGCTCCCATTAAAGCTTCTGTTCCATCGTTAGTCCATTTCTTGCTTCCTCCTCCATGAATTGCGCTGATGACTCTGGCTCCCATTATAGACGGAATCACTGAATAAAATCGGATTAGTTGTTGCAAACCCACCGAAAATTGTGCATCTCACCCGCGCTCTCTGCGTCCGGCGGTACCATTAGATGAAGCGTCTTGCCGCGAGCAAGCCGCCGGCGAAATCCTCCCAGTCAAGACCCGAAAAAACGTCACCCCAAACTAAATCTGACACCTTATGCCAAAGCGGGAAGGCGCGGTATGATGAGGTCATTCAAAGGCTAATACGAGAGTTGGAGGGACGATAGGCATGCTGAGTAAAGCGAAGGCTCGCGAGCACGAGGCGAGGTCCGGCAGCGCGGGGGCCGTCTGGCTGCGCAAGCTCGCCGCGTAGCGGTATTTACAGGGCATGGCCCTGCTGGGAGCGGCATGGATGATCGTGTTCAATTACGTGCCGATGTACGGGGTCATCATCGCCTTTAAGGATTACATGATCGCAAAGCCGATCTCTGCCGCACCGTGGGCGGGGCTGGACGAACAAGGACGAGGTCAAGCAGGCGATATTCAAGTGATCTCGGGTTGAACCGGCGAATCGGTGACCAAATCGGACACCTGACCGGATCGAAACGGCTGATCGATCTCATCGGCAGACCCCACCTTGCGCGGAAGGCGCGCAGCCCCTAGCTTCTCTTGGGAAGCAGGGGCTGTTTGTCGTGTGCACGAAGATAAACTTTCCTGGACGTGTAACTAGAAGAAGAAAGAGCATTTTCAGCCAGGGACGATTAAACCCTGAATTGGAGCGTGTTTGGATTGACTTGTTGCCCAGAATGAAACCCGCGTACCGCCGAAACAACGGCTGCCAGGGTGCCGGTAAGTATGTTGTCCCAGGGTTCCCCCGGCAAAGCCAACGCAGGTTCATATGTTTCCTCTTATTTGTCCGAGCAAAGAGTCACCGTGCCTAGGTTATTGTCATTCACTAAAGGCACTCCCTTTGTTTTAAAGTCTCCCGGTCCGATTTGAAATCAAAGCCGGTCAATGTATGCGCCTAGAGCGCGGTTGCCAATAGGGTTAGCACGATTTTCACGCGTTATTCACCGACTTCAACAACGTCACCCGACCTAGATCACGTAAGCGTTTTTCGGCATCGGCTATTGATTCATGGCTTTGAGTGAAGGGAGTGCGCTAAGGCTCTTGGCGAAGGCATGTATGTGGAACCGTAAAGGAAGTGAATTAATGACTCGCAACCCACTTAGTCTTCTGGGGTACGATCTAGATATAGACGGGTTACAGAAGTTGAGTCACCTTTCTCAATTTCCTCTTCAGTAGCCTTCTTTTCTAGCGGGTCATGAGTGTTCATACCCGGTGCGAACTTCGGCTCATCCTTTTCAGTATCTTTCATGCATTATCACTCCTCAAGATTTTTGGGGGATTTTCAACATCATGTTTACAGGCGAGCCACTCTATTACCAATAATTGAGCAAATGTAGCACCTATGTTTAATTCCTTTGCGTTGTTGGATGTTGTGGCAATAAACACACTTCATAGAGGCACCTCCTTGTATTGAACCGTTTGGATAGAATACCACGGTTTAAGGAAGTTATTCATGATGATTTTAACCAAATAGACCGCGAGAGATAGCGGGCTTGTAACTGATATTATGCTTTCATTTAGAGAACAGGTGCCTGTTATCCCTTGTTAATGAAAATCAATGTCAATCTGCCTATTTAGACGTGGCTGTGCTTTTGGTATATGGATTTCCAAAACCCCGTTTTTATAATTAGCTCTAACGTCATCCGCCGTAACGACAGCGGGGAGTGCGATCGAACGGTGGAATCGGCCGACATAGCGTTCTTGCCTATGTACATGCTCTTCCTTAGCGAACAGCAAGAAAACAAAGGCCCCGGTGAATGTTCGCTGAAGGTACAAGACCTTTAAAAATGACTTTTATTAATGAACCAACCGGCAGGTAACCACCAGATGCGATGTAGGAATAGTTTCGTTATCTTGTCCAAAATTCTTCTGAGCTACATATTTCATCAAAATAATGCGGAAAATATCCTTGTCATGGAGAGTAAGATCAAGGGGGCAATGATGGAGAATTTCAGGGATAAATTCCGAAACCAACGCTACATTGCTCATGTGAGCCTATTAGGAACGACGCAATTACATAAGCGGAATCCCTATACGATTGCTTGTTGGTCATTAGCATTTCCGGGATTTGGGCACTTGCTGTTGAGCAAATATTTACGGGTATGCGCTGATCCTTTGGGAGGTGTTTATTAATCAAAAAATCCACTTAAATGCAGCCATGGTATTCACCTTTAATGGTCAAATCCAAGCCGCAAGGGAAGTCTTAGACCCGAAATTCATGTCGCTTTACATCCCCGTGTATTTATTCGCGATCTATGATAGCTACCGATCAGCCGTGGATCTGAACAAGGTTTATCTCTTGGCTCAGCGAGAAAACGGACGCATCAATGTCTTCAACATTGGCGCTTTAGAGATCAATTACCTGGATAAGCGGAAACCGTGGCTGGCAGTCGTTTGGTCAATGGGAATCCCGAGCGTCGGTCAACTGTACCTTCACAGGCTCGTGTTGGCCGGCTTTATTTTAATTAGTACGATCGTAATCGTCTGGCAGTCAAACTTCATTCTGGCCTTGCACGAACTGATATTGGGACATGTACGCACATCCTCATCCGTTCTAAATACGCAGTGGTTATTGTATTTACCGTCGTTTTATTTCTTTACGATCTATGATGCTTACGTAAATACCATTGAAAACAACAAATTGTATTGCGATGTCCAGAAAAGGTTCTTAATTGAAAATTACCAGCCTGAGGGACACATACTCACCATCGAGGAGCATTAACCACCATGCAGATCATTGCGACGTTTGAACATTCGGCCTTGCTGGAGATCGCTCTGACGGAACTGGAGGAAAAGAAGGTCACGTCTGTATACGCCGTTCCGCTGGATTTACGCAAGAAAGAGCCAAGACTTATGGATAGCATCCATCGGGCGGATGGTGTGTCCTTTATTGATAAGGGCATGATTTTTGCTTTTATGTGTTCGACAATCGGAACAAGCAAAGGCTTCGTATGGCGAGGGGGACCGATTATCTGGGGTATTGTCGGCGCGATCGTTGGGTTCATCGTAGGGTCGGCCTTAAGCTGGGTGATTTACCTGATCAAACGCGACAAAAACCAAACTCAAATCAAGAAGGGAATGAAAGGCGAGGTTGTTCTATTCGTTACATGCGAGGACAATCAGGCCTCTGTCGTTGAAGATATTCTGTGGGACCATAGAGCACTTGGACTGGCAAGGACGAGATAACGAACCGGTACCGGGTTTCTCTGAGGAGCAGATTAGTAATAAATCGAGTATGATTTTATTAAGAAGGAAAGGAGAATTGGAATTGGATGCACACAAAGAAAAAAGAATTTATCTGATTTCTGGTCCCCTTGGGGTTGGCAAATCAACCACATCGAAAGAACTTGCACGACATGTCGAGCAATGCGTTCGTATTGAAGGTGATATTCTTCTTGATATGCTAGATGACACTATCCTTAACATGGGAGGAACGCTTGCAACTAACATGGGAGAATATATTGGCCTTAACAAGGAACTATTTGCAACACGATTTACATGTTATCGTTGATTTTGTCGAAGAGGAAGAACTGAATTGGTTTTGTAAACATTTATCCGACTTAAAAAATGTGAGTTTAATCTATGTTGTCTTAAGAGCCGATAAAGAAACAATAATCGAACGGTTAAAAATTCGAGGGGATGTTGATTCCTTGGAACGTTCTTTATTTTTATTGAACAAAATAGATAGTTCGCCATTTACGAATAAATTTAGTTATGACACCACTCTAAAACAGCCCTTAGAAACGGTACAAGAAATCATCACAAGTACTCGTTCTGCCCTTACACCTCAAGATATTGATTTAAACACCTCGGGGATATAGATACTTTGCTGATTCCGGCCTCTATTGTTAAGCCTGTGAAAAACGGATCATCTTATCGCTCACTTCCCACGGTCTAAGATGGCCAAGAAAGGCATCGATTTCGACGATTTGAGCGGCAAGCGTTATTTTGGTTTTCTGGGGAAGCTGAAGGGCGGTCCAAATTTCCGATACGGCGAGTCGAAGCTGGCGAACACAGGGGTTGACGAAATAAATAGCAAGCCAACCTGTGATAGGCTGGCTTGTTGGCGTTATAGGCAGAGGACCCAACAAGAAGCGAATTTGTTCCCGATGTAATAACTGCTTCCACAACTGTTGAATATGACCGGCTGCTTGTTTACACGGCCAGCTTATTCTCAGCATTTGAAAAAATAGGGGTAGAGATTCTTATTTCTTAATCATTTCTATACTTCATAATCATAAAAAACGACGAGTATACATTACTTAAGATTGGCAAAACTGCTTAGAGAGGAAGGTGAGAGTATGACTAAAAGTCGAGACGATCAATGGACCGAACAGCAAGATGATATTTTAGCACAAACGATTATCAATAATTTGGAAAACAACGGTACTCAACTTGAAGGATTTCAAGTGGCGGCACAACTTCTTCAGCGTACAGCGGCAGCTTGTGGCTTTCGTTGGAATAAGGAAGTTCGAAAACGCTATTTGGAAGAAGTCAAGTTGGCCAAGGAACGTAAGGCAGAGATCAAAGGTGTTCAAAAAAGCAAGCCAAAAAGCAGAGTTTCAAAGGTGCCAGTTGGTTCAGGAGATTTAATTGGTCAAGTAACAAGCTTAATTGAACAATTGGTGACTGAGAATAAAGATCTACGAGCTCAGGTGGAAAAGCAAGAGAGTGAAATTGCAAAGCTAAATTATGTTTTGCAGAAAGCACGAGATACCATGAGTGCCGAGGTTCGCTTGAAGGCTAAAGCTCAAATTTAAATCACAAAAGCTTGAAAGTAAGCAAAAAAAATGACCCAAGCATGAATGCATGGGTCATTTTTCATTTAAGACAATAGATATTATTCTTCAGTTGCAGCTGCGGTTTCTAGAATTTCCTCCGAAGCAATTGCTTCTTTTGCCTTATTACGCGATCCAGGTTTACGTCCACCACGGCGTTTTGGAGCAGCCTCTCCAGACAGTTTAAAGTGTTCATTAATTAACTCAAGAATGTCTCCATATACTTCGATACTAACTTGTCGGATAAGCGAGGATTGATGTTCTGATCCAAATTGATTCTCGATACGCAATCCGCGTTCTTCTTGTTTTTTCAATGACTCAATTTTATCGTAGAATCCTTGAACGATCATTTTATTATAAGTATTAGGCAAATCCTGTCACTCCTCATCAGTATTTTTCTCAACTTTGATACTTTTTGAACTCTTGAATACCAATACTAAATAAAGAAATTCGCCAAAAAAGCACGAATTCCTGCTAATCAAATTATAGAATTAATATAAAATAACGATTTTACGGATTAGTTTAAAACCTTCAATTAGTACCCCGTAACCCTGATAAATTAAGATGGTTTAAGTGTCGAAATACCCTAATAATTTATTGGTAAAATCGGGTGAACCGCTGCCATAGCCTCCTTCTTTGCTTTGTCACTAACGTGTGTATAAATCTGAGTCGTCGAAATATCTTCATGTCCAAGTAACTCTTGAAGCGTACGAAGATCTACATGTCCACTAGCTAATAAATTGGTCGCAAATGAATGCCGTAACTTATGAGCCGATAAGGGAGTATCCTTATACTGAGGGTTTTCTACTTTAAATGTATGAAACGCATGCTCGGCTACATATTGAATTGCACGTTTGGATAATCGGCGGCCAAGACGTGAAATAAAGAACGCATTCTCCTTATGACGTTTTGGAACCAATCGTTCAGTAAGGCATTGTTTCACTAATACGTTTAAATCGGTTGGAAGGGGTATATATCTCCACTTCCTGCCTTTACCAAGGATAGCCAGCTGGCCGCTCTGCTCTTGATAATCAGATATGTTTAACCGATGAATTTCTCCTACCCGCAGCCCAGAGTAAGACATCAAAGCGAGTATAGTTATATCCCTCACAAAGTATTTGCTGCTCACCTTTTCAAGAAGCCCGCCGAGATCATTCTTCTCTATGTAGACAGGGACTTTATTCTTTTCGACCTTTGACTTAGGTACATCAATGGCTGGATTCGAGTTTACAAACTCAAACTCAATCATAATTTTAAAGAACAGCCTTATCGCAGAAAGTGACCGATTACGGGCCCGCTCCCCAGAACCCGAATTTCTGATTTTCGTAAGATGCCCCATAACATCTATTTTCCGAATGGCACTGACCGGTTTATCCGGAAAGCTGCGCAGAAATAACCGAACATCATGTAGATAACCAGTTTGTGTCTCCTGCGTATAGCCACGGTCTTTAAGCCAAACAACAAATGTATCCAAGACTTCCTCGTGTAGGTCATCAATCGGCATCAAACCGTCACTCCTCCTGTACCAAAGCGGGGCGGAAAATCGCTTAAAACGCGAACTGCATGAAATATGTATTTAACGCAGTTCGTATCTATGATTTCTCCGCGATCCTACCAAATCCTTTTTTTAATCGGTATGTTTCTTACGAGCACCTATGAGAGGAGGGGTGAAGCGATCGACATTTCGGTTATGCTATACTTACCTTAACGTTGAGGCAGCATTCCACTTGAAATGATCTTAACCTCCAATAATAGTCAGAAGGAGGGCCCTGATGAAGAGGCAGCAAAAAGTCAAAAAGACCCTCCTGCAAAAACTGAGGAAGAAAATACATTCGTTAACTGCACCAAAACGTGCGCCAAGAAAACGAAAGAGATCCATCAAGTCCTTAACACCAGGCTCCCCAAACCCGGTCGCAAAAGAACTAAACAAGTTAGAAAATGAGCTGACCCGGAAAATGACACAAGATATGAAGAAGATTAGACAGGAGATGGAGCAGGATCTCCTTCAAAAATTAACAAAACCGGTTACTACGCCGGATGCTGATACTGCTTTAAGCAGCAAAAGCAAGCCAGCGCAAAAGAATGGAGCCGCTAAACAAACTGCGTCCAAGCGTTCACAGAAACTGTCCAGATCAACTACTTATTCATTTTTAAAGGTTCTCGTTTTATCTAATAATCTAGGAAAGAAAGTCGTCGTAGGCTATGAAATATTAGATAACAGTACCCAAAAAACCTGGGGAATAGATATACATGAGGGTACCAGCTTGTGCAGAGCAAAGAAAATTGTAGATACTAAACTTAAAAGCCGAAAAGCCGAACAAGAGCGCCAATATTACTTGGTGAATACTCACGATGAGATGCTCTATTACACGGATGAATATGCTAAAGAGGCTATGAGGCAAGGGAAAATCGCGGTAAAGAACTATACAAATGACTTGGCTGAGGCTATAAAATTTGCTGTTGAGATAGGGTACGGCAATTCCAAGCGGAAGCGACAAAGCAAATAGTCTATACAAAAGACCTCGGGTTGATTTAACTTCGAGGTCTTTTTTACATATTGAAGTCTCATATGGGTCATTCAGATTCAAGTCTAGTTCCTATTTCAATTAAGTTGACGAAATAAAGTTTATGTCAACTGAATTAAGAATGTATATGCAGTTTCTTCCAAATAAAGGTCACTGTGATATAATGGTAAAGGGGTATTCGGTCTGGAGGGACGTTAAAAATGGATTTTAAAGAAATTGATCAACTAAAGTTACAGCTTGACGATCTCAGACCATTACCTGCAGCAGCAGTTAAAAACTTGGATGAAATTTATCGAGTGGAATGGACCTATAACTCCAATGCAATTGAAGGCAATACACTCACTCTTCTTGAAACCAAGCTTGTATTGGAAGATGGCTTAACTATAGGTGGGAAAAAACTAAAGGAGCACTTTGAAGTCATAAATCACTCCGAAGCGATAAATTATGTAAAGGAAATCACGGATGAATTATCTGAATATGTGTTACGATCCATTCACAAGCTTCTTCTAAAAAATATAGATGACGAGAATGCAGGTCGTTATCGGATGATTAATGTGGGGATATCCGGTTCAACCCATACTCCCTCGAACTATGTAATTGTAGCTGAACAAATGGAACAAATGCTGCAATGGTATAAGCAAGCTAAGGATCACATTCACCCGGTTGAATTAGCAGCAAGAGCGCACTTCCAATTTGTCTTCATCCATCCGTTTACGGATGGTAATGGTCGTACAGCGCGATTACTAATGAATCTAATCTTAATGGGATATGGTTATCCTCCTGCTATCGTCAAAGCAGAGAATAATCTTCGACTGAAATATTACGAGACGCTTGAAGAAGCCAGTATAAACGGTAACCAAGAGCCATTTATTAATTTAATGGCTTCATGTGTAAAAGATAGTCTAGAGCGCTATATTGCCGCCGTAAAGTGATTTCCTGCAATCAGTCTAAAGCTTTGAGGAGACGGATAAAACAATAGCAGCCGAATCTTAAAAACGACTTCATAATCTGAAAACAAGGCAAGAAAAAATTCGGATCCATGGAGGGACAAGGAAATGGCTAACATCACCAAGGAACAGGTAGAATTTTTTCGTCATAACGGATATGTGAAGCTGGAGGGCATTGTTCCGAAAGCTAATTGCGACAGGGTCATTGAGGCGATTTGGTCTTGCCTTGGTAAGGACGCATCCGACCCAGAGAATTGGTATAACCCTCCGCAAGGCGTGATGAACCGTGACGGCATGGTGGAAATGTATCATCATCAGGGGATGTGGGATAATCGCCAACTAGAAGAAGTCTATAGCGCATTCTCAATGTTATTGGATGAAGAGAAGCTTTGGGTGAGCATCGACCGTGTGAACATGAAGCCGCCGATGAGAGCAGATAAACAGCATCTGAACAACAGTTTTATTCATTGGGATACAGATACGAGCATCCTTCCACGCCCGATTCCTAAAGGGCGGAAAGTTCAGGGCGTACTTTATTTGGCGGATACAGCGGCGAACCAGGGCGGTTTTCAATGCGTGCCGGAAATCTATCATGATTTGGAGCAATATCTGGATCGGCAACCCGCCAATCGGAACCCCCGCGTTCCCGATTTGACGGGTTACGAAGCGCAGCCAATTCCCGGGAAGACGGGAGATCTGCTCATCTGGGATGTGCTGTTAGCGCATGGAAACGGGCATAACCGAAATACCGTCCCTCGTTACGCGCAGTATATCACAATGTACCCAGAGGGCAATGAGGAGGCCAGGGAACAGCGCGTGAAGATGTGGCGAAAGCGCAGCGCACCTAAGAACCACCATGCCTTCCCTGGAGATCCGAGAAAGTGGGAACAAACGGAGTTTGACAGTCCGCCCGAACTAACGCCTCTTGGCAGAAAACTGCTCGGATTGGACGCATGGTGAGACGCATAAGTGTCTCTCATTATATTAGGTATTAGGTCCATTATCATTACATGCAAATCGATCATATGCGTGAAATAAAATATCCCAAAAAATCAGCTATTGCAAACGGAAGTATCACTTGTTGTGGCTGTTGTTAATGGTGTTACACGATTTATTAAATAATGCGGAGCGGATATTAAAAAATGTGTGTTAACCGCGGTTCAAGAGCATATAGAAACGGCAGCCAATTTTTGATATGCTCCCCATACGGTAGACAGGTGAAATAATAAAACCTGTTATCGTAAGGGGAGTTTTTTCATGTCTCTAGGAAAGTATAGTGCGTTGGAGAAACTTGCTATTCTCAAAGAAGTATCAAAT
>NZ_JAGGDJ010000027.1 GCF_017652985.1 Paenibacillus artemisiicola
CCGCTCGACTTGCATGTATTAGGCACGCCGCCAGCGTTCGTCCTGAGCCAGGATCAAACTCTCCATAAAAGTGATCCGAAGATCATTTATGAATTCGCTTGTTAGCTCATTCAAAAACTAGCTTGTTAAAACCTTTTGACAGGTCGCTCATTGTTCAGTTTTCAAGGAACAAATGTTTCTCGCTCGTTCGCCCATGTCTCAGCGGCGACTTGATTAATATATCACAGATGCTTGGTTCATTGCAAGCATTATTTTTAGTTTTAATAAAAAACTGTGATACATTACCGCGCCTCAAAAGGGGCAAGGAGTAATATACCACAGCTAGTCTACTGGGGTCAAGCTATTTAGCAACAAGTTTAAGCCTTTGTTCGGGTGATGACTTCTTCGATATATAGCTGTCTCTCGATCGCCAAATTCACGATCGTGCCGTTAACCGAAACCCATGGGCGCGTCGGATGGTTACGATCCGAAAACACGATTTCCCCCATCCGATCGTCGCTTAGGCGAACGACCGTCCCGTTATGGAACTGGGTCGCCTTCTCGATGAAGATCCGCACGTACGCCGGATCCAGCTTCCCGAACGAGTCCTGATGCAGTTGTTCCAAGACGAGATAAGGAGAAGCGGCCTTACGATAGGCCCGCTTCATCGTCATGGCATTGAAAATGTCCGAAATTGCCGCGAATTTGGCATAGGGATGAATCTTCTCGGAACCAATGCCTAGCGGGTAGCCGCTGCCGTCGAAGCGTTCGTGATGCTGCAGCGCGGCCAATTTGACGCCTTCGTTCACGGCGGCGACGTTCTTCAGCAGCTGGTAGCCCAGCACGGTGTGCCGCTTCATCTCTTCCGTCTCGTCCGGCGTCAGCTTGGTGGGCTTGTTCAAGATATCGCGGTCGATCCTCGCGTTGCCGATATCATGCAGCAACCCGGCCAAAGCCGACTGCATCCAGTCCTTCTTAGGCAATCCGTTCCACTGCGCCAACATATAGCAGCATAAGGCAGACATGGTGCTCTTGTGATATAGGTAATCCTCGTCCGGAACGTTTTGCGGAGAGAACGTCAGGATTTTATACGCTTGGCTTTCTTGAAGCAGCAGTTCAAGCTGGTTGCGAATATCGAGAATTGGCAGCGATTGCCCGCTCATCATTTGGTTAAACACGCGTTTGAGCAGCGCAACCGTACGGTCGTATTGCATCATCAGCGACGTCTTCACGAGCGTTTCTTTCGGCTGTTCTTGATTTTTATCGCTGTTCGCTTCCGCCGCCTCTTTCTTCTCCGGCGGCCCGTCGACGACGACCTGTGGCACGAGAAAGGCTTGCAGGATCTCCAGCTCGCGCGGCGTAACGACCTTCCCTTTGTGGAAAAGCACGCTTCCGAGCGGCGTCAACACATCTTGCGTGATTTTGTCTCCCAGCTTGACTTGCGAAACCGTTACCGTGCCCATTGGTCTCTCCCTCACCTTGCTTGCCTCAACTTCGCCTTGCGGAATTACGATTCGTCCGACGCGTCGTGTTCGCCCTCGGCTTCCATCTCTTCTCCGCCCTCCGGCTCTTCGCTTCGCGCGACCCGGGTTACCGTAGCCACGGAATCGTCTTCGCGGATATTAATCAATCGGACCCCTTGCGTATTCCGGCCCATGGTGGAGATATCTCCCATGCTCATGCGAATCAGCGTGCCGGAGGACGTCATGATCATCAGATCCTCGTCGTTCTGCACGACGCGCAGGCTGACGATCAAGCCCTTCTTCTCCTGCACGTTGAGCGTCTTGATCCCCTTGCCGCCACGGCTTTGGGAACGGTATTCGGCCTCCGGCGTGCGTTTGCCGTAGCCGTTGGCGGTCACGATCAGAATATCGCAGCCCGGCAAGACGACATCCATGCCGATGACCTCGTCCTCGTCGTCGGAACTGATGCCCTTCACGCCCGTCGCCGAACGTCCCATTGGACGCACGTCTTGTTCCGGGAAGCGAATAGACATCCCTTGGCTCGTACCCATGATGATTTCCTGCTTGCCGTCCGTTAGCTTGACGCCGATCAAATCGTCGTCTTCGCGGAGGTTGATGGCGATCAGTCCAACCTTGCGGATGTTCGCGTAATCGTCGAGCGGCGTCTTCTTGACGATGCCGTTCTTGGTCGCGAAGAACAGGTAACGGTCCGGTTCGAACGACTCTACCGGAATGACGGCGTTGACCGTTTCGCCTTGCTCGATCTGGAGCAGGTTGATGATCGGCGTTCCCCGTGCCGTGCGGCTGAGATCCGGAATCTCGTAGGCTTTCAACCGGTACACTTTGCCCTTGTTCGTAAAGAAGAGCAGGAAGTGATGCGTATTGGAAACGAACAGATGCTCGACGAAGTCGGTATCCTTCGTATCCATGCCGATGACGCCTTTGCCGCCGCGCTTCTGGCTGCGGTACGTCGTGACCGGCAGGCGCTTCACGTAGCCGGAGTGCGTGACCGAGATGACCACGTCCTCGCGCGGGATCAGGTCCTCGTCGAGAATCTCGTCTTCGCTGGTCATCAGCTCCGTGCGGCGCTCGTCGCCGAACTTCTCTTTCACTTCTTCCAGCTCATCGTGGATGATTTGGAGCACAAGCTGCTCGTCGGCCAGAATGGCTTTGTACTCCGCGATCTTGCGGAGCAGCTCCGCGTACTCGGCCTCGATCTTGTCGCGTTCCAATCCCGTCAGGCGCTGCAGGCGCATGTCCAGGATCGCTTGCGCTTGGTCGAAGCTGAGGCCGAAGCGCGAAATCAACCCGTCGCGGGCCTCTTCAGTCGTCTGGGACGCGCGGATGAGCCGGATCACCTCGTCCAGGTTGTCCAGCGCGATGCGCAAGCCTTCCAGGATGTGCGCGCGGGCCTCCGCCTTCTTCAGGTCGAATTCGGTGCGGCGGCGGATGACTTCCACTTGGTGCTCAAGGTAGTAGAACAAGATCTCGCGCAAATTGAGCGTGCGCGGTTCGCCCTTCACGAGCGCCAGCATGTTGAAGCCGAAGTTCATCTGCATCTGCGTATGCTTGAACAGGTTGTTCAACACGACCGTCGGCGTTACGTCGCGCCGAAGCTCGATGACGACCCGCATGCCGTTGCGGTCGGATTCGTCCCGAAGGTCCGTAATGCCTTCGATCTTCTTCTCGCGCACGAGCTCGGCGATCTTCTCGACGAGACGAGCCTTGACGACCTGGTACGGCAATTCGTGCACGATGATGCGCGCTTTGCCGCCGTTCTCCTCGATCGTCGCGCGGGCGCGCATCGTAACGGAACCGCGGCCGGTCGTATACGCTTGGCGCATGCCTTCCCGACCCATCACGAAACCGGCCGTAGGGAAGTCCGGGCCTTTAATATAATCCATCAATTCGATCGGCGTGATATCCGGCTGGCGGATCATCGCCTGCACCCCGTTGATGACCTCCGTCAGGTTATGCGGCGGAATATTGGTCGCCATCCCGACGGCGATTCCCGTCAACCCGTTAACCAACAGGTTCGGGAAGCGCGCCGGCAGTACGGTCGGCTCGTGCTCCTCGCCGTCGTAGTTCGGGGCGAAATCGATCGTTTCTTTGTTGATATCGCGCAGCATTTCCATGGCGATCTTGGAGAGACGCGCCTCCGTATAACGCATTGCCGCCGCCATGTCGCCGTCGATGGAACCGAAGTTGCCGTGGCCGTCGACGAGCATATAACGGAGCGAAAAGTCCTGGGCCATCCGTACCATCGTCTCGTAAACCGCGGAGTCGCCGTGCGGATGGTACTTGCCGATGACTTCGCCGACGATCCGGGCGGATTTCTTGTACGGTTTGTCCGGCGACATGCCGAGCTCCGACATCGCGAACAGAATCCGGCGATGCACGGGCTTCAACCCGTCCCGGACGTCCGGCAGCGCGCGGCTGACGATGATACTCATCGCATAATCCATAAAGGATTCGCGCATCTCGGTTCCGATATCGCGATCCCTTACTTGCAGGTTGTTCTCTTCTGCCATCGTAAACCTCCTAGAGTTTGCATATGTTTAAGCTTCGCGACGGCCGAAAACGTGAATGACGGCACCGTAGACGAGCGGAAATAATCGGCGAATACCTACTAGAATGATTATAGTTTCGGCTATTTCCGGCCATCCTTAAACGTTTGCAAACATGAAACTTGCCGTGCGCGCGTTCCGTTCCCAAAACTTCCTTCGTTTTGGGCGTATACACGCTCCAAACCTGATTATCCGCCATAAACTAACACGAATTGCGGTCGGTTACTGTCGTATGACGGAAGAACCAAAAAATAGGCATTATCTCTATTATAACATTGAATTTCAACCCTGTCTCCTGGAGGCAAGGGATTCTCGGGCCCGACCCTAACCATGAAAGGTGGAGCATCGTTGGCGATCCAACGCGTAAAAAGCAAATGGGCGAAGACGAAGGTGCTGCTGCTCTCGGAGCCGCTGCGCGAACGGATTCCGGTCACGAAACGTTGGAGCGCCGCGGCGCTCTCGGCCATGCTGGAGGAACACGGCATGGTGTACGTCAAGCCCGATCAAGGGACCTTCGGTTTAGGCGTCGTGCGGGTCGAGAAGCTGCCCGATAACGTCTACGCCTATCAATCCGGCACCGTCCAGCAGCGGTTCGGTTCGTTCGACGAGATGGCCGAATCGCTTAAGACCCGCATCGGAAGCCGCTCCTACCTCATCCAGCAAGGGATTCATCTGCTCACCCATACCGGGCTGCGTTTCGACATCCGCGTCATGGTGCAGCATAATCCCCGTCGCATCTGGGAAACGACCGGCATCATCGGCCGGCTGAGCCATCCCGATAAAATCGTCACGAATTACCACAGCGGCGGTATTCCGATGGCCGTCGACAAACTGATGACTTCCCACTTGACGAAGGAGCAAATCGACAGTTACAAGATGTGGCTCGCCGACATCGGCACCTCCGTCGCCCGTCAGCTGCAAACCCGTTATCCGCGGCTGAAAGAGATCGGCATCGATATCGCGATCGATGAATCGTTCCGGCCTTGGATCCTCGAGGTCAATACGCTGCCGGATCCTTACATTTTCCGCAAGCTGAACGACAAATCGATGTTCCGCCGCATTCGACGGTACTGCCGCGCCTATCGCCGCCCCGTGAAATAAAAACAAGCCGCCCGAACATTCGGACGGCTCGCTGCGCTGCTTGCGCGAAGGGATCAGATGTCGAGGTTCTTGACCGATTTGGCGAATTCCTGAATGAATTCGCGCCGCGGCTCGACGTTATCCCCCATCAGCGTTTCGAAAATATTGTCGGCTTCGATCGCATCCTCGATCGTCACCTGCAGCATCGTGCGGCTCTCGGGATCCATGGTCGTCTCCCACAGCTGGGCGGCGTTCATCTCGCCGAGGCCTTTGTACCGCTGGACGTTGACTTTGGCGCCTTCGCCGAATTCGGCGATGATCGCGTCGCGCTCCTTCTCGGTCTGCGCGTAGCGGACCACCTTGTTGCGCTCGATCTTGAAGAGCGGCGGCTGCGCGATATAGACGAAGCCGGCTTCGATGATCTTGCGCATGTAGCGGAAGAAGAACGTCAGCAGCAGCGTGCGGATATGCGCGCCGTCGACGTCGGCGTCGGTCATGATGATGACCTTATGGTAACGCGCCTTGGAAAGGTCGAAGTCGTCCGCGATGCTCGTGCCGAGCGCCGTAATGATTGCCCGGATCTCCGTGTTGGAGAGAATGCGGTCCAGACGGGCGCGCTCGACGTTCAGGATCTTGCCCCGGAGCGGCAGGATCGCCTGGAAATGACGATCGCGGCCTTGCTTGGCCGAGCCGCCCGCGGAGTCGCCTTCGACGATGTAAATCTCGCTGATCGACGCGTCGCGGGACGAACAGTCGGCGAGCTTGCCCGGCAGCGCGCTTACTTCGAGGGCGCTCTTGCGGCGCGTCAGCTCGCGCGCTTTGCGCGCGGCCTCGCGGGCCCGGGAAGCCTGCAGCCCCTTCTCGACGATCTTCTTCGACACGGCCGGGTTCTCGTCCAGGAACTCCTGGAACTTCTCGGCGAAGAACGATTCCACGATGCCGCGGACCTCGCTGTTGCCGAGCTTGGTCTTCGTCTGGCCTTCGAACTGCGGCTCCGGGATCTTGACGGAAATGATCGCCGTCAACCCTTCGCGCACGTCGTCGCCGGACAGGTTGGAGTCGCTGTCCTTGATGGCGTTCATCTTGCGCGCGTATTCGTTGATGATCCGCGTAAGCGCGCTCTTGAAGCCGGATTCGTGCGTGCCGCCCTCATGCGTGTTGATGTTGTTGGCGAACGAATAAATGTTCTCGGTGTAGCTGTCGTTGTACTGCAGCGCCACTTCGACTTGAATGTTGTCCTTCGCGCCTTCGACATAGATCGGCTCTTCGTGCAGGGCTTCGCGGCTGCGGTTCAAATACTTGACGAACTCGATGATGCCGCCGTCGTATTTGTACGTGTGCGATGCGCCCGTACGCTCGTCGGAGAGCGCGATTTCGATGCCTTTATTCAAGAAAGCCAGCTCGCGGATCCGCGACTGAAGAATTTCGTATTCGTATACGAGCGTCTCGGTGAAGATCTCCCCGTCCGGCTTAAACGTGGTCGTCGTACCGGTGGTCTCCGCATCGCCGATCACTTGCAGCTCGTATTGCGGGATGCCGCGGCGATATTCCTGGCGGTGGACCTTGCCTTCCCGCTTGACCGTCACTTGGACCCATTCCGACAAGGCGTTCACGACGGAAATGCCGACGCCGTGCAGACCGCCGGATACTTTGTATCCTTCGCCGCCGAACTTGCCGCCGGCGTGGAGCACGGTCATGACGACCTCGAGCGTCGATTTTTTCAGCTTCGCGTTCTCCCCGACGGGAATCCCGCGGCCGTTGTCGATAACGGTGATGCTGTTATCTTCGTGGATGATCACTTCGATGCGCGTGCAGAAGCCCGCCAGCGCTTCGTCAATGCTATTGTCAACGACTTCCCATACGAGATGGTGAAGTCCTTTGCCGCTTGTGGAACCGATATACATCCCCGGGCGTTTGCGAACGGCTTCCAGCCCTTCAAGGACTTGAATCTGGCTTTCATCGTACGTGTGCTGATTCGACGACATGCTAGGTTTCACTGCTCCTCTCAACTACCCTGGTCGCGAATTACGTTCGCTGCTCGGGCCTGCAACCTACTTGCCACTTTGCATCCTGACTGCCTGACAACCCTCTAACTAGTCGCAAAATGGTGCGATCGTTTCTTCAGCGTTGAGGATGAGATGGGCGAATAGTAGATCTTGTGTTCCGTCACGACGATGGATTTGGCTTCTTCCTCGCCTATGATTTCGACGTCCTTCCGCTTGCGGGCTTGCGCGACGAATTGCTTGGACAGCTTGGAGGACTGCTCGATCGAGATGTCGAAAATCGCCACGAGCTCCGCGGCACGAATGATTTTTTCCCCGCCTAAATGAATGTACATGCTCCCGCCCTCCATTTCGTTCGTCTTGCAATTACGGCGCCACGCGTCCGTCCTGGACGTGATAGATCCGGGTATCGTGCAGCTTCCCGATGTCTACGCTCTCCAGGCCCGTCGTCGTAATGAACGTCTGAACCTTGGTTTGAAACGTTTCGATCAACTGCGTCTGCCGGTGCTGGTCGAGTTCAGACAGCACGTCGTCGAGCAGCAGCAGGGGGTATTCGCCGATTTCTTCGTGAATCAGCTCGATCTCGGCTAATTTCAGCGAAAGCGCGGTCGTGCGCTGCTGTCCCTGGGAACCGTACACCGACGCTTCCTTGCCGTTGATAAAGAAGGCGATGTCATCGCGATGAGGACCAACGAGCGTCATTCCGCGACGAAGCTCCTGATCCTTGACTTGTGTTAACTTTATCATAAATTGCTCAAATAATATAGATTCTTCTTCCTTGGCGTCGCTTTCGAAGGAGGGCCGGTACAGGATGGTCAGCTCTTCGGAACCGGCGGTAATGCCGGCATGGATCGACTGCGCCCACTTTTGAAGCTTCTCTATGAAGTTTTGCCTTTTTTTCACAATTTTAACACCATACTCGGCAAGCTGCATGTTCCACACGTCCATCATGGCCGCGTTGGCGTTGCCGGGCAGGGTGGATTTGAGGTAGTTGTTGCGCTGCTGCAGCACCTTATGGTACTGACCGAGCGCATGCAAATAACCGGGCTGCACCTGGCCGATCTCCATGTCGAGGAACCGGCGGCGCACGCCCGGCGTCCCCTTGACGATTTCGAGATCCTCCGGCGCGAACATGACCACGTTGAGCGAGCCGACGAAATCGCTCAGCTTGCGCTGCTCCAGCCCGTTGATCCTGGCTTTCTTCCCCTGCTGGGACAACGCAAGATCAAGCGTTACGGTGCCGTAACGCTTCTCGACCTCTCCCCGTATGCGCGCCTCTCCGGCCTGCCAGCCGATTAGCTCCTTATCCTTGCTCGTGCGGTGGGACTTCGTCAGCGCGAGCACCAGGATCGCTTCCAGCAAATTCGTCTTGCCCTGCGCGTTGCGCCCGATGAACAGATTGACCTGGCCGTCGGTCGCCAGCTGAATCTCCTCGTAATTGCGGTAGTGCTGCAGGTGGATGGATTTTAATCGCAATGTAAAGCCTCCCGGTCATCGCCGGCGCCGGCAGCGGACTGCCGCATTACCGTCTCACGATCGTAAACGCGCCGTATCCCTTGATCTCGATCTTATCTCCGGCATACAGCTTGCGGCCGCGCCGGTTGTCCGGCTCCCCGTTGATGACGACCTCGTGCTCCTGCAAGAAGAATTTCGCCGCTCCGCCCGTGTCGATGCATTCGGATAGCTTCAAAAACTGGCCGAGCGCGATGTATTCCGTCGAAATGCCAATCTCTTTCATCATCGTTCCTCCTTGATCAGCCCGTCGTCCGGTACGGCAGGATGAGGTGCAGGCTGTGCGGATGGTCCGTCGGCTTGATGATGATCGGGCTCATGGCGCCGGTAAAGCCGATGAATAAATATTCGCTGTCGATGACTTTCAGCGAATCGAGCATGTATTTGGAGTTGAAGGCGATGCGCAGCTGCTCGCCGGTCATTTCTTTTGCTTCGACCTGCTCCGTGACGCGGCCGAGCTCCGTGGAGCTGGACGAAATTTCGATCGTGCCGTCTTCCTGGGTGACGAGACGGACGATGTTCGTCTTCTCTTCCCGCGACATCAGATAGGCGCGGTCGATCGCGTCGGTCAATTTTTTTGTCGGCAGGACGAGTTCTGTTTTGAAATGCTGCGGAATAATTTTAGAAGTGTCCGGGTAGGTGCCGTCCAGAATCCGGGAATAGAACAGCACGTGGCCGACTTTGAACAGCACTTGATTGTCGGCGACGACGATATCCACATGTGTATGATCGTCCGGAACGATTTTGGACAGCTCGTTCAGCGTTTTGCCGGAGATGACGACGTTGGAGAACCGGTAGCCGTCCGGCGCCTCGACCGATGCGGTCCGGCTGGCCAGGCGGTGGCGGTCCGTAGCGACGAATTTGAGCTGGCCTTCCGCCAGATTCCAGAGCGTGCCCGTCAAAATCGGCGTCTGTTCGCTCGTCGACGCGGCGAAAACGGTTTGGCGAATCATCGATTTCAGCAGGTCACCCGGTACCGCGAGGGATTCGCTTTGCTCGATCGTCGGCAAAATCGGAAATTCTTCCGGATCCAAGCCGACCATCTGGATATCCGTCGAACCGGAGCGAATCATCGTTTGGAACTGTTCCTTTACTTCGATCTCCAGCTCGTCCGACGGCAATTTTTTGACGATTTCGACGAAAAACTTCGCGGGCAGCACGACGCTTCCCGGTTTTTCGATTTTGGCGATGACGAATTCGCCGTTTTCGACGGGAATGAAGCTTTGGATCGAAATGTCCGTGTCGCTGGCGGTCAAGGTGACGCCTTGGTGGTTAACGTCGATTTTGATGCCGCCCAGAATCGGAATGGCGGGACGAGACGACGATGCTTTCGAAACTTGTTGAATGGCGTCGTTCAATTGATCTTTGCGGATCGTTAATTTCATGAAAAGTCACTCCTAAGGAACGGGATCCACGGCAGCGGAATGCGCGGCGTTTCACCTTTATTTAATGATGTTCTTTTAATAATAAGTAGTAGAAGTCGTAGTAGGGGCGCTGAATATGTGGATAAGTGCCGACAACACGGATAAAGCAAGCCTATCCACATGTGTACAGCGTGTGCATAGGCTTGCCGATGAAATGTTGAAGACGTGCATAACGTTGAAGCCCGTTATGAACATGCGCTTCCGATATCAGGTTCAGGTATGATTCTTGATCTTCTCCGTCAACGTTTGAATGATTTTGAACAGCTCCGAATCGGCTTTTAGCTGCTGCGTGATCTTCTCGTGGGCATGGATGACGGTCGTATGGTCGCGTCCGCCGAACGCCTCGCCGATTTTCGGGAGCGAATAATCGGTCAGCTCGCGGGAGAGATACATGGCGATTTGCCTCGGAAAAGCGACAGCCTTCGTGCGTTTGCGCGCCTTGAACTCCTCCAGCTTAAGCCCGTACAGCTCGCCGACCTTCTGCTGAATGTCCTGCATCGTGATCATTTTCGGCCTGCTGGTCGGAATGATGTCCTTGAGCGCTTCCGCAGCCAGATGCGACGAAATGTCCTCGTTGATCAGGGACGAATACGCCACGACGCGGATGAGCGCGCCCTCCAGCTCGCGAATGTTCGTGTCGATCTGGCTCGCGATGTATACCATCGCTTCGTTCGGAATGTCGAGATTCTCCGCCTTCGCCTTTTTGCGCAAAATCGCGATCCGCGTCTCCAAATCCGGCGGCTGGATATCCGTGATGAGCCCCCATTCAAAGCGGGAACGCAGCCGTTCCTCCAGGGTCGGAATTTCCTTCGGCGGACGGTCGCTGGAGATGACGATCTGCTTCCGTTCCTCGTGCAGCGCGTTGAAGGTATGGAAAAACTCCTCCTGCGTCTGCTCTTTCCCCGCCAAAAACTGAATGTCATCGATCAGCAGCACGTCGATGTTCCGGTACTTGTTGCGGAAGCTCTCGCCCTTGTTGTCCCGGATAGCGTTGATGAATTCGTTGGTGAACTTCTCCGAAGACAGGTAAAGCACCCGGGTATTGGGGTTATGCTCTAAAATATAATGCCCGATCGCGTGCATGAGATGCGTCTTGCCCAGACCGACGCCGCCGTACAGAAAAAGCGGGTTGTACGCCTTGGCCGGCGCTTCGGCGACGGCGAGCGACGCCGCATGGGCGAAACGATTGTTGGCGCCGATGACGAAAGTATCGAACATGTACTTGGGATTGAGCATATGCGAGAACGTCTCTTCGGGGCCGACCGGGACCTGCGGCTGCACGACGGGCTGGATCTCGGCCGGCTCGGGAGGCTTGTTCTCTTCGATGACGAATTTAATGTCGAATTGACGCCCCAGGAATTCCTGAAGCGTTGTCCGCACAAGCTTGGTATACCGGCTTTCGAGCCATTCGGCCGCGAAAGTCGTCGGCGCCGTCACGACGACAACGGATTCTCCGCTGAAGGAAGCTTTCGTCGCTTTGAACCAAGTGTCGAAGCTGGGCTTGCTTAGCTTGGTTTGTATGATAGACAGCACCTGTTGCCACATTTCGTGCGTATGGCTATCCACAAATGGGTCACTCCTTATCAAAATCGCCGCGAAGGGCGCAATCAAGCTGAAAATGTCGAATTCGGGGGCATTTCGATGCAGCGTGAATCCACATTGTTGAGGGATGTCAAACCATCGTTATCAATAGGGGATGAATGTTGTTCACATTGTTATCCACAGACTGTTAATAATATCGAGGGGTACTTGGAGTCATCCACACGGAAAACATATTCATCATAGCAAAATAACCCTTGATATTCAACGATTCCGGCCTTTTTATCCACAAATTCAATAGGTTGTGTACAAAACTTATCGACAACACTAGATATTGTTAATATCTTGTTACCATTTCGACATAATCCGGGAAAGTGCGATAAATTCATCCACATGTTATTAATTCCGGCGCGAACGCCGTCCGATTCTTATTTTATCCACAGTTTGAATTTGGCAGTCGCGTCCACACTTCCCGCAGCCAGCGGAAGGTTGACTTTTGCCCATGCGCATGTTTTAATTGAAAAAGGCGTTTTTTACGGAGAATGCTCATCGTTCGATTTTTCTTATCGGCCCTTGCAGCATCCTCGACGAGGGAAATGAACGATCGCGAATCGTGAAGACGACGATCAGAAGATAGCATGCAGTCTGGATTGAGTAAGGATAGGAGGTGCAAGGATCAATGAGACCTACATTTAAACCGAATGTGAGCAAGCGTAAAAAAGTTCATGGTTTCCGTAAGCGTATGGCTTCCGCAAATGGACGCAAAGTGCTGAGCGCCCGTCGCCAAAAGGGAAGAAAAGTACTGAGCGCGTAACTTTAAGACCACTTTACGTGGTCTTTTTTTCATTTATATGGGTCATACTATAGCTATAAAGGTTCGGTGAGGATGCGACGTGCAAAGAAAGCTGCGATTGCGTAACCGCGAAGATTTCAGCCGGATATACCGCAACGGGAAATCGTTCGCCAACAGCCAGTTCGTCGTGTACTGGTCCCGGCAGCATAAAGCGGAGCCGTTCCGGCTCGGCGTGTCGGCCAGCAAGAAGATCGGCAACGCCGTCGTGCGGAACCGGATGAGAAGGCTCGTGAAGGAGATCGTCCGCCAGCAGGGGGAGCGGATCGTCGAACAGCTCGATTTCATCGTGATCGTCCGGAAGCCGGCCGTCGGTCTTAGCATGAAGGAACTCGAAAAAAGCATGCTCCACGTATTGAAGCGCGCAGGGCTATTGAAGCAGCACCGCTAAGCCTTGTAATCGCTTTACCGCCGGGGCGGGCTTGTTTCTTTGTGCCCTGATATGTGATATAGTTTACCTGAATGATTATGCGGCGCCTGCGCCTTTTACGAGGTCTGCGCTTATGGTATGCAGAGAGGAGATTTACATGTTGTCCCGTATCTCGAAACGAACATGGTTTACGGCATTCGCGCTTATTGCCGTGATGTTTTTCCTGAGCGGCTGTTCGTCGGCCACTCACCCGGTTTCAATGGATGACCTTTCGCACGGCAACTTCTGGCAGCGCAACGTCGTCTACTATTTCTCTCTGGCTCTGGAGGAGTTCGCGAAGTGGTTCAACGGCGAGTACGGCATCGCGATCCTGTTGATGGTGGTCATCGTCCGGACGCTGATCCTTCCGCTTACGATCAAGCAGTATCGCAGCTCCAAAGCGATGCAGGCGCTGCAGCCCGAGCTCGCGAAGCTGAAAGAGAAACACAAGGACAACCCGCAGAAGCAGCAGGAAGAAACGATGAAGCTGTTTCAGCAGCATAAAGTAAATCCGCTCGCCGGCTGTTTGCCGCTGATCGTGCAGATGCCGGTTTTCATCGCGCTGTACAACTCGATTTATATGAACGAGAACATTCGTGAGCATACATTCCTCTGGCTGCAGCTTGGCGAGAAGGACCATACGTACGTGCTGCCGATCCTGGCCGCGATTACGACGTTCGTGCAATCCAAAATGATGTCGTCCCAGCAAAAAACGATGCCGGCGATGCAGGGCATCATGCTCATTTTCCCGGTATTGATTTTCGTGATGGCGATTTCGTTCCCGTCCGCGCTTCCGCTTTACTGGATTTTCAGCAACACGTACACCATTGTGCAAAATTATTTCCTTTATGTCCGCACCTCACCGAAAGATAAGGAGAGTGTCCCCGCGAAATGAAGAAAATCATAGCATCGGGCAAAACGATCGAAGATGCTGTACGAAATGGTTTAACGGAATTGCAAGTATCCGCGGAACGCGTAAACGTCACCGTAGTGGAAAAACCGAGCAAAGGCTTGTTCGGCCTGATCGGCGTCCGCGCCGCGAAGGTGGAGCTCGCGCTGCTGCCGGACGCCGTCGAGACGGCCAAGTCCGAGTCCGTTCCGGCCGTCGCGCCGGCGCCGGTGATTCCCGCGGCGGACAAGCCCGCTTCGCCGTCGGCTTCGGCAGATGCCATCCTCGAAACGGAACGATTCATTATTGAAGTGGCAAGAACGATGGGACTTGACATTACGATTGCCCGTAACGATTCGAAAGAAGGATTGGTTCTGGCGCTGTCCGGCACCGGCGATCTCGGCATGCTGATCGGCCGCCGGGGGCAGACGCTCGATGCTTTGCAATACCTGGTCAATATCGTGGCCAACCGTTACTCCAACAGCCATTTGCGGATCGTGCTCGATGCGGAAGATTTTCGCGATCGGCGGCGCAGGACGCTCGAAGAATTGTCGGACCGCTTGGCGGGGCAAGTCATCCGGACTCGGAAGGAAGTCGTCCTCGAGCCGATGGCGCCCCACGAGCGCAAGATCATTCATTCGCAGCTCCAGAATCACGGCAAGGTCAAGACGTTCAGCAAAGGCGAAGAGCCGAACCGGCGGGTCGTCATTACGCTGAGGCATGGTTAGGTTGTCGTATACCGTTCATTCCAAGCAATGGCTCTCACCGGTCATTGCTCGTTTTTTATTTGATCGAAGTTAAGAGGGACGTTGTCATGATAATGATACAAGATACGATTGCCGCCATTTCGACAGCCGTCGGAGAGGGCGGCATTGCCGTTATTCGGGTCAGCGGGCCGGACGCCGTCGATGCGTGCGCCCGGTATTTCCGCTCGAAATCGAATATTGCCGAGGCCGATTCGCATACGGTGCATTATGGCCACATCGTGGATCCGCGTTCCGGCGAAACGGTGGAGGAGATCCTGCTTACGGTCATGCGCGGGCCGCGGTCGTTCACCGCGGAAGACGTCGTCGAGCTGAGCACCCACGGCGGCGTCGTGGCCGTTAAGCGCGTGCTGGAGCTGCTGCTGCGCGCCGGCGAGATTCGGCTGGCGGAGCCGGGCGAGTTCACGAAGCGCGCGTTCCTGAACGGGCGAATCGACCTGACGCAGGCGGAGGCCGTTATCGACTTGATCCGTTCGAAGTCGGACCGCGCCTTCTCCGTGGCGCTCAAACAATCGGAGGGAACGCTGTCGAAGAAGGTCAAGGCCCTCCGGCATGGGCTGATCGAACTGCTGGCCCATATCGAGGTGAACATCGATTATCCGGAGCATGACGTGGAGTCGATGACCAACGCCTATATCCGGGAACGCTGCGGTGACGCCTGCGGCGAAATCGACAGGTTGTTAAAAACGGCCGCCGAAGGCAAGATATTACGAGAAGGCATCGTCACGGCGATCGTCGGACGCCCGAATGTCGGGAAGTCGTCGCTGCTCAATGCGCTCGTCCAGGAAAACAAAGCGATCGTCACGGATATTCCGGGCACGACCCGGGACGTGATCGAAGAATATATGACGCTCGGCGGCATTCCGCTGCGGCTGCTGGATACGGCGGGTATTCGCGAGACCGCCGACGTGGTCGAGCGGATCGGCGTGGAACGATCGCGCACGGCGCTCGAGGAGGCGGATTTGATCCTGCTCGTGCTGAACGCGAGCGAACCGCTCCATCCGGGCGACCGCGAGCTGATGGAGCAGCTAAGCGGACGGCCGGTCGTGGTGCTGCTGAACAAGACGGATCTGCCGGCGAAGCTGGACGCGTCGGAAGTCGAGTCGCGATTCCCGGCGGATGCGGTCGTGCGGATGTCCGTGCTGAACGAGCAGGGGCTTGACGAGCTGGAAGGGGTCATCAAACGGATGTTCTTCGGCGGCGAGCTGGAATCCGCGGATTTGACCTATGTCAGCAATGTTCGGCACATCGCGCTGCTTAATCAAGCGCGCCAGTCGCTGGTCGACGCGATCGACGCGACGGAGAGCGGCATTCCGATTGATATCGTGCAAATTGACGTGCGAACGGCGTGGGAGCAATTGGGCGAAATGATAGGAGACTCGGTAGCCGAGTCGCTCATCGACCAAATTTTCTCGCAGTTCTGTTTAGGTAAATAATTAATTAGTGTCCGAAAGGCAAGGAGGGGTAGAGAAATGGGTTATCAAGCCGGAAATTTCGACGTTATCGTCGTCGGAGCGGGCCATGCGGGCTGCGAAGCGGCGCTGGCGTCCGCGCGGATGGGCGCGGAGACGCTGCTGCTGACGATTAATCTGGATATGGTGGCGTTCATGCCGTGCAATCCGTCGATCGGCGGACCTGCGAAAGGCCACGTGGTGCGGGAGATCGATGCGCTCGGGGGCGAGATGGGCCGGAACATCGACAAGACATTCATTCAAATGCGGATGCTGAATACGGGGAAGGGTCCGGCGGTTCACGCGCTGCGGGCGCAAGCCGATAAATTCTTGTACCAGCATTTCATGAAGAAGACGATCGAGGAGACCGAGCATCTGACGCTGCGGCAGGGGATGGCGGAGGATCTGATCATCGAGGACGGCGCGTGCGTCGGCATCGTGACGAAGACCGGCGCAGAATATCGCGCGAAGGCGGTCGTCGTGACGACGGGAACGTATCTGCGCGGCAAAGTGATCATGGGCGAACTCATGTACGAGAGCGGCCCGAACAATCAGCAGCCATCGATTAAACTGTCGGAGAGCCTGCGCAATCTGGGTCTGCAGCTCGTACGGTTCAAGACCGGCACGCCGCCGCGGGTGCATGGGGATACGATCGACTTCTCGAAGACGGAGATTCAGCCGGGCGACGAGAAGCCGAAGTTCTTCTCGTACGAGACGGAATACTCCGATAACGAACAGCTGCCGTGCTGGCTGACCTACACGTCCGAAGAGACGCACCGGATCATCAGCGACAATCTGCACCGGGCGCCGATGTTCTCGGGCGCGATCGAAGGGACGGGACCTAAGTATTGCCCGTCCATCGAGGATAAGATCGTTCGCTTCGCGGATAAGCCGAAGCATCAGATCTTCCTGGAGCCGGAAGGCAAAAACACGTCCGAATATTACGTGCAAGGGCTGTCCACGAGCATGCCGGAGGACGTGCAGCTGCAAATTCTCCGTTCGATTCCAGGTTTGGAAAATGTTGAAATGATGCGCACCGGCTATGCGATCGAATACGACGCGGTCGTGCCGACGCAGCTGTGGCCGACATTGGAGACGAAGGTCGTTCCGGGCCTCTTCACGGCGGGGCAGATTAACGGCACGTCCGGCTACGAAGAAGCGGCCGGACAGGGGATTATGGCCGGCATTAATGCCGGGCGCAAAGTACTGGGGCAGACGCCGGTCATCATCGATCGTTCGCAAGGTTATATCGGCGTCATGATCGACGACCTGGTCACGAAAGGAACGACGGAGCCTTACCGGCTGTTGACCTCGCGTGCCGAATATCGCCTGCTGCTGCGTCATGACAACGCGGATCTGCGGCTAACGCCTACCGGCTACGAGATCGGCTTGATCTCGGAAGAGCGGTACGCCAAGTTCACGACCAAGAAAGCCATGGTGGAGCAGGAAATCGATCGCCTGAAGGCGGTGAAGGTGCGACCGGATGAGGACGTTCTGCAGCTGTTGGAGGAGATCGGCACGGCGCCGATTCAGCAATCGACGGACGCGCTGTCGCTGCTTCGCCGTCCGGAGTTCATGTACGAGCATGTCGAACGGTTATCGCAGTCGCCGGAGGCGCTGACGGAGGATATGAAGGAGCAAGTTGAAATTCAAATCAAGTACGCCGGTTATATCGAGAAACAGCAGATTCAGGTGGAGCGGCTGGCGAAGATGGAAAAGAAGCGGATTCCGGACGATATCGACTATAGCGTCGTGACGAACCTGTCCAAGGAAGCGAAAGCGAACCTGTCTACGATTCGGCCGCTCTCGATCGGCCAAGCTTCCCGGATCGGCGGGGTGACGCCAGCGGATATTTCCATTCTGCTCGTCTACTTGGAACATTACAATAAGGTCATCGCAGCACGGGGGTAATCATGAATCCGACTGAGACTTGGTTTGCGGAGCTGCTGAAGGAGCGGGGAGTGGCGCTAACGCCGCTCCAGCTGCAGCAGTTTCAAAGGTACTTCGAACTGCTCGTCGAGTGGAACGAAAAAATGAATTTGACGGGCATCACGGATAGGGAAGCGGTATACGAAAAGCATTTCTATGACTCCGTAACCCTTTCTTTCTTTATGCGGATGGATGAGTTCGCTTCGATCGCGGATATTGGATCCGGGGCGGGCTTTCCCAGCCTGCCGCTTAAAATCTGCTTCCCGCATCTGAAGGTGACGATCGTCGATTCACTGAATAAACGGATTCAGTTTCTTCGTCATGTCGTCGAGACGCTTAAACTGGAGAACGTGAGCTGCGTTCATGGAAGAGCGGAGGATATCGGGCGGATGCCGGAGCTTCGCGATGCCTTTGACCTGGTAACGGCGCGTGCGGTTGCGCGGTTAAGCGGACTCAATGAATTGTGCCTGCCCTTCGCCAAGAAGGGCGGAACGTTTGCGGCGATGAAAGGCTCGGATCCCGCGGAAGAGACGCAAGAAGCCAAACGAAGCTTGCGCGAATTAAAGAGCGAGTATAGGGAAACCCATCATCTTAAGCTTCCGTTCGAGCAGTCCGATCGTCACATCATCATCATCCGCAAGCTTGCGGAAACGCCATCCAAATACCCTCGAAAAGTGGGCTTACCGTTGAAGCAGCCGATCCTCTAACTGAAACGGAAAATGTTTCACGTGGAACAAATTTGTCACCGGATATTTGTTCAGTTTATCGCGCTGTCAAGCAGGAAATCATCTTTCAGCCGACGAATGATATAGAAACGACAAACTCGGCATTTTGAAATCGGGTGGTATGTTGACGCTATGAAAGAACAATTCTCACGTTTATTCGGTTTGGGCGATCAGAAGACTACAAACCAAGATGAAGTGAAGCAGATTCCGGTCGCTGAAGTAGATACGAGTCCGTATCAGCCGCGAACCGTATTCGACGATGACCGGATTGACGAGCTCAGCCAAACGATTCGGACGCATGGCATTATCCAGCCGATCGTCGTGCGGGTACGCAACGGCAGATACGAAATCATCGCGGGCGAACGCCGTTTCCGCGCCGTAAAGAAGCTAGGGCTTGAAACGATACCGGCCATTATTCGAGAATTCAACGATTCCCAAGCGGCCTCCATCGCGTTGATCGAGAACCTTCAGCGGGAAGGTCTTACTTCCATTGAAGAAGCCGTGGCTTATCAGAAGCTGATCGAACTACATAACTTGACGCAGGAGAGTCTTGCTCAGCGGCTTGGTAAAAGCCAATCGACCATCGCGAATAAGATCCGGCTGCTCAGTCTCGGCGACACTGTCAAAGGCGCCTTGATGGAACGGAAGATAACGGAACGACATGCCAGGGCGCTGCTATCGCTCGACTCGGAAGAGTTGCAACTGAAAGTGCTAGACGATATTATTACTAAAGAGCTTAACGTGAAACAGACGGAGGCCAGGGTCGCCTTTTATAAGGAAGCGGTTCAGACGGCTGCCAAAAAAGCAAAACGAATTTCATTCACGAAGGATGTTCGGCTTGCCTTAAATACCATTCGCCAATCGATCGACATGGTTTCGGGGTCCGGCTTGCAGATCAAAACCAACGAGCAGGACTACGAGGACCATTACGAAATCGTCATTAAAATTCCAAAACGTTAATATGCTTCGCCGACGGCCGTCCGGAATACAGGGACGGCATCGTCATTTTTATCTATTGGAATTACAACCTGACTTTCTAGCGGAGATTGGTAGAATAGAGACACGTTTCATTCAGCTTCAATAAGTTTTCAGCATAGAGGTGAACGGTTTGTCTAAAACGATCGCAATAACGAACCAGAAGGGCGGTGTCGGAAAAACGACGACGTCCGTCAACCTGGGCGCATGTCTGGCTTCGCTGGGCAAGAAGGTACTGCTGGTCGATATCGATCCGCAAGGGAATACGACGAGCGGGATCGGAATCAACAAAGCAGACGTCGCGCATTGCATATACGATGTGCTTATTAACGATGTGCATCCGAACGATGCTACCTGTTCGACCAATATCGACGGTTTGAACATCATTCCCGCGACCATTCAATTGGCAGGAGCGGAGATTGAGCTCGTGCCGACGATTTCCCGCGAGCAGCGGCTTAAGAAGTCGCTTGCCATGGTGAAGAATCAGTATGATTATATTTTGATCGATTGCCCGCCTTCGCTTGGCATTCTGACCATCAATTCGTTGACGGCTTCGGATTCCGTCATCATTCCGATTCAATGCGAATATTACGCGCTGGAAGGCTTGAGCCAGCTCTTAAATACAGTTCGTCTCGTGCAGAAGCATCTGAATACGTCCCTTCAGATTGAAGGCGTATTGCTGACGATGTTCGATGCGCGGACAAATCTTGGCATTCAAGTCATTGAAGAAGTGAAAAAGTATTTTCAGCAAAAGGTGTATCAAACCATCATCCCGCGTAATGTACGCTTAAGCGAAGCGCCTTCGCACGGGCAGTCCATTATTACGTACGATCCTCGATCCAAAGGGGCGGAGGTTTATCTTGAACTCGCGAAGGAAGTGATCATGTATGAGCAAGCGGCTAGGTAGAGGGCTGGATGCGCTTATTCCATCGCTTTCCGTCAGCGAAGAAGATAAGGTCATCGAAGTTTCGCTTGCGCAACTGAGACCGAATCCGTATCAGCCCCGCAAGACGTTTGACGACGAAGCGATCAAGGAATTAGCCGAGTCCATCAAACAGCATGGCGTCATTCAGCCGATCATCGTTCGCACGGTGTTGAAGGGGTATGAGATCATTGCGGGCGAGCGTCGTTTCCGTGCTTCGCAGCTGTGCGGCAACACGACGATTCCGGCCGTTGTCCGGAATTTCTCTGATCTGCAAGTCATGGAGATTGCGCTCATCGAGAATCTGCAGCGCGAGGATTTGAACGCGATCGAGCTTTCGCAGGCGTATCAGGCGCTGATGGATAAATTTAATCTGACGCAGGAAGAATTATCGATGAAGGTTGGCAAGTCCAGATCGCATATCGCCAACTTTTTGAGACTGCTGACGCTGCCTGAACAGATCAAGGAAAATGTTTCACGTGGAACATTGTCCATGGGTCATGCGAGAGCAATCGTGGGCGTGAAGGAAGATGTTCGGAAGAAGGAATTGGCCGAGCTGACGATCGCCAACGAATGGAGCGTTCGGCAGCTGGAGGAAGCGATCAAAAATTTGGATCAGCCCGTTCCGCCGAAAGAGAAGGAACCGGTCTCTAATAAGAAGCGAGATCCGTACATTAACGAGGTGGAAGAGTCACTTCGGGAACGGTTCAAGACGACGGTCCGAATCAAGCAGGCAAAGGACAAGGGCCGAATCGAACTGATGTACTATAACAAACAGGATCTGGAACGGTTGCTCGAACTGCTTCAACAGCTGTCATAAATTCAATAAATACCCATAGATAGCATACTTGATTGGCGTGTTTTGATACAGGGCCGCCAATCCGGTATGCTATTGTTAGCATTGAGCGAAGGGAGGCGGGATCGTGGAGGAACAGAAGAAGGACAAGCCGTACGTGTATTTGGACCATGCCGCCACTTCATGGCCGAAGCCTCCTGCTGTGATCGAAGCCGTGAAGGAGGCTATGGAACGGGATAGCGCCAACCCGGGCCGTGGAAGTCATGCCATGGCGGTCCGCGCAAGCCGGGTCCTGTTCGATGCCCGCAAAGCGCTTGCCAAACTATTCGCGGTGAAGAATCCGAACGATATCGCGTTCGCACTGAACACGACGATGGCGCTCAACACGGCAATCAAGGGGTTCTTGAAACCGGGCGATCACGTCATCGCCACCGCCGTAGAACATAACTCCGTCCGGAGGCCGCTCGAATATTTGAAGAAGCTGGGCATTATCGAAGTGACCTACGTGGAGCCGAACGCTGAAGGACTGTTGGATGCCAAAGAGGTGGAGAACGCTTTTCGGGCGAATACGCGGCTTGCCGTCGTGAACCACAGCTCCAATCTGCTCGGTTCGATCATGCCGGTGGGCGACATTGGGACGATCACCCGAAGGCGAGGCGCGAAGCTGCTCGTCGATGCGGCGCAGACCGCTGGTCTGCTGGAGATCGACGTCGAAGCGATGGGGATCGATATGCTGGCGTTTCCAGGGCATAAAGGACTGTTGGGGCCGCAAGGGACCGGCGGGCTGTACATTCATCCGGAACTCGACTTGGAGCCCCTGATGCATGGGGGGACGGGCAGTCAGTCGGAGTCGATCGAACAACCGGCGGTGCGTCCGGACCGCTACGAAGCCGGCACCCAGAACACGGCCGGCATCGCCGGGCTGCAGGCAGGGGTACGCCATGTACTGCATGAGACCGTCCAAAACATCCATACTAAAGAAATGACGCTTGCGCAACAAATGATGGAGGGACTGCTTGCCGTCGGCGGCGTACGCGTGCTCGGACCGGGGCTAGGTAAGCCGAGAACGGGAATCGTGTCATTCGTTCTGGAGGGAGCGGATCCGTCGGAGATCGGGTTTATATTGGATCAGCATTACAATATCGCCGTGCGGACGGGCTTTCATTGTACGCCGTTGGCGCATGGGACGGCAGGAACGTTGGATACGGGAGCGATACGCGCGAGCGTAGGGTGCTTTACGACGTCGGAAGAAGTGGGAGCCTTCGTTGAGGCCGTGAACGAAATAGGCCGACATTACAGCTAAAGAGCACCGAATGGGGAGAGAAACGAAACATGGATCAATGGATTGAACGGCCGTTCGACTGGGCGATGGCCGGAATGCTTGCCGGACTGATCGTAATCGTATTGCTGCTGCTTATCCGAAATTTCGTGCTGGGCAGTAAGTTGAAGAAGCTGAGGAAGAGCTACACGCAATTCATGAACGGGTCGAGCGTCGAGAATTTGGAATCCGTCATCATTGATTTAAAACAGCAGTTGGACGATCAGGAAGAGCAGCAGCGAAGCTTGAAGCAGTCGGTCGATGGCCTAATGGAAGCCGTGCGAAAAAAACGGGGCAATATCGGCATTCATCGCTACAATGCCTTTGCGGAACGCGGCAGCGACTTCAGCTTCTCCGTCGCGTTCGTTAATGACGACAAGGACGGCATGGTCCTAAGCGGACTCCATGGCCGAGAAAATACGTTCGTGTACGCGAAGCCGGTCAAAGAGGGACAGTCCGCCTATGCGCTGACCCCCGAAGAGCTCGAAGCGATCAATCTGGCGTTGCGGCAGGATAAGTAGCGGTACGGGTGCACTTCATGATGGACGAGAATAAGCTGTGAGCGATGATGTCGGCCATGCGCATGACGAGGTGCAGGCGAGTATTCTGCAGGACGAAATATTCCATGAAACCGCCAACGTTGACGATGCCGGTGATATGAATGTCGCCGACAGGGGGGAGGTCTTTGTTGACGCCCGCGCCGGGACGAACCGGACCCGTGCCGACTTGGATGCAGCCGACGCTCGCGGCTTGGCCGAGACAAGCGTCGATGCCGACGATGAACGGCTTGCGCACGCGCTTGTTGATCTCGATCAGCGTGTCATCCAGATTCATGGCGTGAACCGGTTCTTCCAAAGTGCCGTACAGGTCGAAGAACGGACTTCTGTACTTGCCTAGGGAGGTGCCGACGAGCGGGCCGAGCGAATCGCCCGTGGAACGGTCGGTGCCCACGCACACGACGACGATGCGGCGATCGGGGGACACGGTGTCCAAGAGATACGTCATGCGATTGATGAGAAGACCGGTAATGTTGGGCTCCGTGTAGGGCACCTTCAGCGGCGTTTCTTTCATTCCTGGCAGTTTCATAGATTCCCCTCCCGCAAAACTCTATGAATAATCGGCGAAATGCAGCGGCGTTCGTTATCGATTTGATAGAACTGCCGGGCTCACGCTTGGTTACTAGTATATGGATGGGACAACCATTTTATACTTGCCCGCGGGCAGAAAAGTTCAATAACGATCCGGTAAGGAGGCGAGCGGGGTGCTGATCGCGTTCGACTCGACCCAGCAGGCATTGCGGGCCGAGATGCTATTAGAATATGCCGATATTGAAATAGACATCTGCCCCACGCCGAAGCAGATTACGGCCGGCTGCGCGCTATCGATTCAATTTCCGGAAGCGGATTTACTAGTGGTCCAGGACGTCATCGAGCAGGAAAAGGTGGAGATCCGGGGCATCTACAAGCTGGTGGAGGATCGATACGAAGCCGTCGCCAGGTAAGGACGGCCTCGCCACGCGGGGAATTGATACAGAGGAGGAGCGGATGGAGATGGAGAGGAAGCAGTTTGAGCTTGGCGATATCGTGCAGATGAAGAAACAGCACCCGTGCGGCACGAATGAAATGGAAATCATCCGCATGGGAATGGACATCCGCATCAAATGCACGGGCTGCAAGCACAGCGTACTGATTCCGCGCGCGAAGTTCGAAAAGAACCTTAAAAAGGTGCTTCGTTCCGCGGCGGAACGGCAGCAAGACGAGGGACAAAATAATTTGTCGGCCGAGTAAAAAAAGGCTTGCAATCGGACAAGCCGCGTGTTAAGATAATCCTTGCTGACTGACAAGACACATGGAGAGGTACCCAAGAGGCCCAAGGGGGCTGACTCGAAATCAGCTAGGCGTGTCACAGCGTGCGTGGGTTCGAATCCCACCCTCTCCGCCATTAGCCCTTACAAAGACGAAGCGATCCGATCCGGATCGCTTTTTTTGATGTTCCGGCGAAGGTGGCCCGTTTTCTCGTCCTGAGTTCCAGTAAGAGAGCTCGATGAGCATGTGGGGATGGCTGCGACTTTGGACTTTGGAAACAATGAAGGGCCAGCGTCGTCACGTATACCGTATGCCGTTTGATAAGGAATGGTCGTTCGCGTTCTGCCTGAAGAAAGGATGAGCAGACGGTGAAAGTAGAGGCGTTCTAAGGCGTATGAAAGGCGTCGGCCGATCGTTGGAATAGAGAAGAGCCTGGAACAGATTCGGGAGCGCTAGGGGCCACTACGGGCCTCAGGAGGGGGCTCGTTAGATGGTGGTGGGAAGGAAAGTGCACCAACGAGGGAGAGGCACAGGAACGCCACGTAGAGGATGATGAGGGAACGCTTGAACGGTGAAGGCTAAGGTAAGGGTAAGAGTAGACACGAATACGATTCGAGCAGACGAACTGTCGATGAAGCCAATGACCAGTATAGCCAGACATAATCGGCGGTTGTTTGGGGTTCCATCGGTGAAGCCGCCGTTACGAAGCGCAGCGAACCGCGCCACTTGCGAGTTCCTCCGGAGAACAGGAAAAAAGGGCTCTTGCGAGCCCTTTTCCCGACGGTGCGTTCGTTTTGTAGAAATAACAGTCATCACAAAGCTTTCGTCGAAACCTCGGTTCACCGGTATACGGTGCTGTGTGTTACAGACAAGTGTCTTTGGCACGACCCTCCGCTTCTATGCTGAGTGGACAGAATCTCCTTGAGGCACAAGCACATTGACGTTCAATGGAACCACACCTCTCACTTGTTCACCGTCATGAATTATAATGCTCCGGAACCGAGGGCTTTATGCACCCCGATTTTCGAATTTCTTTAACGATGATTCATTCGCTTCCACTTGCGGTCTTTATTGGACGTCATCGGAAACCGATCGCCCTTCTTCAGATGCACCTTCTGCGGGTCGTTCACGCCCATATGGAACGAAGCCTCGCCGATCTCGATGTACGTGCCGTCGTTCGGCGCGTGATCGCCCGGCCGGAATTCCGTCCATTCGCCCATTGTCCTGCACCTCCAGCTGATGGCTTCTATAAAGGGGGAAGAAAACCCCGAACCTTAGCTTGCTTCGATCGGATGCGGGACATGAACGGAAGAATGCGGGAGGACATGCAATCATTCCGCACTTGTCAAGCGGGTACCAAATTTGATATAGTATTCAGGTATGCGAGAAAGAATAATTCTAGCTCGCTCCTTGCTCCCTTACGGGGGCCGCATAGTCCAAGAGGAGGTGAATCAAATGCGCAACTACGAAGTGATGTACATCATTCGTCCGGATGTGGAACAGGAAGCGGTTCAAGCGCTGACGGAAAAGTTCCAAGCAATCATCACGAACGGCGGGGAGATCACGAAGCATGACGTGATCGGCAAGCGCCGTCTTGCGTACGAGATCAATAAAATTCGTGACGGCATTTACGTGCTGGTTAATTTCACCGCAACGGCTGAAGTTGTGAATGAGCTTGACCGCGTCATGAAAATCACGGATGAAGTTATCCGTGTCCTGATCACGAAAGATGTAGCTTAGTCTCATCGAACGCAAGCGATGTTTTGATTGGAGGCGATAAACGATGTTGAACCGCGTTATTCTCATCGGCAGATTAACAAGGGATCCCGAAATGCGTTATACGCCGGCAGGCGTTGCGGTAACGCAATTTACGCTTGCGGTGGATCGCCCGTTTTCGAGCGGCGGACAAGGCGGCGAACGCGAACGTGAAGCGGATTTCATTCCGATCGTAACGTGGCGCCAGCTGGCCGAGACGTGCGCCAACTACTTGCGCAAAGGACGTTTGGCTGCGGTCGAAGGCCGCATGCAGGTTCGGAACTACGAGAACAACGAAGGCAAGCGCGTCTACGTGACGGAAGTCATTGCCGATAACGTGCGTTTCTTGGAATCCCCGAATCGCGACAACGGTCCTCGCGAGGAAGGCGGCTATAGCGGCGGAAGCGGAGGCGGCGGCAACTATGGCGGAGGTCAAGGCGGCTACGGCGGCGGAGGCCAAGGTCAAGGGGGCGGCGGCGGTTCGCAAGGCGGCGGACGTTCGGGAGGCACTCGGAACAACAACGGCCGTGATCCGTTCTCGGATGACGGGCGCCCGATCGATATATCGGAAGATGATTTGCCATTCTAAACGAAAGGACGGATGAACATGAGCTTTAAGCAAAGAGACGGTGGCGACGAGCGTCCAGAACGCAAATTCGGCGGCCGCAAAGGCCGTAACAAGCGCCGTAAAGTATGTTTCTTCACCGCTAACAAAATTACGCACATCGATTATAAAGATACGGACCTGCTCCGTAAATTTATCAGCGAGCGCGGCAAAATCCTGCCTCGCCGTGTAACGGGAACGAGCGCAAAGTACCAACGCCTGCTGACGATCGCGATCAAGCGTTCGCGTCAAGTAGCGCTGTTGCCATACACGACGGAATAGATCGTACGACCAAGAAGGCAGCCGACATGGCTGCCTTTTTTGCGTTTGCGGATAGAAAATGATGCCGGATCCGGGAAGGATGCGCACAATAAAAGCGAAGAAGTCCGTACCGAGAAAAGAAACAAAGTCGATTTCAAGTCCAAAGATCAAGACCGATCAATACCGAGCTCATCTCACCTAGGATCGTGAGGGACACGCAGCCTGCAGCGCGGGAGGAACGCCGCTCCCGGTTAGAGCTTGGAAGCCTGTTCCTCGGCGAAGTCGCCGATGATCGGCAGCTTGAACCATCTGCCCTGCAGCGCGAGGAGCATTAAGGCAATCCATAAAACAAATGACAGCGGAGTCAGCAATAGGCCGAGAAACCAGCCGATAAACGGAATGAAGCCGAGCACAATATTAAGGACAAACAACCCCGCGAACAGCACCACGGACTGCATGGCGTGAAATTTCACGAACGTGCTCCGTTTCTCGATCGCGAGAAAGAGCAGACCCGTCACGAAAACGCCCAGGTAACAGAGCAGCCCGACTACCTTCGAATCGATGCCGGTCGACGACCGGTCCGGCACAAAATGCGGCGCTTGCATCCTTCAGCCACCCCTTCCTCTTGTAGGTATTTATTCGGCCGAAGGAAGAACTATGCGCCGTCCGCGGCATTTTGTCCCCCAAGCGGAGCCGCCTTTTCCAGCAGCCTGCCGTTAACGAACCGTAACCTTCGCGGACGCCGGATCGTTTATGATAAGGATGGCCTCATTAAGACTCGCTATAGACAGGAGCCTGTGTATCATCATGACCAAAACGAGAAGAAATCGTGGCTATAAATGGGCGGCCGCCGTGCTCGCCGTCCTCGTGCTCGGAGGCGCGCTGGCCTATTATAACCGCACCGCATTGGCGCTGTGGGGGTTCGATACCTTCCTGTCCGGCAAAGTGAAGGATAAGCTGGAGAACTCCTACAAGCCGCTCGAGGGCCGCATGCCGGTGCCGACGACGTACGAGAAGGAGGAGCCGTTCTCGCTGCTGCTGCTCGGCATCGACCAGCGGAACAAGGAGATCGGGCGCTCCGATACGATGATCTATGCGGTCGTCCGGCCGAAGGACGAGGCGATCCTCATGCTCTCGATTCCGCGCGACACGTACGTCGACATCGTCGGCAAGACGACCAGATCCGGCAGGCGGTGGCAGGACAAAATCACGCATGCCTACGCGTTCGGCGGGGCGAAGATGTCGGTGGAAACGGTCGAGAAGTTCTTTGGCGCTCGGGTCGATCATTATGCTACAATAAACTTCAAGGGCTTTCGCGACGTCATCGACGCGATGGGCGGCATCTCGCTTCCCATCACGAAGGACCTCGTGAACGACGACCCCGATCACGAGAAGTTTGTCGTCAAGGCGGGCAAGCCCGTCTACAACGGCACGGAGGCGCTGAATTACGTCCGCTATCGGGAAGACGCCGGGGGCGACACCAGCCGCGCGCAGCGCCATCAGGTGTTTCTGAACGCGATCATGAACAAGGCCTCGAAAGTCGGGCAATGGACGAAAATCCCGCACTTGATGGACATTATGGGCGGCAACTTCAGCACGGACCTGACGCCCGAGCACATGATCGATCTTGCGAAGAGCATGCTGCAGGACACCGATCGCGCGATTTACGGCCATACGCTGAAAGGAGAAGGGCGTCGCAAGGTCGCGGGAGGCGCATGGTACTATTTTGCGGACGAAGCGGACTTGGCGAAGACGCAGGCGCTCATCGAAGCTTGGCTGGATCCGGCCAACCCGAAGGCACAGCTGCCGCTTCCGGAAGAATATCGGCACAACGATCCCAACGCGGCGAAAGCGAAGCCGCTTTCGACCAAACCGGCGAAGGGGACCGAGAAGAATTAACGGCAGGCGAATTGCCCCATGCTCTTTCTGCAAGCAAGCGGAAGAAGAAGAAGGAAGGTGGGCAACACACGCATGAATATCGCATTTTTTCTATTACCGAAGCAAGAAGTGGTTTGGCTGACGATGGACGCGACGCTTCGGCAGACGCTCGAGAAGATGGAGCATCACCGCTACACGGCCGTGCCGATCCTCGACAACGACGGCGGCTACGCCGGGACGCTGACCGAGGGCGACCTGCTCTGGCACATGAAGAACAACCCGCAGCTCACCTTCGAACAGACGAACAAAGTGAAGCTGTCGGACGTGCAGATGCGGCTGAGCAACAAGGCGGTCCAAATCGACGCCAACATGGAAGATCTCTTATCCCTGGCTAAGGTGCAGAACTTCGTGCCGGTCATCGACGACATGAACCGGTTCATCGGCATCGTACGCCGCAGCGATATTATCGATTACTGCGAAGCACTCATCGTGAACGCGAATAATTCCAAGAAAGAAATGGCCGCCGGCTAACGCGCGGGCCAATCGGGACGCCGCCCTCCAACGAGGGCGGCGTTTTGCGTCCGGACGAAGGGGCGGAAGACGTCCCATCGGCCACGGTAGAGGGCTTCCATCCCGCCGGGCCGGAGGCTGCGCGCCTCGTCGCCAGCGCATCGCCGACAGCCGGCCGCCGGCCGCTGGGCGAGGTCTCCTGTGCTTTCGCGATTCGTTTTATGCTATAATGGGGAGTAAAGCTTAGGCTGCGCACTAGTAACTGGAGCAAGAGGTGAACGGTTTGAAAACCGGTGCAAAATCGATTTTGTGGAGCGTCGCGGCCTTGCTGCTGCTGCTCGCCATCGCCGTACCGCTCGTGAATGCGCTCGTGTTCGCCGTCATGATGGTGCCGGCCGTCGTGCTGTACGCGACGCTGCCGCGGCCGTGGTTCGCCTTGCATATGGCCGTCGTCTACGCGGTCGGCACGATTGTGCTCGGACCGGCCGCTTTGATCGTCGGGCTATTCTTCCTGATCCCGTCCGTCGTGATGGGCCATCTGTACCGCAAGGGCATTCCCGCCCGTCAGGTGCTGACCTCCGTCACGCTGACGCTGCTCGGCTTGTCGCTGCTGGAGCTCCTGCTGGCCGATCTGTGGTTCGGGTTCTCGCTCATCCATGAGATTCGCATCATGATCGGGGACACGGTGGACGGCTTGAACCGCGAAGGCATCATGCCGGGCACGTGGACCGCGGAAATGACCGAATCGTACATCCAGAATTTGATTCATTCCATTCCGATGGCGCTCATCGTCGCCTCGTTCGTGCTCGCGGTCGTGACGCACGCCATCGCCGGGTCCGTGCTGCGCGCCGGGGGGCTGGCCGTGCCGAAGCTGCAGCCGATCCGGAAATGGATGCTGCCGCGGATTTTCGTCCTGTACTACTTGATCGTTCTTATCGCGGACATGGCGGTGCCGAGCGACGGAACCTCGTTCATGACGGTCGTGCTGCATAACCTGGCGCCGCTGATGAAATTGACGTTCTCCATTCAGGCGATGGGCTTCTTCTTCTATATTGCGCATGAACGGAGATGGAACAAGGCGATCCCGGTGCTGCTCGCCGTGATTGTCGCGATATTTCCGCCGTTTAGCCTGATCGGGGTGCTGGACGCGGCGATTCCGATCCGTAAAGCGTTCAAGAAATCGTGACACAGGGGCGGAAACGAACATGCCGAAGTTTCTGATAAAACGATGGCACGGCCTGCACCATTTATGGGCGTTCGTGCTGATGCTGTTGATGTCGATCGCGCTCGCCACGTACGATTGGAAGCTGGGGGTGCTGGGCCTTGTGCTGTCCGGCGCCATCGGCGTCTATTCCGTCCTGGCGGAGCGGGCGTTCCGCCGGGATTTGAAAATGTACCTCGGCACGCTGTCCTACCGCGTGAAGAAGGCGAACCGCGAGGTCATCAGCGATCTGCCGTTCGGGATCATCCTCTATAACGAGGACAAGACGATCGAATGGCACAACGCCTTCATCACGAACATGATGGAGCGGGATTCCATCGTCGGCGAATCGCTGAACGATCTGTTCCCGACGCTGTCGCAGGCCAAGGAACGCGAAGGCACGGTCGAAGCGTCGATCGGCAACGCCATCTACGAGCTGATGTTCCGGTTCGACGAACGGCTGCTCTACGTCCGCGACATCACGAAGCAATGGCAGCTGGCGAGGCGGTACGAGGAAGAGAAGCTCGCGATCGGCATCGTGCTCATGGATAACCTCGAAGAGGTCACCCAAGGCATGGACGACCAGCAGCGCAGCGCGCTCATGTCCCGGGCGACGGCGGAGATCACGGAGTGGGCGAACAAGTTCCACGTCTATCTGAAGCGGCTGACGTCGGACCGTTACCTCGTCATCACCGACCAGCGCACGCTGAAGCAGCTGGAGCTGTCGCGCTTCGTGCTGCTCGACGAGGTCCGCGAGATCATCGCGGAGAACAAGATCCCGATGACGCTCAGCATCGGCTTCGCGGCCGGCGCGGAGAGCATCGTGGAGCTCGGCCAATGGGCGCAGACGAGCCTCGACTACGCGCTCGGGCGCGGCGGCGACCAGGCGGCCGTCAAGGTCGGGCAGCGCCAGTCGTTCTACGGCGGCAAGTCCAACGCCGTCGAGAAGCGGACGCGCGTGCGGGCCCGCGTCGTGGCGCACGCGCTGCGCGACCTGATGCGCGACAGCGACCGCGTCGTCATCATGGGGCACAAGATGCCGGACATGGACTCGCTCGGCGCGGCCATCGGGGTGCTCAAGGCGGCGCTGCTGTTCAACAAGGAAGCGTACATCGTGCTGGAGGGCGTGAATCCCGCCATTCAGCGCATGACGGAGATGCTGCGGGAAGACGAGCGCATCGCCAAGCGGTTCATCACGCCGGACCAGGCGCTCGGCATCGTGGACGGCAAGACGCTCGCCGTCGTCGTCGACACGCATAAGGCGTCGATGGTGAAGGAGCCGCGCCTCTTGACCTTGACGGACAAGATCGTCGTGGTCGACCATCACCGCCGCGGCGAAGAATTCATCTCGAACGCGATTCTGGTCTACATGGAGCCTTACGCGTCTTCGACCTGCGAACTGGTCACGGAGCTGCTGCAGTACATTCACGACCGCGTGCTGCTGGACGTGAAGGAAGCGACGGCGCTGCTCGCGGGCATTACCGTCGACACGAAGAGCTTCTCGCTCCGCACGGGTTCGCGGACGTTCGAGGCGGCGTCGTTCCTGCGCCGCAACGGCGCGGATTCCTCGCTCGTTCAGCGCATGCTGAAGGAAGACTTGGCGGAGTACCTCAAGAAGGCCGAAATGATCCGGCAGGCGGAGATCGTCTACGATCATATCGCGATCGCGGCGACGGAGCAGGGGCGCAAGTATTCGCAGCTGCTCATCGCCCAGACGGCGGATACGCTGCTGAACATGACCGACGTGCTGGCGTCCTTCGTCATCGGGGAGCGGCCGGACGGGCTGATCGGCATCAGCGCCCGCTCGCTCGGCCATATGAACGTGCAGGTGGTCATGGAGCGCATGGGCGGCGGCGGGCATCTGACGAACGCGGCCGCCCAGCTGGAAGGCACCGTGGCGGAAGTCGCGCAGCGCCTGAAGCAGGTGCTGCAAGAAATCGAACAGGAAGAGGGGTTATTCGAATGAAAGTCATTTTTCTGCAGGACGTGAAAGGGCAAGGCAAGAAAGGCGAAGTCAAGGAGCTGTCGGAAGGGTACGTGCGTAATTTCCTGTTTCCGAAGAATCTCGCGAAGCCGGCATCGGACGGCAACCTGAAGACGCTGGACGCGCAGAACGCCGCCGAGAAGCGGAAGAAGGAGCAGGAGAAGACGGACGCGCAGGAGCTGGCCAAGCGCCTGGAAGAGATGAAGGTCGTCGTGAAGACGAAGGCCGGCGAGGGCGGCCGCCTGTTCGGCGCCATCACGAGCAAGCAGATCGCCGAAGCGCTGGAAGCGCAGGGCGTGAAGCTCGACAAACGGAAGATCGAGCTGGACGAACCGATCCGCACGCTCGGCGTGACGCAGGTCTTCGTCAAGCTGCATCCCGACGTGAAAGCGAAGCTGAGCGTACATGCCGCGGAAGAATAATAACGAAGGAGCCAGGGACGCCATGGATGACGGGCTGACGATGTTCGATCGCGTGCCGCCCCAGAACATGGAGGCGGAGCAGGCGGTCCTGGGGGCGGTTCTGCTGCAGACCGAAGCGCTCATCACGGCGATGGAGCGGCTGCGGAGCGAGGATTTCTACCTGCCGTCGCACCAGCTGATCTACGAGGCGATGGTCGATCTCGGCGAGAACAATCAGCCCATCGACCTGGTGACCCTGACGGCCTATCTGCAGGACCGGCAGCAGCTGGAGGAAATCGGCGGCGTCAGCTACCTGGCGAAGCTCGGCAACGCGGTGCCGACGGCGGCGAACGTGGACTACTACGCGCAAATCGTAGAAGAGAAGTCCATGCTTCGCCGCCTCATTCGTACGGCGACGAACATCGTCTCGGACGGCTACGCGGCCGCGGACGACGTCGGGCTGATGCTGAGCGACGCGGAAGCGCGCATCATGGAGCTGTCGAACCGCCGCTCGAGCAGCGGCTTCATCTCCATCCGAGACGTGCTGATGGAAGTGTTCGAACGGGTCGAGCACCTGTATTCCAATAAAGGCGGTTCGACGGGCATCCCGTCCGGGTTCAGCGACCTGGATAAAATGACCTCCGGCTTTCAGCGCAACGACTTGATCATCGTGGCGGCGCGTCCTTCCGTCGGCAAGACGGCGTTCGCCCTGAACATCGCCCAGAACGTCGGCGTCCGCTCCCGCGAGACGGTCGCGATCTTCAGCCTCGAGATGTCCGCGGCCCAGCTGGTGCAGCGGATGATCTGCGCGGAATCGAACGTCGACGCCGGCCGGATGCGGACCGGGTATTTGGAAGGCGACGATTGGGAAAAGCTAACGATGGCGATCGGCTCGCTCTCGGAAGCCCAGATCTACATCGACGATACGCCGGGCATCACGGTCGCGGACATACGCGCCAAGTGCCGGCGGCTCAAGAAGGAGCGGGGCCTCGGGATGATCCTGATCGACTACCTGCAGCTCATTCAAGGCCGCGGCAAGGCCGGCGAGAACCGGCAGCAGGAAGTCTCCGAGATCTCGCGGACGCTGAAGCAGATCGCGAGGGAGCTCGAAGTGCCGGTCATCGCGCTGTCGCAGCTCAGCCGGGGCGTCGAGCAGCGGCAGGACAAGCGGCCGATGATGTCCGACCTCCGGGAATCCGGTTCCATCGAGCAGGACGCCGACATCGTCGCGTTCCTGTACCGGGACGATTACTACGATAAGGAATCGGAGAAGAAGAACATCATCGAGATCATCATCGCCAAGCAGCGGAACGGCCCGGTCGGCACCGTCGAGCTGGCGTTTCTGAAGAACTTCAACAAATTCGTCGGGCTTGACCGCACCCACCAGGAGTCGGCTTCCTGACCGGGAAACCGCGCGGCTGCGGGAATGGCGAACGTCGGACGGGCAGGGCGGCACTTATATTTCAATTTCCGAACAATTGTAGGGGCGACCTTGCAATTGTTCGCTTTTTCGTTGACTTTAGCGGACTAAAACGGTACACTAAACATGCTGCTTTCAAGAGGCGGCTGACTGTTTCTGTGTACGCGAGCGAATAACTTGTAATGTAATTGGGGGTATATCCATGTCAACGGTAGTTGTAGTCGGAACCCAGTGGGGCGACGAAGGCAAAGGAAAAATCACCGATTTTCTGGCGGACGGCGCCGATGTCGTAGCCCGGTACCAAGGGGGCAACAACGCGGGTCACACCATCATGATCGGCAATAAGAAATATAAGCTCACCATGATTCCGTCCGGCATTTTCAACGAAAACAAAGTGTGCGTCATCGGCAACGGCATGGTCATCAATCCGTCCGCCCTCATCGACGAAATCAACTATATTCATGACAATGGCTTCTCCACCGAAAACTTGAAAATCAGCGACCGCGCGCATCTGATCATGCCGTACCACCTCGTGCTGGACTGCCTGGAGGAAGAGCGCAAGGGCGATAATAAAATCGGCACCACCCGCAAGGGCATCGGCCCGTGCTACATGGACAAGGCGGCCCGCAACGGCATCCGCGTCGCGGATCTGATGGACGCCGAAGAATTCGAAACGAAGCTCCGCCGCCTCGTCGCGGAGAAGAACCAAGTGATCGAGCAGATGTACGGCGGCGAGAAGCTGGACGCGGACGAGATCCTCGGCCAGTACCTCGGATACGCGGAGACGCTGCGTCCGTACGTCACGGACACGTCCGTCGTGCTGAACGACGCGATCGACGACAACAAGAAGGTGCTGTTCGAAGGCGCGCAAGGCGTCATGCTCGACATCGACCAAGGCACGTACCCGTACGTGACGTCGTCGAACCCGACGGCGGGCGGCGTCTGCATCGGCTCCGGCGTCGGCCCGTCGAAGATCCAGCAGGTCATCGGCGTGGCGAAGGCCTACACGACGCGCGTCGGCGACGGTCCGTTTCCGACGGAGCTGAACGACGCGATCGGCGACCTGATCCGCGAGAAAGGCCACGAGTACGGGACCGTGACGGGCCGTCCGCGCCGCGTCGGCTGGTTCGACACCGTCGTCGTCCGGCACGCGCGCCGCGTCAGCGGCATCACGGGCTTGTCCCTGAACTCGCTCGACGTGCTGTCGGGCCTCGAGACGGTCAAGATCTGCACGGGCTACAAGCTGCGCGGCGAGATCATCGAGCATTACCCGGCCAGCCTGAAGCTGATCTCCGAGTGCGAAGCGGTCTACGAGGAGCTGCCGGGCTGGAGCGAGGACATCTCGAACGCGAAGACGCTGGAGGACCTGCCGGCGAACACGCGCCGCTACGTCGAGCGCGTCTCCGAGCTGACGGGCATTCCGATCGCGATCTTCTCCGTCGGCCGCAACCGCGAGCAGACGAATCCGGTCATGCCGATTTATATCTAAATCACCCCACTAGCAAGAGGGCTGCGAGCGATCGCGGCTCTCTTTCTTTTTTGCGAGAATTGAATGGCCCGTCCGTCCCGTGCCCATACTGGAAAGTAGAGGCGATAGGCCAGGACCATCACAGCCGCGGGTTGGCAGGCGGCATAGCAAAGGGTGATAGACATGTGGAAGATTACGGGGAAAGTCGCGGCGGCGGTCGGGAAGCTGGCGGCGGCGGCGCTGCTGATCAGCTTCCTGTCGATCTGGACGACGGGGTACGTCGTGAACAGCTACGTGGAGACGCTGCTGAAGCAGTTCCATATTCCGCTCGAGCAGCAGCCTTTCGCGCTCAGCGGGCTGTGGGGCGAGATGTGGGGCGCCGATCCCGGGCTGAAGGATGGCGCGAAATCGAACGCGGCCGATAGCGCGAAGGAGACCGGCGATTCGGAGGCGGGGAGCGGCGACGCGAGTACGGACGACGGGGCGTCGAAGGAGGGAAGCGGGGACGCATCGGACGCCGGCAGCACATCCGGCGGCACGGACAAGACGGGCGCGCCGAATGCCGGCAGCGGCAGCGATGACGGATCGGTAGACGCGTTCGGCGACCTGCCGCAGGGCGAGCTGAGCGACATCGGCGGCGGCACGGGACCGAAAGGCAACAGCGGTGCGGCTTCCGGCCAGAACGGCGCGAGCTCCGGGGATGCGGCGGACGACGCGGCGAAGGACGGCGTGGCGATGTCGACGGACGAGATCAATGCCGCGAAATCGCAGATCAGCGACGCCGACAAGGAGAAGCTGTTCGGCGTGATGAATAAGCTCCCGCAGGAGGCGTGGCAGCAGATTTCGACGTACATGGAGAACGGGCTGACGGCCGATGAAATGACGAAGGTCAAGCAGCTGATGGCGCAGTATTTGGACCGCGCGGAGTACGACGAGATGTCGTCGATTCTGAGCAAATATTAATCTCGCGTAAAGGGTCGTCCGGTTGAACCCCCATGGAGCGTTATGATACAGTAAGGAACGTGACTGACGATGTAGAATTTACCTTGTCGGATCCGCTCTAAACTTGGCAGCATAACGCGAAAAGGAGACGATCATGACCTTTTTTACGGACAAGGGTCGATTCCGAAAGGCATGGAACTCGTTCCGGGCATCTTTTCGGCGCGTAGGCCCTCAACAGGACAATCGGATGACTGACATAGAAAGCGGCTCGACGCGGCGCATGCTGCGGAAGAAACCGCTAGTGCTCGCGGGAAGCGCGGTCGTCGTGCTGACGATCGCCGGCTTCAGCGGGGCGCATTACGTGAAGGCGCACACCGTGGATTTCGTGGAAGTGTATCAGAACGGCAGCTTGATCGGCGAGGTCGCCTCGAAGGATCAGGTCGCGGATTTCATCGAAGAGACGCAGGCGAAGCTGGATGCCGGCAACACCGGCATACATATGGTGCTGGAGACGGGCGAGATCACATACGGGCATAAAAGCGCTTACAAGGCGGAGCCGGATACGGCCGCTACGCTGCAGAAGCTCGGCGGCTCGTTCGCATCCCACGCCACGGGCGTGGCGCTGACGATCGACGGCAAGCAGGTCGGGGTCGTGAAGGACAAGGCGACCGCGGACGCGCTGCTCCAGCGGGTCCAGGACAAGTACGCGCCGAAGACGAAGTCGGCCAAGACGGAAGTGACGGCGCTCGCGTACGCGGCCGACGGCAGCGTGAAGTCGAAGACGGCGCTCAAGTCCGTGAAGGTGCTGGAGAAGGTCGCGACCAGCGAGAAGGACGTGAAGCCGGCCGACATCGCCGATCCCGAGCAGCTGTACCTGCAGCTCATCAAGGGCACGGTGAAGCCGAAGTCCTACACGGTGCAGGACGGCGACTGCGTGGGCTGCATCGCGCATAAGTTCGATATCTCGCCGCAGGTCATCTACGAGCGGAACAAGTGGATCAAGGACGACGTGATCAAGGTCGGCGACGTGCTCGACTTGACCGTCCTGCAGCCGGAAATGACCGTGCAGACGGTCGAGAACGTCACGGAGACGGAATCGATCGAGCCGAAGACGGTCTACCAGAAGAACAGCAACTTGAAGAAGGGCGAACAGAAGGTCGTCCGCCAGGGACAGAGCGGCAAGAAGCAGCTCGTATACCGGCTCGTGAAGCAAAACGGCTATCTGATGAGCGAAGAGCTGATCAGCGAAGTCGTGCTGGAACCGTCCGTGCCGGCCATTATCATGAAGGGCACCAAGGACATCGGCGAAGGCACCGGGCAGTTCGCTTGGCCGGTCACCGGCCACCGCCTGACGAGCTACTTCGGCATGCGCTGGGGCGCGCTGCACCGCGGCGTCGACATGGTGGGCAACCACAACATCATGGCGGCGGACAACGGCGTCGTAACCTTCGTCGGCACGCGTCCGGGTCTCGGCAACTGCATCATCATAGACCATAAGAACGGCTATGAGACCTGGTACGGCCACCTGAGCAAGATCCTCGTGAAGAAGGGTCAGACGGTCAACCAAGGCTCGAGCATCGGCGTCATGGGCAATACCGGACACTCCTTCGGCACGCATCTGCATTTCGAGGTGCACAAGAACGGCGAGCTGCAAAACCCGCTCAAATATCTATAATCCGAAATTTGGAAACTTGAAACACCGCCCGGCCCATCGGCCGAGGCGGTGTTTTGCGCTCAGGACTCGCTCGTTTGGCCGAAATGAAGCGTATTCGCCGTTTTTCGCCCAAATCTCCCCTGATATGAGCGAACTTTCATTGGGAACGGACATGCCGCTATGGTAGAATAAAGGGAGATTGCTTATCGAATGGCGGTGTAGCGATGCACGGTAAAATCTTAGTGGTCGACGACGAACAACCGATTGCGGATATTATAAAATTCAACCTGGAGAAGGAAGGCTATCAAGTCATCTGCGCCTTCGACGGGGGCGAGGCGGTCCGGCTGGCGTTCGAAGAGCTGCCGGACCTGATTTTGCTTGACCTGATGCTGCCCGTGAAGGACGGCATGGACGTCTGCCGCGAGGTGCGCACCCGGCTGCAGACGCCGATCATCATGCTGACGGCCAAGGACACGGAGCTCGACAAGGTGCTCGGGCTCGAGCTCGGCGCGGACGATTACGTGACGAAGCCGTTCGGCACGCGCGAGCTGCTGGCCCGCGTGAAGGCGCATCTGCGCCGGACGAAGAGCGAGCCGGCCGCGGCGCCCGCTGCGGCGAACAGCGCTTCGGGGGCGGAGGGATCCGCGCGGTCGGACAAGCAAGGACTGGCGATTTTCAACCTGTTCATCGATACCGACATGTACGTCGTGTATAAGGACAACGAGCCGCTCGATCTGACCCACCGCGAGTACGAGCTCGTGTACTACCTGGCCCGCAACAGCGGCAAGGTCATGACGCGCGAGCATCTGCTGCAGGCGGTCTGGGGCTTCGAATACTTCGGCGACGTGCGCACCGTGGACGTGACGATCCGACGGCTCCGCGAGAAGATCGAGGACGATCCGAGCCGGCCGGAATATATTTTGACGCGGCGGGGACTCGGGTATCTCATGCGCAATCCGAAATCCGGAGGGTACGGCTTCGGATGAACGGGGGCATACGGTTCTTCCGCACCATTCAGGTCAAGCTGATCATCATCTACGTGCTGCTCATTCTGATCGCGATGCAGCTGATCGGCGTCTACTTCATCAGCACGATGAAGACGTCGCTGACGTCGACGTTCACGAACAACATGAACGAGCAGGCAAACCTGCTCTCCGAGATCGCGGCGCAGACGCTGTCCAATCAGCCGGAGAAGCCGGACAGCTCCGACGACCAGACGCGCGAAGAATACTTGGCGGTGCTGGTCAGCAACCTGTTCAGCATCAACGAGGCGGAGATTCAGGTGATGGACGCGAGCGGGAAGGTGCTGGCGACATCGTCGCAATCCCATCAGTCGTATATCGGGAAGAAAAACACGTCGCTTGCCGTCAGCCGCGCGCTGCAGGGCATCCGCGACAACGAAGAGGAAATCATCGACGAAGACGGGCTGCGCAAGAAGGTCATTGCGAAGCCCGTCGTCTATAGCGATAAAATCGTCGGCGCGGTCTACCTGGTCGCGTCGATGAAGGACCTGTACCGGACGGTCGACCGGATCAACCGGATCTTCATGTCCGGCATGCTGTTCGCGCTCGGCTTGACGGGCGTGCTCGGCATCCTGCTCGCGACGACCATCACGAATCCGATCAAGGCGCTCACGCGGCAGGCGGCGGGCGTCGCGGAAGGGCGGTTCGACCAGCAGGTGCCGGTGCTCGGGGACGACGAGATCGGCCGGCTGTCGGAAGTGTTCAACAACATGACGATGCGGCTGCGCGATGCGCTCTCGGCGAACGAGGAGGAGAAGGAGAAGCTCGCTTCGATCCTCGCGAACATGAGCGACGGCGTCGTGGCGGCGGACGAGCGCGGCTACGTGATCATCAGCAACCGCCGGGCGCAGGAGATGCTGCGCCGGGAGAACTGCGAGGGCGTGCGCCTGAACGAGCTGTTCGGGCTCGAGGAATCGCAGCTCAAGGCGCTGCCGAACGGGAGCGACCAGCCGCAGGTCATCTATCATATGCAGGCCGAAGGCGAAGAAGAGGACGAGCTGCTTCGCGTGACGCTGACGCCGATCCACCGCCGGGAGCACGGGATCTCCGGCACCATCGCGGTGCTGCAGGACATTACGGAGCAGGAGCGGCTCGAGCAGTCGCGGCGGGAGTTCGTGGCGAACGTGTCCCACGAGCTGCGCACGCCGCTCACGACGATCAAGAGCTACGCGGAGGCGCTCGACGAAGGCGCGATGGAGGAGCGGGAGCTCGGACAGCGCTTCGTCGGCGTCATCCGCAACGAAACCGAGCGGATGATCCGGCTCGTCACCGACCTGCTGCACCTGTCTCGGCTCGACTCCAACCAGGCGCCGCTGCGCAGGCAGCAGACGAACGTGCCCGAGATGCTCGAGGAAGTGGCGGACCGCTTCTCGTTCCAGATGCGGAAGAAGGCGATCCGCGCCAACGTCCGGGTCGAGGACGGCATCAAGACGGTCTGGCTCGACCGCGACCAGATCGACCAGGTGCTCGACAATCTCGTGTCCAACGCGATCAAGTACACCCTGGACGGCGGGCGCATCGAGATTTCGGCCCGGAAGCAGGAGACGTCCGCGATCGCGATCAGCGTGAAGGACACGGGCATCGGCATTCCGAAGCGGGATCTCGGGCGCATCTTCGACCGGTTCTACCGCGTCGACAAGGCCCGCTCGCGAAGCATGGGCGGCACCGGTCTCGGACTGTCCATTGCCCGGGAAATCGTCAAGGCGCACGGCGGCTCCATCTCGCTCGACTCCGAGTTGAACGAGGGGACGACCGTGACGGTCGTGCTGCCCTTGATGAGCGGAGGTGAGACGGCATGATCGACCGCGCGAAGACCGCGATTCTGACCGTGCTCGTCGTCGTCAGCCTCATCCAGAGCTACCTGCTCGCGTACAGCATGCCGGGGCTCGGCGTTACGGCGTCGCCGCAGCAGGGGTACGTGCCGGCGGAGGCGATGGGCAAAGAGGAACAAGTCGAAAACGTGATCTTCCCCGAAGACATGGTGCTGCACCTGGGCAAGGCCAAGCACACGGTGCTGTATCCGGCGTCGAATTTCTATAACTTGATCTTTGAGAAGATTAAGAGCCGCGAATTCAAGGGCTTCCAGCGCGCCGCCGTCTCCGCCGTCGATTGGAACGAGATTCGGGACGGCGACCAGGGGATCGAGCTGCGCTTCGGGCGCGGCGTGCCGATGGAGCTGCTGAGCAAGGTGCTCAAGCTCGAAGGCGACGCGCCGTTCATGAACGACGTCGTCGACCGGATCTGGATCTACGCCGGCAGCGACGGCGAGGAGGTGCGGACGTACTTCTTCAGCGCCGACAATATGACCGTCTACGAGTCGGTGAAGGCCGACTTGACCGCGCAGGACGTGCAGATGTACGTCGGGTACGGAGAGTATCAGGTGAATTACAAGCGGATCGGCCAGGACCTGTACCTGCCGGAAGGGCCGGTGGAGGCGAGCGTCTCCGTGGTCGGCTACGACAGCTATACGCCCGAGCAGATGCAGAGCTACCTGTTCATTGATCCCGGCGTGACGCGGACGATCAGCGACCGGAACGGATCGCAAATCTACACGGACGGCAAGCGCGGGCTGCAGATCGAGCAGAACGGCCGCTGGCTCAGCTATACCGACCCGGTCGCGGTACAGGGCCAAGGCGACAACGAGAGCCAGAATGTATACTCTGCCGTGCAGTTCGTCAACCAGCACGGCGGGTGGGACGGGATGCACCGCTTCGTGCACGCAGGCGACCTCGGGGGCGGCCATGTGCTGCGCTTCCAGCAGTATTACGGTTCGTTCCCGGTCATTCCGATGGAGCCGTTCCTGTTCGGCAGCATGAAGCTGCGCCTGCAGGAGGGCGTCGTCTCGGAATACGAGCGGTCGATGCTCACGCTCAAGAAGAAGCCGGACAAGCGCAGCGTGCGCTGGCTGCCGGGCGGAGACATGCTCGCGAGCGCGCTCACGGGCTACGCCCGCAAGGCGGACGTCGTCGCGCTCTACCCGGCGCTGCTCGCCCATCCGACGGACGACCGGACGCTCACGCTCGATCCGGTCTGGGCGGTGCGCCTGGGCGACGATACGCAGGAGGTGCTGCTCGAAGCGATCCCGGGCGGCTACAAGCCGCTGCCGGGCGAGCCGGGCGGCGCGCCGCCCGGGCAGCAGGACGCGGGCGGCGGCACGAATACGAGCTCGAGTTCGGGCGATAGCGGCGTCCATGGCAGCGTCGGCATGGCCATGGGCGGGCTGCCGCAGAGTCTGACGGCGGCGCGGTAGGCGAGCGCTTCCGGCCATGACGCACGCGTGCGCGATGAGGCGCCCGATGAGCTGCGGCAGCCTGCGATTGCGTTGGCCCGGCTGATGGCGGGTAACGGCGTATAGGCGCGCAATGGGCGCAAAGGTAGAGCGCATGGCGCCGCCGGGCAAGCGGCTGACCACGCTCCCGCCTGTCCGCCCGCCGCGCGGTCGATGCGCGCCGCGCCGCAGGGGCGGCCAGCTTTTTCACATAGAGAAACGGTCAATCGAAGGGGATGTCGGTATGGACTGGGGCAGGGCGAAGAGTGTGCTGATCATCGCGTTCTTGCTGCTCAATCTCGTGCTTGGGTACCAGCTCTGGTCCAACATCCGGGAGGGCCGGGATGCCAGCACGGACGTGAACGATCTGCGCCCGGAGACGCAGGCGCTCATGAAGGAGAAGGGCATTAAGCTCGACACGAGCATCCCGTCGGAGACGCCCGAGCTGAAGGATCTGACCTTCCGGGCGAAGACGAAGCTCGGCGCCGGCGAGCGCCGCGAGCTGCAGACGCCCGTGGACAGCAAGGCGGTGTTCAACGAGAAGGAGCTGCTCGCGAGTCTGGGCGGCGTCATCCCGGATTTGAATAAATACGCGTTCGGCGAGAACCTCGACAGCGAGTTCGTGTTCTACCGGACGGTCGAGGGCCGGCCGATGTTCGACGTGAAGCTGGAGCTGTTCTACAGCAACTTGAAAATCACCGCGTACAAGCAGGACGTTATCGAGGTGCTGCCGTCCGAGAAATCGACGGCGCAGGCGGTGCTGCCGGCGACCAAGGCGCTGGCGACGCTCATCGAGAAGCAGCTGCACGACGGCGCGGTCATCAAGGAGATCAAGCTGGGCTATCACGGGCAGATTTTCAACTCGGACGTGCAGGTGTCGGCGCCGACGTGGCGGGTGCTGCTGGAGGACGGCGGCCAGTTCTACATGAACGCCATCAGCGGCGAGGTCGTGACGGAATAACGGACGAACGGCCCGGGGAGCGGCTTCGATCAGCAAGAGGAAAGACAGAGGGCATGCAGCTCGGCCGGACATGGGACCGGCGGGCCGGAGCGGGGAAAGGACAGGTTTGGGGAACCTATGGGACTACGATTTACGGTATTGGGAAGCGGTTCGACGGGAAACGCGACGATCGTGCGGGGGCAGGACGCCACCGTGCTGGTCGACGCCGGGCTGAGCGTGAAGCGGCTCGAGGAATTGATGCGGGAGCAGGGCGTGGCCGGCCATGAGATCGACGCGGTCGTGGTGACGCACGAGCATTCCGACCATATCAAAGGGCTCGGCGCGTTCGCGCGCAAGTTCAATGTGCCGATCTACGCCAACGAGGCGACCTGGGGCGCGCTGGAGCGGCATGTCGGGCAGATCGGAAGCGAGCAGCGCGTCGTCGTCGAGACGGGCGAATGCGTCAATTTCGGCGCGCTGCGGGCGACCTCCTACGCGATCTCGCACGACGCGGCGGAGCCGGTCGGCTACGTGTTCGAGGAGGACGGGCTCAAGCTGAGCCTCGCCACCGATCTGGGCTACGTGAGCGACAAGGTAAGCCGGATGATCGAGGATTCCGACGTGCTCGTGCTGGAGTCGAACCATGACGTGAACATGCTGCGCATGGGACGGTATCCGTGGAACATCAAGCGGCGGATCCTGAGCGACGTCGGGCATCTGTCCAACGAAGCGGCCGGGGAAGCGCTGTGCCAGCTGATGACGGACCGAACGAAGCGGGTGTACCTGGCGCATCTGAGCCTCGACCACAATCTGATTGATTTGGCCCGGATGACGGTGAATGAAGTGTTAGAGAACAACGGGCATTTCTTCAAGAAAGACGAGCATCCGCTGCGCGAGACGTATCATGACCGGCCTACGGCATGGGATGAAGTGAGGCGGAAATAAGCTCGTCCATCTCGGCGTCGAGCGAGCGCATCTTGAGCTCCAGCTCGTCCGGGGCGAGAATGCCTTTGTCGACCAGCAGCTCCGTCAGGGCGCCGATCGTGAGCAGGGCGCGGTAATGGTCTTCCTTGAGATCGGCCAGCTTGGCGGCGAGGTTGAGCTGCTCGAGCGCGTCGGATGCTTTGCGCGGCATGGGCGGTTCCTCCTTCGGGGGCGAGAGATTGAATAGCGATGCGTCTTCTTCTACTACTAGTGTAGTCCAATCTACCGATAACATTCCTAGATTCGCAAAATAATGATCTTGATGTCCCCGGGCGTCGGGAGGAGCGATTAGACATGAGCTTATTCGATGATGATTTCTATTCGACGCGCGTCTCGCGGAGAGCGCGGGCGTCGTTTCTGGCCAGGAAGGAGGCGCCGTTCAAGCGCCGCCGCCTTCGGTGGACGCCGGCGAAGCTCGTCGTCGCTTCGTCGGTCGCCGGCGCGGCCGCGGCCGTGCTCTTGTTCGGGCTCTTCGCCGGCTTCGACCGCGGGAATCATGTGGTGAGCGCCGTCGCCGGGGTCACGAAGGTCGGCATGAACGAGAGCGGGGATCCGCTCGAGAAGACGATCACCGCCGCGGCGAAGGTTCGGCCGGCGGTCGTGAGCATCATTAACGAGCAGGCGGTGCCGGCCGGCGCGGCGGGCGGCGGCTCGGGCGGCTCCGGCGCCGGGGGCGACGATGCCGGTCTGCAGCAGGCGGCGCTCGGGTCCGGGTTTATTTTCGAAATCGTGAAGGGCAAGGCGCATATCCTGACGAACAACCACGTCATCGCCGACGCCGCGGCGGTGAAGGCCGTATTGAGCAACGGCGACACGCGCGAAGCGAAGATCGTCGGCAAGGACGAAATTACGGACCTCGCCGTGCTGGAGATGGACGCGCGCGGCATCGACGCGGTGGCGAAGTTCGGGGAATCAGACGACTTGCGCGCCGGCCAGTGGGTGATGGCGATCGGCAATCCGCTGGGCCTCAGCGATTCGCTCTCCATGGGCATCGTGAGCAAGACGAAGCGGATCATACCGGTCTCGCTCAGCCAGGACGGCAACTACGACTGGGAGCAGGAAGTCATCCAGATCGACGCGTCGATCAACCAGGGCAACAGCGGCGGCCCGCTGATCGACCTCGACGGCAACGTCGTCGGCATCAACAGCATGAAGATCGCCGATTACGGCGTCGAAGGCGTCGGCTTCGCGATCCCGTCGCACCAGGCGCTGCCGATCGTGGACAGTCTGCTGAAGTACGGCAAGGTGAAACGGCCGTATCTAGGCGTGTACACGATGGACCTCGCGCAGTATTTGGCGCAGTCGGCGGCCGCGGACGATAGCGTGGGCAGCAGCCCGGACGACGGCAAGAGCGGCGGCGGCAGCACCGACGGCAGCGGGGACGACGCCCAGGCGGGCGGCGACGACGGCGGCTCGGCGGGCGGCCTCGAGCCGGGCGCGGGCGACGAGGAAGGCGCGCTGCCGGGCGCGGGCGGCGACGACGGCACGATCACGGTGCCGCGCAGCGAGCTCAAGCTGCCGGACGGCGTCAAGGACGGCGTCATCGTCCTGCAGGCGGTCGGGCCGGCGCAGGAGGCAGGCCTCCAGCTCAACGACGTCATCGTGAAGCTGGATAACCAGCCGATCGCCAGCACGCTGCAGCTGCGGAAGTACCTGTACGGGAAGAAGAAGATCGGCGATGACATCGCGGTCACCTACTACCGCGACGGCAAGAAGGCGGCGACGACGTTTAAGCTCGAGGAAAAAACGGAAGACTAAGCGATACCATCGTAAAGGCGAATCAGCTCGTGACAGCGCCCGGAAGCGGGAACTGGCCTCACGGGCTGATTTTTTTGCGCCGATTGCGTACAATGGAAGTAACGGACGAGATGAGAGTTGGAGGACAAGCCTGTATGTATTGTGTATGCAAAGAGCACGTGGAGCTGGCGATCGATAAATTCGTGGACGAATACGAGGACGCGCCGGACATCGTGGACCTCGTGAAGACGAAGTTCGCGGAGTGGGAAGCGCCGGCGACGTGCGAGATGCCGCGGTGCGACCATATCGCGGAATACTTGGTGGTGTAACGATGCATATTCAGATCGCCTCCGTCGGCAAGTTGAAGGAGAAGTACCTCGCGCTCGGCATCGCCGAGTACGCGAAACGGCTGGGTCCGTACGTGAAGCTGACGCTCACGGAGGTGCCGGACGAGCGGGCGCCCGAGACGATGAGCGCCGCCGAGGAAGCGCAGGTGCGAGAGCGCGAGGGCGAGCGGCTGCTCGCGCAGCTGAAGCCGGACGCGCATGTGATCGCGCTGGCGCTGGACGGGGAGCTCTGGTCGAGCGAGGACCTCGCCGGCCAGCTCGATTCGTTAGCCACGTATGGGCGGAGCCACGTGGCTTTTGTCATTGGCGGGAGCACGGGGCTCGCGCCCGCCGTCTTGAAGCGCGCCCAGCAGAAGCTGAGCTTCGGGCGCATGACGCTGCCGCACCAGCTCATGCGGTTGGTGCTGCTGGAGCAGGTGTACCGGGCTGTGAAGATTAACCGGGGGGAACCGTATCATAAGTAACGGCAAGTTTTTGAGTGGCGATACGGCGAAGTTGCTCGAGCGGATCGACTTCTGACGTGCGGCCCGTTATCTTTCCTATGACCCGGATATGGCTGCAATTTCATCCGGTTGAAAAGGATAGGCCTTCCCGCAGATAGGGCACACGGTTGGATTGAACGGCCCGCTGCGCACGCATCCGTCAGGTCTTCCTTGCCCAAAGCATGCAGCATTGGCATGAGCATGTCCTTGGAGCAACCAAAGAATAATTGACGAGCTCCTTGCCCACGCCTTGAGCGACAATTCTTTAAAAGGATGGAAGGATGTGAGAAAGGCGATATCTGCTGATATCGCCTTTCTTATGTCCTTTTATTAGTCTTGCCTTGTTTGACGAGAATCGCGGGCTCCAATTTTATGCTTATGGGGAGAGCAGTTCTCTGGTATCCATGAATTACCACAGTGCTTTTTACAATGCGATTACTGTGAGTTGATATAACTATGATGAACGTAGAAATAGATTGCAGACAGGAGTGGAACAATGTCTAAGTTTTTATTCGCTGCCATGCCGATTCAAGGGCATATCAGTCCGGGTCTCCCGATCGCGAAGCGCTTGGTTGAAGACGGACATGAGGTCATGTGGTACAGCACTTCCAAATATAAGGGGAAAATCGAAGCGACTGGCGCGCGGTTTGCGCACGTGCAGTCGGCTAAAGATTTGGACGATAGCCGGTATGAAGATTGGTTTCCCGAAAGAAGTAAGTTTCAGGGAGTAAACCAAATGAAATTCGATTTAAAGCACATTTTCTTCGGAGAAATGCCCGCCTATGCCGCGGATATCGCCAAGCTATTAAAGGAGTTTCCCGCGGATGTAGTAGTCATAGATGCCGCATTTACCGGGATGCTGCCGTTGAAACTAACGGGCAAAGCTCCTAAGATAGCCGCTTATGGGGTCTTCCCCTTGACTTTAAGCAGCCGCGATACGGCGCCTTTCGGTCTTGGGATTCAGCCTAACGCAAGCGCAGTCGGTCGAATTCGCAACAAATTGTTAAACGTATTGGTTGAGAACGTCATGTTCGCGGATGTGCAAAAACATGCGAATAAATTATTGTCCGACATGCACGCGCCGAAGCTGCCGTACTCCGCGCTGACAGCACCCGCGCTGACAACCGATCTGGTTCTGCAGGGGACGAGTCCTTCCTTCGAATATCCTCGGAGCGATATGCCGAGCATCGTTCGGTTCGTTGGTCCGTACTTGCCCGCTAAACCAACCGGATTTTCCCCTCCCCCATGGTGGGATGAGATGAAGGATCGTACGGTGGTACACGTCACCCAGGGGACGATCGCAAATCAGGATTTCGGTCAATTGCTTATTCCTACTATACAAGCTTTAGCCGAAGAAGACGTCCTGGTTGTGGCCACGACGGGGGGGAGGCCCGTATCGGACGTGGATATTCCATTGCCGAATAACGTTCGATTGGAGAGCTTCGTTCCTCATCATGAATTATTGCCGCATGTAGACGCGATTGTGACGAACGGAGGTTACGGCGGCGTACAGCAGGCGATCTATTATGGCGTTCCGATCGTCACCGCCGGTAAAACCGAGGATAAGCCGGAGGTGTGCGCGCGCGTCGAATGGTCGGGCGTAGGGATCAATTTGAAGACCGATCGTCCGACGAAAGAGAAAATCTTGCATGCAATAAAGCAAGTGATTAATGAGCCCCAATACAAGAGGAACGTAACGCGTTTGTCCAAGGAGTTCCGACTGATGGACGCGATCGAGAATACAGTGAAGGAATTAGAGAAGCTTGTAGTTTCCAAGTAAGCGACAACGGCGCGCGCAGATTAAACCCCGATCGAAGCGAAGGCTGTCTCTCCGTCATCCTGGATGTCGAAGAGACAGCCTCTTTTACTTGTCGCTAGGAATTATGATCTCACCTGCATTCCTTAGGTACGGCGGCGATGTATAGTTCTATAAAATATAATCGAGCAGCGTCTGCACGAAATGATTGTCAGGTGATGCATGCCCATTCAGTAATCGGTACCAGATTGGCCCATAACATAGATCGGCGAAGAGCTCAAAATCGGTTTCTTCGGGTATCTCTCCTCGCGCGATGCCACGCTTCAGTAGTTGATAGAGCTTATCCCTTCGAGAGGCGATGAACGTTTCGCGAAAGGACACCGCGAAGCTAGCATCCAATTGCGCTTCTGCCATTAGACAACGCACGACTTCGCCGGCCCCGCGTTTGGGTCTTATGCTGAAAACACGCCGGTCGGCAGAGTCTGCGTCCTGTTTCAAGAAACTGAAAATTCGGTTAAAAATTCAATTTAGCGTTCGCCGTTCAGTTGCTTGAGGAGGGAACGCTCGTTTGAGTTCTTTCGCACGTATGCAGTTGCATCGCTGAAAGCAATTCGGCGGAGATTACCATTTTAGATAGGCCATCGTTTCTAAGGCAATCCGGGCGCCCCGTCAGGCGCCCTTTTTTCGTCGTTAGAATGATACGGCGAACCTTAGGCGGTCGCCGGAGCTTCCCTACAGTCGGCGGCGAGGGTCAATGACTTGACTTTTTCTCCAGTACCTCCACTCTCGCCTGCACTCCTTCTGCAACTTCCTTCGGTATTTCCCTGACCTTGATATCCCCGCCTAAGAAAAGCAGCCAATTGGTGATTTCGGCCAATTCATCCGGATGATGAACATGGATGAACGTCTTTAAGATCGCCGTGGTTTGATAAGGATTCGTGTAGGAAATCGTGATGTTTAACGGATGGTACTTCTTGAACTGGGCGATCGCCTTGGGACCGAGCTCGAGGACCAGGTTGCTGGCTTCTTCCTGCTTGCCGAGTTGTTCGACGATCTTCTTCTTGCTGATTCTTGTTTTCCCGGAGTATGGTTTGACGTCGGTGAGATGATCGACGGGGATAATCCGCCTCTTGTTCTCCTCGAGGTCGAAGCCTTCGATTTGCCAAGCGCTTTTCTCGCGATAGAGGCGCAGGAGATAGATGGCATACGACGTTGTTCTTCTTCCTTCTTCGACGGAAACCGCTAGGTAGCAGTCTTTCAGAAGAATCCGGATGAGTTGCTCCAGCATGGGATGGGGCAGATCCGATAGATCAAGCAGGTCGGGATTATAGGGGTTGGTGCCTTCGAAGAGCAGGATTTGATTTAGCAGCACCAGATCGTCTTGCTGGTTTTGCGAGAGGAGGCCGAGCAACTTTTCCGCTAAAGAGTGGCGGCTCTTGAGATAAGGGAGCTGCAGATTGCGCGTGGCCATGAAGGCGATAAAAAGCGCTTTAATCTCATTATCGGTAAAGCGGACCGTGGGCAGGACGGAGTTGTTCATGACAAAATAACCCCCGTCCCGCCCGACTTCGGCGACGAGCGGCATGCCCATCGCTTCGATTTCCCTGATGTCCCGAATCGCCGTCGAACGGGAGATGTTGAACTCCCGCATGATTTCCGAGATGGTAAAATGGGCGCGGTTGTTGATGTACCGCATGAGGATGTTAATCCGTTCTACTTTTTTCATCGGGCCCTCTAAACAGGTTCATTTTTTGACATGATTACTGGTTATTATAAACTCATCAAGCGGAAAAACAAAGGATCAGAGGAGGAAATGAAATGAGTACGATTACCGGCAATGAAACGACCGGCAAGGAAACGAGCGTGAAGGTTGAATCCCGCTTTACCGGAAGGACGGCCGCTTATTGGACTGTCACCGTCATGCTCGCCTGCTCGATTGCGTTAAGCGGGATCGGGCAATTGATGCGATATGGCGGCAATGTCGAGTTGGTGACCGCTATTGGTTTCCCGTTATATATCACGAACATTCTCGGGACGTGGAAATTGCTTGGCGTCCTTGCGATCGTCCTGCCAGGCTTCCCCCGGCTCAAGGAATGGGCTTATAGCGGTATCTTTTTTCTCATGACGGGCGCGGCCTTATCCCATGCGTTCGCCCATGACTACGGCGATGGCGGGTTCCATGTTCTTCTTCCGATGTTCTATGCCGCGCTCTGCATGGCCTCCTGGGCGCTGCGTCCGAATAGCCGCAGACTAATCGGCAACCGCTAAACAGTATCGCATTCTGACACGGTTTAAGGGTACTATAAACCTATCAAGCGGATAAACAAACCAATCCAACCATTCGGAAGAGGAGCTGGAATCATGGCAACGCATGCTTTTGAGGAAAAAGACGGCTTTATCGTTCTCGGTATCGGAACGGAGCTGAAGAGCGATTACACGGATTATGCCGGCATGAACAAGGAGAAGGAAGACTTCTGGCGGGCTATGGAGCAGGATGGAAGGCTTGACGCGTTAAAGGCGATTGCCGCGAACGACTACATGTTTGCCGTGAACGAAGCGGTCAATCACAAGATGATGTATTACGCTGGCGTGATGACGGATTCATCGGTACCGGAAGAACACCGGGTGATCCAATTCCCTAAGGGACAATACCTTGTCGTTAAAGGCGAAGGGAAGTCGGCCGACGAGCTCAGTGCGATGCTTACCGGCATTGCTTTCGGTCAAGTCTTGCCGGCAGCCGATCATTACGCTTATGTCGGCGGGCCCAATGCAACGGTTGAGATGGGGCAGCGGGACGGCTTCGTATACGGGGAGATGTGGGTTCCGGTCGTGAAGAAGTAATCGAAATCAGAAGGAGGCATGAGAATGTCCACGATCGTTGATTTTAAGCATGTGTCTGCGGCGGGTCTGGAAACCTCGCCGGTAGCCGAAGCGCTAGCCGGTATGCGTGCGAACGAGGCGCGTTACTTCATGAACAAATACAAGCACGCCTTTACGGTCGTACCGGCCGCCGAAAGCCGGGAGACGCTTGATTATGTGGAACGGGTTTTGAAAGAAGAGCGCGGCATCGCGTTTGCGGCCCAACCGCTGGAAACCGCGCGTTTTCAAGTCGAAAATATCAGATGGGCCTTCGTCTTCTATGAGGACGGTCTAGCGGTCAACGTCCTGTATACGGTGGATGATCCCAAGAAGCGGGCCGTAGGGTTCAAGCTGTCCGAGGGGATGGAAGTGCCGAAGGAGCTGGAAGAGAAGAAGTTCAAATTCGCAAGACAGAAGTCCAAACTGGCCGGGACCATTCGAGGTTCGTTCTTCGTCATTAAAGGAGAGTATTGAAGCGATCAAGCCGTCGGGACAAAGAATGACCCTGCGGCAAGCAAAATTCACAAAATTTAATCATGACGCTTGGCGGCCATAGAGCCGCCATTTTTTTTCGCCGATAGACCGGTATAGGGGAGACGGATCATCTTTTCTAAAGAGTGCGCCGATCACATAGACAGGAACATCGCCCGCGTATACACTGGGTGTACATTCATGAAGGCGTCAGGGCGGGAACCCATGAAAGCGATCGCAAGAAGGGCAATGTCGTCGTGAGGATGCAGGTCGATGCGAAACAATTAAAAAAATTCAGCCTTGCTTGTAGAAATCGCCATACCTGAACCGACATCATAACGAATCCCAAATCCAATGATGAAAGAGGAGGCGTTTTGCATGAGTTACACGTTGATGTTTTTCGAGAGCCAGGAGGATTTTGCCGCACGGACGGACCCGGCGCGGCAGCAGGATTACCTAGCCGGCTGGACGCACTACGTGCATGCGTTGCGGGAGGCTGGAATCGCGGTATTCGGTGCGGGGCTCCATGCCCCGGAGACGGCGGCCACGATGAAGCGCCGCGGCGGCGAGCTGGCGGTGCAGGACGGGCCATTCCCAGAGACGAAGGAGCAGCTCGGCGGGATCTTCGTGATCGATGTGCCGGACCTGGACACCGCCCTCTCGTGGGCGGCCCGAGGGCCGGTCGCGACGGTCGAGGTTCGGCAGAACCTTCCCGCGCTGTAGTCCGCCCGATGAGCGCGCATCAGGTCATTGAAGCAACGGCACGGGAGGCCTATGGGCGGCTGTTCGCCTACCTCGCCGTCCATTGGCGGGATCTGCAGGCGGTGGAGGATGCCCTCGGCGATGCGTTTGTCGCGGCGCTGGAGGCGTGGCCCCGGATCGGCGTGCCCGATAAGCCGGAGGCGTGGCTCATGACGGCCGCCCGCCGGCGGCTGATCGACCGTGCCCGGCATGCCCGCATCGCGGAGAACGCGCTGCCGACGCTCCATGCCCTGTCCGAGGACGCGCAGCGCCTGACGGCTTCGACCAACGCGTTCCCGGACGAACGGCTGCGGATGATGTTCCTCTGTGCGCATCCGGCCATCGATCCCGTGATGCGGACGCCGTTGATGCTGCAAACCGTGCTTGGCCTTGATGCGGCTCGCATTGCGTCTGCCTTCGTCGTCAAGCCTTCGACCATGGGCCAGCGGCTGACGCGGGCAAAGGCCCACATTCGCGCCGAACGCCTCACGTTCGAAATGCCGGATGCCGCAGAAATTCCGGAGCGTCTCGATGCCGTGCTGGAGGCGATCTATGCGGCGTACGGAAGCGGGTGGGACGAGGCCGCCATGGCCGGCTCGTCCGGTTGGCGATTGGCGGAGGAAGCGATCTATCTGGCCAGGCTGCTCGTCCAATTCACGCCGAACGAACCGGAGGCGTGCGGTCTGCTCGCCCTCATGCTGCACTGCGAGGCGCGCCGCGAAGCGCGGCAGGATGAGGAGGGGAATTACATCCCCCTCTCCGAGCAAGCCTGCGCGCGATGGGACCAACGCCGCATCCTGGAGGCGGAGCAATATTTGCATATGGCCTCGCAAGCCGGCCGGATCGGTCGCTTTCAGCTCCTGGCCGCGATTCAATCGGTGCATGCGCAGCGGTTGCGGACGGGGCGAATCGAGTGGGAGGCGATCGCGCAGCTCTACGAGGGTCTCGTGCGGCTGCACCCTACGCTGGGCGCCATTGTCGGCCGGGCCGCGGCGGTCGCGGAGGCTTACGGCACGGCGCGCGGCATGGCCTTGCTGGACGTCGTGCCGGCCGCCGAAGCGGCGGCTTACCAGCCCTATTGGGCGCTCGCGGGGCATTTGTACAAGCGCATGCATCGCCGCGAAGAAGCCCGTTCGGCGTACGGCCGGGCGATCGGACTCAGCACGGATGCGGCCGTGCGGCAGTTTCTAAGCCGTCAAGCCGCCGAGATATAACGCAGGTGGCTAACCGCGGCTAACGGCAGCCACGAAACGAAGATTTCCGAAAGGCACCTTGCCGAAGGTGCCTTTTTCGTTTTCCGTGGAAGGAAGCCGTGCCCGCCGGTCGAATAGTAATAGGAATATGCGGAAAGCGTTATCATGGAGAGCGAACATGCCTTTTCAAGCAAAGGAGATGAGCGTGTGCCGAACAAAAAGACGAACCCTGCGGATGTGATCGGTTATTGCTGCCTGCGGTTCCCGGTGACGGATTTGAAGGCGTCCGTCGCGTTTTACGGCGAGGTGCTGGGCTATGACTTGGTATCGGCGGACTATGCGTTCGGCGAAGCGCATATTGCCCTGAAGAACGGCAATGGACCGAGTATTTTCCTGATGGAAACCAAGCCGGAAGCGATCGCGCCGCTGCGGTTTGAATTTCCGCGGCCCTTCTGGGTCACGAACGGCCAGAGGCAGGTGACGATGATCGAGCTGTTGACGAACGATCTGCTGGCGCTGCATGAACGGGTTCAACAGGCCGGCGCCCGGATAGATGCGGAGCCTGCCTTTACGGAAGAATTCGGCTATTTCACGTTCTATGATCCGGACGGGCATTTTTTTCGGGCGGTGGAAGAGCGGGGCGAGTAACGGCCGACGCTTGCGCGAACAGGCGCGGCTAATGGCGGACCGTAATAATCACGTTCCCCTTCTTGCGCTCGGTTTCCACGTACCTGTGCGCTTCCGGCAGGAGCTCCAGCGGGTAGCGGCGATCGATCACGGCCTTCAGCGTTCCGTGCTTCGCGAGCTCCATGAGAAAAGCCAAGTTCGCTTGGTTTTGCATCAGACCGGCCGTTGCGAAAACGGCCTTTTTGCCGTTCGTCAGGGACGTGCGCATCATCTGCAGCAGGATGGACAGGCTCGGCACGGTGGTCAGATAGAGGCCTTTGGCCGTAAGCGCGCGCTTGCAGGCCGGGAAGGAGCGTTTGCCTACGGCGTCTAATAGGACGTCATAGGCGGCATGCGCCTGCGTGAAGTCCTCCCGGGTATAATCTACGACGTCATCCGCGCCCGCTTGGCGGACCAACGCCTCGTTGGCGGCCGAGCAGACGCCGGTGACTTCCGCGCCGTAGTACTTGGCTAATTGCACGGCGTAGATGCCGACGGCCCCGGAGGCGCCGTTGATCAGCACGCGCTGACCGCTCCGCAACTTGGCCTTGTCTCGCAGAAACGTCAATGCGGTCGCGCCCCCGTCGCAGATGGCCACGGCTTCCTCATACGCGATGTTGTCCGGTATGCGCGCGAGCGGGCTGTCTTCGGGCAGACATTTATAGTCGGCGTACGCGCCGAAGGTTTTGGGACTGAGCCCGAGCACGCGGTCCCCCGGTTTAAAGCGCGTGACCTCCTTGCCGACCGCTTCGACCACGCCGGCTAATTCGGTGCCGCCGATGCCGAATCTCGGTTTGGACAGCCCGTAGAGCCACTTGATCATCACGGGGTCGCCCTTGCGAAACGCGCAGTCCGACGGTCCGGCCTTCGAGGCGTGGATTCGAATGAGCACGTCTGTGCGACCGGGCGACGGCGTCGCGACTTCCTGCAGGGCAAGCACGTCCGGCGCACCATACGCGCGTTGAACCATGGCTTTCATGCGTTTCCCTCCGGTATTTGTTATCGTTTTACGGCAGCGGACGTTTACAGGAGATGCCCTCTTGTTAGAAAATGGATAGAGAACGAACGGACGAAGAGGGGATGGAGCGATGCGGGACCTCTTATATGCGTACTTGTCGAAATGGACTTCTCTTCAGGAGGACGAACAAAGGGCCATCGTGAACGAGATTCGCGTCGAGGCCTTCAAGAAGGGCACTGTGCTGATCCGGCAGGGAGAGGAGCCGGCCTATTGTTATTTCATCCTGAAGGGCTGCGTCAGGGAGTACGCGATCGACGAAGCGGGGAATGAAGTCACGTCGAACTTCTACACCGAAGAGCAGGCTATCGCGATCTTCAACCATCACAAGGCGGACAAGTCGTCCCCCTGCACCTTCATCTGCGCGGAAGATTCGGCCATGGTCGTCGGCGACCTGGACACGGAGCAGGACATGTACGACAAGCATCCCCAGCTGGAAACGATGACGCGCCGGATGATCGAAGCGAACTTCGGTCAGGTCCGGGAGGAATTCGCGGCGTTCCTCGCTTCGTCGCCCGAAGAACGTTTCCGGACGCTGCTCCGGAGACGGCCGTCGCTCCTCGACCGCGTCCCCCAGCATCAATTGGCCAGCTATCTCGGCATGACGCCGGAGTCGCTGAGCCGGATCAAGAAGCGAATCGGCCAAGGCTCCGCTGATCCGACGACCTGATTGTAGGCCTATACGATGAAAAACTGCTTGCGGAAGGTTAAGTACTGGTTACAGTCTAACGAGGGAAAGGTTCGCGCGCATTGACTTAAGTCAAGGGACGAGCGCGAACGTTAGCCGAAGGATCATATCGAATTCGAGGAGGTAGCCGCCATGCCGATGACGGAGGACCGCATCACGATCGTACCCGCGAACGAGGCGTCTTGGGAGGACTTGGAACAGGTGCTGGGACCGGTGAAATGCCATTCGGACCGGTGCTATTGCCAGCGGCACAAGATTTTGAGCGCGGAGTGGCGCCGGATCGATGACGACGAACGCGCCTTCCTGCTGCGCGCGCAGACCAACTGCGGCAGCCCGGAGGCGGACACGACCAGCGGCCTGGTCGCGTACCTGGACGATGAACCCGTCGGCTGGGCCGCGATCGAGCCGCGCGGGGTCTTCGCTAATCTGCTGAGGAGCCGCATCCTCTGGGCGGGGCGGGACGAGGACAAGCAGGACGAAGGCGTCTGGGCCGTCACCTGTTTCATCGTGCGCAAGGGCTATCGCCGGCGCGGCATCATGTACGCGCTCACGCAAGCGGCGGCGGACTTCGCGCGGCAGCGGGGCGCCCGCGCCCTCGAAGGGTATCCCATGAGCACCGTGCCCGGCAAGGAGATTACATGGGGCGAGCTCCACGTCGGCAGCCGGAATGCTTTCGCCGCGGCCGGCTTCCGCGAGGTGACCCATCCGACGCTTCGGCGGTTCGTGATGCGGGTGGATTTTGAATAGCGGCTAAGCTAGGAGCGCGTATGACTCGGCGGCCACTAGAATTGGCAAATCTCGCTCTATGGAGAGGGTTTCCACCCGCCTGCGCCGAAATAGGTGTCGAATCTTGGTGTTCTTCTCTAGCAGTCTAGGCGAACGCCGGTTGGGCATAATGAGAGAGTAGGAGGGATGGCAATGGCGTATACCGTTGATTTCAAAACCGTGTCCACGGTCGGGCTGGAGTCCTCGCCGGTGGCCGAGGCGCTGGCCGGCTTGCGCGCGAACGAGGCCCGCTATTTCATGAACAAATACAAGCACGAATTCACGGTGGTGCCCGCGAGCGAGAGCCAGGAGACGCTGGACTACGTGAACCGCGTGCTGCAGGAGCGCGATATCGCGTTTGCGGCCAAGCCGCTGGAGACGTCGCGGTTTCAAGTGGAAACTATCAAGTTCGCCTACGTCTTCTACGAGGACGGGCTGTCGATCAATGTCATGTACACGGTGGACGACGCGAAGAAGCGGGCCGTCGGGTTCAAGCTGTCCGAGGGCATGGACGTGCCGAAGGAGCTGGAAGGGAAGTTCAAGTTCGCGACGCAGAAGTCCAAGCTCGCCGGCATCATTCGGGGTTCTTACTTCGTCGTCAAAGGCGAATACTAAGCCTTCGAGCCTGAACGCGCAAGCCGCATGCACGTCATGTACAAGCCTCTATTCCTACACCGGAATAGAGGCTTTGTTCGTGAGGTCTCCGACGCCTCGGGCAGCCGGCACAAGTCGCGCTTATGATACGGAGGCGAGCGGATTCGCGATCGGGGGCGAAAAAGCGGTACAATACAAGGGACACGCCATTCCCGAGCAGATGGCCGCCGAAAGCAGGAAACGCAGCCTCAGCGAAATCATCGAAACCGGCAAAACCGGCAATACCAGCGAAACCAGTGAAGGAGATTTTCAAAATGAACCACATCCAAGACAACCGCTTCATGTTAAGCGAAGACGTCGATTACGAACAAACGATGTTCGGCGCGCTCGGCATGCAGATTACCGAATGCACGGGGGACCGCGTCGTGGCGACGATGCCCGTCGGTCCGGCGACCCGCCAATACTTCGGCGCGCTGCACGGCGGCGCGTCCGTGGCGCTGGCCGAGACGGTCGCGAGCGTGGGCACCTACCAGCTCATCGACAAGGAGAACCAGCTGGCCGTCGGCATGGAGATCAACGCGAACCATATCCGCTCGAAGCGGGACGGCATCGTGACCGCCGTGGCGACGCCGCTGCACAAGGGGCGTACGACGATGGTTTGGGACATCAAGATTTCGGACGAGGACGACCGGCTGATCTGCGTCTCCCGCTGCACCGTCGGCATCATTCCGAGAGCGCGCTAGCCGGATCGGAAACGCCCTGGAAGGCCGATAAATGCCGATTAAGCCCGTGGAAAGCGATAATAGCCGAAAAGCCGATGAAAGCTCCCTCAAGCGAGGGAGCTTTTGCTTTTCTAATATGAATCGGAAGGTCTCTGTCAGGCCTCTCGATGCATCCGGCACAGCGGCAAGCACCGTTATTCAATGCTGCTTTTCAAAGCTTGATACATGTTGGCCGTGTGCTGGTCGACCTCGTCCCGCGGCATGCGCAGGCGGCCGACGGAGGAACCGTAGCCGATCTCCGGCTGGCCTTTCTCCAGGCCCTTGAAGATCCCGTCCGCGAACGCATCGAGCGGTTCGCCGTGGACATGCAGCCCCGTACCGCCCAGATCCGTATTGACGGCCGGAGGCGCCACTTCGATGACCTCGACGGACGTCTCCGCGAGCTGATGCCGCAAACTCACGGTGAAGGAGTGGAGCGCCGCCTTAGTGGCGGAATAGACCGGCGCGATCGCGAGCGGGGTAAACGCCAGCCCCGACGTCACGTTGATGATCGCCGCCGAATCTTTCGCGGCGAAGTGGGGCGCGAACAGCATGGCGAGATGGATCGGCGCTTCGAGATTCGTGGCGATCTCGCCGGCGTAATGCGGCCAATTGTCCTTGGCATCGGCCTTCAGCACGTGAAAGCGCTGCTGGATCCCGGCGTTGTTCACCAGGACGTTCACGTCCGGGTAGTGCGTCGTGGCCCACTCGAACAAGGCCGCGCGCTCGGATTCGCCGTCCAGATTCGCCGCATGCGTCACGAGGCCGGGGACCTGCTCCTTCGCCTGCCGTAGGACGTGCTCGCGCCGGCCGGTCACGATGACCGTGTTTCCCGCTTTCACGAAGCGTTCCGCGAAGGCGAGTCCGATGCCGGAACCTCCGCCTGTGATCAGGATCGTATTTCCCGTGAGTTTCATGGGCAGTTCCTCTTTTCTAACGAAATTTTTGCTTACGGCCGTGCTTGGCAAGCCGGCATGCAGGGGCGGGAGCTGGCGCATGGATGCGAATTCCGGCATGCTTGTCCCGCAGCGGCCCGCGATCTTCGGAAGCAATCCTGTGCTCCGCCGCAGGAAACGCATCCTGCTGTTACCAATAGGATACGCCTTGCACCGCGGTTCAAGTCAACAAATTTTCGTTCGCCGCCGGAGCGAGGGGACCCGTCGCGCTGGGAGACGCCCTGTCCTTTTACCCTGATTCAGGGCCGTACCCCGAAAATTCATAGTCTATTAGTCCCTTATACCCCAAAAATCTAACGTTTGTTGACTGCATTCTCAAGTTTGTTGTCTAGAAGAGGGCATGCCATATTCTTTACAATTACATCAATCGGATACTGAATGCGCTTACTGAAAGCGCGTGCTGAAAGCGTGTACACCTGTGAAACGCAAGCAAAAGCAAGGAGTGGGGCGAATATGGACATGAAGACCGGGCGCAAGCGCGCGCGAACGCGCTGGCGCACACAAGATACCGAACTTACGCTGCTGGCCTTACCGACGACCGTCTGGTACATCTTGTTTTGTTTCCTGCCGATGTTCGGCCTCGTGATCGCCTTCAAGGATTTCAAGATTCGCGGGGGCTTCCTGAGCAACGTCATCCATAGCGATTGGACCGGGTTCAAGAACTTCGAATTCCTGTTCAAGTCGAACGACGCCTGGGTCGTCATTCGCAATACGCTGGGCTACAACCTGATCTTCATCGTGCTCGGCATCGCGGTGCCCGTCACGCTGGCGCTGATGATCGGCCAGCTGCACAGCGGCAAGGCCGGGAAGTTTTATCAGACGCTGATGTTCCTGCCGTACTTCCTTTCCTGGGTCGTGGTGTCCGCCATCGTGTGGGCGTTCCTGAGCTTCGACAAGGGGATCGCGAACCAGTTCCTGACCGGCCTGGGCAAGGACCCGGTCAACTGGTACATGGAACCGAGCTACTGGCCGTACTTCCTGGTGTTCATGAACGTCTGGAAGGGCCTTGGCTACGGCATGGTCGTCTACCTGGCGACGATCACCGGCATCGACAACACGTACTACGAAGCGGCCGTCATCGACGGCGCCTCCAAGTGGCAGCAGGCGCGGTTCATCACGTTGCCGCTCATGAAGCTCGTCATCGTGATGATGTTCATCCTCGCCGTCGGGCGCATTTTCTACACGGATTTCGGCTTGTTCTTCCAAGTGCCGCGGGACTCCAACTCGCTGTTCAACGTGGCGACCACGGTCGACGTGCTGGTGTATAAGCAGCTGAAGACCGCGACGGTCGGCATGGCGTCCGCCTCCGCGTTCGTCCAATCCGTGCTGGGCTGCTTGACCATATTGCTGGCCAACTGGATCGTGCGTCGCGTCGACCGCGAGAGCGCCATGATGTAAAGGAGGATGCGGAACATGTCATCAAGCGCGAAATACGAGTCGGGTCTCGATAAGTTCAACCGAATCAAGCCCGGCACCAACCTGCTGTTCAACCTGATCTTCATAATATTGGCTCTGCTCTGCCTCATCCCGGTCCTCGTAGTCCTGTCCATCTCGCTGAGCAGCGAGGATTCCATCCGGAACGGCGGCTATCATCTCTTCCCGACGGCGTTCTCCGGGGAGGCGTACCAATACATCATCAACCAAGGGACAATGATCATGAAGGCGCTCGGCGTCTCCGTGCTCGTGACCGGCGTCGGCACGCTGCTCGGCGTAATGCTGACGACGTCGATGGGGTACGTGCTGTCCCGGCCGAATTACAAGCTGAACGGGCTGCTGACCTGGATCGTCTTCATCCCGATGGTGTTTAACGGCGGCCTGGTGTCCAGCTACTACATCAACTCCAACCTGCTGGGCCTGAAGGATACGGTCTGGGCGCTGATCCTGCCCCTCGCCGTCTCGTCGTTCAACGTCATCATCTGCAAAACGTTCTTCCGCAGCACGATTCCGGACGCGCTGATCGAATCCGCCGAGATCGACGGCTCGAGCCAGCTGCGCATCTTCTTCTCGATCGTACTGCCGATCTCGCTGCCGGTCCTGGCGACCATCGGCCTGTTCCTCTGCTTCGCCTATTGGAACGACTGGTTCCAGTCCATGCTGTACATCGACAACCAGAACCTGTACTCGCTGCAGGCGCTGCTGAACAGCCTGATGACCAACATCGACGCCTTGGCGAAGAACGCGTCCGTCATGGGCGTGAGCTACGCGGAGCTGGTCGCCAAAATGCCGAAGGAATCCGCGCGGATGGCCGTCGCCATCGTCATCGTGGTGCCCGTGGCCATCGCGTACCCGTTCTTCCAGAAGTACTTTATCTCCGGTCTGACGATCGGCGCCGTGAAAGGCTGATTCCGAAATAAACCGGCTTCGTCCGGTTTATGATACCCGCCGCGCTTAGCGACGGCGGGACAGCAAGCCGAAGCATCCGCAGCACGATTCAAAGCAAGCAGAATTCCAGGAAGCACGATCAAAGGGAGGAAAAACGGATATGAAACAGACAAAGAAAAAATTAATGGCCGTCGGCGCCGCGGCGCTCTTGACGACCGCGCTCGCGGGCTGCGGCTCGAACGCCGACTCGGAGACGGGCAACAACGCGCCGGCTAATGCGAACACGCCAGCCAATACGTCGGCTAACGCGGACACGAACGCGAACAAGCCGGCATCGGGCGACATCCCGACGCTGGTCTGGTGGACGATCGGCGGCCAAATGCCGGCCAACTTCGACAAAGCCATCGCCGCGATGAACGAGTACACGGCCGAGAAAATCGGCGTGAAGATCGACATCAAAGTGGCAAGCTGGGGCGATTGGGACACGAAGATCAACACGGTCGTCAACACCGGCGAACCTTTCGACATCATGTTTACGAATAACAGCAAATACAGCCAGCAAGTCAACATGGGCGCGTTCGCCGACCTGACGGACCTCGTTCAGAAGGAAACGCCCGACCTGTACAACCTCATTCCGCAGAAGGTATGGGACGGCACGAAGATCGGCGGGAAAATCTATTCCGTACCGACGTATAAGGACTCCTCGCTTACGCAATACTGGGTGTTCGACGACAAATACGTGCAGAAATACGGCATCGATACGGCGAACATCAAGACGCTGCAGGATCTCGACAAGCCGTTCCACGACATGAAGGCCGGCGAAGGCAAGAGCTTCTACCCGCTGCCGATGACGCAAGGCGGATTCAACGGCTTCTTCAACAGCTACGACGACATGACCCTCGGCCTGCCGCCGATCGGCGTGAAAGCCGACGACGCGTCCCGCAAAGTCGTATCCGTGCTGGAACAGCCGGACGTCATGGACGGCCTGAAGCTGCTGCATAAGTGGTACCAAGACGGCATCGTCAACCCGGACGCGCCGACCAAGACCGAAGCGGACAAAGGACCTGCGTTCTTCGCGGCCCAAGCGTTCCCCGGCGCGGAAACGACGTGGCAGATCAACGAAGGCGTCGCGAAGTACGACATGTTCCAAAACTTCGGCCCGATCTACACGACGAGCACCATCCAAGGTTCCTTGAACGCGATCTCGGCGACTTCGAAGTATAAGAGCGAAGCGCTGAAATACCTGCAATTGGTCAACACCGATCCAAAGCTGCGCAACATGCTGGCCTTCGGCGAGCCGGGCGTCGACTACAACAACGTGGACGGCGAGAAAGTCGTCGAGCGCACGACCGACACGTGGCCGCTGGCTGCCTACACGCAAGGCACGTTCTTCGACCTGGCCGTGACGAAAGGCGCGCCTGTCGATCAATGGGATCAAGTGAAGAAGCTGAACGAGCAAGCCACGTCCTCCTCGACCCTCGGCTTCGCGCTGGACATCGGCAAGCTGGGCACCGAAGTGGCCAACACCAAAGCGGTATGGGACAAATACAAATACGAGCTGCTGACGGGCGCATCCGATCCGGAGAAAGTCATTCCGAAGATCGTCTCCGAGCTGAAAGCCGCCGGCATGGATACGATCACGAAGGCCGCCCAAGAGCAAATCGACGCGTACTTCAAATAAGCCAACCGCGGTAAATCGTAAGCCAAGCATGCAAATCGACACCCGGAAAACCCGAACGGCAAGCGGCCGTTCGGGTTTTTGCCACAAATTACGGGATTGCATTGGGGCAAGATGAAGTAATATGGTTAAAAAAAGCGGGGTGCGACAATAGCCTATTGCAAAGGAGACGCCGCATGCGTTCATTTCTGCAAATCAAGATCTATCGCGGCAAATTCATTGCATATGCGGTATTCGTGGTCTTCATCGGCCTGACGCTCGGCGCGCTTACCTGCGCGATCCTGCTGGATCAGTGGGTGGGCAATGCCCGCAACGAAGCCGCAGGTGCGTACACGCGGGTGGAAAGCGGCCTGCAGTACGACTCCGACCGCGTCGAGGCGTTCATGCAGCGGGTCTATTCCAACAGCGGGCTGGTGTCCGACATCCGCAGCTTCTTGGGCCATAGCGCGGAAGGGTACCTGACGAGCAGGCTGGAGGGCAGCCACTACAATCGGCCGCTCGTGTCCTTCCCCGACGATATGAAAGCGTTCCTAAGCAACGGCGGCAAGGGCGACATCACGCAGATCAGCCTGCATACCGAGCGCGAGGGCAACGTGGTGAGCTTCGACAGCAACGGCAACACGAGCTTTCAATTCCGCCTGCCCAACACGGACGGCATGTTCGCGGAGACGATCCAAAAAGGCTTCGTGTACCATAAAAAGTTTTCCGATCCCAATCAAATCTCCCGCCAGCTGGGCGAATTCCGGTTCCTGGTCAGCAGCGACCGGATCTTCAAGGCGGCGCAGAACTACCGCCTGGATCAAGCGGGTGCGGTCAGCGCGTCCGGCGACGTGTACTTGATCGCCGGCAGCGGCCGCGAGACGGAGGCGCTCATTCGCCGGGCCGTCGCGGACGGACGGACGCACGGCTTCCTCTCGACGGGCTGGATCGACCGCGCATACTTCGTCGCGTACCATTCCAACGAGTTCGATTACCGGTTCGTCAGCATCGTGGACTTGGCCACGCTGATCCGGCAGAAGGCGAACGTGCTGCTCATCGTATTCCTTGTCGTGCTGGCGGCGATGATCTGCGTCCTGCTGCTCATCGTGTACAACCTGCGCGAGGACGCGAACTTCCTGCGGCGGATCATCTCCTCCATCGGGCGCGCGAAGACGGCGGACTTCACGCCGGTCAGTCCGGCGCGTTACCGGCGCAACGAATACGGCATGATCGCGCGGGAGCTGGACGACATGATTCATCAGCTCGACCGGCATATCCGCACCAATTATTTGCTCAAACTAAAGCAGCAAGAGACCGAGATGAAAGCGCTTCAGCATCAGATCAATCCGCATTTTCTGTATAATACGCTCGAGGTGATCCGTTCCTCCGCGCTGGTGAACAGCGCCGACTACACCTCCGACGCCATCGCCACCTTAGGCGCGCTGTACCGCGACATCGTGAAGAACGACAACATGATCTCGCTCGGCAGCGAGCTGGACTTGCTCCAGAAGTACTTGAAGATCATGGAATTCAAATATCCCGACCGGTTCTATTATCAGTTCCACGTGGAACAAACGCTGTTCGCGCTGCCCACCGTAAAGTTCTGGCTGCAGCCGCTCGCGGAGAACTTCTTCGTGCACGGCTTCAATCCGGGGAGCGAGTTCAACCTGCTGCTCGTGAACGGCTGGGAGGAAGAGGAGCGGTTCGTGCTGGAGGTCGTGGACAACGGCAGCCGGATCTCCGACGCGCGCTTGACCGAGATCCGGAACAAGCTGACGAGCGGCGACGACGCTCCGGGGGACAGCATCGGGCTGCGCAACGTGTATACAAGGCTTCGCTTCTTCTACGGACCGGGCTTCTCCATGACCATCGACAACAACGAAGAAGCGGGCGTTCGGATAGCCGTAATCCTAACCAAGGAGGCGATTAGAGATGTACAAGCTGCTGATCGTGGATGACGAGCCGCAAATATTGGAAGGCATGAAGCGGACGCTGGACTGGGCCAAGTACGGCTTCGGCCAGATCGAGACGAGCGAGACTTACGAGGGCGCGATCTCGAAGGCGGTGGAGCTGCTGCCGGACCTCGCGATCTTCGACGTGTGCATCGGCAAGCAGCGCGGCTATGACGCGATTCATAAGCTGAACGAGCTGCGACTGCCTTCGAAATACATCATCATGAGCGGCTACGGCGAGTTCCAGTACGCGCTGGAGGCGATCCGCTGCGGGGCCAAGGATTATCTGCTCAAGCCCGTCGACCGCTCGAAGCTGCAGCAGTTGGTCGAGAAGATCATCGTCGAGGATCTGAACGGCACGGTGGAGGGCGCGGAGCGGGACGACGTGGACACGGACCCCGTGCTCGGCGTGCGCTACGACAGCCTGTCCAAGCTGACCAACCGCATCCTGCTGATCGTCAAGGCGGAGTATGCCCAGAACCTGAGCTTGAAATCCGTCGCGGAGCGGTTCCGCATGAACGGCACGTACCTGGGGCAGCTTTTCCTCAAAGAAACGAACAAGAAGTTCTCGGAATACCTGATGGCCTACCGGATGCTGCGCGCCCGGGAACGCATCCAATCCACGGACGAGAAAATCATGTCCGTCGCGCTGTCCGTCGGCTATCCGAACCTGAACTATTTCTATTCGCATTTCCATTCCTATTTCGGAAAATCGCCTTCGGATATGCGGAGAAAGGATTAACGCGCCCATGCGACTTCCACGGAACCTGCACCTGCGCCGTCTCGCCGCGGCCTTCGCACTCGTCCTGATGCTGCCGCTTGCCGGCTGCTTCTCCTCGCCCGGCGACGGGGAGAGCCCCGCGGCGTCCGGCCACGCGGTGAATTTGATCTACTATACGATCGGGGATCCCGACAAGGACCTCAAGCAGGTCAACGATAAGATCAACGAGGTGCTGGCCAAGAAGATCGGCGTGACGGTCACGTACATCAAGGTCGGCTGGCAGGAGTACGAAGACCGGCTGAACACCCTCGTGTCGGCGGGCACGCCGTTCGACGTCGCGTTCGCGCCGGAGTATTCGACCTACGCGCAGCGCGGCGCGTGGCTGAAGCTGAACGACTACCTGTCCACGGTGGGGAAGGAGATGTACGACGCGATCGACCCGGTGTTCTGGGAAGGCGTGCGCATGGATGACGGCGGCATCTACGGCGTGCCGACCAACAAGGAGCTCGCCGTGCGGGATCAGTGGATGTACCCGGAGGCGCTCGTGAAGAAGTACGGCATCGACATCTCCAAGTACACGACGCTGGCGTCCCTCGAGCCGCTGCTCCGGATGATCAAGGAGAAGGAGCCGGCCTACCAGCCGATGGAGCTCGACAAGGACTCGCAAAACTTCTTCGCCTTGGACGGCTACCAGTACGTGGCGGAGAAGACGCTGCCGCTCATGATTCGCGTGCTGGATCCCAAGGCGTCGGTCGTCAACATCTTCGAGACCCCGGAAGCCCGCAAGGTGCTGGACCTGCTCCGGCGCTACTACGTGGCGGGCTATATCAACGAAGACGCGGCCATGCGCGAGAACCAAGGGCTGCAGCCGGGCACGCCGGTCTTCTGGAAAGCCGCGGGCGGCGGCCCGCTGTCGGAGAACAGCTGGAGCAAGGACCGCGGCTACAAGCTGGTGGCGTATCCCGTCACCCCGGCGCTCATTACGACGGAGTCCACGCGCGGCGGGGTCATGGTCGTCAGCGCGGATACGAAGCATCCCGTGGAGGCCGTCAAGTTCCTCAATCTGCTGAACACGGATCCCGAGGTGCGCAACCTGTTCAACTTCGGCATCGAAGGCGTGCATTACACGCTGGACGGCAAGGGCCAGGTGGTGCCGATTCCGCCCAAGGACGAGAACGGCCATCCGATCCCGGACGCGCAGCCGAGCTACGCGGGCGTGCAGTATACGCAGGGCAACTGGTTCATCCTGAAGACGATGGGCGGGGAGTACCCCGATCCGCTCGACAAGTGGGATCAGTTCCGCGCCGCCAACAAGGAAGCGGTCGAGTCGAGCACGCTGGGCTTTACGCCGGACCTCTCCCGGCTGCCGATCCAGGTGCAGAACATTCAGATGGTGTGGGAAAAATATTTTCCGAGTCTGATGACGGGCAGCGTGGACGTGGATGCGGTGCTGCCGAAGTTCAATCAGGAGCTCCGCCAGGCGGGCATCGACGAGGTGCGGACCGAGGTGCAGCGGCAGCTGGACGCCTGGCGGGCGGCGCATCAATAGGCGGCTGGGCAAACGTATCCGGGCGGATGCGGCCCGGTTCGCGTCCGGCTCCGCAGGGGCGGAATCGGCGTTCATTCGGGATGCCATGCGGCAGATCGGGGTACTATTCCTTCCTGCAGGCGGACGAAAAGCCGGCCGGACGCAGCGAGCCGCCGACTCCTTCCTCGATTTTGGTGTATAATGCAAGGAGGAAGTCTCCGCATGGACGGAAGGCTTGAAGAAGGAGAGCTTTATGACATTCGAACAATTGAAGTTGATTCCCCCGATTCTGAAGGCATTGACCAAGGAAAATTACGCGCAGCCGACGCCGATTCAAGAACAGGCGATTCCGCCGGTGCTGGCCGGACGCGACCTGTTCGGCTGCGCCCAGACGGGGACGGGCAAGACGGCGGCATTCCTGCTGCCGATCCTCCAGCTGCTGAACGCGAAGCAGGGCCGCCCGGGCGGCAAGCGTGTCATCCGCTCGCTCATTCTGACGCCGACGCGCGAGCTGGCGATTCAGATTGCCGATAATTGCAAGGCGTACGGACGCTTTATGAATTTGCGAAGCGACGTCATCGTGGGCGGCGTCTCGCAGAAGGCGCAGGAGAACTCCCTGGCGCAGGGCATGGATATTCTGATCGCGACGCCGGGCCGGCTGATCGATCTGATGAATCAGGGGTACGCGGACTTGCGGCACGTGGAGATTCTCGTGCTGGACGAAGCGGACCGGATGCTCGACATGGGCTTCATCCACGACATGAAGCGCATCATCTCTAAGCTGCCCGCGAAGCGGCAGACGCTGTTCTTCTCGGCAACGATGCCGGACGAGATCACGTCGCTCGTGAATTCGCTGCTCACGAACCCGGTGAAGGTCGAGATCACGCCGGTCTCTTCGACGGCGGAGCGCATCGAGCAATCGCTCTACTACGTGGATAAGCCGAACAAGCTGCAGCTCCTGATCGACATTATGCAGGATAAGTCCATCGCGAGCGCGCTCGTGTTCACGCGGACGAAGCACGGCGCGGACCGGGTGGTGCGGGGCCTCGTGAAGGCGAACATCACCGCGCAGGCGATTCACGGCGACAAGTCGCAGAACGCCCGCCAGTCCGCGCTGAATAACTTCAAGAGCGGCGCGACCCGTCTGCTCGTGGCGACGGACATCGCGGCGCGCGGCATCGACATCGACGAACTGTCGCATGTCGTCAATTTCAACCTGCCGAACATTCCGGAGACGTACGTGCACCGGATCGGCCGCACCGGCCGGGCGGGCCTCAGCGGGATCGCGATCTCGTTCTGCGAGTTCGAGGAAATCCCGTACCTGAAGGACATCGAGAAGCTGATCAAGAAGAAGATTCCGGTGATCGAGAACCATCCGTATCCGATGACGATGACGGAGCCGGAACCGGCGGCGGTCGGAGCGGGCAGAGCCGGCGGCGGGGTTCGCGGCGGCGCGCAGTCCGGGGGCGGCAACGGCGCCGGACGCGGCCAGGGCGGCGGCTCTGGGCGCGGCGGCGGCAACCA
>NZ_JAGGDJ010000028.1 GCF_017652985.1 Paenibacillus artemisiicola
GACCGTTTGCTTTTTAAACTCTTCGTTGTACCGTTGCCGTTGTTCCCCCACCGTGGGACACCTCGCTTTCGTTAAGTTGATTATCTTGTTTTTCTTAACGATGTGTCCACTTTTTATTCTAGTTGCATACGATCCGTTATTTCGCGTCCCGGCCCCGGTTTTGCCGGCATTCGATACGAATAAGCGCGCCTGTGGCCGCGAAACTCCGAAATCGCGCAAAAAAGCGACGATAACGGCTCTCCTGTCCGCTCGATCGTGAACCAGGGGCGATTGCCACAACTTGAACCGCGATAGCCACACACACCAAAAGGGCTGTCCCGCGTCGCCTTACGGCGAACGGGACAGCCCCTTTGCGTGCTTGCAGCTTGATTGCTTGTAGTCTGATTGCTTGCAGCTTGATTGCTTGTAGCCTGATTGCTTTGGGCTTGATTGCTGCTTGGTTATTCTTTGCTCGGTTACTTGTTAACTTGGTTACTTATTACCTTAGCTGCTCTTAACCAAGTTTCTCTTAACCAAGTTTCTCTTCGCCTGGTCGCCCTTAACCAAGCTGTTCTTTACCTCTATTAACCTGGTTACTTGTTAACCTCGTTGCTTGTAAACCCGGTTCTTTATGAGCTAGCTATTTTTAGCCTAGCTACTTTTTTGACTAATTATTTTTCCAACTAGCTCCTTTTAATCCTAGCTCTTTCGCCTAGCGGCCCTACACCTGCCGCTAGCTCGCCTGTCCGCCATGGTCCGGCGATGCCCGCAACCGCGCAAGCCCCGCCGGTTTACGCAGTCGGCGCTTTTACGCAGCCGGCGCTTCCGGCTTATTTCGAGCCGACCAGCCAGTCCGTGAACCGCGTCGGCGCGATGCGCGGCTTCGAATCGTCGGCCGGAACGAGCGACTTTTCTTCCAGCGTCGACCCGTAGTAGCGCGCGCCGTTATCCGTGACGACCTGACGCGGGTCGCCTTTCGATTCCAAATACAGCCGGACGAGCTCGTCGAAACGCATCCGTTCCGGACCGGCCACCTCGACGATGCCGTTCGCCGGCGACGCGACCGCGACATCGGTCAGCGCGGCGGCGACGTCATCCGAGACGATCGGCTGGAACGCGACGTTCGGCACGCGGACCGTGTTGCCGTCCGCGAACGAATCGGCGATGCCGCCGACGAATTCGAAGAACTGCGTGGCGCGGAGAATCGTGTACGGAACTCCGGAAGCCGCGATCAGCTTCTCTTGCGCCGTCTTCGCGCGGAAATAGCCGTTCTCCGGCAGGCCGTCGGTGCCTACGATGGACAGGGCGACGTGATGCTTCACGCCGGCCGCCGCTTCGGCCGCAAGCAGATTGCGGCTCGACGTTTCGAAAAAGTCCAGCACGGCCTGGTCTTCCCAAGACGGCGCGTTCGCCACGTCGACGACGACCTGCGCGCCGCTCAGCGCTTCGGCCAAGCCTTCGCCGGTCACGGCGTTGACGCCTTTGGAAGGCGACGCCGCCACGGCTTCATGCCCCAGCTCTTGAAGGTTATGGACGAGCTTCTTACCGATCAATCCGGTACCGCCGATGACTACGATTTTCATGTTCGTTTCCCCCTTGGTAACTACCCTTGTCGGGCTACTCGTTGTGTCCGGTTCTACTGCCGATACGCGATTGCCTCGTACGCGCTCCCGCTTAGCTCAAGCCCGCTTTCGTCAGACCGAACGCGGCGTCGGCCGAGCCCGGCGTCATTTTGAACGCCACGTTGGCGCGGTTCCAAGCGTTGATCGCCATGACCGAGAACGTCAGATCCGAAAGCTCCTTCTCCGAGAACTGCTCGCGAACGCGGTTGTACAGCTCGTCCGGCACGCCGTGCTCCGGAATCCGGGTCAGCACTTCGGTCCACGCGAGCGCGGCCCGTTCGCGCGGCTCGAACAGGTTCGATTCCCGCCAAATCGCGATGTGGTAGAGGCGAAGCTCGCTTTCGCCGTGGATTTTGGCTTCCTTCACGTGCATATCCAGGCAAAAGCCGCAGCCGTTCATTTGGGAAGCGCGGATATGAACGAGATGTTGGATTTTCGCGTCGATCGCGCTTTGTTTCTCGGCCGTGCTGAGTCCCATCATCGCTTTGGTCAGTTCCGGCGATTGCTGCATGTAATTTAAACGTTGAGTCATGATTAATTCCCTCTCTTCGTTGGATTTGGTTTGCACCTTGGCGGATCCTGGTCTGCGCGGCATCCCCGATCGGCATGTCGCGGTCCTTCACGAAGCCGTCCTGTCCGGGCGATCGCGATTGCCGAAATCCGGCGTCGTTCCGCCCGCGATTCCGTTCGCCGCGCGTCCCTCTCGATCGGCTTTCAAGCATAGAACGATCGAGCGCCGCGGGTTGTGACAAGCCGCGCCGCCAAGAATATTTTGGATCCGCGCCTCTGCGAGCGCCGGCGGTTCGCATGCAAAATTTGCATAGCCGCCATGCGCAACGTCCATAATATCCACCATAAAATCTGTATTTAACCGGGGTGATTGTCCAGTGCGAGCCATCAACCGCGACATCGAAGCGAACGAAGCGTTTCTCAAGGCGCAATTCGATCATTGCTCGGACATGATCTTGCGGTCCTACAGGTTGAAGGACGGCACGATGCTGCTGCTCGCGTATCTGGACGGCATGGCGAGCTTGGACAGCGCGGAGGAAAATCTGTTAAAGCCCCTTCTCTTCGGCGGTCTTCCGCAAGGCATGGCGCGCATCCAGTCGCTCGCCGAGATGTTCGCCCGCGAATGGATGCCGCTCTCGAACGTCAAGACGGTCGACTCCATGGAAGAGCTCGTCCGGCATATCCTGCTCGGAAGCTTGGCCATGCTGGTGAACGGCGAGCCGACCGCGCTGGTCGCGCCCGCGCCGGGCTACGAGACGCGGGGCATCCAAGAGCCGCACAAGGAATCGACCCTTCGGGGGTCGAAGGAAGGCTTCGTCGAGCAGCTCCGGACGAATACGACGCTGCTCCGGCGAAGAATCGTGCACGACGGGCTGAAGACGGAGTCGTTCACGATCGGCACGTATACGCAAACCGAAGTCGTCCTGACGTATATCAAGGGGAAGGCGTCCGAGCGCGTGCTTGCGGACGTCAGGGAAAGGCTCGGCAAGATCGAGGCCGACGGCGTCATCGATTCCGCTTACCTCGAGGAATGGCTCGAGGACAATTCCTTCTCCCTCTTCCCGCAGATTCTGAATACCGAGCGCCCGGATATCGTCGCGGCCAGCCTCTTGGAAGGGAAAGTCGCCCTCCTGACGAACGGAACGCCCTTCGCCCTTATTATGCCCATTACGTTCTGGTCCGGTCTGCAGTCGGCCGACGATTATTTCGAACGCTTCGTCTTCGTCATCCTGACCCGGATGGTCCGCTATATCCTGACCTTCGTTTCGTTCGCCTTGCCCGCCCTTTACGTCGCGCTGTCCACCTTCCATCCCGAGATGGTGCCGAGCAATCTCATGATCGGGATCGCGACCGCCCGGGAAAATTCGCCGTTTCCGACGATGATCGAGGTGCTCCTCATGATGTTCGTCTTCGACGGCCTGCAGGAGGCCGGCGTGCATCTCCCGAACCAGCTCGGTCCGGTCGTCAGCATCATCGGCGCGCTCGTCATCGGTCAGGCCGCCGTCGAGGCGGGCATCATTTCCACGCCGATCATCATCGTCATCTCCCTGACGGGCATCGCGGCGTATACGATTCCGCGGTACAGCGCCACCTTGCCCTTCCGGCTGCTCCGCTATCTCATGCTGATCTTCGCCGGCTGGCTCGGCTTCGTCGGCTTCGCGTTCGGCGTCATCTTCCTGCTGCTCCATCTGGTCATGCTGGAATCGTTCGGCACGCCGTTCTTCAGCCCCGTCGCGCCGTTCGACGGTCCGCGGCTCAAGAACCTGATCGTCCGCTATCCCTTCTGGGCGAAGAACGGCCGGAACAAGAAGGGACGCCGGCCATGATCCGCTTCGCGCTTCTGGCGGGCGTCCTGCTCCTGCTCGCGGTTCCGGCCGCCGGCTGCACCGATTTCGTCGAGCCGAACCAATTGGCCTTCGTCATGGGGAGCGGCATGGACGATGCCGGGGACGGCCTCATCGAGGTCAGCCACCAGATCGTCATTCCCTCGCGCCTTAGAGGGGGCAGCTCCGACAAAGTCGATCAATACATCGTCATGTCGGCCAAGGGCAAAAACCTGTTCGACGCCACCCAAAAAATCCAGCTCAAGCTGTCCCGCCGGCTGATGACGAGCCACCGGATTCTGATCGCCTTCGGCGAGTCGTACGTCAAGCAAAACGACATCGGGCTGTTATACGATAAAATCGGCCGCGACCCGACGAACAGCTTAAGGGATGCCATCCTGCTCATCCGAGGCGGCACCGCGAAGGAATTTCTCATGCAGAAGCATCCCATGGAATTTCTGCCCAGCGTCGCGGCCGGGAAGGAGCTGCAGATCAACGGGCTGCGCAAATTCAGCGCCCGGCAGCTCGTCATCGACAGCCTGACCGGCGGAACCCGTCCCCTCTTGCCGTTCCTCCAAATCGAGAAGGTCGAGCTCAGCCCGGATAAAAAGACGCCGATTGCCGCCTTGAGCGGCTTCGCCGTCCTGGACGAGCAGCGCAGAATCAAAGGCTACCTGGACGAAACCGAAGGCAAGCGCGCCGTCTGGATGAGCGGGAAAGGCACCTTCGACGCCATTACCGTTCCGTGGAAGGACACCAAAGGCACGCTCTCGTTCCGGCTGACGCATATCGAGCGGAAGCTTCGCGCGGCCGGCAGCCGTGCGCCCGAGCGCGTCGGCCTGACCGTCAAGGCGCAGGCGTACCTGCTCGAAAACACGACCGCCCTCGACATGGCCGAGGTGGACAACATGATCGCCGTTCAGCACTACTTGAACGCGGAAGTCCGGAAGCAGCTGCAGGGGACGATGGACAAGGTCCGGCAGTGGGGATCCGACGTCTTCGGCGTCGGCGAATATCTGCATCATACCTACCCGTATTGGTGGAAGACGCACAAGACCGATTGGGACGAGGGCTTCAAACGCCTCGACGTGGCCGTCGAGACGAAGATTCAACTCCGGTCGGTCGGCACGATCGGCGCACCGTACAAGACAAACGAGGAAAAGGCGTGGCGATGAAGGATGAAAATTAGCGGCTACCAGCTGTTCTGGCTGATCAACATCTCCTCCATGATCATGTATTCCTATCTGCCCATTCAGCTGGCCGCGGAAGTGTCCGCCCAGGACTGCTGGATCTCCGAGCTGCTCGGCAGCTCCGCCATGATGGCGATTACGTGGCTCATGCTCCGGCTCTGCATAAGGCATCCGAACAAGACGCTGGTCGGCTTCATGAAGGAGCTGCTCGGAACCGTGCTCGGCAAGCTCCTCGCGACGGCTTATTTCGCGCTCTGGTTCATGCAGCTGTCGCTGATCGCGAAGGGGACGATCGAATTTCAAAATCTGGTCATGCTCCACAACACGCCGATGATCGTCATTCTGCTGCTCCTGCTGTTCACGGTGACGTATGCGGTGTGGAAAGGCGGTCTCACGGCCGTCAGCCGCTGCGCGGAAGTCATCGGCCCGATCTTCATGTTCACGCTGTTCGCGCAGCTTTTCCTGAACCCGCAGGATATGGAGCTGGGCCGCATCCTGCCGGTGTACGCCGACTCGGGCTGGTACCGCATCCTCAAGGGCGCGTGGCACTCCGTCTATTACATGATGGACCCGTCGATCGTGCTGATGCTGTTCTTCTTCGCCGAGAACAAGCGCGCCGCTTCGCGCGCGGTTATATGGGGCACGGCGGTCTCGATGCTGTGGGGGGTATTGGCCACGCTGGTCTTGCTGTTCGTGACCGGACCGAACATGGCCGCCGAAATGATCGCCCCCATCTATTCGCTGACCAAATTCGTGTCGATTCTGAATTTCATCCAGAACATCGACGCGATCTACATCCCGTTATGGCTGCTCGGCGCCTTCGTCAAGCTGGCCGTCGGCTTGTTCATCCTGAGCTACGGTCTGTCCGAGTGGTCCGGATTCAAGAATTGGAAGCTGATCGCCGGCCTGATGACGTGCGCTGCCGTCGGGTACATCCTCTACAGCGGTCATCATGCCCGGTTGGCCTATACGCTCAAGAACCCGTATTTGGTCAATTACTTCTATCCCTTCGTCTACCTCGTCGTTCCCCCGTTGTTATGGGCGATCGGCAGCATGCGGAAGGGCCGCCGGGCACCGGGCATCCGATAGGCATGTCACAAAATCCCCCCTGCGTTCGTTTCATGAAAAGGGTCGACCTACAACCGAACGCAACCCGAAAAGAACGGAAGTGGTACGATGCAAGAACTGTATACCAACTATAAATCGCTGCTGTTTACGCTCGCCTACCAGCTGACCGGCTCCGTGTCCGACGCGGAGGACGTGGTGCAGGACGTCTTTCTGAAAATTTACGACGTGCCGCCGGAGAAGCTTGCGGAGCCAAAGGCCTATCTCTGCAAGATGGTCACGAACCGCTGCCGCGATCTGCATAAATCGGCCCGAAAAAAACGGGAACAATACGTCGGCGAATGGCTGCCCGAGCCGTTCCTGACGTCGCCCGACGATTCGATGGAATCGGAGGTGGTGCGCGACGATCTGCTGTCCTACGCGATGCTCGTGCTGCTGGAGCGGCTCAGTCCGTCGGAACGGGCCGTATTCGTCCTGCGCGAGGCGCTCGGCTTCGATTATCAGGAGATCGCCGGGCTCGTGGACAAGAGCGAACCGAACTGCCGCAAGCTGTTCAGCCGCGCCCGCGCCAAGATGGGGATCGACCAGGAGGAGCTCGTCCGGCCCGAAAGCGAAACGGCCGGCAGCGAATGGGTGCAGGGCTTCCTGGCCGCGCTGAAGCAGGGCAACTTGAACGAGGTGATATCCATGCTCAGCCAAGAGGTCGAGCTGGTCACCGACGGCGGCGGCAAAGCGAGCGTCATTCCCCGGCCGATCGCGACGAGGAAGCGCGTCGCGGCGTTTCTGTTCGGTCCGCTTCGCCAAATCGCGACGCTGGCCGGACAGCTGGCGATCGAGCTCGTGCAGCTGAACGGCCAGCCGGGGCTCATTCTGCGGTCGGACGAAGGGACCCGTTCCGCGGTGCTCTTTCACGTCGAGGGAAACGCGATCCGAAACTTCTATATCGTACGGAATCCCGACAAACTGACGCATATCGGCGGATGAGGCGGCGGCCGCAGGCCCGGCGCAAAGGCCAGGAACGATTCCCCAGTTGACAGCCGGCAGCCGTTCTTTTATTGTTAATTTGCTAATAGTTAATTGTTTAACCGTTGGCTGGGCGATCGCTCTTCTCCCAGGCGATTCCCGCACGATAAGGAGGTTGTCGTATCGAGAAATGGAATCCGTTCGAGACGCCGATGCCGGCGATCGACGTTTTTTTGACGCTCTATAAGACCAATCACCGGCTGGTGCAAACACTGGAAGAGCAGCTCGGCAGCTTCGGACTGACGCTCGGCCGTTGGTGCCTGCTGGTCGCCCTGAGGTCCGGCGGCAGGCCAATGCTCCCTTCCGAGCTGAGCGACGATCTGGCCGTCACGCGGGCGAACGTCAGCAATTTACTGAACGCCCTCGAGAAGGCCGGCCGGATCGAACGGGCATTCGACCCCGCCAACCGGAAGCGAATTCTCGTCCACCTCACGCCGCAAGGCCGCGAGGTCATCGCGAACGTCTGGCCCGTCTACGAGCAGACGATCGCCCGGCTGGTCGGCGGCAAGCTCTCGCCGGACGAACAGGCGCAGCTGAGCGCCCTGTTGAAGAAGTTGGTATGACGCAAAGAATATCGTCCCTGCCATATAAGGAGGGCGTATTCCGTCTAATGGTTAATTCATTAATTATTAATTATCTAATTATAAAGGAGAGGTTCTTATTATGGTATTCAACGGTAAAGTCGCGATCATTACGGGCGGAGGGGCAGGCATCGGCTTGGCCGCTGCCCGATTATTGGCGGAGCAAGGCGCGAAGGTGCTCGTCACCGGCCGCCGGGAAAGCCGTCTGAAGGAAGTCGAAGCCCTCCATCCGAATCTCAAGGGCTTCCCGGCGGACGCCGGCGACGCGGATTCGGCCTCCCGTACGGTCGCGGCGGCGATCGGCCTCTGGGGACGGCTCGATCTCGTCGTCAACAACGCGGGAGCCGGCGCGATTCAGCCGCTCGTCGACGTGGACGCCCAGTCGGCGCAGGACATGCTCGCGATCAACGTCATCGGCCCGACGCTGCTCGCGGCCGCCGCGGTTCCGCATCTGGCGAAGACGAACGGCACGATCATCAACCTGTCCAGCACGTACGGCAGCAAGGCGGGAAGCGGTCTGTCGCTCTACGCCGCGAGCAAGGCGGCGCTGGAGCATCTGACCCGCTGCTGGGCGCTCGAGCTCGCGCCGCAGGGCATCCGCGTGAACGCGATCGCGTCCGGACCGGTGGAGTCGGACTTCCTCCGCGAGCGCATGGGGCTCTCCGACGAGCAAATCGCCGCCGTCAAGGAGCAGGAGCGGCAGGCGATTCCGCTCGGCCGCCGCGGCGAGCCGGCCGACGTCGCGCGGTGGATCGCGAAGCTGGCCGATCCCGAAGCGGACTGGATCACGGGCCAAGTCATCGCGGTCGACGGCGGCCTGACGATCGCCTGAGGCTCGGTTCGCGGACGGCTTGTCCTGGGCCGGGACAGGCAATCCTGTCGCCTCCCGGCCAGCCGGCAGAACGACTCGACCCGCGCAATCGGCAATACAAAGCGGAAGACCGGGCCACGTTCGCCCGGTCTTCTTTTTGTCCGCTATCTTGCTGCGTTGCAGTCTTACGACCTTTACGGAGCTGCGCCCGGCTCCGCGCAGATGGCCAACAGCTCCGTTAAGCTCGAGATCGCGTACGTGCTCGGTATCGCCTGCGGGCCGGATTGCGCCGCCCGGTTTCGGTTGATCCAGCAGGTATCGATGCCCGCCTGTTGACCGCCTTTAATATCCGTATTTAACGAGTCCCCGATGATCAGCGCTTCATGCCGGTTAAAATCCGGAATATGCCGCATCACGTGATCGAAAAAAGCAGGGGAAGGCTTCTGGGCGCCGATGCTCTGCGAATCGAAGATGTCTTCGAAGAATTCGTCAAGCCCCGACTGCTTGAGCCGCTTGATCTGCGTGCGCGTAATCCCGTTCGTGACGACGAACAAGCGATGGGTCGCGGACAACCGCCGGCAGACGTCCAGCGCGTCGTCCATCACGACCTGGTCTCCTTCGCCCAAGAGTTCGCGATACAAGGCTTCCCATTCCGGGCCGTTCACGACCTTGCCGAGCTTCAGCATCGTCTCCGAAAACCTGGAGTTCAGTACGACGTCCAGCGTTATGGCTCCGCTCTCGTACTCGGCCCATAATTGCTTGTTGACGGTATGATAATGCCGGAACAGCTCGTCCGGGTACGCATACCCGAACTGCCGAAACAATCGGGTTAACGAGTCCGTCTCGTTCGCGCCGAAATCCAGCAGCGTATCGTCGAGATCGAACAGCAGGATTTTGTAGCGCATAAGGTCCCCCGGTCTATGCATAAGCTGGTTTCGTTTAAATCGTTCGACCATCAAGGATACGGCCAAGTTGCCATCCGATCAGAGTATCTCCCGCCGCACGGGACTTCATTCTGGCGGCGGCGTTTGGCCGAAAGCTAAGCCGTGCAATGATCGGGCTTCGTTCCGGGCTCAATCCTCTTCGGGGAACATGCCGGTCGAGATGGCGAGCCGGTTCCACGCGTTGATCGTGTTGATCGCCATGATGATGGCTACGAATTCCGCTTCGTCGACGTGCGCCCGAACCTTCTCGTACACGTCCTGCGGCACGCCATGCTCGGAGATGCGGGTCACCGCTTCCGTCAGCTCGAGCACCGCCCGTTCTTTATCCGTGTAAAACGGCGCTTCGCGCCAAGCGTTCAACAAGTACAGCCGCTGCTCCGTCTCCCCCAGCTTGCGCGCGTCCTTCGTGTGCATGTTGATGCAGAACGCGCAGCCGTTGATTTGCGAGGCTCTGATTTTGATGAGCTCGTACAGCTTCGCGTCCAGCCCGCTCGTTTTATTGAATCCTTCCAGCTTCAGCATCGTTTGGAACGCGCCCGGATTGGCTTCGGTATAGTTGAATCGGACTTTCATCGTATCTCCTCCGTTATTCGTATTTGGCCTCGCGGCCACATTGTCGACAACATCTATCGTTGATCGATTGCACCTACAATATAACGCTTGGGTTTGCGGTTGTCAATTCGCCATCTTCCGGAATTTCGGCGCACGGCTGCCGTCCGGCCCCTATTTGACAAGGGGGCTAAATCTACCTAAGATGTTTACTATCAACCGTGCGTCATGAAAGCAGGTGTCCGCATGCAGTATAGTATCGGCGTTGAATATGCCCTGCACTGCTTGGTTTATTTGATCGATATTCCGCCTGATGCGACCGTCGGCATTAAAGAGCTCTCCGCGTTCCAAGGGATCTCGGAAACCTATCTGTCGAAGATCTTCGGCAAGCTGGCGAAAGCCGGCATCGTCGGCTCCGTTCCCGGCGTCAAGGGCGGGTATAAACTAGCCAAGCCTCCGGCGGAGATCTCGTTTTGGGACGTCGTGGAAGCCGTCGAAGGCGTCACGCCCATTTTTCAGTGCAAAAACATCAAAGACAACAGCTATCTGTGCCGCAGCGACGACGAATACGCCGCCTGCGCCCGCGCCATGCCTTGCACGATCAATCTCACGATGCTCGAAGCCGAAGAGAGCATGCGCAATTCGCTGCGCGGGAAGTCCCTGCTGTGGCTGAACGAGGAGCTCGACCGCGTATTGACGCCCAAGGCGCGCCAAGACACGCGCGATTATTTCGCCGGCGTCGGCGGCGTTTGACGGGGCGGCGCCGCGGCTATTCGCAGGCAAGGCGGCAGTCACCGCCGCGGCCCCGGAACGGCGCGATGAAGAGCGCCGCGCAAGAATCATAAGCAGCCCAAAGAGCCTTCGCGAGGCAACATGCCGCACGAAGGCTCTTTGGGCTGTATCGCATTCGTTTCGGGTCGCGGGATCGGCAAGGTCCGCCCGCCGGCCGCAGGACGAAGAACGGCATCGCCGGCCTGCCGGCCGCTTCCGCCGCGGCCGCTCCGAAACGCCCCTTATATCCGCTGCAAGGCCCACACCAACCAGACGAGCGCCCCCACCATGAGACCGCAGCTGCCGAATAACGCAAGAAGCACGAGTTTGTTTTTCATCGTTGTCAGCCTCCTTATCGAATGCCCGAATCGGATCACGCGTAGGGTTCAACCGTCGTCCCTGTATTGGCGCGGCGTCGTGCCGGTCGTCTTCATGAACGCGTTATAGAACGAGGGTTCGCTCTGGTAGCCGACGATTTCGGCGATTTGCTTCACCTGCAGACCGGTCGTGCGCAAATACCGCTTCGCCGCTTCCATTCGGCAATAGATCAAAAACTGAATCGGGCTGACGCCTACGATTTCTTTAAACAAATGCGCCAGATGATATTTGTTCAAATACGTGTCCGCGGCGAGCGAGGCCAGCGTATGGGCGGCGCCGTAATTCTCCTCCAGCAACCGCTTCGCCTTCCACACCGCTTCCTTGGCCGTCGAGCGGCCGCGTTCCGCCGCGTCCCCGTAGTGCGCGAGCCGCGCCAGCTTCACGAACAGCAGCCCCAGGTAGTGGCTGGCCGCAAGCTGCGATTCCGGCTCCATCCGGCGGTGCTCCGCGATGCAATCCTTCATCAGCTTGGAGACCGCGGGCAGATGCTCGCGCAGCTCGAGGACCGGCGCCTCGGCCGGATCGAAAAAATAATCCGGCGGCAGCGCGCCGATCTGCATGTCCGTAAACCCGATATACGTGGCGCGAAACGGATGCTTCGTCGACAGCTCCTTATGCCACAGGCCGCGCTGGTAGAACAGCAGCGTCCCCGGTCCCGCGGCGTAACGGCGCCCGTCGATCTCGAACTCCCCTTCTCCCTCCTCGATCAGCAAGATCTCGCTGTTGGCGTCGTGCTTATGAAGCTCCAGCAAGAACCGCCCCTCGTGGCCGTCGAACGCGAAGGTCGCGCCGGAGAGGAAGACCGGCTGGCTGCGAAACAGCGATGCCTCGCTCATCGAATCACCTCCGCAATCGCAAGAATCGATAGGTTTATTCACAAGCTTTCTTATTGAAACGCTCCCGGCGATGGCATAACCTTATATAGAAGATAGCGCTTGCATGGGATACATCCCAAGCATAGCGCATAACCGCAAGACGTACAACAATATTTAGTTGGAGGAGCGTGCGCAATCGTGCTGCAATTCAGGAAGCGCCACCTGTCCGAGGAGAAATACGAAGCCTGCGCCGTGTTCGACGTGAACGGCGACGTCGTGCCGGACATCGTCAGCGGCGCGTACTGGTACGAAGGGCCGGACTTCGCGAAGAAGCATTTTATCTGCGACGTCCTCGCGATCTCGGACTACCATGACGATTTCTCCGATTACCCGATGGACGTCGACGGCGACGGCCGGCTCGACATCGTGACCGGCGCCTGGTGGGGCGAGACGCTGCGCTGGCGCCGCAACCCCGGCGAGACCGGCGCGGCATGGGAGACGTTCGACATCGACCGCTGCGGCAGCATCGAGACGATCCGCTATCTCGATATCGACGGCTGCGGCGTGCCGGAGATTTTCCCGAACACGCCGGGCGCGCCTCAGGCGTTCTACAAGCTCGTTCGCGACGAAGCCGGACGCGGCACCGGCTCGTTCGAGAAATACGTCATCGGCGAAGGTCCGAGCGGCCACGGCCTGGGCTTCGTCGACGTGAACGGCGACGGCCGCATGGACGTGGTGCTGTCCGGCGGATGGCTGGAGCAGCCGGCGGATCCGTTCGCCGGGCCGTGGACGTTTCATCCCGAGTTCGACCTCGGCAGCGCCAGCGTGCCGGTGCTGGGCCACGACGTGAACGGCGACGGGCTCGTCGACCTGATCGTCGGGCAGGCGCACGATTACGGGCTGCATTGGTACGAGCAAGGCCGCTCGGCGGACGGCTCGCGCACGTGGACGAAGCACGAGATCGACATGTCGGGCTCCCAGTTCCACGACCTTCGGTTGGTCGATCTCGACCTGGACGGCGAGCTCGAGCTGGTCACCGGCAAGCGGTATCGGGCGCACAACGACGGCGACCCCGGCGCGTTCGACGACATCGGCCTCTACTACTACAAGCTCGGCGGCGGCCGCTTCGAGAAGCGCGTCATCGACTACGGCCCGGCGGGCGAGGCTTCCGGGGCCGGCATTTATTTCTGGGTGCAGGACCTGAGCGGCAACGGGTATCCCGACATCGTCGCGCCGGGCAAGGACGGCCTGTACCTGTTCGAAAACTTGGGACCAAGCGAGGGGGAACGGTCATGAGCAAGGTGAGAATCGGTTTCGTCGGCGGCGGCGGGATGGGTCAGATGGCGCATCTCAGCAATTACGCGGTGCTGACCGACGAATGCGAGGTCGTGGCGCTGGCGGAGATCCGGCCGCAATCCGCGGCGCTCGTCGCCGGACGCTACGGCATTCCGGAGGTGTATGCCGACCATCGCGAGCTGCTCGCGAACGCCAAGGTCGACGCCATCGTCGCCCCGCAGCAGTACCGCCACCACGCGGCGCTGATCCCGGATATCCTCCGGGCGGGCGTGCCCGTGTTCACGGAGAAGCCGCTCAGCCTGACCGTGGAAGCCGGCCGCGAGCTGGTACGCGTCGGCGAGGAGACCGGCACCTTGCATATGGTCGGCTACCACAAGCGCTCCGACCCGGCGATGGAACGCGCCAAGCGGGAAGTCGACGCCTGGCGGGCGAGCGGCGGCTTCGGCAAGCTGCGGAGCATCCGCGTCACCATGCCGCCGGGCGACTGGACGGCCGCGGCCGACAAGCCGCTGAACGCGGGCGACCCGTACCCGGCGCTGCAGCAGGAGCCGGGGCCGGCGGATTACACCGACGAGCAGACGCGCGAGCTGGATATCTTCGTCAACTATTACATCCATCAGGTGAACGCGATCCGCTTCTTCCTCGGCGGCGAGAACTACAAGCTGACGTTCGGCGACCGCGCCGGCGTGCTGCTCGCCGGCGAAAGCGACGGCGGCGTCACGGTCAGCCTGGAGATGGCGCCGTACCACACGTCGACCGAATGGCACGAGCACGTTATCGTCGCCTTCGAGCACGGCTTCGTCCGGGTCGACCTCCCCGCCCCGCTCGTCCGCCAGCAGGCGGGCAAGGTGACCATCTACAAGGACGGCCCCGGCGCCGGCGCGCCGGAGATCGTCCAGCCGATCATGCCGAACGTCTCGGCCATGCGCAACCAGGCCCGCAACTTCCTGGCGGCCGTCCGCGGCGAACGCCCGGCGCCCTGCACGTCCAAGGAAGCGCTCGTGGACCTGATCTTCGCCCGCTCGTACATCGACTACATGTCCCGCACCTACGGCGTGGGGCTGGCCAAGGTTTAGAGCCGTAAGGAGCAGGCGGAGGCCTGCTCCTTGGGGGCGTTGAGCGCGAGAGCGCGCAGGCGCCGTTGAGCGCCTCGGCGACGTTGAACGCTCGGCGGCGTTGAGCGTGCAGGCGGCATTGAGCGCGTAGGCGGCATTGAGCGTTCGACGGCATTGAGCGATCGATTGCATTGAGCGCTCGGCGCATTGAGCATTCGGCGCATTGAGCGCGCAGGCGCCGTTGGGGCCGCTCGGCGGCATTGAGCGTTCGGCTTCGCCGGCGCCTTGGCGGCTTTGGCGCCTAGGTACTTTGGCGCCCGGCGCTCGCTGGGCCTGCCGCCCGCCCGCGGCAGCGAAGCACCGTATCGTGTTAACGAGTAATCCGATGACAACAGCGAGCGGGGACCCGTATCGCCCGCAAGTTCATGCTTTCTCCTTTCTTTACCCATTCCAAAGAACGGGGTGTTCTTATGAGAAGAGTCGCCATCATCGGCGCCGGCAGCGTCGTCTTCTGCAAAACGCTGATCCTGGACATAATGGCCACCGAGGCGCTGGAAGAAACCGAGTTCGTGCTCATGGCGCCGTCCGCGAACAAGACGACCCACGTGAAAGCCTACATCGACCGCGTCATCGCGCATAACAACCTGAAGGCCACGGTCTCGATCACGACCGACCGCCGCGAAGCGCTCGCCGGCGCGAACTACGTCATCTGCTCTTTCCAGATCGGGGGCTTGGCCGCGTTCGAGCTCGACTACAAGATTCCGCTCAAATACGGCGTCGACCAATGCATCGGCGATACGCTGGGTCCGGGCGGCGTTTTCCGCGCCTTGCGCAGCATTCCCGTCATCCTCGATGTCGCGCGGGACATGGAAGAACTGTGCCCGAACGCGATTTTGCTCAATTACGTCAACCCGATGGCCATGATTTGCTGGGCGCTCGGCGAAACGAACATTCAATACGTCGGCCTGTGCCACGGCGTGCAGACGACGCTCGATCTCATCTCCGGCTACACCGGCGTGCCGAAGCAGGAGATTGATTTCGTGACCGGCGGCATCAACCACATGGGCTGGTTTCTCCGAATCGAGCACGAGGGCCGGGACCTCTACCCGCTCCTGCGCGAAAAGTTCGAGCAGCCGGAGTTTTACGTCAACGAGAAGGTGCGTGGGGAAGTGTTCCGGCATTTCGGCTACTTCATGACGGAGTCGACGGGCCACCTGTCCGAATACGTGCCGTGGTTCCGCCACAGCCGCAAGGCGCTGGACCTGTACTGCGACGAGCCCGCGTTCGGCGGCGAATCGGGCGCGTACTACAATTGGTGCATCTACGTGGCGGGCAAATACAAGGAGTCAGACCTTCTGACGGACGAATCGTCCGAGCTGCCGCCGCGGAGCATCGAATATTGCGCGTACATCATCGAGGCGCTCGAGACGGGCAAGCCGTTCAAATTCAGCGGCAACCTGCGCAACAACGGCATGATCAAGAATCTGCCGGACGACTGCTGCGCGGAAGGGCTCGTGTACGCCGACCGGACCGGCATCCACCGGACGATCGTCGGCGAGCTGCCGCCGCAATGCGCCGCGCTGAACCAGACGAACATCAACGTCCAGCGGCTCGCCGTCCTGGCCGCCAAGTCCGGCGATCCCGAGACCGTCGTGCAGGCGATCGCCCTCGATCCGCTGACCGCCTCCGTGCTGACGCTCAAGGAAATCCGCGACATGGTTACGGAGATGCTGGACGCCGAAAGCGAATGGCTGCCGCAGTTCGGCAACCGCCGGCCGCGCCCGACGCCGACGATTCCGATCCCGGCCGACGTGAAGCGCGCCGACGTGCCGATCGATCCGGCGCTCGCCATCTTCGCGCGCCTCGGGGAGCTGGCGCAGTAGCGGAATATGCGCCATGCGGAAAGGAAAAAGCCCAACCTCGGGCCGGATGCTTCCGGCGCCGGGGTTAGGCTTTTCGGGTTGGGGGCGGAGGTCGTGGAGCCGGCTGTGGAACCGCCGAGCAGCCTGCTATGCGGACACCAGCGCCGCTATTTTGCGTTTTTGGCCGGTTTTGCGCTTTTGGCGGCCATACGTTCCGCTATTGGAGCCAAAAGTGGCGCTGCGCACGGTGTTTCACGCCATTAACGGCTCTGGTGGCCGTCAAACTTGCAAATAGCGCGATTTCCGCAAAATAGCGGCTCCTGGGTCCGGCAAAGTCCGGCGGGACCGCCGACTGACACCGCCGAGCCGCCCGCCAACAAAAAAACCGCCGGGTTCCCCCGGCGGTTCATCGCGTTTTACCCTTTCAACGCCGCAAGCACATCCTCCAGGAACGCCCACGTCCGCTCCACCGACGAAATCGACAGATGCTCGTCCGGCGTGTGGATCTCGTACATGTTCGGCCCGAAGGAAACGGCGTCGAGGTCCGGCATTTTCTCGATCAGCACGCCGCATTCGAGGCCGGCATGGATCGCCTTGATCTCGATCGGCTTGCCGAAGCGCTTGTCGTATGCCGCCTCGATCACGGGGCGCAGCTTGGAATCCGCGCGGTACGGCCAGCCCGGGAAATAGTGGTCCGTGCGGAACTCGCAGCCGACCGCTTCCGCCAACGTCGCCATCGACCGCACGACGTCGTCGGTCTGCGAGCGCATGGAGCTGCGCGCCAAGCTTTGCATCACGACATGCGTCTCGTTCACGGACACGACGCCGAGGTTGGAGGACGTGCGCACGAGGTTGCCGATTGCCTTGTCCATGCTCAGCACGCCGTTCGGAATGAGCGCCAGCAAGCGGATGACGGCCGTTTTCACATCGTCCGCGAACGCCCTTCCGGCGGAATCGCCCGCGTCGAAGCCCGCCTGCAGCGTGACCGAGACGCCCTTGTCGCTCGCTTGGAACTCGTCCCGCAAAATGCCATTGAGCTCCGCGAGCCGTGCTTCGACCGCCGTTTTCGCCGCGCCGTCGAGGTACACCGCCGCTTCCGCTTCGCGCGGAATGGCGTTGACCTTCATTCCGCCGCCGACGCCCGCCAGCTCGAACGCGGCATGGCGGCGCAGGTCGTCCAGCACGCGGCCGAGCAGCTTGTTCGCGTTCCCGCGCTCATGGATGATGTCGTCGCCGGAATGGCCGCCCATCAGCCCTTGCACGGCGATCGTGTGCGGCTCGCCCGCGAACGAGCCCGCTTCCTTCCACGCCAGCGGCACGGTATGGTACGTGTTGATGCCGCCGGCGCTGCTCACGAACAGAATCCCTTCGCGGTCGGAGTCGAAATTGATCATCATTCGGCCTTTCAGGGGGGACGCGTCGAGCTTGAACGCGCCGCCCATGCTCGTTTCCTCCTCCGTCGTCAGGAGGATCTCCAGCTCCGGATGCGCCATGTCCGGCGAATCGATGATCGTCATCGCCGTCGCGACCGCGATGCCGTTGTCCGCGCCGAGCGTCGTGCCCTGCGCGTAGATCATGTCGCCGTCGATTTTGAACCGGATCGGATCCTTCGTGAAGTCGTGCACGGTCGACTTGTTCTTCTCGGTGACCATGTCCAGGTGGCCTTGGAAAATCACGATCGGCGCGTGCTCGTACCCGGGCGCCGCCGGCTTGCGGATGATCAGATTATGCCGGTCGTCCTGCAGCACCGCGCAGTTCCGCGCGCGCGCGAAATCCGCTACGAAGTCGCTGACCGCCTTCTCGTTGCCGGATCCGCGGGGAATGCGCGACAGTTCCTCGAAAAACCGAATGACCCGGCTGTCGCCGGCATAGACGTTGTCTTGGCTCATATGTAAAAAATCCTCCTTAATCAAATAAATGGCCTATGCTTCCAGTGTAGCGCATGCGCCTTCAAAACGCCAAATAAGGCGATTGGTTTGCGTTCACTGGCGTAAGACAGGGAATGCAGCATTCGCCTGCTTCGGGAGCATAGGCTTAGCGATTGGTTTGCGTTCACTGGCGTAAGACAGGGAATGCAGCATGCGCCTGCTTCGGGAGCATAGGCTTGGCGATTGGTTTGGACGAACTCTCAAAAAATGATTTGACAGCCGCTTCCTCGATATGGTATTTATTTATTAGTCAATAAATAACCGTAAGGAGCCGCCCACGCCATGACAGCCAAAGAAGAAGCCGCCCAAAACCGCAAAGAACAGATTCTCGACGCCGCCGCGGCGCTGTTCGCGGAGAACGGCTACTACAAGACGACGACCGCCGAAGTCGCCCGATCCGTGGGCGTGACGCAGCCTTACGTCTTTCATTTCTTCAAGTCCAAAGAAGCGCTCTACCTCGCCGTGCTGGACCGTGCCTACCGGCGCATCGTCAACGCTTTCGCCGCCGTGCAGGCGCCGCCCGAGAAGCTGCAGGAGACGATGGGCAAGGCGTTCGTGGACCTGCTTGGGGACCATCGCGACGAAATCCTGCTCGTCATGATGTCGTACACGACGCCCGAAACCGCCGTGCGCGAGTATACCCGCAAGGAATTCGGCACGATCTTCGAACGCGTCAAAGCCCGCTTCGAACAGGCCGGACTCGAAGACGCCGCGGACAAGGCGAGCAACTTCATCGGCCACGGCCTCCTGATCGCCATGTCGGAAACGCTGGACCTGCCGCACCTATGCCGTTGGCGCGACAAGGCTCCCGAGAAGTACGCAACGCTCGAGGACCCGGAATACCCCGGTTCTTGAGTCCATTGTTGAAAGCAGCGGAAATCGCAATCCCGTTGCTTTTTATTAGCCCAACCGCTTATTAATCAATAAATAAATAGCTTAATTTTTTTAGCGCTTTTATTTATTTATCCATAAATTAGCTTTCTTCTCCAAGTCGGCGTCCCATACACTCCTTGGTCAGTCCTCCGTTTCTTATGCCGAAGCCCTGCCGACGCCAATTGACATCTCTTTTTTTATCCGCTTATTTATTTATCCATAAATAAAAATATGCGCAAAAGCAGCCCTGCCTGTCATTATGGATTCAATAATCCACCTCATAAAGGAGTGTTTCGTTCCATGTTCACCTCGTCACGCGTCAAATTGCTCGTCGTCACCTGCGCCGCGCTCTTCATGGCCATGCTCGACAATCTCGTCATCGGGGTCGCGCTCCCCTCCATTCAGGAATCATTCCACGCCGACATGTCCGACCTGGAATGGTTCATGAACGCCTACACGCTCGCCTTCGCCGTCCTGCTCATCCCGTTCAGCGTCCTCGGCGAACGGTTCGGCCGCAAACGCATGTTCCTGACCGGCATCGTCCTGTTCACCCTCGGCTCCGCCATGTCCGGCATCAGCGAAAGCTCGATTCAGCTCATCCTCGCCCGGGCGCTGCAAGGCGTCGGCGGCGCCGCGATCGTGCCGCTCAGCCTGACGCTCGTCAACGGCGCGTTTCCCCCGGACAAACGGGCGGCGGCGCTCGGCATCTGGTCCGGCATTTCCGGGCTCGGCCTCTCCGTCGGCCCGCTCGTCGGCGGCCTCATCGTCAACGGCGCTCCTTGGCAGCTGATCTTCTGGGTCAACGTGCCCGTCGGCATCGTTGCCTTCCTGCTCGGCATGCGCTGGCTTCCGGAAACGCGCGGCGAACGCAAGCCGATCGATCCGCTCGGCATCGCGCTCCTCGGCGCCGGCCTGTTCGGCATCGTCTTCGGTCTGGAACGCGGCAATACCGACGGCTGGAGCTCGGCGACCGTCATTTCCCTGCTGGCCGGAGGCGTCGTGCTCCTCGCGCTGTTCTATCTCTGGGAACGCAGCCGCAAGCAGCCGTTCGTCCAATTCGAGCTGTTCCGCAGTCCGAAATACAGCAGCTTCGTCATCGCGGGCTTCTGGATGAACGCCGGCATCTTCTGCGCCATCTTCCTGCTCACGCTGTTCCTGCAGCAAGCCCAAGGCTTCTCCGCCCTGGAAGCCGGCGTCCGCGAAATGGCCTGGACCGGCTGCACCATGATCGCCGCCCCGCTCGCGGGCCTCGCCGTGGGCAAGCTCGGCACCCGCGCCGTCCTGACGACTGGACTGCTGCTGCAAACCGGCGCCCTGCTCGGGTTCGGCCTGCTCATCGCGAACCTCGGCGTCGACTTCCCGTTCGGCTACATGCTGCCGTTCATGATGATGGCGGGCGCCGGCATGGGGCTCAGCTTCACGCCGCTCTCCCACGGCCTGCTTTCCTCCGTGCCGGAATCCGCCGCGGGCGAAGCCAGCGGCATGAGCAACGCGATGCGGGAGCTCGGCGGCGTGTTCGGCATCGCCATCGGCGGGCTGGTGTTCCAATCCGGCGCCGCCGTCCGGACTCCCGCCGACTTCGGCGATCACATCGTGCCGGCCTTGTTCGCCGGCGCGGCCATGATCGCCATCAGCCTGCTCAGCGTCATCGCCGTCCGCGGCCGGCAGGCTGCCCGCCGCGCGCAAGCCGCGAACGATCCGGCGTAAGCCGGGCCCGCGGACGCGAGGCGCCGCCGCCGATGCGGACGCTCCTCCGGCCTGCGCGGACGCGAGGCGCCGCCGCAGGCAGGCACGCTTCTCCGGCTGCGCCGTCGCCTCGAACACCAACACAAAGAAGCCGAACGCGGTTGCGTTCGGCTTTTTTTGACATGCCAGCCTTGGCGGACGCTAGCCTTGGCTTCCACTAGCCCGGCCTGCGCCCGGCCCCCCAGACCTCCCGGCACAGCCGCAAGTCGGCCCTAGTTTACGCCAAGTTTGGCTTTTACCGGCCTTTTCTTCCATTAGCCCTGGCCTGCGCCCCCGCCCCAGGACCTCCCGGCGCAGCCGCCAGCCGGCTACGGCAGCAAATACCCCTTCGCCACCGCTTCCTCCAGCAAGCTATGGACGAAGCTCTCGAGGCCCGGCGCCGCCTCGGCGACGATCGCCATGCGTTTCCGCACGGCTTCGGCGCGGACGCCGTGCGCCCGCCACGCCTTGCCCTCGGTGTAGAAATTGTGCAAGACCGGATGCAGCCGGTCCATCGCCAAGGCATACTTCGCTTCCGGCGTCCGGCCTTCTTCGAATTCGAGCCACAAGGCCATCCATGCGTCCCGCTGGTCCTCCGGCAGCAGCCCGAAGATTCGCTTGGCCGCGGCGACCTCGCGCTCCCATTTGTCCGCGTGGCCCTGAACGTCGTAGGCGAACGTGTCGCCGGCGTCGATCTCGACCAAATCATGCACGAGCAGCATATGAACGGTCTTCTTCAGGTCGAGCGCCGCGTCCGCCGCGTGCTCCTGCAGCAGCAGCGCCATGACGGCGATGTGCCACGTATGCTCCGCGTCGTTCTCGCGCCGCTCGCCGTTCATCAGGTAGGCTTGGCGCAGCACGTGCTTCAAGCCGTCGATCTCGCGAATGAACGCGATTTGTTTGGTAATCCGTTCGTTTTCCATTGTTTTGATGCTCCCTTTCCGTCATTCGTGCTTTCCAGCATTCGTACGTTCAGTCTTGCCGTTCCTCCATCATACCCCCGCGCGGCAGTAGACGACAGGACATCGGTCCCGCGCAGCCGCCTCGCCCCCCGACCAAAGCCGTGACGCGAGCGAAAAGAGACGTTCCCCAAGCGGCGCCGCCCGGGAAACGTCTCTTTTATCCGTTCAAGGACCGCGATTCCACGCCGTTCCCGCCTAGCCAGCCTACCCATCCTAGCAAGCCTATCCATCCTTGCCAACCTAGCCAGCCCTTAACGCGCCGGCCGCCGACCGTTACCCGCCGCTCAGCACCGCGCCGAACTGGTTCGTGAACATATCGTAGTACACGCCGCGCCGCTCCATCAGCTCGGCGTGCGAGCCGCGCTCCACGATGCTGCCGCGGTCGATGACCATAATCGTGTCCGCGTCGCGGATCGTGTTCAGCCGGTGGGCGATGACGAAGCTGGTGCGGCCCTGCAGCACGCCCTTCAGCGCGTCCTGGATGTGCAGCTCGGTCCGGGTATCGATGCTGCTCGTCGCTTCGTCTAGGATGAGGATCGACGGATCCGCGAGGATGACCCGCGCGATCGCGAGCAGCTGCCGCTGGCCCTGGCTCAGGTTGCTGCCGTTCTCCGCGAGCACGGTGTCGTACCGCTGCGGCAGCCGGCGGATGAACGGCGCCGCGTTCGCCAGCGCCGCCGCCCGCTCCATCTCCGCGTCCGTGGCGTCCGGCTTGCCGTACTTGATGTTCTCCCGGATCGTGCCGGAGAACAGGTACGTGTCCTGCAGCACGATGCCGAACGCCTGCCGCAGGCTGTCCTTCGTGTACGCGCGGATGTCGCGGCCGTCGATCGCGATGGAGCCGCCCGTCACGTCGTAGAACCGGGTCAGCAGGTTGACGATCGTCGTCTTGCCCGCGCCCGTCGGCCCGATCAGCGCGGTGCTCGTGCCCTCCGCCGAATCGAAGCTGACGTCCTGCAGAATCGGCCGGTCCGCGCGGTAGCCGAACGAGACGTTGTCGAACACGACGTGCCCCCGCGGATTCGCGAGCCGGACCGCGCCCGGCGGGTCCGCCGGCTCCTCCTCCTCGTCCAGCACCTCGAACACCCGCTCCGCGCCCGCCACGCCGGACTGCAGCATGTTGAACAGATTCGCCAGGTCGATGAGCGGCCGCACGAACTGCCGGGAATAGCTGAGGAAGCTCGCGATGACCCCTACCGTGATGTGGCCGTTCACCGCCAGCAGCCCGCCGACGATGGCGACGGCCGCGAAGCCGAGGTTGTTAATGACGTTCATGATCGGCATGAGGAAGCCGGAACGGATCTGCGCCTTAGTGCCGACCTCGCACAGCTCCGCGTTGATCGCCTCGAACTCGTCGATCGCCTTCCCTTCGCGGTTGAACGCTTTGACGATCTCGATGCCGGATATCGTCTCCTCGACATGGCCGTTCAGCAGGCCGAGCTTATTCTGCTGATCCTTGAACAGCGGCCCCGTCGAGCGGGCGATCGAGCGGGTCAGGAAGTAAACCGCCGGCACCGTGACGAGGCTCGCGAGCGTCAGCAGCGGACTCAGGACGAGCATCATCACGAGCGCGCCCGCGATGGAGATCGAGCCGGTCATGACCTGCGCGGCCGACTGGGCGACCGTATTGCTCACGTTGTCGATGTCATTGGACATCCGGCTCATCAGGTCGCCGTGCGTCCGCGTGTCGAAGAACCGGACCGGCAGCTTGTGCAGCTTCTCGAATAGCGCCGCGCGCAGCCGGCCGACGATCCGCTGCGAAGCGCCGGCCATCAGCCAGCCCTGCGCGAACGTCAGCCCGCCGTCGGCGACGTAAGAGACGACCATCGCGAGCAGCGCGAGCTCGAGCGCGCCGAAGTCGACGCCCCCCGCGTCCGCGGTCATGGCGTCGATCGCGCGGCCGATCAAGTACGGCGCCGCCAGCATGATGAGCGAATCGACGAGGATGATGACGAAGACGGCCGTCAGCAGCTTCCGCTCGCCGCCGAAATACGACCAGAGGCGCCGGAGCGTCGCCTTCAGGTTCTTCGGCTTGACGACGGGGCCGCCGCGTCCCGGGCGGCCCCGGCCGGCCATGCCCATCGGCGGCGGACCGGGAGGCGCTCCCGCGCCGCCGCCCGCTTGCCCGCTCCGGCTTTCGTCGCGGTCAGACATTCGCCCTCGCCTCCTTGCCGGTCTGCGACCGGTAAATTTCCTGATACGTCCGGCAGGTCCGCATCAGCTCGTCATGCTTGCCGGAGCCCACGATCTCGCCGTTGTCGAGCACGACGATCCGGTCGGCGTCCATGACGGACGTCATGCGCTGCGCGATCAGGAGGCAGGTCAAGCCTTCGGCGTATTCCCGCAGCGCCGCCTTGATGCGCGTCTCGGTCGCCGCGTCGACGGCGCTCGTGCAATCGTCGAGGATCAGAATCGCCGGCTGGCGCACGAGCGCCCGCGCGATGGACAAGCGCTGCTTCTGGCCGCCGGACAGGTTGACGCCGCCTTGGCCGAGCTTCGTGTCGTAGCCGTCGGGAGACGCGGCGATGAATTCATGGGCCTGCGCCATCTTGGCGGCCCGGACCATTTCCTCCTCCGTGGCGTCCTCCTTGCCCCAGAGCAGGTTGTCGCGGATCGTGCCGGTGAACAGCACCGTCTTCTGCGGCACGATCGCGATCCTCTCGCGCAGCCGCTTCGGCTCGACGTCGCGCACGTCCGTCCCGTCGACCTCCACCGTGCCGGCAGCCGCGTCGTAGAAGCGCGGAATGAGGGAGACGAGCGTGGTCTTGCCCGAGCCCGTCGACCCGATGATGCCGATCGTCTCGCCCGGCCGGCAGTCCAGCGTGACGTCGCGCAGCACGGCATCCGTGCCGCCGTACGCGAACGACACGCCCTTGAACGAGACGCTGCCCGCCGCCTGCGGCTTGGCCGCCGCGCCGTCCTTCCAGGTCATGTCGTCGCGCTCCGCGAATACTTCGCCGATCCGCTCCGACGACGCTTTCGCCCGGACGAACAGGTTGAACACGTTGGAGATCATGAGCAGCGAGAACAGGATTTGCGTCATGTAGTTGATGAACGCGATGATATGACCGACCTGCATGTGGCCCTGGTCGACCCGCTGGCCGCCGATCCAGATGACCGCGACGATGCCGAAGTTGACCGTCAGCATGATGCCCGGACTGAAGATGGACATCATCCGCATGGCGCGCGCGGTGATCTCCCGGTACGACCGGTTCACGCCGCCGAATTTGTCCGTCTCGAACTCGAACCGGTTGAACGCCTTGACGACGCGCACGCCGGACAAGTATTCGCGGGAGACGCCGTTCAGCCGGTCGAGCGCCTTCTGCACGCGCGAAAACAGCGGAAAGCCGATCCGCATGTTGCAGACGATCAGGACCGCCACCATCGGCACGACGACGGCGAGCACGACCGACAGCGGCGGATTCAGCCGGATCGCCATGATGAGGCTGCCGAGACAGATGAGCGGCGACTTGACGAAGATCCGCATCAAGCCGTTCGTAAAGTTCTGCAGCTGGGTGACGTCGTTGGTGAGCCGGGTGACGAGAGACGCGCGGTCGAACTTGTCGATGCTCGTGAAGCTCAGCGTCTGAATCTTGCGGAACAGATCCGACCGCAGCTTGGTGCCGAAGTTGAGCGACACGTGGCTGGAGATGACGTTGCGCATCGTGGCGGCCACCGCCCCGAACGCGGTGACGAGCAGCATGTACCCGCCGAAGCGGAAGACGTAGTTCAGGTCCTTGTTCTGCACCCCGACGTCGATGATGCGCGACATGAGCGTCGGCTGCAGCAGGTCGCAAAGCGCTTCCAGCGTCAAAAACAGGATCGCCGCGGCGAACGGCTTGCCGAACCGCCGCAAATATGGACTCAAGTAACGCAAGCGCAGGACTCCCTTGCCGATTGAATGGTCTGCTTCATTCCTACTTTTCGCAATCCGACGTGGCGACTCTTCTTCCGATTCTTCCTCCGGCTTCTTCTTCCGGCGTTCTTCCGATTTTCCTCCCGGACGCCTTCCGGCCTCCCTGCAAAGCCGCTCTTCGTGCTGCCCGCTTCCGCCCCGCTTCCGCGCGGGGACGCCATCCACCGTCTGCCGTGTCCGCTCTTATACTTCTCATTATAACTTGTGGTACGATAGGAAGGAAATGAAACCGCAAAGGAGCGTGCGACCATGAAAGAAGAACTGTTGAACCGATTCACTTCATACATAACGATCGACACCCAATCCGACGACGACAGCGAAACCTGCCCTTCCACCGCGGGCCAATGGGACCTGGCGCGGCATCTCGAGCGCGAGCTGAAGGAGATCGGCCTGACGGAAGTAACCTTGGACGAGAACGGCTACGTCATGGCGACGCTGCCGGCGAACACGGACAACGAAGGCGTGCCGACGATCGGCTTCATCGCCCACATGGACACCGCGACGGACTTCACCGGCGCCGGCGTCAAGCGCCAGGTCGTCGAGAACTACGACGGCGGCGACATCGTGCTGAACCGCGGGCTGAACATCGTGCTCTCGCCGCGCGAGTTCCCGGAGCTGGTCAACTACAAAGGCCAGACGCTCGTCACGACCGACGGCACGACGCTGCTCGGCGCCGACGACAAGGCGGGCATCACCGAGATCGTCACCGCCATGGCGTATCTGGTTCAACGCCCGGAGATCAAGCACGGCCGCATTCGCGTCGCGTTCACGCCGGACGAAGAGATCGGACGCGGCCCGCATAAGTTCGACGTCGCCGCCTTCGGCGCGGACTTCGCCTACACGATGGACGGCGGCCCGCTCGGCGAGCTGGAGTACGAGAGCTTCAACGCCGCCCAGGCGGTCCTGACGTTCAAGGGCGTCAACGTGCATCCCGGCACGGCGAAGGGCAAGATGATCCATTCCGCCAAAATCGCCATGGCGTTCCACGACCGCCTGCCCGCGGGCGAAGCGCCGGAGTTTACCGAGGGGTACGAAGGGTTCTACCATCTGATCTCGTTTCAGGGCAACACGGAGCAGACGAAGCTCGTCTACATCATCCGCGACCACGACAAGGAGCTCTTCGCGCACCGCAAGGCGACCGTCGAAGCGATCGCGGGCGAGTTCCGCCAGACGTACGGCGAGGACCGCATCGTGCTTGAGCTGAAGGACCAGTACTACAACATGCGCGAGAAAATCGAGCCGGTCAAATACATCGTCGACATCGCCCACGAAGCGATGACGAACCTCGGCATCGCGCCGATCGTCAAAGCGATCCGCGGCGGCACGGACGGCTCCCAGCTGTCGTACATGGGCCTGCCGACGCCGAATATTTTCGCCGGCGGGGAGAACTTCCACGGCAAGTTCGAATACGTCTCCCTCGAGACGATGCAGAAGGCGACGGAGGTCATCGTGGAAATCGCGAAGCTGGTGGAGCGGCGCGGCCAATAGCGAAAACGGCACCGCCGGCGACGTACGTCGCGAGCGGCGAACGTGTATGGCCGGTGCGCGGCGCAACCGGCGAACGCGCATGGCCGGCGAACGGCGGACGCGCGGCGCAACCGGCGGACGCGGCGAACGGCGCGTCCGGCGCACGCGTAAGGCCGAGCGGCGGACGCGCGTCAAGACCGTGCCTTGGGCACCATACACGCCATACATGCCACTAAAGCCATACAAGCAAAAAAAGATGCCGGGTCGCCCCCGGCATCTTTTATTTCGTTTCACGCCTATCCTGCCGAGCCGCCGCTTGCCGGCGGCTCTTCGCCTTCGCCGTCCGGCTCCAAGCGCTCGCTCTCGTACATCAGCAGCGCCCCGCGGCCGTCGTCCGGCACCGCGTACAGCCGGAGCCGATCCCCCGCGCGCTCCAGGAAGACCGGGTTGCGCGTCAGCACGTGGCCCCCGGGCGAATATAACGCGACCGGCACCTCATGGACCGCCGCGAGCGTATCCAAGTCGACCAGCGCCAGGCCGCCCAGCTCGTACGGCGCGGAGCCGCCCTCCGCGGGACCCGGCGCCGGCAGCTCGGCGATGCCGCTCAGGAGCAGCTGCCCGCCGCCCGCGTAATGGCCGTCCTGGTAGTCGACGAAGTGGCTGCCGTTGGCTTTCGCGCGCAGCAGCCGCCCCGTCCGGTCCCACTCGTAGAAGACGCGCGAGCCCCAGCTGTAGCCGACGAGCCGGCCGCTTCGGCCGTCGCAGGCCACGCCGCCGACGTGGTCCGGCACGCGGAACGCTTCCTCCGCCTCCAGCGTGCGCGGATCGACGCGGTAGACGATCGCCCGGCTGTGCGGCCGGTATTCGGCGACCGGCACCCACAGGCTTTCGCCGTCGTAGTCGAGGCCGCCCGGATGGTACTGGTCGCCCTCGCCGAGCGTCGTCTCCCGCACGAGCCGCCCCGCGCCGTCGAAGACGAACAGGCGGCCGATTCCCTTGCCCGGCGAACGGTCGTGACCGTCCGCCCGGTTCGCCTCGCGAACGGGGGCCTCGGTCAGCTCGACCGAGGACAAGTAATACAGATCGCCGATCCGGATCATGCCTTGGGCGTGGCCGTTGTCGAACTGCAGGCCGATCTCGGCCCGCTTCTCCCAAGCCGTGCCGCGCGTCAGCTTCCGGAACAACGCGGTCAGCCGCGGATCCTCCATAGCGTCAATCCTCCCGATGTCGTATGTGCATGCATGCCTCGTTCGCCACCATTATAACCCGGCCGCGGCCGCGCGCCTACGCCCGCGGATACGCCAATTCGTACCGCGCGCCCGCGATCCAGGCGCCACGCTCGAAGTCCCGGCCGCGCACGACGACGCGGCCGCGGTACACCTCGACGTCGTAGCCTTGGCTGCCTTCCTTGCGCTCGTCCGCGTCCGTCCACAGGTACGCGACCGAAGCGGCGTTGAACATCGGCGGCAGCGCCTCGTCCCCCGCGAAGTGGTTATGGGCCGCTTCCATCTCCCAATGCGTATGCCCCGTGAACAAAATCGCGCCGCCGCGATGCTTGGCGAGCACCGCCTTCAGCTCCGCGTCCTGCACGACGCCGTGCCAGTTTTGCCCCGTCCGGGAGCCGGCTACGGTGTCCAGCAAGGGCTGATGCAGGAAGACGAACGCGGGCAGCCGCGAAGACGCGCCCTCGTCCAGCTTCGCCGCGAGCCAGGCGAGCTGCTCGCCGGACAGCGACGCGTGCAGCTCGTGGTTCGTCTCGGTGCCGAGGAAAATAAAATGAACCCCTTCGATCCAATGATCGTGATACGGCGCGGGCATCTCCGTCGCGGACAAGAAGTTCGCGATGCGGGATTCCCAGACGCCGAAGCGAACGTCGTGGTTCCCCGTCGTCAGCCGCAGCTCGGGCAGCCGCGCCCGGTGCGCGTCCCAGATATGCCGAAACGCGGCGTATTCGTCCGGGAAGCCGTGATCGGTTACGTCCCCGACGTGCATGATGCCGGCGCTGTCCGGCGCCGTCGCGGCGATATCCGCCAGCGCCCGCGCCAGGCGGCGGTTATAGAGATGATCTCCGTCCGCACGGACATGCGTATCCGTGATGACCTGAAACCGGAGCAGCCGCTCCTCGGACCGCGCGTCTCCTTTCGCTTCCGGACCGTTCGCTTCCATCGTTCCGCTCCCCCTTCGTTAATGCCCGTTTTGACTTATATTCAAGCCGATGACCCCGGCGACGATCACGCCGATCCAGAGCAGCGAGGACATCGGCAGCTTTTCCCCGAACACGAAATACCCGGCGATCGCGATGAGCACGATCCCGACGCCCGACCACACCGCGTATACCAAGCTGACTTCCAAGTAGCCGAGCGCGAAATTCAGCAGCGTAAAGCTCGCTCCGTAAAACAAAAACATCAACACGGAAGGCACGACGCGGGTAAAGCTCTCCGATAGCTTCATGGACACGGTGCCGGACAGCTCAAGCGCGATCGCGAGGCCCAGCAGCAGCCACCCCATGCCGTTTCCCCCTCTCATGATTCGCCTTCCAGGACGGCAAGCTCGCCGTAGGAGACGATTATCGCGTCCGCGTCCGCCAGCAGCTCCGCGCCCGCGCCGTCCGGACCCGCAATGCCGATCGCCAGCGCCGCGCCGGCCGCCTTGGCCATGCGCATGTCGCCGTTCGTATCGCCGATGACCGCGACCCGCGAACAGGGCAGCCCCAGCTTCCCGCACGCCAGCTCGACCATATCCGGAAACGGCTTGCCGCGTTCCGTCCGGTCCGCCCCGATGCAGACGTCGAAATAATGCCCGAAGCCCAGCCAGCCGAGATGCTCGAGCGCCGTCTCCGTCTCGTCCGCCGTCACGACGCCGAGCGCGAGGCCGGCGCGGCGGCATTGCGCCAGGAACGCGGCGACGCCTTCCAGCGGCTTCACCGTCCGGCCCTGCGCCAGCCGCTCGTTGGCGTACGAGGCGCATTCCCGGGCGAGCACCTTCGCCTCGGCCCAAGAAAGTCCCGACCGGTAGCCCTGCCACGTCAGCACCGCCAGCAATTCGCCGACCGTCCCCATCGCGAGCGGTCCGTTGCGGTCGTAATCCGTCATCTCCCCGTCCGCCGAGCGGCGGGTTCCCCATAATGTGTCCGAATCCACTTCGATCGGCCGCAGTTTCCTCGCTTCAAGCTCATGGGAGAACCGGGCGAGCAGCTGCTCGCTCCAGTTCCCCCACGTGTACACAAAGTCCAGCAGCGTGCCGTCTTTGTCGAACAAAATCGCTTGAACCGGAACCTCTGCGCCCGCTGCGCGCAATAGCGCCATGCGCGGGCCCTCCTTTTACTTGTTCAGTTTGTCCATCTCTCGCTGCGCCGTCTCCTTGGCTTCCTTCAGGACCTTCTCCGCCGGCTCGCCCGAGATTTGCAGCTTGTCCGCCGCGACCTTGAGCGCGTCGGTGATTTTGCCGCCGGTCGGATCCTGGAACGGCTTGGACGCGTGCGCCGCCTGCTTGAGCGGAATCGTGCTCTGCGGATTCGCCTTGCTGAACTCGACGAACGCCGGATCGTCCAGCGCGGACTGACGTACCGCGATATACCCAGTGTTCATCGACCAGAACGCCGTGTTCTCCGGGCTCATGAAGAACGCGAACCATTCCAGCGCCGCCTTCTGCTGCTCCGGGCTCGCCTTCGCCGGAATGCCCGCGAGGATCGCCTGCGCGACCGGCTTGCCCGGGCCCGCGCCTTCCCAGCCCGGCTGCTCTATCGCCGCCAGCTGCGTGAAGTCCAGGTCGCCTTGGTCGCCGCTCGAGCCGGTGTAGCCGGCCGCTTGGCCCTTCATGACGTCGTCGATCGTCTGGTACCAATATTCCCAGCCTTGGCCGCCGGAGTGGATGCGCATCGTCTTGTCGTCGAAGATCGTCTTGCGGAAGAAGTCCCACGTCGAGATCCATTCCGGCGAGTCGATCAGGACCGTCTTGCCGTCGTCGCTCAGGATCTTGCCGCCCTTGCCGTAGGCGGCGTCGATCATGTTGTCCGCGCCCCACATCGGCTCCCAGCCGTAGAACGTCGTCTTGCCGCCGCTCTTGACCGCCATCTTGTCCGCCGCCTTCGCCAGCGCTTCCCACGTGGTCAGCTCTTCGGGCTTGATGCCGCTCTTCTCGAGCGCGTCCTTGCGGTAGTACATGACCTGCGTCGTGCCGTACATCGGCAGGAAATACTGCTTGCCGTCGACCTGGCCCTGCTCGAGGAAGGTCGGGACGACGTCGTCCTTATTGAAGTCCGGCAGCGCGGCGAGCAGATCGTCGATCGGGGCGTAATAGCCCTTGCGCGCCCAGTCGACGTTGGAGGACAGGACGGCGGCCGGCACGTCGCCCGACGCGATCGCGGCCTGCAGCTTCTTCTCCGTCTCGCTGTAGTCGGCCTGCACGACCGGCTTCACGATGACGTCCTGCTGGGACGCGTTGAACTTGTCGATCAGCTTCTGCATGTTCTCGCCCAGCTTGCCGCCGAGCCCGTACCAGAATTCGATCGTGACCGGTTCCTTGGCCGGCTCGGCCGCGTTCCCGGCGGAAGCGTCCGCCGACTCGTTCGCCGGCTGCGCGTTCGCCGCGTTGTTCGCGGGCTCCTGGCCGTTCGAGCCGGCCGCGCTGCCGTTCCCGTTCCCGCTCCCGGCCGCGCCGCATGCCGTCAGCACCAGAAAAGACGTTAACAAAAGACCCGCCGCTGTTGATTTCATCGTCACCATGTTCATTTCCTCCACCTTTTCTTTTTTTTTCGAATTCAATGTCCGTTTCCCTTTTGCTTGCCTCTCTTGCTCTCGGGTTCGCCGCTTGTTTCCGCTTGCTATCGAACCTATCCTTTGCTTTCCGACTCTAGCTTTTGCTTTCCGACCTTAGCCCTTGCTTTCCGATTCTAGCTTTGCTTTTCGATTCTAGCCTTTGCTGGCGCCCGCCGACAGGTTGACGCTCTGGATGATCGTCTTTTGCGTCAGCACGAAGATGACCAGGAGCGGCGCGATCGTGAACGCGCTGGCCGCCATGATGAGCGGCCATTTCAATCCGTACGCACCCCCTTCCACGAAGAAGCTCCGCAGTCCGGCCGACACGAGCTGCAAATTCGGATCCTTCGTGATGAGCATCGGCCAGAAGTAGTTGTTGTACTGCTCGATGAACGTGATGAGCGCCAGGACGGCGAAGGACGCCCGGGTCAGCGGAATGAGCACGGTCCACAAAATGCGGACATGCGACGCTCCGTCGATCTGGCCGGCCTCGACCATCTCGTGCGACACCTGCAGGAACGATTGCCGGATCAGGAAGATCGAGAAAATGCTCACGCAGTTCGACAGGATCAATCCGCCGTACGTGTTCAGCAGATGCAGCTTCCCGAGAATGATGTAGCCGGGCAAATACACCGCCGTCGCCGGAATCATGTAGCCGATCAGAATGAGCGAGGTGAACGCGCCCTTCAGGCGGAATTTCATGTGCGTGAGCGCGTACGCCATCATCCCCGAGTTGACGACTTGGATCGCGACGATCGCGGCGGCGACGAAAATGCTGTTGCCCATGTACCGGGCGAACGGCGCGGCGGCCCAGGCGTCGCGGAAGTTGCTCCACATCGGGTCGTGCGGCCACAGGGTCGGGGGAAATCGAAAGATTTCGTCGTTCGTTTTGAGCGCGCTCGTGACCATCCAGTAGAACGGAAACGCCATGAGCAGCGCCAGCGCGGCAACGATCAGGTAATGCGCGGAAGCGCCCAGCTTCCTCCAAGCCGACATGCGAATGCTCCTCTCCTGTCCGAAAGTCGGATTAATCCTAATAATGAACGGCTCTGCGGCCGGCCAGGCCTGAAGCGAGCGACAGCAGCGCGCAGCCCGCGACCAGCGTGATCGCGACGGCGGACGCTTGTCCGATCTGGAACGACGTGAAGGCCGACTGGTAGTATAGATAGAGCAGCGTGCGCGTGGATCCGGCCGGGCCGCCCTGGGTCAGGACGTTGATCTGGTCGTACGCCTGCAGCGCCTGCACCATCTGCACGATGATCAGGAAGAACGTCGTCGGCGAGATCAGCGGCAGCGTCACGTGCGCGAATTTGCGCCAGGCGCCCGCCCCGTCCAGCTCCGCCGCTTCCTTCAGATCGGTCGGGACATTGCGGATCGCCACCAGGTAGAACACCATGGCCCAGCCCGCCGATTTCCAGACGGTCACGAGCAGCACCCCGACGAGCGCCCAGTGCGAATCCTCCAGCCAGCGAAGGCCGCCGCCCCCGAACGCCTTCAGCACGCTGTTGGCCAGCCCGACCTCCGGCTCGAAAATCCAGGACCAGACGATCGACACCGCGACCGTCGGCGTGACCCAGGGCGAGAAGATCAGCGTGCGGTACACGGCGCCTCCCTTCAACTTGCTCGTGAGCAGCAGGGCGAGGCCGAGGCCGATCGCGATGATCGGCAGCACGCTGCCGAGACAGAACAGCACGGACACGCGGAGCGACTGGTAGAACGCCGGGTCGGCGAACAGCCCGCCGTAATTGTCCAGCCCCACGAACGTCTTGGCCGGGCTCATGAAGTCCCACTCCATGAAGCTTAGGTACACGACGTACGCGAGCGGGAAGAACCAGAACAGCGCGAGCGGAATCATCGCGGGCAGCGTGAACAGCAGGGCCTTGCCCTCGGAGATAAAATATTTTTTTCGCATACAAACCTCCAATCGTTCAATAAATTTTTAACAATTTGCAGAATAATGGCGGTTACTCGAAATAATCGTATTATGTTCAAAAATTATTGTACGTTAAGTTTTTGCAAGAAAGGTTATCCCAGCGTGAAATCGGGTTGAATTTTATGTAAAATGCAGGGTAGAGACGAATGGCTGGAGGAGGAACGATGAAGAAAGATACGGCAGGCAGATTGAACGATCCGGCCACGTCCCGCGAGCAGCTTCGGGCCAAAGTCATCGACGCCATCGCGCAGACGATGGATTTGTACGGCGTCAACTACACCTTCGGGCAGCTGTACGGCATCATGTTTTTCGAGGACCGGCCCATGACCCTGGAGGAAATGCAGGCGGACATGAAGATGAGCAAGAGCAACATGAGCTACGCCGTCCGCTCGCTGATCGAATCCAAGATGGTGTCCAAGCTTAAGGAGAAAGACGCGCGAAAAGACCTCTATGCGGCGGAGACGAACTTCTTCAAGGCGTTCCAGTCCTTCTTCACGACGAAGCTGCAGCGCGAGATCGACGTCATGAAGCACGCGATCGAGGAGGTCATCCCCTCCTTGTGTGAAACGATCCTGGAGCTGAACACCTCGGACGAGGAACGGAAGCTCTGTCTGGAGGATCTGCACAAGCTGAAGCACGCGTTAAGCTACTACGAATGGCTCCAGCAGTTCGTGAACGACCTGGAGGCGGGCGTTTATTTCGACGGGCGCCAGGAGTCCCGGTAACCCCGTTCGCGAAGCGCGCGAATCGATCGGCATCCCATCCGCGCGATGCGTGTCGCCATTCTTCAAAAAAAAACCAAGAGCCCTCGCTCGATCAACCAAGGCGAGGGCTCTTTGATTTGAGGACCGTGTCGAAGATGCCCTCGGCCGAAGCGCCGGTCCGAAATCCCGCTCCGAATTGTTCTAGACCAATTTACGCCTCGCATAGCCGCTACGTTCAATGAATCCGCCTTTATATTCGGCGTTTCGGGCTTTCCGCCCAAGAAATCCTGAACATTGATCTAGACCAATTAATCGAAGCTTAACCTGCCGTTAGCATTCGCCGCACGTTGTTTTATTCCCGACTAACATTCGCTGCCTATGCTGGTAGCAGGCCGAGCTTCCTCGGTTGTGGCCACGACAAAGGAACGAATGGAGCCCGCGATGGTAAACCGTTACGCAGAGATTTGCGCGATCCTCGGCAAAGAAATCGACCAAGGACTCTTCCTGGAAGGCGAACGGCTGCCCACGGAGAGGGAGCTGAGCGACCGCTTCGGCGTCAGCCGCGAGACGATCCGCAGATCGCTGAAGCAATTAATCGAGCTTGGACGCGTCCATGGCATCCAAGGCTCGGGTTATTACGTCCGCCGCCATGGTCGGCACATGAAAAGCACGATTAACCGCTTTTCCAGCATTACCGAGCTGATCCGCAACGCCAATTTGACCGAGGGCGATCTGGAAGTGCAGATTTTCAAACGCAAACCCGACGCGCAGGAGATCCAACTGCTCGATCTCGGCAGCCAAGACGTCGTCTTCGTCATCGACCGAATAAGAACTGCCGACCGCGAGCCGGTGGTGTACTCCAAAAACATCCTGCCCCAAAGCATCGTCGGGGTCGATTTCCCGGAGAAGTTCGAGCCGGGCTCCCTGACGAAATGCTTGAGCCAGAAGTACGGCATTACGGTCGCGGAAGCGCTGATGGAGCTCTGCGCCGTGACCGACGAGGACATGCTGCCCTATCGGCTGAAAGCGAGCAATCCCCCCTTGCTTAAATTCATCCAAGTGCATTATGACGCCAAGGGGGCGCCGATCTTTCTTTCGTACGATTTCATGCGCAACGACAAGATCCGGTTCTTCGTCAGGCGCACCTGAATCGTCCCGTTCGGACCGCCCCGGAATCTGCTTGCCCAAAAAATAACCGTCGAGGAGAATGCCACGTGAACATCCAACCCGCGCTTCATTGGAAACGCGCCGCCGCCGCTGCCGCGGTGACCCTGTTGCTGTCCGGCTGCGGACAGGCCGTCCAGAACAACGCCGCCGCCAATCAAGCCCAGGAAGTGGGAAGCACCCAGGATCCCAACGCCGCTTCGGATATCGATACGGGAGGCACGAAGGTGAACGTCGTATCGGCGGCGGACGATGCGGAAGTCGTGCCGATCGAGGTCATGACGCCCGATTCCTCCGCCCCGGCCAGGGCGAACAATTTCGTCAAGGCCGCCGACATGCTTAACGCCCAGCTGGAGAAGGAAAACGCCAAGCAGCGGGTGAAGGTCAACGCCGTCGTCAAGCCGCTGGCCGATGACGATTTCAAGCAAAACTTCATCTTCGCCTCGAAGTCCGGCAACGCCGCCGATATCTATGCGACCACGTTCTCCAATATCGGCTGGATGGCGGACGGGGATTATCTGCTGAATCTCGACGGCATCGAGAAGGAAGCGGTATTCCAAAACCAGATCCCGGGCTACTGGGACGCGGTGACCTGGGATAAGCATATCTGGGGCGTCATTCAAGACACGGAAGCCCGCCCGGTCTATTACTGGAAACCCGCGCTGAAGAAGCTCGGATGGACGGACGAACAGATCGCGGCGCTCCCCGACAAAGCCGAGAAAGGCGAAATCACGATCGCCGACATGGACAAGATCGCCAAGGACGCCGTCGACCGGAAGATCGTCCGGAACGGCTTCGTGCCGACCACCGGCCAGAGCGACCTGGCCCTCCTCTATTACAGCCACGGCGTGGAGATGTACGACAAGGACAAAGCCGAATACGTGCTGGATAAAGCCCATATGACGGATACGCTGCAATGGATCAAAGGCCTGCTCGACACCAAGGTTCTGCCCGCGGCCGCGCTCTCCGCGCCCAAGGACGACAACCTGAAGGCGATGATCAACGGGGAAACCATGTTCATGGTCGCCGGCGTCTGGGACGAAGCGAAGTGGCGAACGCGCGGCATGGAGAAGACGCAGGGGAACGTAAGCACGGACTTCATCATGCAGAATATCGGCGTCATGCTGATGCCTCCCGCCGAGAAAGGCGGCAAACCCGTCACCGTATCCGGTCCGTGGACGTACGTCGTCAGCAAGCAAACGAAGCACCCGGAGCTGGCCAAGCGCCTGCTGACCTACGTCAGCGCGCCGGAGCTGCAGAAGGAGCACGACGAGCAAAGCTCGCATCTTCCGTTTACGAAGGAAGGCCAAGCGCTGATCAAGGACGACCCCTGGCTGAGCGCCAACAGCTACTTGATCAACTATTCCACATTCATTCCGAACGATCCCGACCAGCCCAAGTTCGCGAAGATCTACACGGATGCCATCAAGAACATCGCGACGGGCAAGAGTCCCGAGGAAACGGTGAAGTGGATGGAGCAGCAAATGAAGCTGAATCTCGATAAATTCACGGTAAAGTGACGTGGCCCGCATGAACGCGAAGCATAACGATACCAACCCGCCCTTCCCCCGGCAGCAACCCGGGGGACTGCGGCACAAGCTGAGGGAACACGGCGCCTCGGGTTTGATGCTTAGTCCGTTCCTGTTCAATCAATTCGTCTTGTTTGCCGCGACGGCCGTCATCGTGACCTTGATCGCCTTTACGTCGATGGACGCCGCGCTGCGCTGGGATTTCAACGGACTGACGAATTTTCGCAAGGCGCTGATCGATCCCAAGGTCGGGCTCATTATCGCGAATACGGCCTTGTTCGTCGTCTCGACGCTGGTCATCCAGATCGCCTGGGGGTTCGTCATCGCGGTGACGACCACCCACTACGTGCGCAATCAGACGGTCGGCTCCGTGTTCCGAACGATCTGGCTCCTCCCCCGCGTCTCGCCGGGGGTCGTCGAAGCGCTGCTTTGGACCTGGATTCTCAGTCCCAGCAAGTACGGCGTGCTGAATACGCTCATGCACGCCTGGTATGGCTCGGAGCCCGTGGCCTGGCTCGACAAATATCCGCTCCTGATCAACATTCTGCTGTCCGGGGTGATGGGCTCGACGCTGTCGATGATCGTCTTCTCGTCCGCGCTGCAAGCGGTGGACAAATCCTATTTCTACGTCGCTCGCGTGGACGGCGCGACCGAATGGAGCATGCTCTGGAAGCTCATCGTTCCTTTCCTTCGGTGGCCGCTGACCTTCCTGGCGGTATGGCAGGGACTTGGCCTGCTCACCAGCTACGAATCCATCCTGCTGCTGACCGACGGCGGACCGGACAACCGTTCGGAGACCTGGGCGCTGTACGCCTTCCACACGGCGTTCTTCACCCTCGATTTCGGCTACGGCTCGGCCATCTCGCTGTTTATCCTGCCGATCATCGTCATCGCCATGGTCGTGTCGTACCGGTTGTTCGGCTTCCGCAAATTAATGGGCGGGGCCCGCTGACGGGCCCTGAAGGGAGGCATACGCATCATGCATGACAATACGGTCCGGATCGACGCCCAACCGGTTCGGTCGGAGGGTTTTACGCCGCCGGCAAGAGCCGGACGCCTCAAGGGACTGCCCAATCTCCTGTCGATCGCGGTGCTTACCCTCGTGACGGTTCCGCTGCTGTTCATTTACGTCTGGCTGATTCTGATCTCGTTCGGCGACAAGATGGTCAACGGCATCCTGCCGCAGGGCTTCACCTTCCGGAACTGGAGCTTCCTCTGGTCGGAACTGAAGGTCGACGGCATGGTCTACCCGAGCATCTGGGGCATTTTCGCCAATACGCTGATTATTGCCGTCGGCTCCTCCGTGCTGGAGGTATCCGCCGGCCTCATGGCGGGCTACGTCATCTCCCGCAGCCGCTTCCCGGGGAGAAACGGCCTGCTGCATTCCACGATGCTCACCCATGCGTTCCCTGCCGTGACCTCGCTCATCGCTTCGTTCTACATCCTGAACGAGCTCGGGCTGATCAACACGCTCGGCGGCATCATTCTGCTGAAGGGCTTCGCCGGGCTCGGCATGTCGACCTGGATCATCAAGGGCTTCTTCGACGACGTGCCCAAGGAACTCGAATGGGCGTCCAGCGTGGACGGCGGCAGCCGGATCAGGACGTTCGCGGCGGTCTATCTTCCGCTCGTCTGGCCGGGCATCGTCGCCGTCTCCCTGTTCGCCTTCCTGAGCGGATGGGGCGAATACATCATGGTCTCGGTGTTCTTGTTCGACGACGACATCAACACGCTCTCGCTGATCGTCCGCAGCCTGTTCTCGGAAACGTCCACGGCCAGCTACGGCGTCGTCATGGCGGTCGGCAGCTTCTACATGCTGCCGTGCCTGATTCTGTACTTTTTCTCCCAGCGCGCGCTGATGAGAATGAAAATGTGAAGGAGGCTGCGCCATGCGCATTGAACTGCGGCACGTATCCAAACGCTACGACGCGGAAGCGCCGTCCGTCAACGATTTGAGCCTGTCCGTCCGGGACGGGGAGCTGATTACGATCCTCGGCCCGAGCGGCTGCGGCAAGTCCACCACGCTGCTGATGATCGCGGGGATCCTCCCGCCTTCGCAGGGCGATATCCTGTTCGACGGACACCGGGTGAACGGCGTGCTGCCGAAGGATCGCCGTATCGGCATGGTGTTTCAGAATTCCGCGCTGTATCCGAATATGAACGTCCGGAAGAACATCGAATATCCGCTCAAAAACATGGGCGTGCCCCGCAAGGAACGGGCGCAGCGCGCCGAAGAGGCGGCCCGGATGGTGCAGATGAGCGACTATATGCGGCGCAAGCCCGGCCAGCTCTCCGGCGGGCAGCGCCAGCGGATCGCCATTGCCCGGGCGGTCGTGAAACGGCCGGGGCTGCTGCTGCTCGACGAGCCGCTGTCCAGCCTCGACGCCAACCTGCGGGGGTCCATGCGCGAGGAAATCAGGCGCCTGCAGAAGGAGCTCGGCATTACGACGATCATGGTCACCCACGATCAGGAGGAAGCGCTCTCCATGTCCGACAAGATCGCCGTGATGAACGCCGGCGAATTGCAGCAGATCGGCACGCCCTTGCAGCTGTACGGCGCGCCGGCCAATTGGTTCGTCGCGAGCTTCCTCGGCATGCCCGCCATGAATGAACTGGCCTGCGCTTGGCGCGCCGGCAGCCTGCAGCTGACGGCTGCCGGCCAGGCGATTCCCCTGCCCGGCGCAGCCGCGCAAGAACTTGGGGCGATAAGGGAGGGCCAAGCGATGCGTCTGGCCTTCCGGCCTCACCAAGCATCGCTGGTCACGGATCCCGTCCACCGCCTGGAAACCGATTTGCGAGGCCGGGTCGCCGCGGTCGAATTCACCGGGAGAGAACGCCTCGTGCACGTCCGCATCGGCGATGCGACCGTCAAGGCGTATGCCGGCATGGCCGAATCGCTTGACGAACATCAGGAAGTCGCGGTGCGGCTGGCCGCCGACTATTACGTGTTCGACCGGGAATCGGGCGCGAACCTGCGGCTGCCCGCCGCAAGCGGACGGACGGAAATAAGCGAAACGGGAGACATGACCTTTGCTAAACAAGCCGCCTATTCCCGCTAACCGACCAAGCATCCCGATTCGCTGGATCGTCTCGGATCTGGATGGCACGCTGCTGGACTCCCGGCAGCGGATCCCGCCCGGACTCGTTCGGCGCATCGCCCGCTTCACCGAAGCCGGCGGAGCTTTCACGTTCGCCACGGGCAGAACCTTGCGCTCCGCCATGCCGTACATGTCGCAGCTCGGCGTAACCGCGCCCGTGATCCTGTTCAACGGCGCCCGGATCTACGACCCGGTTACGGGCACGTATTTGACCGAGCATCGGCTCGACCCCGCGGATGTTCGCCGCGTCATGCGCCTGCATGAAGAGGACGGCGCGGTGCGGCAGCTCGACCTGCTGCTGTTTCATCAAGAACGCATCTTCTGCGCCGCGCTGTCTGAGCGGGTACGGAAGCAGATGGACAAAGACGGCGTCGTCGCGGAGACCGCTTCGCCGGAGCGGATGGCATCCCTCGCAGGGCAAGCGACCAAGCTCATGCTCCTTGGGCCGGAGAGCGGGCTGATTCGTTTCCGGCAAGCCGAAGCCGCCGCCAAGCTCAACACCGTGCGGTCCGAAAGCGGGCTGCTGGAGGTGCTGCCGACCGGCATCAACAAGAGCGTCGCCCTGTCGGCGATGATTCGCATGCTCGGCGCGGAAGCGGACGATTTCGCCGCCGTCGGCGATAATTTGAACGACCTGGAGATGGTCGGCTCGGTTCGCAACGGGTTTGCCGTCGCGAACGCCGACCCGGCCGTCAAGGATGCCGCCGCGCACGTGCTTGCCCGCAGCAATGAAACGTCGGCGCTGCTCGACGTGATCGAATTCGCGGAGTCCACTTGGGCGCCCCGGCCCGGATTGCCCCGCGCCGACTAATTTTGAGGAGATGAGACCACGATGACCGCCAATGCCAATCATGCGATTTTAGCCGACTACGAGCTGCCTCCGGGCACGCTCTTCCCCGATTCCGCGCCGCGTTATCCCAATTTGTGGGTGCTGGTGCACGAATCGCTGGCGGACAGCTATCGGGCGGCGATTACGCTCGTCATGGAGCAGCTGGAAGCCTGCACCGACATGTACAACGACTTCGGCTACGCGCATGCCGGCGAGGGCTGCGACGCCTTCGCCCGCAGACGCGGCCTGCAGCCGGTCCGTCTCGGACCGGACGGCGCGAGAAGCCACGATCACTGCGTCCATCTGCGGTTTTACTTCGCTCCGCTTCGCGCCGGCAATCCGGTCGAGACCGCGGAGGGGCGCTATTACCAAGTCGCGGCCAGCGTGCATTACGAAGTCGACCGTCCCCAACGGTTCCATCCGTACATCGACGAATGCCCGCATTGCGGATGCACGGGCGAATACGGCGCCTACATGGGCGGCACGATCCGGGAGAAGAACGAACGCGTGCACGATCCGCTCGGCCTGGAGCTGATCCTGTACGGCACCGTCCGAGGCGAAGACGTCATCGCCTTCGATGGTCTGAACCGCCTGGCCGACCGGTTCGAGGTGCGCATCGCCGAATTCGTGCCGGGCCCGGACCGAGCCGACGTGACGACCGGCAAGGTCGGCCTCGTGTTCCTCGGCGCGCGCGGCTGAAGCTGCCCATCCATCATGGAGACAGAGATCAAGCAAGCCGGGATCTAAGAAAAATTCAAGCCGAGGAGCGAATACCGATGAAACGAAACCAAATCGCCGCCCAACTCTATACGGTGCGCGGCTTTACGAAAACGGCGGAAGAGCTGGATGCGGCGCTGGGCAAAATCAAGGCGATCGGCTACGAAGCCGTGCAGGTGTCGGGAATCGGCCCCATCGCGCCGGAGACCATACTAGAGCTGTGCCGGCGGCACGGATTGACGATTTGCGCGACGCATGTTCCGTTCGACCGGCTGCTTCGCGATTTGGAGCAGGTGATCGAGGTTCATCGGGCCTGGGACTGCCGCTATGCGGGCCTTGGATCGATGCCGGAAGCGTACCGGACCGGCTTGGAGGGCTACCGGGAGATGGCCCGCCTGCTGTCCGGGATCGGGGCGAAGCTTGCCGAAGCGGGCATCGGGCTGATCTACCACAACCATAAATTCGAATTCGAGAAAATGGCGGGCAAACCCGGTCTCGAGTGGCTGCTGGAGCTGACGGACGCGCGGGTCGGCTTCGAAGTGGACACGTACTGGGTGCAAGCCGGGGGCGCCGACCCCGTGAAATGGATCCGCAAGGCCGCCGGCCGGATGAAGGTCGTGCACCTGAAGGACATGGCCATCGTCGGCGACGCGCAGCGGTTCGCGGAGATCGGCGAAGGAAATCTGGACTGGCCGGCGATTATCGAAGCCTGCCGCGATGCCGGGGTCGAGTGGTACGTGGCGGAGCAGGACGTCTGCCCGGGGGATCCGTTCGAAAGCTTGGCGATCAGCTATCGCGCGCTCCGCGAATGGGCGGAATGACGCGCGCGGGGGAATGCTTGCCCCGCGGCCGAGGGACGGGAATTGTCCGGAGAACGGACATGCCCGAAAAACGGGACGAAGCCGGCATTTGCCGGCTTCGTCCCGTTTTGATTCCCAGCGGTTCCGACCGTTAAGCTTGAAGATTCGTCCCGCTCGGGCGGCCGCGATTTCCGCGCGCCCTTTTACGGCGTGCCGGCCGCCGGCATGACCGTCACCTGGTCGATGCTGAGGCTCGCCGCCAGGCCGACGCTCGTCAGTTCGAACCCGACGCCGCCGCGTCGGACAGCGGCTGGATCGCCACGGTCACCCGCACAGGACGCCGTGAACGAGCCGTCCGCCGTCGTCGCCGTGATGACCGCGGTGCCCGAGGAGACCGCCGTCACCTTGCCTTTCGCGTCGACGCTCGCGACCGCCGGCGCGCTCGAGCTCCACGAGACGGCCTTATTCGTCGCGTTCACCGGCTGGAAGTTCGCGATCAGGCTCGCGGATTCGCCGGCCGCGAGCGCCCCGCTGTCCAGGGTCACGCCCGTCACCGGCACCGGCCCGGCATCGTTGCTGCTCGTCACCTTGTCGGCGAGTTAAACGCGCGATGTCCTCCCGTTCGCGGACACAGGTGCGCTTATTTACCCAAAAACCGCTGTTTTCGCGATTTCGCGGACACACGATCCGTTATTGGCCCCGCAGCCCCGCTTTGGCGTCTGTTTTCGGCAAATAGCGTCTCTGGTGGCCGCTTAACTCGCGAAACCTACTGAATCGCAATAATAACGGATCGTGTGGCCGCGGACGATAGCGAAAACCGCTCTGATGCAGCCCCTGCTTCATGCCGCCGCCTTAGCACCGTCCGTCTTCCGCCGCATGCTACGGCACGCGCTACTCCCATCCCTTCACGATGCTCAGCAGCTCCTCCGGCGAATGGCACAAATAATCCGGGCCCGCTTCGGCCAGCAGCTTCGCGGAGTCCCAGCCCCACGTCACGGCCGCGACCGGCACGTCGATCTTGCGGCAAGCCTCCACGTCCCGGAATTCGTCGCCGACATAGAGCAGCCGCGATAGCTCGAGCCCCATGGCGCGCGCCAGGCTGCGAATCGCCTTGTCCTTGCCGAACAGATTGGAGGCGGAATGGACGGCCTCGAAGACATCCAGCCCGTTCGTCTCCAAGTAGTGACGAATGTTCTCGCTCGTATTGGAGGACAAAATCCCCAGCCGGCACCCCTGCTCCCGCAGCGCCCCCAGCGTCTCGCGCATCCCCTCCGCCAGACGCAGATGCGCGGACTCCTTGCGATAGGCGCGTTTGCCTTCCAGCGCCAAAGCGGGCAGTTTATACAACGGCACGTTCAGCGCCCGCAGACGGTCGGGGATGGACAGGTCGGACAGGCGCCCGATTTCTTCCTCCGCGATCCGCCTGCCGCCGTATTTACCCGCCAGATCGTTGAACAGCCGGATGGCCAGCAGCTTGGACTGCACGAGCGTGCCGTCGAAATCGAACAATACAAACGGCTTCAATGCGACTCCCCCGTCCTCGTTCTAAGAATAGTTTAAGTATGGCCCGTCCGCGCGGATCCCGCAAGCCGCGGCGGTGCCAGACACGCCTGCCGATCGCACGCTTGCCGGTCACGCCTGCCGATCGCGCCTCCCGGTCGCGCCTGCCAATCGCGCCTCCCGGCCACGCCTGCCGGTCACGCTCACCGATTGCGCCTCCCGGCCACGCCGCCCCGGGCGCAAAAAAGCCCGAACCCGCCGTGTCCGGCAGCCTCGGGCTTCTCCATCCTTCGCGTCAAGCCAGCCCGTCGGCCCACCGGTACCGAGGCCGCCAGCCGAGCGTCTCCTTCGCCAGCGCGTTGCTGAACAGCGGCGCCCGGCCTTCGAACGGCTGCCGCAGGTCCGCCGCCTCGGGATAGCACGCGCGCAGCAGCTCCGCCGTCTCGATCTCGCTCAGCGTATCGTCGCCGGTAATGTTCAGCGCCACCGCGCCGTCCACGTCCGCGCGCAGCGAGGCGACGCAGGCGTCGGCGGCGTCGCGGATGTCGACGTAGCTCCACAAGATCTTGGCGAACTCCTCCGCCTTGCCGGCGCCCCGCTTCAGCCGCGCGTATTCCTCGGGGGCCGCGATGAGCGAAAAGCGCAGGCTGACGACCGACATGCCGTTCCGGCGATGATACATCTCGGCGATCAGCTCGCCCACCGTCTTCGACAAGCCGTAGCCCTCCTGCGTCAGCTGCGGATGCGCTTCGTCGACGGGAAAATACCGCGGCGCGAACGGCTTGACCGCCCACGCGAAGCCGTAGCACGACGTGCTCGAGCTCATGACGACCCGGCGGATGCCGAGCAGCGACGCCGCCTCCAGCACGTTATAGCTGCCCATGACGTTGTTGGCGAAAATATCCGGTACCGGAAATCCGGTCGGCGACGGTACCGCCGCCAAATGAATCACGGCGTCCGCGCCCTGCATCGCGCTCGCCACCTGGCCGAGGTCGCTCGTATCCACGACGATTTGCCGGCAGGGCAGGCCGGCGGCGTGCGTCCGGTCGAGCGAGACGACCTTGTACTGCTGGCGGACCAGCTCCCGGACGACGTACTGCCCCAGCTTGCCGCCGCCTCCCGTTACCGCGATCGTTTGCATGTCGATTCTCCTCCTTCGGTTATCCGCGCGCCGTTACGGCCGCACCAGCGTACCGTCCGCCTTGCGGTCGAGCTTGTACGGCTGATGGTAGCTCGCCTTGTTCCAATCTTCGCCCGGGAGCAGCAGCGCCTTCTCTTCGTCGAACTCGATCCCGAGGCCCGGCTTGCCTGAGACGTACAGATAGCCGCCTCTGCGCTCGACGAGACCCGGGAACAGCTCCTGCTCCTCCGGCCGGAAATGATTGATCTCCTGAATGCCGAAATTCCATACCGCCATATCCAGATGAACGGCCGCCGCCTGGTTGATCGGGTCGTTCTCCCCGCCTTCCTGCCATGCGGTCCGGACGCCGAACGCCTCCGCGAGGCCGGCGATTTTGCGCGCCGCGCTGATGCCGCCGACCTTGGAGACCCGCACCCGGATAAAATCGATCAGCCGCTCCGTGATGAGCGGCGTCCACTCCTGCGGGTTGGTGAACAGCTCGCCGACCGCCTGCGGGGTCGCGGTTTGCTGGCGCAGCTGGCGGTACCAGCCGACGTGCTCGGGCGGCAGCGCGTCCTCGAGGAAGAACAGATCGTACGGCTCGAGCCGCTTGGCCAGCCGCACCGCGCCGATCGGCGAGACATGCTCGTGCACGTCGTGCGTGAACTGCACCCCGCCGCCGAATTCCGTCCGCAGCTGTTCGAACATCGCCGGAATCGCCTGCAAATACGCATGCTCGTCGAAGACGGCTTCCTTCGCCCACGCGCCGTCGGGCACGTTCGCTTCGCCCGCGGGAATGAAGCCGCCCCCGCCGTAGCCGCCGAGCTGCGCGCGGATGACCGTATAGCCTTCTTCCTTAAAGCGGTGCACGTCCTCTTTCAGCTCGGCGATGTCGCGTCCGCCGGCATGGCCGTAGCACGGCACGGCCGCCCGGCACGCGCCGCCGAGGAGCTGGTAGACCGGCAGGCCCGCCTCCTTGCCCTTGATGTCCCACAGGGCGACGTCGATGCCGCCGATCGCCGTCTGCAGCACCGAGCCGTTCCGCCAGTACGAGCTGAGCTGCATCGTCTGCCAGATGTCCTCGACGTTCCCGGCGTCCCGGCCGATCAGCTGCGGCGCGAGCAGCTGCTCGATCACCTGCACGACCGCCTCGGGATTGTACAGATCGTTGGCGGAGCCGATGCCGCAGAGGCCATCCTGGTCCGTCAGTACTTTCACGACCGTCCACGTGCCGTTCCTTCTCGTCCGGATGCACTTGATGCCCGTGATTTTCGCCATGCTTGAAGCACGCTCCTTCTTCATGGGATGGCCTCCCGTCCGAGGCGGACGGGAGGCGCGGGTGGTGCGATATGCCATAACCTCCGATGCCGAATCCAGGTTAGCTCATGTAAAGCCGGTAAAGCAGGACGGCGCTTTCGGCGCGGGTCAAGCTTCCCTTCGGGCTCAGCTTGCCGCCGCTGCCCTGCAGCAGCCCTGCCGCAATAAGCGCTTCGACGCTCGAACGGGCATATCCTGCCACGTCCGCGGCATCTTTGAAGCCGGCGAGCGCGTCGTCCGAGCCGGCCGCAAGCGTCCGGCCCGCGGCGCGGAACGCCCGCTCGGCCAAAGCCGCCGCGTCCTGGCGGCCGATCGGCGCGTCCGGCCGGAAGCGTCCGTCGCCCGTGCCGGTCGCGATGCCGAGCGCGCTCGCGATCCGCGCCGCGTCCGCGTAATACGCGCCGGCCGGAACGTCCGCGAACGCCGCGCCCCGCGCGCCGCCGCCCGGCGCCTTCAGCTCCAGCGTCCGGACGAGCAGCAGCAGGAAGTCCGCCCGCGAGACCGCGCGGCCCGGCGCGAACGCGTCCGCGGACACGCCCTGCGCGATCCCTCTCGCCGCCAGCGCGTCGACCGCTTCGCGCGCCCACGGCGCGCCGGCCAAGTCGCCGAACGCAGCCGGTTTCGCATAAGCCACCGCGTACGCGCTGAAGTGCGTCGCGCGGAACGTCATCTGCTTCGCGGCCGCGTCGTACTTGCCGCTCGGAACCGGCACGGCGCTGCCGCTGCCGTCGATGTACCAAACCACGAGCCGTCCCGGCGCTTCCTGTCCCGCCGGTTCGTACGGCACGGAGACGGTCGCCGGCGCCGCGTCGTTGGCCCACGGCAGCGGCTCGCCCCCGGAGAGAACGTACAGCTCGACGGCCGGACGGTCGCCGACCGCGCCCTTGACACCGTCGCTCCACGCGCTGCCGTCCGCGGCCTTCAGCACGAACGTGATCGTATCGCCCTGCGGCTTATCCGCGCCGAACATGTCCGCGGATACCGCGATCGTGCCTTGCGGCGTCTTCATCTCGAGGATGCGGTTCGCGTCGCCGTCAAAGGCCGAGCTGGGCCACGCGACCGCGTAACCCGCCGCGCCCTGCACCGCGGACGCCTCGGCGCGCACCCGCGTCTTGCCGTCCTTGCCCGGCTTCGCGTCCGCGAGCGCCTGCTTCAGCGCCGCCGCGTCGACGGCCGCCGTCGCGATCTTGCTCGCCGCGTCCAACGACGGGGTCACCGGGAGCACGACGGCGTTGTTTCCGTTCCCGCTGCCATTGCCGTTACCGTTACCGTTGCCACTTCCATTGCCGTTACCGTTGCCATTTCCATTGCCATTGCCATTGCCGTTACCATTGCCGTTACCGTTGCCATTATCGTCGCCAATCGCGTCCAGCTGCGCGCTCAGCGCCGTCCGGTCCGCCCCTGCCGGCAGCAGGTTGACGAAGTTCCGCGCCGCGTCGATCGACGTCGCGTCCCGATCCGCCTTCGCCTGGTTCACGGCCGCCTTGGCCGCCGGCACCGCCCAATCGGCGAACGGCGCGTTCAACAGGTACAGGTCGCCGTACAGCGTGAAATCCTTGCTCGTGCCGATGCCTTGGTTGAATTCCATGTAGCCCGCGCGGCCCGCGCCGTCGTTCTCGTTCAGCAGCAGCGAGAAGCCGAGCGGACCCGAACCCGGCTCGAACGCCGCGTCCGGCCCGTGCAGAATCGCGAACGGAAGCGCGATCGCGTAATGCGTCACGTGCGCCTCGTCGTCGCGGGTGACCGTCGTCTCCGCCGACGCGTCGAGCGCGCCCGCCGCCAGGCCGTCCGGCGCCTTCCAGCGCCACTTCTGAACGGAGCCGTCGTCGTTCAGCGCGAAGCCGAGCTCGCTGACGTTACGGCTGGCCGCGCCGTCCTGACGCGACAGGTCGAGGCCGATCTGAATGCTGTCGCCCTGCCAAATATCGCCGCCCTTGAAGGACTGCGCCTGCGCGTCGTCGGTGACGTCCACGTTCACGTACAGCTTCTCGTCGTCCCATGCGACGTTCGCCTTGGCGCTCAGCCCGTTCGGGCCGCCCCACACGCCGCCGCCGAATTCGTCGAGCGCGGAGACGTCGACCGCCGGCGCGTCCGCCGCGCCCGCGTCCTTGCGGCTGGCGTAGGCCTGCCCGGACTTCACCGACGCCACGTACGACGCGCCGTTGTCCAGCGTCACCTTGTACTTGAGCGAATCCGCCGCCATCGCCGGCAGATCGATGATCGTCTCCTCGCCGTAGGCGATGCCGGAGAAGCGGATCGGCACCGCGGCCGCCGCGTACGGCGCCGGCTGCAGCAGCTCGAGCTTGCCGCTCAGCGGCTCCGGATCGGAGACGTTCATGAGCGAGAGCTTCGCGCCCGCCCGGTCCGCGTGCGCCGGATCCGGCGGCAGCGTCTCGAGCGAGAGCGCCACCGGCACCAGGTTCGTGCCGCTTACCTTCGTGCCCGCTTCGTTCACGAGCTGCAGCCCGCCTTTGAACAGGTTGTTCGTCAGGATGAGCTTGTCGATGCCCCCCGCGGCGTAGACATGCGTCGTCCGCGGCTGCTGGAAATACGAATCGTAGAGCGCGATGTCCCCGCCGAGGGCGTTCAGCCCTTTCTCCCCGACGTTCGTCAGGTTGGCCTGCTGGATGTTCAGCTTGCCGCCGTAGACGTCGAAGGAGCGCGTCGTGTCGCCCCACATGGAGCTGTTGTACAGCGTCGCCTTCGAGTCGAAGTCCTCGCCGAGCGTGACGTACACCTTATCCGTCGTGCTGAGCGAGACGAGCTCGGTGTTGATCAGCGACAGGCCGGCTTCGCCCGCGCCCTCGAGGTACGCGCCCTTCTTGCTGCCGTCCGTGCCGTGGCCGATGACGACCGCTTCCGGGCCGCTCTCGCCCTGCTTCACGAAATGAATGCCGTACTGCGAGCCGTACACGAACGTGTTGAACACCGTTTCGTCCTTGACGCCGCCGAGACGGAACGCGTCCAGGTGATCCTTCTGGTACGTCCAGACCGCGTTGAAATCCGCGTCCGTCGACGGGTGGTTGACGTAGTTGTTGCGGCCGTAATAGTGCGGGTTGAACTGCACGTTGCGCATGAAGCCGCCGGACGCGCCGCCCCCGAGGAAAATGCCTCCCTTCAGCGGCGAGCCCGCCACGTAATCGATATAGTGGCCGCTCGTGTCGTACGTGCCGAAATCGATGCCCTGGTACGAATTGATGAGCGTCGTGTCGATCGCGTACACGCCGTGCCCTTGGCCCTGGATCGTCCAGGCGTACGGCTTGACGCCGTTCCAATCCTGCTCGTCGTAGTAGACCGACAAGCCGCGCGTGCCCGCGTCCGCCTTCAGCGTGATGAGCGCCGGCGCATCGTCCGCCGGGTTCTCGCCGTAGGTCGTGAACAACACCGTGCCGCCGCCGATCGTATGATGCGGCACGTCCCACGAGCCGCGCAGCTCGACGCCGGACGGCACGGTCAGCGGCGCATTCACGCGGTACGTGCCAGCCGGCAGGTACACCGTGCCCCCGCCCGCCGCCGATGCCGCGTCCAGCGCCTGCTGAATCGCCGCCGACGCGTCGCTGCCCCCATTGCGGTCCGCCTTGTACGGCTCCGCGGTGACGTCGAACAATTCAACCGTTGCCGGCTTCGGCCGGACCGCCGCGTCCGTGGCGCCGACGGCCGGCAGCGTCTCGAGGGCGTACCGGTCGTCCTGCGTCACGTTCACTTCCGCGCCGTCGCTCTCGTCCTTGACGTTCAGGCTGTCTCGGTAGCCCGAATTAACGGCGTTGACCGTCTGCACCGCGCCGGTCAGCTTGACTTGGTTCTCCGCCTTGGCGAAATCGGAATGCCCCAGCGTCAGCGAGCCGCTCGACAGGTCGATCGCGTAGCCGCCGCTTGCCGCGTCCCAATTCTCGAACGTGCTGTTCTCGAACGACAGGACGCCGTTGCCTTCGCTCTTCACCGCCGTCAGCGGCGCGCCGCCGACCGTGACCGTGTTGAACTGCGCGATCGAATGGAAGCCCGGCGTCGCGTAGATCGCGACCGGCGCCTCGCCGGCGCTCGCCTTGAAGCTGCTGTCCGTGATCAGCAGGCCGAAATCGTTGACGCCCTCGATCTTCAGCGCCACGTTGCAATCGTCGATCCGGATGCGGTACAGCTGCGCGTTCGCCGTCTCCAGCGAATCCGTCCGCGTCGTGACGCGCATGCCGGTCTTGTAGCCCGAGATGTGAATGTCGGACATGTATTCCCAGTCGGAGCGCCCCATGACGATGCCTTCCGCGTTCGCCGTGGAATACGCGTGCAGCGCGCCCGCCGCCGGCGCGCCGGCCAGACCGGAGCCCGACCAGTACGAAGGCGACAGATGGATGCCCTCCAGCCGGCCGATGTCGGTCGTGTAATCGAGGAAGATGCCCGTGTGCAGCGCCGTGCCGTACAGGTTCTTCACGTAATGGAGCTCGTTCCAGACCGGCCCGATCTTGATGCCGTTATAGGCGTTGACGAGCGTGATGTTCGCCATCGTCGCGCTGTCCCCGGACAGCTGCTCGAACGTCCACGGATACGCAGCCGGGCTGTCGAGCGTCTGCTCCGGATACCAGACGGACAGATTCGTCACGCCGCTGACGGGCTGAAGCTGGATGAAGCTCGGGCCGTCCGCCTGCCCCTTGCCGCCGTACGCGTCCAGCACCGTGCCGGTGACCGCGCCGCCCTTGTCGTCCGGGCTTGCCCAGTCGCCGCGCAGCGTGACGCCGGTCGGCACGGTCAGGCTGCCGTTCACCCGGTAATGGCCCGCCGGCGCGAACACGACCCCGCCGCCGTTATTGCCGGCCGCGGTCAGCGCCGACTGGATGGCCGCCGTGTCGTCGGTCGTCCCGTCGCCCTTCGCGCCGAAGTCCTTGACGCTAAAGTCCGCGATGACGACGTCGTCCGTCGGGTTCTCCGTCGCGTACACCTTCGTCTGCGCGTCGGTCGACAGCCGCTCCTGCTTGCTGATCGTGACGGACGCGACCGCGAGATCCGGGTTGTTGTCCGGGTTCCCGCCGCCGCTGATGCCGATGCGCAGGTCGGCGCCGTTCGCGCGGTTGGCGAATTTGGCGTCGCTCAGCTTGAACGTGTGCGTCTTCCACTGTCCCGAATCCTTGTAGGCGAACAACGGGCTGTCCTTGAACGGCGCGGACTGCGCGTCGTACTGGAGCACGAAGCTGCCGTTGCCCCGGTCCAAATATTCCACCGTCACGTAGACGTCCTGGTCCTGCACGTCGTACAGGTAGCCGTCGTCCGCGTTCAGGTACAGGTACAGCGTGCGGTCGCCGGGCGCGGCCTTGTTCGTCTGCCAGTAGCCCTTGCCGTTCAGCGCGCCCGTCACGAGGCCGTCCGGGTTGTCCCCGGCACGGGCCGTGATGCCCTGCTCGATCGGCGTCGCGCCGAACGTAATGCCGATCCGGTCGGCCGGCGCCGCCTTCAGCGTCTTGGTGACGGTCACCTTGGCGACCGACAGGTCGGCGTTGGTCGACCAGCTCGCGGCGCCGCCCTCGATGCCGAGCCGGAAATCGCCGCCCCCGGTCCGGTTGGCGAAGTTCGCGTCGCTCAGCCGGTATACGTGCGTCTGCCACGACCCGGTATCGCCGTACGTATACAGCGGCGCGTCCTTGAAGCTGTTGTTCGCGCCCTGGGCGTCGTACTGCAGCACCATTTTGCCGCTGCCCGCGTCATAGTAGTCGACCGCGACGTCCACGTCGTAGTTCGCGATGTTCTCGGTGAAGCCGTCGTCCGCGTCGAAATAGAAATAAATGATGCGCGCGTTCTCGTCCTGCGACTTGTTCGTCTTCCAGTACGTCCGGCCGTCCAGCTCGCCGGTCTGCAGGCCGGTCGCGCCGTCGCCCGCGCGGGCCGTGATGCCCGCTTCGGCCGGCGTCGCGCCGAGCTCGATGCTGACGCTCTCCGGATCGCCCGCCGCGGCGCTCGCCGAAGCCGGCGCCCATGCAAAGGTCCATACCACCAACGATAGAGCCAACAGGCTCGTCACCCCAAACTGTAACCGCTTTCGAATTCGATTGGCCATCAAACTCATTTCCCTCCTCGTGTCTTCGATACCGACAGCAAAGCCGCCCCGCTTCGGCGGAATTCCGAAGCTTGCTTGTCGGCGGGGCGGCTTGCTCTCTGGATGGGTATGCGGGTTTGCGGCACGGGCCGCCGGGTTGCCGGCGGCGCCGGCTTATTTCGCTTGCGATGCCAGGTACGCGTCGATTTGCTTCTGCGTTTCGGTCAGGATTTTATCGAGGCCGTTCGCTTTCTGTTTCTCCGCGTACGCGGCGACTTCCTTCTCCGGATCCTTCACGATGCCGAATTCGAGCGGCTTGCCCGTCTCGTCGGCCGTCTGGTCGCGCTTGGCGAGCTCGTTCTTCATGGCGTCCTCGGCGATGAAAAGGCCGTCGATCGGCGAGTTGACGTTCTCCGGCTCCGCCGCGAACTCGGCTTCGTGCACCCAGAAGTCCTTCGGATACGTCGACGTCGGCCGCATGAATTGCGGCTTCCAGAACGCCCACTGGCCGCCCCACTCCATGTAGTTGCTCGTCGTCGTGTTCATGCCGTCCGGGTAGACGGCCGTCTCGCCGTCGAGCTTGTAGGTCTTGCCTTCGATGCCGTACTGCACGAGGTCGTACAGCTTCTGGTCGGTCTCGATCATGTCGAGGAAGCGCAGGACGCGGTCGGCGTGCTTGGAGTTGCGGTTGATCGCGACCACGTTCGCGAGCGGCGTCCGGTTGACCTGCTTCTTGTCCGGGTAGAGCAGCGACATCTGCTGCTTGAAGGACGGATCGGAGAAGCCCGGATCCGCGTTCGCCCATTCATGCGACGTCAGCGTGAACAGCGTCTTGCCGTTGCGCCATTCGGCGGCGCCGTCTTCCTTGTCGATCATCGCGTCGCGGTTGATCAGCTTGTCGTCGTACCAGCTTTTCGCCGTCTTGATCGCTTCCTGGTAGAACGGCTGCTGCTCGACCGGCTGCACCGTCACCTTCGGGTCGCTCAGGTAGAAGCCGAGGCCGTGGAAGTTCAGGTCGACCCATTCGTCGCGGATCATGTAGATCGGCAGCGGCGTCGAACGCGACAGCTTCTCGTTCGGGTACGCCTGCTTCATCTGGCGCAGCAGGGCGTCGACGTCCTCGATCGTCTTGACGGAGTCCGGCGCGACCGTAATGCCCGCCTTGTCGGCGAGGTCGGAGCGCCAGCCGGCGAACAGCCGCTGGTTCATCTTCATCGTCCACGGCAGGCCGACGATCTGGCCGTTGACCGTCGCCGCGGACAGCGTGCCCTGCTCCTGGTATTTCTTGTACAGGTTCGGCGCGTATTCCGGCAGCAGCTCGTTCAGCGCCATGTAGGAGCCCTTCGCCGCCATCTGCTTATACGACAGCCAGTCGCCGTCGAAGTTCATGTCCCAGCTGTCGCCGGACGCGGCCATGACGAGCATTTTGTCCTTGAAGTCGGTGAACGGGATGAAGTTGATGGTGAACTTGACGTTCAGCCCCTTGCTCTTGACGTAATCGCTGATCGCGGACCACACTTCGTCCGTGGCCGCCTTCTTGTCGCCGCCGAAGTAGAACTTCAGCGTCACTTCCTCCTCCTGCTTGCCCGCGTTGCCGCCGTCGCCGGACGTGCCGGCGTTGCCGCCCGCGTCGCCCGAACCGCCGTTGCTGCCGGCCGCGTTCCCGCCGTTGCTGCCGTTGCCGCCGTTATCGCCGCCGCACGCCGCGAGCAGCGCGGCGAACAGCATCATGACGGCGAGCAGCATCGGGATTCTTGCTTTTCGCTTTCTCATGCGATCCTCTCCCCTGATTGTTTGATTATATCGCTATACGGCCGAGGCCGGTATAGACTAGCCTTTGACCGCGCCCACCATGAGCCCCTTGACGAAATACCGCTGCAGGAACGGGTACAGGAAGACGATCGGGCCGATCGTGACGACGGTCAGCGCCATCTTCATCGATTCGGACGGAATTTGCGGCATGATCCGCTGCATCGCCGCCGCGTTGCTGGAGTTGCGCAGGAAATCGACGTTGGAGACGAGCGTGCGGAGCAGCAATTGCAGCGGCTGCAGCTCCTGCTTGTCGATGAACATCAGCCCGAGGAACCAGTCGTTCCAGTAAGACAGGGCCACGAACAAGCCGATCGTCGCCAGCACGGGCACGGACAGCGGGATGATGAGCCGGCCGAAAATGCGGTACTCGCTCGCGCCGTCCATTTTGGCGGATTCGTAGATGTCCTCCGGCACCGACTGCATGAAGTTGCGGATCAGGAACATGTTGAACGCGTTCGCCATCGGCGGGAGAATCATCGCCCAGATCGTGTCCTTCAGCTCCAGGTAGCGGACGCAGATGATGTACCACGGCACGAGGCCGCCGCTGAACAGCATCGTCAGGATGACGTAGATGGACAGGATGTTCCGGTATTTGAACGACCGGCGCGCCATGACGTACGCCCCCATGCTGTTGACGATCAGGGACAGCACCGTGCCGACGGCGGTGACGAGGATGCTGATGCCGTACGCGTCCACGATCCGGTTGGAGCCGAGGAAGAGGATCCGGTACGAATCGAACGTGATGTGGCGCGGGATGAGCGAATAGCCGTAGTTCACGATGTCGTTCTCGATGCTGAGCGAGCCCGAGATGACCATCAGGAACGGCAGCAGGCAGGCCAGGCTGAACAGCGAGATGACGAGCATGATGATGGCTTGGCTGACGGAAAATCGTTTGGCAACCATTCGGGCGATACCTCCTAAACAAAGGTGATTGAAAAGATTGGCGATGGGAGCGGCCGGAGAGTCGGTATAGAGTCGAAAAAGCGTCAGCGGTCGCCTTTGTAGTCGGATTTCTACCGCTTATCCATGCAATAAAGAAATCCGACTACAACAGCGATTGGAGACCTATACCGACCGCAGGACGCGGCATCTCGCCGAGCTTTTAGAAAATCGCCGAATCGCGGTCGATTTTGCGGGCGGCGTAGTTGCTCGCCAGGACGAGGACGAACGCGACCACCGACTGCAGGAAGCCGGCCGCCGAGGCCATGCCGATGTCGCCGGATTTGCGCAGGCTGCGGTAGACCAGCGTGTCGATGACGTCCGTCGTCGGGAACAGCAGCGACGCGTCGCCGACCATGGCGTAGAACATCCCGAAGTCCGCGTTCATGATGCGGCCGATCGCGAGCAGCGTGAGGATCATGATCGTCGGCTTCAGCATCGGAATGCTGATGTAGCGCATCTGCTGCCAGCGGGAGGCGCCGTCGATGGACGCGGCCTCGTAGTACGAGTTGTCGATCGAGGTGAGCGCCGCCAGATAGACGATCGTGCCGTAGCCGGTCACTTTCCAACGGACCGCGATCGTCAGGATGAGCGGCCACCAACTCGCTTTGCTGTAGAAGTCGACGCTCTGGAGCCCGAACCATTCCAGCACGCGGTTCAGCGCGCCGTTCTCGAAGTTGAGCAGGCTGTACGTGAAGACGCCGACGACGATCCAGGAGATGAAGAACGGCAGGAAGGTCAGCGATTGGGTGATCCGCTTGAAATATTTGCCGCGCAGCTCGTTCAGCATGAGCGCGAAGCCGACCTCGAACGCCAGGCCGACGGCGATGAACAGCGCGTTCAGCAGAATCGTGTTGCGGATCGCCCGGAACGCCACGTCCGAGGACAGCAGGTAATCGAAGTTGTTCAGCAGCGGATACATCCAGTCGCTGCCCCAGATTCCCTTGCTGAAGTCGAAGTTCTTGAACGGAATGACGAGTCCCGACAGCGGCAAATAGTTGAACAGGAACAACAGCGCCGCGACCGGGAGAAACATCAGCAGCAGCTGGCGGTTGCGCGCGAGTTCGCGGATGACGCCGTTTCGTTTCATGGGCCGAGCCCCCTTCTCTTTCGGTGATAGCTTCATGATACCGGAGGGGGCCGGGCGCTTCCATGAGCGGATCTTATCCTTTGCAGGGCGGTATTGGCTTGTTTGCGATGGCCTTGAAAACGGTTCCCCGGCCGCCGCCGGTTCAGCTGGCACGGACATGCGAGCATGCCAAAAAGCCCGCGCGGCAAACCTGCGCGGGCCTTTCTAGGTATGGCGAGCGGCGACGGCAAGTCAGTACGTCCACCGGCAATCCTCCGGGCTCTTGTCGAACAGGAAGCCCCGGAACACCGTCTCGCGCAGCTGGTGGCGGTCGGTGCGCTCCAAGTATTGAACGCGGCAGCAGAGCTTCGGCTCGATCCACTGCGTCTTCCGGTCGGAGGCGGCATGCAGCTGCCGCGCGATCTCGAGAAACGCTTGCTTCTCATGGGGCGCGAAGCCGAATTCGACGGTGCCGACCGGCTTGAAGCGGATCGTCCGGAAGTGCAGGCCGAGCACCAGCGCGAACCGCGGCTTGGTGCGGTAGCCGAGCACGATGGCGTCGATCGTCTGGACGTTTTTCACTTTGATCCAGTCCTTCGCGACGACGCCCGGGCGATAGGCGCCGTCCAGGCGCTTGGCCACGGTGCCCTCGAGGTTCCGCTCCACCGTCCACGCCTGCAGCGCCCGTCCGCGCCCCTCGACGTGCATCGAGAGCGCGAGCGCGGCATTCGGGGCGACGAGCTCCGCAAGCCGCGCCTTGCGGGCCGCGAGCGGCTCGCGCAGATGCGGCTCCGCCGTCCGCAGCACGTCGAAGGCGACGAACGTCGCGGGATGCGTCTGCGCGGCGGCGGCGATACGCTTCGGGTCGGCCAGGCGCCCGCGGTAGGCGAAGTCGTCGAACACCGTGCGCTCCCCGCGCAGGCAGACGCCTTCGCAGTCCAGGATCGCCTCGGGCGCCTTGATCGCGGCCGCGGCCTCGGCAAGCTCCGGGAACTTGTCCGTCACGGCGAGCCCGCTGCGCGTATACGCCTCGATCCGGCCGCCCTGCTTATGCAGCTGGATGCGCCAGCCGTCCCATTTGGGCTCGAACAGATAGCCGTCGTCGTCGAACGCTTCCCGGCCCATGGACACGATCATCGGCGGCACGGGCTCGAACAGCATGCGGGGTTCCTCCTCTCCGTCGCGGCGTTGGCGATGGTTGCTCTATTCGCCAGTATTGCCGCGCAGATGGACGGCGAAACGGCGTCTTCGGCCAAGGCGGCGGCTTCGCTTGCTGCGGGGACGCCCGGGCGCGGCTTGCGGCCGCGCGCGAAAGAGCCGTCCAGGCGTCATCCGCGATGACGATGAACGGCTCTTAACCGCGGTTATGGCCGGCTGCCGGAGTCGCTAGCGGCGATCGAGCGTGCCCCGAAGCCGCTCATGGCGCGCCGCCGGTTGGGCACTTATCCGCCGCTGATCGCAGACATAGCCGCAGCCCTGGCACGGATGCGACGACTGGGAAAACCCCTACACCTGCACGTACGCCAACTCGCCGCCGATCATCGTCCAGCGCACGCCGAAATCGTCGCCCAGCAGCACGAGATCGGCGTCGGCTCCGGGCGCCAGGCGGCCCTTGTTCGGCAGGCCGAGCACGTCCGCCGGCGTGCGGGTCGCCATGGCGACGGCATCGGCAAGCGGGATGCCGGCCTTCGCCGTCTTGGCCAGCGCCTCGTTCATCGTGACCGTGCTCGACGCCAGCGTGCCGTCCCGCAGCGTGGCCACCCCTTGCGCGACGGTAACGTCATGCCCGCCGAACCGGTACTCGCCGTCGCCGAGCCCCATCGCCTGCAGGGCGTCGGTGATGAGCACCATGCGGTCCGCGCCTTTCTCCCGGTAGAGCAGCCTCACGATGGCGGGATGCAGGTGAACGTCGTCGACGATCGCCTGCACGCTGACATGCGCCTCCTCCATCGCGGCGACCACGATCCCCGGGTCCCGGTGGTGAATCGGCCGCATGCCGTTGAAGCAGTGCGTCACGTGGCTCGCGCCGCCGCGGAAAGCCGCCTTGGCCTCCTCGTACGTGGCGTCCGAATGGGCCACCGCGACGACGATGCCGCGCTCCCGCAGACGGCCGGCCATCTCGAGGCCACCGGGCAGCTCCGGAGCCAGCGTGACCATGCGGACGAGCGGATCGGCCTCTCGCAGGATCCAGGCCATCTCTTCCTCGTCGGGATGGCGCAGGAACCGCTCGTTCTGCATCCCCTTGCGCTTCGCGTTCAAATACGGGCCTTCGAGATGCAGTCCCGCGATGCGCGCGCCCGGCTCCCGGCCGACCGTCCGCTTCACGCTGCGGATCATCGCCGCGAGGTCGTCGAGCGATGAGCTGACGGACGTCGCCAGGAAGGACGTGCAGCCCGTCCGGGCGCAGGCGAGCGAGACCGCTTCGACGCTTTCCGGACGCCCGTCCATCATGTCGAAGCCGTCCGCCCCGTGAATGTGGACGTCGATCATTCCCGGGATGAGCAGCTGCCCGCCGCCGTCGAGGACGCGATCCGCGTGTTCTTGTACGGGGACGGCGCCGTCCAAAACGGCCGCGATCGCGCCGCCCCGCACGAGGATGGCCGCCGGCGCCGGCTCGGGTCCGCCGGAGAAGATACGTACGTTATGAATGAGGCAGGTCGACATCGTGCATGCACCCTTTCCTTGCGGACGAGACGGCGGTCGCTCGAATGGACGCGGATGGATGGGGAGGATTTGGAAGGTCCGAAACGTCGGCAAACCGTGGTTTCATCCTTCCGCCCGCGCCGGCCGTCTCCGTCCGATGTGTCTCCATGTTACCTGCCCGGGCGGATTCCGACAAGCCGCCCGGGGCGCATTTTGCGGGGACGCGCCGCGCCGGCGGACCCGAAACGCCGGCGACCGGAAACGCCGGGCAAAGCGCGTCCATCCTTGCCCGCCGTCCGCTTACCGCGGCACGAAGCCGCGTTGGCCCGAACGCCAAGCGGGCCCGCGCATCGCTGCGCGGGCCCGCCATTCCATGCGCCTGCCGCTTCATCGGACTGGCTGGGTCTATGCATGCTTCATCCCGTTAAGCTTCCCGCTCCCCCGCTCACGCGAACACGGACGCCCGGATGCTCCGTTCGAGCGGCGATTCGTCCTCCCGCGCGGCCCGGTCGAGCGCCAGCTTCTCCTTCAGCGGCGACGTCCGGTTGCACATGAACCGCACGCTGCCGCTATGGTTCGGCGACGCGGCGTGGATGAGGAACGGATGGCACAGAATGACGTCGCCCGCTTCGCCGGTCGTTTCCGCGACCCGGAGCCGCGTGCCGTCCTCGTCGACGTACGCCTGCTCCAGGAAGGCGGCGTTCCGCGCCTCCGGGCTCATCGGCTCGCCCCGTCCCGCCAGCGCGGCGAAATACGGATGCTCCGCGAACAGGCCGCGGATGCCGTCGCCGAGCTCGACCCCTTCCGGATACCGCGCGAGGTAACGCGCGACCGGACGATGCGAGCCTTCGACGACCAGCGTGCCGCCGCCGCGCGGGCCGATGTCCGAGAAGAGGCACAGGCAGAGCAGCCCCTGGTCCGGCGAATCGACGTAATGCCGGAAATCGATGCCGTCCCAGTGCCAGCCGCTCGTCGGCACGGTCCACGGCTCGCCGCGGCCGACGTGGAAGTTGACGGGCCACCAGCCCCAGCCCGGCAGCAGGCCGGCAACGGTCTCGCCGTCGACATGGCGACGGGCGACGCGGTCCGCGCCCGCCAAATCCTCGATCGCGTCGGCGAAGCGCGCCGTATTGCAGGCGTCGAAGGCGGGCGTCCGGTAATTGTCCCGCAGGTTCACCATCGGCTCGTTCCAGGTAGACGGATCGCCGCGCAGCACGCCGGCCTTTTCCGCCAGCCTCTCCCACAGGAACGACTGCGCCTCCATCGCCAGTTCCCTTGGAAACGCCCCCTTCACGACGACGTACCCCTTGACCATGAATTGTTCGATTTGTTCCGTTGTCAACACGCGCAGCGTCATGCGTTCTTCAGCTCCTTGCTCCGTTGATAGGCGTCCGGCGGCGCCTCCGCGCCGCCGGACGCCGTTATACCTTTCAGCGTTCTGCCGCGGACAGGCCGATGCTTAGCCCCATCGTTCCCACACTCAATCGCCGACGGGCCCAGCCGCCGAAGCCGCCGACAGTACATTCCAATAACGCGCCTACTCCTTCACGCTGCCGAGCTGCAGGCCGTGCACGAAATATTTCTGCAGGAACGGATAGACGACGAGAATCGGCAGCGACGCCGCGATCGTGACGGATGCCCGGATCGACATCGGCGTCACGAGGTTGCGCGCGGCCCCGAGGTCCGCGCCGTTCGCGACGGCCGCGCTGCTGTTGGAGTTCATGGACGAGGACAGCAGCTTCATCAGCTCGTACTGCAGCGTGCTCAAGCTCTGCTTCGACGACGCAAACAGGAACGTATCGAACCAGGAGTTCCACTGCCCGACCGCGACGAACAGCGCCACCGTGGCGAGCACCGGCTGGCAGAGCGGCAGGATGATCGAGAAGAAGGTCCGAAAATCGCCGGCGCCGTCCACCTTGGCCGATTCGATCAGCCCTTCCGGCAGCGTCTGCATGTAGGTGCGGATGACGATCATGTTGAACGCGCTGATCAGCCCCGGCACCACGTACACGAGAAAATGGTTCAGCAAATGCAGATCCTTGATCAGAAAATAAAACGGAATCAGTCCGGCGTTGAAATACATCGTCAGCACGATGACGATCGTGATCGGCTTGCGGAGCACGTATTCCCGCCGGCTGACCGTATAAGCGAGCATCGACGTCAGGAAAAGGCTGAGCACGGTCGACAGCACCGTCCGCGCCACCGAGACCCAGAAGGCGTGGAAGATCGTCCCGCCCGCGAAGATCGCCCGGTAATTCTGCTCCGTCCAGACGCGCGGCCAGAGGTAGATGCCGCCGCGGATCGTGTCGTTGCCGGCGTTGAACGAGACCGCCAGCGTGTTCAGGAAGGGATACAGCGTGACGACGGCCAGCGCGATCATGACGGCGGCGTTGAACGTATGGAAGACGGCCGGCTCCAGCCGCGGCGCTTTCGTTCTCATCGGATGCCCCTCCTCATATCAGTCTGTCGTCGCCGAAGCGCTTGGCGATCGTGTTGGCGGCGAAGATCAGGGTGATGCTGACGACCGACTTGAAGATGCCGGCGGCGGTCGCGAGCGAGTAGTTGCCGATCTGCAGCCCGTATTTCAGCACGAAGATGTCAATCGTCTGCGACCAGTCGACGACGACGCCGTTGCCGAGCAGGTACTGCACCTCGAAGCCCGCTTCCAGAATCCAGCCGATGTTCATGATCAGCAGGATGATGACGATCGACTTGATCCCCGGCAGCGTCACGTACAGCATTTTCTGGTACCGGTTCGCGCCGTCGATCTCCGCGGCTTCGTACAGCGACGGGTCGATCGACGTGATGGCGGCCAGATAGATGATCGCGTTCCAGCCCACTTCCTTCCAGACATGGGAGGCGCCGACGATGCCCCAGAAGTAATGCGGCATGCTGAGCCACATGATCGGCTCGTGGATGAAGCCGAGCTTCATGAGCAGGACGTTCACGATCCCGCCGTCGACGGACAGCGAATTCGCGACGATGCCCGTGACGATGATCCACGAGAGGAAATGCGGCAGGTACGAGATCGTCTGGATCGCCCGCTTGTACAGCCGGTGCTTGATCTCGTTCAGCAGGATCGCAAACGCGATGGCCGTGACGAAGCCGAGCACCATGTTGATGAAGCTCATCGCGATCGTGTTGCGCAGCACGTTCAGGAACATGTCGTCGCTGAACAGAAACCGGAATTGCTTGAGGCCGACCCATTCCTGCTCGGCGAACGCCTTCGCCGGCTTGTAGTTCTGGAACGCCATCGTCCATCCCCAGATGGGATAGTAGGAAAACAGGACGACGTAGGCCAGAATCGGCAGCGACATGAGCATCAGCTGCTTCTGGCCGCGCATCCGCTTGAAGACGGACGCTTTCGGCACGGATGTTTCCGCGCGGACGGCCGCGCGGGTCCGCACGGCTTTCTCGGCGCTCGCCATGCGATTTTCCCCCTCTCTTCGTCTGAATTGCGGCGCGCGGGAGCGAGCGGCGCAAAGCGCCGGCGATCCGCCGGCGCCTTTCGCCCGGATACGCTCCGCGGGCGCGCGGTTATTGGCTGGCCCAGTTCTCGATGCGCCATTTCAGCTGGTCGTTGATGCGGTCTTCGTACGCCTTCACGTTGATCTTCTTGTACGCGTTCACGTAATCGGTCCATACCGCGTCGAACTGGTCGGCCTTCGACATGATCGCTTTCGGCAAATATTTCAGCGAGGCGTCGGACATCTGCTTGTTCGCGACGGAAGCGTCGGAGCCGTCGATCAGGTCGACCTGCCAAGCCGGGTAATAAACCGGGTTCTCCGGCGCCGGCGAGAAAAAGTCCGTCCACGTCTTGTGGCCGTAGGCCGTCAGCAATTCCTTATCCTGCGGCTTGAGCGAATCGAAGAACTCCTGCGGCTGGGTGCCCGCCGACGTCGCGTTGCCGTCGCTGTAGGTGCCCTCCATCTTCGGCGCGGCGCCGTAGAACGCGTCCGCCTTATTGGCCAGCTTCCAGGTCGGATCCTCCTGCTGCTTGCGCTGCTCCGGCGTGCGGGCGTACTTGCCGTCCGTGCCGACGATGTAGTCGACGCCCTCTTCGCCCCACGACAGCAGCTTCTGGTACTTCTCGTCCATGAGCGCGTCGAGGAACTTGATGATGCGGACCGGATCCTTCGCGTCCTTGCTGATGCCGAAGCCGTTGTTCAAGTTAATGACCGGGCGGTCGAGGTAGTAATCCTTGATGCTGCCCGTATCGTAGACGAGCGGGAAGCCGACGTACGTCTGGCCGATTTTGTTCTGCGAGACGAGCGTGTCTTCGCCCTGCTGGAAGTTCCAGTGCTGGTCGAACATGCCGAGCACGCGGCCCGTGGAAATCTTCGCCAGGTACTGGTCGTAGTTCTGCACGAACGCTTCCTTGTCCATGAGCCCTTCGTTAAACAGGCCGTTCAGCGTCTTGTAGTACTGCTTGGCGATGTCCTTGTCCGCGAAGACCGACGCGACCCCGTCGTCCACGACGACGCCGCCGTCGTTCGGGTGGCCCGACAAGTGCTCCGGCGCGTTCAGCAGCGGGAACGTCCGCCAGTCGTACGCGAGCGACGTGAAGCCGATCGTCGGCTGGCCGTCGATCGTCGGATGCTTCGCCGCGTAATCGCGGATCAGCTTCGTGTAATCGTCGAGCGTCTTCGGCGTCGGATAGCCCGCCTCCTTCAGCACGTCCTTCTGAATCCAGAACGCCGGTCCGGAATAGCCGGTCGCGTGGTATTCGCCGGTGTAGGCGCCGTAATTGGGCAGCCAGTAGATATGGCCGTCGCTGGAGTCCTTCATCCGGTTCCAGTAGGCCGCGTAATGCGCCTTCAGGTTCGGCGCGTACTTCTCGATCAAGTCCTCGAGCGGAATGACCGCGCCCGCCGAGACGAGCTTCGGATCGGCCGTGATGAGGTCCGGGTAGTCGCCGCCGGCGATCATGACGCCGAGCTTCTGCTGCAGGTCCCCGACCAGGAACTCCATGTTGAGCGTCACGCCGAGCTCGTCCTTGATCTTCTTGTAAATCCGGTTGTCCGGCGTCGGCGCCTGGTTCGGCGTGCCGATGAAGGCCGAGATCGTGACCGGCTTCAGATCGTCCGAGGTTGCGGCGGCGTTCCCGCCGTCGCCCGCGGCGTTCGCCGGCTGATCCGCGTTCGCCGTTCCCGGGTCCGCCGCGGCCCCGCTGCCGCTGCCCCCGTTATTGCCGTTGTTGCCATTGCTGCATCCCACGATCGCCAGGCTCAGCGCCAGGACAAGCGACAACGACCCCCAAAGCTTTTTGCTCTTGTAAACCCCCATTTGTGCTCCTCCTTCGGTTATCGATGGTTGGCTTTGCCTCCTCATTATGCGCGAATGTATGCGCTTGCAACATAATCAGATTTAAGCACTTGGCCCCCCTAATTTAAGGTGGGCGAGCCGGAAGCGCGGGTTTACGTCTTGGGCGAAAGCTTGTATTCGGCGGGCTTCATGCCGAGCCGCTTCTCGAACTGCTTCAGGAACTGCTGGTACACCCGGTAGCCGACTGCCTCGGCGGCCGCTCCCGCGGAGGCGTCCGTCTCCCGCAGCAGCCGCTTCGCTTCCGCGATGCGGAGGTCGTGCGCGAAGTCGAGGATGCCCGTGCCGAATTTGCGCGAGAACGACTGCCCCAGGTAGACGGGATGAACGTAGAAGCGCTCCGCGAGCTCCTTGATCGTCAACGGTTCCCGATAATGCGCCCGCAAGTACTCGGCGACCTTCGAAGGCGTGCCGCCGGCCCGCTTCGCCTGCAGCCCGGCGATGACGGCCTGGCTCCGCAGGCAGAATTCGGCGAGCTCCCGCTCGACGTCCGCCAGCTGCGCGCCGCCCGGACCGCGGGCGACGGACGCCGGGACGCCGGGCAGCTCGTCCGGATCGCCCCCGAGCTCCTTGCACAGCACGGCGCAGCGCATGACCGCTTGGGCGGCGAAGATGCCGACCAGCTCCGGCAGCGGCAGCAGCGCCTCGAAGGCGCGGAACGCGCTCCCGACGGCGGCCGCGAGCGCGCCCGGATCGCCGCCCTCCACCGCGTCCAGGATGGCGTCCGCCGCGCGCAGCATCCCCGGGTCGCGCGAGAGCGTGCGGCCGCGGATATCCGCGTAATGGACGACGGCCGCGCCGCCGAAGAACAGGAAGCGGCGCGCCTCCGCCGCGCTTCCGTATGACGCGGCGAGCCCTGCCGGGCGGTCTTCCGCGGAGCCGGCCGCGATGCCGATCCGGCCGCGCGCCTCGGCCCGCAGCGCCGCGAGCAGCCGCTCCGCGAACGCGCGGATCTCCCGCTCGCCTTCGGCCTCGCCGTCCGACGCGAGACCGAGGGCAAGGCCGAACGCGCCCGGCCCGCCGTCGATCGCGTGGCAGGCGCCGCAATCGGCGGCCAGCCGCTGCGCCGCTTCGAAGGCGCGGCCCGTCTCTTCGGGCTCCGTCTCGACGTGCACGTAGACCCAGCGGCCCGCTTCGCCGGACAGGCGGGCCAGCGCCGGGTCCGCCTCCGGCCGCTCGCCGTCGTCCGCGCCGCCGGCGAGCAGGCACGACAGCGCCTCCCGCAGCGCGTGCCGGTCCGCGCCGTCGCGGATCGCCCGGCTCCGCTCCCGGCCGCGCAGCTCCGCCCGCAGCCGGGACAGCACGTCGTCCGCCTCGGCGGGGATGACGGGCTTGGTCAAGTAATGCGACACGCCGAGGCGCATCGCGCGCCGGGCGTAATCGAAATCGTCGTACCCGCTCGTGATGACGAACCGCGTGGACCGGTCGCCCGAACGGCGCGTCTCCTCGATCAGCCCGAGCCCGTCGAGCGCCGGCATGCGGATATCGGTGACGACCAGATCGGGCGCGAAGCCGCGCATGAGCCGAAGCGCCTCCTCGCCGTCCTCGCACGTCGCGCAGACCCGAAAGCCGTGCTTCTCCCAATCGACCAGCAGCTCCAGCCCTTGAATCGCGAGCGGCTCGTCGTCGACCAGCAGCACCTTGTACATGGTCACGCCTCCCTCTTCCATTCCTCCGCCTCCAGCCGGGCGAGCGGGATCTGAAACCCCGCCTCCGTCCCCGTCGCCGGGTCGCTCGTCATCCGGAAGCGGACGGCCCCGCCGTAAAACAGCTCCAGCCGCCGCAGCACGTTGCGGATGCCGACATGCTGGCCGTCCGGCTGCTGCTCGGACCGCACGTCCGTCAGCAGCTGCCGCAGCCGCGCTTCCTCCATGCCGACGCCGTTGTCGGCGATGCGGATGTCGAGCGCGCCGTCCGCCGCGGCCGCCGTCACGCGGATCGTCCGGCTGCCCTTGCGCGCCTGCAGCCCGTGCTTGCACGCGTTCTCGACGAGCGGCTGGATGCTCATGCGCGGAATGCGCAGCGGCAGCGCCCGGGGGTCGACGTCGAACGCGTACTCGAACTGCTGCCCGAAGCGGAATTTCTCGATCTGCAGGTACATCGCGGTGAACTGCAGCTCCTCCTGCAGCGGCACGAGGCCGTCCGCGCGGCTGAGCAGCTGACGCATGAGCACGGACAGGTTCCGGATGATCTCCGTCACGTCCGAATAGCCGTTCTTCGTGCAGACGACGAGCAGCGCGTTCAGCGTATTGAACAGGAAATGCGGGTTCATCTGGCTTTGCAGCATGGACAGCTCGGTGCGCACCCGTTCCAGCTCCAGGCTCTTTTGGCGGATTTCGAGCTTGTAGACGTCGTTGATGAGCGACGTGATCTTCTCGGTCATGACGTTGAAGGTGCGGATGAGGCCGCCGATCTCGTCGCGCCCCTCGTGCATGTCGATGGGGTCGAACCGCTCGTTGCGCACCTTCAGCATGTGCCGGGACAGCTTCTTCACCCGGTAGTGGTACGAGCGGAGAATGACGTAGATGAGCAGGGACGGAATGAACGTGCTGACGACCGCCAACCAAATAATCGAGCGCCGCGCGTCGTTCATCAGGCCGTCGACCCGGCGGGTATCCGCGATGCCGACGAGCTTCCAGCCCTTCACGTAGCCGAAATCCCCGAGCGGCCGCTCCATGGCGTAGCCGGGCCGGGCATGCGCGACGGCTTCGTCCGCGGCGGCATCCGCGGCGGCGTCCGGCTTCGACGGCGTTTGCGGCGTCGTTGGCTGCCCCGGTTGCTGCGCCTGTTGCTGCACTGGCGCGCCGTCGCCGATCGCCACGATTTGATTCCCGTCGTCGATGAGCCGCAGCCGGAGGCTGTCGATTTCCCGGTTCAGAATGGCTTGGATCTTCTCGGGGTTCAAGTCGATCCGCAAATATTTCGTATAGGTTGCGTACGACGCGTACGTGTTCAGCCTGCTGACGACGCTGATCCGGTTGCCGGGACTGAAGCCGCCGCTTTCGTAATAGGATACCACCGTCATGTTGCTCGCCGACCGCTTCAATTCGCCGAGCCACGGCAGGTCGCGTGCGGGGTCGCCGATGACGTGGTAGTTCGCGCCGGTCTGGATCGTCGGATTGTCGGTGTAGACGCGGATCTCCACGATGTTCGGGTAGGACGACATGTAGCGCTTCAGTTTGTCGCGCAGGAAGCCGTCGTACGCGGCGTAATAGTCCACCGGGCTGGCGTAGGCGCGGTCGAGCGCCGCGTAGATCGAATCGTCGCTCGCGATCGAATGGCTGAGCGCGACGCTTTCGTCGATCATGCCGAGCAGCTCGCCGGACGCGCGCTCGATCGATTTGCGCAGGTTATCCTGCTCGCGGACCCGGATGTTCTCCGAGTTCTGGTGGAAGAAGAAGAGATTGATCGTCATGATGGGCAGCAGCACGCAAAGCAGGTAGATCAGGAGGAACTTGGTATTCAGGGGGATGTCGTTTACTTGATGGATAAAAGGTCTACCGGTCCGCATGGCCTTCACCCTTGGTTTTGTTTTTGTAGGCGGACGGCAGCTCGCCCGTGAACGCCTTGAACTTGCCGGTGAAATAATCGGTGTCGTGATACCCGAGCGCGCTTGCGATCGCGGACATCTTCATGTCCGTCCGGCGCAGCAGCTTCCGCGCTTCGTCGATCCGCAGCCGGTGCACGTAATCGTGGAACGGATAGCCCGTCGCCTTCTTGAACTGCTGGCCGAAATAGACGGGGCTGAGGCGGAAGCGCTCCGCGAGCTCCTGCAGCAGAACCTTCTCGCGGAAATGCCCGTTCAAGTACGCGACCGCGTCCGCCACGGCGCCGCCGCAATCCCGGGCCTGCCGGCGCGCCGCGAACGACGCCGCGGCCCGGACGCAGAGCGCCTCGAGCGCCTCGCGGCTCCACGCGGCGCCGTCCGCGCCGTCCGCGGGCAGCAGCGCATG
>NZ_JAGGDJ010000029.1 GCF_017652985.1 Paenibacillus artemisiicola
GCCCGCGCGTCCGCGCGCGATCCGGCTTCGCCGCGAGTACCGCCCCCCGCGCGGGCCGCCTCGGCGCGTCCCGGCTCGCGGCCGCCCGCGCGTTCGCGGCCCCATTACGCGCGAAAGCCTCCCCGGAATCCCGGGGAGGCTTGCTTCACGTCGCGGCCAGCCGCGGCGGCTCGCTTGCCGCGTCATCCTTGCCGGCGCTGCCGGCTTCGGCGGCCTGCCGCTCCAAGATCCGCTTCGCCACCCGATAGCAATCCTCGACGTGCTTATTGCCGACGTATTTCATGGCGCCGTAGCTGAGGGCGCCGGCCACGGCCGTGCCGACGACGGGCACGAATTTCGTCGCCCCCTTCGCCGCGTAGCGGGCCGCCGCCTTCTTCACCAGCGCGAAAATCAGCCTGCGCGTGACGGCATGGCCGATCAAATGGCTGCCGACCGCCGTAATGATGCCGTACGCGGCGGCCTTGCGCTGGGCGTCCAGCTCGGCCAGCTGCGTCTCCGCCAGGCCGAACCGTTCGTTGATCTCGGGAATGAGGCGCATCAGCATGCCGACGTCGGCCACCACGTCCGTGCCCGGAATCGGCACCATCGCCGCCGTGCCCGACAGCATCGCCTTCCTCGTCACCAGCTTTTTGCAGGAGTTGCGTATGCGCTCCAGCTCCTTCATCGATTGCGGCAGCATGGCAAGTCCACCCTTTCGTGCGAAAGTTTCCGCCTTCCTCCGGCGTCGCCCGGGATTCCGAAGTCAAATCCCCGTACGATACTTACGTTCGCTGGAGGAGTCGCGTTTCGTACGGTCCTTGTCCGCTTCGTCCCGCTGCTCGATGGTCTGATCCTCGACCGGTATCGGATCGACCGTGCGCTCGCTCGCGAACTTGTCGAACAGGCTCTCCTTCTCCGTCGGCACGCCCTCCGGATTGTCGCGCTTGCCCTGCTGCGCGGGCCGGCTGTCGGCGCTGCGTTCAAATGGGTTCATCCCGATCACCCCGTTTCGTAGATTGTAGCTCTACTTACCCGTTTCCCCATCCGCGTCAAACATGTCCCGCCGCCGCGCGAGCAGCGCTTCGACGGCCGGCGCCAGCGTCTCCGGCTCCTCGGGCGTCTCGAACCGGCCCGCGACCTCCCCGTCCCGCCCGATCAGAAACTTCGTGAAGTTCCACTTGATGCCGTCGCCGGCATACAGCCCGGGATGCTTCGTCCGCAGAAAATCCCGCATCCACCGCCCGCTCTCGGCCGTCGCATCGAACCCTTGAAACGGCGCTCGTCCGGTCAGGTAGACGAACAGCGGGTGCGCCGCTTCGCCGACTGCGTCGGCCTTGGCGGCCAGCGGGAACGCCGCGCCGAACGCGCCTTCGCAATACGCCCGGATCGCCTCGCCGTCCTCCGGTTCCTTGGCGTTAAACTGATTGCACGGAATGCCCAGCAGCTCGAAGCCCTGCCCGCGGTAGGCGTCGTAAAGGCGCTGCAAGCCCGCGAATTGCCTGGCATAACCGCACCGGCTCGCCGTGTTGACGATCAGCAGCACCTTTCCCCGGTAAGCCGACATCGCGATGGGCTCGCCGTCCATGCCTGGAACTTCATACTCGTAGATCGACATGATTGCCATCCTCCTCTTCCGTCCGGAATGTGAATCCATCATACGGCGGTGTCCGAGAGCGGTCCAATATTTAGCCGGAATAGGGGTTATAGGAGGCGGCAATAGAAGGCGGCAATAGAAGGCGGCAATAGAAGGCTGCGGTAGAAGGCTGCGGTAGAAGGCTGCGAGGCGCCGCGATTCTGACGATGCGCGCAGCCAAAAAGCCGCATGTCCCCCGAGGACATGCGGCCGATTTTCGCGTCTGCCGGCGCTATTCCAAATTCGCGTGCCTGGCTTTCATGGCATCCTCCGTGATTGCCAGCCGTTCCATGAGCCGCAGAACCAGCGCGTCGAGATACAGCAGCAGCGCTTGTTCGAACAGCGAGCCCATGGGCTGGACGGACGGCGCTTCGCGCTCCGCGTTCGTCGCGCCGGGGATGCGCACGACCTCGTCGGCGGACCGGCCGATGCGCGAGGCCGAACTCGCCGTGACGAGCGCGACCGCGGCGCCGAGCCGCTTCGCCTGCTCCGCCATCGCGGCCAGGCTGCCCGTCTCGCCGGAGCCGGAGCCGACGACGAGCACGTCGTCCGCGCGGAGACCCGGCGTCGCCGTGTCGCCGACGACGTGCGCGTTCAGGCCGAGGTGCATGAGCCGCATGGCGAACGCGCGCATCATGAGCCCGGAGCGCCCCGCTCCGGCGACGAACACGCGACGCGCTCCGAGCAGCAGCGCCGCGAAGCTTTCCGTGCGCTCCTCCGCGATCCCGGTCAAGGCTTCGGTCAATTCCCCCAGCATGTCCGCGGCATATGGCGTCTTCGTCATGGCGGCTACCGCGACGCGATGATCTCGCGGATCTCCGAGGCCGCCGCGCGGCAGTCCTCATGTCCGGTAATGCCGCCGCCCACGATGATGAGATCCGGCTCCGCCGCGATGACCTCCGGCAGCGTGCTTAGCTTGATGCCCCCGGCGATGGCTACCTTCGCGTGCTTGACGACGCGCTTGATCGTCCGCAGGTCCTCGAACGAATTTTGGCCCACAGCCTGCAGATCGTAACCCGTATGGACGCAGATATAGTCGACGCCCAGCGCGTCGATCTCTTTCGCCCGGCCTTCGATGTCCCGGACGTTGATCATGTCGACCATGATCTGCTTGTTCGTTTTGCGCGCTTCGCTTACGGCGCCCGCGATGGTCCGGTCGTTCGACGCGCCGAGCACGGTGATGATGTCCGCTCCGGCCTCCGACGCTTTCATGACCTCGTAGTCGCCCGCGTCCATGATTTTCAGGTCCGCCAGCACCGTCAGCGCCGGGAACGCGTCCTTGATCGCTTTGACCGCCCGCAATCCCTCGTTGATCACGACGGGCGTGCCGATTTCCACGATATCGATAAACGGTTCGACTTCCTTCACCAGGGCTTTCGCGCCTTGAATGTCGACCAGGTCCAACGCCAATTGCAATTTCACGCGTCATCCGCTCCTCTCCGTATGGCAAGCTCCCGCTTGCTCGAAGCTAGTATAGTCCCATGGATCGCCGGATGGATAGTACGCACTTTCTTCTCACCTAGTGCCTAAAAGTATACGATGGGCTATAATAACGGCTAAGAGAATCGGAGGTGCCGCGACCATGGGTCATCTATGCGAGAAAACGTTCAACTGCGAGAAAGAACTGACGCTGTCCGTCATCGGCGGCAAATGGAAGATGCTCATCCTCTGGCATCTGGGCAAGGAAGGCACCAAACGGTTCGGCGAGCTGAAAGCGCTGATCCCCGACATCACGCAGCGCATGCTGGTCAGCCAGCTCCGGGAGCTCGAGGACGACCTCATCGTGCGGCGCACGGTCTATCCCGTCGTGCCGCCGAAGGTGGAATACGCCTTGACGGAGCTCGGCGCGAGCCTGATGCCGATCCTTGAGGCAATGTACAGCTGGGGCAAGAACTACATGGAAACCGTCGCGAAAGACAAAGTCGCGATCAAAGGCGAGTATACGCTGTAACGCGTTCCTTTCGCTTCTTTCGGGAAGCGGACTACCGTCCCTCGTACCGCACATGAGCTAGCCGGCGGATTGGCCCCATGTACCGTAGTTACGGTACATTGGGCGTGAGCGGCCGATTTCGCCGCATGTACTGTACCTCGTACCGTTCATTGGCCGTCTGACGACGATTTCGCCGCATGTACCGTACCTCGTACCGCACATCAGCCATCGTCCGGCGATTTCGCCCCATGTACCGTACCTCGTACCGCACATTGGCCGTCTTCAGGCGATTTCGCCTCATGTACCGTACCTCGTACCGCACATTGGCCATCTTCAGGAGATTTCGCCTCATGTACCGTACCTCGTACCGCACATTGGCCATCTTCAGGAGATTTCGCCGCATGTACCGTACCTCGTACCGCACATTGGCCATCTTCCGGCGATTTCGCCGCATGTACCGTACCTGGTACCGTTCATTGGCCGTCTGACGACGATTTCGCCCCATGTACCGTACCTCGTACCGCACATCGGCCATCTTCCGGCGATTTCGCCCCATGTACCGTACCTTGTACCGCACATTGGCCATCTTCCCGCGGCTTTGCCGCATGTACCGTACCTGGTACCGTTCATTGGCCGTCTGGCAGCTAAATCCCCTCATGTACCGCATCACGCGCCTTACGCGCAGCCAGCCGACGGCCGCCAACCGGCCAGCCCACGCAAAAAAGCCGCCTAACGGCGGCCTTTCACCATCTCGATCATACGCCGGATAAACGTTCCGCAGCCGAACGATTCACCCCGCTAACTAACCGGCATTACGCCTTCAACGCCAGATCGGCGACCTGCTTCGCGAAGGCCGCGAACGAGGCGGTCAGCTCCGGCCGACGGTCCAGCGCCCACCGGAGCTTGTCGCATGCGCGCAGCAGAAGCAGCGGCATCAGATCGGGAAGCGCTTCTTCCCGGTAGCCGTACCCCTCCAGGAAGGCGTCGTACGCCTCCCGGTCCGGCTCCCCGCCCTGCAGCCGGCTTTGCAGGAGCTGCATCACGTCCCCGTGCGGCACGACGGTCACTTCCGCGCTGCCCCAATCCAGCATGGCCACCCGGCCGGACGGATCGACCATCGCGTTCTTCAGCGAGAGATCGCCGTGCGCCAGGCCGAACCGAAACGCCGTGCGCTTCAAGCGCTCGAACAGGCCGCGCGCGGCCGCCGACGTCGCCGGGGTCAGGACGCCCAACGCCAGCAGCGGATCGCGCCCGGTCAGGCTGTCGATGTTGTACTGCACGTACCCCGCCCAGCTGCCGTCCGAGCCCGGATGCGGCGGCGACCGAAATTCGCCCGCGGCGGGATCTTCCAGCCGCTCCCCGTAACCTTGCACGGGAATCGCGTGAATACGCGCGGCATATTCGCCCAGCTGCCTCCAAATGTCGCTCTTCGGTCCCGCCGCATCCACCCCGTCCCGGCCCGCCAAGAAGGATTGCAGCATGTACGCCCGCTCGCCGGCGACGCCGACCGCCAACACTTCAGGTCCCGGGATGCCGGCGGCCGCCGCCCGTTCGATGCACCATTGCTCTTTGCGATAGTCGGCAAGCGCCGCCGCGTCGTTCATGCGCGCCACGACCTTGCGGGATGCCGTCTCGACGACGTACACCCGATTGACCATGCCCTTCCCAACGATCGGGTACGAGGCGCGCACCCGTTCCCCCAGAAAGCCGGCCGCGATCTCTTCGGCCTGCAGCGCCTCGGCATCCTTCTCCACAGCCTCCCTTTCCATCCTCACGATCCCTCCTTAAGCCGTTATGTCCTGGCAGGCTCTTCCGCTTCCCCTCACGCCACTTCGCGCCGGCGGCGCAGCATCGCGTACAGCACCGCGCAGCAAGCCGCGCACAGCAGCGCCATGAGCGCGATGAACACATAGCCCGCCTGCAGGCCGATCAGCTGGCCCGGGGCGGAGCCCGTTTCGCCGCCGTCGAACAGCCCGCGGACGAACTCGATCAGGTACCCGATGAACAGGTTGCCGACGACGCTCGCGACGCCCATCAGGGTGACCGTAAACGTGATGGCCGTGTCCGTTCCTTTCGGATACCGCTTCGCGATCATCGCCATCACCGTCGGGTAGATCGGCGCGATGCCCGCGCCCGCGACCGCGAAGAGAAACGCGCCCGGCTCGCCGATGATAATCGCCGCCAAGCTGCACAGCCCCGAGAACGCCGCGAACAGCATGACCGACAGCGTATAGCCGATCCGGTCGGTCACCGGCCCGAGGAAGAGCCGCGCCAGCGTGAAGAACAGGAAGAAGAGCGACAGCATGCCCGACGCGTCCCCGGGGCTCCAGCCGTACGCCTTCTCCAGGAAATTGACCAGCCAGCTGCCGACCGCGAGCTCGGACACGACGCCGAACGAGAGGATCGCGACGATCAGCCAGGCGATGGGGTCGCGCAGCAGCGCGCGGTACGACGCCGCCTGCGCGTCCGATTCGTGCGATTCCTCCTCCGGGAACTTGCCCCACAGCGACGGGACAATCGGCAGGACGGCCAGCGACAGCATGATCAGGTACATGCCCCGCCACCCCAGCTCGCCGCCGCCGGGCACGTGCCAGCCCATCATGGAGGCGGCGATCAGCGGCGCGACGATGGAGCTGAGCCCGTAGAAGAAGTGCGCCAAATTCATCATCATGCCCGTGTTGCGGGTGAAGATCCGGGCGGCCATGATCGCGAGCCCGATTTCCAGCATGCCGTTGCCGATGTACATGAGAAAATAAGAGGCCGACAGGAAGCCGTAGCCCTTCGCCGCATGCATGAGCACGCCGGCGATCGTCATGGACGCGAAGGCCGCGATGCCCGTCCACTTGATGCCGATCCGCCGCGACAGGGCCGACGTGAACGTGCAGGCGACGAGGTAGCCGAGCGAATTGAGCGCGAGCAGCAGCCCGAGCTGCCCTTCGTCCAAGCTGAAATCCGCCTGCATGCGGGGAATGGCGGGTCCCTTGATGTTTTCGGAGAAGCCGAACACCAGGAAGCCGCCGAAAACGACGATCAATAAAAGCGCGTGGTTAAGCGTAAACCGGATTTTTCGCATCGCTGTCTGCCTCGTTCGCTAAGAATTGAATTCGGGCTCCGCGGTCGCCCGCGGAGCCTTCTTCATCTTCCATGCATTCCCCAAATTTGTCAATCGCCGCGATCGCGGCGGGACTGGGCGCTCCGCCCGCGCCGCGTCCGCGAACAAGACCGTGCGGGGCTCGCCGCGGCGCCTGCCGCCGCCGGCCCGTCCGAGCCGGGCGTCACGCGTCCAGCGGCTCCGCCTCGTCGTACCGGATCGGCGTCACGCCGAGCCGCTCGCAGCAGGCGAGCACGTCCGGGCGCGTGAACTGGAGCCGCTCGCCGATGCGGTCCGACACGACCCGCGCGGACGGATAATCCGGCGAGCCCATCCGCCGCATGTCCGGCTCGTCGCAGCCGGGATGGCCGACGACGAGATATTGTCCCGGCGCCGCCTTCTCCAGCCGGGCGACGAGCTCGGCCGCGGGGTCCCGAGACGCTCCGTCCCCGCCCGGCGCGCGGCCGTCCTCCGCCGGGCCGGCCTCCGGCAGCGGACGGCCGTACCGGCGATAATTGCGGAGGCCTTCGCGCTCGCACCAACGGTCGAACGGCTCCGCAACTGCCGGCAGCGCCCATTCGAACACCATGTGCGTATCCGCGTAGCCAATGGCGAAGCCGAGGCCGCGCAGCCGGTCGAGCTGGGCCTGGAGCTCCGCCATGACTTCCGCGATTGCCGGCGGCCGCTCCAAGAACGCCCGCGGCGCGCGCGTGAAATAAGCCCCGCCGGGCTCCAGCAGCGACGGTACCCGGTCCGGCGGCGCGGCCGGCCCCCAGCGGACGTCGCTCCATTCCGCGTTCAGCGTCGCGTGCACGCCGAAGCAGACGTCCTTGCGGCCTGCCAGCAGCTCCGCCGCGTGGCCGATCGTCGGCCCGACGGCCATGAGCGAGACGTTGCGGACGATGCCGCGCTCGATCGTCTCCAGTATGGCCCGGTCCGCCGTCCGGGCGCTGCCGGCGTCGTCCGCCCGCGTGATCAAGCGAATGTTCTGCGAGGTCTGGTTCATCGTTCGTTCCTCCTTGGCCGCGGAGGCGTTGGCGTTCCCTTTTTCCCCCGGTCCGGCCGTTCGTGATAGTCCCATTATACAAACGCCGGGCGGCCGCCGGGAGGGAGAATCGTCCGAAGCCGGCGAAATCCGGACGCCGGCCGGCGCGCGGCGAGCGGGCGAACGCCGCTCCCCGACACCCGTACGGACATGACGAATGGGACGTGGCAGGTGCCTACCCGACAAATGCCCAAGCACTTTCCCGGCGGATGACATACGCTAAACCATACCAAAACCCAGGAGGTGCATTGATTCATGTCCGGATTCGTCGGAGGTGCCCATAATCATATCGGAATCATTCTGGTTCTGTTCATTCTGCTTGTTATCATCATTGCAGGTGCGTGCGCAGGTATCGGCGGCGTTGGAACTGGCTGCGGCTACCCAGGCTACGGCCCAGTCGCTGGCGTAGCTGCCGCGCCGTACGGCAAAGGCTATTAATGTCCGATCGCCGGCGGCCGCACACCCGCAGCCGACCGGGCGGAGATGCTAAGCTTCGCGAAAGGCCCATCCCCGGATGGGCCTTTCGCCCGTTTCGGGGCAATCGCGCCGAGCCGCTTGTCGTCATTTTCGCAGGCAATCAAGCGCCGGGCGCAGCAAAAAACCGCTCCTTGACGGAGCGGTTTTTTTGTCGCATGCCGATAAGCGCGCTGCGCCGACGCCGATGCGGCAGCGGCGATCGAACGGACCGGGACGCCGGTACCGGAAGGCTTCCGCCCCCGCGGCTTAGCGGTCCGCCGCGGCCAGATGCGCCGCGACTTCCGCGAGGCGCGTCGCGAAGCCCCACTCGTTGTCGTACCACGCGGCGACGGACAGCAGCTCGCCTTCCACGTGCGTGAGCGGCAGGTCGATGATCGACGTGTGCGGATCGCCGACGATGCGCGAGGACGCCCATTGGCCTTCGAGCACGTCCAGCACGCCCTTCAGGTCGCCTTCCCGGGAAGCGCGGCGGAACATGTCGTTCACTTCCTGCACCGTGACCTTCTTCTCCGTGATCAGGTTCAGCTCGGCGATGCTGCCCGTGCGGGTCGGGATGCGGTACGCCTTGCCCGTGATCTGCAGGTCCGGCCAGATGAACTTGAGCGCCTTGGCCGCGCCGGACGAGGACGGAATGATGTTCTCGGCGGCCGCCCAGGAGTCGCGGCGGTCGCGCATCGGCTGGTCTGTGAGGGATTGCGTGTTCGTATAGGAATGGACCGTGGAGAACAGTCCGAATTTGATGCCGTAGTTTTCTTTGACGAGCTTGACGACGGCGGCCAGGGCGTTGGTCGTGCAGCTGGCCATGCTGATGATTTTGTGCTTGTCGGGATCGAAGCTGTCCAGGTTGATGCCCTTCAGCAGAACGGCGTCGCAATCGTCGAGCGATTTGCTCGGCCCGCTGATGAGCACGCGTTTCGCGCCGCGGTCGAGATGCACCTGCGCCACGGAACGGACGACGGCTCTGCCCGTGCAGTCGACGACCAGGTCGACGCCGAGCTCTTTCCAGTTCGGCACTTCCTGCGAGGCGTTGATGTAACGGATCTCGCGCCCGCCGATGATCATCGCGCCCTCTTGGGAAGCGACGTCTTCATGCCAGCGCTTATAGTTGGAATCCACCTCGAACAAGGCTGCCAGCGTGTCCTCGTCCTTGATGTCCGACACCGAAACCGGTACGAAAAGCTTGTCCTGCAGCGCCACCTTAAGCAGCGTTCTGCCGATGCGGCCGAAGCCGAAAATCGCGATATTGCCCATCCTTCTCTACCTCCATGCTGTAATGGTAACCGACGCGTATAGTGTACGATACTTTCGGGGGCGAGTCCAATCGGACGGAGGTCCCGGCGCCGCCGGCTCAGCTAAGTTTTTGTAAATGCGCCAAGCCGGCTGCCGCGTCGCGCTCCTCCAGCCCGTGCATGACGACCGGCCCGTCGAAGCCGGCCGTCCGCAGCAGCCGGAAGTACGAGGCGAAGTCGAGGTCGCCCCGGCCGACCGCCCTGAACGGCGACCCGGCGCCATCCGCCGCGGCGCGGGCGTTCATGGCGCGAACGTCCTTGGCGTGCGCCAGCGCGATGTCGCCGCCGAGCAGCTCCGCCGCCTCCTCGAGGATGCCGTCCCAGCTCGCGCGTTCGCGGCCGACGACGAGGTTCGCGGCGTCGAACACGATCCGCAGCCGCGGCGAGCCCATCGCGTCCAGCACCCGGCGCGCGGCGCGCGCGTCGTTCGCCACGTTCGCGGCTTCCGGCTCGAGCGCGAGCGCGACGCCGCGCCGTTCGGCGACGTCGAGCGCCCGCTCCATGCACGCGAGCAGGTCGCGCCATGCCTCGGCGCTGCCGTTATCCCGATGCGGCGCCCACATGTCGTCCGGGTTTCGGCTGCCCGAGCCGAGCGTGACGATTCCGATGCCCATACCGGCGCACATCGCGGCGAGATGGTCCAGCCGGCGCAAGCCTTCCGCACGGACGGCGGGATCGGGATGCGCCATGTTGAACGTCCCCGAGACGGCCTCGAGCCGAATGCCCCGGACGTCCGCTTCCCGCTTCACCGCGGCGGCGACGTCCGCGTCGGCCCGCTCCGGCATCGACGCCATGCCCGCGCAGGCCATGTTGAACTGCGCGCTCGCGAAGCCGTGCGCCCGGACGGCGTCCAGCACGCCCGCGAGCGAATCGCGCCGGAACGTCTTGGCGAAGATGCCGATTCTCATCGATGCGCGCTTCCGAGCGGCCGGACGGCGACCCCGGAGAACGCCGCTTCGCCGAACTGCGCGAATAGCCGCAGATGGCCGGTCCCCCCGCCGGTGCGGGCGATCAGCGTCCGGTCGCCGCCGATGCAGAGATCGATCCAGCCGCGCTTCACGACGGCCTCGACGGCGAACGTGCCGGCCAGACCGTCCACCGCGTAGATCGACGACGCTTCGTCCTCCTGCAGCGAGCGCGCCCGGATGCGGTGGACGCCGGCTTTGCGCGCGGAGGGCTCGATGCGGACGTCGAAGCCTTCCGCGAAATCCGCCGCCCCCGACACGGAGAAGCCTGCGTACATCGGGAGATGCCGGGCGGTTACGTCGAACGTCAGCACGTACTCTTCCGGAACCGCGCCGAGATCCCGCGAGACGAAGCCGTTCGGGTTCGTCAGGACGTTATCGCCGAAGTCGAGCGGCTCGCCCGCCGCCTCCCGCAGCTCCGGCACGAACGCGAAGCCCAAGGTGCCGTCCTCCCGCTGCGTCAGCTCGCGGAAGACGAGCTCGCCGGCATAGCGGTCCGGCGAGGACAGGAAGCCCGCGGCGATGCGGCGTCCCCCCGGGAACGGCGCGGTCTTCGGCACGCGCCACTGCACGCAGTCGAACGCGTCCGCCTCCGGCCGCAGCCATGGCCCTTCCAAGCTCCGCGCATACCGGTATCGGGCCAAGCCGTCGTTGCTGAAAATCAAGTAATGCCAGCCGTTCCACTCGAAGCAGTCGGAGCATTCCGGCTCGTCATGGTAACCGGGCATGAGGAAGGGAGCGGTCTCCTCCCAATCGGTCAGGTTGTCCGAGACCAGATGCGCAAGGCAACCTTCCGGCCGGCCGTCGCCGGCGAGGCTGGTCGTAACCAGCATATGGTAGCGTCCCCCGCCGTCCTCGAACACATGCGGATCGCGGACGGAAGCGAGCGTATAGCGGTCCGGCAGCGCAATGCGCGCATCGCTCTTCCCGAAACGGACGCCGTCCGCGCTCACCGCGTACGTCAAGCGGGCGGGAGAGCCGTCGACCGCGCGCACGGCGTAGAAGGCGTAGTACGTCCCGTCCTTGCGAAACACCGAGCCGGTGCAGATCGAGCCTTCGTCTTCCCCGGTGATGCCGACCGCGATCGGGTGATGCGTCCACGCGCGAAAATCCTTCGTCGACACTTGCCCCCATTGGTGCGCGCCCAGCCCCCACTTGCTGCCGTGGCCGCGGCGGTCGTACAGGTAGTACAGCCGGAACGTCTCGCCGTCGAAGAACGGCATGCAGTCGCCGACGCCCGTGTTGAAGCCCTGCGGCCGCCAATATTGGAGCGTATCCGGTTCCGCGCCCAAGTAGCGGACGGCAAGCGCCTCGCCGGCCGGCTCCGGCGCGACCGCCTCCCGCCATAGCGACAGTCCGGCGCCGACGCCGGCGCGTACGAACGCCCCGTCAAAATCGACCGTCCCCATCGGCCAGTCCTCGTCCGCGAGCACGCCGTCCACGTACAGCCGCGCCGCATAGCCCGCGTACTGCAGCAGGATCGCGTGCGCGCCGTCCCCGATCCGCGCCAGCGGGATCGCGAGCGCGATCGGCGCCTCCCGCGCGTCCGTGCGCACCTCGGCGACGAGCCGCGCTTCGCCCGCGGCTTCCGGGCCGTCGGCATAAATGCGCACGGCGGCGCCGGCGCCGGCCGGTTCGATGGCCGCCAGCACGCCCTGCGGCCGGCCCTCCGTCACGAGGCCGAGCGAAAATTGCCGCGCGCGGCCCCAGTCGAGCCGCCGCGGCGGCTCGCTGCCGCCGAGCGTCAGCTCGGGCGGCTGCTGCGATTGCTTGATCACGTTCATGATGACGAACACTCCGTTTCATCGGTTAATGGACGCGTCCTTCGGCATCCGGCCGGCTTCGCGTCTGCTTTGCTTTTGCCCCGCGACAGCTTTGCCGCGCTTGTCATGTACTTTGCGTGCCCCGCGGCCGCTTGCCGCGCTTGTCATGTGCTTTGCCCTGCGGACGCTTGCCGCGCATCCCTTCCGCGCGTCGCATCCGCATGCCGCTTCTCTCCGCCTGCGTTGCGTCCGCTTTCGCCCTGCTGCCTTGCGCCTGCTCATCGCGCCGCGGCGCGCTCCGTTTAGCATTCGGCGCGGAGCCGTCCCTTCCTGCCCGCGAAGGCGTTTTCCTTCTTCGGCCCCATGCCGAAGAGGCCGCCGCCCGCGAAGGGACGGCAGCCTGCAAGCATTCGAACGCGCGGACGGACGGAGAAGCCTTTACGAACGGGTAGAAGCGCAGCCGGGCCGCTTGCGCCCCGCGCGGCACGCCAGCCCCGCCCGGCGCAGCCGCGCCGGAACATCAGCCGGAGCCCCCGCCTTATCTCGCGAGCGCCGACGGCATTTTCGCCCGGATCATCGCCTGGATGTCCCGGACGAGCTGGATGGACGCGTCGATCTCCACTTTCCGCGTCGAGACGCTCTCCACGCTGCAGCCGAGCGGCATGCCCTTCTCGAGGCCGAAATCGAAAATCTCCTCGAAAATGCCGTGCAGCAGCGTCACGGATTTGTCGAGCACGTCGTGCGAGTGGTTCAGCTCGTTTTCCAGCCATTTCGGGATGCTGATGCCGAGCCATTTCATGAACGCCAGCGTCTTGGCGGAGCCGCACGGCGCCAGGTTGATCAGGATCGGCGCCATCTCGAGCTCCTGCTCCTGGCAGTAGTAGTAATAGTCCGAGAGGAAGTTCTTCGTCGCTTCCACGTTGTACGTCGCCTGCGAGACGAAGAAGCCGCAGCCGCTCCGGACCTTGCTCGCGATGCGCAGATGCTCGTCGTTCTTCTTCAGGTGCCGCTCCGGAATGACGACGCCGCCGAAGGTCAGGTTCGGATTGAGCGTCCGGCTCATGTCGTAGGCGTCCGGCAGCCGAAGCGTCACTTCCTGCCGGCTTGACGACGCGCCCACGAACACGGCGAACCGGTCTTCGTCCGGATCCGCCCGCAGCCACCGCGCCAATTGCGCTTCCGAATCTTGGCCCACGCAGCGGTAAATGATTTTCGGCACGTCGACCCCGCTTAAATACGTCTCGCTGTACGCCGTGGGATCGATCGTCTTCAAGTAGGGAAACGGCCGGTCCGCCTCGATCCGGTCGCTCTCCTCCTGCACGTCGTACAGAATCAAGCCGTCGATGCCGAGGCCCTCCAGCCGCTCGGCCTGCTTGCGCGCGATCTCGGCGATTTTGTCCGGCTCGTGCGATTCCTTCGGCGGCGTCATGCCGTAGGTGACGATGCCCGGCGTTTTACGGGCGATTTTATCTCTGAGCATGGGCTTCACATCCTTGGTCGGTCGTTGTTCTCGCGCTGTACGATAGTCTATTCGGCTCTCGCAATCTATGAAACCGGCGGTACGTCTACCTTCATTATTTCTTCGCGGATGCTTCCTATTCCTACGCCGGCGCGAAATTTCCGGAAATTGGCCGGGCCGGCGGCGGTTGCGGGAACGCGAAAAAACCGCTCTTTCGAGCGGTTCGGGAGCTTGCCGGCGAGACGCGCGCGAGCCTAAGCGCCGGAAGCTTCGGCCAGCGCCGCGCCGCGCCGCCTGCCGTAGACGGCGCGCGAGAGCAGCACGCTGATCTCGTACAGCAGCACGAGCGGCACGAACACCATCAGGTGGGAGATCAGCTCCGGCGGGGAGATGAGGCTCGCGACGACGACGAGGATCAGGTACGCGTAACGCCGCATTTTATGGAGCGCCTTCGGGGTCAGGACGCCGATCTTCGTCAGGAACATGACGACGACGGGCAGCTCGAAGGCGATCGCGAGCGGGATGACGATGTTGAACATGAAGCCGAAATACTGCGCCACGCCGTACGTCTCGACGAGTTCCATGCTGCGCGTGATCCGCGACGTGAACGCGTAGCTCATCGGGAACACGACGAGGTAGCCGAAGGCGATCCCGATCAGGAAGCAGAGCGCGCTGTAGGGCACGTAGCGCAGCGCCGCCGCGCGTTCCGCGGGATGCAGCCCTTTCTTCACGAAGCCCCACAGCTGGTACAGGATGAACGGCAGCGACACCAGCAGCGCGAACGCCAGCGCGATCGTCATGTACATGCGGATGCCGTCCCAAGGCGAGAACACGTTCCACGTCATCTCCGAGCCCGGCGGCACGCTCTTCAGATAGCGCAGCACTTTCGGGGATACGTACAGGCCGCCGCCGAGCGAAAGCAGAACGACGGCGAGAATGCGCCAGATGCGCGTCCGCAGCTCGGACAGATGGCCGAGGATCGACATCGTTTCTTCGCTGATCTTCATTCGCCGCACGCCCTTCCGCCCTTGCGCAGCTCGAACGTGTGAAAGCCGTCCCGGAGCTTGCTGTTGATTTCCTTCAGCCGTTCCACGTCGTCGAAGGAATACTTGCGCGCGCCGCCCTTCGTCCGGACGGGAAATACCAACTCCCGTTCCTCGTAATACCGGATTTGCCTTTCCGTCAAGCCGGTCAAGCCGCACACGATCCCGATGCTCATTACCTTGTCCTGCATCTCCAACGCCTCCCCTAAACGCGTGTAGTAGTCGGACGCCGGGCGAGTGACCCGGGCAAGAGGGATGTTAGAAAACCTTACAATTCCCTTCTTGGCACGAATGATAACAGCAGCCTCATCCGAATTCAATGGGACTGAATGCCCGGTAGAAGATGGCGAAATGTCGATTTCGGACGTATCGGATCGGCGGAGTTGGCGTTTTTTACGTTCATTTCCGTACATTTGTTGGGAAAAACTGCCTAGTTATTCGTCATTGATCGAATAATTTTATTGTATATATAAATTTTATTTATGTCAGACTTTCTCACAAAATATTGGCTTTGCCGAAAAAAACCGTGTTACAGTGCTCGCAGAACGAACCGACGATCCCTCAAAGGAGCTGAGCACATGGAAACGAAAGAGACGCCGAACGAAGTCTCGCGCAGGCAATTTCTTACCACGGTGGGCAAGATCGGCGGCGCCGCCGCCGTATTCAGCGTCATGGGCACGATGGGTCTCCTCACCCCCCAGACGATGAAAGCGGCGGAGTACACGCCTCCTTCGAGCTGGGATCTGAAGGGCACGGGCCGCTCCGGCAAAAAGATCGTCATCCTCGGCGCGGGCCTCGCCGGCTTGACGGCCGCCTACGAGCTCGGCAAAGCCGGCTACGACTGCACGATCCTCGAAGCCCGCGCCCGGACCGGCGGCCGCAACTGGTCGGTGCGGCGCGGCACGACCGTCGCCGAGGTCGGCGGGCTGAAGCAGGTCGCCCGCTTCGACGACGGCCATTACCTGAACGCCGGCTGCATGCGGATTCCGCAATTCCACGCCACGATGGAATACTGCCGGGAGTTCGGCATCCAGATGGAGCCGTTCAACAACGTGAACGAGAGCGCCTACTATTACAACGACAACGTGCCGAGCTCCCTCACGAACACGCCCGTCCGCAAGCGCGCGGCGAAGGCCGACGCCAAAGGCTACATCAGCGAGCTGCTGGCCAAGGCGGTCAACCAGCCGGGGCTCGACCTGCCGGTGACGCCGGAGGAGAAGGACAAGATCGTCGCCTACCTCCGTTCCGAGGGCAATCTGGACGCGGATCTCTTCTATAAGGGCTCCTCGCGCGGCGGCTACAAGGACGAACCGGGCTCGCGCCTCGACGCCGGCGTCGTCCGCGACCCGTTCGACATGAAGGCGATCATCAACTCCGGCTTCGCGAGCTATATCAGCAGCGAATACGAGTACGACCAGCAGATGATGATGTTCCACCCCGTCGGCGGCATCGACGCGATTCCGAAGGCGTTCGAGAAGCGGCTCGGCAACCGGATCAAGCATAACGCGGAGGTCACCGAGTTCAAGCACGTCGGCGACAAGGTGCAGGTGTCGTACGTCGACCTGCTGAGCGGCGAAGCCAAGCAGCTCGAAGCGGATTACTGCATTTGCACGATCCCGCTCTCCGTCCTGAAGACGATCAAGCACGACCTCTCGGCGGAGATGACGAAGGCGATCAACAACACCTCCTACGCGAACGCCGGCAAAATCGGCATTCAGTTCAAGCGCCGCTTCTGGGAAGAGGACGATCTCATCTTCGGCGGCAACACGCTGACGAACATGGACATCTCGTCCATCTACTACCCGCCGACGAACTATTTCGCGAAGAAGGGCGTGCTGCTCGGCTATTACGCGTTCGGCGCCAAGGCGGACAAAATCGGCGCGCTCTCCTTCAAGGACCGCGAGGCGCTCGCGCTGGCCCAAGGCTACAAGATCCATCCGCAATACTACAGCGAATTCGAAGCGTCGTTCTCCGTCAACTGGAAGACGATCAAGTACAACATGGGCAGCTGGGTCTCGTACTCGGCGGACGACCGCAAGACGAACTATCCCGTGCTGTGCCGGCCCGACCGCCGCGTCTATCTCGCCGGCGAGCACATCAGCTACATCACGGCCTGGATGGCGGGCGCGATCGAATCCGCCCGTTCGGTCGTCACCGATATCCACGAACGCGTCATGAAAGAATAGGAGGAGCCCGTCCATGCCCATGAACCTGAAAATGAAAGTCGCCGCCGGCGCCGTCATCGTCTCGTGCCTGGCCGCGACCGCGAGCGTGTACGCCGCGATCACGCCGAACAAGTATCCGCTCGCCCCGATTCACGAAGCGGAATTTTACGGCAGCCCCTCCTCGTCCATCGCCAGCGCCGTCGCCATGCCGGGCGACCTCGCCACGTTCGAGACGAGCGGCACGACGCCTTCCGTCATCAACAAGGACGGCAAGACGGTCTACGAGCGGTACGGCGACACGGAGACGCAGGGCGCCAGCGTGCTGAAGAATATCGAGAAGCAGCTGAAGGAGCAAGGGCTGTCCCTGAAGGACGTGACGTACCTGCGCGTCTATATCGCCCCGGACGCCGCGAAGGGCGGCAAGTTCGACTTCGACGGCTGGTTCGCCGCGTACGCGAAGTACTTCAACACCAAAGACAACCCGACGAAGACCGCCCGCTCCACCGTCGGCGTCGCCGGCCTCGTCAACGCCGATTGGCTGATCGAGATCGAAGCGGTCGCCGCGTATCCGAGCAATCATAACCAAGATTAATCGCGTGAATCGTTAGCGCCGGACGGCCCCGCCCCATGCGGCCGGGCCGCGGCGACTACCCCCGAACGGAGAGGATAGCCATGCTGCAAAACGTCGGTTTCCCCGGTTTGATGATGATTCTGGTCGTCGTGCTCATTATTTTCGGCCCGTCCAAGCTGCCCGAGCTCGGCCGCGCGGTCGGCCGCACGCTGCACGAGTTCAAGTCGTCCGCCAAGGAGCTCGTCTCGGATTCGAAGGACGACGCGGCGGACAGCAAGCCGTCGCAAGCGAACAGTTAAGGCGGCGCAGGCGAGAAATTAAAGACGCGTTTGTTAAAGGCGCAGGCGAGCAGTTAAAGGCGCGTAAGCGAGCAGTTAAAGGCGCGTAAGCTAGCCCAAAGTTATACGTTCCGGCTCCCCCGCGAACGCAAGAAAGGATCGTCCCTCCGACTGACGGCGGGACGATCCTTTTTCATGCGAAACGTTAACGGGATGAATCGCCACGCGGCCCGGGCGTCGGTTACGCTTCGGGCTTGCCCGGTTTGACGGCTTGCTCCCGCGCGGCTTGGACGTCGCCGCCGGCCAATCCCCGGGCAGGCGACCGGCCGGCGGCCGACCGCGCCGGCAGCGCCGAGCCCAGCGCTCCCGTGAGCACGGGCAGGACGGCGACCGCCAAAAGGCAGCCCATCTCCCGGAAAGGCAGCTGGCGGTACAGCATGGCGATCAGCAGAAGCCCGAGCGCGAACGCGACGACGCCCGCCAAGCCTCCGGCCACGGCGCCCTCCGTCAGAATCAGCCGGCGGACGGTGCGGTTCCGCCAGCCGATCGCCTTCAGCAGCGCGATTTCCGGCTTGCGCTCGGAGACGTTCTGCCACATGAGCTCCGCCGTCGTCAGCACGGCGATCAGCAGGCAGACGCCGATCGCGAGGTAGTGGCGGAAGCCGATCTCCGCCGCGGCGTACTGGCCCAGCCAGGACGTATAGAACACGCCCTTCAGCCGGAACGTCACGAAGACGAAGAACATCAGCAGCGCCGTCGGCAGCGCCATGGACAGGACGGCCAGCAGGTTGCGCCGCCATTTGCCGGCGACATTGGCCGCCGCGAGGCCGAGCAGGCCGCTTGCCGGCAGCAGGCGCCGGGCGGTCGAGCCGTATTCGCCCGTCCGAAGGGCCGCCAGCGGTTCGATTCGCCCGGCCTGGGCGACCGGCACGGCGGCGCCGAGCACGAACAGCCCGAACGCGCCGAGACCGGTCGCGGCGAACCGCGGCGCGGACAAGGAGGAGCCGTCCGCCCACAAGAGGCACGCCTCCATGCCCCACGTGACCAGCGCGGCGAAGAGGCCGACGCAGGCCGCTTCCAGGAGAAGCAGGCGGCGAATGCGCGACGTCCGCCAGCCGATCGCCAGCAGCACCGCGTACTCCCGCTTCCGCGCGAGGAACGAGACCATGTTCGTCGCGACCACGTACAGCACGGCGATCAGCAGGACCAGCAGCAGCATGCCGGAGAAGCCCAGCTTCACCTCGTTCACGAGCGTCAGCGCGGCGCCGAGCTTGATCCACAGCTGCTCCATCCAGCCGATCTCCGTCTGCGCGCCGCTCTTCGGCACTTGCACGAGCACCGGCTGCGGCGACGAACCGAGCATGACGTCCGCCTCCAGCCCGGTCCGCTCGCGGATCGCCTGCGCCACCCGTTCCAGCTCGGCCTGCCGAAGGTCCGACACGCCGCCTCCGTTGACCTTGACGCGCACGACGGAGATCGGCCGGTCGCCGGCGATCAGCGCGGCGGCTTCCATCGTCGTCAGCATCGTCGGCGGGCTCGTCAGCAGGCCGAGCGGATTGCTCACCGGCTTGATCGTCGCCGGCGGGTTGGCGGGACGGCCGGCGGGATCGAAGATCAGCTTGGCCGACGGCGCCACGTACGTATCCATCGGGAACAGCGAGTCGACGTCCTTGGACACCCGGAGCTTCGCGGGATCGTACATGCCGATATAATCGACGAATAAGCCGATTCCGTCGGCGGCGGCGTCCGGGCGATTCGGATCCTTCACGCCTTCGAACGGACGGTAATATTCCGGGAACTCGCCGCGTTCGGCAGCGTCCTGCGCGTCGAAGGCCTTCACCCGGTACGCGGCCGGCCAATGGCCGGGGTACGGGCTAACGGCAGGCTCGTAGGCTAGCGGCTTGGCCCGTACGTTCAAAAACATAAAGTCGGGCGCGGACTGGGACGACACCAATTTCGCTTCCAATTCGGCTGTCGCCCGCTCCGGCGTGTTCTCCACCGTCACCGACTTGCTCCAAAGGGTCTTAGCATCGCCTAATATGTCTTTACCGCCGGCGGCTTTTGATATCGCCCTTAACTTCGCTTCATCCTCGGCCGTGGCATAAGGAACGTCCAGCTTCTCATACCGGTACGTGTACGTCTGACTTGCCCGCTCCTGATTACTGATCAAGATGGGGAGCTTCACGAATGAAGTTTTGCCGGCCATCGGCTGCCCGGTGACTTGGACCTGGCTCGTATCCGTCTCATTGAAGTAATGGGACGTCAGCATCGGGAGCACCGCCCGGTCAAGGCCGACCAGCTTCGCTTCCTCCGCGGGGTCGACGGCGACCAGCAGAGCCGGGTCATTGCTCCAAAGCTCCCAGACCGAATTGCCGGAAGGGCCGTTCCAAGCATAAGTCGTCTCATAGGTAGAGGCGAGGTTTTGCACGCCGTTATTCGCGGTAACCTGTTTTTTCAGCCGATAGATGCCATATTCTTTAAAATCGATGGCCCGGCCCAGATCCGTCCCGAAATTCGCATACCCCAAGACCGCCAGCGGCGCGGCGATGCTGACCCCCGGAACCCCCTTGATCTGCTCCAGCTGCTTCATGCTGATGCCGCCGTCGATGCCGTCCTGAAAATTCGGCTCCATCAAGCCGGCCGCCTCGTCGCCGAAGCTCGTGCCGGGCGGGCGGACGGCGATGTCGTACGAGACCTGCCATTTGCGCTGCAGCGTCTCCATGACGGTGCCTTTGTTCGACTCCGTCAGGCCGTACAGGAAGCTGAGCCCGCCGCCGACGATGAAGATGCCGAGCAGCAGGATCGCCAGGCGTTCCCGGCGGCGCCGCCAGTCGGACCAGACGAAGCTCAGCATGCGTCGTCTCCGGCAAGGCCGCGGTCGCCGACGAGGCGGCCGTCCTTGATCTCGACGAGGCGGTCCGCCCAGCGCGCGAGCTGCAGGTCATGCGTGACGAGGATGATCCCGCAGCCCGTCTCCGTCTTCAGCTCCTGCAGCAGGTCGAAGAAGCGCTCGGCGTTGCGGGAGTCGAGGTTGCCCGTCGGCTCGTCGGCCAGCAGCCAATCGGGGTCGTTGACGAGCGCCCGCGCGATTGCCACGCGCTGCTGCTCCCCGCCGGAGAGCTGCGACGGCAGCGCGTGCGCTTTGGCCCCGAGGCCCAGCCGGTCCAACAGCCGTTCGGCTTTGGCCCTCGCATCGCCGCGGCGGCGGCCGAAGAACGGCGACAGGACGTTCTCGACGGCGGTGAGCGCCGGCAGCAGATGGAAGTGCTGGAACACGAGTCCGACCCGCTCGAAGCGGAAATCCGCCAGTCGGTCCGCCTTCAACCGCGACGTGTCCGTGTCCCCGTAATACACCCTGCCCGAGGTCGGCCGGTCCAGCGTGCCGATCAAGCCGAGCAGCGTGGATTTGCCCGAGCCCGAAGCGCCGATGATCGCCGTGAATTCCTTCCGCCGAAAGGTCAAATCGATCTCGCTCAGCGCCGCCGTCGCCGCGTTCCCGCCCGCATACGTCTTCCCGATGCCGACCAGCCGAATCTCCTCGCTCATGCCAAGCCCCCTCTAGACGCAATGCGCCATTTTCTTCCATCTCTTTAATATTTTAAACTTTAGCATGGCCTCCGGACGAGCTGAATAGGCCCGAAGGCTTATTTGTAAAAAGGTGGTAAATGGCGAGCTGCGCGCAAAAAAAGACCTCCGATCACGATCGGTGGTCTTGCATGCAGCCTGGCGCTAAATCAGTTTCAACGCTCCCAGCAGCCGGTAGATGAGCTCGGCGCTTTCGGCGCGGGTCGTCGCTTTGGCGGCTTGGATCGGGAAGGCCTCCTTAGGCTTGACGACCCCTTCGGCCAGCAGCGCGCTTACGGCGTCCGCCGACCAGGCTTTATAGCCCGCCGATGCCGGGAACTGCTGCTTGTCCGCGGGATTCTTCGCGTACCCGCCGTAAAGCATCGCCTGGTACAAGATGCTCAGCATCTCTTGCTGCGTGATCGACTGGTTCGGACGGAAGGTGCCGTCTTCATAGCCTTTGAACAGACCGGCCTGAACGGCTGCCGATACGGCGTCGGCGTACCAGCTGCCGGCCTTCACGTCCTTGAAAGCCGCGGAGCCGGATGCCGCCGGCACGATGCCCAGCGCCTTCACGAGAATCGCCGCGGCTTCTGCGCGGGTAACTTGTCCGTCGGGCTTGAACGAGCCGTCCTCGTAGCCGTTGATCACGAGCCTGCCCGCCAGCTGCTCGATCGCCGTCTTCGCGAAGAGTCCCGGCTTCAGGTCGTTGAAGCCGATCGTATGCGCCACGATCGCATACTGGGAATTGCCCTTGCGATAAATCGTCGCCTTGACGCGGTCGCCGGCCTGTTCGAACGTCGCGGGTACCGGGACGATCTTGCCGGAAGCCGGATCGACCAGGACCGCCGACAGCGAGCCGAACGGCTGGCTCGGCTTGTCGAGCGTGATGACGTGGCCGATATAGCCGTCCGCTTCGCGCACCTCGGCGCTGCCTCCGGACGTAACCTTGCGAATCGAGAAATCGTAGCGCGTGCCGACTTGCTGCAGGGACAATCCGGAGAGAAGCTGTCCGTACACCCCGTCCTGCGTCCCGGAAAGAGGAACGATCGAGAAGACGAAAGACGCGTCGCGCGCGGTCGCGCCGGCGAGATTCAACGCCCCGACCGGTACGGTGAATCCGGCGTCGGCGCCTTGAATCTCGATCACGGTGCCGGCGTTCTTTTGTTTGATGGCCTTCATCTGGTCGCCGCGAAGCGTCACGCGAATCTCATCCGCATCCCCGTCGACGGGAAGAACCAGGCGGAACGGTCCGCTTCCCGCTTCGCTCAGCTTGGCTTCCAGCGCGTCATCGTTGACCGTCACGTCCGCGACGGAAGCGCCATGATCCGTTTTGGTCACTTCGGTCGTCGTCAGGCTGCCGTTCCCGGATGCCGGCGCGCCTCCGCCGCCCGGCGTGCCTCCTCCGCCAAGCGGCGAATAGTTCACGAGCGCGAGGAAGCTTTCGGCTTTACCCGGCGAAGTGACGGTTACGAACAAGTACCGTACGGCTTGGTCAAGCGTCAACCGGTCCACGGTAACGGACGTACGGCCTGCGGCAACCGTGCTCTGCCCCATGACCTCCAAGTCCAAGTCGTACACATTGACCAAATCGCCCGCCTGCAGGCCGGTAACGGTCACCGAACCGGAGCCCTGGACGTCGTTCAAGACGGAGATTTGATCGCTTCCCGGCGCGATCGACATCTTGTCCGGAATTTCCGTCATCGTCATGCCCGGCCCGGCTTGGCCGTCTTGATCCTGGGTTTGCACCACTAGCGTGAGCGCCCCGTTCGGAATTGCCGTTCCTTGCGGAATGGGAAGCGAATAATGCGCCGCGCCGGTCGCCTCGACTTGTCCGATCGGATTTCCGAAGTACGTGTACTCGTTTCCGAAATACACGACGTAGCGGTCGCCCGGATATTCCGCCAGCGCCTTGTCGAACGTCAGCTCCCCGCCGATCGCGTTAGGGGAAGCGTCGGTATCGTGCAGCGAGACGTTCTCCGCCAAATAATCGGCGTAATCCCACAGCCGGATGACGAGCTTGGCAGCCGGAAGCGGCTGCTGATTGTTGCCGTATTGATCCGCCGCAATGGGTACGATGCCCAGCTTCTTCACGGCCGCCGGAAGTTGCCGGTTGACGCGATAGAGATAAGAACCGTCGGACTGGCGGTCGTACGCATACACCATGTCCGTACTGACGCCGTCGACGGGATTGCCGGCCGCGTCTTCGTATTCGAGCTTGTACGCCCAGACCAAGCCGCCCTTCGGACCCGGATGAATGGTCAAGTTGCCCGTATAGAAGCCGCCGATCGGATATTCATCGACGAAGACGGCCGACGCGGGACGCATGGCGGTTATCGTCGCGGCTTCCAGCTCGTCGAGGCCGGAGAACTTCTCCAGCGAATAGGACGCTGCCGTATCGGAGCCGCTCCTCGAGAAGAGCAGGATCGAACCGTCCGCCTTGACGAGGCCGTTCGATACCGGGTAAGGGAACGAGAAGACGGGATTGAACGTGTCCCGGTCATAGATGCCGTCGGCGGCGAGCACGAGCTTGTCCTTCGCGGCGAGCAGGCGCGCATTATAGGAACCGTCTTTATAGACGCCGTAAATCTGGTTCAGGTTCGCCGCCGATACGCGGTTGGACCCGTAATACACGTTGCTTCCGTCGACGATGACGTCCCTGCCGGGATAGGAAAAGCCGTTCGTCGATTGCTGTAAGATCTGTCCCGTCGCCGGGTGTACTTGATACAGATCGCCGGTGGAGATATCCGTTTCGCCGATGTAAAGCGCGGATCCGTCGGGCGCCATGGCGAGCGACGGCCGGCTGAAGCTGCCGGGCCCGCGAATCGGTTCCCCGTCGGTAGAATAGACGTCCCCGAAGCTTCCGGTCGTCGAATAAAAGGCTTTGCCGCTTCCCGCCGCGACGTCGCCCGTGAAAGACCCGGTCTCGATCTCTTGAATCGGCGCCATGAAATTCGTCTCGCCGTTCGTATCGATCTTCGCCACGTGCGTGCTTCCCTGCAGCGTTACATAGATGACGCCGTCGCGGATATCCACGTCCGTCGGCTTCGAACCGACGTACCGGTCCGCCGCGATCGCCAGCGTGTCCGTGTCGATCTGCACGAGCCGGTTGACCTCGGGCGCGATGGCGTAGGCGTATTTCTCGTTCCGTCCCATCGCCCACCGCGTCAAATCGCGATTCAGGACGATCCGGTTCGTCCCGCTGCCCGACGAGGCGATCGCCGGCGGCGCGGACAGAGGGAACACCCGTTTCCGGATTGCCGTGCCCCATTGCGGAACCGTGTAAAATCCGCCCTGCGCGTCGAGCTCGGCAATCCACGGCGAATCCGCGTCGCCGAAAGCGACGACCGGAATGCCTTCTTGCTTCGTATACACGCCGGACGCGGTATAGAGATAGGATTCGTTCGCGGCCAGCCCGGGGCCCATACTGGCGGAGAGGATGCGCTTCGTCGCGGGATCGATCTCGTAGGCGCCGTAATAGACGCGTCCGCCGTTGAGGACCAACGTCTCGGCGTAACCGCCCTCTTCGGGATCGAGCGTCCAAAGCTTGCTTCCGCTCGTCGAGTCGTAGACAGCGAGATGCAGCCGGGAAATGCCGGTTTCCCCCGCATAGAGGCGATGCGCATTGCGATCGACGGCAAGAGCGGGCTCGTAAATGTTGTTTTCGATGATCGAATCGGAGTTCGCGGACAAATCCTTTCTATGTATCCCGCTCCATGTATTGCTGACGGAATAATAGACTGAATTGCCGTCCACCGCCACCGCGACCGGCTTCTCTCCCGTCATAATGGACGCGTCCGCCTTCTGCGTATCGAGATCGACGACGGCGATGGACGTCGCCCCGCTGAGCGCGACGTACAGTTTATTCCCGACCAAATCCATCCCCATCGGCAAGGAACCGACCGGAAGGCGCTTCGCGATCTGCATCGTGGCCGGATCAATGAAGAGCAGCTCGTTCGTCTCCGTCGCGGTAGCGTACAGCATCCCCCGCTGCTCGTCGAGCTTGATGCTGCCGATGCGGGAGCCGGCATCGACGGAGAGATCGACCGCCGGAACCGTCGCGGCCGTTTGTTCCGCGGCCGCCGCCGTTTGCTCCGCGGCCGCTGTCGTTTGCTCCGCGGCCGGGATCGGTTGCCCGACGGCCGGCGCCGGTTGCCCGGCAATCGGAACGATTTGCTCGGCCGAAGCATGCATGTCCCCGGGTCCGAACCCCGTAAGGCCCAAAGTCAATGCGCAGGACACCAGGAATACCCGTTTGAACAGACGATGACGCATAACCAAACTCCTCCAATAATACCAATTCTATTAAATGCAATTCATTGTAACGCCGATAGTCGCCATTTAAAAGATGAATCGGTTTAAACTTTTTGTTAACGCGAAAAACCATCCCGACGACCGTCGGAATGGCTTGCGCATTCTGCTATTTCATGCCTTTAATCGCTCGCGCCTACCCTCACCGCGCGCTTCTCCGCGTCCGAACGGATGACCGCGTCCAGCACCTCCTGGTTGCGGTAGCCGTCCATGAAGTCCGGCAGGCCGTCCGTCGGGACGCCGTCCAGCATGGCGAGGAAGTCGCCGTACTGCGTCGTCTTGCAGCGCTCCGGCACGTCGAGGACCGCCCGCGCGAGCTGGCCCGGCGCTTCTTCGCGGATCCAGATCAGCCGGTCGGGATCGAGCGTCGTCGCGTGCAGCGTGCCGGCGTCGCCGTAGACGGACACCTCGTGCTGATTGCCCGAACCGATCGCGTTGCGCGACGATTGGAAGACGCCGACGGCCCCGCCCGCCATGCGCGCCTGGAAGCTGACGAAGTCGTCGACCTCGATGCGCACCATGCCGCCGGTCGCGGGATCCGGACGCTCGGGGATGAACGTCCGCAGCTGCGCCGACAGCTCGGCGAACTCGCCGAACAGGAAGCGCGCCAGGTCGATCATATGCGAGCCCAGATCGCCGAGCGTGCCGGTGCCGGTAATGTCCTTGTTGAACCGCCAGATGTACGGCGTGTTGTTCGGCGCCGCTCCCCAGCCCTGCAAGTACTGGATCGAGAAGCTGCGCACCTCGCCGAGCCTCCCGTCCCGCAGCAGCTCCCGCGCGTAGCGGAACGCCGGCGTGTACCGGTAGCTGAAGCCGATCATGCCCGCGACCGGCTGCCGCTCGTACTGCGCGAGCAGCGGCGCCGCCTCCTCGAAGACGCGGGTGAACGGCTTCTCGCCCAGAAACGGCTTGCCCGCTTCGAGGCAGGCCTGCATGATGGCGGCATGGATGTGGTTCGGCGTCACGGAGACGACCGCGTCGACGTCCGGGTCGGCGATCAGCCGCGCGAAGTCCGCGTACCGCTTCTCCGCCGGCAGGCCGAGCTGGTCGCCGACGGCCGCCAGCGCCGATTCGTTCACGTCGCTCGCCGCGACCACGCGGAAGCGGCCTTCGGCGGCCAGCCACCGGATATGCGACTGTACCATGCCGCCGAGTCCGATCAAGCCGATGCGATGCCCGTTCATTCGGCTTCCCCTCCCTTGCCCGTCTTCGCGCCGATCGCCTCGAGCGGCCGCGCGTTGCCGTAGACCGGCCGTTCCCGATCGACCGGCCGCGCCCAGTTGGCCGCGTTCGCGATGACGCGCTGCACGTCCGGGTGCCAATACGTCGGGTACGTCTCGTGCCCCGGCCGGAAATAAAACACCTTGCCGCTGCCCCGCTCGTACGCGCAGCCGCTGCGGAATACTTCCCCGCCCTCGAACCAGCTCGCGAACACGAGCTCGTCCGGCGCCGGGATGTCGAAGTGCTCGCCGTACATTTCCTCCCGCTCCAGCTCGATAGATTCCCCGATGCCCGCGGCGATCGGATGGCCCGGCGCGACGACCCAGAGGCGCTCCTTCTCGTTCGCTTCGCGCCACTTCAAGGCGCAGCTCGTGCCCATGAGCGCCCGGAATATTTTCGAGTCATGCCCCGAATGAAGCACGATGAGCCCCATGCCGTCCAGCACGCGGCGCTGCACCTTCGCCACGATGTCGTCGCGCACCTCTCCGTGCGCCAGATGCCCCCACCAGATCAGTACGTCCGTTCCGTTCAGCACGTCGTCCGTCAGCCCGTGCTCGGGCTCGTCGAGCGTCGCCGTGCGCGCCGCCATGCCCGCTTCCGTCAAGAACCCCGCGATCGCCGAATGAATCCCCTCCGGGTAAATCTCGCGCACCCGCGGGTTCTGCCGCTCGTGGCGGTTCTCGTTCCACACGGTGACCCGCAATGCCGTTGTCCTGCTCATGCTCGTTCTCCTCCCCGTCTCCCCTGCCGTCGCCGTTCCGTCCCTGCCGTCTCGCCGTCCGCCCCCGGGCCCGCGGCCGAAGCCCGGTCCATAGCCGGAACGCGGCCCCGCGGCGAACCGCGAGGCCGCGCGGGGCCGCGGACGAACCGGCGGCCGTTCCGATTGCCGGCTTACTTCACGTCCTGATAGCGCGCATAGGCGTCGTTATAAATCTTGACGAGCTTCTCGAGCCCCATGTCGTTCAGCTTCTTGACGTAGCCGTCCCACTCTTCCGCGATGCCGCCCTTCGTGATCCACTTCGCCCGCGTGCTGGCGATGTAGCTGTCGATGTCGGTCGTCAGCGTCGGCAAGTCCGCGTACTCCTCGGCCGTGTACATGACGTCCGGGAACGGCTCCGTCACGTATTCCTTGCCCAGGTTGTCGAGCTGCAGCTTCAGGCCGTCGCCGCTCGACGGATCGAGCTTGATGTTTTTCTCGAACGACGGGCTGGCGTATTTCGGGCCGAAATCCCGCAGGGAGCCGTCCCAATACCAAGCGTCCGCGCTCGTGCCGTCCGGCGGATCCATGAGCGTGTACGTGCCGTCGTCGTTCTTGGCGATGGTCGTGCCGATCGCGCCCCAGAAATTCTGGATGCTCGCTTCGCCGGTGTAGAATTCGTCGGCCCAGCGGGCGGCGACGTCCGGATATTTGGCGGTGGTCGTGATCAGCATCTCGTTGCGGCGGAAGCTCATGCCGTTCGGCTCGCCGAGCTGGTACTTGTTGCCGTCCGGGCCGGCGATCGGCGCGATCGTCTCGTACTGCTTGCTCCACTGCCCGAATACGGCGTCCGGCGTCCACTGGTACGAGAAGCCGACCAGCGCGGCGTCGGGATTTTGGCGCTTCGCCGTCAGCATCGTGCTGTCCTGCGTGAACGTTTCTTTGTCGATCAGGCCCTCGGCATACAGCTTATGCGCCCATTCCAAGCCCGCCTTGTACGCGTCCGACGTCGGGAAATACTCCGTCTTGCCGTCCTTGACGAGCATATGGTTGCCCCGCAGGTCCGTGATGCCGAACGGCGCGAGAACGTTCATGTCGAGGTCTCCCGAGTCGCTGTACGGAATTTCGTCCGCCTTGCCGTTGCCGTTCGGATCCTGCTCCTTGAACGCCTTCAGCACGTTGTACAGCTCGTCGATCGTCGTCGGCGCCTTCAGTCCGAGCTTGTCGAGCCAATCTTTGTTAATGACCGGCTGCACGGACGACACCGGACGCGACGGCAGCCGCGCGGGCAGCGAGTAGATCTTGCCGTCCGGGAACGTGCTGAGCTTCTTCAGCTCCGGCGACTCCTGCATGGCGGCCTTCAGGTTCGGCATATCCTTCTCGATGTACTCGTCGAGGGGACGGAAAATCCCGAGGTTGTTCACGATGTCCGAATCCCCGAACGCGAGGTCGCCGATGATGACGTCCGGCAGCTTGCCGCTCGCCAGCATGACGGATTTCTGATCGCCCCAGTCGTTCGAGGAGACGACCTGCCAATTGATCTTGACGTTCGTGCGCTTCTCCAGGTCCTGCAGCCAGGCGTTCTTCGTGAACGTGTCGCCCATGTTGCCCCAGCGGATCGTCAGCACGTTGAGCGTGACCGGCTCGTCGACGATCGGCATCCCTTCCTGATGAAAGTTGCCGTCGCCGGTCTTCGCGTTCGTGCCGCCGTTCGCCGCCGGCGCGTTCGTATTCTTGCCGTCGTTGTCGCCGCTGCAGCCCGCGAGCACGGCCGTGCCGAGCACGGCGGCCAGGGTCAGGCCGGACAGCATGCGGAATGCGGATCGTTTCGATGCGTTTGCCATGCGTAAACTCCCCCTATGAATGAATCGATGAATGGCGTTCGTCTTTCTTGCCCTGCTTTACAGCCGTTGCCCAAGGGCGGCGCCGCTACTCCTTCACCGCGCCGATCATCACCCCCTTGTTGAAATACTTCTGCACGAACGGGTAGAAGCACATGATCGGCAGCGTGGAGACGATGATGACGGAGTAACGGAGCAGATTGGCCAGGCGCAGCGCGATTTGCGCCGCTTCCCCGGTGCCGAGGGCGGTCTGCATCTGGTTCGTGATCAGGATGTCCCGAAGAATCAGCTGCAGCGGGAACAGGTTCTTGTTCTGCAAATAAATCAGCGCGTTGAAGTACGCGTTCCACTGCCCCACCGCGAACCAGAGCGCGAGCACGGAGACGACCGCCTTCGATAGCGGCAGCACGATCAGGACGTAGAACCGCAGGTTGCCGCAGCCGTCGAGCTGCGCCGCTTCCCACAATTCCGCCGGGATGCTCGTGCGGAAGAACGTCCGCGCCACGATGATGTCGAACACGGCGACCGAGAACGGCAGCACCATGACGAGGAACGTATCGTACAGGTGGAAGTCCCGGATCGTCAGAAACGTCGGAATGAGCCCGCCGTTGAAAAACATCGTGAAGATGAAGAACAGCGAAATCGCTTTGCGCCCCGCGAGATCCCGCCGCGAGAGCGCGTAGCCGGCCGACACGTTGACGGTCAGGCCGATCGCGGTGCCGACGACCGTATAGAGGATCGTGTTGCGGTAGCCGACCCAAATATTGGCGTGCTTGAGCAGCTCCTTATAGCCGTCGAGCGTGAAGCCGCTCGGCAGCAGCCACACCTTCCCGTTCCCGACCGCGGACGGGTCGCTGAACGAGGCGATGACGATGAAGTACAGCGGATATACCACAATCAATAGCACGACGGCGGCCCAAATGTACAGCAGCGTCTCCAGCAGCCGATCGCCGGAACGCGCCGGTTTGGGCGGAAGCACGGTCGGTTTCGTTGCCGCTTCCATGATGTCCTCTCCTCCCTCCCGTTTACCAGAGACTGTGCTCGGAATATTTTCTGGACACCCAGTTGACCAGAATCAGCAGCGCGAAATTGATGGCCGTATTGAACAGGTTGATCGCCGCCGAGAAGCTGTACTGGGAGCTGATGAGCCCGATCTTGTACACGTAGGTCGAGATGACCTCGCTGCCGGAAATGTTCAGGTTGTTCTGCATGAGGTACGCCTTCTCGAAGCCGACGCCGAGCAGGCCGCCGACCCGCAGGATGAGCAGCGTCACCGCCGTCGGGATCAGCATCGGGATGTCGATGTAGCGGATCTTGTGCCACCGGCTCGCGCCGTCGACCGTCGCCGCCTCGTACAGGCTCGGATCGACCGACGACAGCGCCGCGATGTAGATGATGCTGTCCCAGCCCGTGTGCTGCCAGACGTCGGACCAGACGTAGACGCTGCTGAACAGTCCCCCGGAGCCCATCAGGTTCGGCGCCTCGGCCCCGAACAGCCGGTAGATGCTGCCGATCAGCCCGCTGCCCGGCGAGAGCAGGATGAGCATCAGGCCGACGACGACGACGGTCGAGATGAAGTGCGGCATGTACGTGACCGTCTGGAAGAGCCGCTTGAACCGGCCCGCCCGCAGCTGATTGACGCCGAGCGCGAACAAGATCGGGATCGGGAACGTCGCGAAGCTGTACAGGCTGATGACGAGCGTGTTTTTGATCGTGATCGGGAATTGATAGGAATGGAAATATTTCTCGAAATACTTGAACCCCGCCCACGGGCTGCCCATGATGCCGGACACGGGATTGAAATCCTTGAAGGCGATGATGACGCCGTACATCGGCTTATACGTGAAGCACAGCAGCAGCACGGCGGCCGGCAGCAGCAGCAGGTATAGCCCCCAGTTCCGGCCGATCCGCGCGAACGTCCGCCGCGGATTGCCGCTCGATTGCGTGTTGATCAATGCTCGAAGCCCCCTTTTGCCCGATGAACGAGCGCGTGCGCCGTTCGGTGTGCTCTCAGTATACGAGAGCCCGCCCGGCGGCAGGCGGACCTCCTTCGCGCGTTATTCGGACTTTTCGGGGGCGGCGCAAGGCGATCCGGACCGATCCGGGCCTCTGGGCGGCCGGGGGACGGCGGAAACCGGACTTTTTGGCGTCACTTTCCGGACATTCGGCGGTTTGGGACCCGTTCCCGGCTTGTTTTTTCGCGGGCCGGCATTATAATAATCAGACAGCGAAAGCGATTTCGGCGGCCGGCGCCGGCAGAGAGGGGACTTGCGGGGCAGATGGCACGTCATACGGAGCGCAAGCTGCATCCGATCCAGCACTACGTCCGAATCATCCTGATCATCTCGTTCTCCGCGCTGATCCTGGATTTCATCATCAGCTTCGCGTCGATCGCGATCGTCAAGCAGCAGTCGGCCCGGGATTTGCGGGACACGTCCTACCTGTACATCAACCGGATCAACGCCGACTTCGCCTACATCAACCACTTCATGGGCTGGACGCTCGCCAACGACGAGAACGTCAAGGTGATGAACGCGCACGCCCCGGACGAACCCGAGTTCCTGAAGGCGAACAAGACGCTGTACCGGCGCTTCGTCGAGGTGCAGAAGGGCTACGGCGAGCAGTACAATTTCTTCCTCTACTTCGACAAGAAGGATTACTTGCAGAACTGCGCCCCCATGGGCATGACGTACAAGGAATATCAGGCGCTGCAGAAGCAGGTCGGCCTCTATATCAAAGACAAGGTGTACTACGAGAAGCTGTATTCGTGGTGGTCGACCGTCCAGCTAGCCGGCAAATCCTTCATTCTCAACATCGTCCCGTACCATGACAGCTACCTGATCTGCCTGATCTCGGCGGACGACCTGATCCGCCCGCTGCGCGAGACGAACCTCGGCGAGAACGGCTACGCGTCGCTGATCAGCGAGGACGGCAGCCGCGTCACGAGCCCGATCTCGAACAAGGGCAAGCTGCTGGACCCGAGTCCCGCGCGCGCCGCCCTGCTCGACCTGGTCCAGCCGAAGACGACGGTGAACGGCGCCTTCACGAACGCGTCCTTCTACGTGCAGCTCGTCATCCAGTTCGGAGCGTTCGAGAAAATCATGATCGCCCAGCTGCTCATCGTGCTGCTGGCCGTCATCATCGCCGCGAGCCTGTGCTTCATCCTGCTCTACTTCAAGCACAAGGTGCTCCAGCCGATCAAGAGCTTCTCCTACAACCTCGCCTTCTGGACCGGCGACGGCGAACCGATCGACGTGCAGAGCAGCAAGATGGCGGAGCTCGAGAAGGCGAACCGGCAGTTCCGGATCCTCGTGAAGCAGATCAAGGAATACAAGATCGACATCTACGAGCGCGAGCTCGAGAAGCAGCGCATCCAGCTGGATTACATGAAGCTGCAAATCAAGCCGCATTTCTTCCTGAACTGCCTCACGACGATCCACAGCATGGCGCAGATGGGCATGGACGAGGAGATTCAGCAGATGGCGCTGTCGACGTCGGCGTATTTCCGGTACATCTTCCGGGAAGGCCGGGATTTCGTGCGGCTCGCGGACGAGCTCGAGCATGTGCGGATCTATCTCGAGATTCAGCGCAGCCGTTACCGCGACTCCTTCGTCTACCGGATCTCCCAAGCCGAAGACGCGCGGGACGCGCAGATTCCGCCGCTCGTGCTGCAGACGTTCGTCGAGAACGCCGTCAAATACGCGGTGTCCCGCGAGCACGAGACGTCGATCGCGATCGAGGTCGAGCGCCGCTTGCGCGAGGAGACGGAGGGCGGCGGCGTAACGGTGATCCGCATCGCGGACACCGGCCCCGGCTTCGCGCCGGACGTCCTGGCGAAGCTGCGGCGCGGGGAGCCGCTGGACCGATCGGGCGGGACGCGGATCGGCATCATGAACACCGTGCAGCGGCTGTCCCAGCTGTACGGCGACGGGGCGTCCGTCCGCTTCGGCGGCGCGGACGGCGGCGGCGCCCTCGTCGTGCTGGAGCTGCCGGAGCCGCCGGAGCCGCCGGATGCGGCGATAACGGGAACGGCGAGAGGGACGGGAGCGGCGAGGACAATGACCGGAACGACGGAAACGGCGAATGGAGCATCGGGAACGGGGAATTCATCCGGAAAAGGAGCGTGACGAGATGAACGTGCTGCTCGTGGACGACGATTATTTCGTCGTGACCGCGCTGGAGACGAAGATCGACTGGGCGTTGCTGGGCATCGGGACGGTCCATACCGCCCATAACGTCGCCCAGGCGCGCGACGTCTTGATGCGCCATGACATTCACATCCTCGTCTCCGACATCGAGATGCCGCAGGGCAGCGGCCTCGAGCTGCTGGCCTGGATCCGCGAGGAACGGTACGACGTGCAGGCGATCTTCCTGACCAACTACGCGGATTTCAACTACGCGCAGAAGGCGATCGAACTACGCAGCTTCGAGTACTTCCTGAAGCCGATCCAGTTCGACAAGCTGATGCTCATCCTCCGCAAGGCCGTCGAGCGGGCGAAGGAGCAGCAGCGCGACGCGCTTGCGATCGAGGAAGGCCGCTACTGGCAGCGGAACCAGGCGAAGATGCTGGAGCACTTCTGGCGGAAGCTCGTCAGCGGCAGCGCCTCCTCCCCGCTCCGGCCCGCCGAGATCGCGGACGCCGTCGAAGAGCAGCATCTCGGCTACGCGCTGGACGATTCCGTGCAGCCCGTGCTGCTGCGCCTCTTCCCGGAGGACGGCACCATGGGCCGGGAGGAGAAGCACCTGTTCGACTTCGCCCTGCAGAACGTCCTCCACGAGCTGTTCCGGCATCCGGCGTTCGCCGTCGAGACGGCGCTGGAATACAAGACGCATCAATGGATCGCCGTCTTGAAGTGGCACCGTCCGCCCGACGCCGGGGCGCTCGAGGCGCCGTGCGCGGCGTTCGTCGAGCAGGCGAGGCGCGCGCTCAAGAGCGACGCGTGCTGCCTCGTCGGCCGCGCCGGCCGGCTGGGCGGCGCGAGCGCGATCCTGCGGGAGCTGCTGCAGGCCAACGACGAGCTCGTGAAGCGCCGCAACCGGGTCTTCTTCGCGGACGCGGGCCGCGGGCCGGCCGAGGACTGCTACCTCCCGCCGGACCTGGCGCGGCTGGAGGCGCGGCTGGATCAGGGCAAGCCCGCCGAATTCCTGGCGGAGACGTCGCGGTACTTGGACGAACAAGCGCGGCAGCCCGGCTTCACGACGCCCGTGCTCAATCTGTTCCGGCTCGACATGATGCAGCTCGTCTACGCCTTCCTCAAGTCGAAGGGCATCCAGGCGCATCAGCTGTACGCCGGCCGGGCGAACGAGCGGCTGCTAGCCCAGTCGCTGCACTCCGTCGAGGACATGGAAGCCTACCTGCGCGCCCTGGTCGGGACCGCCATGGATTACCGCCGGTTCGCGGAGCAGCCGACGTCCGTCGCGGACGAGATCAAGCAGTACATCCGCGCGCATTACGGCGAGGACCTGACCCGCAACAGCCTCGCCGACGTCGTCTTCCTCCACCCGGACTACCTGGCCCGCCTGTTCAAGAAGGAGACCGGCGTCTCGCTCGGCGCGTACATCATCGAAGCGCGCATCGCGGCCGCGAAGCAGCTGCTCCGTTCGACCGGCCTGTCGGTGTTCGACGTGGCGAAGAAGGTCGGCTACGCCAACTACTCGTACTTCGCGAAGGTGTTCAAGCAGGAGGCCGGCGTGTCGCCGAACGAGTATAAGCTGGGGGAAAACGCGGGGCGGACGTGATCGTTCGTAACGTGAAAGAGGTCAACCGGGAAGCCGGTTGACCTCTTTTCAGCGCATCCCGCAATCCGCTAATCCATCGCAATGCCGACTGCTTGTTTCGCGAACGCGGCATAGGGTTGAACCAGATCGGACCTGCGATTGATCGCCCATCTGAGGTTGTCGAAAGCCCTTAACAGCAAATAACGCCTGATGCCGGCAAGGTTTTCTCCGCCGAAGCCGTATCCGGCTAGAAAGGCTTCGAATTCCTCGGCCGTCGCGCTTTCCTCCAGCGCCAGCATCCGATAATGCATCAATTGAGCGATCGTTGCGTGCGGTACCGCGCTGACTTTCGCGTTCCAATCCAGCAGTATGACTTGGCCGGCCGGATTGACCATCGTATTCTTCAAAGAGAGATCGCCATGGTTCAAGCCGAAGCGGAACGGTTCCCGCTTTAGAGCTTCAAACCGTTCTTTTATGCGCCGCGATTCCGCCAGAGTAATGACCCCGAGCTCAATCAAGCGGTCGTCTTCGGTCAGACTATGGATATTATGCTGCACATACCCTAGCCAACTGCCGTCCGATCCCGCGTGAGGCGGGGACCGAAACTCGCCATGTACCGGATCGGCCAGATTCTCCCCATAGCCTTTCACCGGAATCGAATGAATGCGTCTGGCATATTCGCCCAATTTTCTCCAAATTACGGACCGGGGTACGGTACTTTCTGCCCCGTTGTCTCCCTCGATAAAGGCTTGAATCATATAAGCGGTGCCATCGGCCATACCGACGGACAACACCTCGGGTCCCGGAACGCCGACCGCTGCTGCTTGCCCGATGCACCATTTCTCTTTGACAAAGCCCGGATAGGCAGCTTCGTCGTTCATGCGGACGACAACCTTGCGGTTCTCCGTTTCGACTGCGCACACCTGATTCATGCTGCCTTTGCCCGTGATCGGATAGGCAGTCGTTATGGGTTCCCGGAGGAAATCGCCGGCAATTCGCGCGGCTTGTTCGACTATAGCCTCTTTCATGGTCGCTGGCTCCCTTCGCCCTGCTTTGAATCGTTAAGATTACGAACGTTAAACCCGCTAAAATGCCGCACGTATAGGAACGCCCGCGAACCTAATTAGTTGCGCTTGGCGAACCGGCGTCCAATCCGGCGGCATGCGGCGGGAGGGAATTTGTGGTAGATTAAAGGAGAGAAGAAACGCAGCAGGCGACCGCAGCCGCACGGACGGATGGTTCACTTTCGGACAAAACGAGTAACGGGAAGAGGACGGGACGGGACGCGACTTGCAATCGGAGTCAAGCAACCATCGAAAAGGACGGTGCGACATGGAAAACGCCGGGATCAAAATTTTTGCGGGGAGCTCCGGGATCGCCTTCGCGCGGAAAATCTGCGATTACCTGGAAGTCGAGCTCGGCCGGTCCGAGACGATCACCTTCTCCGAAGGCAACACGTTCGTGCGGATCGGCGAGACGGTCCGCGACAAGGACGTCTATCTCGTCCAATCGATCGGCTTGAATCCGAACAACGAATTCGTCGAGATTCTGTTTTGGGTCGATGCGTTCAAGCGGGCGAGCGCCCACTCCGTGACGGTGATCATGCCGTATTTCAGCTACGCCAAGGGCGACAAGAAGGACGAACCCCGCGTATCCATCCGCGCGCGCGTCTGCGCGGAATCCATCGAGCTGGCCGGGGCGGACCGCATCGTGGCGATGGATCTGCACAGCCATCAGATTCAAGGCTTTTTCAAGAAGCCCGTGGACCATCTCTTCGCCTTGCCCGTGCTGTGCGAGGTCATCATGCGGATGCGGCTGGACGAGTTCGTCGTCGTCTCGCCGGACGCCGGGTTCGCGAAGCAAGCGCGCAAGTACGCGAATTACCTCGGCACCACGATGGCGATCGGGGACAAGACCCGCAAGGACCACCGGGAACGGGCCGAGATCATGGACATTATCGGCGACGTCCAAGGCAAGACGGCGGTCATCGTCGACGACTTCTCGCTGACGGGCGGCTCGATCGTGGAACTGTCGAAATGCTTGGTCGAGCGGGGAGCCAAGCGCATCATGGCCTGCTTGTCCCATGCGGTATTGAACGAGGCGGCCGTCCGCAAGATCGAAGCGAGCGCGATCGAGCGGCTGATCGTGACGGATTCCGTGGAGAATCCGCATCTCGTCCATTCCGCCAAAATCCAGTGCATCTCCGTGGCGCCGTTATTCGGCGAAGCCATCCGCCGCATTCACCGGAAGGAATCGGTGAGCCCGCTGTTCGAGCGCGTGCCGAGCAAAGTCGTGGCGTGCTCCACGGACGCGTTTCCGATCGACTAGCGCGGCGAAGCGAAGCATTCGCGATATTAACGATTTAGGCCGTTAAACGGCGACAGCCCCGGACGCGATGATGCGGTCCGGGGCTGTCGCCGTTTGCGTATGCGGTTCGCTCGGGCGAACGCGCATGCTCCGTGCTCTGCTTGGCGTTTTCTGCTTGGCGTTTTCTGCTTCCCTTGCTCTTGTTTCCGTGCTCACCCTGCTCTGTTTTCGTGCTCTTCCCTTCGTGCCTCGCGGTCCGGGTCTTACTTCCCGGCCGGCTTCGGCATGAGCCACGCATGGTCGGGATCGTTATGGAACTTCCACGTCCGCACCGGTCCGGCCATGACGTTCAAGTAGTACGCGTCGTAGCCGGGCGGTGCCGACACGGGGTGATAGCCCCGCGGCACGAGCACGGCCTCGCCGTGCTTCACGGCCAGCGTCTCGTCCAGCGAGCGGTCGTCCGTGTACACCCGCTGCACCGCGAAGCCCTGCTCCGGCTGCACCTCGTAGTAGTACGTCTCCTCGAGCAGCGATTCCTCGGGCAAGTGATCCCGGTCGTGCTTGTGCGGGGGGTAGCTGGACCAATGGCCGCCGGGCGTGAACACTTCCACGACGAGCAGCCCGTCCGCCGCCTCGCCTTCCGGTAAAATGTTATGGATGAGCCGTTCCGTGCTCCCCTGCCCGCGGACTTCGACGCCCACCTGCTCCGGCCCGATGAGCCGGGCGGGATGCGTGCCCTTGCCGGGCGCCCAGCAGACGGCGAGCCGCAGCCCGGTCACTGCCGCGACCTCGAACCGGTCGCCGCTCGGCACGTAGACGGCGTACGGCGGGATTTTCTCGAAGACGTTCATCCGTTCCCCGATATTCGTCCACGCCTGCTCCGCCGTCGCGACGTCCGCACGGCCCGCGAGCAGCACGAGGCATGCCTCGCGCTCCCCCGTCGGCACATTCAGCCGCGCCCCTTCTTCCAGTTGGTACACCTCGAAGCCGACGTACGTCCACCCCGCCGTCTCCGGCGTGATGCGCAGCAAGCTGCCGTCCGCGTCCGGCGTCCGGTTCGGTCTGACGATCAATTCGCTCATGATGCGCTCCTCTCAGGCGAGGCCGGGACCGCCGCAAGCGCCGGCCGCGGCCGCGGCATCGCTGCCGGCAGGCCGCGCGGCGGCGCCTCGCGTCCCGGCTCGGCGGCTACCAGCGCGCCGTCACCATTTTTTTCCGCGTGTAGAACTCCACGCCGTCTTGTCCGTTCGCGTGCAGGTCGCCGTAGAACGACTTCTTCCAGCCCGAGAACGGGAAGAACGCCATCGGCGCGGGCACGCCCAGGTTGATGCCGAGCATGCCGGCGTCGATCGTCTCGCGGAAGCGGCGCACGTGGCTGCCGTTCTGCGTGAACAGGCACGCGCCGTTCGCGAAGTCCGAGCGGTTCGCGAGCGCGATCGCCTCGTCCAGGGTCGCGACGCGCACGATGGACAGCACCGGCGCGAAAATCTCGTCCTTCCAAATCTTCATCTCGCTCGTCACGTGATCGAAGATCGTCGGGCCGACGAAGTACCCGTCGCCCGCGGCCGCCGCGTCCGCGCGGCCGTCCCGGCGCAGCACCGCGCCGTCCCGCTCGCCCGACTCGATGTACCCGAGCGTCCGGTCCTTGTGAGGGCCGCGGATGACCGGGCCGAGGAAGACGCCCTCGTCGAGGCCGTTCCCGATCGTGATCTTGTCCGCCGCCTCGACCAGCTTCGCGATGAGCGGCTCGGCCGCGTCGCCGACGGCGACGACGACGGAGCACGCCATGCAGCGCTCGCCCGCGGACCCGAAGGCCGCGCCGATGATCTGCGTCACCGCCGCGTCCAGATCCGCGTCCGGCATGACGATGGAATGGTTCTTCGCGCCGGCGAGCGCTTGGACGCGCTTGCCGTGCGCCGACGCCGTCTTGTAGACGTATTCGGCCACCGGCTGGGAGCCGACGAACGAGATCGCCTTGACGTCCGGGTGCTCCAGCAGTCCGTTCACGACGTCGTGCGCGCCGTGGACGACGTTCAGCACGCCGCCTGGCAGGCCCGCGTCGCGGAACAGCTCCGCGAGCCGGTTCGCGAGCAGCGGCGTCCGTTCGGACGGCTTCAGCACGAACGTATTGCCGCAGGCGATGGCGAGCGGGAACATCCAGCACGGCACCATCATCGGGAAGTTGAACGGCGTGATGCCGCCGACGACGCCGACCGGGTAGCGGTACATGCCGGATTCCAGGTTCGTCGCGATGTCGGGCAGCTGGCGGCCCATCATGAGCGACGGCGCGCCCGCGGCGAACTCGACGCATTCGATGCCGCGCAGCACTTCGCCGTGCGCTTCGGTGTAGCTCTTGCCGTTCTCCAGCGTGACGATGCGGGCCAGCTCTTCCCAGTGATCGACGAGCAGCTGCTGGTATTTGAACAGGATGCGCGCGCGGCGCGGAACCGGCGTCTTGCTCCACGTTTCGAAGGCCGCCTGCGCGGCGCGCACGGCGCCGTCCAGCTCGTCCTTGGACGAGAGCGGCGTATAGGCGATGATCTCGCCGGTGGCCGGATTATAGACCGGCTCGGAGCTGCCGGAGACGGAGGCGGTCCACTCGCCGCCGATGAAGTTGTTCAGAAGAGCCGGTGCGTTCGCGTGGGACATACGGATGATCTCCTTTCGGGATTACGCGTGTTGGGAAGCCTGGATGTAAGCATCGACTTGCTCGGCGGTCGGCATGGCGTCGGAGCAGCTGTGGCTCGAGATGACGATGGAGGCCGCCGCGCTGCCGTAGGCCATGCTGCGGTCGACGCTCCAGCCCTGCATCAGGCCGTGCAGGAAGCCGGCCGCGTACGAATCGCCGGCGCCGAACGTCTTGACGACCTTGGCGGGGAAAATCGCGCCCCGGTGCGAGCCGCCGTCCTTGCCGTAGGCGATGGAGCCATCCTTGCCGTGCTTGATGATGACGAGCTCGGCGCGGCAGCCGAACCACTGCGCCGCCGTGACGGCATCGCTGCGTTCGGCGTTGCCGTCGAAGCGCTCGAGCATGTCGAACTCCTCGCGGGTGCCGATGATGATATCGCTCTTCTCGGCCGCCAGGTGGTAGTAGATCGCCGTCTCTTCGGGCGACGTCCACGTGTACGGGCGGTAATCGATGTCGAAGACGACCTTCGTGCCGTGCTTGCGGGCATAGCGGATCGCGAGCAGCACCGCTTCGCGCGACGGGCTCTTGGCAAGCGCCGTGCCCGAGACGAGCAGCACCCGGCTCTCCGCGATCAGCGCTTCGTCCACTTCGCCGGGGGCGAGCAGCAGATCGGCGGCGTTGTCGCGGTACATGAGGATGCTGCAGTCTTCCGGGCTCTTGATCTCCGTGAACGCGAGTCCCGTCACGGCGCCCGTCCGGTCCGTCGTCACGCCGGCCGCGTCGATGCCGTTGTCGCGCAGATAGCCCAGGATGAACCGGCCCATCTGGTCGTCCGCGATCTTGCCGATGAAGGCCGTGCGGTGGCCGAGGCGGGCCATGCCGATGCAGATGTTGGCGGGCGAACCGCCGACGTACTTGGTAAAGGTCATCGTCTCTTCCATCGGACGGTTGATTTCGTTGGCGTTCAGGTCGATGCACAGCCGGCCGATCGCGACGAAGTCGCGCGGACGGCCGGCGGGAAACGCAAGGGTGTTATCCATCGTGCAGCCCTCCTTGATGTGGGTTCGATAACGGGAAACGAGCTCAGTACGGACGCGCGGCGGTCAGCGCCGTCTGCATCCGGCCGTGCGCGGCGACGACCTTGTCGCTCGCGGACACTTCCGGCACGCCGACGTGCCACCACGATTCGTACCCGTCCGTGTTCGTGCCCGGCAGCACCTTGATCTCGACCAGCACCGGGCCTTCCTCTTCCTTGGCGCGGCGCAGCGCATCGGCCAGCTCTTCCGCGGTATGCGCCGTATACGCGGCCGCGCCCAGGCTGCGGGCATGCATCGCGAAATCGATCGGCATATACGCGCCGTTCAGGCGGCCCGTCGTTTTGGAGCGGAAGCGGAATTCGTTGCCGAAGCCGTCGCTGCCGTGCCCGCGCTGCAGATTATGAATGCATTGGAAGCCGTGGTTGTCGAGCAGCAGCACCGTCAGCTTGACGCCTTCCTGGATCGCCGTCACGAGCTCCGAATGGAGCATGAGGTAGCTGCCGTCGCCGACGAAGGCGTAGACGTCCCGCTCCGGCTCGGCCAGCGCCGCGCCGAACGCGCCGCTCACCTCGTAGCCCATGCACGAGAAGCCGTATTCCATGTGGTACGTCTTCGGCTCGGTCGTCCGCCAGACGCGGTGCAGGTCGCCGGGCAGGCTGCCGGCCGCGCAGACGACGACGTCCGACGGGCCGACGAAGCCGTTGATGACGCCGAGCGCGCGCGTCTGCGTCAAGCCGTCCTCGCGCTCGAGCGCGTAGAGGCGGTCGACCTCGCGGTCCCACTCCGCCTTCAGCGCGGCGATCTCGCCCTCGGCGTAGCCGCTGTCGTAGCCGCGCGCCGCCAGCTCGGCCCGCAGCGCGGCGAGGCCCGTCCGCGCGTCGGCGGTCACGACGGCGCCTTCGAGCTTACCGGCGTCGAACGCGCTGACGTTGAGATTGACGAACGCGACGTCCGGCCGGCGGAACGCCGACTTGGACGCGGTCGTGAAGTCCGAGAAGCGCGTGCCGACGCCGATGACGACGTCCGCTTCGGCCGCGATCCGGTTCGCCGCCAGCGTGCCGGTCGTGCCGACGCCGCCGAGGGCGAGCGGATGGTTCCACGGCATCGCGCTCTTGCCGGCTTGCGTCTCCGCGACCGGGATGCCGAACGCTTCCGCGAACCGCCGCAGGTCATCCGCGGCTTCGGCGTAGAGCACGCCGCCGCCCGCGACGATCAAGGGCCGGCGCTTGCCGGCGATCGCCTCGGCCGCGCGGCGCACCGCGTCCGGCGCGGCCGGGCGGCGGTCGGCGTAGTGGACCCGCCGGGCGAAGAACGCGGCCGGGTAATCGTACGCCTCGGCCTGCACGTCCTGCGGCAGCGCCAAGGTCACGGCGCCGGTCTCCGCCGGATCGGTCAGGACGCGCATCGCCTGCAGCAGCGACGCCATCAGCTGCTCCGGCCGGACGATCCGGTCCCAATACTTGCTGACCGGCTTGAACGCGTCGGTCGCGGCGACCGTATAGTCGCCCTGCACTTCGAGCTGCTGCAGCACGGGGTCCGGCTGGCGGCCGGCGAAATTGTCGCCCGGCAGCAGCAGCACGGGAATGCGGTTGACCGTCGCCGTCGCGGCCGCCGTCGCCATGTTGAGCGCGCCGGGGCCGATCGAAGACGTGCAGGCGTAAATCTGCCGCCGGTTCTTCTGCTTGGCGTACGCCGCGGCGGCGTGCACCATGCCCTGCTCGTTCTTGCCTTGGATGAATTCGAGCTCGCCGGTCATCCGTTCGAGCGCCTCGCCGAGGCCCGTCACGTTGCCGTGCCCGAAGATGCCCATCACGCCGCGGACGAATTTGATTTCCTCCCCGTCCACGGACAGGTATTGATTGTCCAGAAACTTCACCAGCGCCTGGGCCATGGTCAAGCGGATCGTGCTCATGCGCGTTCGCCTCCGTTCGTCGAATTTCCCGCGCCCGCCGTGCCCGGCAGGCCCGGCTCCAGCTCGATCAGGAACGTCTTGATCTCGTACGGCTTCAGCTCGAAGCCGGTCGCGGCGCGCTCCCGCGCGCCGCCGGCGGTCTCTTCGCCGCCGAGCGGCCGCTCCATCAGGTCGCATTCCGCCATCGAGCGGATGCGCAGATCGCTGCGCAGCTCCGTCTGCGTGCGGATGCCCGCGTACTCGTGGACGCGCAGCACGATCCGCTCGCCGTCCTCCGCCTTCTTGACCGCGTCGACCATCACGTTCGGCGCGGACAGCGCGAACAGCGACCGCGTGCCCTGCGCCGGCGCGCCCGGAGCCGCGGTCAGCGGATTGTTCAGCGACCACGCTTCCCGTACGGTGCCGCCCGCGTACCAATCGCCTTCATGCGGCAGCAGCGCGTACGTGAAGACATGCTCGCCGAGGTCCGCGTTCGGATCCGGATGGATCGCGGACTTCAGCAGCGACAAGCGCATGACGTTGTCCTTGATGTCGTAGCCGTACTTGCAGTCGTTCAGCAGGCTGACGCCGTAGCCGCGTTCGGACAGGTCGGCCCACTGATGCCCGACCGTCTCGAACCGCGCGTAGTCCCAGCTCGTGTTCCAATGCGTCGGCCGCTTGACGTTGCCGAACTGAATGTCGTACGTCGCCTCCGTCGCGCGCACCGCGACCGGGAAGGCGACCTTCAGCAGCTGCTGGCGCTCCCGCCAGTCGATCTCCGTGCGGAAGTCGATCCGCCGGCTGTCCGCGTAGACGGTCAGCTTCTGCGTCACCGCCGAGTCCGCGTACCGCCACGCGAACGCGACGGTCGCCGCGAGCGGGCCGGCTTCGACGAGCTCGACCGAGACCAAGTCCGCGATCTCGCGCATTTTCGCTTGGTAGTAGATGTCGACGTCCCACGCGTCGAAATGCATCGGCTTGTCCTCGAACACCTGCAGCACGTTGCCGCGCGCGCCCTCCGCGAGCACGTCCCGGCGGAAGTCCAGATCGTAAATCCGCGTCAGCTGGCCGGCTTCGTTCCAAGCCAGCTCGTAGTGCGGCGTCCTCAGCGCGCGGCCGTCCAGGACGAACGGCGCGTCCGCCGGCGCGAACGCGTCCGCCCAAGCTTCGCCGGCCGCGTGATGCAGCGCCGTCACGCCGAGCGGCGGCACCGCCGGCGATTCCACGAGCCAGCGCCCGTCCGCGAGCTGCGCCCGCAGCGGCCGTCCGTCGGCGTCGCTCCACGCGCTCCCCGCCGGCGCGGCCGCCGCGTCCAGCGCGATCGCGTCGCGCCGCTCCCACGGCGAGCCGTTCATCACGGTCAGCGCGCCCGCTTCCGCCTGGCCGCCCTCGCCGCCCGCGACGGCCGACGCCGCGTTCCGCCACGCTTCGTCCGCGATGGCCTGCGCCTCCGCGTATTCCTCGCGGCTGTCCGCGTACACCTCGGCGATCGACGAGCCGGGAATGATATCATGGAACTGATTGCGCAGAATAATCGTCCAGCCTTCGTTCAGCTCGCGCTGCGCGTACCCGCTCCAATCGCGGCGCTGCGCGGCGGCGAACGCGCTCAGCCATTCCGTCTCGCGGTACAGCAGCTCCAGCTTGCGGTTCATCCGTTTGTTGTACGCTTGGCTCGTGTACGTGCCGCGGTGGTACTCCAGGTACAGCTCGCCGTCCCACGTGTGCACGTAGCGGTCGGTGGACGCGAACGACGCCTGCAGCCGCTTGAAATAGTCGTCGGCGCGCCCCGTCTTGACGTTCGGCAGGCCGGGCATCGCGTCCAGCCGGCGCCGCAGCTCCAGCATCTCGCGGTTCACCCCGCCGCCGCCGTCCCCGTAGCCGTAGGACAACAGGAGCTCCTGATTGACTTCCTTGTCGCGGTACCCGTCCCAGATGCCTTTGACGGTCTCCGGCGTGACGAAGCCGTTGTACGTGTAGAAGAACGCGTTCGCCTCTTCCCAGTCGTCCGGCGTCGTGATGAAATGCGTCAGCACCTCGGAGCCGTCGATGCCCCGCCACTTGAACGTGTCGTGCGGCATCCGGTTGAACTGGTTCCAGCTGATCTTCGTCGTCATGAACGTGTCGAAGCCGGATTTCTTCAGAATCTGCGGAAGCGCCCAGCTGTAGCCGAACACGTCCGGCAGCCACAGGTACGTGCTCTCCGCGCCGAATTCTTCGCGCATGAACCGCGTGCCGAACAGGAACTGCCGGACGAGCGACTCGCCCGACGTCAGGTTGCAGTCGGCCTCGAGCCACATGCCGCCGCCGATTTCCCAGCGGCCTTCGCGGATCCGCTCGCGGATCTGCTCGTAGATGTCCGGGTAATCCTGCTTGAGATAAGCGTACAGCTGCGGCTGCGTTTGCAGGAACACGTAGTCCGGGAACCGCTCCATGAGGCGCAGCACCGTCGAGAACGAGCGGGCGCTCTTCTCGCGCGTATGCTTCAGCCGCCACAGCCAGGCGACGTCGATATGCGTGTGGCCGATGCAAGTGACCGTCACCGGGGAACGCTTCTCGAGCGCGCCCAGCTCCCCGTTCAGCAGCTCGCGGGCTTCGTGCACGGAGGCGTAATACGCGTCCGAGCCCGGCCGGGACCAGTCGATGCGCAGCAGCGCGCGGTCGAGCGCCTTCACGAGCGCCGCCCGGTCGGGATGCGAATCGTCCAGCTCCTTGATCGTGCCGAGCACGGCTTGTCCCGTGTAATAGAGATCGTCGACGGCCTCGTCGAGCCAGCACAGCTCCGCGCGCTTCACGGTATGCTTCATGTCGCGCGGCCGGCCGCCGCCTTCGAGCCCCGTCCACAGCCGGATGTCCGCGCGGCCCGTTCGGCCCGCGGCGTCCGCCGGCAGGAACACTTCCTGATGGTTCGAGTCGACGCCTTGATACGGCGCGCCGTTCCAATAGAGCAGCGATTCGAAGCCGTCGTTGTTGCCGCCGCCGGTCTCGCCGAAGTCGAACCGGCCGAGCACGGTCCGGCCGGCCCATTCCGCCGGCACCTCGATCTCGCGCGAGAGCCAGACGTAGCGGTCGCGTCCCTGCCACGTGTCGCCGATTCGCAGCTCGAACGCCGCGCCGGACGCGGGCGGACGGGCGCCGTTCGCGCCCGCCTCGTCTTCGATCGCGGCAAACCTATCCAAAGGCCGGGCATCGCGGTAGCGGGTCTCGCTCATCTCGCGCAGCCGGGCCGCCAGTTTCGATTCCGTAAATAGCATGGGTTCCTCTCCTTCGCGCGCCCGCGTCTGCCGCGGCCGCCGTCTTAGAGCGTCTCTTCCAGCTTGCGCAAATACTCGAGGCTCTGCGCCAGGCTGTCCAGCGGGCTGCCCGGGCAGTAGTCCTGCTCGACCGCGAACCATTCGACGCCGCTTGCCAGTCCCCAGCGGAGAATCGGCGCGAAGTCGATGACGCCGGAGCCGATCTCGGCGAAATACTGCCGGTCGTCGTTCGTCATGTCCTTCAGATGCAGAATCGGCATCCGATGAGCATACTTGCTAATATACGACAGCGGGTCCAGGCCCGCTTTCTTGACCCAATACGTGTCGATCTCCGCGTGCACCGCCGGATCCTCCAGCAGATAGTCGAGCGCGAACTTGCCGTCCATCATCGTGTGGAATTCGAAATCGTGGTTATGGTAGCCGACCCGGAATTCCGTGCCCTTCACCCGCTCCGCCACGGCCAGCAGGTCGCGCTTGACGCTGGCGTAGCCTTCGGCGTTCTGCAAGCCGTCGGGCAGCGAGTGGCAGATGAAGTCTTTCGTTCCGAACAAGCGGGCTTCTTCCAGCACCTTGTCCAGGTCGTCCCGCATGCGCGGCAGGCCGACGTGCATGCCGGCGGTCTTCAGGCCGAGCTCCTTCGCGATCGCCGCGATGTCGCGGGCAGGATTGCCGTGCAGGCCGTCGATCTGGACGGCCGCCCAGCCCATCTTCGCCAGCTCCCGCAGCAAGCCTTCAAAGTCCTTCTTCGCTTCGTTCCGTACCGTATATAATTGCGCCGCCAGTTTGTTCCGAATCATTCCGCGATCGCCTCCCTTTTCAAATCCAGCCATTCCACTTCCGCCGGCGTCAGCTTCAATCGCATCGCCTCGATCGACGAATACAGCTCCTCCGGCTTGCGCGGCCCGATGATCGCGCACGTCGCGAACGGTTGATGCAGCACGTACGACAGCGCGAGCTGGATCGACGTGACGCCCTTCTCCGCGGCGAGCCGCACGGCGCGGTTATACCGTTCCCAGTTGCCTTCGTTATAATAAACGCGCACCATTTCCTCGTTGGAGGTGTCCTCCGGCGTGAAGTGCCCGGAGAAGAAACCGCCGGCCTGCGCCGACCACGACAGGAGCGGCATGCCGTTCGCCGCATGCCACGCGATCGTCGCTTCGTCCGCCGAGACGACGCCCGGCCAGCGCGGCGCCTGCGGCTTCGCCAGGCTCAGGTTCGTGCTGCTGAACGCGAAGCCGGTCAAGCCGTGCGCGGCCGCGTAGTCGTTGGCCTCCTGGATCCGCTCGTGCGTCCAATTCGACGCGCCGAACGCGCCGATCCGTCCCGCTTCCGCGTGCGCGTGCAGCTCCTCGATGATCGGGCCGACCTCGACCGCCGGATCGTCGCGGTGCAGCGCGTACAGCTCGACATGATCCGTGCCGAGCCGCTCCAGGCTCTCGGTCAAGTCCTGGCGGATCGCCGCCGGATTGACCCGCGGGCCCGGGCTGCCGTCGTCGTGATGCGCGCCCTTCGTCAGGATGGCGACTTTGTCGCGCAGGTTCTCCTCGGCGAGCCATTGGCCGAGCAGCTTCTCGCGTCCCCGGTATTGGTGGGCCGTATCGAACGTGGCGCCGCCGGCCTCCGCGTACGCGCGCAGCATCGCCCGTTCGTTGTCGTCGAGCGACCGCAGGTCGCCGGTGCCGAGGATAAGCCGGGAGACCGGTTTGTCCACGCCTTGAATCCGCATCGTAAGCATTGTGCATCCTCCTTAGAGCGTATAAGTGCAGGGAATGTGCAGCCTGGCTGCTACATGGACTTCGGGACTTCAAATCTTGTTTTCCCGTTACAACAGTCTGGTATCGATTTCAGATCAAGCGCCCGCGGCGCCTCGCGCCAAGCCGTACCCGTTCGAAACCGTCCTCACGTTCACGCCTGGCGCGCTTTGCGCCTATTCGTCCGCCGCCTTACTGCGAGATGGCCTTGGGCAGCGTCCGCCCGCCTTCGTGCCGCTCCAGGAACTGCAGCAAGCCGTCCATATTCGCCGTTCCCGTGCTTCCGCCGTACGCGCCGACGGACATCGCGCCGCAGGCGTTGCCGTACTTCAGCGACGTCTCGACGTCCAGCCCGCGAAGGAAGCCGTACAGATAGCCGGCGTTGAACGAATCGCCCGCGCCCGTCGTGTCGACCGCCTCGACCTTGAACGCCGGATGGCGCGTCAGCACGCCGTCCTTCATGGAGACGGCCCCTTCGGCGCCCAGCTTGACGACGATATGCTTGCCGTAATCCGCCATATGCCGCAGGCCGTCCTCGATCCGCGCGCGGCGGGTGTAATGCAGCGCCTCGGTCTCGTTCATCAGGAAGACGTCGATATGCCGCATGAGCTCGAAGATCCCTTCGTACCACTCCCCGGAGTCGTCCCAGCCGACGTCGCAGGAGAGCGTGACGCCCTTCTCCTTCAATTGCTTCACGACCGCGAGGAACGTCGCGTGGTTCTCCCGACCGCGGTAGCCCGTCAGATGGACGTGGCGGCCTTGGGCGATCCGGTCGAGCTCGAGCCGCTCCAGCGCCAGCTCCTGGTTGGAGCCCGCGTACGACAGGAACGAACGGTCCGTGTCCGGATTGAACGCAATTGAAATGCCCGTCCGATGGACCTTGCTTGTCTCGATCAAGCTGGTATCGATACCATATTGAGCGAATTGCTCCCGGATGAAGCTGCCGTTGCTGTCCGCCCCGAGGACGCCGCTGAACGCCACGCCGAGACCGAGCTTGGCAAGGGACAGCGCGAACAAAGCCGCCCCTCCGCCGACGTGCATCAGCATGTTGTCCACGAATACTTCCTGCCCGGGCTGCGGCACCTGGCTCTGGCCCACCACCACCAAATCTATGTTGACATCGCCGACGACGACCGCATCGAATTTCTTCACGTCTCTCTCCCTCTCCCGCTACGATGTAAAAAGTGCTATCCGTCTATTCGTTCCGCCTGCAGCTGTCGCGCACGACGAGCTCGTGCCGCAGGATGACGTCCCCTTTCCGCGCCTTCTCCGGCGCCGCGATCATGTCGATCAGCACGTTGACCGTGACCGTGCCCATCTCCCGGATGGGCTGCTCCATCGACGTCAGGCGCGGCCGCACCAGCTCCGTCAGCTGGCTGCCGTCGAAGCCGACGATCGAGACGTCGGCCGGCACCGCCAGCCCCCGGTCGCGCACGGCGTTCATCGCGCCGACGGCCATGTCGTCGCTGACCGCGAACACGGCCGTCGGGCGGACCTCGACGTCCAGCAGCTCCTGGATGAGCTCGTACCCGCTCTGCGTCTTGTAGTCGCCGAAGCGCACATAGTCGTCGACGAGCGGGATGCCGCAGTCCGCGAGCGCCCGGCAGTAGCCGATGTAGCGGTTCTGCCCCGACGTCACGTCCCGCATGTCGCCGCCGATGAAGCCGATCCGCTCATGCCCGAGCCCGATCAGGTACCGGGTCGCGTCGTACGCCGCCGCGAAGTCGTCGATGATGACCGAGGCGAACGGCTGGTCCGTCGGCTTGACACTCGAGAAGATGATCGGGATGCCCAGCTTGCCGATCATCTCGCGAATCTCGTCGTTCAGCTTTTCGTGCATGATGATGATGCCGTCGACGCGCATTTCTTTGAAGACGTTTAAGTATTTCAGCTCTTTGTCCGTATCCTCGATGATGTTGCACACCAGAAGGTTGTACTCGTTCAGGCTGGCCGTTTGCTCGATGTTGCTCAGGATGGTGGAGTAGAAGCTCGACGTCACGTCCGGCACGATCACGCCGATCAGGTTCGTCTTCTTCCGCACGAGGCTTCTGGCGATATGGCTGGGCGTGTAGCCCAATTCGTCGATGGCCCGTTTGACCCGTTCTTTGAGGTCGTCTTTCACGTATTTCTCGCCGTTCAGCACCCGCGATACGGTCGTCACGGACACGCCCGCCTTCTTCGCCACATCCTTGATTTTCGGCGCCATGCGCTACCAAGCCTCCAATTCGTTCGTCATCCCATGCGCCGCGGCGCCTCAGCTCTTGACCGCGCCCTCCATGATGCCGGCGATGAATTGACGGCTGACGACAAGGAAGACGACGATGAGCGGCAGGGTCGCCATGAGCGTACCTGTCATGACCATGGAATAATCTGCGGTATGAACTGATTTTAACTGCTGGAGCGCAATCATTAAAGTGAATTTGGACGTATCCGTCAAAACGATCAGCGGCCACAGGTAATCTTCCCAGACGCCCATGAACGTCGTGATCGCGAGAAACGCGAGCGCCGGCCGCAAAATCGGGAGCGCGATGCGCCAGTACTGGCCGAACTTGCTGCAGCCGTCGATGCGCGCGGATTCCAGCAGCTCGTTATGGATGGCGAGCGCGTACTGGCGGATCCAAAAGATCCCGAACGCGGAGGCGATGCCCGGCACGATCAGCGCCTTGTAGCTGCCGACCCAGCCGAACGTTTTGATGATGATGAATTGGGGCACGAGCAGCATCTGGCCCGGGATCATCATCGTGGCGATCATGACGTAGAAGAGCCACTGGGAGCCCGGGAACTTGAATTTGGCGAACGTAAACCCCGTTAACGAGTTGAAGAACAGCTGCAGCGTCGTGCTGAGGAGCGCGATCAGAACCGTGTTGAACAGGGCGCGGTAGAAATTCATGTTGTCCAGCACGTGCTGGAAGTTGGTCGCGAAGTATCCGCCGAACGTCAGCTTCGGAGGGAACGCGAAGATGGCGCTCGTCTGGTTCGTCGACATCACGACGAGCCAATAAAACGGGAAGATCGACACCAGCACGCCGATGATCAGCACGGTGTGCAGCAGGATCTTTTTGGTCAGGATTGCCTTGCCCATCTGGCTTTCACCTCGTTATCAATCGTCGTTTTTGTTGAAGACCTTCCAGTTGATGAGCGACAGGATGCCGATGATGACGAACAGCACCCACGACACGGCGGCCGCGTACCCGTAATTCTGGAACGTGAAGCCTTCGCGGAACATGTACAGCACCACGGTGTCCGTGCCCGGATACGGGGACTGCGTGCCCGCGAGCACCTGCGGCTCGGTGAAGATTTGGAAGCCGCCGATCGTCGACATCATGACGGAGAACAGAATGATCGGCTTCAGCATCGGCAGCGTGATGCGCAGGAACGTCTGAACCGTCGACGCGCCGTCGAGCTCGGCCGCCTCGTACAGATCCTTCGGGATCCGCTGCAGGCCGGACAGATAGATGATCGCGTTGTAGCCCATGTACCGCCAGCAGATCATCGCCGCGATGACGACGCGGGAAGCGAACGGCGTGTTGAACCATTCGATGCGGGACAGCCCGATCTTCTCGAGCAGGAAGTTGATCAGTCCGTACTGGTTGCCGAACAGGGACTGGAATATGATAACGACAGCGACCATGGCCGTAATATTCGGTAGGAAGTAAGCGATGCGATAGAAGCCCTTGAACCGCACGATGGACATATTGATAAGGAACGCGACGATCAGCGCGCAGATGAGCTGCGGCGCGTTGCCCATGATCCAGAGGGCGATGTTGTTCACGAGCGCGCTCCAGAACGTCGGATCCGTGAACAGGTAGGTGAAGTTGTCGAAGCCGACGTACTTCATCTCCCCGATGCCGTCCCATTTATGGCCGGCCAAATACACGGAGTAGAAAATCGGAAATACGGAAAAGATCAGGAACAGGATATAAAATGGAGAAATGAACAGATACAACGCTCTGCTCTTGTAGATTTCTTTCAAAAGGCCTCCCATGCTATTCCTCCGTTACTTGGCTGGCGCGGGGAAGAGCCTGTCGCCCTTCCCCGCTCCATCCGTTATGAATGCCAAGCTTGGCTGCCGTCCAGGAAGCCGCTGCGGCTTAGTGGGACAGCTGTTTCTTGATTTTGTCCTGCGCGTCCTGCCACGACTTCTCGGGATCGCGCTTCTTATCGACCGCGACGAGCGCGTCGGTGATGGCCGTGCTCGCCACCATGTCGCGGGAGTCGGTATGCGCGACTTTGACGTCCTTCGCCGCGTCCGCGAACACCGGGCTCAGGTCTTGGCCGCCGAAGAAATCGTTCTTGTTGACCATGTCCGGGCTGCTGTAAATCTCCGGCGTGGACGGGTAGTTGCCGAATTCCTTGTACGCCGTCACCAGGTTTTCCGGGCTGACGAGGAATTGAATGACTTCGTACGCTTCCTTCGGATACTTGGTCGAGCTCAGCGCGCCGAAGAACGAGCCGCCTTGGTTGCCGACGCTGCCCGGCGGATGCGCGATGTTCCATTTGCCCTTCGTGTCCGGAGCGGCGCTCATCAGATCGCCGACGGCCCACGAAGCGCCCGTGTACATGGCGATCTTGCCGTTGTTGATCGCGGCGTTCTGCTCGGAGCCGTTGGAGTACGGGAACGTGAGCCCTTGCTGGTACGCCTTGACCGCCAGGTCGTACGCCGCTTTGACGTGCGCCTGGTCGCCGATGTAGTTGCCTTGCTCGTCGAAGTACGACTTGTCGCTTTGACCCATGACCGTGTTGTAAACGTCGGCGATGTTGCCCGTCGTCGCGCCGGTCGCGTCCTTGATCTTCTTCAGCAGGGCCAGGTAATCGTCCCACGTCTTCACTTGGCTGCTGACCGCGTCCGGCGTGTTCGGCACGCCCGCTTTCTCCAGCAGGTCGGTGCGGTAGTAAAGCACGACCGGCGCCACGTCGATCGGCAGGCCGATCAGGTACTTGTCGTCCGGCGTTGCGGCCATGTTCCATTTCCAATCGAGGTACTTGGATTGGATGTCCTTCGCGCCTTGGTCGTACAGGTTCACGAATTTATCTTTATACGCCAGCATCGAGGATACCCAGCTGTCCATCGCCACGATGTCCGGGGCATCGCCCCCGCCGACGAGCGTCGCTTTCAATTTGGTGAAGTAATCGTCGCCGGAAGGCAGCTTCTCCGCCTGCAGGTCGATGTTCGGAAACTTCGCTTTGGCCGCTTCGATCGTGGAGTCGGATATCGCGCCGTTCCAATACCACAGCTTCAGCGGGATTTTGCTGCCGGATGAAGCGCTTTCGCCTTGATTGCCGTTATTGGATGCCGTATTCGAATTCGAACCGTTCTGGCCGCAAGCCGTCAGGACAAGCAGCACGCACGCCAGCAAGATGGCGGTCAAACCAAAGGACTTTCTTTTCATGGATTCGTTCCCCCAATTTTAAAAGAATGTAGTGCATTCACATAGGATGTCTGCATTCCGCTTCCTTCAAATCTTTCCTCAATCGGACCTTCCTATTCACCTGCCGGCGCGTTCTCCCGTCCAACCACCGCCCTCCAGTAATGATTCGGAACACGATATTCTGGTACCGATACCAGATCGTGAACAAAAAATATGGAATCGGTACCATGTTGTAGGCCGTTTTACTCTGGTATCGCTTCCATAACGTCGTGAACTTAGTATAATCGTATCCTTTTGATTTGACAATCCCTATTTTTTCGTGTCGAAACGTCCCGTATGGACGCGGAACGTCCCGATTGCGGGCGAAGCTTGAAAACGCAGCGATTTCCAGCGGCTTTCGCGCGGCGCGGGCCGCTCCGTTGACGGGCAGACGCGCGGACGGGGACCGGCCGCGACGGGCGAGCTGGGCCGGCGAGAGTTACGCCCCGCCGGTCGGCGACGGGCGAACCAGGCCGGCGAGGGGTTACGCCCCGCCGGTCGGCGCGTCGCCGCGCAGCGCCGCCCATTCGCGCGCGAGCAGCCCCATCGCGATCAGGTCGTACCGCCGGCCGCCGCGCAGGACGGCCTCGCGCAGCCGCCCCTCTACCGCGAAGCCCGCTTTCTCGTAGACGCGAATGGCCGCCTCGTTATAGGCGATTACCTCGAGGCTGATTCGTTCCAGGTTCAGCTCGAGGAACGCGTAGCGCAGCAGCATGGCGACGGCGTCCTTGCCGTAGCCCTTGCCGCGGTCCTCAGCATCGCCGATGCCGACGGCCAGCCGCGATGACCGATTGTTCCACTCGATGCCGTGCAGCGCCGCGAAACCGACAAGCCGGTCGTCCTCGAGCGTCCGGAGCATGAATTCGATCGTGTTCTTGCCGTTCTCGGCTTGCTCGAAGAACGCCGCCGGCTGCGGCACCGCGTAGTCCGTGTCCACGTTCCGCAGATAGTCGTAGCTTTCGGTAAACCGTGACAGCTCCGCCGCGTCGTCCGGCTGCGCCGCCGCGAAGCGCAGCAGCTCGCCGCGGAACAAATCGCGAAAGCGATAATCCATGCCGTTCCCTCTCCTTCCGGTCCGGCTTCCGCAGCCGGCCGCTTCGTTCATGGCGTAAATACTAAAGAGCGTAAAGGTTCATCTCTTCTCGACAAATCTTAGCAGCCACTCCGTCCGGGGCGTCGAATATCCGTTGCCCAATACCATCACGCCGGAAAGGACGGTGAGGTAGCCTGCGATCAATTCCTCCGGATCGCCGTCCGCGATTTCCCCTCTTTGCTGGCCTTCCTCGAACAAGGGCAATAAACGCTTGACGTAGATATCCATCGGGTGTTCCCGAATGAGCCGGCTGACCTCTTCGGGAACCTCTTCGAAATTCCGAGCCCGATGGAGCAGCATGAAATACGGCGCTCCGCTCGCATCAAGCATCCCTTCCGTCAGGATTCTGATTTTATCGATCGGCGACCCCGCCAACCGAATCAGATCGTCGATTTCCTTCAACGACGTTTCGACCGCTTCCCGGACCAGGGAGATGAAAAGCTCTTCCTTCGTTTTGAAATAATGGTAAAACAACCCGTGGCTCACGCCGGCTTCCGCGGTAATCATGCTGATCTTCGTACCCGGAAGCCCGCGCTGGGCAAACACTTTGACCGCGGCCGACGTAAGCTGCCGTTTCCGTTCTTCGTAAATGCGTTGAAGCTGCTCTTCCTTTAAGCGCGGCATGTCATCAGACTCCTTCGGGAATTAGGAAAAAGTTGGCGAGCAGGCTCGCGATCCGGTCAGGTCCGCCTCCGTTCTCCGGTCCGAAATGATCCAGGCCGCTCACGGTTTCCAGCTTGGACCGGTTCATCGCGCCGGTTAACGCCGTCATCGCTTCTTTCGTGGCATCCGGGCTCTTGTCCCCTTGAATTACCAACACATCCGCTTGGGTACCGCCGTAATTCAGGTATGAGGAAGAGAGCCGCTGAACCTCGCGGTGCTCCTTTAAATTTTGCGGAAGCAGGCGAGCGATTTTACGCCAATGCTCTCCGCGCACCATGAGCCTCAAGATGAGTTTTGCATACCAATAGGGCAGCCGGGTTAACGGAGTCTGACCCATCCCTCTCACGAAATGCGCGAAAGCACCGCGCCTATCGTTCCTAAGCAACGCCTGCTCGGAGAGGCGCATCCAGGCATCGTCCATCGGGCGGAGCAGCACGCCGGGTTCATACAGACCTACTTTGGCAATGGACGGATCCATGCTGGCCAGTTCCAGCGAGACAAGCCCTCCATAGCTGTGTCCGATCAAATAGTCGGCGCCCGTCGCTTTCCTGACGGCCTGAACGTCCTCGCACTCTTTATCCATAGCATACTCCGAGCCCTGCGGACCGCTCAAGCCCCTGCCTCTGCGATCCATGAGGTGAACGGTAAAGGAGCGGGAAAGCGCGGTCGCCAGGCGGGTATAGTCGTTGGAATCCCTTAACGCGCCATGAACAAGCAGGATTCCGGGGCCATCGCCAATCGATTGATACCCGATTCGCGTCCGATCCGTCGATAAAACCTCGCCTTGCCGAAATAAGCCTGGTTTACTGGACATACCCATTGAGTCTGACATCGCATTTCATCCCTCCATATTTTGATTGACTTAATCAGTCAATAAAATGATAAAATGAAAACGATTGTTTGTCAATAGCTTCCATACTCGTTACGCGTCTTCCAGGCTGTCCGCCCGTCCAATCTAGGCTTCAGCGCCTCCGTCAGCAGCAGCAGCAGCGTCAAGCCTTGGCGTACAGCGTCGGGAAGCGCGGCATTTCGCCGTAGGCGTCGATGCTCGCAAGCACGATTCGCCCTCATAATCGAGGGTGTAGCTGCCCGACGGCGGGCCGTCCGCGGCCTGCGACTCCCGGTACGGCATCGCGGCGTCCAGGCAGGCGCGGAAGCTGCTCGGTCGCACGGCTCGCGGCCGGACCGCAACCTACTGCCGGTTCGCGGTATCTCACGGGTCGGTTACGGTGACTCTCCTATCGGACCGCGGCCCCTCAACCGGCCCGCCATCTCGCGGCCGGGTTGCGGCGGCTCTCGGCCCGGCCGCGACGGCTCCGCTATCGGACCGCGGCCCCTCTACCGGCCCGCCGCCTCGCGGCCGGGTTGCGGCGGCTCTCGGCCCGGCCGCGACGGCTCCGCTATCGGACCGCGGCCCCTCTACCGGCCCGCCGCCTCGCGGCCGGGTTGCGGCGGCTCGCTATCGGACCGCGTCGGCTCGCTGCCCCTCCACCGCCCCGCCAGCCCCGCCTATGGCGCGCCATCGCCTGCGCGCAGCGCAAAAGAGACTGCGGCAGTCCGCCTCTCGGCAAACTGCTGCAGCCTCTTGTCCTTGCTTCCATGGCTATGGCATCATCGCGATCGCGATCTCGACCATTCGCTCCGCATCCGGCACTGCGTCCTCGCCGGCTTCAACGGCCCGCGCTTCGGCATCCGCGGCATCCGCCGGGAGGAACGCCCAATACGTCGGCACCATGCTCCGCAGCAGCGCCAGCTCGGAGCCCGTCAGCCGAAGCCCCTCGATCCGTTCGCCCGTGAAGCGGTAATCCGTCTCCTCGCGCTTGCGGAACTTGATCGCGAGCAGGCTCATGAGACCCCCGATCGTGAGGAAGGAGAACCGATAGCCTCCCCGTACCGCCGCTTCCACGTTCGCCCAATGCTCCCCGGCGTACGTCAGCAGCCGTTCCCACGTCGGCTCGGGATCGATCCGCGTCGCAAGCTCGTCCTTGCTGCCGTGCCAGAGCAGCGCCAGCGTCTCGTCCGCCGAGAACCCGCGCGCGAGGATCCGCTCCAGCTGCAGCGCGTACAGCTGGGGCATGATGACGCGGCCGCTCATACGAGATGGCAGGCGACCTTATGGCCGCTGCCCACCTCCCGGAATTGCGGCACTTCCTCGCGGCAGCGGGGCACCGCGAACGGACAGCGCGTGTGGAACTTACAGCCGGACGGCGGGTTCGCCGGATTCGGCAGCTCGCCGCTCAGCACGATCCGCTCGCGCTTCAGCTTCGGAATCGGCACCGGCACCGCCGACAGCAGCGCCTTCGTGTACGGATGAAGCGGATTCCGGAACAGCTCGTCGCGCGATGCCGTCTCCATCATCGATCCGAGATACATGACGCCGATATGCGAGCATAGATGCTCGACGACGCTGAGGTCATGGGAGATGAACAGGTACGTTAATCCCTGCTTCTGCTGCATGCCGCGGAACAAATTGATGATCTGCGCTTGAATCGACACGTCGAGCGCGGACACCGGCTCGTCGGCAATGATCAGGTCCGGATTCAGCACGAGCGCCCGCGCGATGCCGATCCGCTGCCGCTGGCCGCCGGAGAATTCGTGCGGAAACCGGTCGTAATGGTACGACGACAGCCCGCAGGCGGCCAGCACGTCCAGGACGCGGTCCCGAACCTCGGCCGGCGACGCCAGGCCGTGGTCGAGCAGCGCTTCGCCGATGGCGTCGCCGATCCGCACGCGCGGATTGAGCGAGCTGTACGGATCCTGGAAGATCAGCTGCATCTTCGGCCGCAGGCGGCGCAGCTCGTCCTGCGGCAGATCGAACAAGTCGATGCCGTCAAACCGCACTTCGCCGTCCGTCTTGTCGTTCAAGCGGAGAATCGTGCGGCCGACCGTGCTTTTCCCGCTGCCCGATTCCCCGACGAGGCCGAATGTTTCGCCCTTGTTGATGGTAAAGCTAATGTCGTCGACCGCCTTGACTTGCCCGACCGTCCGGCCGAGCAGACCGGCCTTGATCGGAAAATATTTCTTCAGACCGCTCACTTCAAGCAGCGCTTGCGCCTCAGCCATGCGCGATCGCCTCCTTCTCGTACAGCCAGCAAGCGACATGCTGGCCGTTGCCGACGTCCTTCAGAACGGGCTGCTTCGTCCGGCAAATCTCCATGCAGTGCGCGCACCGGTCGTGGAAATAGCAGGACGGCGTCAGCTCGAGCGGGTTCGGCACCTGGCCCGGAATGGAATACAGCTCTTCCTGGCGCTGATTGATGATCGGCTTGGACTTCAGCAGCCCTTGCGTGTACGGATGCTGCGGATTTTCGAACAGGGCCACGACCTCGCCCTCCTCCACGACTTTGCCGGCATACATGACCACGACGTAATCCGCCATTTCGGCCACGACGCCGAGGTCGTGCGTGATGAGCAGGATCGACATGCCCGATTCTTCCTTGAACCGGCGCAGCATGTCCAGGATTTGCGCCTGGATCGTCACGTCGAGCGCCGTCGTCGGTTCGTCGGCGATGAGCAGCTTCGGCTCGCACGAGATGGCGATGGCGATCATGATGCGCTGCAGCATGCCGCCGCTCAGCTCGTGCGGATACGAATCCGCGATCTGCTCCGCGCGGGAGATCCCGACCTCGCCGATCAGCTCGATCGCCCGCTTGCGCGCCGCCTTTTTGCTCATTTTCCGGTGGGTCATGAGCGGCTCCATCAGCTGCTCGCCGATCTTCAGCACCGGATTCAGCGACGTCATCGGCTCCTGGAAAATCATTGCGATTTCGTTGCCGCGAATGGCGCGCAGCTCGCTGCGGCTCAGTTTAAGCAGATCTTCGCCGTCAAAGCCGATGCGGCCGCCGGCGACCCGGCCGGCCGGGCCTTCGACAAGGCCCATGACCGACATCGCCGTGATGCTTTTGCCGCTGCCCGACTCGCCCACGATGCAGACGATTTCGCCGGGGCGGACCCGCAGGCTGACGTCGTCCACGGCGCGGACGACGCCCTCTTCGGTATGGAAATGCGTGCTGAGACGCTCGATTTCAAGTACGTTGTTCATGCTCGCGTGCACCTACCTTTTTTGCTTAGGATCCAGCACGTCCCGCAGCCCGTCGCCGAAGATGTTGATGGCGATGACGGTCGCGAAGATCGAGAATCCCGGCGGAATCCAGAGCCACGGATGGTCTTGAAAATCGATCATGTTGTTCGCCGCGTCGATCATGTTGCCCCACGTCGGCGTCGGCGCCATGACGCCGAGCCCGAAATAGCTCAGCACCGATTCGCTTAGGATGGCGCCGCCGATATTAAGCGTGGCGATGACGATGATCAAGGGCACCAGATTGGGCAGCAGATGGTTGAACAGCTTCCGGCGGTCGCGCAGTCCGAGGACCACGGTCGCCTGCATATATTCCCGTTCCCGCAAACTGAGCATTTGGCCGCGAATCATCCGCGCGAGCCCCGGCCAGCCGACGATGCTCAGCATCAGCATGACGATGTACATCCGGTAATCCGTCGGCACCTTCCATTCCGACAGCAGCGCGCCGAAGATGAATAGCAGCGGCAAGCTCGGAATCGTGAGGAGCAGGTCGGCGAGCCGCATGATGAGCTGATCGGCGACGCCGCGGTAATAGCCGGCGATGACGCCCAGCAGCGTGCCGACGAATACCGACAGCACCATCGATGCCAGGCCGACGGTCAACGAGATGCGGCCCGCCTGCAGCACGCGCGTCAGCACGTCGCGGCCGAGCGCGTCGGTGCCAAGCCAATGCTTCAGGCTCGGCGCCTTGTTCATGAACGCCATGTTGATTTTGTTATCCGTATACGGCGAGAACAGCGGGCCGATGAAGCAGGCCAGGAACATGAACGCCACGACGGCGAGCCCGAGCATGGCCAGCTTGTTCTTGCGCAGCCGCCGCAGCGACTGCCGCCACAGCGAAGCGTGCGCGGTACTGCGCGCGGGCGCGGCCTTCGCCGTTCCCGCGCCTTCTGCGTGAATCGTTGACATCCTCGTGCCCTCCTACAACCGGACCCGCGGATCGGCGACGCGGTACAAAATGTCCGAAATGAACGTGCCGATGACGGTCAGTATGGCGATAAACAGCGTAAATCCCATCAGCAGCGGGTAATCCCGCAGCGTGAAGGACTGCATATAGAGCTGGCCGATGCCCGGCCAGTTGAAAATTTTCTCGATAATCAGCGAACCGCCGAACAGCCCGGGAAGCTCGAAGCCGACCAGCGTGATGGCCGGCAGCAGCGCGTTGCGCAGCGCGTGCGTGAACAGCACCTTTCGTTCCTTGAGCCCTTTGGCGCGGGCCGTCCGGATATAGTCCTGCTTGATGACCTCGATCATGTTGCTGCGGAAGTACCGCGTCAGCGAACCGACGCCGAGCAGCGTCATGACCATCACCGGCAAGGTCATGTGGTGAATGACCTCTTTGACGTACGCCATGCCCGTCGCGTTGCTTCCCGTCGTCAGCATCCCGCCCGGCGGCAGCCATTTCCAGTCTACGGCCAAAATCTTGATCAGGAAAAGGCCGATGAAGAACGACGGGATCGACATCGCCGCGAAGAGCCCCAACATCACGATCGTGTCAAACCACGAATACTGCTTGTACGCCGCGACGACGCCGACGACGACCGCGATCAGCCACGTCAGGAACGTCGAGACGACCGCGAGCAGGAACGAGTTCCAGATGTACTGGTTGAAAAGCGTGAGCACCGGCTTCTGCTGCGCCAGCGAGTAACCGAAGTCGCCGTGGAAGGCGTTCTTCATCCAGAGCAGGTACCGCTCGATCACCGGCTTGTTCAGGCCGTAGATCTCGCGCAGCTCCGCTTTGCGTTCCGGCGTCAGCTTGATGTTGCCCGTAATGAAGTCGCCCGGCGTCAAGGCGTAAAGGCAGAAGATCAAGAAGGAAGCCGCGAACAAAATGATGACCATGTATAAGATCCGCTTCGTAATGTACGTGCTCATAGTCGACTCCTTAACCTGCGATTCCCCGCCCGGTCGCCGGGCAGGGAATCGCGTTTCGTCGTTTCGTCTTGCGTTATTGGCCCAGCGTCCAGTTCGGCAGGCTCGGAGCCAGTCCGTTGAACGGGCTGACGCTCAGGTTTTGAATGCGGCCGTTATAGGCGTACACGTTCTTCTTGTAGCTCGTGAAGATGATCGGCAGCTCGTCGTTCAGGTATTGGAACAGCTCTTTGTATACGGCTTTGCGCTCGTCGATGTTCGAGGTCGCCAAGCCTTTATCGTACAGTTCCTTGAACTTCGCGTCGTTGTAGCCCGGAATTTCGCCGTCGACGAATTGCAGCAGGCCGTCCGACGGATCCGTCAGGAGCGACGTCGAGAAGGAGGCGAGATCGTAGTCGCCGCCTTCGACCTTGGAGACAAGGGCGTTGAAGTCGGCGAAGACCTCCGGCTCGAATTTGATGCCGAGCGCTTCGTAGTCTTGCTTCGCCACGGCGATGAAGATATCCGAGGCGGGGCTCTTGGAGCCCAGGTAATGAATCGTCAGCGCTTTGCCGTCCTTCTCGCGGATGCCGCCCGCGCCGACTTTCCAGCCCGCTTGGTCGAGCAGCTCCTTCGCTTTGTCCGGATCGTACTTGTACGGGTTGATGCCGTCTTCCGTGTACGCCCAGGACACCGGAGGCGCCGGAATGTTGGCGATTTGGCCCGCGCCTTGGTTCGCGTCCACGTAGATGCTTTGGCGGTCCAGGCCGTACGTCAGCGCTTGACGCACCAGCTTATCCTGCAGCGCCGGGTGCTGAAGGTTCAGCTGGATGTAGCCGTAGTTGCTCGGCGTGTACGGCAGGATGTTCACGAAGCCGAGCGCCTTCAGCTTGTCGAGGTTTTCCTTCGTGGCGGTGAACGACGCGTAGTCGACTTCGCCCGTCTCCAGGTACTGCCATGTGTCGCCTTCGGACGTTTTATAGATAAAGTGCTCCGTTTTCGGTTTGCCGGCAAAATAGTTCTCGTTCGCGACCATCCGTACTTCCTGGCCCGGAATGAACTTCTCCAGCTTGTACGGACCGTTGCCGAGCGGGCTGCCGCTAAGCTTCTTCATGTAGCCCAGATCGCCTTGCTTGTAATCCTTGCCGTAGTAAGCCTTGGACAGAACGTCCGAGCCGAGCATCGTCAACGCGCTGGCGTTCGGCTTGTCGAGCGTGACGGAGATCGTCTGCGGATCGATGACCTTGATGCCCGAGACGCTCGTCGCCTTGCCGGCTTTATAATCTTCGCCGCCCTTCACGTGCAGCGTGTTTACTTGGGAGTCGCCGTCGTACGACTTATCGTACAGGATCGTCCACGTGAACGCGACGTCGTCGGCGGTCAACGGCGAACCGTCGCTGAACTTCAAGTCTTTGCGCAAGTGGTACGTGTACGTCAGGTTGTCCGCGGACACGTCCCATTTCTCCGCCAAGCCCGGTACCGGAAGACCTTTGTCGTCCACGGTCACGAGCGATGTGTAAAGCAGCGACGAAACGTTGCCGTCGTAACCGCTCTGCTGGAAGTACGGCGTGAACGCGCCGCTCGGGTCGGTCAAGCCGACGATGATCGTGTCCGTGCGCTTCTTCGCCGTATCCGGAAGCTTGGACATGTCGGACGCTTGAATCGTGCCCGAGGCGTCGCCTGCCGCATCCGGCGCGGCCGTGTTGGACGAATTGCCCGCTGCGGCTTGGTTGGCGCTGTTGGCGCCGCCGTTCGCGGTGCCGGCATTGCTGCCGTTGTTATTGCCGTTATTGCCGCATGCGGCCAGCAAAATGGCGCTTGCGAGAATAGCAGTGGATAGGGTAAGGATTCTTTTCTTCATGACGACCTCCTGAAAATAAGAGCTATTTATGAGTGCCGATTAATTCCGATTAAATCACTCAGCATTGTTGTTGGTTTTTATTATAGGTACGTTTTGCGGTTCTGTAAATAGAGAACTGAAAAATAATTCTTTCCATAAAGAAAACATGCAATGTTCGCCAAATCCGAGACGCGTTCCCTTAGCAGGAAAGCACAAAAAAACCACTTCCACACCGTTCAGGCACGATGCGAAAATGGTTTCATCTCGTAGTTCAGGTTGGCGGCACTCTCGCGCCGCGGCACTTCGCGCGGGAGCCTTGCAAGGTGCCAAAGACTTGCGTATGTTCTTTTCGATGATTCCGGGAAGCCCGTCTGCTCTTTACCCTTGCTCGATGTAGTCCATGATTTTGCGATGGATCTGGCCGATCGCGCTGGTCCGCAGGCTGTACGCGGTCAGTGTCTCGCCCTCGAAATGAGCTGTCAGCATGCCGGCATGGCGAAGCTTCGTCACATGATCGTGCGTGATGCCCTTCGACAGTTCCAGATGGCGCACGATCTCGATGAACGACCGCGGCCCCTGATTCAGAAACCGCAAGATTTTAAGCCGGCTCTTCTCGGCCACGCTCCGGATCATGCGATATTCGTGCGGCGAGAGGAAGTCCTCGTCGTCCACGTAGACTCTGGCGGCATAATGGCAGATCGTCACATGGCCGAAATGGCTAATGACGTTAAACGGCTGAAAGTGATACTGCGGCATGAGCACGACCTGCTCCAGCCCCTCCAGCGGTTCGAAAAACAGCCCGTTCGCCGTTTCGTCGATGAACGCCGCCGGGTCCGCCGAAGGAAACGCTTGCTTGCGATGGCGTGCCTCGTCCCGAAGCCGCTCGATAATCGTCCCGTCGAGGTGTCGAAAATAATGCTCGTCCCACAGCTCGAACAACTTCGCGGTCCGGTCCCGGAACGCCGCCATGTTGGCGGGGAACTGGTTGGCATAGGGCGACATCAATTCATACAGGTCCCCGGCCGTCATGCCTCCGAGCCATACCGCGAATTCCGCGGCGGTCTCGCTCGGACTCAGGTACACGAGCAGATACGTCAGCTTCCAAGCCGCGTCGATGTCCGTAGCGTCCAGCAGCTCCGCCAGCTCCGGGGACAGACGGCCGCCGACCTCCTTCGGCCATGAAGACGACAGATCGAGTTTTTTATGCGATTTCCGGCAAATATAAGCATGCAAGCTGCCAATCGCTTCGTATAGCGGTTTGAATCGGATGTCCAGACTGTATGGCATGGCCGCACGCCCCTCTCTGCCCTATATTATAGCGCGCGATATGCGATCTGTCCCACTTCGAATTTATCCGTGCCCCCGCCATTCCCGGCTATTCGCCCGTATAGCCCCCGATATGGGAAGACCAAGGCAGCCTCTACAGGCTTGTAACGGTCTTTATCTTCAACGCCGTTAAGGAGCGCGGTATATGTATTCGGCGCGTTCTTCGGCCAGACGTTCGAGGTATGCGGACTTTACGAACTCGGACCGCAGCACGCGAAGCGACCGGGTCTCGCCCGGCTCCCAGTGCAGGATCCCTTCCTGCCGCAGCCGCAGCAAATGCGGTTCGAGGGTGGCGAAGCTCCGCAAGCCGACGAAATTGCGCACCTCGTCCACTGTCGGCGGGAACCCGTGCTTGGCGCTGAAATTCAGGATCGAATAGGCGATTTCCAAACATTTTCTGGATAAGCTCATTATCGACGCTCCTTCGAATAGGAACATATGTTCTTATTTTAGACCGAAGCATCATGAAATTCAAGCGCTATTTCAGCCGATGAAGCTGCCAATTTTTGATGCTCGCTCCGCCAAAACCGCGTTTACCCCATCCGGAACTGCCGTGTATACAAAAAACCTCTTATCAAGGAGATAAAAGGCTTCTTCGCGTCATATAGGAAAGCGGGTGATGGGAATCGAACCCACGCCATCAGCTTGGGAAGCTGAAGTTCTACCATTGAACTACACCCGCAATGGAAAAAAAAGATGGTCGGGATGACACGATTCGAACATGCGACCCCCTGGTCCCAAACCAGGTGCTCTACCAAGCTGAGCTACATCCCGTAAATGGCGTGCCCTAAGAGATTCGAACTCCTGACCTTTTGATTCGTAGTCAAACGCTCTATCCAGCTGAGCTAAGGGCACAAAAACATGGTGTGGAGGCGCCACCCAGATTCGAACTGGGGGTCAAGCTTTTGCAGAGCTATGCCTTACCACTTGGCTATGGCGCCAAAAAATAAATGGAGCGGAAGACGGGAATCGAACCCGCGACCCTCGCCTTGGCAAGGCGATGCTCTACCGCTGAGCCACTTCCGCGGATGGTGCGGTCAAGAGGACTTGAACCTCCACGGCTGTTACACCACTAGAACCTGAATCTAGCGCGTCTGCCAATTCCGCCATGACCGCATGTGAAGATAAATGGTGCGGTTGAAGGGACTCGAACCCTTACGCCCGGTGGGCACTACCCCCTCAAGATAGCGTGTCTGCCAATTCCACCACAACCGCGTATTCAAGAAAAGTGAGCCATGTAGGACTCGAACCTACGACACCCTGATTAAAAGTCAGGTGCTCTACCAACTGAGCTAATGGCTCATGCAAATGGCTGGGGATCTAGGATTCGAACCTAGGCATGACGGAGTCAAAGTCCGTTGCCTTACCGCTTGGCTAATCCCCAATGAAATGGTGGAGGATGATGGATTCGAACCACCGAACCTGGAAGGAAGAGATTTACAGTCTCCCGCGTTTGGCCACTTCGCTAATCCTCCAAAAAAAATGGTGCCGGCGAGAGGACTTGAACCCCCAACCTACTGATTACAAGTCAGTTGCTCTACCAGTTGAGCTACACCGGCTGATGATGCTTGTCTTTCATGGTGGCTCGGGACGGAATCGAACCGCCGACACGAGGATTTTCAGTCCTCTGCTCTACCAACTGAGCTACCGAGCCAAGCTATACCCGATCTGAGCTGCCCTTCGGCCGAATGCCCGAAGACAACACGCGATACAGAGTGAAAATGGCGGAGCCGACGGGATTCGAACCCGCGGTCTCCTGCGTGACAGGCAGGCATGTTAGGCCTCTACACCACGGCTCCGCGTTGGAAACAATGCCCGGCATCATGCCGAACGTAATTGGTTGCGGGGGCAGGATTTGAACCTGCGGCCTTCGGGTTATGAGCCCGACGAGCTACCGAGCTGCTCCACCCCGCGTCATTAAAAAGCGTTGCTATTCGTTTATGGTGGAGGCTGAGGGGATCGAACCCCCGACCCTCTGCTTGTAAGGCAGATGCTCTCCCAGCTGAGCTAAGCCTCCGTATAATGGTGACCCGTAGGGGACTCGAACCCCTGTTACCTCCGTGAAAGGGAGGTGTCTTAACCACTTGACCAACGGGCCTTATGAATAGTAATGCCCGATATGTAATCGGAAAGACGGCGACTCGCCCCGAGGGAAAGCATGGCGGAGAGCGAGGGATTCGAACCCTCGATACGCGGTTAACGTATACACGATTTCCAATCGTGCTCCTTCGACCACTCGGACAGCTCTCCATGGATGGCTCCCCGAACAGGACTCGAACCTGTGACAACTCGATTAACAGTCGAGTGCTCTACCAACTGAGCTATCAGGGAATAGATCGCATCATGGTGGAGCCAAGCGGGATCGAACCGCTGACCTCCTGCTTGCAAGGCAGGCGCTCTCCCAGCTGAGCTATGGCCCCGTATGTTACCCGGAAAGGGAGGTTGGTTGGCCTTAGTGGACTCGAACCACCGACCTCACCCTTATCAGGGGTGCGCTCTAACCAGCTGAGCTAAAGGCCAATAAAAAACCCACTCAGAAGTGGGTGTATCTTCAGTTGAAGAAAGAAACACCTTGAAAACTGGATACGATGATATGCAATTCAACATCAGCTGGTCGTCTCTGGAACGAGACATTAGGATAAGCCCTCGACCGATTAGTATTCGTCAGCTCCACGCATTGCTGCGCTTCCACCTCGAACCTATCTACCTCGTCGTCTTCAAGGGGTCTTACATACTGGGAAATCTCATCTTGAGGGGGGCTTC
>NZ_JAGGDJ010000002.1 GCF_017652985.1 Paenibacillus artemisiicola
GCATCGCCGAGCGCGGGCTCGGCCGCGCCGCCGCAAGCCGCGCCGCACCCGGATGCCGCCTGCGGCGTGCTGCTCGGGCTCGCGTACCCCGACCGCATCGCGCAGCGGCGCGCCGACGGCCGCTTCCTGCTCCGCAACGGGCGGGGCGCCGCCGTGCAGGAGCTGCAGCCGCTCTCGTCCGCGGCGTATCTCGCCGTCGCCGAGCTGGAGGACAGCGGCAGCGACGGCCGCATCCAGCTCGCCGCGCCGCTCGGACCGGACGAGCTGGAGACGTACTTCGGCGACCAGCTGCTCGTCGAGACGGAAGCGAGATGGGACCGCTATGCGGAAGCCGTGCGGGCCCGCCGCCGGATCAGGCTCGGGGCGATCGTGCTGAAGGAAACGCAGTGGGCCGATCCCGATCCGGCGCTCGTGCAGGCGGCGCTGCTCGCCGGCCTCGCGGAGCAGGGGCTCGGGCTGCTGCCGTGGTCCAAAGCGGCGAAGCAGCTGCGGGACCGGATGAACCTGATGCACGCGCACAATCCGGAATGGCCCGACGTTTCCGACGAAGCGCTGCTGGCGGCGCTGCCGGAGTGGCTCGGCCCTTACGTCGGCGGCATGCGCGGCCGGGGCGATCTGGCGCGGCTCGACATGGTCGCGATTCTGGAATCGCTGCTGTCCTGGCAGGATCGTCAGCGGCTGGAGAAGGAAGTGCCGACGCATTTGACCGTGCCGAGCGGCTCCCGCGTGCCGGTCGATTACGCGGATCCGGCTTCCCCCGTGCTGGCGGTCCGCCTGCAGGAGCTGTTCGGCCTGCGGGAGACGCCGCGCATCGCCGGGGGCAAGCTGCCCGTTACCATTCACCTGCTGTCGCCGGCGCATCGGCCGGTGCAGGTCACGCAGGATCTGGCCAGCTTCTGGGAGCACGCCTACTTCGAGGTGAAGAAGGACCTCAAGGGGCGTTACCCCAAGCATTACTGGCCGGATAACCCGCTCGAAGCGCCGGCGACCAATCGGGCCAAGCCGCGTCCGCCGCGTTGAGCGGTCATCCGTCGGCCCCGCGATTGCCGTTCCGGCAGCGCCGCGCCGCATGCCGAACGCTCCGTCGGTCGCCTCGCATGCGTCACGCCTATCCGGCGGCTTGCGATTCAAGCCGCCCGCCATGCCAAAGGAGAATGCCTACCCATGACGACGATCGAAAAAATCGCCGCGCTCTACTTGCTGATCATCAATATTTATGCGTTCGCGCTCATGCGCATCGACAAGATCCGGGCGGTCAAGGACCGCCGGCACCGCATCCCGGAGCGCAAGCTGCTCGGGACGAGCGCGGCCGGCGGCGCGCTCGGCGCGTTCGCGGCCATGCGGCTGTTCCGGCACAAGACGAAGCATGCCGCGTTCGCCGCGGGCATTCCGGTCATGCTGCTCGCCCACATCGCCATTATCGTTTGGCTGGAGTCGTTGTAAGCCGGCCTTTCGCGATAACCGCGAGAAAGGCTCGCGATCGAGGACCCCGCCGCTAACGGCCGTGCCGCTCGCGATCAATCCGCGAGGCGAATGGCATCGATTGACAGTTCTTCGCCGCTTATGCTATAGTGGGCACTCATGCTCCTAACGGACGCACCGATTACATGACTCATACGAACAGACCAAGCCGCATGCGAATGCGGCTTTCGCCGCCTTCATTTTCGAAATTCGGCCTTGGCACGGTCGGTTCGGAGGGCGGCGCCGGCCGCGTCGTTCGCATCGGCATGCGTCGAAGAGGGAGGTAACTGACTTGACCGTTCAAAGTGCCTTTCAAGAAGAGGCGAAGCGCATCGACGAAGTGTTGGCCGACATCCGCAAGCAGCTGCGCGAGATCGGGCCGCGCTATACCGGCAACGATTTTACGGAGCAAATGCTCGAGCTGCAGCGCGAGCAGCGGGAGCAGCGGCTGAACGTCGCGGAGCGCGAGCCGTATTTCGGACGAATCGATTTTCAGGAAGACGCGAAGCCCGCGCCGAAACCGCTTTATATCGGCAAGGCCGGGGTGGCCGACCAGCGGACCAACGAAGTGATGGTCGTCGATTGGCGCGCGCCCGTCGCGAGCTTGTTTTACGCCTTTAGCGGCGGCGAGGCCCCCATCGCCTACGAATCGCCGGACGGCGAGGTGGAAGGCACCGTTCACCTGAAGCGGAACCTGCTCGTGCGCGAAGGAAAGCTCGAGCGCGTCGTCGACAGCTACGTTCGGGGACAGGAGGACGAGAGCGTCACCGACGAATTCCTGCTTTACCGGCTGGGCGAGAACAAGGACAACAAGCTGCGCGACATCGTGTCGACCATCCAGCAGGAGCAGGACCGCATCATCCGGACGGACAAAAACAAAGCCGTCTTCATCCAGGGGGTGGCGGGCAGCGGAAAAACGACCGTCGCGCTGCACCGGCTCGCCTACCTGCTGTACCGGTACGCGGGCAGCGTCCGCGCGGACCGCATGGTCATTTTCGCGCCGAACCGGATGTTCCTGGATTACATTTCCGGCGTGCTGCCGGAGCTCGGCGTCGGCGATATTTTGCAGACGACGTTCGCGGATTGGGGGCTGGATCAGCTGGGGCAAACCGTCCGGCTCGACGAGGCGTACGATCCGATGGCGTACTGGTTCGAGCAGCCGCGCACGCGGGAGGAGCTGCTCGCGTCGGCGGGACGCGTCAAGGGAAGCCTCGCTTTCAAGGCGCTCGTCGACGCGAAGCTGGCGCTGACGGAGGCGTCGCTCATCCCGGACGAACCGTTCGAGCCGATGGCCGGGTGGCGCGTGACGCCGTCGATGATCGCCGAGTGGCTCGCGACCGACGACGTCGGGGAGCCGTACATGAAGCGCCGGGCGCGGCTCGTCAGCCGCCTGAAGCGCTGGCTGGAGTCGGAATGGAAGGCGCGCCGCCAGACGGACGCCAAGCTGAAGGCCAAGCTGAACGCGAAGCTGAACGCCTATGCCAAAAAAATTCCGGCGCCGACGCCGGCCCAGCTGTACGCGTCGCTGCTCGCCGAGCCCGCCGCCCAGGCGCTGCTCCCGGCCAAAAGCGCCGCCGCGACGATCAAGCAGCTGAAGGCCGCGCTGATCCGGCCGGAGGACCTGGCGCCCCTCGTGTATGTCCAGGTGCGGCTGAACGGCTTCGAAGGGTCGCCGTACGACCATATCGTCATCGACGAAGCGCAGGATTACTCGCCGTTCCAGCTGGAGGCGCTGAAGCTGTGCCAGCGCCAGCCGTCCATGACGGTGCTCGGCGACTTGCAGCAAGGCATTCACGGCTATGCGGGCATCCACGGCTGGACGGAGCTGACGTCGCTGTTCCCCCAGGCGGACACCGGCTACTACGAGCTGGACCGCAGCTACCGCTCGACGATGGAAATCATCGAGTTCGCCAATCGCGTCCTCGGCGGCATGGGCGACGGCGTGAAGCCGGCCGTGCCGGTGTTCCGTAGCGGCGAGGCGGTGGACGTCGTCCGGGCCGCCACCGACGAACGGCGCCTCGACGACGTCGTCGCGACGGTCCGGGACTGGCAGCGGAGCGGAGAATACCGTACGATCGCCGTGCTCGGCCGCAACATCGCTTCGTGCGACGGAATCGCGGCGCGTCTGCGCGAGGCCGGCATCGAGGCGGCGCTCGTGCAGAGCAAGCAGGAAGCCTACGGCGGCGGGCTGACCGTCGTGCCGGCGTATTTGGCCAAAGGGCTGGAATTCGACGCCGTGCTCGTGGCCGACGCCGACGGCGTCAGCTACGGCGTCAACGACGCCAAGCTGCTGTACGTCGCCTGCACCCGCGCGCTTCACAAGCTGAAGCTGCTCTACCGCGGCGAGCTGACGTCGCTGGTCGCCGAGCCGGCGGCGGTGTGACGATGCGTGAATAGATCCGCCTGCGCTCGCGCAGGCGGATTTTTATATGGGCGCCGCAGGCGCTTCCTGCGTCGGCGCGGGTGCGATGGGCGGTTATGGCTGCTAATGTTTTCGATGGATAACCGCTTCGCTTCATCAGATGCGCCTTCATGTGCGTCTCGTCCCGCGGAGAGGCGTTCGGGCGCGCATCGGGTCACGACAGCGCGCGCCGTTTGTGCTATGCTAGACCTTCGGGCGCCGCTCTCGGCGCACGCGCAGCATTTCGCAAAAGGAGTTCGGTGACGCGCATGGATTTTATCGTGGACTATTTATCGTTCTTCGTCATTCAAGGAGAAGGCGGCGACAACAACGCGGCCAAGACGTTTACCCATTATCAGACGATGGACCGGGAGGATTACGCGGACAGCGAGCTGAAATCGTTCCTGGACGGCGAGTTCGCGCGGATCGTGAAGCGCAAGGCGGAGCGCCATCCCGCCACGGACGCGGCGCCGACCAAGATCGGCCGGTTCATCGCGGAGCCGGGCTACGAGCTCGACAGCAACCCGAATTACAATACGTTTCAACGGCTGCGCACCGCGGCGGACGCGACGGAATTTCACGGTTTCGCCGACGAGCTCGTGCGCCTGTACATGGACGCCGCCGCGGTGCGCGGAGGCGCGTTCATCGTCGTGCACGCCACGCCGAACCGGTACACGGACCAGCCGATTCTATTCGTGCTGAAGTGCGATTTCGAGCCGAAGATCGCCCGCATCACCGACGAGCGCAATCTGATCTCCCACGTGGAGATGGCCATCAGCGCCCGCAACATGAAGTCGATCCAATACCCGTACATGCCGGAGGAAGGGATGCTGGAGTACTGGGAGCTGAAGATCCATCAGGCGTCGCACGCGCGCTACTTCGAGGATTTCCTGCGGTTCGTCAGCTACGAGAAGGCGATGCCCGAGCTCATGAACGAGCAGGTGCTGACGATGGTGCACGAATACATGGAGGATAAGTGGCAGGGACACGAAAGCGAGGAACGCCAGCAGGAGGCGCATCAGTACGAGGCATGGGCGGCGAGCGAGAAGCGGGAGCTGCAGGAAGCTTGGTCGCATGAGCAGGTGGTCGCCGCGGCGGACCGGCTCGTGGAGCAGCAGCCGAACCTGACCGTGGCGTTCAAGCTCGGCGACGTGTCGGTCAAAGGACCGCTGGCGGAGTTCGGCCGATCCGTTCATTTCGCGACGTACAACGGCCGTTACGTGGCGTTGATCGAAGGCGACTTCTTTCAATTCGATCGCAGCGTGTCGCCGGTCGAGCTGCTGACGCCGCCGGATCTGCTGGAGGTGCTGGAGGTCGTCGGGCGCGGCAAGGAGAAGGACGACAGCCCGCAGAACGGCAATGGCAGCGCGGGCGGCAACGGCAATCCAACGGATAATTTGCCGTATTGATGGCCTTCGCGGCCCGGCGAGGGGGGACATGTCTTGAGCGAAAGAACCAGGCGGCTGCGGGTCGGCTATGCCTCCGCGACGGTCGCCGTCGTCCTGCTCGGCCTTGCTTCCAGGCGATATGCGGACGCGCTGCCGGCATGGCTGGCGGAGCACGCGGGGGACGCGCTCTGGGCGGCCATGATTTACCTCGGCTTCCGGACGATTCGCCCGGGCCGCGGGGCCGGCGCCGCGGCGGGGACCGCGCTCGCGGCGCTGCTGGCATGCTACGCCGACGAGTTCAGCCAGCTGTACCGGGCGGCTTGGATCGACCGGCTGCGGGAAACGACGCTCGGCGGACTCGCGCTCGGCCATGGCTTTCTGGCCGTCGACCTGCTTCGCTATGCCGCCGGCATCGGTCTCGCCTGGCTGGCCGACCGCGTGCTGTCCGGGCGCGGCAACCGGGCTTGACCAAGCGCCACGCAGGCGGCATTCGGGCGGCCGTCCGCTTGACTTCGGCGAGGCGATTGTCTATGATTTACACTAACTTGGAAAATCCGCACAGGCGAAGAAGAGAAAGAGTACCCGCTCGCCGTCTTTCGACAGAGAACCCCGGAAAGCTGAGAAGGGGCGAAGACGACCCGGGGAACATGGTCTCCGAGCCGCGCACCGAATCCGTTCGCGGACGTAGGCTGCGCCGGGTTCCGCACCCGTTACCGTGCTGGGTACGCGCCGCAGGCGCCGTACCCGCAGAGGCGAATGCCGCAAGGCATTGGCGAATTTGGGTGGTACCGCGCGAGCATGCAGCTCCCGTCCCTTGGGGACGGGGGCTTTTTTGGCGTTTCGGCGCCGAATCGGCCTGCCTTCCGTATCTCGGCACGCCATGAGGCGGCGGAGCAAGCTTCGATTCATCAAAGGAGGGAATGGAATGGCGACGATATTCATCGGAGGCGCGTGGCCGTACGCGAACGGCTCGCTCCATCTGGGGCGGTTGGCCAGCGTGCTGCCGGGCGACGTGCTGGCGCGGTATTTCCGGTTGAAGGGCGATCGGGTGCTCTACGTATCCGGCAGCGACTGCCACGGAACGCCCGTCGAAGTGCAGGCGATCCGGGAAGGCGTCGAGCCGGGCGATATCGCGGACCGTTATCATGCGGAGTTCGCCGATTGCTTCCGGCAGCTCGGATTCTCGTACGATCTGTATACCCGCACGGATCAGCCCGTCCATCGGCGCGTCGTGCAGGAGCAGTTCCTGAAGCTGCTCGCGAACGGCTGGCTGTATACGAAATCGACAATGCAGACGTATTGCGAGACGGACCGGCGGTTTCTGCCCGACCGGTACGTCGAGGGGACCTGTCCCGTCTGCGGCAACCGGGCGCGCGGCGATCAATGCGATTATTGCTCGACGCTGCTCGATCCGTCCGATCTGACCGACCGAACCTGCAAGCTGTGCGGCAACCCGCCGGTCGAGCGGGAGACCGACCACTATTATTTGGCGCTGTCGCGGTTCCAGGAGGCGCTCGCCGCCTACGCGGAGCGATCCGAAGACTGGAAGGACAACGCGAAGCAGCTGACGAAGCGGTATTTGGAAGAAGGTCTTCAGGACCGCGCCGCGACACGGGATCTGGCCTGGGGCATCGACGTGCCGCTCGCCGGCTTCGAGGGCAAGAAGATTTACGTTTGGATCGAGGCCGTTACGGGCTACCTGTCCGCGAGCCGGCAGTGGAGCGAGGAAACGGGCGGCGCCTGGGAGCCGTTCTGGCTCGACGGGCAAGACCCGATCACGGCGTATTACGTCCACGGGAAGGACAACATTCCGTTCCATACGCTCATCTGGCCGGCGCTGCTGATGGGCGGGGGCGGTCTCCATCTGCCGGATCGCATCGTGTCGAGCGAGTACATGACGCTGGAAGGGAAGAAATTTTCGACGAGCAACAACTGGGCGGTGTGGGTGCCGGACGTATTGAGCCGGTACCAGCCGGACTCGGTGCGGTATTTTCTGCTCGCGAACGGCCCGGAGAAGCGCGACACCGATTTCTCTTGGCGGGAATTCATCCACAGCCATAACGGCGAGCTGCTGGGCGCGTTCGGCAATTTCGTCAACCGCACGCTGGTGTTCGTCGCCAAGTCGTTCGACGGCCGCATTCCGGACGGCAGCCTCGACCGCGAATGGGAGGAAGCCATCGCGCGGCTGTACGCGGACGCGGGGGCGCTGATCGAGCAGGGCCGGTTCAAGGAGGCGCTGGAGCTGATCTTCGCGTTCATCCGCAGCGCGAACAAGTATTACGACGAGCAGAAGCCATGGGCGCAGATCAAGACGAGCCGCGAGGACTGCGGCAAGACGCTGCACGCCTGCACGCAGATGATCGTCAATCTGTCCCGGCTGCTGGAGCCGTTTCTGCCGTTCGCCTGCGGCAAGCTCCGCGGCTTCCTCGCGCTGGACCCGCCGGCTTGGCGTCCGGCGTCCGTACCGGCGGGCCGCCCGGTCGAAGGACTGGAGCTGCTGTTCGAGCGGATCGATCCGAGCCGGATCGAGGAGGAGACCGAGCGGCTGGAACGGAGCACGAAGGAGGCGTGAGGGCTGGACTTTGGCCGCCCGCGCGCGTCGCGGCCGAAGCGATCCGGCTGCTTGGGTGCAACCATCCGAACGGTTCGCTGCTTCGCGTTCAAGAACCGGCGTAATCCCGCCCCCGCGTTCATATTCCGTTCACGAACCGGTCCTATAGTTAATCAGCAAGGACCGGCGTAAGCAGGTCCGACTTAGACTACAAGCGGAGATGATGGCCATGACGACATTGCTGGTCGTAGACGACGATCCCCATATTCGCGAGCTCGTGCGGTTGTTTCTGGTCCGCGAGGGCTTTCAGGTCGTCGAGGCGGAGGACGGCGAGGAAGCGCTCCGCATCCTGGAGACGACCCAGCCGCAGCTCGTGATTCTCGATGTGATGATGCCCAACATGGACGGCTGGGAGCTGTGCCGGGAGCTTCGGCGGGATACGGAGCTGCCGGTTCTCATGCTGACGGCCAAAGGCGAGACGAGCCAGAAAATCAAAGGCTTCGAGCTCGGCGCCGACGATTACCTCGTCAAGCCGTTCGAGCCGCTCGAGCTTGTGGCGCGGGTGAGAGCGCTGCTGAAGCGTTACCGGATCGCGACGTCGCGGAGCGTGCAGGCGGGCAGGGTCTCGCTGAACCGCGAGACGTACGCGGTGACGGCCGACGACGAGACGGTGTCGCTCCCGCTCAAGGAGTTCGAACTGCTGTTCAAGCTGGCGAGCTACCCCGGCAAAACGTTCTCTCGCGAGCAGCTGATCGAGCAGCTGTGGGGCTTCGATTACGAAGGCGACGAGCGCACGGTCGACGTGCATATCAAGCGGCTGCGCGAGAAATTTCCCGAGGAGCGGTGCAACTTCCGCATCCAGACGATCCGCGGGCTCGGCTACCGGCTGGAGGTGTGACGCCCATGGACCCTACCGGCCATGATGGTACTGTCGGCGCGAAGCGCAGCGCGAAGACCGGCTTCAACCCCCGCGCGAACCCGAAAGCGCCGGGCGGCCGGTCCGGCTCCGCATCCCGGCCGCCGATCTGGCAGCAAACCTTGAAGATCATCGCGGGCATTTTGCTCATGAACCTGCTGACGTACACCTGCTTCGCCGCCTCGTTCACCGTCATCGGCTTCGTCAAGGAGCGCCACGGCCGCGCGGCCGTCACGGAACGGCTGGCGCAGGACGGCCGCTTGATCGGCGCCACCCTGGCGAGCCGCCCGCCCGGGGAATGGCCGGCGACGCTGCAGGCGGCCGCGCGGGAGCGGGGATATGCCGTCGCGCTGGCGGATGCGTCCGGCAACCGGATCGCCGCGTCCGGCGGCGGCTCCGGCTCTTCCGCCGAGCCGGTCATAAGCCCGGCCAACCTCGATCTGGTGTTGGCCGGAGACGCGTTGGCGCACGTCGAGCGGAAATATCCGTTCTCCAAAGGCGCCGCGCTGGCGGGCGTGCCGGTCTCGCTCGGCGGCAAGCCGTACGCGCTCTTCCTGGAGCAGCCCGCGCCGAGCTTGTACCAGGACTTCTGGCAGCAGGTCATGACGGTGTTCTTCGGTTTCCTGCTCATGTTCGTGCTGATGCTGCTCATCGGCCGGCCTTGGCGGGAGCAGGGCGGCTTCTCCGTCTACATTTCGGCGATACGCAGGATGTCCAAGGGCGACTTCACGGTGTCGATCGACAAGGCCGACCGGATGCGCGGCCATTTCGGGGAGCTGGCGACGAGCATCAACGACATGGCGGCGGAGTTGAACCAAATGGAGCAAATGCGCCAGGCGTTCATCTCGAACGTGTCGCACGAAATCCAGTCGCCGCTCACCTCGATCCGGGGCTTCGCCCGGGCGCTCCAGCAGGAGGGGCTGGACGACCAGCAGCGCCAGCATTACGCCGGCATCATCGAAGCGGAGAGCGTGCGGATGTCCCGGCTCAGCGACAACCTGATGAAGCTGACGACGCTGGAAGCGGACCAGCAGCAGCTGCATCCGAAGACGTACCGGCTGGACCAGCAGCTGCGGTCGACGATTCTTGCCTGCGAGCCGGTCTGGTCGGAGAAGGATATTTACATGGACGTCAATCTCGACGAGAAAGTGCTCGTGAACGGCGACGAAGAGCTGCTCTCCCAGGTGTGGATGAATCTCTTGACGAACAGCCTGAAATTCACGGCGGAGGGCGGGACCGTGTCCGTGGAGGCGAAGCGCGGCGCCGGCGGCGCCGTCATCTGCGTGTCGGATAACGGCATCGGGATCTCCGAGGCGGATCTGCCGCATATTTTCGAACGATTCTTCAAGGCCGACAAATCCCGGTCGCGCCGGATGAACGGCAGCGGCAGCGGGCTCGGGCTGTCCATCGTCAAAGTCATCGTCGACCTGCACGGCGGCGAGGTGAAAGCAAGCAGCAAGCCGGGCGCCGGCACGACCATTACCGTGACGCTGCCGGACTTGCCGCTCGCGGATCAGGAAACTCAGCCACCTGCGCAGCCGACGCGCTCGACGTGAACGGTAAGCATGCGCTGAATTCCGAACGAAAGCCAATTGCGGATGCGCACTCGCTTCCCGATTGCTTCTTGACCAAATCCAGGGCCGTTCCGAAACCGGATCGGCCTTTTGCTTTTGGACCGCATCCTTGTCGTCGAACGCGCGCCGCCGGCTTGGCTTAGGCGATGAACGCGCGGACTTTAGCGCTTTTTTAATAGGTGTTCGCTTGTGGCTGTCCGGGACGAAACCTACAATATATAACAATCATTTAATAAGCCCAATCTCGAAATAGTAAGAGTGGTATAAGAAATTATTATGATTGTAAAGAGATGGCAAGTAACCGGCAAGCGAGGAGAAACGCGGGATGAACTTATACGGATTGATCGTCTTTCACCATGTGGCGGCTACGGGAAGCGTAACGAAGGCGGCGGAAGCGCTCGGCATCAGCCAGCCGGCGGTGACGGCGCACGTGCGGAACATGTCGGCCGAGCTCGGCCAGGCGCTGCTCGCGCCGAAAGGGCGGGGGATTTTCCTGACGGAAGCGGGCTCGCGGCTCGCGGCGCATGCGGCCCGCTTATACGCGCTGCAGCGCGAGATAGCGCGCGACATGAACGCCTATGCCGCGGGAGCCGCGGGCGAGCTTCGCCTAGCCGCGACCTCGCTGGCGGCCAGCTTTCTGCTGCCGGAGCTGCTGGCGGCATACCGGGAGACGCACCCCGGCGTCGCGATCGCGCTGCGAACCTTGCGCCCGGACGATGCGCTTGAAGCGCTGCGGCGTTACGACGCGGACGCCGCCTTCGTCAGCGGCGGCTGCCGCAATCATCCGGGCCTCTTCGGCCAGGTGCTGCGCGAGGAGGAACTGTGGTTCGTCGCCGCGCCGCATCACCCGCTGGCGGGCCGGCGCGTCCCGTTCCGGACGATCGCGAACGAGCCGTTCGTCATGCGGGAGTTAGACTGCGACGCGAGCGAGCAGCTCGCCGCCTTGTGCGAGGTGCGGGGAATGCCCATGCCGCGGGGGGCCATTCAGGTCAGCGGCGCCCACGAGGCGCTCCATGCGGCCGCCGCCGGCATCGGGCTCGCGCTCATGTCCGCGCTGGAAGCGCGCAAGGCGGTCGGCCGGGGCGAGCTGGCTCGCGTGAAGGCCGAAGGCGTCGAGCTGCGCAGTCCCGTCATGCTGTACACGCGGGCGGAAGAGGATTTGCCTCCTCAGGCGGCGCGATTCCTCGGCATGCTGAAGGACGATTCGTCGAGCCGGCCGGCCTGAGGCATGCGAGTGGCATATTCGTTCAGACTATGCTATAACAGTAAGACGGCAGACCGGAAACGGACGACGGCTGCGGTTCGAACGCGCGGAATGTTCGATTAGTTTTCGCGGACTCGCCATGCGTTATGCGCTTGGGCCGTACCGTCAAGGCGGGGCCGAAACGCTCGGGTAAATCAAGCAGACCGACCAGCAACATTCGAGCGTCTGCGCGCTTTCCCGTTACATGAACCTCTTCGCGGCGGCGCACCCTATAGGGCGTGTCAACCCACTTTAACGAAGAGGCAGGGATCGCATTCGACCATGGCGAAATTATTGTATATCACCGCGCATCCGCACGACCATTCCAAGTCGTTCAGCATGGCCGTGGGACAGGCTTTCATCGACGCGTACAAGGACGCTCATCCGCAGGATGAAATCAAGCATTTGGACTTATACAACATGCAGATTCCGCATATCGACGCCGATGTCTTCAGCGGCTGGGGCAAGCTCCGCGAAGGGAGCGAGTTCACGGCGCTGTCCGGCGGCGAACAGGCGAAGATCGCGCGTCTCAACGAGCTGGTGGACGAATTCGTGGCCGGCGACAAGTACGTCTTCGTCTCGCCGATGTGGAACTTCTCGTACCCGCCGATCGTGAAAGCTTATATCGACGCCATCTGCGTCGCGGGCAAAACGTTCAAGTACACGGCGGAAGGCCCGGTGGGGCTGCTGCCGGACAAAGCCGCCATTCATATTCAAGCGAGTGGCGGTATATATTCAGAAGGTCCGGCCATGGGCATGGAAAGCGGACATCGCCACCTGAAAAGCATCATGTCCTTCCTGGGCGTGACGGATTTCAAAGGCCTCTTCTGCGAAGGCATGGCGGCGATGGCGGACAAGGCCGAGCAGATCAAGGCCAAGGCGATCGAAGAAGCCAAGCAGGCGGCCAAGACGTTCGGACATAGCAAAGTCAACGCGTAACCATAAGCGGTGCACCGGCTCCCCTTCGATTCCGTCGTTCGCGCGAACGGCGGTTGAAGGGGAGTCGCATGTCTACATAGCCATTGTGGCGATAACGGGGAAAGGGTGATGAAGGTGAGCGAGAGAGAGCCGGAATGGACGGCCGAGCAGCGGCGCGTCGACGAGGTCGTCCGGCAGGTCGACCGGAGCATCGAAGCGCTGGAGCAGCAGACGTCCGGCACGCACTTGGAAATGGTCGACATCCGCAAAAACTTCTGGGACGACGTCACCGTCAATTTCGAAGATTCGGCCGAGATGGCCGAGACGTTCGCGAGCTTGAAGCAGCAGGCCGAAATCCTGTCCGAACGGGAGCGCGCGCACGGCCATGCCGCTCGCCAGCTGAAGACGCTGCGCAAGCTCAAATCCTCGCCTTATTTCGGTCGCATCGATTTTCTGGAGAACGGCGAGGCCCAGGCGGACCGGGTCTATCTCGGCATCGCCTCGCTGCGGGACCGGGCGGACGAACATTATTTGATCTACGATTGGCGGGCGCCGATCGCAAGCTTGTATTACGACTACCCGCCGGGGCCGGCCGAGCTGAAGACGCCGTCGGGGCTCATCGAAGGCGAACTGCTGCTCAAGCGCCAGTTCGTCATTCGCGAGGGCGAAATCGTCAGCTTGTTCGATACCGGCGTCACGATCGGCGACGAGCTGCTGCAGGAGGTGCTCGGCCGGCAGTCGGACGCGCAGATGCGGAGCATCGTCGGGACGATTCAGCGGGAGCAGAACCGGATCATCCGCAACGAGCGAAGCCGGCTGCTTCTCGTGCAAGGGGCCGCGGGAAGCGGGAAGACGTCCGCGGCGCTGCAGCGCGTCGCCTACCTGCTTTACCGCTTCAGGGGGACGCTGAACGCGGACCAGATCGTGCTGTTCTCGCCGAACCCGATGTTCAACAGCTACGTCTCCACGGTGCTGCCCGAGCTCGGCGAGGAGAACATGCAGCAGACGACGTTCCAGGACTACCTGGGGGCTCGGCTCGGCCATTCCTTCAAGCTGGAAAATCCCTACGCGCAGCTGGAATACGCCTTGCGCGCCGAGCTCGAGCCCGGCTACAGCTCCCGGATGGAAGGCATCCGCTACAAGGCGACGACGGGCTTCGTGCGGTTGATCGACGGCTTCCTTGGCGTCCTCGGCCGGGAAGGCCTCGTATTTCGCGACGTCCGGTTCCGCGAGGAGACGCTCGTGTCGGGCGCGGCGATCGGCGCGCATTTCTACGGACTGGACCGCTCGATCTCCGTGCCGAACCGGATGCGCCTGACGGCGGAATGGCTGCTGCGTTTATTGAAGGAACGCCAAAAGACGGCGCGGACGGAGCCGTGGGTCGACGGCGCGGTCGAGCTGCTCGACAAAGAAACGTACTTGAAAGCGTACCAGACGCTGCGGCGCCAAAACCGGCAGCTGAAGGACGAATCCTTCGACGACTTCGACCGCGAGCGCGAGCTGCTCGGGCAATACGTCGTCATGGAAGCCGTCAAGCCGACGCGGACGCGCATCAAGAAGCTCACGTTCGTCGACGTGCGCTCGACGTTCCTGAAGCTGTTCCTCGATTCGGAGATGGCCGCCGCCGCGGCGGCTCAAGCCGGCATCGAGCTGCCCGGGCAGTGGGAGGCGATCTGCAAAGACACGATCGACCGGCTGCTCGTGAAGAAGATGGCCTACGAGGACGCGACGCCGTTCCTGTACGTGGTGGAGCGCATCCGCGGCTTTCAAACGAATACGTCGGTCCGGCACGTGCTCATCGACGAAGCGCAGGATTATACGGCGTTCCAGTTCGCCTACCTGCAGCGATTGTTCCCGTTCAGCCGAATCACGGCGCTCGGCGACTTGAACCAGTCGATTCAAGCGCACGCGTCCGAGGAGGCGAGCACGGGCTTCACCGCGCTGGCTTCGCTCTACGCGTCGGAAGAGACGGAGACGATCGTGCTCCGGCAGAGCTACCGCTCCACGCGCCCGATCGTGGAATTCACGAGCAAGCTGATCCCGGACGGCGACGGGATCGAGCCGTTCAACCGGGGCGGCGACAAGCCGGTATTGACCGTCGCGGCGGATTCCAACGCGCTGAACGGTTTGATCGAAGGCCGGCTGGCGCGCCTGGCGGCGAACGGCAACCGCACGATCGCGGTCATTTGCAAGACCGGCGCCCAGAGCAAGGCGGTTTACGAAGCGCTGCGCGACCGCGTGCCGCTGCGTCTCGTGCAGTCGGAGACGTCGACGTTCGAGCCGGGGATCGTCGTCATCCCGTCGTACTTGGCCAAGGGCGTGGAGTTCGACGCGGTGCTCGTCTACGACGCGTCCGGCGAACCGTCGGGCTACGGCAAGGAAAGCGAACGCCGGCTTTTCTATACGGTGTGCACCCGGGCGATGCACGAGCTTCACCTGTTCGCGCTCGGCACCGTGAGCCCTTTTCTCAAAGGGCCGATCGAAGATTATTACGCCAGCGATTCGGCCGGGCAGCAGGCGGATTTGCAGCCCAACGCCAACGGATTCATCGACAACGGAAAGAGGTAGAAGTCATTTTATGGAAATTTTAAAAATCGACACACCCCAATTATTGGAAGAAGCGATCGAAGTCCGGTTCACCGTCTTCGTTGAGGAGCAGAAGGTGCCGCCCGAGGAAGAGCGGGACGAGTACGACGAGACGCCGGCCTCGTGCCATCATTTCGTCGTGAAGGAGGACGGCAAGGCGATCGCGGCGGGCCGGTGGAAGGCATACGAGCCGGGCGTCGCGAAGATGCAGCGGATCGCCGTCCTGCTCCCGTACCGCGGCACGGGCATCGGGCGGAAGCTGCTGGCGGCGATGGAGGAAGACGCGAAGGCAGCGGGCTATTCGGCAGCCGTGCTGGGCGCTCAGGTGACGGCGGAAGGCTTTTATCATAAGCTCGGTTACGAGACCGAGCCCGGCGACGTGTTTCTGGACGCGGGCATTCCGCACGTGAACATGCGCAAGGCTTTGTAAATCGAAGCAATCGAACGAAGGGACGAACGGCTTGGGCCATTCGTCCTTTTTTGCGCGCAAGGACCTTTCAAGGCCTTTTTTTCGGTCGGTTTGCGGCATGTTTCGGAGGATTCGGATATGGCGGCTCCGCGAAAGCTCCATTAGAGTGAGACATGTACGACCACAACTCGCACAGGAGAAGGAGATGACCATGATGAGAACGCTTTCGAAGATCGCGGCCGTGTTGCTGGCGGCCAGCTGCATCGGCTACGGCGCCGGCTCGCTTCCGACGCTGAAGGCCGATCCGTCCGTACCGGACGGCGCGCAGCAGACCGCGCTGACCGCCGAAGCGGCGGCGGACGAACCGATCGCCAGCTACGAAGCCGAAGCGCCCGGCAATCCGCTGACGGGCAACGCGTCGGCGGCCGATTGCGCGGCCTGCTCGGGCGGCAAGAAGGTCGGAGGGCTGTACCAGGGCAGCAGCATGCGCTTTGCGGACGTCGAAGCGCCGGAGGCCGGCCAATACGACGTCTCGTTTGCCTATATTTCCGGCGATCCGCGGGGCGCCGACATTCGCGTCAACGGCGGCGCGCCGGAGCACTACGACTTCGCGAAGACGGCCGATTGGGACACGCTCGGCGCCAAGACGATCCGGATGACGCTGAAGCAGGGCGCCAACACGATCGACATTTCCGACGGCGGCGGCTATTCGCCGGACATCGACAAGCTCGACGTCAAGCCCGCGAACGACGGCTTCGAAGCCGAGGATCCCGGGAACGCGCTGACGGGCAACGCGGCGGTGAGCGATTGCGGCGGCTGCTCCGGCGGCAAGAAGGTCGGCAACCTGTATCAGGGCGCCTCGCTGCGGTTCAATCACGTGACGGTGCCGGAGGCCGGCGCCTACACGATGACCGTATCCTACATCTCCGGGGATCCGCGCAGCGCGGATATCTCGGTCAACGGCGGCGAAGCGCGCCACGTGGACTTCGAGAAAACGGCGGATTGGAACACGGTCGGCAGCCAGTCGTTGACGGTCACGCTGAACCAAGGCGAGAACGACGTCCTCTTCTCCGACGGCGGGCAATATTCGCCGGACATCGACCGCATCGCGCTCGCCCCGCTCGCGTCCGGCTATGAAGCCGAAGCGCCGGCGAACGCGCTGACCGGCAACGCGAAGGTCGCGGAATGCGGCGGCTGCTCCGGCGGGAAAAAGGTCGGCAATGTGTACCAGGGCGCCTCGCTGCAGTTCAACGGCATCGAGGTGCCGGCCGCGGGCAGCTACACGGTGACCGTGCATTACATTTCGGGCGACGCCCGCGCGGCCGACGTCAGCGTGAACGGCGGCGCGGCGCAAAACATCCTGTTCCCGGCGACGGCGGATTGGAACACGACGGGCGCGTATGCGTTCACCGCGCAATTGAAGGCGGGCGAGAACGCCATCCTGTTCTCCGACGGCGGCGGCTACGCGCCGGACTTTGACAAGCTCGTCGTCACGGCCGATGACGGCAGCGCGGTGCAGCCGTGCGAGCGCGCGGCCGAGACGACGGCGCAGCCGGGAGCGAGCGTCGCGAGCAAGACGGTGCAAGCGATCGCGGTCAAGCAATCTGCCGGCACCGTGGTCGCCGATAACGGCAAGTACGCCATCACGGTCGATCTGAAGACGGGCATGGCGTCCTACGCGTGGCAGGGCAAGACGGTCGCGAAGGGCGTCTATAGCAAGTTCGGCGATCTGGCCAGCAGCTGTTACGGCACCCATACGTTCGCGATGGCCGACGTGAAGCCGATCAAGGACGGCTTCGGCAAGGGGATTTCGTTCAAGATCGTGAACAAGCAGGACGGGCAGCCGGATTTGACGCAGGTCTATCAGATCTATGCCGGCGAGACGTTCTTCCTGACGCGGACGGACGCGCAGGGCGCGGCCCCGATCGCGACGAACCGGTTCGCGCCGGTCGTCACCAATACGGCCGGGGGCATCGACGCCGGGGTCGCGAACGACGGCCGCGTGCTGGCGGTGCCGTACGACAACGACATGTGGATCCGCTCCCAAGGCGTGCCGATCAACTCCTCCGACACGAGCTACGAAGTGTCCGCGGTCTACGACAACGCGAGCCGGAGCGGCCTCGTCGTCGGCTCCGTGACGCACGACACGTGGAAGACGGGCATCCGCTTCGCGGGCGGCGACAACAAGCTGAACGCGCTCGAGGTCTACGGCGGCGCGTCTTCCGCCAAGACTCACGATTCGCAGCCGCACGGCACGGTGACGGGCACGCTCGTGCAGTCGCCGACGGCGTTCGTCGGCTACTACGACGACTATCGCGCGGGCATGGAAGCCTACGGCAGGGCGAACGCGGTCATCGCGCCGCCGCTCGCGTTCGGCAAACGCGTCCCGAAAGGCGTGCCGGTAGGCTGGAACAGCTGGGCCGCGTTCGAGAGCCGCCTGACGTTCCAGGACGTCATCGATACCTCGAACTTCATCAAGTCCAGCCTGCAGAAGCAGGGCTTGAACAACGACGGCACGACGTACGTGAACATGGATTCGTATTGGGACAATCTGTCCGACGCGCAGCTGAAGGACGCGGTGGCAACGATCAAGCGCAACGGGCAGAAGGCCGGCATCTATTGGGGACCGTTCGTCTATTGGGGCGACAACATGGACCAGCCGGTCGAAGGCTCGACGACGTATAAATACGGCGACATCATCCTGCGGGACAAGGCCGGCAAGCCGCTGCCGAAGCTCGACGGCGCGTACGCCATCGACCCGACGCATCCCGGCGCCAAGCAGCGGATGGACTATTACTTGAACAAATTCAAGCAGCTGGGCTTCGAATACATCAAGCTGGACTTCCTGACGCACGGCGCGCTTGAAGGGAAGCATAATGATCCGAACGTGCTGACGGGCACCCAGGCGTACAATCAGGGCATGGCGTACGTCGACAAGCTGGTCGCGGACCAAATGTTCATCAGCGAGTCGATCGCGCCGCTGTTCCCGAGCCAGTACGCGCACAGCCGCCGAATCGCGACGGACACGTTCGGCAGCATATCCGACACGGAATTCGAGCTGAACGCGCTGACGTACGGCTGGTGGCAGAACGGAACGATTTACCATTACACCGATCCCGACCATATGGCGCTGACCCGCGCGGGATCGCTCGAGGAGGCGCGTTCCCGAGTGAACTCCGCCGTCATCTCGGGCACCGTGTTCCTCAATTCCGACGACGTGCACGACGCGCGGGCCCAGGAGTACATGAAGGCGCTCTTGACGAACAAAGCCGTGCTGGCGCTCGCGAAGAAGGGCGAAGCGTTCCGTCCGGTCGAAGGCAACACGGGCGCGCGGGCGGCGGACGCGTTCGTGCTGAAGGACAAGGACGCGTATTACTTGGCCGTGTTCAATTACGACAAGACGGCCGCCGCCAAGACGATCGACTTGGCCCGGGCGGCCTTGAAAGGCGCCGCGGCCTACAAAGCGACCGACCTGTGGGCGAATGCCGCCTCGACCGTATCCGGCCAACTGACGGTGCAGCTCGGCGCCGCGGAATCGAAGCTGTTCAAGCTGGAGCCGAAGTAGGACGGACACCGGCGGAACAGCGCAGGCCATGGGCGTGAACAAGAGAAGAGACCCGAGGGGCGATTCCCCCCCGGGTCTCTTTGCGTGATGTCGAATGAACAAGGCGCTTCGGTACCGGCGCCGTTCGCGCATCCGCAGGTGCCCCAAGCCGCGTTCATCGTCCGCGCTTCCGGCGGAAGCCGGCTTGGCGCCCGGCATGCCGCGCGACCCGATTGACGTTGCGGCATCCATGCGCTCCATACGCATCCATGCGCATCCAGCATCCATGCGTTTCCGTGTCCAACCGCGCCGCGGTTTACAGCGGACCGCTCAGCGGCATCCGCAGCTGGACCGTCGTGCCGATGCCGAGCCAGCTGTAGATCCGGACGCCGTACGCATCGCCGAACGTCATCCGGATGCGCCGGTCGACGTTGCGGATGCCGTACCCGCCGCTCGCGGCGCCGCCCGGATCGCCCGGAAGCCCGGCCGCGCCGGCTGCGGTTTCGCTCGCCGCGCCTCCGGCGTCGCCGGCCATGCCGGCGATTAGCCGCTGCAGCGTCTCCGGGCGCATGCCCATTCCGTCGTCGATGACCTCGAGCACGAGCGTCACGTCCTCGATCCGGGCTTTCAATATAATGTTCAAGCCGGCATCGTCGTCCCAGATCGCGTGATTGATCGCGTTCTCGATGAACGGCTGCAGCACGAGCTTGACGACGGGATACGGCAGCGCGGCTTCGTCGATGTCGTCGTGCAGGTGAAGCAGCCCGTTGAACCGCAGCTGCTGGATGGCGATGTACGAATTCGTGAGCCGCAGCTCCTCGCCGAGGCTGACGATCGTCTTGCCCTTGTTGAGCGAGATCCGGTAAAACTTCGCGAGATGCGTGACCATCGACTGGATTCGCTCGTCGCCGCTGCGCATCGCGAGCGCGGAGATGGACGCCAGCGTGTTGTACAGGAAGTGGGGATTGATCTGCGCCTGCAGCATGTTCATCTCGGCTTCCTTCTTGGCGATCTCCTTCTTGTACACTTCGTTGATGAGCGCCTTCATGCGGCCCGCCATCTTCGTCATGGCGAACATGAGCCGGCCGACCTCGTCCTGCGAGACGGAGCCCGCCGTGACGTCGAAGTCCTCGCGCTCGATCCGGCGCGTGATCTGCAGCAGCTTCTCGATGCGCTTCGTGAACATCCGCGCCGCGATATAGATCAGGATGATGGCGATGAGGATGCAGACGATCGCGATCGTGAACAGGCGGGAGAACGCGAGCTTCACGTTGCTGAGCAGGCTGTCGTAGGACACGATCGAGACGACCTTCCAGCCGTTCTCGATGACGTTGTAGACGACGTACACGCGCTCGCCGCCGTATTGGCCGAGGAAGCTGCCCGTCCGTCCGCCGCTTGCGTCGGCGCCCTTCACGAACGCGGCGAGGGGACGGTTCAGCTTCGCCTTGTCCCGCGCCGAGATGATGACGCCTTTATCGGATACGATGAACAGGTCCTTGTTGCGGTTCTCCTTCGCCATGAGGGCGTACAGGTCGGATTCCGGGATGTCCATCGTCAAGATGCCGTACGGGTAATTGAGGCTGTCGTTGTCGAGCAGCCGGGCCAGCACGATGCGCGACGGTTTGCGTTCCTCCACCCCTTGGGTCACCTGCTGGTCGGTCGGGTTCGTCGCCGGCATCGCGGTGAACGTGACGTTGCCGTAGGCCTTGCCCGCGGCTTCGTACCACGGGGTCAGCCGGTCGGCGGCGCTTGCGCGCCGGACGTAGACCTCGTCGACGGGCAGCGTCGGATTGTCCAGGTAGACGGAGATGCTCGTAATGTCGGAATTGGTGACGAGCATGTTCCGGAACACGCCGTCGAGGTAATCGTAGCCGTCGATATAGGCGCTGCTGTCCGTGTAGTCGGCGGACAAGAAATCGCGCAGCCGCCGGTCGAGGTACAGGGAGGAGGACACTTTGGAATACGAGTCCAGCTTCATTTTCAGGTTGGCGCCGATCTGGTCGGTCGTCGTTGCCATGCTGGCGTACACTTGGCGGCTCAGCTCGTTCTTCATCGTCTCGTAGGAGTAGACGGCGAAGAAGAGCAGGGGCGCGACGGACGCGAGGCCGAGCGCCACGAAGAGCTTGTTGCGCAGGCGCATGTCCAGGAAGGGGCGGATGAGGTAGCGTTCCAGCGGGCGTCGCACAAAAATTCTCCTCCGGCGTCAATAAAATTGTTTGCGGTATTGATTCGGCGTGACGCCGGCGGTCTTGTGGAACAGCGAGCAGAAGTACGACACGTTCTCGTAGCCGACCCGCCCGGCGATCTCGTGGATCTTCAGCGAGCGGTCCGCGAGCAGGGCGGAAGCGCGCGCCATCCGCATGTCCGTGATGGCCTCGAGAATGGTGCGGCCGGTCTTCTCCTTGAAAATCGTGCGGATGTAGTTCGGCGACAGGTACACTTCCTTCGCGATGTCCTCGACGGTCAGCGGCAAAGGATAATCGCGCGCGATAATCGCCTCGATGCTCCGGGCGATGCCGAGATGCCGGTCGCGGTCCTTCTCCGAGAGGACCAGGATGAGGCTGCCGCACGCCTGCTTCAAACAATCGCCGATGTCGCCCAGCACCTCGCAGCCGTTCATGAGGTCCCATTCGCCGCGGACGGGGCCGGCGGCTTCGGCGTCCTTGACCGCCTGGCCGAGCTGGTGCTTCACGCCCGAGAGCAGGCGGACGGCGGCGGCCCGGGCGGGATGGCGGTGAACGCGGCGCGTCTTCAGCTCTTCCATGAAACGGTCGATCTCCCCCTCCGCTTCGTCCGGCTTCAGCTGGCCGATCGCGCGGATCAGCGCCGCTTGGTACGCTTCGACGCCGACCTCCCCGGTGCTCGGCTCCCGGACCGCGTCCGCGCGAATCAGCGCGCCTTTGCCGACGTAGAAGGCGTGCTCCGCCGCGGCGCGCGCCTCCTTGAGCAGGGCATACGCGTCCTCGGGCCGCTCGCCCGGCCGGGACAGGCCGATCGTGAGGCGTACCGGGAAGCTCGCCGCCATTTCCCGCTGCAGGCCGGTCCATAACGCTTCGTCGTTCCGAGGGTCGGCGGCGGGGAAGAGCGCGGCGAAATCGCCGTATTCCCCGTCGATCAGCCCGCCGGCGAAGCCGAGCGCCTTGAGCCGGGCCCGGACGGCTTCGGTGATGCTCGCTTCCAGTTGCTTCGGCGTCTGCTCGCCGGACGCCGAGCCGCCGTCGTCCCCGGTCCAGGCGACCGATAGGGAGGCGACCTTGAGCGGTCCCCGGAGCAGCTCCGGCATGCCGTCCATGCGCAGCAGCTTCGCGGCCGCTTCTTCGCGGGCGTCATCGCCCGGTTCGAGGAACAGCGCGCGCAGCAGCTTCTCCTTCGCCATCGCGATCGTCTGCTCCGCGAGGCGCGCCTCGTCGCATTTCAGCTTTACCTTCTCCATCAGCTGGCGCAGCTCGTCGAGATCGATCGGCTTCAGCAGGTAGCCGGACGCTTCCACGGCGATGGCGGCCTTGATATATTGGAATTCGTCGTGGCCGCTCAGGAAGACGATCTTGACCCGCTTGCTGTGCTGCTTCGCCCGTTTGGCGAATTCGAGCCCGTCCATGATCGGCATGCGCACGTCGGTGAGGATGATGTCCGGGTCCAGCGTCTTGGCCAGCTCGAGCGCTTCCCGGCCGTTCTTGGCCGTGCCGGCGACCGCGATGTCCATGGCGTCCCACGGAACGTACCGCGAAAGCGTATCCAATTCCATTTTTTCGTCGTCCACGAGCAGGATGGAATACATGGTGCTGCCCCCTTTTATCCCTTTATCGATATGAAACGGAAGATCGCGCGGGCGCGGCGCCCGGCAGTGGCGATCGCCGCTCCATTATTGTAGTGCGGCCGGCGGATTTCAACAATGGGACGAAAGCAACTGCGGCGGTTTGGAGCATGAATCGGCGAATGTTTGCATGGATGGGAGGGCGGCCGTCTCCTATAATGGGGATTGTTCCGATGCGAGACGACAACTTAAGTGGACGGAGGAAAGCAATCGTGAAACCCGACGCGGAAGCGCTCGGCCCGCTGCCGGCCGTACGGCGCCCGGGCAATTGGAAGCGGTTACGCAGCCAGAAGCTGCTGTGGCTGATGATCCTGCCCGCCTTTATCTGCACCCTGCTGTTCTCCTATACGCCGATGTTCGGCCTGTATATGGCGTTCATCAATTACACCCCCGGAGGCTCGTTCGCGTCGTCGTTCTTCGGCGGCGAGTTCGTGGGGCTGCAGTGGTTCAAGTATTTCTTCGACAGCGGCGACTTCTGGATCATTCTCCGGAACACGCTGGCGCAAAGCCTGCTCAGCCTGCTGCTCGGCTTCCCGGCGCCGATCATCCTGGCGATCGCGATCAACGAGGTGCGCTTCGGGGCGTTCAAGAAGTTCGTGCAGACGGTCTCGTACTTGCCGCACTTCATCTCGTGGGTCATCGCGGCCAACATCATCATCTCGGTGCTGTCGACGCAAGGCCTCGTGAACAAGCTGCTCATGGTGCTGCACGTCACGGACAAACCGATCGCCTTCTTCCAGCACGGCCCGTACTTCTGGTGGATCATCGGCTTCTCGAACATGTGGAAGGACATGGGCTTCAACGCCATCATGTACCTCGCGGCGATCACGTCGATCAATCCCGAGCTGTACGAGGCGGCGAAGGTCGACGGCGCGAGCCGCGTCCGGCAAATGCTGCACGTCACGCTGCCGGCGCTCCGGCCGACGATCGTCATCCTGCTCATCCTCGCGGTCGGCGGCGTGCTGAACGCGGGCTTCGATCAGCAGTACCTGATGCAGAACGACCTCGTGCTGAAGTATTCCGACGTCATCGACACGTACACGTACCGGTACGGCCTGCAGAACGGCATGTTCTCCTACGGCGCGGCGGTCGGATTGTTCAAGTCGCTCGTGGCGTTCGTCCTGGTGCTCGCCGTCAACCGGCTGGCCAAGAAGGTCAATGACCAGGCGCTCTTCTAAGCCGCAGCCATCACGCAAAGGAGTGGAGACATGAGAGGCAAATCGACGGGAGACGTGCTGTATACCGGCATCGTGTATCTGTTCCTGATCGCGGTCGTGTTCGTGACGTTCTATCCGTTCTGGAACGTGTTCGTGCTGTCGGTCAACAGCGCGTCCGATACGATCAAGGGCGGCGTTTATTTCTGGCCGCGGGAGCTGAACTTCACCAGCTACAAAGAAATTCTGACCGACCATGAGATCCTGCACGCGGTCTGGGTTACGGTCGCGCGGACGGTGATCGGCACGCCGCTGACCGTCATGGTCATCAGCCTGCTGGCGTACCCGCTCAGCAGCCGCGAGCTGGCGTTTCGGCGGCCGGTCACGCTGTACTTCATCTTCACGATGTATTTCGGCGGCGGGCTCATCCCGTACTACATGGTGCTGAAGAATCTGTATCTGATCGACACGTTCTGGGTGTTCGTCCTGCCGGGGCTCATGAACGTCTTCTACATGATTCTCGTGCGGACGTTCATCGAGCAGCTGCCGCAGGAAATTTCGGAGTCGGCGAAGATCGACGGCGCGAACGACCTGCAGGTGTACTTCCGGATCATCCTGCCGCTCACGACGCCGGTGCTGGCGACGATCGCGCTGTTCACGGCGATCGGCCATTGGAACGCGTGGTTCGATTCGTACGTGTTCACCTACAAGTCGAATCTCAAGACGCTGCAGGCGGTGCTGGTCAAGATCCTCAATCAATACCAGACCGGCGCGATGGTGTCGGACGCCCAGAAGCTGGCGGATTCCAGCAAGCGGCTGGCGGTGTCCTCGGATACGATCCGGATGGCCGCCACGATGGTCGCCACGCTGCCGATCGTCATGGTGTACCCGTTCCTGCAGCGGTATTTCGTCAAAGGCATGACGCTCGGCTCCGTCAAGAGCTGATCCGCGACGGCGCCGGCAATGCCGGCCATGAAAGGGGTGACCGCCGGCCATATTCGCGCCCGGCCTGCCGAATTCGTAACACGCGCATCACCGAGACAGGATGGTCCGCATGGCGGATCGCAACCACTACGGATCTAGGGGGATACGTTCCATGAAGAAAAAACAGGTACTGCCCGTCGTGCTCGCGGCGGCGCTCATGCCCGCGCTGCTGGCCGGCTGCGGCGACGGCGGGTCCGATAACGCGGCGAATACGAATTCGAATGCGAACGGCGGCTCGAATGCCGGCACGAACGCGCAGCCCGCGAACGACGGCGGCGACCAGACGGACGCGAACAAGCCGTCGGAGCCGATCACGCTGACCTTCTTCGACAAGAACACCGGCGCCGCGTTCGATAATCCGGTCGCCCAGGAAATCATGAAGCGCACCGGCGTGAAGGTCGAAATCCAGCAGCCGACCGGCAATCCGTCGGAGAAGCTGAACCTCATGCTCGCGAGCAACGACTTGCCCGACATCATCCTGATGGACCGCGGCGGCGACATCGTGAACAAGTACATCGCGGCCGGCGCGATCATCCCGCTGAACGATCTGATCGACAAATACGGGCCGGACGTGCAATCGCAGTACGGCGATATTTTATCGAAGACGCGCTTCAAGGACGGCAAGAACTATTACCTGTCGAATTGGTACGGCATGGACAACGATCCCGTGTTCGGCGTGCAGATGCGCAAGGACATGCTGAAGGAGCTCGCGCCGGACAAGGCGGAGGGCGGCCAGCCGTTCACGACCGGCGAGTTCGAGCAATTGCTGAAGGATTTCAAGGCGAAGTACCCGACGATCGACGGCAAGCCTTCGATTCCGCTGACGCTGAACGCCGAGAACATGGGCGCGGTGCTGGGCACGTTCAAGGGCATGTGGGGCATGAAGCCGTACTACGAGGACGGCGACAGCCTGAAATTCGACGTGAAGGACCCGAAATACCGCGATATGATCCTCTATATGAACAAGCTGTACCGCGAAGGGCTGATCGAGCAGGACTGGGCGGTCAACAAGTCGCAGACGTGGGAGCAGAAGATCTCGAACGGCATCGTGTTCTCGACCGTATCGGCGTATTGGGATCTCGGCAACGCCAACGGCGCGCTGAAGAAGGACGGCGGCGCGGATAAGCAGCTGTTTGCCTACAAGGTCGTGGCGCCGGGCACCGACCCGTCGCAGACGACGTTCGGACCGCGCAGCCCGCTCGGCTGGGACGCGATCGCGATCACGAAGAAGAACAAGCATCCGGAAGAGACGATGAAGTTCATCAACTACCTGGCGAGCGAAGAAGGCCAGTACCTCCTCATGTGGGGCGTCGAAGGCCAGACGTGGGACCTGAAGGACGGCAAGCATACGCCGAAGCCGGACGTGCTGCAGGCGCTGAAGGACGACTGGGCGGGCGAGACGAAGAAGACGGGCATCCGGACGTGGACCTGGTTCATCAAGAACGGCCTGGGCTCCGACGGCACGCCGTACGACGTCTCCCGCTTGAACCGCGGCGAGATCGAGCAGATGGCGACCAAGAACCTGCTGGATTCCGTCTACGACACGTCGCCGTACGACAACCTGAACCCGGAAGGCGGCACGCCGGTATCGCTGAGCTACCAGAAGGTGCAGGACATCATGAAGCAGTCGCTGACCAAGATCATCATCTCGAAGTCCGAGCAGGAAGCGAACGCCGGCTTTGACGCCATGCTGGCGGAGATGAAGGCGGCGGGCGACGAGAGCGTCGAGAAGGCAATCACGGACAATTACAAAACGCGCATGGAGCTTTGGAAATAACCGGATGACGAAGGGGGCTGCGAAGCCCCCTCTTATCCGTCCATACGGAGGCGATGCGAGATGAAGAGCGAACAAACGCGGATCGCGGCGGCGATCGGGGAGACGGCGCTGACGATCGACAACGGCGCGCTGACGCTGACCGTGGACTTGGCTGCGGGGACGTACGGCGCCGTCTGGCGCGAGGGGGCGTCGCTGGCCGGCGCGGCGGCGGCGTACCGGCTGGGGGACCGGCTGCTGAGCACGGAGAAGGATTACCGGATGCGCGCGGTCGTCGGCGGGACGGTCCGGGATGTCGAAGACGCGCTGGGACGCGGCGTGCGGGCGACCGTCCGGCACGAGGCGGCGGGCTTGCCGGCCGTAAGACAGCAGTTCACGGTATACGAAACGCAGCCGTGCTTCGTCGCGTCGTTCGAGCTCGAAGCGGAGGGCGGCGGGGAAGTGGCGTCCAACTGCTTGGCGCCGCTGCTCGCGAGCTCCATGGACGGCGCATTGCGCGTTGGGCCGGCAGGCGAAGGGGAAGCGCTCGCGGCGCTGCGCGTGCCGTTCGACAACGACAAGTGGGTCCGCTACGAAGCGGTCGCGCTGCCCGGCGCCGCGGCGAGCTACGAGGCGACGGCCGTATACGAGCCGGCGTCCCGCCGGGGCGTCGTGCTCGGCTCGATCCGCCACGACGCGTGGAAAACGGGGCTGACGCTCTCGAGCGGCAGCGCGGCGGCCGTCGAGTCGATCGCCGTCTTCGGCGGCGCCGCCGACGAGCTGACGCGCGACAGCGTTCCGCACGGCGCGCTGTCGGGCCGGTCGATCGCTTCGCCGGACATCTGGATCGGCGCCTATGCCGATTACCGGCGCGGCCTCGAGGCGTTCGGCCGGGCGAACGCGGCGATCGCCCCGGCGCTGCCTTGGGCGCACGGCGTGCCGTTCGGCTGGAACAGCTGGTCCGCGGCGGCCGACAAGCTGGACTACGACCTGTACGCGTCGACCTCGGATTTTCTGCGCGGGATGCAGGATCGGGGTTATCATAACGACGGCGTCGTCTATCTCAACTTCGACTCGTTCTGGACGAACTTGACGCCGGAGGAGCTGGAGCGGGCGGTCGCCCATGTCAAGGGCAACGGCCAGAAGGCGGGCATTTATTGGACGCCTTTTGCCTTCTGGGGCAAGGAGGCCGGTCGCGTCGTCGAAGGCACCGACGGCCGCCATACCTACGACGAGCTGCTGCTGCGCGACCGCGAAGGACGGCTGCTGCCGGATCTCGACGGCGGGCTCGCGATCGACCCGACGCATCCCGGCAACCTGCAGCGCACGGCCTATCATTTGAACCGGTTCGTCGAGTGGGGCTTCGAATACGTGAAGCTCGATTTTCTCGGACACGGGGCGCTGGAGGGGCGGCATTACGACGCGTCCGTGCAGACGGGCATTCAGGCGTACCGTGTCGGCATGGATTATATCCGCGCGCTGCTCGATCCCGCGCGCATCGGCCGGCCGTTCCATATCAACCTGTCGATCGCGCCGCTCTTCCCGTCGGAATACGGGCACAGCCGGCGCATCTCCTGCGACGCGTTCGGCCTGCTGACGGACACGGAATACATGCTGAACGCGCTGACCGGCGCCTGGTGGGCGAACGACGCGCTGTACCGGTTCAACGATCCCGACCACACGGTGCTGTACAAGAGCTTCAACCAGGATCCGACGGCACCCCAGGAAGGGCGCAGCCGGCTGAACGCGTCGGTCGTCAGCGGCACGGTGCTCCTCTTGGGCGACGATTTCCGCAAGCCCGAGGCGCGCGAACGGGCGGCCGCGTGGCTGCCGAACGCGGAGGTGCTGGCGGTTGCCCGGCTCGGGCGGACCTTCGTGCCCGTGGACAGTCATTCGGGCTCCGGCGCGGCAGACGCGTTCATGCTGGAGTCGGAGGAAGAGGACGGAACGCGCGTCGTGCTGCTCGCGGTATTCAACTTCGACAAGTCGGCGCCGGCGACGAAAACGATCCCGCTCGGCCGCGTCGTTCCGGACGGCGACGCCGCCGGGTGGCAGGTCAAGGAGCTGTGGTCGGGCGCCGTCTCCGAAGCGCGCGGCGAGCTGCGCGTGCCGCTCGAGGCCGCGGAATCGGTCTTGCTGAAGCTGACGGCTCAGCGATCATAGGCAACTGGCCGGCGGCGCGCCGAACGGGGAGGTTTTCTCGTTAGGCGGTCGCCGGTTTTGTTTGTTCATGCGGCGCTTGCTTCGGAGGCTTTCGGCACGGCGCACGGATGTACGGATAGACGGAAGTTCGCGATTCGGGGCGGCTCGCGGGGCGAATCTATCCTTCGCGCTCGCATATTCTTCGGGCCGGGCGGCCCGGCGGTTTCTCCCGCCGCGGATTGGCGCTATAATGGGAGGTACCTGATGCGGGCCGGCTGGACAAGCCGGCTTCCTCACGCATGCTTGCGCAAGGAGTAGATGCCGACATGGAACGATCCCCCAACGGAGTCGCGACCGCCTGGAAGCGCTGGCTGCCTATTCCGGCTTATCTCGCGCTGCTGGCGGCCGTATGGGCGAACCGAGCGGCGCTGCTCGCTTGGATGCAGTCCGGCGACGCCTCGCCGGCGCTCATGCTGCTGCTCGTGACGGGCCTCGCGTTCGTGCCCGTGATCCCGTTCAGCGTCGTCATCGGCACGATGGGATTTTTGTACGGCGCGCTTCCCGGGGCGCTGATCAGCCTGACCGGCGCCTGGCTGGCCGCCTTGGTCATGTACGGCCTGTTCCGGTACGCGCTGCACGGCCGGGCGCGGCGGCTGCTCGGCAAGCATCGCGCGACGGAGCGGTGGACGGCGCTCGTCGAGCGCTACCCGTTTCGCTCGATCGTCGCGGCGCGGCTGCTGCCGGTCGTCCCTCAGCAGGCGGTGAACGTGTACGCCGCCGCCCTGCCGATCCCCTTCGCCGTCTATGCCGGAGCGTCGCTGCTCGGGAAAATGCCGGCGATGCTCGTCTTCGCCTTCATCGGCGGACAGCTCGCGGGAGACCGGAAATCGCTGATCGCGGCCGTCTGCGTCTATGCGGCGTTTTTGCTCGCGGTCTATGCCGGCAACCGCATTTGGGCCCGATTGGGGACGCGAGGCGGGGGCGATTGAGCCGAACGGGCGCGATTCATGGATGAAAAAGGAAGGCGCGGGTTGTCAATTTTGGACAATTCGGCCTTTTTTTGTTTTCCAATATTTAGAATGCCGTTATAATAGGAGGGGACGCGCAAAGCGAGGTGAACGCGATGAAACGCATGCTGATGGGCGGCTTCCTGCTGATCGGGGGCATTCTGTTGTACGTCGGGACCGCTATTGCGGCGGCCGTCTACGCTTCGAACATGACGTTCCGGGAGCCGTCGGACGGGCGGTTCAAGGCCGCGCTGCGCGAGACGGGCGGCGCCTGGGCGCACGGGCTGGCGATCGGTCTCGCGGTGATCGGATTGGCTATCCTCGTGTATGAAAGTCGTTTTTTTATAGGGATCATTCGGCGCTATTCCGACGTAGTTAAAGAAAGAAGCGCCGAATTCGACCGGAAGTACAAATGAGCCGGTTTGGCAGGAAGCGGGCAGGTGAACGGCGGATGAGGCGGATCGCGAAAGGTTCTTTTGCCGCTGTCGCCGGATTTGATAAACGAAACGGGGGTATGACATGATGGAAACCAAACCCGCCAGATTGCCGGGCAGTGACTTGCCGGCCGGCTTGTCGAAGCCGGCGCAGCGCGCGCTGGCGAATGCGGGCTTGACCGGCCTGGCGCAGGTGGCCAAGCTGTCCGCCGGCGAGTTTCAAGCCTTGCACGGCATTGGGCCGAAGGCGGTCGGTCTGATCCGCGAAGCGATGGCCGTTAAAGGCTTGAGGTTTAAGAACGAGGCATGACCGTTTCGCGGACAGACCGATGCGGAAGACCGATCTCGACGCGATCGCCTCGTTTCCGCAATCCGCCGATGACCTGTTCGATTTCAGCCCGTGGTTTCAGTATTCGCTTTTTACCGGAAGCGCGGCTTCCTGCCGTTCGATCTGAAGACCGTACGGACAACGGACGAGCGCGCGGTGCTGACGTTTCATATGGGAATCGATCTCTGACCGAGAAAGGAGCGAACGCATGCGCCAATTGCCGGAACCGTTCGCGCAAGGCCGTACGGCCGAGGTGTACCCCTACGGCGAGTCCGCGGTGCTGAAGCTCTTCCGCCCCGGGATCCCGGTGCCGCTCATCGAAGACGAGTTCCGCGTCGGCAGGGGCGCGCGCGAAGCCGGCATCGCCACGCCGCTTCCGCTCGAGCGCCTGGCGATCGACGGGCGCCAAGGCATCGTTTTCGAGCGAATCGCCGGCGAAACGATGCTCGCCGCCATGCTCGCCCGGCCCGAACGCGCGGCCGGGTTGGTCCGCCAGATGGCCGACCTGCATGCCGCCGTCCACGAGCTGGATGCGCCTCCTGGGCTTCCGTCGCAGCGCGGGACGCTGCAGGCGCGGATCCGGGAAGCGCAGCGGCTGACGGAGGCGGAGAAGGAGGCGGCGCTGCGAAGGCTGGACGCGCTGCCGGACGCGGCGAAGCTGTGCCACGGCGACTTCCATCCCGACAATATCATGATCGGGGATCGCGCCTGGATCATGGATTGGATGAACGGAGTAAGCGGACATCCGGCCTGCGACGCGGCGCGGACGATGCTGCTGCTGCGGTACGGCGCGCTTCCGCCCGGCATGCCGGAAGCGCTCGTCAGCACGGTCGACGCGCTGCGGCAAGGCTTGGTCAACGGTTATTTAACGCGATATCTGGAACGGACCGGCATGCAGCTGCGGGAAGTGGAGTCTTGGATATTGCCGCTTGCGGCCGCGCGGTTGACGGAGCGGCCGCCCGAAGCGGAGCAGCAGACCTTCGTCCGGCTGGTCAAAGCGCAGATCGGCGCCGAGTAGCGCCTAGCCGAAGGAGGGCAGTGCGGCATGTTGTTCAAGATCGTCGTCGTGGCGCTGCTGGCCGTCATCGTGCTTCAGCTCGCGGAGGTGCTTCATCGCCTGCCGCGCCGGAACGCGGCCAAGGAAGCGATGGAGCGGGACGGAATCGACGCGGAGCCGGCCGACAGACGACCGGAAGACGGTTCCTGACGTGCCCATGGCCGCGCATCCGGTCATCTGCCGGAAATTGTAACCCTTTTCAACATCATGCCGTCTAGGATAACGGCAGCGAAGCGCAGCGGCAACGCCGGTCAATCGTCGAGCGCGGGAGAGAAGGAGGTAGGTCAGCATGGTTAAAGGAGCCGCTTTTCTGCTCGAACTGGCACGAATCGTCGTTTTGCTTTTCCTGACGCTCTTCCTGCTCGACGGGCTGGAACGAGCCGTTTTCGGGACGTTCGGCGAGCCCCGGCCGTCGTTATTGCGGGGCGTCGGCAATTTCGCCCTGTTCGTCGTGCTGTATCGTAACGCGCTGCAGTTTAACGGCTGGTACAAGTCGGAACGCTCGCGCAGGCTGGGACGGGCTTGGACGATGGGCTTGATCCTTATGGCCTCGGGCGCGATCTTATCGTCGGCTTGGACGTGATCGAGCGCGGGCCGACGGAAAAAAGGAGGAGAACGAGCTGGTCGCATGGAATGCCATTCAGTATCCGACCTTGTCCGGGACGGTCGATTGGGGACCGGTGACGGGACGCTTCGTGCGAGCCGACGATCCCGGGGACCTGTCGCTCGTCAGCAACGTCAGCATCGTGCCGCATATCGGCGACCGCGTGGTCATGATTCGGCTGGATAACGGCCGTTGGGAGCTGCCCGGCGGCACGCTCGAGAAAGGCGAGCCGCATCGGGACGGTCTCCGGCGGGAATTGCGGGAGGAGCTGGGCGCGGAGCTCGTGTCCGATTATCAAGTATTCGGCTATTTCGATTGCATTTCGAGCGCGCCGGCGCCGTACCGGCCGTACATTCCGCATCCCCGGTTCCGCCGGCTTGTCGGGCACGGGGAGGTCGAGTTGGTCGGCATGCCGCTGAACCCTCCGGACGGCGAGCGGGTGGTCCTCGTGGAGCCGGTTCCGATCGACGAAGCGGTACGGCGTTTTCTGGACGGCGGCCGGCTGGAGCTGGCCGAGCTGTACCGGCTGGGCCATGCGCTGCGCAGGCTCGGCGGGTCCGGCGCCTGACTCGGACGATCGGCAGCGGTTTGCCCAAAGCGCGGTTCCCCGAAGTGCCGTTCGACCGCAGACCGCCGGGCCGTCTAACGGCTGCAAGCTTTCCGTCCGTCTAGCGTAACAAGTGTCATCATCGTTTTGGCGCAAAGCATCGGCGTTTCCTTATTTGACGTTCATCCGCGAAAGGAGATTGACTATGAAATTGCGTCTGCTGCTGAAAGGAATCGGCATTTCCGCCGTCATGCCGTGGTTTGTCTACTTTATCGCGTTGGGGCTGCAAGCCCGGATGCAAAGCCAGCAAAACGATTTTCAATATCACGACAGCTATTTCCTGGTGCTGAACGTCGGCTGGACGGGCTACGCGATCGGATTCGCCGTCTGCTTCGTGCTGCTGGCGATCGGCTACGTGCTGTTCGCAGCCGTCAAGAAGGTGAAATCATGAGGGAGTCCGTCGTCATCGTGCCGTTCGACGCGAACTGGCGGTCGGAATTCGCCGACATCGGCGCCAACCTGAGACGCGCGCTCGCGGACCGTGCGGTTCGCATCGACCATATCGGATCGACGTCGATCGCCGGCTTGGATGCCAAACCGGTCATCGACGTGCAAGTTTCCGTCCGCGGGCTAACCGATCTCGAGGCGATTTCCGATGCGCTGACCGGCCTCGGGTACGTGCTGCGCGCCGATAATCCGGATTTGACGAAGCGGTATTACCGCGAGTCGGAGGGCATGCGCCGGACGCATATCCACGTTCGCGAGCACGGCAGTTTCTCGGAGCAGCTGTCGCTGCTGTTCCGCGATTACGTCCGCGCGCACGCGCACGAGGCGAAGCGGTACGCCGCGATCAAGCATTCGCTCGCCAAGTCGCATCGCCATGAGCGGGACCGTTATGTGGAGGAGAAGGAACCGTACATTTGGGACATGCTGCGCAGCGCGAGCAAATGGAGCCAGCAAACCGGATGGCGGCCGGGCGCTTCCGATATGTAGGCGGCCGAATCGGACAGCAGCCAAAGACAGAAGCCAAAGATAGAAGCAAAAGACAGAAGCCAAAGTCAGTCAGAATCCAAAGACAGAAGGATGTCATTACGCATGAAGCAAACGAACTTGCAGCGCGCGATCGCGCTGCGCGAACGAGGCGAGCCGGAGGCGGCCAAGCGGCTCCTCGAGCAATTGGTCGAAGAGGAGCCCGACAACGCGGAAGCGTGGTACCAGCTGGCTTGGGTACACGACGTCATGGAGCTGGAACGGGAAGCGGTCCCGCACTACGAGCGGGCGCTTCGCTGCGGACTGGCGGGCGAAGACCGGGCGGGCGCCTTGCTCGGTTTGGGCAGCACGCTGCGGACGCTGGGACGGTACGAGCAGTCGCTGGATCTGTTCGACGAAGCCGTCAGGGAGTATCCCGGCCGGCGGGAGTTTCAGACGTTCCGGGCGATGACGCTGCATAACCTGAACCGGCATGCCGAAGCGATGGCCATCTTATTGAGCCAGCTTGCGGAGACGAGCGGGGATTCGGGCATCGCGGCGTACGGGAAGGCGATCGGCTTCTACGCGGACAAGCTGGACCGCATGTGGGGCGCAAGCCCGGAGGAAGCGGCGGGCACGCTGACCGTGCGGCCCGGCGTGCAGGAAGAGCTTCGTGAAGAAGAGAAACGAACCATGAACCTGCCGAAGCCCGAAGCGGCCGCATCGGCGGAAGAGAGCGGCTACGTCCGCGACCGGCTGATCGCGTATAACGCGAGCCGGCTGCCGGAAGCGTATCGCGACCGCTACGAAGAGATCAACCTGGTCCAGCGGGATGCGGACGGCCGAATCATCGGCGGCGTCTTGAGCGTCTATTGCTGGACCTGGCTCGAAGTCGACATTCTCTGGGTCGATGACGCCTATCGCGGCCGGGGCGCGGGTTCCGCGCTGCTGGAGGCGGCGGAACGCGAGGCGAGGAAGCGGGGCTGCGCGTTCGTGAAGCTGAATACGTTCTCGTTCCAGGCGCCGGCGTTTTACGCGAGACACGGCTATGCCGAGCTGGCCGTCATCGAGGATGCGCCGGCCGGACACCGGCATTATTATTTCATCAAGAAACTGCAGCATGAAGGGGATAACCGATCGTGAGTCCAATCGTTGCGGCGGCCGTTCCGGCCGTCTTGTTTTTTGCGTTGATCTACGGATTATGGCATTACCAGCGCAGGCAGCGCGCCATGCGGCCGCCCGCCGGCAAGTCCGGCGGGGAAGCCGTCCCGGCCGCGTTCGCGGACGAGCCCGATTTTCCGCTCCCGTTCGGCTATAAGAGCCAATGGTTCGCCGTCCGTACGACGGATACGCGGGCAGTCGCCGACCTGCTTCGCCTGAACGGGCGGCAGCGCGCCAATTGGCGAACCGGTCTGGCCGGGGCCGACGCCGGCTATTGCTTCGTGACGCCGCCCGTCCGCGGTTGGACGCTGGTCATTCATCCGGCTATGCCGGAATGGACCGTCGACGGGCAATCGGGGCCGCTTCCGGCGCTGGAGGCGCTCAGCCGCGCCTTCGGCGAAGCGTGCTATTTCGGGACGCACCGCGTCGCCGGCTACCACGCCTGGGCGAGGTCGGTGGACGGGGTAATCGTTCGCGGCTTCGCGTATGCCGGCGAACGCGGAGAAATCGTGTTCGATCGGGGCGAGCCAAGCGAAGAGGAACGAACGGACAACCGCTTGTTTACGGGGCCGGAAGCGGCTGACCCCGTACTCCCGGACGAGGAGGACGTACTGCGCATAGCCGGGCTGTGGAGCGTCGATCCGGCGATGGCGCAAGGCGGCTACACCCGAGGAACGGGGCTCGTCGGCGTGCTGCAGCCTTAATGACCTATCGAACGGAGCGGGGACATGACGAAGAATGAACACGAGGCGGCGAAACGTCCGGTCTCGACGGAAAATGCCGACCCGGAGCTTGCGCCGGGTCGGGATGACGAGCGAATCGCCATGATCCGCGGACTGGAGAAGACATATCACGACGATTGCTACCGGAATCACCGGCTGTTCGCGCCCGGCTCTTGGCTGCATAAGCCCGTGCGGACCGTCATGGAGCTGCTCGCGGCGTTCGACGACCGGGAGGAGCTGCAGGTGCTCGACCTCGGCTGCGGCGTCGGCCGGAACGGCATCCCGATCGCGGAGAAGCTGGCGGGACGAAGAGGCGCCGTCGTCTGCGTGGATCTGCTGGAATCGGCTATCGGCCGCTTGGCCGAATACGGACGGACGTACGGCGTCGAATCGCGCCTGCGGCCCGCGCTGTCGAGCATCGAAGCCTTCGCGATCGAACCGGGCGGGTACGACTTCATCATCGCCGTCTCGACGCTGGAGCATCTCTGCTCGCGGCCGGCGCTCGAAACGAAACTCGGCGACATGGTCCGAGGCACGCGGGCGGGCGGCATCGTCTGCATCATCGCCGGCACCGGCAATACGGAGACGGATGTCCTGAGCGGGGAGCCGCTCGAGCCGATGTTCGAGATCAATCTGCCGACGCCGGACCTGTTGGCGCTGTTGGACGGCCGCTTTGCCGGGTGGGACATCCTGATGCGGTCCGTCAAGCCGTTAGCGTTCGGCATCGAACGGAACGGCCGGGCCGTCAACCTGGCGACGGATTGCGTAACGTTCGCGGCGCGCAATCCGGGCGGTCCGAAGGGCCAAACGCCGCACTCCGGCTAAACGCGGCAAGACGAAGAAGGAATACGGCGTTTCCCGTTCGCCCGGGAGCGCCTTTTTTGCGCTTTCGGTTCCTTGCGGCAGTCCGGGAGCGGCGACGAAGGTTAGGCGAGCGAGTAACGAGACTTCGAAGCAACAGCGGAATAGGGATTCAATATGCAGTCGGAAAGCAAGGGAGAATTTTGTCCGCCGACGTCGAATACGGGCGAGAAATATGCCGTCTATCCGCTTGTAATTCCTAAATATGGTTCTTGTGGATGATATATTCCGTACAAATTTCCCCCTTTCTATTCTCGTAATGTCACTTATAATGTAAAGAAGTCTATTTTGTTATCATTCTCAATCCATCATTCATCAGGAGGCATCAATGAACGGCATGCAACCATGGCTGCAGCTGATCGAGAAAGCTTCGCTCCGAATCCTGCAGCACGATCTACATCGACGTACGGAGCTTCAGCAGCGCGAGCGCGTCCTGCCGTTTTACGTCGTCGCCTTCGTTCGGGAAGGCGCCTGCCGTCTTCGCTTCGGCGGCAAGGACTACCGCGCGCGGAAAGGAGAAGCGCTCTTTGTCCCGCCGCACGCGCTTCACGATCTCGTGAAAGATTCGGACGAGCCGGCGACCTTCCTCTCTTGGCATTTCATGCTTACGATCGCGGATTGCATCGACGCGCTGCAATGGTTTCAGTTTCCGCCGGTCTTCCGCCTTTCCGAGCCGGAGCGGTTCGAAGGGATCTTCCTCGAGTACCGGCAATGCACGGAACAGCCGCGGTCGCTCGCGGACAGCTTGATGGCGGGGGCCAAAGCGCAGGAGCTCGCGGCGATTTTGATCGAGAGCGCGCTCGCGCGGCCCGAGGTCCGGCTGAAAGCGGTCTACGCGGACGCGTTCACGGCGATTTTGATCGAGCTGCTGGAAGCTCCGGAAGCGCGCATCGATCTCGCCGGTTTAGGGGAACGGTACCACATGCACCCGACTTACGTTTCCAACCAATTCAAGCGCATTTTCGGCATCACGCCGATGCAGCTGCAGCTGCACCTTCGCCTGCGCAAAGCGAAGCAATTGCTCGAGACGGAGAAGCGGCCGATCGCCGAGATCGCGAAGCTGACGGGGTATGAGGATGCCGACGATTTTTCGCGCTTCTTCAAAAGCAAAACGGGCGTCTCGCCGCTCAAATACCGCAACGAATGCGATCAGGAATCGAATAACTGACGAAAGGGCTTTCGCCCGTCAGCGTCGTAAAGATGCAGTGTACGCCTTGCTTCGTCCACCCTATAATGAATGGGAAGTACGGGAAAACGCATGGAGGTGCGGGGGACGTGGGGAAAGAATTGCGAGTCGGCATTATCGGCTTGGGCGGAATGGGCCGGCTGCATGCCAAGCATTTGAACGGACTGCCGGGCGTGAACGTAACCGCCGTCTGCGGGACGACGCAGGCGAAGGCCGAGGCGTTCGCCGCCGAGCACGCGGGCGGCCGCGCGGCCGCATACGGGCGGTACGCGGACATGCTGGAGAAGGAGAAGCTCGACGCGGTGTATGTCTGTCTGCCGCCAGACGGCCATATCGGCCAAGCGGAAGCCGCCGCGGAGCGGGGGATCGCCGTCTTCGTCGAGAAGCCGATCGCGCTCGATTCGGACAGGGCGGCCCGCATGGCGCGCGCGGTCGAGCAGGCCGGCGTGGCGTCGCAGGTCGGTTATCACAACCGGTTCGGCTCGGCGGTGCAAGAGCTGAAGCGGATGCTGGCGGACGGCACGGCCGGGGCGCCGATGCTGTTCGACGGGCGCTACGACTGCAACTCGCTGCATACGCCGTGGTGGCGGGACCGCAGCCGTTCCGGGGGACAAGTGTTCGAGCAAGCGATCCATACGTACGACATGGCGATGCATCTGCTGGGTACGCCGTCGCGGATCAGCGGCTTCATGGCGAATCTGGCGCACCGCGAGGTGCCCGATTATACCGTCGAGGACACCAGCGCGGCGGTCGTGCGGTTCGCGTCAGGCGCGATGGCTTCGATCTGCGCGTCCAACGGCGCGGTGCCGTCGGAGTGGAACAGCTCGTTCACGGTCATTTGCGCCAAGCTGACCGCGTATTTCGACGGCCCGAACCGGGCGGAGTTCGTCTTCACGTCGGGCTCCGAGCCGGTGCGCAAGGCGTTCGGCGAAGAGCGCGACGTCTATCTGGAGGAAACGAAAGCGTTCGTCGCGGCGCTGCGGGGCGAAGGGCCCGAACGGTGTCCGATCGCCGAAGGGCTTGCCAGTCTCCGGCTCGTGGAGCGCGTGACGCAGTCGGCCGAACAGGACGGCGCGACGCTGCCCTACGATTGAAGCGACCAGGCTCGGCGCTGTGTCGCCGATGCCCGCGATAAGAGCCGCCAAGGTTCATCCTTGGCGGCTCTTTTGCGTTCCGGTTCTTGCGGGGCTGGACGGTTCATACGCGCCAGCCGGATCCGGCAGCCGAATCGCTGCCCGGAATCCCGCCGCCGTCAGCGCGCATGCTCGAAATAAACGGATTCGTACGCGCCCAGCTCTTCCTCCGCCGCGGGCAGCGGATTGGCCCGGATGTTCGCCTTCAGACCGTTGATCAACCCGGGCTTGCGGAGCAGCAGGCGCAGCCGGTCCGCCAAATGCCGGGCGTCTCCGACCCGGAACGTATACCCGTTCAGCCCGTCGACGATTTTCTCGGCCATGCCTCCGACGTTGGAGGCGATGACCGGCACATGAGATGCCAGCGCCTCATGCAGCGCGAGCGGGTAATTCTCGTACCAGACGGAGGGCACGACGGCGAGATCGGCCTCCTGATAGAGGCGGGGGAGATCCGACTCGGCATACGCGCCGTGGAACGAGATGCGCCGGTCGCCGGCGGCCCGTCTCCGCAGCGCGGCCTCGTACTCCGGCTTGCCGTCGCCGTAGATGCGGAGCCGAAGCCGGCGCGAACGCGCGAGAGACATCGTCCGGACGAGCACGTGCACGCCCTTGTGCTCGCTCAGCGATCCGCCGTAGACGAGCGTCAGCGGCGCGCCTGTCCGGTACGTGCGGGCATTGGCGGCGAGCGTGTCGCTTCGCATGCCGTGCGGCAGCGCTTCGATGGTCAAATCCGGCAGTACGTGCCGCACGTAAGCGGCAAGGAACATCGAAGGCGAGAATAGGCGCCGCGCGCCTTGCAGCAGGGGAGCGATCGCCTGCAAGCGGTCCCCGGCCTGCGGAATTTGACAGTGGGTCTGGCAAGCCGCCCCGCCTTCGGGTCCCCCGCACAGCTGCTTGTCGACCCGGACCAGATTGAGCCGGGGACAGACGGACCAATAATCCGTCAGCGTCATCACGTACGGAATGCCGAGCCGTTGCGAAGCCTGCACGAACGCGAAGCCGCGCATCGCGTGCGCGACATGGACGAGGCTTGGCTGCTCCCGTAGCAGCACCGCTTCCGCCCAGGCCGATAACCGGGGGTTCTCGGCGACGTCGGTTGTTCCGGCCGGATCTTCGCGAACGTCCCGATAGGCCAAGACGCGTACGCCGTCATACTCGTAGGACGCGCTGGCGATGCCGTCCGCATCCGCGGCGTCCTCCGGGAGCCGGTCGCCGTACGTCGCGACTGTCACGCGGTGCCCGCGCTGCATCATGCCGCGCGCGAGGTTCAAGACGAATTTTTCCGTGCCGGTATACGCATCCGGGTAGAAAGCATGGACGACGTACAGGATCGACAGCCGCTCGCCCGACAGCATGCGCGCATTCGGCGGCTGCGGAACGAACGGACGCGCTTCGGGCAGCTGCAGCGCCGGAGCCCGGAGCGAGACGGCGCTCTCGTTGGCGGATTCGGCATTGCGGCGAGCGGACGGCCCGCCTGCCGCGCGGCTGCGGGAACGTCCCGCGAGCGCGGGCCGGCGCGATTTCCGCGCTTGCTTCATCGACCGGGCGGCGCCGCGCCCGGACTTCTTGCCCGACTTGCGAGCGGCGGCCGGTTTGCTCCGTTTGACCCTGGACGAACGCTGCAGGGTCCGATTCTTCTTCACGGCGCACCTCCGATTGGCGAAATGATCAAGCAGGCTTGCTGGGGTATTCTATGACGGAGCTAACGCGTTGTCGAGGGCGGCGAGCCGCGCCGGTGCCCGATCTTTCGCCCCCAGGCAGGAAGGCGGGCCGCCGAAAGAGAAGGATAGGAGAGAATGACGATGTAACGGCGGACGCCGGCGCCGCGAGACGGGGGCGGATACGCGCGGCGGCCGAAGGAGGCGTTGAACCGGGAACGGCATTGCCGATTCCCGAATACGGGCGGGGCGATGCCCATTGCGACGCGATGATCGAAGCCGCCCGGAAGACCGCATTGACCATCGCGGCGCACATCGTGCCTTTATGCTCGGCGGCGCCGCAAGCCGATAACGGATACCGGAAGTCAAAATACGCCACTTTGCCGAAAACCGCCCAGCGTTTATAATGACACCAAGGGACACGATACGGGAAGTTGGGGGCAGGCATGGGGGAATTCCGGGAGACATTCGAGCACGAGCTGTTCCATCAAAAAAATCCGCAGCTGCTGCATTTGCTGCTGAACCGTTTTTTTAACATGAAGTCGGAATTCATTTGCGTGACGGCTTTCGATAACGGCGAAATCATTTATGCGAACCGATCGTTTACCGAAAGGCTTGGCTACGGTTCGGACGAGCTGAACGGCATGACCGTGTTCGATCTGCGCGCGTGGGACGGCGCCGCGCCGCGCGATGCCTTCAAGGCGAAGCTAGCGGCAAACGGCTGCGTCGAGGATCTGGTGCTGAATTTGCGCGACAAATACGGCCGGACGCTGACGTTCATTCTATCCGTCGAGACGGTGACGATCGACGGCGTCCATTGCAATTTGACCGTCGGCCGGGACATCACGAAAGTGACCGCGATCGAGAACTACCGGTACGAGTCCGTGCAAGAAGAGCTGCTGCAGACGATCCGCTCCATGGACGCCTTGGTCATCAAGATGAAGCGCCGCGCGGACAACGAGTTTTATTACGTGCTTGCCGAAGGCCGAATCGCGGAAGAATTCGGCTACACGACGGCGAACAGTTACGGCCGGACGGTGCGCGAGCTCTTCCCGGGGCGCATGGAGAAGGAAGGCGATCTTTACGAGCGGGTATGGCGGGGCGAGACCGTCAGCCTCGAATTCGAGCTGATGGGGCGGATTTTATACAAAACGTTGAGCCCGAGCCGCGAGCACGGCACGATTACGGGCATTTTCGGATCGGCCGTCGACATCACGGAGCGCAAAAACATGGAGAAAATGCTGCGCGTCTCCGAGCTGAACGCCGCGCTCGGCCAGCTGGCGGCCGGCGCCGCCCACGAGATCCGCAACCCGCTGACGGCCGTGAGCGGCTTCGTGCAACTGCTCGGGGAGCAGCTGAAAGCGCAGGGACTCGGCGGTCAATCCTACATTCCGCTTATCCTGTCGGAACTCGCCCGCATCAACGACCTCGTCAGCGAAATGCTGCGGCTGCGCAAGCCGAAGGAGAGCTCCGTCGCCCGGCTGAGCGCCTCGGCGCTCCTGCAGGAAGTACTGCCGCTTATCTACGTCGACGCGAACATGCAAAACACGCAGTTGGACCTAACCGGGCTGACTGGCGACGATGCCTGCCTCCTAGCGAACGGCGCGCAGTTGAAGCAGGTCATATTGAATTTGTGCAAAAACGGCCTTGAAGCGATGGGCAGCGGAGGCACGCTCGCGCTGGCCGTCAAGCGGGACGGCCGCAAGGCGTCGATCGTCGTCAAGGACTCCGGGCCGGGCATTCCCCCGGACGTGCTGGAGAAGCTGTTCATGCCGTTTTTCACGACGAAGCCTTCGGGCAACGGGCTCGGTCTGTTCATTTCGCGGCAGATCGTGCTGGAGATGGGCGGCGAGCTGACGCTGCATGCCGATTCCTTCGGCACGGAAGCCGTCATTGCGTTTCCGGCCGAGCCGGGCAGGGTTGAAGCGAGCGAGCTATAACGGGCCGCGGCCCGCGATTATGGAATGGCTTTGAGGTGAATCCGACTTGGAACGGCATGATTGGAAAACGGCCGATGCGGAAGCGGCCGAGACCGGCCGCGACGTCATCGGCCTGTACGCGCGGACGGACGGCGGCGCGGCGGCGTTCGGCGCGCAGGGGGACGGGGATCCGGCCGCCGCGCTGCAGGTCGTCCTCGCGTCGCTCGACGTTCGTTGGACGGCCGGGACGAAGACCGCCGCCGCGGCGATTCGCCGGGACAACGCGCTCGTCGTGACGGCTCGCGCCTCGAACGCGGTCCGGCTGGCGTCGGCGGGCACGGCGGATTTGTTCGGCGTCACGGCCGCGACCGGAGCCGCCGGCCGGTTGTTCGACCTCATGCAAGCGGCCGGCGGCGGCGTGACCGATGCTTTGCGGGCGCGGCTGCGGGAGCTGCGCGCGCCGGCCGTGCTGGCCTTCGGCGGGCTTGCGGCCGTGCTGGCGCAGCCGGATGCGCCGGTCGTCTTCGAGTGGGCGACGCCGGCCGGCGGCCGCCGCGCCGTGGAAGCGGACGCGCGCCTGCTGCGCGAGGTGAGCGCCTATATCGACGCGACGGAGACGACGTCCGTCTTCGTCCCGGTCCGCGGCAGCTTGACCGGGCTGAACGCGGCGGGTCGGACGTTCCGCTTGGAGGGAGACGACGGGCGCAGCTATGCCGGCAAGTTGTCCGCCGAGCTCCGGCGCCGGTACATCCGGCCGGAGGCGGCGCTGCCCGTACTGCCCGCGGCCGCCGAGGCGGTCATCGAGCGGCGGACCGTCTACAAGGCGAGCATCGACGAGGAAACGACCGTTGACGTGTTGACGGAGCTGGACACCGACCCGGGGCTGGACCGGGACGAGATGCTGCAGGCGCTCCGTGAGCTGCATGCCCGCTTGGAGGCCGCGCTGGAGCAGGACGGCGGCTACGAGCAGCCATCCCCCGTCACCGCCGACGATTACGCGGAGTTGGCGGAACTCGCGGCGCGGCTGGACGCCAGCAATCCGCTGAAGGGAGCCCGGCGGGAGCTGCATCCCGGGGACGTCGCCGACATGCGGTCGCTGCTGGCGGAAGGCCGGCCGATCGGCCGGCTGGCGGCAGCCGAGGGCGGCGCCCATGCGGCCGACGAGGACGGCGAGGACGGCTACGACGCGGGGCCGGCGGCGCGGGCCGCGAGGCAGAAGGCCGTCGCCGAACGGCAGAAGCTGACCGCCGCCGCTTATGCGGATATCGTGAAGCTCGCGGGCCGCCTCGCGAACATGATCGGCGATCTCGAGCGCGAGCCGTCCTGAAGCTTCGGCCGACGCGATGGCAACCGTTTAGCGCAACGGGCTTTTCAGCGGGCAAGTCCTTGTGAAGGACTTGCTTTTTTCGCTGCGCGAACGCTGAGAGGCGGCTTGGCGAACCGGGGGCGTCGGCGGTGTGATGTCTATCATGAACGGCAAGTATGAACCGCCCGGCGCTTGGGCAATACTGGCTAAGAAAATGGACGGAAATTAGGCGATGTCGTTGGTATGGGCAGTTCCTGGCGCGGTTGCCGCGATCAACCTGCTGATTATCTGGTTTATGCCGAAGCGGATGTCCGGGCTCGAAATTTACGCGACGTGGTTCACGGTCGCGGCGATTAACTTGAGCGTCGATATCATCTTATGTCTGTACTTCAAGCTCTACGAAATCAACGGTCCCGGCATTCAGCTTTGGGTGCACGTACTCGAGCTCGTGCTGGGGCCGTCCTTCGGAATCCTGTACGTGAACTTCATGCCGGAGAGCAGGCGACGGTTTTTGATCTATGCCGCGGCATGGCTGGTTTTTGCCGTTCTGCTCGAAGCGCTGTTGGTTCACGTTCGGTTTATCGTTTATATGCATTGGCACTTGGCGTATTCGGCGTGCTTCTATGCTTGCGCGCTGTTGTTCGCGAGATGGCATCGCCGGTTCATGCGCCGCATGGCGAAATGATGGATGTTGCTTCAGCAGCCCGTATCCCTATATCGTCATGCCCGCAACCCCGCCGGACGGCTCGACGTCCGGCGGGGTTTTCGTATGCCGGCCGCATCGAAAAACGCTATTGTACGAATCCAAAGTCCGTTATATAATCTATGTGCCCGAGCACGAAATTAATGTAACCGCTATCAGAAGGCGGTTCAACGCAATGCTAACGTAAAGGGAGGAAGTCGCATGCATCGATACGCAGCGGCGTTGCGCGACGAGGACGGCATGTCCGTCGTCGTGCTGACGGACGCGGGGACCGGCTCCGAAGCGAGGCTGCTTCCGGATGCGGGCAATAACCTGTTCGCCTTCGCGAGCGGCGGCCGCGACGCGATCCGGACGCCGGTCCCGCTCCGGACGCTTCGGGACGAGGCCGGATCGAGGTACGGCACGCCCGTGCTGTCGCCGCCGAACCGGATCCGGGACGGCCGCTTCGCGTTCCGCGGCCGCGATTACCGGCTTCCGCTCAACGAGCCGCCCGACCATCACCTACACGGCGAGCTGTGCCGCCGCGCGTGGGAGATCGTCGGCTTCGGCGCCGACGAAGCCGAGGGGGCATGGGCGACCAGCCGGTTCCGGTACGCGGACCACCCCGATATTCTGGCTTATTTTCCGCATGCGCTGACCTTTACGGTCACGTACCGGCTGCGGGACGGCCGGCTGCGCATGGAGAGCGTCATCCGGAACGAGGGAACGGACGAGGCTCCGTTCGCCTACGGGCTGCACCCGTACTTCGCGGTCCCGGAAGACGGCGCCGCCGGCGCGGCGCTTAACGTGCCGGCCCGGGAACAATGGCCGATCACGAATTTGTCGTTCGCGACCGGCAGGCCGTCCGCCACCGCGTTCAGCCGTGCCGTCGCCGGCGAAGGCGGCGCGCCGCTCGCGGAGATTCCGCCGCTCGGCTGCGCGATGCTGACGCTCGACCCGCAGGCCGACCCGGTCTGCCGCATCGCGCTCGGCGATGCCGGCTACTCGATCGCGTACCGACTCGACCGCGCGTTCCGGTTCGTGCTGCTGTTCCGTCCGGATTGGGACGATGCGTTTTCGATCGAGCCCTACACGTACGTGACGGACGCCTTCAATCTGCCTTACGAGCATGAGCTGACGGGAGCGCAGGGCCTTCCCGCGGGCGAGGAACGACGCCTCGAGACGGACATTTGGATCGAAGACCGCCAAACGTAAGACGCGAAGGAGGAAGATCGCATGGAACCTATCGATTTCGAATCGATCATCGCGCCGGAGCTGCCGAAGCGAATGGATTACCGGATCGGCTGCATCGGTTCGGGCTTCATCATGCGCGACTGCCATCTGGTCGCCTACCGCGACGCCGGCTTCAACCCGGTCGCCATCGCCTCCCGCACGTACGGGAACGCGCGGGCCGCCGCCGAGCTGCGCGGCATACCCAAGGTGCACCGCGCGTGGGAGGAGCTCGTCCGGGATCCGGACATCGAAATCCTCGACGTCGCTTTCCCGCCGGACCGGCAGCTGGAGATCGTGCGGGAAGCCGTCAAGCAGCCCCATATCCGGGGGATTCTGTGCCAAAAGCCGCTGGCGATGAACACGCGCGAAGCCCGCGAAATCGTGGCGCTGTGCGAAGAGGCGGGCATCAAGCTCGCGGTCAACTCCAACATGCGCTACGACCAGTCGATCCGCGCCCTGAAAGCGATTCTCGACCGCGGCCTCCTGGGCGAGCCGGTACTCGCGACGATCGAGATGCGGGCCATTCCGCACTGGCAGCCGTTTCTGGAACAGTACGACCGCATCGAGCTGCTCAACATGGGCATTCATCACATCGACGCGTTCCGCTACCTGTTCGGAGACCCGGAGACCGTCACGGCGGTGGCGCGCCGCGATCCGCGCACGGCGTTCCCGCATCTCGACGGCATCACGCAGTATACGTTCGGGTACGCCGGCGAGCTGATGGCGACGAGCCTCGACGACGTTTGGGCATGGCCGGGCGAAGGCACGGAGAAGGACCTGTACATCAAATGGCGCGTCGAGGGGCTGGACGGCATGGCCGCGGGGACGATCGGCTGGCCGGCATACCCGGAGCGCTGCCCGAGCACCTTGGCGTTCACGACCCGCCAAGCGCCGAACGAATGGATTCGCCCGCGCTGGGACCGCGTCTGGTTCCCGGACGCGTTCCAAGGCACGATGGCGCAGCTGCTGCGAGCCGTCGAGACCTGCACCGAGCCGGAAATCGGCGGGCGGGACAATTTGCGCACGATGGCCGCGGTCGACGCTTGCTACCGGTCGATCGCCGAAGGAAGGACGATCCGGTTCGCCGACGCGCTCGGCGAACACTAACCGTTACGGGAGGTTATGCTTCATGCTTTCAGTGGGCATTTTCAACGCGTATTATCCGTACACGCTGCAGGAGTCGATCGCGCGCATCAAGAAGGACGGCTTCTCCTGCGTGCAGCTCGACTTGGCCTTCAAGGACATGGACTTGGCCCCGGAATCGCTGACGCGGGACAAATGCCGAGTGATCCGCGACGCGTTCCGCGACGCCAATCTGCCGATCGTCTGCATCTCCGGCTATACGAACCTCATCCATGCCGACCCGGCCAAGCGCCGGCAGAACGTGCAGGGCGTGAAGAAGATCCTGGAGTTCGCCCGCGAGCTCGGCAGCCCCTACGTCGTCAGCGAGACGGGCACGTTCAATACCGAAAGCGACTGGGTGTGGGATCCCCGCAACGGCACCGAGGAGGCGTACGAGGAGACGTGCCGGCAGCTCGAGGAATTGGCCAAATTCGCCTATGACCACGGCGCGGTATTCCTGGTCGAAAACTACGTGAACAACGTCATCGGCTCCGTCGACCAAGTCGCGCGCCTGTTCGCGGACGTGAACCATCCGGGCCTCGGCCTGCTCATGGACCCGACGAATTATTTCACCGACGACAACATCGACCGGGTCGACGAGACGCTGAACCGCATCTTCAACACGCTGGGGGATCGCATCAAAATCGCGCACGCCAAAGACTGCAAGCGGGCCGAGGACACCGGCGAGAAGCATGCCGCCATCGACGCCTCGGAATCCCACTCGTTCCGCGGCGCCGGCGCCGTCGAGCTGCCCGCGCCGGGGCTCGGCGACCTGAACTACGATCTGTACCTGCAGCGGCTGGCGAAGCTGCACCCGAACATCCCGATCATCATCGAGCATCTGGACGAGGCGGACATTCCGCGCGCGAAAGCGTTCCTCGACGGGAAGCTCAAGCAGGCAGGCGTCTAGCGCGGCATTCGCGCCGGCATGAGCCGGTTAGCCGCGCCATGGCTCGCCGCGTATCCGATAGAAGTCTCCGAACAGGAAGGCTTGACCGCAAAATAGGCTTGTGAGCGCCGGCGATTCGCTCTATAATGAGAAATGTGCCCGAGCACACTACCAGGATTAGGAGCGAATCATGACCGTAACCATCAGGGAAATCGCACGAAGAGCGGGCGTCTCGCGGGGCACGGTGGACCGGGTGCTGAACGGCAGGCCAGGCGTCAAGCCGAATGTCCGCGACCGGATCCTCGAGATCGCGAACGAATTGCACTATGTCCCGAATTTGGCCGCCAAGGCGCTGGCTTATCAGAAGAAACCGATCGTATTCGGCATCGTGATGCCGCCGAAGGACATCCAATTCTTCGAATTCATCCGCAGCGGCATCGGCGCCGCCGCCGAGGAGCTGAAGGATCTCGGCGTCCGCCTCGATTACCGCTACGTGGACAACGAACGCCCCGACGAAGGGGCCGCCGCGATCCGCGAGCTCGTCGAGGCGGGCGCGAGCGGCATCTTGTTCTCGGTCATGGACGACGAGCTGATCCGGGCAAGCATCGACTTCGCCGCGGAACGCGGCGTCCCCGTCGTCACGTTCAATTCGGACGTCGAGGGGAGCAAGCGGCTCTGCTTCGTCGGCCAGGACCTGCGCAAGAGCGGCCTCGTCGCGGCCGGGCTCATGAACCGCGTGCTGCGGGAGGAAGCGAAGGTCGTCATCGTTACGGGCAGCCTGAAGTTCCATGCCCATCGCTCGCGCGTCGAAGGCTTCCGGCAGGGACTCGCCGAAGGGGGCAGCCGGCTGGAAGCGGTGGCCGTGATCGAAGGCTTCGACCGCTACGCCGATACGTTCGAACGGCTGGACCGCGTCCTCGCCGAGCACCCGGACCTTGCCGGCATCTATATGGCGACCGGAGACGTCGCCGCCTGCGTCGACGCCATCAAGCGGCACGGAAGGGAAGGCCGGATTCGCGTGGTCTGCAACGACCTGCTGCCGGCGGCGGAGCAGGGGCTGCGCGAGCGGATCATCGATTTTACGATCGTCCAGAACCCGGAACGGCAGGGCTACTTATCGCTGCGGATCTTGTTCGACCACGTGTTTTCCGGCAAGCAGCCCGAGGCGGAGCACCATTTTACGGAGACGCACATTTATATTCCCGAAAGCCTGTAAGGCTTTCTTTTTTGGGCATGTCCGTGCCCGGGCACATGAAGTATGGCTACGAAAAAAGGAGGCGTACACGATGGCTGTTGTCGTGCAGCGTAGGGATTACGGCTTGCAGGGCATCGAGAGCAAGCGGGCGGAGGAGAAGGGACTCGCATCCGCGGAATGGTACGCGACGGCGATTCCGCGCGCGAAGATGAAGGAACTGATGAAGCGGAAGGACGGCCCGGCGATCCGGGATACGCTGATCTGGTTCGGCGGCCTGATCGTGCTGGGCTACCTCGGCTATCTATCCTGGGGGACGTGGTGGGCGGTTCCGGCGTTCTTCCTCTACGGTCTGCTCTACGCGACGCCCGGCGATTCGAGATGGCATGAATGCGGGCACGGCACCGCGTTCAAGACGCCGTGGATGAACGACGTCGTCTACCATATCGCCTCGTTCTGCGTGCTCCGGTCCGCCACGCCATGGCGCTGGAGCCACGCCCGCCATCATACCGATACGATCATCGTCGGCCGGGACCCGGAGATCATTACGCCGAGGCCGCCGATTTGGAAGATCCTGTACATGCAGCTGTTCCATCTCTACGGCGGCCCGATCGAAATCAAACGGTTCGCGCTGCACGCCGTCGGCCGGATGGAAGCGCAGGAGAAGGACTACATTCCGGCATCCGAGTATCCGAAGGCGTTCCGCGAAGCCCGCGTCTACCTGCTGATCTTCCTCGCCGTCATCGCCGCCTGCTTGTTCACGGGGAGCATCCTGCCGGCGATGTATATCGTCCTGCCGTCGTTCTACGGCGGCCTGCTGGTGCTTCTGTTCGGCATCACGCAGCATCTCGGGCTCTACGAGGACGTGCTGGACCACCGGCTGAACACGCGGACGATCTATATGAACCGGATCTTCCGTTACTTGTACTGGAACATGAATTACCACGTCGAGCATCACATGTTTCCGATGGTGCCGTTCCACGCGCTGCCGAAGCTGCACGACGCGATGAAGCACGACTGCCCGCAGGCGCGTCCGAGCTTCCGGGCCGCGCTAACGGAAGTGTTCGCCGCGCTGCGCAAGCAGAAGCGCGACCCGGCGTACGTCGTCGTGAAGCCGCTGCCGGTCACGGCGCAGCCGTACCGGTACGGCCCCGAGCGCGTACCGGAAGCGGACGATCTCACAAGGAGCGAAGCGTAATGACAAACGGAGAATGGGTGGAAGTATGCGAGGCGGGCGAGATCGACGTCGAAGACGTGATCCGCTTCGACCTCGCCGAGCGGACCTTCGCGGTCTACCGGACGGAGAAGGGCGATTATTACGCGACCGACGGCTTCTGCACGCACGGCCGGTTCCATCTGGCGGACGGCCTCGTCATGGGGAACCTGATCGAATGCCCGAAGCATAACGGGCGTTTCGACATCCCGAGCGGAGCCGCGGTTCGCGTGCCCGCTTGCAAGGAGCTGCAGACGTACCGGGTCAAGGTCGAAGCGAATAAAGTGTTCATTCAGCTTTAAGCGAACCGGAGGGAGCCGCGCGTATCGCGCGGCTTTTTTGCATGCGGTCCCGCCCGCACGGCCTTCATGCAATGAGAGCGCAATATTTCCAAATCCGCCCCGTGGTATAACTGGAAGCGGGCGGGCGAGGTCCCGCCGATACGAGAGGAGCTGGGGACATGAACAGACTGGAAGGTAAAATCGCCGTGGTGACGGGCGCGAGCCGCGGCATCGGCCGGGCGGTCGCGCTGCGGCTTGCCAAGGAAGGCGCGCTGACGGCCGTGCACTACGGCCGGAACCGGGAGCGCGCGGAAGCGGTCGTGCGGGAGATCGAACGGGAAGGCGGAACGGCGTTCGCGATCGGGGCCGAGCTCCGTTCGGCGGACGGGGCGCTGCGGCTTTGCGAGGCGCTGGATAAGGCGTTGGCCGCGCGCACGGACGACGTCCGGTTCGACATCCTCGTCAACAACGCGGGCATCGGCCTGCCGGCCGCCATCGACGATACGACGGAAACCGCCTTCGACGAGCTGATGGCGGTGAACGCGAAAGCGCCGTTCTTCCTGATTCGGCAAGCGCTGCCGCGGCTTCGGAACGAGGGCCGCATCGTCAATCTGTCGTCCGCGGCCACGCGCATTTCCTTGCCGGCCGTCCCGGCGTACAGCATGACGAAGGGAGCCGTCAACGCGCTCACGCTCGCGCTGGCCAATCAGCTCGCGCCGCGCGGCATTACGATCAATGCCGTGCAGCCCGGCTTCGTCGCGACCGACATGAACGCCGGGATGCTGCAGGATCCCGAGGCCGAGCGGTTCGGCGCCGGCTACGCCGCGTTCGGCCGATGGGGGCAGCCGGAGGACGTCGCGGACGTCGTCGCGTTCCTGGCGTCGCCGGACAGCCGGTGGGTTACCGGGCAGCTGATCGACGCCAGCGGCGGCTCGCATCTGTAAGACGGAGGCAGCAAGCCTCCGGTTCCGCCGATGGCGGCGAAACTCCCGGCATCGCGGGGCGAGGGCGACAGAGTTGCGGCCAAGCCCTATCCTTGTAAGGGGTTCCATGTTAGAATAATGGCGGGTTTGACAGCACCTAACCGGAGGGGATTTGCAATGACATGGACCGTGATGACGTTTAACCTTAGGAACTCCTCGGCGAACGACGGGGATAACGCTTGGCCGAACCGTATCGGAGCGGCGGCGGCAACGATTCGGGCGCACGCGCCGAGTCTGTTCGGCATCCAGGAAGGGTTCCTGCACATGCTGGAGGAGCTGAACGCGCTCCTGCCGGATTACGCTTGGATCGGCGAGGGCCGCGGCGGCGGGACGGAGGACGAGCACTGCGCGATCTTCTACCGCAGGGCCGACTTCGACCTCCTCGAGCAGGGGCAATTCTGGCTGTCCGAGACGCCGGAGCAAGCGGGCAGCGTGAGCTGGGACAGCTCGCTGCCGCGCATCTGCACATGGGGCCGTTTCCGCGCCGCCGGGTCGCCGGAACGCGAGATCGCCGTATACAACACGCATCTCGACCATATCGGGGAACAGGCGCGGGAGCAGGGCATGCGGCTCGTGCTGCGGAGCATGGCGCGCGAGGGGCAGGATCGCCCGGCGATTCTCATGGGCGACTTCAATGCCGAGCCGGGCGACCGCGTCATCCGGTTCCTTCGCGGACAGACCGACATCGACGGCGACCGCTCGGAGCTGACCGACGCGTACGCCGCGCTGGACGCAGCGCCCGGCCGCACGTTCCACGACTTTCGGGGCGGCACGGAAGGGGAGCCGATCGATTACCTGTTCGTCAACGCGCAGCTAACGGTATCCGCCGTGCAGGTAGACCGCGGCATCGTTGACGGCCGTTACCCGTCGGACCATTATCCCGTTATCGCGCGCATCGCGCCGCGGGCGTAGGCGCGCGGACGCGGACGCCATCGAACCGCGCGGGCGGACCGGCTGCCGAAGGAACGAACATTTCGCTTTACACCGTCCCGGTTCTCTGGTAATCTCTTGGCTAACATCGACATGCGACGACGAGAAGAGTACGCCAAGCAGCGCTTCCGCAGAGAGCTCCGGCAGCTGAAAAGGAGCGAAGCCGCGCCTGGCCGAAGAAAGCCTCCGAGCAGCGCGCGGGAACCTTTCGGGGGATGGCGCGACAGGCGCTCCTGTTACAGAGCTAGGGTATCGCGTCCCGCCATGCGGAGATGCCGTACCCGAAGAGGCGGAGGAGGCGACGAATCCGCGAATCCGGGTGGTACCGCGAGCATAGCAATCTCGTCCCTGAGACTACGATAGTCTTGGGGGCGGGATTTTTTTGTATGGGCGGATTATCCGAAGACCGCTCGGGAGCGCGCGGCAAGCATGCGGTGCGGGATTAACAAAACGAGGAGTGAGAGCGATGACAAGATTGAAAGCGGCCGTCGTCGGCGCGACGGGCATGGCGGGTCAGCAGTTCGTGCAGGCTTTGACCCGGCATCCGAATTTCGAAGTGGTTCAAATGGTGACGTCCCGGACGGCCGGCACGTACCGGGAAGCGCTGCGGGAAGCGAACGGCGCTTCCCGGTGGGTTCAGCAAGCGCCGGTACCGGACGATATGCTGGACGTTCCCGTGACGTCCTCGAAGACGTTCCGCCCGGAGGCGGTCGACGTGATCTTCACGGCGATCGAATCGGAGCTCGCGCAGGAGCTGGAACCGTGGTTCGCGCGGACGACGCCGACCTTCTCGACGGCTTCCGCCTTCCGGTATTTCGACGATACGCCGCTGCTCATCGCGGGCGTCAACGACGACCATGCGGAATTGATCCGCAGGCAGCAGCGGGAACGGGGCTGGCAAGGGTTCGTGCTGCCCGTGCCGAACTGCACGGTGACCGGGCTCGCCGTCACGCTGAAGCCGCTGCACGCGCTATTCGGCATCCGCAGCGTGCTCATGGTCTCGATGCAGTCGCTGAGCGGCGCCGGGCGCAGCCCGGGGGTGCGGGGGATGGACATTCTGGACAATATCATCCCGTACATTCCGAACGAGGAGGGCAAGGTGCGCCGGGAGCTGTTGAAGATTCTCGGCGATTACGACGTAGACGGCATCTCGCCCGCGGCAATCGACGTCAACTGCATCTGTACGCGCGCGAACGTCTCGGACGGCCACACGGAGTCGGTGTTCGTCGGTTTGAAGCGGCAAGCGGAGCTGGCTGAGATCAAGGACGCGATCGAACGGTACAATCCGTTCGCCGGCAGCGCGCTGCATTCGGCGCCCGACCGGCTCATCCGGCTGTTCGACGACCCGTTCCGCCCGCAGCCGCGCCTCGACCGCGAGCTCGGCGGCGGGATGACGACGAGCATGGGACGCTTGGAGGACGAACCGGTGCTCGGCGGCGTGAAGTACGTCCTCGTCTCCCACAACACGAAGCTGGGCGCCGGCAAGGGCGCGGTGCTGCTCGCCGAGTCGATGCTGACGCGGGGACTGCTCGGGTAGCCCGTACGACGAAGGGCCGCCGGCTCGCAGTCCGATGATTGCCGGCGGCTTTCGTCCCGCTTATTCGTTCCGCTTATTCGTCCCGTGCACGCGTCTGCTCATTTGACCCGCCCATCGTCCCGCGCCTACGACCGCGTTTCCGCATAGCCCGCATCCTTTTCGCGCAAACTCCTTCTGATCTCAGCAAGTCGCAAGCGAAAGGATTGGGAACATGGAAGATGCCGTGCTGAAGGCGATCGGCAAGCTGGCGAAACCGTACCGGGGACCGGACGACGCGCGGGAGCTGCTGGCCCTGGCGAGCCGGGCCGATTACGTGCTGCTGGGAGAAGCGTCCCACGGCACGACCGATTATTATGCCGACAGGGCCGCGCTGACGAAGCGGCTCATTGCCGAGCATGGCTTCCGCTTCGTCGCCGTCGAGGGCGATTGGCCGTCCTGCTTCACGTTGAACCGCTACGTCAAAGGCCATCCGGAGGGCGGCGCGGACGCCCGTTCCGCGCTTCGCGATTTCGAACGCTGGCCGGCGTGGATGTGGGCGAACCGGGATATCGCCGAGCTCGCCGACTGGCTTCGCGCCTACAATGCCGGACGGGCGGAAGCGGACAAGGCCGGCTTCTACGGGATCGACGTGTACAGCCTGTGGGAGTCGATGGACGCGATTCTGCGTTACCTGGAGACGCGGCCCGGTTCGGATTTGGAGGCCGCCAAGCGCGCCTTTGCCTGCTTCGAGCCCCACGGGGAAGACGAGCAGCGGTACGGCGCGGCGGCCGCCCTCTACGGCGAAGGCTGCGAAGACGAGGTCGTGGAGCTGCTCCGCCGCCTGCAGGACGAGTGGAAGGACGCGGCTGCGGGCGACCGCGAAGGAGCGCTTGCGGCGGAGATGAACGCGCTCGCCGTCCGGGGCGCGGAAGCGTACTACCGCACGATGATCCGGCATGACGCGGAATCGTGGAACGTGCGGGACCGCCACATGGTCGAAGCGCTGGAGCGCTTGACCGCGTTCCACGGACCCGGCGCCCGGGCGGTCGTCTGGGCGCATAACACGCACGTCGGCGACGCGCGCGCGACCGACATGGCCGCGGACGGGATGGTCAACGTCGGCCAGCTGCTGCGCGAGAAGCGCGGGGACGCCGTGTTCGCGGTCGGCTACGGCAGCTATGGCGGCACGGTTATCGCGGGGAAGGATTGGGGTGCGCCGGCGGAGGAGATGGCCGTTCCGCTAGCGATCGCCGGCAGTTGGGAGGAACGGCTGCATCGAAGCGGCGCGTCGGACAAGCTGCTGCTCTTCGGCGGCGCCGCGACCGCGCTCGACGAGACCGAGCTCGGCCATCGGGCGATCGGCGTCGTGTATCGTCCGTCGAGAGAACGCGGCAATTATGTGCCGACCGTGATACCGAAGCGCTACGACGCCTTTATTTATTTCGATCGGACCCGGGCGCTGTCTCCGCTGTCCGCGGAACGGGCCTATCGGTAGCGGCGGCCGCAGGCGCAAGCGGGGCATGGGTTTTGACGCGTTGGTATCCGTTCACGTTCCGAATGCCGGGAGCCCGCGCGTGGCGCGGGCTTTTTTCGGCTGGCGTCCGACCGGTTTGCGCCGCGCCGGCAAGATTTCGCCGGATTCGGACACCGAACGACGGATTTCATGTATAATAGAGGTTCGTTATTACAGGATCGTCGTACAATAGAGGTTCGTTATTACAGGATCGTCGTACAATAGAGGTTCGTTATTACAGGATCGTCGTACAAAAGAAGTTCGTTATTGCAGGATCGTTCACTTGAGGTTCGAAAGAAGCTGGGCCCGGCTGCTCGTCCGGTTGCCCGATCGATGGGAGGAAGCTTCCGTGCCGTACCCGAAATCCGCGTACCGCGCGCGAAGCGCGTCGCAATGAAACGGAAAAACATTCGCGTGCCGATCAAACGAATCAAGAACAACGCGCTGGTGCTGTCCGTGCTCGGCGCCACCGCCGTATCCGTCTACGCTTCGAAGAAGCTCGGGCTCGGCCTGGGCACGTTTCTCGTCCTGTTCGCGGCGTTATGGCTCGGCATCTTCGTGCTCGCCTTCACCTTTATGCTTCGCAGCGAGATCGCGAAACGCGGTTAGCGTTCCGTCCGCCGCCGCCAACCGAACGCGCTGTCCGAACGCGAAGGCAGGCTCTGCGCACGGTGTCCATAAGCTCCGCCAGCTCCCTTGACCGTCGGCGACTGCCGGCGGTTTTTTGACATGCGCAGGAACGAGCCGCCGATCCGCTGCAACAATCCCATTCCAGCTGCGTCCATTATTGGGGGGATTAGGTTAGGCGAATTCAGAACCAAGGAGTGGGATGCATGAAGAAACGGCTGATTACCGCGCTTGCGTGCGCGGGCTTGATGAGCGGCGTCCTCGGACTCGCGCCGAACGGCGCGGCGGCGGATGCGCCTGGCAAGGCGACGCTGCGCGAAGCGTTCGACCGGCTGATCGTGCTGCCGTTCGATTACCGCGACAAGGCGTTCCTGAACGGGCAGTTGACCGATTTATTGTACAGCGATTACGACATCGTGGAGCGGAACGGCCGCGTTTTCGTGCCCATTCGGCTGTTGAGCACGCTCGCGACGAATGCCGACCTGGGGAAAGGCAGCTGGGACGCGGCGTGGCAGGCGGCCCGCCCGAAGGAAGTGCTGCTGAGCAACCCGAACCTGCACAAGCGCGTCCAGTTCACGGTCGGCAGCAAGACGATGCTCGTCAACGGCGAGCCGGTCGGCATGGACGCCGCGCCGCTCCGGGTGGACGGCCGGATCGTGCTGCCGCTTCGCGGCGCGGCGGAGGCGCTGGACAAGGAGATCGATTGGCTCGACGGTCTCATCTTGATCGGCAGCGAGCGCATCGATCTGACGAGTCCGGATACGCTGGCGGTCAAGGACCGCATCAAGCGGGTGCTGACCGATCCCCGCAAGCCGGTCGCGTACGAGAACGCGCCGACGCCGCTTGGCAAATTCGGCAACGCGGCCTACTATTACAAAACCGCGTACCGGACGAACGGCGCCTTCGAAACGCTGTACCGCCAAGCCGACGGCGGGAAGGCGGCCGAGGTCAAGCTTCCGGGCAATCCGCAATTACATGCCGCGAAGGCGATCGACGGCAAGCTGTACTTCGTGACGGCTGTCGGCGGCGCCTCCGAGCTGGATGCTTACGATTTCGCGTCCGGCCAATCCCGGACGATCGCCGCCATTCCGCAATGGAAGCCGGAGGACGGCTGGGTAACGGATATTCGCGGCGACGGCGGGGAATTGCGCGTGATCCTGCATACCGGGGATTTGACGATGGGCGGCGAGACGCTGTACAAGGTAAGCGGAGCGGCGTTGACGGAGGTCGCGGACGCGAAAAGCGTCATCAACTATGCGGAGGACGGCGGATATCTATACATGACGGATTTCCATCCGATGGCGGACGCGAGCGGCAATCTCGTCCGAATCGATCGGAAGACCGGCGCCTCCTCGGCATTCGGGCAGCAAGGGTTCACGTACGGCATCACCCGCACGATCAACGATTATGGCATCGGGCTCGGGGGGAACGCGAGCTTGGCGATTCAGGACGGCTGGCTCTACACGCTCGGTTACCTGGAGAACGACCCGAAGGATGTTGCGGCCGTGTACAAAATCAAGCTTTCCGACGGCACGCAGGTCAAGCTTACGGGCGCGGCGAGCTCGTTTTGGCTGGTAAACGGCCGGATCGTCTACGTCGACGGCGCGTCCGCCGGCTTGAAGAGCGTCGAGCTTGGCGGAGGGGATCCGCGTACGCTGACGGCCCGCAAGGCGCAGAACGTCCGGTTCGCGAACGGCGCCTTCTACTATACCGAGCCGGCCGCGAACGCCGGCGCGTGGGATCCCGGAACGCTGTACCGCTACGATCTCGCGGCGGGGCGCGAAGCCCGGTTGAGCGATCGGCCGGCAGCCTCGTACGCGGTCGGCGAGACGGGCGTTTATTATGTCGCCAAGGGTTACGAGCCGGGCTTGTATAAAGTCGGAGCGTCGGGACGGAACACCCGCCTGGCGGCGGACAGCATCGCGGCTTCCGTGCTGACCGAGGCAGGCATGACGTATACGTTGACGTACAAGGCGGGCGTCTACACCGTCAAATAACCCCGCGGACGGTTCGATGACGGCCTGAACCGCGAAGCGGCCCGGCAGGCGAAGCGGCCGGTCATCTATGCTATAATAAGGGGCAAAACGCGATGCGGCCGCATCGGCGCGAAGCGCCGGCCGCATCCTTAAGCAGAAGGAGGTGCCGCACGGTGGCGGAAGACGGACTGTCCAAGGCGTCGATCCTGGATGCCGCCGAAGGCGCGCTGCGGAAATTCGGGCTCGCGAAGACCAACATGTCCGATGTCGCCCGCGCGCTCGGCGTCAGCCATGCGGCGTTGTATCGGCATTACGAGAACAAGGCGGCGCTGCGCCTGGCGGTCGTGGAACGATGGATGGGAGGCGTGTTCGAGCCGCTCGGCGCCGTGCTGGCCGAAGAAGCCCCGCCGGAGACGAAGCTGTACCGCTGGCTGTCCGCGCTGCGCGAATTCAAGCGCGAACGCGCCCGGCAGGACCCCGAATTGTTCGCGATGTACGCCGCGCTGGTCGCGGAGACGGCAGGCGCGCTCGAGGGCCATGCCCGGCTGCTCGCGGAGCAGCTGGCCGGCATCATCGAGGCGGGCGCGGCTTCCGGCGCGTTCGTCTGCAAGGATGCGCGGCAAGCCGCGGCAGGCGTATTCTACGCGTTTACCCGGTTCCATCATGCCGCGCATGCCGCGGAGTGGGACACGCCCGAATCCGAAGCCGGCTTCGAAGCCGTCTGGCAGTTGACGCTGCGCGGTCTCGGCGCGGGCAGCTGAAGACGGCTTGCCGCGCGGTTGCGGCGTTCTTGGCACGAAACGTTTGATCGGGCTTGGCACATAGCCGTTGGCGGCCGCGTCGAAGGAGACGCGCCCCGACGGCTATTGTTTTGCCTCTTTTGTTTCAAGTTACAATTTATAAAAATTGTAACTTGAAACATGTAACTTCGCGTGGTAGGATAAACGCAAACGACAAAGGAGGCATCATCCATGTATACGATTATGGGCGTGACGGGACAAGTCGGAGGGGCGGTCGCGAGAAATTTGCTGGCGGAGGGACAGAAGGTCCGGGCCGTCCTGCGCGACGAACGGAAAGCGGACGATTGGAAGGCGCTGGGCGCGGAGGTCGCCTTCGCGGATTATCGCGACGCGGCGGCGCTGGAGGCCGCCTTCGCCGGCTCGGACGGCGCGTTCGTCCTGCTGCCGCCGCTGTTCTACCCCGAAGCGGGCTTTCCCGAGACGCGCGCCTTCGCCAAGGCGATCGGAACGGCGCTGCAGGCGGCCGGGACGCCGAAGTACGTCGCGCTCTCGTCCGTCGGCGCCCACCGCGACCGCGGGCTCGGGATTATCGAATCGCTGCATATTTTCGAGCGGGAGCTCGGAAGGCTGCCGATGCCCGGCGCGTTTTTGAGAGCCGCCTGGTTCATGGAGAACGCGCTGTGGGACATCGCTCCCGCGCGCGATCGGGGCACGATCGCGCATAGCCTCTATCCGCTGGACCGGAAGATCCCGATGATCTCCACGGCGGATATCGGAGCGATCGCGGCCAAGACGCTGCGGCAGCGATGGAGCGGCACCCGCCGCCTCGAGCTGGAAGGCCCGGCGGCGTATTCGCCCGCCGATCTCGCCGCCGCGCTGGCCGCGCTGCTGAACCGGGACGTGCGCGCCGAAGCGATTCCCCGCGCGGCATGGGCGGAAGCGTTCATCGGCCAAGGCGCGCCGGAAGACCGGCTGGGCGGCAGGATCGCGATGCTCGACGGCTTCAATTCGGGCTGGATCGATTTCGAACGGACGGGAACCGAGTCCGCGAAGGGCAAGACTTCGCTCGCGGACGCATTGAAAAAGCTGCTGTAGGAGCTGCTGTAGGAGCTGCTGTAAGAGCAGTCGCAGCTGCCGATGAAGCTGCCGTAACAGCATGGCGCGGCCCTACCAGCCATGAAGGCACGAACTCCGTAAGAGGACATCCAATACGCGATGTCCTCTTTTTTTACGGCGTATGGATGATGATGGGAGAACGCAAACGTTTTCTAACTATTGACGTCAGAGAATATAACATAATTTCCGTTTAAACGGTTGACAAGTTACTTGACGTGTCGTATTTTAATAACATGATGTTACTAATTAGACGGTTCTGGCAACAAAGGGGCCGGATTGAACACCGAAAATGCAGCAATTTAAAGAAATTATTCAATTGTAAATCGCTCCCAATTAATAATAAAGAAAGGAGATGTTATAAATCCTAACAGGAAAACACGATCAAGAGTACATCAAAAACATGAATCGCTTGCTCGTGCTCGAGATGGTTCGCCAGCATAGACCCGTCTCGCGCGCGGAGGTCTCGAAGCTGACGGGGATGAGCGCAACGGCGATCGGCCGCATCGTCGGCGACTTGATCGACGGCGGGCTCGTCCGGGAAACGGATCAATATTCGACGGGCGTCGGCCGAAGGGCGACGATGCTGGATATCGATGTCCATTCCATCATGTCCGCCGGCATCGAGATCGACCGAAACCGTCTGAAGATCGGGCTGGTCGATTTGGACGGCCGCATCGCCGCGCAGCGCGAGCTGGAACTGGGTCGTTCGAATTCGCGCCCGGAAGCGATCGTCGAGACCATCGCTTCCGCCGTCCGCAAGCTGGCGGACGAGCACGGCATCGACGCGTCCAAGCTCATCGGCGTCGGCGTCGGCATGCCGGGCGTGATGAATCCCGAGGAAGGCACGGCGGTGTTCTCCGCCCAGCTGGGCTGGTCGAACGTTAGCTTCGCCCCGGCTCTGCGGGAGAAGATCGGCTTGCCGGTCGTGCTCGACAACGATTTGAAGGTCAAGGCGCTCGGCGAGAGCGGCACGGCTTCCATCTCCGGCGACAGCAAGACGGCGCTCATCAGCATCGGAAGCGGCGTCGGCTCCGCCATCGTCATCGACGGGAAAATTTTTCGCGGCGCCAACAACATCGCCGGCGAAATCGGCCATTCGACGATCGACCCGAACGGCAAGCTGTGCGAGTGCGGGAAACGCGGCTGTCTGCAGACGTATATCACCGACCTTGCGCTGCTTCAGGAAGCGGGCCAGATCAAACCGGTCGGCAGCGTGGAGGAGCTTTACCGGCTGATGCAGGGCGGAGAGACGTGGGCCTTCAACATCATCGACCGGGCGTGCACGTATATCGCCATCACGATCAATAACGTCGTCTGCACGTACAATCCGGATACCATCGTCATGGCCGGCAGCTTTATCGACATCGATCCCGACATTCTGGAGCGGGTGAAGGGAAAGCTGAAGGAATTCATTTGGGAGCCGTTCGTCGGCACGTTCAAGCTGACCCGCTCGCAGCTCGGCGAGCAGGCGATCATGATCGGAGCGGCCAAGCTGGCGCTTCAACGATACTTGGGCAACGGGCTTCAACAACAATAACGGAGGAGGGGGACGCCATGGAAGAAGCGTTGGTCAGGGAATACCGCGGCGGCATCGAAGAATGCGTGCATGCCGGCCACGTATGCGGCGTGAACGATAAAGGGGACATTCAATACCGGGTCGGCGACCCGAAGGCGGTCGCGTTCCTTCGCTCGGCGGGCAAGCCGTTTCAGGCGATTCCGGTCGTGCGGCACGGCGCGGACGCGGCGTTCGGCTTGACCGACGCCGAAGGCGCCGTCATGATCGGGTCCCATCGGGCCGAGCCGTTCCACGTCGAGGCGCTGGAGGGGATCATGCGGAAGACGGGCATCGGCGAGGAACAGCTCATCTGCCATCCGACGTATCCGCTCAGCGCATACGCGACGGAACGGCTGCTTCGGGCCAACTTGCCGAAGCGGGCCATTTATCATAACTGCTCGGGCAAGCATCTGGGCATCCTCGCCCTTTGCAAGGCGATGGGCTATCCCATGGAAAGCTACGGCGAGCCGGATCATCCGGTACAGCGCGAAATTCTGGAGACGCTCGCGTATTTGGCCGGCATTCCGGCGGAATCGATCGGTCTCGGTACCGACGGCTGCGGCTTTCCGGTATTCGCGATGCCGCTGGACGCGCTGGCGACCGCTTTCCTGAAGCTCGCCTGCCCCGATCTCATCGCGGATGCCGCCATCCGGACCGCCGTCGAAACCATCGTGCGCCGCATGAACGCGCACGGCGAGATGGTCGCCGGCACGGACCGCATCTGCTCGAGCCTGCTGCTCGATCCCAACATCGTGGCCAAAGGCGGGGCCAAAGGCGTGTACTGCTTCGGCCTGAAGCGGGAGCGGCTTGCCTTCGCGTTCAAAGTGCTGGACGGGTCCGAGGACGAGTGGCCGATCGTAACGGCTTCCGTTCTGGAGCAGATCGGCTACGGCAACCGGGAGACGATCGACCGCATGCATGCCCTCGCGCCGCTCGACATCCGCAACGACAACGGGCGCGCGATCGGGCGCAATCAAGCCGTATTTACGTTACATCTACCATAGATCGCGTAGAGAGCCGCCCGGCAGACGGCGCGGCGACAATAGGAGAGGAGAGAAAGAGAATGGGGAAAAAGGGTTGGCTTGGAGGCATGGCGGCCGTACTCATGCTGTCGGGCGCGTTGACGGCTTGCGGAGGGAACAAAGCGGACGATTCCGCGGCGAACGGCGGCTCGAACGCGGGGGGAGGGGAAAAGGTCGAGCTCTCGTACCTGGATCCCCTGCCGAGCCCGGAACGGACGGCCTTCCTGCAGGATCTGCTGAAGAAGTTCGAAGCCCAGAATCCGAACATCACCGTCGATTACACGTCGGTGCCCTGGGATCAGGCGAACAACAAATGGATGACGATGGGCGTCGCCGGCATTCTCCCCGACGTCATCAGCATCGACGATACGTCGCTCGCGGGCATGGCGTCCGCCGGCTATATCCAAAGCTTGCAGCCGTTCTACGATAAATGGGACCAAACCGCGAATCTGACGGAAGCGGCCAAGCAGGCCCGCAATAAATTCAACAACGAAGTCTACGCCATTCCGGACGCGTTCCTGCTGCAGGGGCTGTTCATCCGGTCGGATTGGTTCAAGGACAACGGACTGCCTTCGACGATCGATACCTGGGACGACTACTTCAATTACGCCAAGAAACTGACCGACGAGAGCAAGGGCCGGTACGGCATTTCGTTCCGCGGCGGCGCGAACGGCATTATCCGCGCGATGGAGTACGTCATGGCCGCCACCCATTCCGACGGCTGGTTCGGCAAGGACGGCAAATCGATCCTCTACTCGGCGGAGGGCAAAGCGGCCTTCAAGAAATTCTACGATCTGTATCTGGACGGCGAGTCGCCGAAGGAGTCGGTCAACTGGGGCTTCAACGAGATGGTGCAGGGCTTCACGACCGGACAGACGGCCATCCTGAACCAAACGCCGGAAGTCATCGCGGTCGCGCAGAAGAACATGCAGCCGGATACGTGGAACGTCGTGCCGATGCCGAAATCGGACGACGGCAAGCGGTATATTTTCTGGGGCTTCACCGCCGCCTACGCCATGTCCACCAACACCAAGCATAAGGACGAGGCGTGGAAACTGATCGAATTCCTCAGCTCGCCGGAGAACAATCTGGCGTACAGCAAAGCGAATTCGAGCATCCCGATCTACGCCGAGAACCTGAAGGATCCGTTCTTCAGCACCGGACCGATCGCGGGGTACGCCGGCGCCATGGCGGATGCCAATATCGTCTTCGCCGGCCCGCCGAGCTACCTCACGCGCCTTGGCGAATTCACGGGCACGTATTCCGTGCAGGAAACGCAAAAGTACATGACCGGCGCGCAGGATCTGGATACGACGGTCAAGCATCTGGCCGATTGGCTGACGACCGAACAGACCGCTTATCTGAAGGACCATCCGCAATCGTAAATCCGAATCGCAATCCCGCTAAAGAACCGCATCGAAGCAAAGGCGCGCATGGCCAAGCCCGCTTGGCCATGCGCGTTTTCATCCCAGCAAGGTGGTGATTGAAGATGTCCGCTCCAGGCAACGCGCATACCGCCGGCAAAGGCAGGCGGATGCTTCGCAGCATCGAGCCGTATCTGCTGCTCCTTCCGGCGCTGCTGGTCGTGCTCGCGTTTTTCGCTTACCCGCTGGTTAAGGCGGTGCAGCTCGCTTTCATGCATTACGTGCTCTTCGATCCAAGCCATATCGGCTTCTCCGGGCTCGACAACTTCAAAGCGCTCGCGTCGGACGCCAACATGCCGCGGATTCTGCTGAATACGCTGGTTTGGGTCGTGGCGGTCGTCGGGCTGCAGTTCGTCCTCGGCTTCGCGCTGGCGCTGGCGCTGAACAAGAAGTTCCGGGGCAAGAACGCGTACCAGGCGATCGTGTTCCTGCCGTGGGCCGTGTCGGCCTTCCTGGTCGGCATGATCTTCAAATGGATGTTCAACCAGCAGAACGGACTGATCAACCACCTGCTGCTCCAGATTGGCCTGATCGACAAACCGGTCGCCTTCCTGGCCCTGCCGCATCTCTCGATCATCCCCGTCATCATCGCGATGATTTGGTACGGCGTGCCGTTCTTCGGCATCATGATCCTGGCGGCGCTGCAGTCGGTGCCCCACGAGATTCACGAAGCGGCCGATATCGACGGCGCGGGGCGGGTCAAGCAACTGTTCCGCATCACGATTCCGTTCATCAAGCCGACGCTCGTGCTGACCGCGCTCCTGCGGGTGATCTGGGTGTTCAACTCGGCGGAGCTGATCTACATCATGACGGGCGGCGGACCCGCGAACAGCTCGGATAACCTGCCTTCCTACGTGTTCAGCAAGATCGGCTATTCGGCCGATTACGGGCAGGCTTCCGCGCTCGGCGTGCTGATGCTGCTGTTCCTGACGGTGTATACGATCGTCTTCCTGCGCGTCACGAAATTCAGGGAAGCGGGTGATCTCTAATGCAGGCGACGATCAAGAGGAGGCTGCCCGGCCTGACGCGGTTCTTCGTCCTGCTGCTGTTTCTGCTCGGGACGCTGCTGCCGTTCTACTGGATGTTCGTGACCGCGCTGAAATCGCGTCTCGAGATCTACGGCGCGAAACTGACGTTCTGGCCGAAGCAGCTCACCTGGGACAATTACGCGACGACGTTCCAAACGTCGAATTTTCCGAAGTATTTCGGCAACAGCCTGATCGTGAGCCTGACGAGCGGCCTCTTGGTGTTGGCCGTGTCCATCCTGGGCGGCTACGCCCTGGCCCGCTACCGGTTCAGGGGCAAAGGCTTCGTCCTGCTGATGTTTCTCTCGACGCAGATGGTACCGATCATGGTCATGCTCGTCCCGCTGTTCATCGTGTTCGGACGCTTCGAGCTGCTCGACACGCTGACGGCGCTCATCATTACGTATACGGCCATCAACATTCCGTTCTGCTTGATCACGATCTCGGGCTTCTTCCAGCAGGTGCCCGTTGCGCTCGAGGAGGCGGCGATGATCGACGGCTGCGGCCGGTTATCCACGGTCGCGCGAATCATTCTGCCGATCATGCTGCCCGGCATTGTCGCGACGTTCGTGTTTGCTTTTACGGCGGCATGGAACGACCTGTTCTTCGGGGTCATGTTTACGACGAGCGAGAGCGTCAAGACGGTGCCGGTCGGCCTGAACAGCTTCGTGCAGAAATTCGACATCAATTGGGGCGAGATGAGCGCCGGCGGCGTGCTTTCGCTCATCCCGGTCGCGATTCTGTTCGCGTTCGTGCAACGCTTCATGGTGGCCGGGTTGTCCCAAGGCGCGGTGAAAGGTTGAAGCGTGCTTGGGCGATGAGGAAAGGGGAGGACTAGTCCATGCGGATTGAAGTAATCGCGACATCCGGGGACGACGTGATCCGCGCCTGCTCGGGAGGCGCCGACCGGATCGAACTCGTAACGGGCATTCTGGAAGGCGGCTTGACGCCCAGTCTCGGGCTGCTCGACTATGCCGCGAGCCACGCCGATATTCCCGTTCATGTCATGATTCGGCCGCACAGCCGTTCGTTTCGGTATGACGCGTCCGACCTGCTCGTCATGCGGCGGGATATTCGGGAAGCCCGCCGCGCCGGTGCGGCGGGCATCGTCATCGGAGCATTGACGCCGGAGGGACGCGTGGACCGGACCGCGCTGCTTCCGCTGCTGGAAGAGGCGGAAGGCATGAACGTCACGTTCCACCGGGCGTTCGACGAGGCGCGTGATTTGGACGAAGCGCTGGACGACGTGCTGCTGCTGCCGCGGGTCAATCGCATCCTGACGTCCGGCGGCCAAGCAAGCGCGGCGGATGCGGCGGACGTCCTCGCGCGCTTGTCCGGCCGGCTCGCGGGATCCGACGTGCGCGTGCTCGCCGGAAGCGGCCTGACGCCAACCTCGATCGGAAGCTTCATGGCGCGGAGCGGCGTGCGCGAGGTGCATTTCGGCCGCGGCGTTCGGACGAACGGATCGTACGCGGATCCGATCGATCCGGCGATCATCCGAAGCATGAAGCAACGTGCCGATCGGCCGGACTAATCCGGCAAGCGCGCGGACGGCGCTCCTCGTCCGGCGGAACAGCAACCAGAAAGAAGGTACATCGGCAATGGAGAGCATCTATATCGGAATCGATCTCGGCGGGACCAAAATGCTGGCCGCCATCGTGGACGAACGGGGCAACATGCTGGCAAGGACCAGGCAAGAAACGCGGGCGGACCGCGGGCCGGTGGATACGATCGAACGCATGAAGGAGATGGCGGTCGGACTGCTCGCCGAAACGTTCGCGTCGCCCGCGGAATACGCGCTGCGAGGCATCGGCATCGCGGTTGCGGGCATTCTCGACCCCGACCGGGGAAACGTTGTGCTCGCCACCAACTTGAAGTGGGAGAACGTCTCGCTTGCCCGGCCGTTCGTGGAGCGCTTCGCGTGTCCCGTCCAGCTATTGAACGACGCGAACGCGGCCGCGCTCGGGGAATGGATGGCCGGCGCCGGAAAGAACGTGAACGATCTGATATTCGTGACCGTGTCGACGGGCATCGGGGGCGGCATCGTGAGCGGCGGGCGTCTCGTGCTCGGCGCGTCCGACAGCGCGGCGGAGCTGGGACATATCAGCATCGACCGTCATGGGCCGCTGTGCGCCTGCGGCAACCGCGGCTGCATCGAGCTGTATGCCTCGGGCAGCTCGATCGCCCGAATCGCGAGGGAAGAGATGCTGGGCGGCGCGCAAGGCGGCGATGAGCTTATGCGGCTGACCGGCGGATACCTCGATCGTTTGACGGCGGAGCACGTTGCGTCCGCCGCGGCGGCGGGAAGCGCCTATGCGATCAACAAGCTCGCCAAGGCGGGAACGGCGCTCGGACTCGGCATCGTCTCCATGATCCATCTGCTGAACCCGAAGATGATCGTCGTAGGCGGCGGCGTGTCCCGATCAGGACCGCCGCTGCTCGAACCGATGAGGGAAGCCGTGCGCAAGTACGGCATCCCGGGCATGGTGAACGGCGTGACGTTCGAGACCGCGAAGCTCGGCGAGGACGCCGGGGCGGTTGGGGCGGCGCTGTGGTGGCGCTATGCGGATCTCCCGGTTTCCGTGTAAGGCCCTTCGATTTCAGATCCGGCAGAGAGAGCGCAATCGGCGCTTCCTGCCGGGTTTTTGCTTGCGTCCGCCCGCTTGAAGGAATGTCCTTCAATGTCCTTCATCCCGTCTTCACGGAATCTTCATACTTCCGCCGGAAGAACCTGATATGCTGATTATATTTAAACTAAATCTAAATATAAGTCACGCATGATTGCATGGAGGGATGAAGATGCACGGTTGGTTCTCGTTCAAAAAACACGATTATGAAGTCCGATCCGTCATCGCGGCGAAGGATCTCGACCTGCGGGACGTCTCGCTCACCGTCAAGCGCTGCCGCCGCTGCCGGTCGATCGGCTACGATCTGAACGCGTAAGTTGCCCCCGGAAATTCCCAGTTTTCCGCCGCCCCGGGCAGGAATCCGCCGCCTATTGTTGAAATATTTAACGTAATGGCCCGGATGCCCGGGTGGATGCGTTCGGTAACGCCGGAACGCATCGGCCCAACAGCTTGGGACGATGCGTTAAGCTGCGCCGGGCGGAGAACCACGATAACGGAGGGATAGGATGACTTTGGAAACGTTGAAGTTCGCCCAGTACGCCTACGAACGGCCCGACGCGAAGGCGGTCGGGGAACGGTATAACGCGCTGATCCGCCAATTCAACGAGGCCGGCGGCGCCGAGGCGCAAAGCGAGGCGATGGAAGCCGTCAATACGCTTCGCAGCGAATTCGAAACGCAATGCCAGCTCGTCGAGATCCGGCATTCCGTCGATACGAACGACGCCTTCTACAAAGCGGAGCAGGAATACATGGACGAGATCAAGCCGGTCGTGCAGGAATACGCGACGGCGTATTACCGCGCGCTGGTCGAATCGCCGTTCCGCGCCGAGCTGGAAGTCCGCTGGGGCAGCCAGTTGTTCCGCCTCGCCGAGGTGTCGCTGAAGACGTTCGCGCCGGCGATCATCGAAGACCTCCAGCAGGAGAACAAGCTGGTCTCCGCTTACGCGCGTCTGATGGCATCGGCGAAAATCCCGTTCGAGGGCGAGGAGCGGACGCTTCCCCAGCTCATTCCGTTCGAGCAATCCACCGACCGCGATACGCGCCGCCGCGCCGCGGAGAGCCGCTACGCGTTCATGGCGGAGCACGAGGCGGAGCTGGACGACATTTACGATAAGCTCGTGAAGGTTCGGACGAAAATCGCCCGTACGCTCGGCTACGCCAGCTTCACCGAGCTCGGCTACGCGCGGATGAGCCGCACGGATTACAACGAGGAGCTGGTGAGCCGCTTCCGCCAAGAAGTGCTGACGCACATCGTGCCCGTCGCCACGAAGCTGAAGGAGCGCCAGCGCGGCCGCATCGGCGTGGACCGGCTCCGGTATTACGACGAGTCGTTCAGCTTCCCGTCGGGCAATCCGACGCCGAAGGGCGACCCGGACTGGATCGTGGCGCAGGGCACGCGGATGTACGCGGAGATGTCCCCGGAGACGGACGCCTTCTTCCGGATGATGATCGACCGCGGGCTCATGGACTTGGTCAGCAAGAAGGGCAAGCAGGGCGGCGGGTACTGCACGTTCCTGCCGGAATACGGCGCGCCGTTTATTTTCTCCAACTTCAACGGCACCGCCGGCGACATCGACGTCCTGACGCACGAGGTCGGCCACGCGTTTCAATCGTACGAGAGCCGCGACCTGGGCGTGCTGGAGTACCTGTTCCCCACGTCGGAAGCCTGCGAGATCCACTCCATGAGCATGGAATTTTTCGCCTGGCCGTGGATGGAGCATTTCTTCAAGGAGGATGCCGAGAAATACCGCTTCAGCCATCTCGCGGGCTCGCTGCTCGGCGTCGCGTACATCACGGCGGTCGATGCGTTCCAGCACGAAATCTACGCCAATCCGGACGCGTCGCCGGCCGAGCGCAAGCGCATGTGGCGCGACATCGAGCGGGCCTATCTGCCGCATCGCGATTACGAGGGCAACGATTTCTTGGAAAACGGCGGGTATTGGCAGCGCCAGCTGCACATTTATCATTATCCGTTCTATTACATCGATTACGCGCTGGCCCAGCTGTGCGCGTTCCATTACTGGAACCGGATGCGCGAGGATTACCAGGAGGCATGGGCCAGCTACCTGAAGCTGTGCCGCGCAGGCGGAAGCCGCTCGTTCCTCGAGCTCGTCGCCTCCGCGGGCCTGCCTTCGCCGTTCGAACCGGGAAGCGTTCCGACCGCGATCGCGGGCATCGCGGCTTGGCTGGACGGCGTGGCGGACGAGAACCTGTAGCCTTCCGGCCCGCTGCGCCGGTCGACCCGGGAAAGCCGCGCTCGCGCGGCTTTTCTTGTTTATGGCGGCGCTCCAGAACCCGCGGGCGGACGCGTGTCTATTCCGGGGGAGGAAACGCGCGGGCATTCGAATATCCGGGGCGAGGGCATCTCGCTGAAAGGAGATGGGGACATGCCTTACGCGCGCACTGGCGAGCATCCGATCGGTCAGCGCGCACCCGAAAGCGAGGGGAATTCATGATTCGAGCCATGAAGCCGAAGGATATCCCGGCCGTACGGGCGGTGGCGGAAGCCAGTTGGCACGCGGCGTATGCGGGGATTATCCCGCCGGACGCGCAGGACCGCTTCCTGCGGAACGCTTACGGCGACGAGATGATGGCGAGGCGGCTGGCGCGTTCCGTTATGCTCGTCGCGGAATGCGCTGGCGAGATCGTCGGGTTCGCGAACTTTTCGCGCGTTCGGGAAGGCGGCGAAGCGGAGCTCGCGGCCATTTATTTGCTTCCCGGGCATCAAGGCGAGGGGCTCGGCACGGCGCTGCTTCAAGCCGGTTTAGCCGAATCGGCGGGAGCCAAGTTCGTGTGCGCGAACGTCGAGGCGGATAACCGGACAGGCATGAATTTCTATACCGCCAAAGGCTTCAAGGCCGTCGGCGAATTCGAGGATGAGCTGGAGGGTCACACGTCGAGGATGGTGCGCATGCGGCTCGAACTGTGAAAACAATAAGTCCCTGCAAGCGGCAGACGCAGCCAAGCTCCGCGCGCACCGCAAGCCGCTCGTCATTGGCGCGTCTCCGGCGGATCGGATGGCGCTTGCAAGGACGGCTCCGGCACGGATTGCCCTTCCTTGCGGTGGATCAGCATGCCGGCGTAGATGGGCACGAGCATGGACAGGCCGGCCATGAGGGTCGGAAAGGGCAGCCGGTTGGCGAAGATCGCGCAAAACTCGCCGGCGAAGCCGCCGATCAGGTACGGAATCGCCGTTTTCGCTTTATCGGCGCCCGGCTTGGCGTAATACCAGGCGTCCCAGATGGCGTAAGCGTAGAAGCCGGGGTAAAAGAGCATGTAGCCGAAATCGGTCGCGCCCACCGCCTGCGCATGATGGCCGTTGAAGTCGAGGTGAATCGCGGAATTGATGTTGCCGGCGACGTTGTCGAAATGTTCGCAAATGACGAAGATGATGCCTTTCACAAACTGGCGGTTGTAAATTTGGCCGAATCCGGGCATTAGCGTGGAAAACAAGCCGGCGATGACTCTCATGGGGAGACTCCTTATGTCAAAATTTACATCTATTTCATAGTTTGTGGAAATGCGAGGAAATTATTCGTCAAGCTTCGCGGCATGTTATAATGGAGCCCATGAGTTTATCGCGAGCCGGGAGGTTCGCGCGCATGTCCGTTCGGCGAAATGCCGCCGGAATGAGAAGCATGCACGTACCCGCGGGCGGGATGCTTCGGGAATGGAATCAGCCGCCAGGGCAGGGGCGAATCGGAGCTTATGTACCAGTATGCTGCCGGTTCGGGCATTACATTCCGCGGCGGCGAAATCACCGGAATCCGCGGATCGGGATGGCCGCGCGGACATCGCATCGGCAGTCAACCTAACAGTCGAACGGGGGCATGGCTATGAGCAAGCGTTATCGCATCACGCGCGAACTGCAAGGCAACGGGGAGACCATCTCGCTTGAGGAATGCAAGCGGTATTTCGAGGACAAGCCGGACTTCGACTATACGCCGGAGTACACGGTTCACGGGTCGACGACCGTCACCATTCCGGGCGACTTTTTTCTCTGGCGCGTCGGTTCCGCTGTCATTCCGTTCCGCCATTATCAGGGGGACTTGTACGCGTCCGGGACGAACGAGGCCGTCATTCCGAAGATGATGGACGTCGCGAGCGATCTGCGGGCGGACGTCGTCGAAGGATAGCGTCGGAAGAACGGGAGGATTGGGTAGACACGGGCATCGATAGGCCGCGTATACGCTAGCTTTATCCAACGTGTTACCCGCCTTAACGGGCACCGAAAACAAGCCGCAGACGTCACCGTCGGCGGCTTGTTTTTTGCTTGCCGCGAAAAATAGGACCGGAAAAAACCGGCCGACCGCTCATAAAATGCCGTTCCGATGGGAATAATTTGGTAGTCCATTCATTCACCGAATTACTCCGGAGGAACCTGTTCATGTCGATAACGATTGAGAAAATAAGCCAGCACGCGCACGAGCTCGCGCTGCAGCAGCACGTCAAAGCCGCCGCCGGCCAGCCCGGCTACCTGCATCGGCAGTTCGAGGCCGACATCGCGGGCTTGCGGGCGTTCGCGGCGAGGCTGCAGGACGGGCCGCCCGGCTGCGGACAGCAAGCGGAAGAGTGGCTGCTCGACAACGCGGAATTCATCGAGGAGCAAGCGCTCGACGTCCGCCTGCAGCTGGCCAAGCGGGCGTTTCCGCCCATGCCCCGGCTGCGCGGCGACGGCAAGCTGCGCATTCACGCGGTCTGCACGGCCTACCTCGACCAAGTGGACGGCGTCCTGAGCGAGGAGACGCTCGCGGCGTATCTGAACGCCTACCAGGAAGTGTCCGTGCTGACGCTGGCCGAGACCCGTTCGATCCCGCTCATGCTGAAAATCGCGCTGGTCGGCCGGATCGCCGAGACGATGGCGATGGTCCGCGACCGGCGCGAGGTATGCGGCGAGGTGCAGGAGCTGCTCGGGCGGATCGAACCGGCCAGGCTGAACGCCGAGGTCATCGGCAAAGCGCTGGAGCAAGCGGGCCAAAGCGAGCCGCTGTCCGGTCCGTGGGCGGCGCATCTGATCAGCCACTTGCGGGAATGGTCCGGCGACTCGGCGGCCGTGCGCGAATGGCTCGTCTGCAAATACGAGAACGGCTCGGAGGACCTCGACCGCGTCGTCACGTACGAGGCGAAGCTGCAAACCGCCTACCAGGCGAAGGCCGGCAACCTGATCACGAGCCTGCGGAGCAACGAGCGCCGCGACTGGAACGAGCTGTTCGCGACGATCAGCCTGCTCGACCGCACGATGCGCCAAGACGCCTCCGGCCTCTACGCGCGGCTGGACGCGTCGAGCCGGAACGAGCTGCTGAACCGGATCGCGGAGCTCGCGCGGCGCATGCGCGTTCCGGAAACGCTGGTCGCCGCGCAGGCGCTCGCGCTGGCCAAGCACGAATTCGAACGCCGCGCAGGCGCGCCGGCGTCCGAGGCCGGCCCGGCCGAGGGCCAGCCGGCCGCGGCGTCTTCGCCGGACGGCGCGGGCGCGCGCGACGAACGAGACCGCGGCGATCTCGCCCGCGAAGCGTTCGCGGCGTTTTATCTGTTCGAGCCGAAGGGCGTCGAACGCCTCGTCCATTCGCTGAAACAATGCAGCAGCCCGAAGCGCATGCCCGGCGCGAGCGTCGCCAAACGCGCGCCCATGGGCTATTTTGCGTCCCTGCTCGTCTTGTTCGCGCTGCTGACGGCCGCGGCGGCGGTCTGGATCGGCGGGGGGCGGGCCGGCCTGACGGCGGCGGGCGCCGCCGCGATCGTCGCGGCCCTGCTCTTCCCGGTCAGCGAATGGGTCATGACGGGACTGCACTTCGGCATTGAGCGGCTGTGCCGGACGAGACCGCTGCTGCGGTACGATTATTCCTGCGGCGTTCCCGCGGACGCGTCGACGATGGTGATCATTCCGGCCATCTGGTCGACCGCGGAGGAAGCGGAGGAGCTTGCCGATCGGCTGGAGATCCACTATTTGGCCAACCGGGACCGGAACGTCCACTTCGCCCTGCTGGGCGATTTCGCCGACGCGGCGGAGGAACGGCTCGCGTCCGACGACCGGATCGTCGCTGCCGGCAAGGCGAAGATCGACCGGCTGAACGACCTGTACGGGGGCGGCGAAGACGGGCCGACGTTCCACTTCTACCAGCGGCGCCGCCGGTGGAACCCCGCCGAAGGGGCGTACATGGGCTGGGAGCGCAAGCGGGGCAAGCTGGTCGAATTCGTCGAGCTGCTGCGCGGCGGCGGGGACACGAGCTACGAGATCCGGCACGGCGACGCGGGCGTGCTGCCGGGGATCCGCTACATCATCACGCTCGACGCCGACACCCAACTGCCGCTCGGCAGCGCGCAGCGGCTGATCGGCACGCTGCATCTGCCGTACAACCGGCCGCGGCTGAACGCGGCGGGGACGCGGGTCGTCGAGGGCTACGGCGTGCTGCAGCCGCGCGTCGGCACGAGCCACGATTCCGCCATGCGTTCGCGGCTCGCGTATTACTGGTCGGATCCCGGGATCGATCCTTACGCGTTTGCCGTGTCGGATCCGTATCAGGACGCGCTCGGAGTCGGGATTTTCACGGGCAAGGGCATCTTCGACGTCGACGTGTTCGGCCGGCTGCTCGGCGAACGGATTCCCGACAACACGGTGCTGAGCCACGACTTGCTCGAAGGCGGGTTTTTGCGCGCCGGTCTCGTGTCCGACATCGAGCTGATCGAGGAGCATCCGTCGACGTTCCTTTCCTTCCAGAAACGGATGCACCGCTGGGTGCGCGGCGACTGGCAGCTGCTCTGCTGGCTGCGCGCCAAGCTGTGCGACCGCCGGGGCGCGCTGCGGCCGATCGATCTGTCGCTGCTCACGCGCTGGCAGATCGTCGACAACCTGCGCCGCAGCCTGCTGCCGATCGCGCTCTTCGTCCTGCTCGCGCTCGCGGTCACGGTGCTGCCCGGCTATACGTGGCGCTGGCTGACGGTGCTGCTCCTCACGCTGCTTCTGCCGCTTATCCGGCAGTTCGCGGCGCTCGATCCGGCGGATCCGCGGCCGCGGCGGCTGTGGGCGACGCTCGTGCTGGCGGGAATCGGATTGTGGACGCTGCCGTTCCAGACGGCCGTCCTGCTGGACGCCGTCGCGAAGACCGTGTACCGGATGTTCGTCAGCAAGCGCCGGCTGCTCGAGTGGACCAGCTTCTCCCAGACGGAGCGCAGCCAAGGGAAAGCGCGGCGGCAAACGATTCTCGGCGCGGGCGGCGGCTACGCCCTCATCGTGCTGTTCGCGGCGGCGACGGCGCTCCGGGCGACCGGCGGCTTCCTGTGGTTCGGGCTCGCCTTGTGCCTGTTCTGGGCGCTGGCTCCGCTCGCGGTGCGGTGGCTGGACGGACCGGCCCTGGCGGCAAGCCGCCCGCTCGAAGCGGCGGAGGCGGAACGGCTGCGCGGACTGGCCAAGGAGATTTGGCAGTTCTACGAAGATTACGCCGGACCCGAGGATCATTACCTCCCGCCGGACAACGTGCAGATCGAGCCGGCGAACGGCGTCGCCCGCCGGACGTCGCCGACCAATATCGGCTTCCTGTTGTCGGCCGCGGTCGCCGCGCGGGAGCTCGGCTTCATCGCGACGCCGGACATGGTCGAGCGCCTGGAGCGGACCGTCGGCGTCATCGAACGGATGGAGAAGTGGCACGGGCATCTGTACAACTGGTACGATACCTCGACGCTCGAGCTGCTGCGCCCGGCGTACGTCTCGACGGTGGATTCCGGCAATTTCGTAGCCAGCCTCATGACGGTCAAGCAGGGCTTGCTCCGCTGGCTGCGGGCGGACGGCTGGCAGGCCAAGGGCGCCGCGCCGGGACCGCTCGCGGCGGTCGGCGCGGAGTTCGCGCTGGAGCTCGACCAGACGCGCCCGGACGAACTCTACGAAGCAAAGCGGCGGCAGCGGAACCCGGAAGGGCGGATCCAGCCGGGCGCGGCGGCGTGGATCAGCCGCGGCTACGAGCTGGCCGAGCGGCTGGAGCGCCTGATCGTCGCGACGGACTTCCGCGAGCTGTACGACCATAAAGCGAAGCTGTTCGTGCTCGGCTATCACGCCGATTCGGGGCGGCGGGACACGATTTTGTACGATTTGCTGGCGTCGGAGGCGAGGCAGACGAGCTTCGTCGCGATCGCGCTCGGCCAAATTTCCGTCGCCCACTGGCTCGCGGTCGGCCGCACGGCCAAGAAGCAGGGCAGCCGGACGGCGCTGATTTCGTGGTCGGGCACGATGTTCGAATACATGATGCCGTGGCTGATCATGCGGACGTATCCCGGCACGATCTGGGACAGCACGTACCGCGGCGTCGTGCGCCGCCAAATCGAATACGCGAAGGAACGCGGCGTGCCGTTCGGCATCTCGGAATCGGGCTATTACGCCTACGACTATCAGCTCAACTACCAATACCGGGCGTTCGGCGTGCCGGGCCTCGGTTTCAAGCGGGGACTGGACGAGGACCTGGTCGTCTCGCCGTACGCGACGATCATGGCGCTGCCGTACGCGCTGCGGGAGGGGCTGCGCAGCCTGGACCGGATGGAGTCGCTCGGCGCCCGCGGCCAATACGGCTATTACGAGGCGATCGACTTCACGGCGGGGCGGATGCCGCAGGGCGAATCGCACAAGGTCATCCGCAGCTTCATGGCGCATCACCAGGGCATGAGCCTGCTGACGCTCGCCAACCTGCTCGCGCCGAACTGCATGATCGACGATTTCCATGCCGACAAACGGGTCCGGGCCGCCGAGCTGCTGCTGATCGAGCGCATTCCGCCGAAATCGGCGGTTCTGACGCGGGAGCTGCCGGGCCGGACGCGGAGCGGGGGCGAGCCCAAGCCCGCGCAGAACGTGCCGCTGCGCGAGTTCGCGGCGGTGCCGGCGCCCGCGCCCGAAGCGAACGTACACGGCAACGGGGCGCTGACGACGGTCGTCACGGAAACCGGCGCCGGGTTCATTCGTTACAACGGGCTCGACGTGACCCGCTGGCGGGAGGATCCCGTGCTCGATCCGTGGGGCAATTACCTCTACATCCGGGACGCGGCCCGCGACGTCTGCTGGTCGCCGTCCTATCAGCCGTGCCGCGCGCCGGCGGACAAGCAGCGCGTGCAGTTCATGCAGGAGCGGACGACGTTCCTGCGCGAGGACGCGGGCATCGAGACGCGGCTCGACGTCACCGTGTCCGCGGAGCATAACGCGGAGCTGCGGCGGCTCACGCTGACGAACGGCACGGGGGAGGCGCGCGTGCTCGAGGCGACGACGTTCCTGGAGCTCGCGATGGCGGGTCATGACGCGGACAAGGCGCATCCGGCCTTCACGAAGCTGTTCATCCAGACGGAATACGCGCCGGAAGCGCAGTGCCTGCTCGCCCGCAAGCGGCCCCGCGGCGAAGGCGAGCGCTCCTTGTGGGCGTTCCATGCCTTCGGGGGGAGCGGGAGCGGCCTCGGCGAGCCGGAATTCGAGACCGATCGCGCCGCCTTTATCGGCCGGGGGCATTCGCTCGCGAAGCCCGCGGGGCTGGATGCGCGCCTCGGCGGGGCGACCGGCTCGGTCGCCGACCCCGCGTTCATCCTGCGCAGGCGCCTTCGCCTCGAACCGGGCGAGCAGGTCAGCCTCACGGCGGTGACCGGCGTCGCCGACAGCCGGGAGCAGGCGCTCGAGATCGCGGCGTCGCTCACGATGGAAGAGCAGGCGGAGCGCTCGTTCCGGCTCGCTTGGACGCGGAGCCAGATCGACCTGCAGCATCTGCGGATTACAGACGCGGACGCGGCGGCTTATCAGCTGCTGGCCGGACGCGTGCTGTTTCCGTCGGCGCTGCGGCCCGAACAGGAGGCGGCCATCGAAGCGAACGCGAAAGGCCAGCCCGGACTATGGGCGCACGGCGTGTCCGGCGACCGTCCGGTCGCGCTGGTGCGGATCGCCGACTCGTCGAACCTGCCTTTCGTGCATAAGCTGTTGGTCGGGTACGAATATTTGCGGCAGAAGGGCGTGCTCTTCGACCTCGTCGTCTGGAACGAATCGGACGGCGGGTACCAGCAGGAGCTGCGGGAGGCGATTCTGCGGCTGATCGAGCAGTTCGCGCCGAACCGCGGAGGCGGGGCGGGCGTTCATATCGTGGCGGCGGCGTCGCAGCCCGAAGCGGACAAGGACCTGCTGTTCGCCGTCGCCCGGCTCGTGCTGGAAGCGGACGGTCCGAGCCTGCGGGCGCAGCTGCAGCCGCACGAGCGGAAGCGCGGCGCGGAGCCGCCCGGGCCGGCGCCCGCGGCGGCGCCGAACCGCTACCCGGCGCCCGCCGCGTCGGGCGACGAGGCCTCGGGCCTGGCGTTCTACAACGGCTACGGCGGGTTCGCGGCGGACGGCTCGGAATACCGGATCGTGCTCCGCGGGGGCCAGCGCTTGCCGGGGCCGTGGATCAACGCGATCGCGAATCCGACGTTCGGCTGCTTGGCCTCCGAGCTCTACACCGGGCATACGTGGTGGCGCAACAGCCGGGAATGCAAGCTGACGCCGTGGTCCAACGATCCCGCGCTGGATCCGCCGGGCGAGGCCGTCTTCGTCCGCGACGAGGACAGCGGCGAATATTGGGGCCCGGCGCCTTCCCGCAAGCGGGAGACGGAGGGGACGTACGCCGTGGCGCACGGCCAAGGCTATTCGCGCTACGAGACCGAGCGCCTCGGCATCCGTCAGGAGATGACGGTTTACGTCCCGCCGGAGGATGCCGTGAAGATCGTCCGGCTGCGGCTCCGCAACGTCACGGACGATGTCCGAAGGCTGTCCATCACGTACTACGCCGAATGGGTCATCGGCGTTCACCGCGAAGGGAACGCGTCCCATATCGTCACGGATTGGGAGGTGGAGGATGCCGTCCTGCTGGCCCGCAACGGGTATCAGGACACGTTCCGCGAGGCGACGGCGTTTCTGGCCGTCAACCCGCCGGCGGGCGAGGCGGACCGTTCCTGGACCGGCAGCCGGCTGTCGTTCGTCGGCCGCGACGGCGATCTCGAAGAGCCGGCCGCGATGCGCCGGACGCGGCTGTCCGGGGAGACGGGCCCGTCACACGACGCGTGCGGGGCCGTTCAGGCATCCGTCGCGCTCGAGCCCGGCGCGGAGCGCGTCGTGTACATCCTGCTCGGCTGCGCGGATTCCCGCGAAGCCGCGGTCGGGCTCGCCCGCAAGTATCGCGAGCCCGAGGCCTGCGACCTCGCGCTCGAAGAGATGCGCGCCTACTGGAAGGGCATCAACGGCACGATCCGGGTGAAGACGCCGTCGGCCGAGATGGATTACATGCTGAACAACTGGCTGCTGTACCAGTCGTTGTCCTGCCGGATGTGGGCGCGCTCCGGCTTCTATCAGGCGGGCGGCGCCTTCGGCTACCGCGACCAGCTGCAGGATTCGCTGTCGATGCTGCACAGCCGTCCGGCGATGACGCGGCAGCAGATCATCCGCCACGCCTCGCACCAGTATCTCGAAGGTGACGTGCAGCACTGGTGGCACGAAGAGACGCACCGCGGCATCCGGACGAAGTTTTCGGACGACCTCCTGTGGCTGCCGTACGCCGTCGCGCGGTACTTGTCGCATACGGGTGACGAAAGCATCCTCGAGGAGACCGCGCCGTATCTGCGGAGCGGGCCGTTATCCGCGGACGAACACGAACGTTACGAGGAGACGGTGCTGTCCGGGGAGAGCGGCACGATTCTGGACCACTGCTTCCGCGCGATCGACCGCTCGCTCGGCCGGATCGGCGAGCACGGGCTCCCGCTCATGGGCATCGGCGACTGGAACGACGGCATGAGCAACATCGGCCCGCAAGGGCGCGGCGAGAGCGTCTGGCTCGGCTGGTTCCTCGGCGACGTCCTGCGCGCCATCGCGGACGTCTGCGAGCGGCGCGGCGACGGCGAGCGGGCCGACCGGTACCGGAACGCCCGCGGCGAGCTGGCGGAAGCGATGCAGGAAGCGGCCTGGGACGGCAAATGGTACCGCCGCGCGTTCACCGATGCCGGCACCTGGCTCGGGACCGTGCATAACGCCGAGTGCCGGATCGACGCGATCGCCCAATCCTGGTCGGTCATCTCCGGCATGGCGCCGCATGACCGCGCGGAGCAGGCGATGCGCTCGTTCGACCGCGAGCTCGTGAACCGGAGCCTCGGCATCGCCCATATTTTGACCCCGCCGTTCGATAAGACGGAGCCGAGCCCGGGCTACATCCAAGCTTATCCGCCGGGCATCCGGGAGAACGGCGGCCAGTACACGCACGGCGTCATCTGGAGCATCGTGGCCTGGAGCCTGCTCGGGGACGGGAACAAGGCGTTCGAGCTGTTCAACCTGTTCAACCCGATCTCGCATACGAAATCCCAGCTCGAAGCCCGCACCTACGTCGGGGAGCCGTACGTCATGACGGCCGACGTCTACTCGGAGCCGCCGCATCGCGGCCATGCCGGCTGGACGTGGTACACGGGAGCGGCGGGCTGGATGTACCAGGCCGGCGTGGAGTGGATTCTCGGGCTGAAGCGCAATGGCGACCGGCTGATCGTGAAGCCGTGCATTCCGTCCGATTGGCCGGAATTCGAGATGACCTACGCGTACAACGGCGCCGAGTACCGCATCCGCGTCCTCAATCCGTCGCGCAAGACGGGCGGCCTGTCGGCGCTCGCGATCGACGGGAACGCCGTGGCGCTTCATGCCGGGGCGTCCGAGGAAGGAGCGGTCATCCCGCTCGCGGACGATCGGGCGGTCCACCATATCGAGCTGACCCTGTGACGGGCTCGCGCTCGGCTCGCCGGAACGGCCATTCGGGCGCATCGCTTTCGATGCGGCCGGACGGCCGTTTTCGGCGCTGCGGCGACGTTGAGGGGGAGCAGAAAAAAATAGTGGAACATACGTTCTCTTTGTGCTAGGATTAGGGAAGCAATCACGATCGAAAACATGCCGAAAGGAAGCTGGACGAGCGATGCCGAGACGATGCGCTTGGGTCAACGAAGACCCGCTGTATCAGCATTACCATGATTTCGAATGGGGCGTTCCCGTCCATGACGACAAGAAGTGGTTCGAGCTGCTGTCGCTGGAGGGGGCGCAGGCCGGCCTCAGCTGGTACACCGTGCTGAAGAAGCGCGAAGGGTACCGGCGGGCGTTCGACGGCTTCGATCCGGTCCTGGTGGCGGCGTACGACGACGACAAGCTGGAAGCCTTGGCGGCCGACGAAGGCATCATCCGGAACCGGCTGAAGATTCGGTCGGCGGTCGAGAACGCCCGGTGCTTCCTGCAGGTGCAGGCGGAGTTCGGCAGCTTCGACGCCTATATCTGGCGGTTCGTCGGCGGGGCGCCGATCCGGAACGACCGGCGCTCCGCCGCCGAGGTGCCGGCGACGACGCCGCAGTCCGACGCGCTCAGCAAGGAGTTGAAGAAGCGCGGCTTCAAGTTCGTCGGATCGACGATCTGCTACGCCCTGATGCAGGCGTCCGGGATGGTCGACGACCATACGCGGGACTGCGATTTTCACCATGCGGGCGTTCGGCCGTCCTAAGGGACGGGCGATCGGGACGTTCGGTCCGAGCGCCACGGGACGCATGTCCGGGTTCTCGCCGGGTTCGCCGCGGTTGGCCGCGAGTTCGCGCTTGCGCCCGGAAATCGCGTTGGACTGGGCGGGGGCGGCGCCACATACCATTCTAAGGTAAACCATTTTCTTTGGAATGGAGATCGCCATCCATGCCGATTCCCGTGCATTGCCGAACCTTGAACGTCGAAGGCGTCGACGTGTTCTACCGCGAAGCGGGCCATCCCGGCCGTCCCGCGATCGTCCTGCTTCACGGGTTCCCGAGTTCCTCCCATATGTTCCGCGGCTTGATTCCGCTGCTCGCGGACCGGTATCGCGTCATCGCGCCCGATTATCCCGGCTTCGGGAACAGCGCCATGCCACCGGCGGAAACGTTCGGTTACACGTTCGAGCGGCTGTCGCTCGTCGTCGAACGGTTTCTCGAAGCGCTGGGCATCCCGCGCTATATCTTGTACGTGCACGACTACGGGGGCCCGGTCGGCTTTCGGATCGCGGTTCGCCGGCCGGAGCGCATTCTCGGGTTCGTCGTCCAGAACGCCGTCGCGAACATCGAAGGGCTCGGGGAACCGTTCGATGTTTTCAAGGCACTCTGGGCGGACCCGAGTCCCGCGAACATAGCGGCGTTCGCGCGGCTGCTGACCTTCCCGTTCACGAAGCGGCAGTATTTAGAGGGCGTCTGCCAGCCGGCGATCGTCGGGCCGGACGGTTATTCCATGGACCAATTCTTCTTGAACCGTCCGGGCAGCGCCGCCATCCAGCTGGCGCTCGGCTACGACTACCGTACCAACGTCGCGCGGTATCCGGAGTGGCAGCGGTATATGCGCGTCTACCAGCCGCCGATGATTATCGCCTGGGGCCGGAACGATTTTAATTTTACGCTCGAAGGCGCCTACGCGTACAAGCGGGAGCTCCCTCGGGCGGAGCTGCATCTGCTGTGCGGCGGTCATTTCCTCCTCGAGGAGGCGAGCGTGACGGTCGCGGCGCTGATCAAGCGGTTTTTCGGGCGCGCGTACGGGTTCTAGGCGGCCGGGCGCGGCATGCGGCGCGAGTCGGGCTTGACGGCGCTTCGGCCGCCGGGTTATAACTGGAATAAGTTTCTGGCTGTTCCTAGTCGGAAGTACGATCGACAGCTCATATTCGAAGATCCATGAACGGGAGAGTAGTTCCGCGATGCACGTCGCAGCGAGCCGGGGCGGTGGAAGCCGGCACGTACGCGCGGACACGAAGCGCACCCGGGAGATGATCCGCCGAAACGAAGTAGGCGAATCCGGCGAAGGGCCGTTATTCCGGAGAGCGGCCGAAGCGTATCGGCACGTAGAGTGGTACCGCGGGAGCATGGCTCTCGTCTCTAATCATAGAGACGAGGGCTTTTTTGTTTTCCGGCGGCCCGGTTCAGTCGGGCCGAAGAGGCGAAGGGGAGCGGTCGACATGGAGAAAAAGGACTTGAAGACGTTCGTGCTCGGGAAGCTCGAGCTGCGGGAAGGCATGCGCGTCCTCGATTTGGGGTGCGGACCTGGCGGGGACTTGCTTGCGCTTGGCGAACGGCTTCGCGACGCGTCTTACGACGGCGTGGACGCGTCCGCGGCCGCGATCGCGGAAGCCGAAGCGGCGGCGGCGGGCGACGGGCGGTTCCGCTTCCGGACGATGGATATTTCCGCGGGCCTGCCGTTCGAGGACGGCTGCTTCGATGCGGTGTATTCCATCAACCTGCTGGAATGCATCGTCGATAAAGCGGCGCTGCTCCGCGAAATCCATCGCGTGCTGAAGCCCGGCGGGCAAACCGTGATGGCGCATCTCGACTTCGATACCCAGCTGTTCGACGGCACGGACAAAGACCGCGTGCGCCGCCTCGTGCAGGCATACAGCGACTGGCAGCAGGCATGGATGGACGACTGCGATGCCTGGATGGGCCGCCGGTTGTGGAAGCATCTGAACGGGAGCGGATTGTTCGACGGCGCCGTGGACGCCTTCGTCTTGACGGATACGCGCTTCGAGCCCGGTCGTTACGGCTACGACCGCGCCATGGATTTCGGCGCGATGGCGAAGCGGGGCTTGGTCACGGAGGCGGACTATGCCGCCTTCCTGCAGGAGCAGCAGGCGCTCGGCGAAGCCGGACGGTTCTTTTACAGCATTACGATGTATGCCTACGACGGGCGGAAGAAGGGCGGTTGAACCGCTACGACGTCAGCTTGACGAATGCGGCCGGAAGGATTAAATTTAAACTAAGTCTAAAAACTGCGAGGAGGGGATTCGGATGTCCCGCCAAACGTTGACCGCGCCCCGAAAGCTGATCCTGGATATCGTGACCCATTCGCACGACCATCCGACCGCTTCGGACATCATCGACCGCCTGAAGAGCCAAGGCCAAAGCGTCGCTTACGCGACCGTATATAATTCGCTCCGCTATTTGACCGAGCAGGGGCTCATCCGCGAGCTGAAGCTCGAGAAGGATGCCAGCCGCTACGACGCGCGGACCGAAGATCACCAGCACATCGTCTGCGTATCCTGCGGGAAAGTCAGCGAAGTGCTGACGGTCTCGCCGAAGGAATGGCTTCGGCGGATCGAGGAAGAGACCGGGTACGCGATTTCGGAAGAACAATTTCTATTCAAAGGGGTGTGCGCGGAATGTCGGACGTCGGCCAGCCTATCGACGCATTGAACGCGGATGCTTTTCCGGACGGCGCGTTCTGCGATACGACGCGAAGAATCGTCGTCATCAGCCCGTTTCCCGCGCGGCTGCAGGGGCTCGTCTCGGAGCTGATGGCCCGCTGCTACGACGTGCTGATGTTCCACAGCGCCAAGGAATCGGTGCTGTCCCTGCTTCAAAACGACCTCGTCGTCGTGGATCTCACGTGGGGCACGGAGGAGGACGTCCCGGCGCAGGCGGCCGGCTCGGCCGACTGCCTCTATTTGGTCGGCAGCCGCACGGTGCAGCCCGTGCCGGAGGGCCACACGCTGGCATGGCCGTCGGCGCTCGAGACGGCGCTCGCGAAGATCGAAGCTCTCGCGGGCCAGAGCAAGCCGCAGACCGACGCGTCAGCCGACCGTCTGCGCTTCAAGGACGTGGAGATGGACCTGAAGCGGATCATCGTCCTCCACCGCGGCGCGAAGATCGACCTGACGAAGACCGAATTCGACCTGCTGCGCGTGCTGCTGACGTCGGACGGCGGCGTCCTGTCCCGCCAGGAAATCATGGAGGCGATCTGGGGCGACGGCTATTTCGGCGGAAGCAATTCGATCGACGTGCACATCAAGAGCTTGCGGCAGAAGCTGGGCGACGACCCGAAGCGGCCGGTCTATATCGCAACCGTTCGCGGCGTCGGCTACCGGCTCGGCGAGTAAGCGCGCATGCCATTCGCAGGGCGGCCTTCGGCAACACGGAGGCCGCCCTGCGGCTGTCCGCGAAGGCATCGATCTGCGTCGGCTGTCCGTGACGGCGTCGCCCCGCGAATGTCCGCCTGGTATAGACCGCTTTCGCCGGCTCGAATAAGCCGCAATCGGCGTCCTATTCGCGGACCGCACGCCTCTTCATCGAACCTTTATCGACTCTTCATCGTTCCTTCATGATCGCTTCATCATACCTTCATGCAAGCCTCGCGCATGGATGGTATGATTTTTTTGTGCCCAATAATTAAACTAAATCTAAATATAAAAACGGAGGGAACCGTATGCGAAAAACGATTATCGTCGGTACCGGCCCGGCCGGATTGACGGCCGCCATTTACTTAGCGCGAGCGAACCTGAACCCCCTCGTCATCGAAGGCCCCGAACCGGGCGGCCAGCTGACGACGACCACCGAAGTGGAGAATTTCCCGGGCTTCCCGGACGGCATCATGGGGCCGGAGCTGATGGACAACATGCGGAAGCAGGCCGAACGATTCGGCGCCGAGTTCAAGACCGGCTGGGTGACCGAGGTCGACGCGTCGAAACGGCCGTTCACGCTGAAGGTGGAAGGGCTCGGCGAGCTGCAGGCCGAAACGCTCATCATCTCGACCGGCGCCTCGGCGAAATACTTAGGCATTCCCGGCGAGCGCGACAACGTCGGCCGCGGCGTCAGCACCTGCGCCACCTGCGACGGCTTCTTCTTCCGCGGCAAGAAAATCGTCGTGGTCGGGGGCGGCGACTCCGCCATGGAGGAAGCAAGCTTCCTGACGCGCTTCGCCTCTGAAGTCGTCGTGGTCAACCGCCGCGAAGAGCTCCGCGCCTCCAAAATCATGCAGGCGAGAGCGCGCGACAACGCCAAAATCAGTTGGGCGCTCGGCCGTACGCCGCTCGAGGTCGTGGCGGACGACAAAGGCGTGAAAGGACTTAAAGTGCTGAACAACGCGACCGGCCAAGAAGAGCTGCTCGAGACGGACGGCGTCTTCATCGCCATCGGCCACACGCCGAACACGAAATTTCTCGGCGGCCAGCTGACGACGGACGATCACGGCTACCTGGTCGTGAAGCCCGGCACCACGGAAACGAACGTTCCCGGCATCTTCGCGTGCGGCGACGTCCAGGATAATCGGTACCGCCAAGCCATTAGCGCCGCCGGCACGGGCTGCATGGCCGCGCTCGACGCCGAACGGTTCCTGGAAGCGTCCGAAGCGTTCTCCGCCGCAGCCGTTTGAATGACATCCGCTTAAGGAGGAATAACTATGTCTGGTGCCAATCCCGTCATCGTGTATACAAGCACGCACTGCAATTTCTGCAAGCAAGTGAAATCGTTCCTGAGCGACCGCGGCGTCGCCTATGAGGAGCGCAATATCGACCAAGACGAGAAGTACGCCGAAGAACTGTGGAATACGGGCATGCGCTCCGTGCCCGTGACCGTCATCGGCGAAGCCAAAATTCTCGGCTTCAACCAGACGCAGCTGAACCGCGCCGTCGCCGAGCTGCAAGCCTAGTCCGTCGCCAACCCATTCATTCACATACACAGGAGGATTTTAAACCATGACCATGCAACCAACCGTCGCTTACCCGTTCGCCAAAGTCGGCCTGCCCGCGCCCGAGTTCACGCTGCCTTCCACGAAGAACCTCGAGACGCTCGAGGAGAACGTCTCGCTCTCCGATTACCGCGGCAAATGGCTCGTGCTGTTCTTCTGGCCGTACGACTTCACGTTCGTCTGCCCGACGGAAATCGTCGGCTTCAGCGACGCGTACGAACAGTTCAAGAGCCTGGATTGCGAAGTGCTCGGCGCTTCCGTCGACAGCGTCTATACGCACCGCGCCTGGATCGAGACGCCGGTCGACAAGAACGGCATCGGTCCGGTCCGCTTCCCGATCGCGTCCGACTTCACGAAGGAAACGGCGCACGCCTACGGCATCCTGAGCGAAGAAGGCGCGGCGCACCGCGGCCTGTTCATCATCGATCCGGAAGGCATCCTGCGCTACCAGGTCGTGACGGACATGAACGTCGGCCGGAGCGTCGACGAGACGCTGCGCGTGCTGCAGGCGCTGCAATCCGGCGGCCTGTGCCCGGTCAACTGGAAACCGGGCGACAAAACGCTGGGCTAAAACCCGCGCATTGGCGCTTGCGATACCGAAGACTCCGTCCCTTATCGGGGACGGAGTCTTTTTCGCGCTTGAACGGTCAGCGATGAACGGAAGGGTAGGGAACGGAAGGACCCCGAGGCCGGGGCGTGGAATTCTTAAGTGGAATTCTTAACCGAATACCACACGGAAAGGGGGTTCAGGCATGTTCTACGTCAATTCGCGCGCGATTATCGAGCGCACCGTCGGCGGTCGCGCCGAGATTATCGTCCAAACGCGGAACAAGCCCGGCGGGCCGCGGCGCGTCGAGCTGCCGGGCGGGAGAATCGAGCCGTTCGAATCGCTCGTCGCCGCGCTCGTTCGGGAAGTCAAGGAAGAGACGGGGCTCGATCTCGTCGAAATCGAAGGCCAGGAGACGCGGATCGAAACCGCGGGCATCAATCCCGATTTCGAGGTGGAGTGCATTCGTCCGTTCGCGGCGTATCAGACGACGAAAGGGCCGATCGATTCCGTCGGCGTTTATTTTCGCTGCAAGGCGGCGGGCGAGCTGCTCGAGGCGGGCGACGAAACGCTGCGGCCCCGCTGGGTGGCGGTCGAGGAGATTCGGCGCATGATGGCGCAAGACCCGCTGCAATTTGCCGACGTCGATCGGGCGGGCCTGCTGTTTTACTTGAAGCATCCGGAGTGAACGGCTTCGCCGCTTGCGTCATCATCCGCTGCCGGAGGGTATACGAAGGTATGGCTTGCCTGCAAAGCCGGAAAGGGGAGACCTGCCGATGAACCCGCTAACGGAACGACAAGTAGAGGAATTGAAGCAATTGCTGCTGGAGGAGAGGCGGCAGCTGCAGGATCACTTCGAACGCGAAGACGCGGACGGCGCGGCCACGGCGTCGGAAACGGCGTCGACGGGCGAGCTGTCGGCTTACGATAATCATCCCGGGGACTTGGGCACGGAGACGTTCGAGCGCGAACGGGATATGGCGATCGATGAGCGGCTGGACGGACAGCTGGAGGAAACCGAGGCCGCGCTGGATCGCATCGCGACCGGCCGTTACGGGATCTGCGAGATCTGCGGCGAGCCGATCCCCTTCGAGCGCCTCGAAGCGCTGCCGGCCGCAAGACGCTGCGTGGCGCATGCGTCCGATACGTTGTCGGAGGCGCGTCCGCCGGAAGAGGACGTCATGACCGCGCCGCCGTCCGGCGCCGGATCGGGCCGCCGGGCCAATGCCGGCCGGTTCGACGACGCGGACGCGTGGAAGACGCTGGAGGACTACGGCAACGCCAGCGATACGGTTCGGACGGACCGCGGCGCGAACGATCCCGCGCTCGATTGAACGCGTACCCGAAAAGGCGGCATCGTGCGGATGCCGCCTTTTCGGCGCGCTGCGCCGCCGCGGAAGCGCGTCCGCTTGCCGATTAGGCGAACGTATACGCGTCGAAGCGGATGGCATTGCGGACGCTCGTCCACACATCGGGGCTCTCTCCGCCGATGTACCAATAGCCGTATCCGGCGACGGCGTTCGCGGCGCCGAGCCCGATCTTGCGGGACAGCGAACGGCCGTCCTCCAGCCAGAGGCGGTTCAGCCGCGTCCGGTCGGCGTACTCGGCATAGTACTGCCCCAGCGCGTCGTCCCAGCGGGGCGCGAGCTTCTTCGCGCGGACGAGGGCGTTCTGTTCCGGGAGCCCGATGTCCAGGGACGTCGCGGAACCGCCGCCGGTTTGCGTCCATTGGCGCGTATACAGCGGCAGCGCGAGGATGACCCTGCCGGCGGGCGCCTCCCGCAGTAGCGTCGCCAAGCCCTGGCGTACCCAAGGGAACGAAGCGACCGAGCCCGCGATCGGATCGCCGTCCCAATGCTCGTCGTACCCCATGAGCACGATGTAATCGGCGGCGTTCGCGAGCGCGGCGTAGTCGAAGACGGCGGTCCAGTCCGTGCCGAGATCGGGCGAGACGTTGACGGATACCGCGGCGTTCGAGGCGTCGAGCGCTTGTTCCAGCGCCGCGACGAACGCCGTGAAGACGTCCCGGTCTTCGGGCAGCATGTTCTCGAAATCGAGGTTCAGCCCGTCGAGGCCATGCAGCCGGACGCGGTCCGCGAGCTGCTGCACGAACGCTTGCCGCTTGCCCGGACTCACCAGCATGGCGTGGGTCGCGGCCGCGTCGGAGTGATTGCCGACCATCGCCCAAACGCGTTTGCCGCGGGCATGGGCCCACGTCGCCAGCGCGGCGTCCGTGCCGTCTTCGAGAGCGCCGGTCTTGCCGAGGAAGTACCAGCGCGGCGACAGCGTATTCGCCTCGGACTTCGCGACTTGGGCCTCGTACTGCAGCGTCGTCTGGTCGTACTGCCAGCCGAGCTGGATCGGGGACGGCACCGCGGCTTGGATCTCCGCGGCCCAATCGGCGTGCGTCCACGTCCGGTTCAGCAGCACGGCCGCTTCCTGCCGCGTGATGGCGTCCCGCGGGCGGAAGCCGCCGGCGTCGCCGCCCATCAGATCCCGCTGCCAGAGCCGGTAGACGGCGGGCAGCGCCCAGTCGTCGATCCGCGCTTCGTCCCCGTACAGGCCGTCCGGCACCGAAGACGCCGGCGGCAGGGACTGCTTCGCAGCGCGGGCGAGCAGGACGGCCGCCTCTTCGCGGGTGACGGGCCGGTTCGGCTCGAAGCGCGACGGCGCAGCGCCCTGCACGAGATTCAATTGAATCGCCGCCTGCACCCAGCCGTAATGCCAGGCGGAGACCGGAACGTCGGCGAACGCGGGGATGGCGGCGGAGACCGGCCGAATGCCGAGCAGCCGCTCAAGCATCGTCGTGAACTCGGCGCGGGTGATCGCCTTGTCCGGCTCGAACCGGCGCGGGCCCGTTCCGGTCACGAATCCGAGCTTCGTCATGTTCACGATCGCTGACGCGGCGTAATTGTCGCGTATATCGTCGTACGGCAGGGCGGCCGGTGCCGTCGCGGCCGCGGCCGCATGGGGATAAAAGCCGAAGGTCATGCCGATAATAAGCATCAGAGCAAGAAACGGATGACCGAAGGAACCGTTGGCATTCATGGACGCATGTCTCGCTTTCCGATCGTAGTCGCATTTCGGCGCCGCGCATGGCGCCGTTCAAGATTCAATCGTACGCGATTCGATGCGGAATACCCAGCCTCAATTGTTGGGAAATTCCCGCCTGCGGAAAATCCGCGCGCCTGCCGGTTTACAGCCGCCGGCGGGATTTGGTAAGCTGGAAGCACTTAGAAACACAAACGCAAACGCGATGAAGAGAAGAGTAGCGGACGACGCGCTTGTCCAGAGAGCTCCGGCAGCTGAGAGGGAGCCTGGCGCCCGCCGCGAACCAAGTCTCGGAGCGGCATGCCGGAACCGCCCGAGCGGGGATGGCATGACGGGCGCTCCCGTTACGGGGCTAGAGTATCGCCTTGCCTCGCGCAAGCGCCGTACTCGAAGAGGTTGATGCGGCGACGCATTGACGAATCTGGGGTGGCACCGCGAAAATTTCGTCCCCAAGACCGACGGTCTTGGAGGTGGGATTTTTTTTGTTTTTCGCGGATGCCGCCCGGCTGCGCTCGGATGCATCCGCCTCAATTACGCGTTGAGGAGGCGCCTTGCCATGACAGAGGAACATGCCGAAACGAAACATTTTTTGGCGGAATCGATCGAAGAGGAACTCGCGTCCCATCCTTTCGGAAGACCGATGCGTACCCGCTTCCCGCCCGAGCCGAACGGCTATCTCCACATCGGGAGCGCGTACGCCATTCAGACGAATCATGACATCGCCGCGCGGTACGGCGGCGATTTCCACCTGCGCTTCGACGACACGAACCCGCTCAAGGAAGACATGGCGTACGTCCGCGCGATTATCGAGGACATCAAGTGGCTCGGGTACGACCCGGGAAATCATATTTACTACGGCTCCGATTATTCGGAACGCATCCATGCGGCGGCGGTCACGCTTATCGAGAAGGGCAAGGCCTACGTCTGCGACCTCGGCCCCGAGGAAGTCGCGGCTTATCGCGGAACGCTGACGGAGCCCGGCCGGAACAGCCCGTACCGGGACCGCGCGGTCGCGGACAATCTGGCGCTGTTCGAAGGCATGAAGCGCGGCGACTATCCGGCGGCGTCCAAGGTGCTCCGCGCCAAGATCGACATGGCCTCGCCCAACATGAACCTGCGCGACCCGGTGCTCTACCGCATCCTGCACGCCGAGCATTACCGGACCGGGACGGCGTGGTGCATTTACCCCATGTACGACTTCGCCCATCCGATACAGGACGCGATCGAGGGCATCACGTATTCGCTCTGCTCCATCGAGTTCAAGGACCACCGCCCGCTTTACGAATGGGTGCTGCGCGAGCTGGGCGTCGCCGAGCCGCCGCGGCAGCGGGAATTCGGGCGGCTGAACCTGACGGGCGCGGTGACGAGCAAACGGTTTCTGCGGCAGCTGGTGGAGGGCGGCTTCGTGGACGGCTGGGACGATCCGCGGCTGCCGACGCTGCGCGGCCTGCGCCGGCGCGGCTTCACGCCGTCGAGCATCCGCCGCTTCATCGGCGAGATCGGGGGCATCCGCACGCTGAGCACGGTCGATATCTCGCTGCTCGACCACTGTTTGCGGCAGGATTTGAAGGCGAGCGTGCCCGCGATGATGGCGGTGCTGCGCCCGCTCAAGGTCGTCCTTGCGAACTATCCGGAGGGCGAGACGGAGATGCTGCCGATCGAAAACAACGCCGAGAACGAAGCGCTCGGCAAGCGGGAGGTGCCGTTCTCGCGGACGCTCTACATCGAGCGCGACGACTTCATGGAGGAGCCGCCGAAGGGCTTCCACCGGCTCAGCCCCGGCGCGGAAGTGCGTCTGAAAGGCGCGTATTTCATTCGCTGCGAGGAGGTCGTGCGCGATCCCGCCACCGGAGAAATCGCGGAACTGCGCTGCACGTACGATCCGGAGACGAAGAGCGGCACGGGCTTCGCCGGACGCAAGGTCAAAGGGACGATCCACTGGGTATCCGCGGAGCATGCCGTCCGCGCCGACGTGCGTCTGTACGGGAAGCTGCTGCGGGAAGGCGAGCTGCCGCAAACGGACGGCGGCGGCGCGGACTGGGCGGAGGCACTCGATCCGGAATCGCTCGTCGCGGCGGAGGACGCGCTGCTCGAGCCGGCAGCCCGGGACGCCCGGCCGGAGGACCGGTTCCAATTGATCCGTCACGGATTCTTCTACGCGGATCCGAAGCCCGCCGAGGGCCGTCTCGTCTTGAACCGGATCGTGCCGCTGAAGGACGGATGGAACCGGCGGTAGGCGCGGGCCTTGCAAGCGGCGTTAGGCGAGGCAAAGGCGCGGACAGCGGATCGGCGCGTCGTCGCGGCCGCGCCGAGCGTCCGAAGGGAGCAGGCGCGGGAATAGACGCCGGGCGCCGAAGGAGCTGCCGCGCGCCCCGGCAAACCGCCGCCGCGCGCGGGGAAGAGGCTGCCGACGACGAGTCGGCGGCCTCTTCGGGCTGCGGGCGGGCGCCCATTCCAGGCCCGCTCGAGAGAACGCGGGCGAAGCTTGGTCTTCGCGGCGTCCTTATGGCACGCACCCGCGGCCGTCCGCCGGTGCATGACGCGTCCCGCCCGGCCGTCCGCCGGTGCATGATGCGTCCGCGTCCACCGGGCCGACCGCCGTGCGTGCCGCGTCCGCGTGCTGCCGCCCACGCTTTTCGCCGTTTGGGACATATGTCCTTCCCGCCGCCCCGACAGCCGTTATTTAATAGACGAAGACATGAAGCGCGGGAGGGAACAGGCAGTGAAAGGAATCGTATTCGCGGTGCTGGGCGGCTTCTTCATCATGCTGCAGGGCGTGGCGAACGCGCGGATCAGCGCGGGCATCGGGACGTGGCAGGCGGCCGCGCTGACCCAGCTGACGGGCTTCGTCGCGGCGCTGGCGATGCTGCTCGCCTCGCGGGACGCCGGCTGGCGGGAACTGAGGCGGGTGAAGCCGCTCTATCTGATCGGCGGGGCGTTCGGCGCGGTCGTCATTTTCAGCGGCGTGCAGGCGATCCGCCATAACGGCGCGACGATGACCACGTCCGTGCTGCTGATCGCGCAGCTGGGGCTGACCTTCGTTATCGACGGCCGGGGCTGGTTCGGCGTGCCGAAGCGGCGCATGAAGCCGCCGCAGCTGATCGGCATCGGCATCATGATCGCGGGCGTGGCCATCTTGGGGCTGCAATAGGGATAACGAGACTGCGACAGGAAGATCCTTACTACAGGAAGAACGTGGTATCAGAAAGTCCGATGAGAAGGAGGGCAAAGCGCAAATGAAGGAAGCGAAGGATGGCGAGCTGCTGGCGCGGTATATACGGGAGCACGGCCTCGATCACGTGTTCCCGGAGCCGCTGCTGCCGTATATCGGGCTGTACCGGTTCGAGCCGGGCGAGTTCGTGTGCAGGCAGGGCGATCCGGCGGGGTGGCTGTACGTGCTGGTGAAGGGGAAAATCAAGATCTACACGACGTCGGCAGAGGGGAAGACGCTGATTCTCAGCTTCAAGACGCCGCTCGACGCGATCGGGGATATCGAATACGTGCAGGGCGCTGAGATCCTGAACACGGTGGAGGCCGTCTCGGCGGGCTTCGTCATCGGGGTGCCGTACGCGCGGCTGCGGCAGCACGCCGGCGACCACGCGCCGCTGCTGCGGTTTCTGCTCGACATCGTGTCGCGGAAGTTCTTCGCCAAGTCGCTTTCGCTCAGCTTCAATTTGATGCATCCGGTCGAGGTGCGGCTCGCGAGCTATCTGCTCGCGGTGACCTTCGAGGAGCCGGACGCGCCGGACGGCGGACGGCTCGGCACCTCCGGGCTCCGGGATGCCGCGAACCAGATCGGCACGAGCTACCGGCACGTGAACCGCGTGCTGGGGCAGTTCGCGGACGAAGGGTTGATCGAACGCGGCAGAGGGTTCATCGCCGTGAAGGACCGGGCGGGCCTGCGGGCTCGGGCGGGACGCAATATCTACGAATAGGAGCGATCGGGATGCTGACGGGAATGCTATGGGCGCTGCTCGCGGGCGCGCTCGTGAGCGCGCAAAATATTTTCAACAGCAAGGTGAGCGAACGCGCGGGCGGGGCGGCAACGACGGCGCTCGTGCTCGGCCTCGGCTTCGCGGCTTCGCTGACGCTCGGGCTGCTGTCCGAAGGCGGCCGCCTGTTCGAATTCCGTTCCATGGAGCCGTGGTACTGGTTCAGCGGCCTGCTCGGCGTCGGCGTGGTCACCTGCCTCGTGCAGGGCATCCGGCGGCTGGGCCCTACTTATGCCGTCGCGATCTCGCTGACCGCGCAGCTGGCGTTCTCCCTGCTGTGGGACGCGCAAGGCTGGATGGGGCTGGCGAGGGCGGCGGTGACGCCGCGGCAGGCGATCGGCGTGCTCGTCATCGCGGCGGGCGTGCTCGTGTTCAAGTTCGGCGGAAGCCCGGTCCGCGCGCGCGAACGGGAACAAGGACGCCGCGCCGGTGGGGAAGAGGTCCCGGCGAAAACGTCCTGAAACGGCCGCGCTAGGACTTGTCGCCCCGGCGCAGGAACGGGAGGAGCAGCAGGACGAAGATCGCAAGCGCGATGGCTTCCTCGACGATCAGGTAATACGGATACGGGCCGAGCACCGAGAGGAGCGAGGCGGCTTCCGGCTTGCGCCGGAGGAACATGTAATTGGCGTCGAGCCAGTAATCGAGCGGTCCGACCGTCACGACGAGCACGTTCAGGAACAGCATCGCGACGCCGATGTCCTTCCAATTGGGACGGAAGCCCTCGATCCACGTCATATACAGCGGCGCGAGAATGATCGCCATGTGCACGACGAAGAAATGGAAGAAGCGGAAGTGCGGGAACGGATACGCGAGGTCCGGCGTCAGCATCGCCTGGAGCGCGCCGCCGATGCCGGCGAAATACACGATGGCGTACAGCAGCCGGCTGCGCGCCGCGAGCATGGCGATGGCGAGCAGCTGCGTGATGCTGCACAGCTCGAGCGGCAGCGTGTAGCGCGCGTCCCAGAGCCCTTCGGCGGCATACCACCGGAAGAGCGCCGCCTCGGGCACGGCCAGCGCCGCGATCAGGCCGAAGCGGACCGCCGCGCGGAGCGGCGCCCGGCCGCGGATGGCCGCGCGGCAGCGGTACAGCAGCGCGCCGAGCAGCAGCAGTATGGCCAGCACGGCGACGTGCGAAGCGGAGAACGCGGCGAACCCGGCGGACCCGATGTTCGGATCGAAAAACGAGCGCATGGGACAGTACCTCCTTGTCGGCCAAGGCCTGGAACGCTTGGCTTCCCAAGGGAATTCGCGGCGGGGCGCGCGATTTCCTTTAAGCGCGGCCGGTCAAGGCGCTTCCTTGGACGGACGTACGCGCGCGGCGCCTGCGCCTTGCGCGAGCGGGCGGCAGGCCCGGCACGAACGAAGCGGCGGGCGCCTGCGCGGCGCGCTTCTGCCGCGCGCCTGCCCGGGGCAGGCGCGGAGGCGTCGTCACGCGCCGGCTTCGCTCTCCGGGCGCGGCGCCCGGATGCGCAGCCGCGCGAGCGCGAACAGGAGCGGAACGAACCCGAACAGCAGGCCCAATCCGGCCCGGTGGTAGACCGCCCGGAAAGCGTTCAGGTCGTTCATGTCCTTCACGAACCATTGAAGCGCCGCGAGCAGAAGCAGCGACAGGACGAGCATGACGCGCGGCTTCGCCCGGAACGCCACCTTCGCCGTGTGGCACGCGGCCCATAGGCCGAGCGAGATATTGGCCGCGATTTTCAGCAGCCAGATGGAGAGAATGAGGTATTCCAGCCGCTGCATGAGCGGAATCTCCAGCACGGACATCGCGTTCAGCGTCGGCCAGACGGTTTCCAGCAGCTGCCCCCCGCTGAAGTACATGCAGGCGATGAGGAGCATCAGCATGAACATGCCCGTCGCCAGGAGCATGCCCGCGTGGGCCCATCGCCGGGACTTGGCGGGGTGCTGAATGAACGGATACGCGACCAGCAGCACCTCGATGCCGAGGTATTGGGCGGCCATCTCCTTCGTCGAATCCCAAAATTGCGGGAGCGAATGGTCGAACGGCGGCAGCAGGTTTTGGGGATGCAGCATCGGCAGCAGCATGAAGGTGAACGGCGCGACGAACAGCATAACGCTCAGCAGCCCCCACAAGCAGAAGCCCGCGACGGTCTGGAAGCCGCCGCTGACCGCGTAATAGACCAGCACGAGCAGGAGCAGGCTGAACGGCCAAATATTCATCGACGGGAAAATCCAGGTTTTGCAAATTTCTACGTACGAGCGAAACGTCAGGAAGGCGCCGAGCAGGGCGAATACGATGAACAGCCCGTTCAGCGCGCCGCCCGGCAGCCGCCCGAAGCAGCGGACGTTGATCGCCGCGAGCGTCGCGTCCGCGTGCGGCAGGCGAGATGCCGTGCCGTACATCAGCCATAGCACCGCATGGATGCCGATGCCCGCCGCGATGACGGCGACCCAGGCGTCGTGGCCCGCGCCCTCGGCGACCTCGCGCTGGAAGCCCATGAGGCTGATGTCGACCGCGCTGACGTACAGGACGCTCAGCAGATGCAGGGAAGACACGGTATAGCGCGCGCTTTTCGTCTCCGCGTTCACTTTTCGATCACCTCGCCAATCTATGCCCCATTTTGCCCACGCCCGTCTGCGCGATGCGGAGGTCGACCTTCGCTTCGGCCTTCAGGGACGGATACGCGGCGTAGAACGTCTCCGTGCGGCTTCGCGCGAAATCCCCGAGCCCGAGCGGGTCCAGTCCCTTCTTCGCGCAGTCGGTCGCGAACGCTTCGATCCGCCCTTCGAGCAAGCGCCGCAGCTCTTCCTCGAGCTTCGCCAATTCCCGGTCCGACATCGCGCGCATCGCGTGCGGCACTTCCTGGAGCAGGACGTTCAGCCGGACGTCGAACCGGATCGCCGGCACGGGCCCCGGCTGCAGGAGACGCAGCTTCGTCTTGGACGACAGGCACCGGATGACCAGGCTGTCGCGGTCCGCGGCGCCCGGCAGGGCGGCGGTATAGCTGCCGTCGCGGGCGCTGCCCGCCAGCAGCTTCAGCAGGAAGGCCTCGTTGGCGTCCACGCGCCCCGCGTAAGCGTCCCCTTTGAACAAAGCCGCCCCGCCGACCGCGATTTCGCCCCGCTCCGTCGTCAGATAGGGCAGGACGATGTCCCGGCCTTCCCCGTAGTAGTCGAACAGCGTCTTCTGAAAGCCGAGGCGCGGCAGATTCCCGTGCTTCATGTTGTCCTCGACGAGCGTCAGCAGGTACGACGCGTCGCGCCGCTTCCCCGCTGCCGCGAGCAGCTTCGACGCCTCGCCGTCGGCGACGGCCAGCTGGAGCCGGCTCGATACTTTGGGATCGCGGAAGAAATTTTCCAGGATGTCGCCGATTCCCTGCGAAGCGAAGGCCTTGCCGAAGACCACCATCCGCAGCTGCCCGTACTGCAGCGTCTTGCCGGACTTGGCCTGCAGCCGCGGAATCATGTCGAGGCGCGTAGTGGACCCGGTGCTCAGCAGCTCGGCCCGGGTCTCGCCTTTCTTGGCGTAGTCGCCGACCAGCACGGCCGTCTCGGTCCGGCTGCCGGCCAAGTCGTAGCTGGCCGTCTGCGCCAGATTGATTTTGTCGATCACCTGCCGGCTGCCGCAAGCGCTCAGCAGGACGGCCGCCGCGACGGCCGCGGCCGTGCGGAGGAACGGGGGGACCGCAGCCATGGCGTCACTCCTTGTCCAATCGGTTTTCGCGCTTGACCGGCTTGGGCTTGTACCGGATTTGCGTTTGCGGCCTGAGGTAGCCGGGCCTGCCGTTCAGGCGCTGGTACGAGGAACGCACCAGGCTGTCGTTCCAATCCTTGAACCGCAGCGGGTAGAAGGGGGCGGTGTACGGCGAGCCAAGCGACCGCAGGCGCGTCAGGTGCACGAGCAGGAAGCCGCAGCCCATGAGGATGCCGAGGCCTCCCCAGACGGCGGCAAGCATAATGATCGGAAAGCGGATGAACCGGATGGCGTTCGACATCTTGTAGATGGGCGTGACGAAGGACGCGAGCGCCGACAAGGACACGATGATGATCAGAATATTGCTCGTCAGCGCGGCTTCGACCGCCGCTTGTCCCAAAATGACGCCGCCCACGACGCCGATCGTCTGGCCGATCCGCTTGGGCAGCCTCGCGCCCGCTTCGCGCAGCAGCTCGACCGTGATTTCCAGGAACAGCACCTCCATGACCGGAGGAAAAGGAATGTTGTTCCGCGAGTTGATGAGCGGACCCAGCAGATCGCTCGGCACGACCTCGTAATGGAACGTCGCGATGGCGACGTACATGGCCGACGCGAACACGGAGTAGATCACGCCCAGCACCCGGATGATGCGGAAGAAAGAGGCCAGTACCCAAGGGAGCAAATAGTCTTCCGTGGACAGGAAGAAATCGAACAGCGTCGACGGGCCGAGCAGGAAGTAGGCGGAGCCTTCGCTCGCGACGGCGACCTGGCCCATCAGCAGCGCGAACACGGCGCGGTCCCGGCGCTCGGTCGTCGTGAACAGGGGAAACGGCGACAGCGAGTTGTCCGAGAGGATCTGATCGAGCTGGGAGGTGTCGAACAGCACGTCGAAATCGACGGCGTTCAGGCGGTGCAGCATATGGGCGACGTGATCCTCGTTGGCCGCGCCGTCGAGGTAAAGCACAGCGACCCGGGAGCGCGACACGCTGCCGACGGACACCTCCTTCACGACGAGGTTCGGCACGTTCAGCTGGCTCCGGATCAGGCGGAGGTTCGTCTCCAGATCCTCGATGAAGCCGACGTTCGTCCCGACGACGCTGAACTCGCTCTCCGTAATGTTGCTCTGCCGGATGCCCTTGCGGCTGTCCAGCGGCACGAGCGCGCAGCGCGGATCCCGCTCGTCCAGCCGAAGCAGGACGTGGCCCTTGAACAGCTTGTGCTGGATCGCGCCGACGTCGTCCGTCAGCTCGATGCCGTCGATCGGCAGCGCCCGCGCGATCTCCTCCAGGCTGCGGCATGGCGCGGGCAGCCGCGTCTGGAGCGCCTCCAGCAGATGCTCGCGCAGCAGCTCGTCATCGATCAGCGTCTTGAAATACGCGATCGCGATCGGCGGATCGGCGAACGGGAGCGTGCCGGACGCGAAGTCGCTCGAGCGCCGCGCCGCGGCGAGCAGCGCATCGAGCGCCTCCGTATGGGTCTGGGTCTGTGTCATGATGATCCGTCCTCGCGGCATGCTAAATGATGGAACAACCGCTAGTTTTCGGCTTCGCCGCGAAAATTATGCAGGCCGGCGCAAACCGCGAACGGGCGGGCGGGAGCTCGCGAGAAGGGGAGCGCGGGGTAACGGGAGCGTTGTTCGAAAGCAAGCGCGAAAAGGCCCCTCGCGTCATCGAGGGGCCTTCTCGCGCTTGCGGGCCGGCCGCCGCGCGGCGGCTTCGGCCGGCGGGGCCGCGCGTTCGTCTTAGAAGCCGCGCACGGGATGCGGCACGTACAGTTCTTCCAGCGACCGGATCTCCTCCGCCGTCAGGGACAGCGATACCGCCGCGGCCGCGTCGTCCAGGTGATGCGGCTTCGTGGCGCCGACGATCGGCGCGGTGACGGCGGATTTGGCCAGCAGCCAGGCGAGGCCGACTTGGGCGCGGTTCACGCCCCGCTCGGCCGCGATCGCGCCGACGCGCTCCACGATCGCGCGGTCGGCGTCGACGGCGGCGGTGTACAGCGTTTTGCCGAAGAGGTCCGTCTCCGAGCGCTCGCTGACCTCGTCCCATTCCCGCGTCAGCCGGCCGCGCGCGAGCGGGCTCCACGGGATGACGCCGACGCCGGTCTCTTCGCACAGCGGCAGCATTTCGCGCTCTTCCTCGCGGTAGAGCAGGTTCAGGTGGTTTTGCATGCTGACGAATTTCGTCCAGCCGTTCGTTTCGGCCGTATGCTGCGCCTTCAGGAACTGCCAGGCGAACATGGAGGACGCCCCGATGTAGCGGGCCTTGCCGGCTTTGACGACGTCATGCAGCGCCTCCATCGTCTCCTCGATCGGCGTGTTCGGATCCCAGCGGTGGATCTGGTACAGGTCGACGTAGTCCGTGCCGAGGCGGCGCAGGCTGTCGTCGATCTCGCTCAGGATCGCCTTGCGGGACAGGCCGGCGCCGTTCGGGCCCGGGCGCATCCGTCCGTGCACCTTCGTGGCGACGACGACCTCTTCGCGGCGGGCGAAGTCCTTCAAGGCGCGGCCGACGATCTCTTCGCTCGTCCCGTCCGAGTAGACGTTGGCCGTGTCGAAGAAATTGATGCCGAGCTCGAGCGCCTTGCGAATGAACGGCCGGCTCTTCTCCTCGTCCAGCGTCCACGTGTGCGCACCCCGCTCCGGCATGCCGTAGCTCATGCAGCCGAGGCAAATTTTCGATACTTCGAGGCCGGTCCGGCCCAAACGCGCGTATTCCATCTTCCATTCCTCCCGTTGCGTGCGATTGTAGGTGTCTGTCCATGGCTGAGGCGACTCCTTCCATCATACCGGATAATCCGCTCCAAGCCCAATGCGGGAAGCCTTAATTATTCGCCGCGCCGCGGGCGGCAGGACTCGCGGGGCGGAGGGCGAACTTCTTTGGTGATAAGGAAGCGGCCGCCGGCCGGAACAGGGAAGGAGGGGCCGCCCATGGAATTTCGCACGCGGCGGGGAGCGCGCCATGAAGGAGCCGTACGGCCCGCGGCCCGCGTTCGTCGAAATCGCCCGGCCGTCGGCCCGCGCGACGCTGCGGCTGGCCCCCGACGAGCTGCGGTACGAGCTCCCCTCCAGCCGCGAGTATCCGAACCTCGTCTACATCGACCGGCTGACCGACGCCGCCCGGTTCACGCCGCTGCAGATTCACGATTATTTCGAGCTGTGCTTCGTCGCCGCGGGCGACGGCTGGTTCATCCTGGACGGCGCGAAGCATCCCGTCGGCGCGGGCGTCGCGCGGCCGGGACGGCGAATGCTTGAACGGAAGATTCGGAACGGATAATTGGACTCGCAAAGGACCCGGGAGGAATGGCGGATGGAAGAGCGCGAACCGAAAGGCAATTCGATTGAAGCGTTTGGGACGGAAGGGCTCGAATCGGGAAGCTTCGCGCCGGGAAGCTTCGGGGCGAACGGGATCAAGGCGGTGCTGTTCGACCTCGACAACACGCTGCTCGACCGCACGCGGATGTTCGGCGGCTTCATGGACGCCTTTGTCGCGCGGTATTTCGGGCACGCGGAGGACCCGCGGGCGCTGCGGGCGCGCGTCGCGGAGCTGGACATGGACGGCTACAAGCCGCGGGAGGCGCTGTTCGCGGAGCTGCTGGACGAGCTGCCCTGGGCGCGGAAGCCGGACCCGGACGAGCTGGCGGCGTTTTATCGGGGCGCCTACTTGCCCTGCGCCGCGCTGATGGACGGGGCACGGGAGGTGCTCGCGCGGGCGCGGGCGAAGTACCGGACCGGGCTGATCACGAACGGCAAGGCGTCGACCCAATACGGCAAGCTCGACCGGCTCGGCATCCGGGACGCGTTCGACCTTATTCTCGTGTCGGAGGAGGCGGGCGCGAAAAAGCCGGACCCGCGCCTCTTCGCGATGGCGGCCGACGGCCTCGGGCTGCGCGCCGGGGAGTGCCTGTTCGTGGGCGACCATCCCGCGAACGACGTGGAGGGAGCGGCCCGCTTCGGCATGGCGACCGTCTGGATGCGGCTCGGCCGTTCGTGGCCGGACGGCATGGCGGCCGAACCGGGGCGGACGATCGACCGGCTGGGCGAGCTGCTCGCGCTGCTGTAACGGACGGCGGAGACGAGGGACGAAGCGGACGGAAGCGAGCGGGGAAGAGGCGAACGCGCGAACGGCGTTCGCCGGCAAACGACAAGCGAAGCCGCGCGAGCGCCGTCGAACGCGCGCCGCGCGGCTTCGCTTGTCCGAACGGCGGGGGCCGCGGGCGCGAGAGCGCGCGGCTGCCGCTTTTTTCCGCTGCGCGGGCAGGCGCGGAATTCGGACGGACAGGGAGATTTTTCCCTTGCATTGCGAACGCGTATTCGGTATATAATAAGAGCATACGAACATATATTCGCGTTCCTGGGGGGGTTCATAGATGTCGAGGCATATCTTTCTGATCGACGGACAGTCCTTCTACGCTTCCGTGGAGAAAGCGGCGCACCCGGAGTACCGCGACAAGCCGGTCGCCGTCGGAGATCCCGCGCGGATGAACGGCATCGTGCTCGCGGCCTGCCCCGTCGCCAAGTCCCGCGGCGTGACGACGGCGTCGCGCGTCGGGGAGGCGATGGCGCGCTGCCCGGACCTCGTCGTCATCCGGCCCCGGATGGGGACGTACATTCAGATCTCGTTATTGATTACCCGTATTTTCGAATCGTATACGGAGCTCGTGGAGCCGTACAGCATCGACGAGCAGTTTTTGGACGTGACGGACTCGCTCGCTTACTTCGGCGGGTCGCCGAAGGAGCTGGCCGCGCGCATTCAGCAGCACGTGCTCCAGTCGACCGGCGTCTGGTCGCGGGTCGGCATCGGCCCGACGAAGATTCTCGCCAAGATGGCGACCGACAATTACGCGAAGAAGACCGACGAAGGCGTCTTCGAGCTGTCGTACGACAAGCTGGAATCCACGCTCTGGACGCTGCCCGTGCACCAGATGTTCATGGTCGCCTCCGCGATGACCCGGCATTTCAACCGGATGGGCCTGTCGAGCATCGGCGACATCGCCCGGATGGACTTCGGCGAATTCAAGCGGCGCATGCGGCGCGAGATGGGCAAGCAGAGCGACATCCAGGCGGGCTACTATTGGCAGACCGCGCGGGGGATCGACCCGAGCCCGGTGGAGCCCGGCATCCGGCATCAGCTGAAGTCGGTCAGCCACGGCAAAGCCTTGCGCTGGAACCTGTACCGCGAGCTGAAGGACATCGAGGTCGTGCTGCTGGAGCTGGTCGTGGAGGTATGCCAGCGCACGCGGCGCAACCGGTTCCTGGGCTCGGTCGTGTCCGTGGCCGCGGCGGAAACCGACGGCGTCCGCTCCGCCTGGTTCAGCCGGCAGCTGACGCTGCCGCAGCCGACGTCCCTGACCCACGAGGTGGCGGCCGCCGCGCTGAAGCTGTTCCGGGAGCATTGGCACGGGCTGCCGGTGAGCCGGCTCAGCATCGCCTTGTCGCAGCTGACGGACGACAACGTCATTCAGCTGACGCTGTTCGAGGACCGCGCCCGCGCCTATCGCAAGGAGCGGATGATCGACGCCATCAAGGAACGGTACGGAAGCACGGCCATCATGCGCGCCTCGTCGCTGCTGGAGGCCGGCGTGGCGCGCGAAAGGGCGGAACAAATTGGAGGACACTACAAATGAGCAAGCTGGACGGCAACGAACGCTGGAAATCCAAAATGTTATTGACCGAGCACGTGGAGCGCTACGACGAGGGTGAAGCGGGAGAGAACGGGCAAGGCGCCGCGGCCGCGCGCGCGCAGGCGCCCCGGGAGCGGGGCATCATTTCGACGGAGGAGCGGGGCATGCTGCGCGACTATATCCTGCTGCCGCATATGGAGAAGATGGTGGAGAAGAGCATCGCCGACGTGGAGCATATGACGACGGTGCTGAAGCGCGCGTACCTGATGGCGGGGCAGAAGATTTTGGACCGGATCGCGCAGGACCTGTACGGCCTGCGGCGGGAGCTGAAGAAGCGGAACATCCGGATTCTGAACGAGGAGCAGTCCGATCTCGTCGTGTACCACCGCTACTACTGCCGGGGCTACGAGGACCGCTTCGGCATGACGCGCGACGTGATGCGCTCCGAGATCAGCGTGCGGCTGGCCCGGTACACGTCGGAGCTGGCGGCGCTGCTGAAGGAGAGCCCGGTCAAGCCGAGGTGAGCGGGCGCGGGGCGGCTCGGCGAGCGGGGCTCCCGGCGCATCGGCCGGACCGGGGTTACGGGGCACGGACTGCCGCGCGGCCCGGTTTTGCTTTACAACGAGCACGTCCGTCATGTAGGATAGGGTAGAACATAACCGCATACGCGTTACCGGAGGAGCCTGTCATCGACGGGCTCTTTTTGTCTTTTTTCGGGCATAAATGAAGGCAGCCGGTAAACGCGAAGAACCGCTAGAGGGAGGAAGGCATGGACCAACAAGCCATTTGGGCGATCGGCATTTTCGCGGCCGCCTACGCACTTATCGTTTCGGAGAAAATCCACCGCACCATCGTCGCCATGATCGGCGGCCTGCTCGTCATCGCGCTCGGCATCGTCGATCAGGAGACGGCGCTGCACCACATCGATTTCAACACGCTCGGCCTGCTGATCGGCATGATGATCATCGTGGCCGTCGCGGCCGACACGGGGGCGTTCGCATACGCGGCCGTATGGGCCGCGAAGAAGGCGAAGGGCCGGCCCGTCCCGATCATGATCGCGCTGGCGCTGCTGACGGCGGTCGCCTCCGCGTTCCTCGACAACGTGACGACGATTCTGCTGATGGTGCCGATCAGCTTCAGCATCGCGCGGCAGCTCGGCTTCTCGCCGATTCCGCTGCTGATCACGCAGATTCTGGCCTCCAACGTGGGCGGCACGGCCACGCTCATCGGCGATCCGCCCAACATCATGATCGGCAGCGCGGTGGAGGAGCTCACCTTCGGGGCGTTCCTCGCGAACCTGGCCCCGATCGCGGCGATCGTCATGGCGGCGTACGTGCCGCTGTTCGCGCTGCTGTACCGCAAGCAGCTGCGCACGACGCCCGAGCGGATGCGGAACCTGATGGACATGGACCAATCCGAGCTCATCACGGATGCCAAGCTGCTCGTCAAGAGTCTGTCCGTGCTGGGCTTGACCATCCTGGGGTTCTTCCTGCACCAGGCGCTGCACCTGGAATCCGCCGCCGTCGCGCTCTCGGGCGCCTTCCTCCTGCTGCTGCTCACGGGCGAGCACCGGATGGAGGAAGCGTTCAAGAAGATCGAATGGCCGACGATCTTCTTCTTCGCGGGCCTCTTCGTCCTCGTTTCGGGGCTTGTCGAGACCGGCGTCATGGCCGATCTGGCCGCCAAGGCGATCGAGCTCACGGACGGCAACGTCGCCGCGGCGTCCATGCTGATCCTCTGGCTCAGCGCGATCGCCTCCGCGTTCCTGGACAACATCCCGTTCGTCGCGACGATGATTCCGCTCATACAGGAAATGGGCGCGCGCGGCTTCGACAACCTGGAGCCGCTCTGGTGGAGCCTCGCGCTCGGCGCTTGCCTGGGCGGCAACGGCACGCTGATCGGGGCGAGCGCCAATCTCATCGCGGCGGGCCTGTCCGCCAAGGAAGGCCATCCGATCCGATTCATGGCGTATTTGAAAGTCGCGTTCCCGCTGATGCTGTTGTCGGTCGCGCTGGCGACCGGTTATATTTACGCGCGGTATTTAATGTAAGGAGGAGGAACGCCAAATGCTGACGTACCAGTTTGACGACAAGCGCATTCGCATTCAGGAAAGCCCGAACGGCGACGACATCGAATTCCGGATCGAGCTGCTTGACGATGCCGAGACGCTCGTGCCGAGGCTGAAGGCGGTCAGGGCTTGCTTCGAGGATAACGACGTGCTGACCGACGTGCTGTTCTACGCGTATCCGAACCATGTTTATGCCGCCATCGTGCGGCCGGATTATTACGCCGATTTCGTCCTGCAGCTGATGAAGCATCGGCTGCTGCGGAGCGCGGCGTGGACGGAGTCCTAGGCGGTCAGGGTAAAATATCCTTGATAATTCCTAATTTGGAAGTCGTTTTTGCAACCTTATCCCCGCAGGCGCGTCCATTAGTCGGAAGGGGGAGACGCAGATGACCTACAAGATGGCCGCCGTGCTGCTGGCCGCCGCGCTGCTGGCGGGCTGCGGACGCGGCGACGGGGGCGGGGCCGGCGGCTCGGCCGCGGGCTTCCCGAAGCCGGCGAAGCCCTACACGTCCGAGGAAGCCGCCAAGAACGGCGACGTCGTGAACATGCACGGACGGTACGCCAACCTGGACAAGTGGCTGGCGTTCGCGGAGCGGGTCGAATCGGGCAAGGACGAACCCGCGCAGGCGCGCGTCACGGAATACACGATCGAGGGCGACCCGATCTTCAGCGAGCTGGTTTACGACGGGCAGAGCATTCATTTTACGTACGACAACGCGATGGACGCCTTCGGCAAGGACCTGGGCCGCCCGGCCGCGACATGCGCCGGCATCGCCCGGCAAGCCGGCAAGGACGGGATCGTCCAGTACGCGCTCAAGGGCTGCGACGGGGAGGCCGGCGGCTTTTTCAGGCTCGCGGTTCCGGAAAAAGAACTTGGACCGGGCTGACGCGGCCGTGTACAATGAAGCGTATACGCCGTAATCATCGCGCGCATCGCGCTATTACGCACATTACGCAGCTAGAGGAAAGGCACCATCATCATGTGGACGTACACCGCCAATTTGGTTCGCGAGTTATCCCCGGGGGTGAAGCGTTTCATCGCGACGGAGAGCTTATTCGGCATCGCCTCCGGCATCTTCGCCCTCATTCTTAATTTGCATCTGCTCGACCTCGGCTTCTCCAATGACGACATCGGCCGCATCACGTCCCTCGGGGCGCTGACGATCGGACTCGCCAGCCTGCCCGCCGGCATCGCCGTAAGGCGCATCGGCCGCAAAACGATGCTCGTCGCCGGCATGCTGCTCGCCTTCCTGGCGCTCGCGCTGTTCGGCGTCGCCACGAGCCTGGCCGCGATCACGGCGGCGCAGCTCATCTGGTCGCTCGGCATCACGGCGGTCGTGAACTCCGAGATTCAGCTGATCTTCCAGTACTGCCGCACCAAAAAGGAAGAGACGAGCGCCTATTCGCTGCTGTTCGCGATGTTCACGTTCTTCACCGGCGTCGGCACGTGGCTCGGCGGCTATCTGCCGCAATGGCTGCCGGGCCACACGACGGTTTACCAGTACGCCTTTTTCGTGGCCGGCGCCTGCCTAGGGCTCTCGGGCATTCTGCGCGGCCTGCTGCTGCCGTCCACGCATGCCCGGGCGGAAGCCACGGCGGGGGCCGAGACGGCCTCCCCGGCTTCCGCGGCGCCTGCCGCGCCGAAGCCGAAGAAGCGGCGCGCGACGGCGTTCCTGCTGGCGCTGTCGCTGCTCGTCTTCAGCTCCGGCTTCGCGTACGGGCTGCTCAGCCCGTTCCTGAACGTCATCCTGAAGTTCCGCTACGCGATGGCGGACGGGACGATTTCCGGCCTGCTCGCGCTGTCCGGCTTCTTCTTCTTCCTCGGCTCGATCGTCATGCCGTACGCCGTGGAGCGGTGGGGAAGCCGCCGGACGTTCGTCTTCCTGTTCCTCTACAACGCGGCGATCGTGGCGCTGATGGCCGCGGCCATGCCGGCCGCCGCGTTCGCCGTGCTGCTGCTGCTGCGCGGCACCGGCTTCACGATGCTGAACAACTTGACGGACAGCGAGTGCATGTCGGCCGTGGCCGAAGCGGACCGCAACCTGTTCGCGGGGCTGCGGACGGTGTCGCGCAGCGTCGGCAACACCATCGCCTCGTACGGGGCGGGGATTATTTTGGCGGGCAACCATTATTCGCTGCCGTTCCTGCTGACGGCTGCCGCCGTGCTGGCCGGGTACGCCGTGTACGCTTGGTTCGTGCAGGGCATGCTCGACCGCCGGCCGGAGGGGCAGACGTAGCGGGGGCGGCAGCCATTCCGCACGGAAGGAGCGATCGCATGGATCGCAAGGTTCCGCACACCATTACCCGGCGCGCGTTTCTCGGCACGACCGCGAAGCTCGCGATCGGCGCGGCCGCGCTGTTGGCCGGCAGCACCGGCCTGTTCTATTACGGGGCCGTGACGCACCGGAAGTCCCCGGCCGCGGGACCGCCGCCGGGCAATTACGCCAGACTCGGCGCGGCCGCGGACTTGGAGCGGCTGCGCGGCGTGACCCGCGTCGATTACGAGGCGGAATACATCGACGCGTGGTATACGAAGCCGGCGAAGGGCTTCGTCTATATCGCGGCCGGCGAGGACGGCAAGCTGCTCATCCTGTCGCCGGCCTGCTCGCATCTCGGCTGCTCGGTCGTGCCCGCGACGGAGGCGCAGCGGGCCGGCCGTCCCGAGACGTACTTTTGGTGCCCCTGCCACGGCGCGGAGTTCGACGCCGCGGGCGGGGCGACCTTCGCGGTCGAGCGCGGATTGGATACGTTCGAGCCGGTCTTCCTGGACGGCAGCGTCTACATCGATATCATGAAGCCGATTCCGGGCGCGGGCGCCTGAAGCCGGCGCGAAGAACCCTGTCTTGGCGGACAGGGTTTTTTTGGCACGCGCGGCGAGGTATAATGGCACTGAACGCATGCCGCGACGGACGGCATGCGAAACGCAGGGATAAGCAGAATCGCGAGAAAAAAGGAGCGTGCACGACATGAACAGCAAGGAACGGTTTTCCGACCGGGTGGACACGTACGTCAAATTCCGGCCGACCTATCCGCAGGAGGCGATCGACTACTTGTACGGGCCCGTCGGCTTCGACGCCGGCTCGGTCATCGCGGACCTCGGCGCGGGAACGGGCATTTTCTCGAAGCTGCTGCTGGAGCAGGGAAGCCGGGTCATCGCCGTGGAGCCGAACGCCGGGATGCGTACGGCCGCGGTGGAGACGCTGGCGCAGGAGCCGCAGTTTCTGGCCGTGGCGGGCTCGGCCGAGGAGACGACGCTGACGGACGCGTCCGTCGATTTCATTACGTGCGCGCAGTCGTTCCACTGGTTCGACCGGGCGGCCGCGCGGACGGAATTCCGCCGCATCCTGAAGCCGGACGGGAAGGCTGCTCTGATCTGGAACTCGCGCCTGACGGAAGGCACGCCGTTCCGGGAAGGGTACGACGCGCTGCTGAAGCGGTACGCGACCGACTACGAGCAAATGACGCACAAAAACATCGCCTCCGCCGACCTCGCCGCGTTCTTCCGGGAAGGGACGATGCGCGAGGCGCGCTTCGGGATGAGCCAAGCCTTCGACTACGAGGGACTGAAGGGCCGGCTGCTGTCTTCGTCGTACAGTCCGATGCCGGGCCATCCGAACCACGAGCCGATGCTCGCGGCGCTGCGACGGCTCTTCGACGAGACGAACGAGGACGGCAAAGTCGCGTTCGACTACGAGACGGAAGTGTACTGGGGCGAGGTATAACCGCGGCCGCAGGCCTAGCCGCCGCGGGCGGGCGCAGCTCCGGACAAGCGGTTGTCCGGGGCTGCTTTTTTGTTTGGCGCCGGCGGTTCAGCGGACGTACCAGTACAGCGCGAGCTCCGTCATGACGGACGGAATGCCCATTTGCCGCAGCATGGCCGACATGTTGCCGCGGTGGTAGGTACCGTGGTTCACGATCTGCAGCGCCATCTCGGACAGCTTGACGTCCGTGATGCCGGCATACGGATTATCGAGCGTCAGGACCGCGTCGAGGTCGTCTTGGCGCCGCAGGAACGCGGCAATCTCTTCGCCCTGGGAACGGAACGCGGCTTCGGCCGCATCCAGGGAGAGCGCGCGGATTTCATCGTCCAAGGGGGCGGTAGCCTCCATGGCGCCGGCCATGCTCACCCCCTGCATCATCAGCAGCCAGCCCCGGTCGACCCGGTAAATATGGGCCAGCGCGTCGGCCAGCGTCGGAAACGAGCTCGTCACTTCCCGGCGATACGCGTCCCCGGGCAGCTCTTGCAGCCGGCGGATCATCGTCTCGTTCGCCCAATTATGGAAGGCGATCATCTCCAGCGCGTGGTGGGTTTTCCGTTCGTTCATTATCATCAGCCTCCGTCGTCGTTTTCGGTGTTCCGAACCGTCTGACTTCATTCTAGCGGATCATTCCTGACAGCTTATTGTCAGGGTTTCAACATTTATTTCGAAGGAGGGCCCGCATGGCGCAAATCTGGTTCGACCCCGGCACCCTGACGGTCAGCTGCGGGCCGGAAACCGCGACGCTGCTCGCCAAGGAATACGCGCTGCTGCGGTTCTTGTACGACCGGCGCGGGCAGGTATTCTCGCGCGAGCAGCTGCTCGACCACGTCTGGCCGGGCCAATACCCGGACGAGCGGACCGTGGACGATCACGTCTACCGCCTCCGCCGGAAGCTCGCCCGCCTGCCGCAGCTCGCCGTCGCGACCGTCCGCGGCTGCGGCTACAGCCTGCGCTTGAAGGAGGCGCCCGCGGCGCCGAATCCGTCCGTCCTGGACGAAGAAATCCGCTCCTCCGTGCAGGGCTTGTTCCGCAAATACCATCTGTACGGCCAAGGCCGCTCCATGCTGACGCTGGCCGCGCAGCAGGACGCGCTCGGCATCGAGGTCGACGCGTTCTACGGCGTGTACCTGCGTTTCATTCAAGGCGACTTGGCGTGGTTTCTGCATACGGACGACGCGCCGGCCGCCGACCGCCTCTATTGGGTGCTGTTGTTCTACGCCTATCTGGCGGATCCGCGCGACAGCCTGGCGCGGTTCGAGCGGGCGCTGGAGCTGCAGGTGCTGGCGCCGGACCAGCGGCGCGAGCTGTATATTTTGAACATCGTCGACCTGTACGCCGACACGGGGCGGATCGCGGAGGCGGAGGCGCGGCTTGCCGTCGCCCGCGAGGTCGTGGAACGCGACGATCTGACGGCGGGCTTCGCGATGCCCGTGGCGCTCGCGGAGCTGTACGTCCGCATCGTCAAAGGCGACCTCGAGGCCGCGGCGAGCGGCATGGAAGCGCTGGAGCGCATGCTGGCGGATGCGCCGTACTTGCGGGAAATCGGCCGCTTTCATCTGCTGCGGGCGATGTACCTGCTGCGGTCCTGCCGGACGAAGGAAGCGGCGCAGGCCGTCGACGCGGGGCTGCACGTCTTGCGGCAGTCGGAAAACGTGCCGCTCCTGCTCCAGTCCGTCCGCCAGCTGCTGCTCGGCCTGGACCGCCCGCCGGCCGGGCAGGCGGACGCCATGCCGGTCGCCAAGCCGGACGCCCGGCGCGCCGCGCTCCGGCGGAAGCTGGAGGCGCAGCGGGCGGAGCTCGAACGGGAGCACGGCTACGGCGAGCTCCTCGGCGAGGCGAGAGCGCTGCTTGAGCGCTGCTTAACGTAAAGCCGCCCGAATGCGGTATTTTCGTTTCGTCTGACAATCCTCTGATAATTCTCCGTTACGATGGTTCCACGGCCTTAAGGGCGACTCGGGAATCGGAAGGAGCACGCATCATGACGAGAAGATTATCAACGCGCGGGGCGCGCGCGGACAGCTTGTGGGGGAACCGCGTCTTCGCGCGGATGTTCGCCGCCTACGCGGGCGCGGCGATGGGGGAATGGTTCGACGCGATCGCGATCCAGGTACTGATCGTGTACCGCTGGGACGCGGGACCGGTGACGCTGTCCTGGATCCCGGTCGTCATGGCGCTCCCCGGCCTCTTGCTCGGCACGCTGGCGGGCGTCGCGGCCGACCGGCTGCCGCGCATTCGGCTCATGCTGCTGAGCGACCTGTTCACGGCGGCCGTTACGGTCGCCATCCTGGCGGCGCCGAACGTGTACGCGCTCATCCCGCTGCTGGCGCTGCGCGCGGGGGCCGCCGCGTTCATCGCGCCGGCCCAGCAGGCCGTCACGCGGCATATCGTGCCGGCGGACCAGCTGCTGCGGGCGACGACGCTGAACGGGATGCTGCAGCAGAGCGCCAAGATCGCCGGTCCGCTCGCCGGCGCGTTCGTCCTCGCGGCGCTGTCGCCGGGCGCCTGCATCCTCGCGCACGCGGCGGCCCGGCTGCTGTCGGCGGGGCTGCTGTGGACGGTCCGCTCGGCCGAGCCGGGCCCCGCGCGGAACCGGGAAGCGGAGAAGCGCCCCTCGGCGGCCGCGGAATGGCGCGAGGGGCTGCGGGCGGTCGTCCGCGCCAAGCCCGTGCTGCACGCGCTGCTCTTCGGGTTCGTCGGGCTGACGGCCATCCTGATGGTCGACTACCAGTTCGCGATCCTGCTGCGGGAGCTGGCGCCCGACCGCCCGTCGCTGCTCGGCTGGCTGATCGCCGCGATCGGCGCCGGGTCGGTCGGGATCATGCTGCTGCTGAACAAGCGCAAGCGCCTTCCCTACGGCTGGGGCCTCGGCGGCGGCTACGCCCTGCTCGGCGCGGCGATCGCGGGCCTCGGCATGCTGCCGGTCGGCGCGCCGGCCGCGGCCGTGCTCGCGCTGGGCTTGCTGCTCGGCGTCGGGAACGGGGCGTGCATCGCGACGAAAATCTATCTGCTGCAGAAGGAGATGCCCGCGGCGCTCATCGGCCGGGTGTTCGGGGTCGACCAGACCTTGACGAGCCTCGTCATGCTCGGCGCGCCGCTCGCCGGCGGCCTGCTGATCGAAGCGGTCGGGGCGCGTCCCGTGTTCGCGGCGTTCGGGTGGGCGACGGCCGGCGTCGGCGTGCTCGGGCTGCTGCTGGCGCCGGTTCTATGGGGGCGCCGCGGCGCGGGCGCGGCCGAGGAAGCCCGGCCGGAAGCCTCACATTCCGCGTGAGATTAAGAGGAAGGAGCCGCGGCTCCTTCCTTTTTTCGCGCCGTTTTCGGCGCCCGATTGTTTCTTTCACATGCGCATATTTTGATCCATAGACTAATAAATTTGGGTTAGAGTTCACTTGTGAAGGAAGTGTGGCGATGGGGAGATATCGATGGAAGAAATGGCGGAAATTCCTCCTCTGGCTGCTCGTGATCGCGATCGTCTTCTGGTACGTGCTGACCGGCGGACCGACGGTGCTCGCGGTGGCGCTGAGCATTCTCAGCCTGCTGGTGCAGCTGCTCTTTGCCATGGCCTTCATGATCGTGCAGTTCGTCGCGCTCTTCTGGTTTTTGGCGCGGGGGCGAACGTATTGGATCCTGCCCGGCGAAACGGGCGCGACCTGGGACGATTACCGGGGCAATCCCGAAATCGTGGACAACGCGAAGCGGATCGTGACGCTGCTCGGCGGCGTCAAGGACTTTAAGGAAATGGGCGGCGAAGCGATCCGGGGGTTCCTGCTGTGCGGGCCGCCGGGCACCGGGAAGTCTTACCTGGCGCAGGTCATCGCCAACGAAGCGAAGGTGCCGTTCGCGTACGCGTCCGCGCCGAGCTTCCAAAACATGTTTTTCGGCGTCGGCAACATGAAGGTCATGCGGCTGTACAAGAAGGCCCGCAATTTGGCGAACGTGTACGGCGCGTGCATTATATTCATCGACGAGATCGATGCGATCGGCATGCGGCGCAACGGCGCCGGAGGCGGCGCCATGCTCGGGATGATGGGCATGGGCGGCGGTTCCGGGCTCTTGAACGAGCTGCTGCTGCAGATGGACCCGCCGAACCTCGATAACGGCAAAATCGCGAAGCTGCTCCGCTCGCTCGGCCTGCGGCGCAAGAAAGCGGAGCGGCCGGCGGTACTGACCGTCGCGGCCACGAACCTGCCGGAGGTGCTGGACCCGGCGCTGCTTCGCCCGGGACGGTTCGACCGGCAGTTATGGGTCGACGCGCCGGATTACGACGGACGGATCGATATTTTCCAGTATTATTTGAAGAAAGTGAAGCACGACGAAACGCTGACGCCGGAGAAAGCCGCGCTCGACACGATCGGCTACAGCCCGGCGCAGATCAAGCATATCGTCAACGAATCCGTCGTCATCGCGCATCAGCGCGGCGCGCAGCTGGCCAATTACCTGGATTTCCGCGTCGCCATGGAGACGTACGAATGGGGCCTCAAGCAGCCGCTCCGCTCGATGAGCGAGGACGAGAAGCGCAACGTCGCGTATCACGAGGCGGGTCATGCGGTCGCCCAATATTTGCTGAAGCCGCACGAGCGCGTCTGGAAGGTGACGATCATTCGGCGCGGCAGCGCGCTCGGCCTGGCGGCCACGAAGCCGACGCACGAGCGGTACAACCGGAGCGACAGCGAGATGTTGGCGGGCATTCAGGTATGTCTGGCCGCCCGGGCGGTCGAGGAGGAGTTTCTCGGCAAGAAGCTGAACGGCGTCACGTCCGACCTGCAGCAGGCGACGTCGATGGCGGGCGCGTATCTCGGCATGGTGGGCATGGGCGACGAGCTGTTCAGCTTCCTCGCGGCGGGCTCGCATCAGGAGGCCTTGAAGACGCTCCGGCCGAAAATCAACGAGCTGCTGAGGGACCAGATGCAGCAGGTGAAGAAGCTGGTGAGGGTCCATGCCGAGTTCGTGCACCTCATCGCGGAGGAGCTGTTGAAGCAAGGCGACCTGACGGGCGAGGAGATCGAGGGACTTTACGTCTCGCTGTACGGCCGCACGCGGCCGGAGCCGCCGAAGGTGACGGCGTCGGGACAGGAAGCGGGCGGGAACGGCGCGGCGAAAGCGCCCGCGTCCGAGGCGGAAGCGGTGCCCGAAGCCGAGGAGGAGCCGGCGTCCGAGCCGGAGCCGTCCGGCGAGGAAGGGGCCGGGGGCGGGGAGCCGGAGGACGATAAACGAAGCCGATGAGCGAGCGGATGCAGACGCCGCGCATGGGGCCGGGGAGGCGCTCGCCGGGGCGATGGGGCAATAGCGAATCGAGATGCGGAAAATGAATCGAGACGCGAAAGATGGATGTTGAGCGAAAAATGAATTTTAAATTGAATTTTAGTCGAGACGCGAAAGAACCCGCCTGGGAGGGCGGGTTCTTTCGCGCGGTTCGGGAGGCGGCCCGGCCGGGAACGGCGCGTAGATGAGGCCGACGCCCCCGGCGCCGGTCCTGCCGCCTGCGGGCCCGGCTCCGGCCGCAATCGCCGTTCCTCACGTCTCGTGCAAAACCTCGCCCGTCCGCGACAGGTCGTAGCCGGCGATGGCCTGCAGCTCCCGCTTGAACGCGTCGGACCGGAGGATGCCGAGCAGCTCCGGGATCCAGACCCGCGAAGCGGCATGCTTCAAGACGACGAGGTCGTACTGCTCGTCGATGAGCGGAATGAAGTCGACGCCTTCGACGAGCGAGGCGGCCTTCTCGCTGCCGACGCCGACGTCGGCCCCGCCGGCGGCGACCTCGGCGGCGACGCCGAGATGATTCGTTCGCACGAGGTCGTACCCGAGCAGCCGGCCCGGCTTCATGCCGCGCAGCAGGAGCTGCTCGTCGAGCAGCACGCGGGCGCCGGAACCGCGTTCGCGGTTGACGAGGCGCAGCCCGGGCCGGCCGAGGTCGACCCAGCCCCGCAGGCCGAGCGGATTGCCGCGCGCCACGTACAGCCCGGCTTTGCGGGCGAGCAGATGGACGACGAGATAGGAGGCGCCGACGAGCAGCTTGCGGATGTAGGGCAGATTGTAGCGGCCGGTCTCGCCCTCGAGCAGATGCGTGCTGACGATGTCGGCTTCGCCTTTATACATCGCGATGAGGCTGTCCATGCTGCCGACATGCGCCCGCAGCGGACGCGATTCCGGCAGCCGCTGCTCGAGATGCTTCGCCAGGATGTCGAGGCTGACGTCCTGTCCGGTAATGACGAGCGGACGCGCGCCGGCCGGCCGCGCGGCGAAGGCGGGCGGCGGCGCCGCTTCCGCCGCCGGGAGCGGCCGTTCGGCGAAGGCGATGCCTTTGGCCCGCTGCTTGTACGCGTCGAGATCGGCGGCGTCGATCCGCATTTGTTTGCCGACGCGGTAGGAGGGCAGCTCGCCCTTCTTGATGAGGTCGTAGACGGTCAGCTTGGAGATTTTGAGCAGCTTCGCGATTTCTTCGGTCGTATAGGATTCGTCGCTGGCCATGGTCGGGTCCTCCCGCGTAAAGTTTAATTGCCGCATGCCGGCCGTTTGATTGCCCTCATTGTACCATATCCTGCCGGGACGCGTTTGGCAGGGACCGCCGGGCCTTGCTATAATGCGGGTTATACGACCGGATTCGGGAGGGCTGTCGAAGCATGATTGGGAAGAAAAAACGGCTCGCGCCGCTCTTGCTGCCGGCGCTGGCCGCCGCCTTGGCCGGCTGCGGGCACGCGGGGAGCGGCAGCGAAGGCGCGACGAACGGGGCTCCGGCGGGCCCGGACCGGGCGCGGGTCGAGCTCGTCGTCTCGGCCGCGGCCAGCCTGACGGACGCGCTGACGGACCTGAAGCCCGCCTTCGAGGCGGCGAACGACGGCATCGCGTTGACCTATAATTTCGGCGCGTCGGGCACGCTGCAGAAGCAAATCGAGCAGGGCGCGCCCGCCGACGTGTTCCTGTCCGCCTCGGACCGCAACATGGACGCGCTGCTGGATCAAGGTCTCGTCGATCCGGCGCGCGAAGGCGAATTGCTCGCGAACGAGCTCGTCGTCGTCGTGCCCGCGGGGACGACGGGCGTGCGGACGCTCGCCGATTTGGCGGGAGGCGGCGTGAAGCGGCTCGCGATCGGCATTCCGGAGAGCGTTCCGGCGGGCGGCTATGCCAAGGAAGCGCTGACGAACGCCGGGCTGTGGGAGAAGCTGCAGCCGAAAACAGTGCAGGGCAAGGACGTCCGGCAGGTGCTGCAGTACGTCGAGACCGGCAACGCGGACGCGGGCTTCGTCTACAAGACGGACGCGCTGACGTCGAAGAAGGCCGGCATCGCGTTCGCGGTGGACCCGGGGCTTCATGCGCCGATCCGGTATCCCGGCGGCGTGCTGAAGGCGAGCAAGCATCCGGCCGAAGCGGCGGCGTTCTACGAATACTTGCGATCGCGGGCCGCGGCGGACGCGTTCGCGAAGTACGGCTTCTCGGCCGCGGAGGAAAGGAAATAAGCGCGGAGAAACCGGCGCGCGGGACGGAAGGGCGCCATCCCGCCTGTTCGAACGCAAGAAGGCGGTCCCGGAGCCGGGACCGCTTTCCTGCGTTCCGCGGCGGGCGCTGCCGCCGCGTCCCGGCGGGAACGAAAACGCGGAGCGGTCCCTAGGGACCCTCCGCGTTTTTGTTCCCATTATTCCGCTACGCGCACGTACACCCGCTCGCCGTGCTTCTCGACTGCCACCGGCGATTCGAAGAACGCGCTCAGGCCGTCCGTCGTCAGCACGTCCTCCGTCCGGCCGCTGCGCACGACCTCGCCGTCGCGGATGAGCAGCGCGTGCGTGAACGCCGGCAAAATCTCCTCCGTGTGGTGCGTGACGTAGATGAGCGTCGGCGCGTCTTCGCTCCCGGCCAAGTCTTTGATGCTGGCGAGCAGCCGCTCCCGGGAGAACAGATCGAGCCCGTTGCACGGCTCGTCCAGGATCAGGATGCGCGGCTTCGCCATGAGCGCCCGGGCAATGAGCAGTTTCTGCTTCTCGCCCTGGGAGCAGGTGCGGAACTCGCGGTCCCACAGATGGGCGCAGCCCAGCTTCGCCATGAGCTCGCGGGCGAAATCCAGCTCCTCGTCGGTCACGCGCTCGTACAGTCCGATGGTGGCGTGCTTGCCGCTGATGACGATATGCTGCGTCCGGTCCGAGGCGTACAGCTTCTCCTGCAGCGACGTGCTGACCCAACCGATTTCCTTGCGGAGCTCCCGCAGGTCGACTTCGCCGAAGCGGCGGCCGAGCACGCTGACCGCGCCTTCGGACGGCCAGAAATACCCGTTGACGAGATTCAGCAGCGTCGTCTTGCCGGAGCCGTTCAAGCCGAGCAGCGCCCAATGCTCGCCCGGCGCGACTTGCCAGCTCACGTCCTTCAGCAGCGTCAGCTGCTCGCGCCGCCATGTGACATGTTGAATATCGATGATCATGAGAAGTGCGTCAAACTCCTTTCGTGATGCCTTGCCTGCTTGCTTGCGATCGCGGCGTGCGCCGGTCGTCTCCTTGCCCATTGTACGCCTGTCTTCGCGATTCCTCAATCGTGTGGGCCGCCGTTCACGCCGCGTCCGATCCGCGCATCAGTTTGGATTCGCGCGGCAGCAGGAAGGCCCAGACGCCGATCAGCGGCAGGAAGGCGCAGAGACCGACGACGAAATCGGCGCCTTGGACGTCCATCAATCGGCCGAGCAGCACGGAGCCGAGACCGGCCATGCCGAACGAAAGGCCGAAGAAGAGGCCGGATACCGTGCCGACGTGGCGCGGCAGCAGCTCCTGCGCGTAGACGATGATGACGGAGAAGCCGGACATGAGAATCATGCCGATCGCGCAGCAGAGCAGCAGCGCGGCGGTCGGGCCGACATGCGGCAGCAGCAGCGAGAACGGCGCCGTCCCCGCGATGGAGATCCAGATCATCGTTTTGCGGCCGAAGCGGTCGGCGAGCGGTCCGCCGAGCAGCGTGCCGGCCATGCCGGCGAACTGCAGCGCGAAGAGGCAGATTTGCGCGCGGTCGAGCGGCAGGTGGTAACGGTCCATGAAGTAGAACGCATAGAAGCCCGTCATGCCGGCGATGTAGACGAATTTGGAGAAAAGCAGGGCGATCAGCAGCGTCATCGTGCCGGCGACGAACAGCCGGGAATGCGTCGGGCGCGATGGGGCGAAGAAGGCCGCGGCGACGGCCTTCTTCGCCGGCGCGGCCGCGGCGAGCTGCCGCTTGTACCAGCGGCCGACGACGGTTTGCACCGCGATGCCCAGGACGGCCGCGACGGTGAACCAGAGGAAGCCGCGCTGCCCGAGCGGCAGCAGCACGAAGCCGACGAGCAGCGGCGCGAGCGCCTGGCCGGTGTTGCCGCCGACCTGGAAGATCGACTGCGCCATGCCCCGGCCGCGCCCCGCCGCCATCCGGGCGACGCGGGACGATTCCGGATGGAGGACGGAAGAGCCGACGCCGATCAGGGCGGCCGCGGCGAGCAGCAGCCCGAGGGAATCCGCGTACGCGAAGTCGAGCACGCCGAGCAGCGAGAACGCCATGCCGAGCGGCAGGAGGTCCGGCATCGGCCGGCGGTCGGACAAGTAGCCGACGAGCGGCTGCAGCACCGAGGCGGTAATGTTGAGCACGAACGCTACCCAGCCGATCTGGGTGAACGAGAGCCGCATCGTGGTTTGGAAGAGCGGAAACGCGGCCGGCACGGCGGTTTGCATCGCGTCGTTCAGCAGGTGCGCGAAGCTGACGCCGCCCAGCATCCAGGCGGCGGAACGGCGCGCCGCGGTCAAGGCTGCGGTATGTGTCATGGGTCAGGACCCCTTTCGGTATTTGGTTTCAGTCTACCGGACGGCCGGGGCCGGGTCGTCGTGAAAAGTGCTGCGGTCGGCGCAATTTTTGCTATAATGGGGGCTAGGTGAAGACACATGGAGATGAAAGCGGAAACGCAATGGATCGAGCTGTGGCAGGGGAGCGAGAGCTTCAAGAACGACTCCCACCGGCACGATCATTGGATGCAGGCGACGCTGCCGGTGAAAGGGACGTGCGCGTTCACGCAGGAGAACCGGAGCTATGCGCTGGGCGAAGGAAGCGGCTTGATTCAGCCGCCGGGCGCGAACCATCATTTTCGGCTCGGGAGCGGGACGTCGGTTATCATCGTCAAGGTCCGCGAACGCGGCGCCGGCGGCATGGAGGCGGTCCGGCCGCGCTTCGCCGGCGGGGAAAGCCATGATATTCGCCGGCCGTTCGACCCGGACGAGCTGGCGGGCCGGTTCCGGCGGTGGATGACGGCGCTGATGCAGGGCCAGGCGCTGGCGGATCCGCTTGCCGTGCAGGACGTGGAGCACGACGTGCTCGCGTACATGGGCGGGCTCGTCGGCGCGGCGCCCGAAGGGGCGCGCTCCGTCCCGCCGAAAGGGATCGCCGATCCGCATATGCGCGAGGCGCTCGCTTATCTGCACGATTGTTACGACCGCGCGCTCAGCGTCGACGAGCTGGCGGGCATCGCGCTGCGGAGCCGGTATCATTTCATCCGCTCCTTCCGCGAGGCGACGGGCGTGACGCCGTACCAATATTTGCTGAAGCTGCGCATGGACGAAGCGATGAACCGGCTGCGCCGCACGCGAGAGACGGTCGGCCGGATCAGCGCCGATCTCGGCTTTTCCAGCACGAGCCAGTTCCACCGCGCGTTCCTGAAATCGACCGGCATGACGCCGCAGGCGTTCCGGCAGCAGTGAGACGATGGGAAAAAGCCCGGGACCGCGTCCCGGGCTTTTTTGGTATGCGTCGCGCGGTGGTTGCGCTCCGATGAGCGGGTGCGTTGCGTGTGCGGCGGCTGCGGCGTGGCGCCGGTGGCGACGGTGGGCCAGCGGTGGCAGCGGTGGCAGCGGTGGCTGGCGGTAGCGCCGCGCTTTCGATGCTATCAGGGCGGGCTGGGGCGATTGCAGGGGCGGGAATATCGCGTCGCCAAGTGCCGCGCGGGTTCGCTCGCCAGCCGAGTCGGCGCGAAGAGCGGTACGAGGTACCGCACATGAGGCGTCGAGCCGACTTTTAGCGCAAAGAGCGGTACGAGATACCGTACATGAGTCGGTGAGCCGACTAACGGCTTAAAGAGCGGTACGAGGTACGGTACATGAGGCCGTCGGCCGACTTATGGCGCAAAGAGCGGTACCAGATACCGTACATGAGTCGGGGATCCGACTTTTGGCGTAAAGAGCGGTACGAGGTACGCCACATGAGGCGATCAAGCAACTTTTGGCGCAAAGAACGGTACGAGGTACCGCACATGCGGCCGCCAACCCGGCTTGCGGCCCAACCGAAGAGCCGCGCTTACGCCCGCTGCGTCTCGGCGCCGGGGGACGCTGCCCGCCGCGCGGCTTTGCGCCGACGGCCGAACGCCGCCCAGACGAACGCCAGGTTCAGCAGGCAGAGCGCCGCGAGAGCGAAGTAGACGTTGCCGAACACGGCGGCCGCGCCCGCGTGGCCGAATACGCCGAACGCCGGGGAGGCGCTGCCGCTCGCTGCGCCGTCGACGAGCTTGCTGACGACGGCGCCGGCGATCGCGCAGGAGAGGAAGTTCCCGAGCGTCAGGATGCCCATGCCGACGCCGGTCTGTCCCGCGGGCAGCGTTGAGGCGACGAGCTTCGTCATCCCCGCTTGGTAGAATGCGGCGCCGACGTTGCCGAACACGAGGCAGGCCGCGACGTAACCCGCCGCGCCGCCGCTGAACAGCGAGAGCGCCAGCTGTCCGGCCGCGAGGAGGATGAGCGCCGCGACGATGATGAAGAGGCTGCCGCGGCGGTCGGCCAGCTTGCCGCCGTAACGGCCGAACACGGCGGCGCTCATGGCGGCCGGGAACATCAAGAGACCGATCGCCGACGTGCCGAGGCCGTTCGCCGCGTTCAGCAGCATCGGCGTGACGAAGGTGACGGTGAACGAGACGGCGTAGACGAGGAAGCTGCTGAACAAGCCGGAGCGGAAGCCGCCGCTGCGGAAGACCGCCGGCTGCACGAACGGATCCGCGGTCCGGACGATCCGCAGGACGAACAGCGCGAGCAGCAGCGCGCCGGTCAGCGCCAGCCAGCCGCTCCACTGCGTGATGCCGAGCATGAAGAGCGTGACGGAGCCGCCGAGCAGCAGCGCGCCGAGCAGGTCGAATTTGCCGCTCCGCGGTTCTTCGTCCGGCAGCCACTTGCGCAGAAACGGCAGTGCCGCGAGCGTGCCGATCGAAATGAGGAAAAGATAACGCCAGTCGAGCCAGCCCGATACGAAGCCGCCGACGATCGGCCCGACGCCGGACGCGAACGCGATGGCCGAGGCGAGGATGCCGAGCACGCGGCCGCGGCCTTCCGGCGCGTACATCCGGACCGGCACGATCATGACGAGCGCGGGAATGGAGGACGCGCCGGCGGATTGGACGAAGCGGGCGGCCAGCACCGTCGCGTAATTCGGCGACAGAAAGCCGAGCAGCGAGCCCGCGGCGAAGAGGAGCAGCCCGATCGTAAGCAGCCGGCGAAGCGGGTACCGGTCGGCCAGCTTGCCGTACGTGAGCGACCCGACCGCGTAGATGATCGAGTAGCCGGTAATGACCCAGCCGGCTTCGGACGGCAGCAGGCCGAACGCGCGCGAAATGTCCGGCAGGGCGATGTTGAACATCGTGACGTTCATGACGGAGAAGAGAAGGATGAAGCAGAGCAGGCGGATAAGCTTATCGGCGCGGGGTTGCGATTCCATGGACGATCGGCCTTCTTTCGAAATAGATTGAGCTTGCAGGATGCGGGTGTTGAGCGCATACACGTTAGTTAGCACACACTAACATGCAAGCCGTAAAAAAACGGCCTAAGCCGTCAAAGCGATGCGTCAGCGCGGAGATAAGGCGCGCGCGAACAATTTCGCGCCGTTGTCGACGAAATCGGCGATCGGAAGCCCGGCCAGCAGATTGGAGCCGCCGGGCGCCCGGCTGAGAAAAGCGCCGTGGTGAAGCCACAGGTAGGAAGCCGCGTTCGTGGCGGGATCGACGTCCGCCAGCTTGCCCTTCTCCTTCATCGCCGCCAAGTAGCCGGTCAACATCTCCTGCAGCGCGAGGGGATGCTTGCGGATCCGATCGGCCAGACTCGGAATCGACCGGCTCTCCGATTGGAAGATAAGCAGGATGCGGCTGTTGCGCTCCATCAGCTCGTGATACGTCTCGCCGATCAGGCGCAGGTCCCGCTCGAGCTCCCAGACGATCCGTTCGGCGAACAGCTTGCGGAATTCCACCGTGTAGTAATACCGGTCGACGGCTTCCTCCAGCATGTTCAGCTTGCTGCCGAACTGGCGGAACAGCGTCATCTCGCTGACGCCGGCGGCGGCGGCGATGTCCTTCGTCGACGCGCCCTTGTACCCGTGCTCGGCCATCAAGTCGACGGCGGCGTTCATGAGACGCTCCCGGGTACCCGATTTGTCGCGGGGGTCGTTCTCGGTCACTGGCGTTCCACCTTTCCGTGCGTATGTTAGTGCTAACTAACAATTGCGATTGATGTCATCATAGTCGACGGAGAGGCGGTTTGTCAATCGTCCCCGGCGGCCGGCCGCGCATCAAAGCAGCTCCCGGGAAATTTCCCGGGAGCTGCTAGGCCGAGTGGAATTCGGTCGTTGCGAGCGGACAAGTCCGACAAACTCGGCTGTCGCCCTTTCGCAATAGAACGCGCTAGCCTTACGGCTTGGCCGGCAGACCGTTCGCCTGGCGCACGAGCGCGAAGTACTGATCGGCGCGAACGGCGGAGAAGCTGCCGCTGTCGAGCGAGCCGTTCAGCGCGACGACGTCCGAAGGCGTCATGCTCCAAGCCAGCAGGCCGAGCGAGACGAACAGCGGCGACTTGCCGTCCCATTTCGCTTTCGCCTCGTCGAGGATGCGCTTGCCGTCCTGGACGGTGCTGATGCCCTGAATCGTCGAGACCGGCAGCTTGCCGCCTTCGATCGAGACGCCGTAGCGGTCTTCCCAGCTGAGGAACAGACCCGGCACGCGGTACTCGTTCGCGTAGGCGTTCAGCTTCGCTTCGCTCAGCGGCACGTTCTGGCCGTCGACGCGGTTCAGCACGTACGGAATCGTCATGCCGGTCTTCTTCAGGTAGGAATTCGTCTGCTTCAGGTACGGCGCGAACGTGTTGTCCGGCCAAGCGTTCGGATAGAAATACCCGGCGCCGGACGGTCCGGCGATCAGCTGGTCGTTCGGCGTAGCCGTGCTCAGGTAGTGGTCGAGCATCGCCGGCGCGCCGTCGTACAGCAGCGGGCTGGACGTCCAGTTGATCGGCACCTTGCCGCGGTTCGGATCGTCCCACAGGACGCGCAGCCGGTGCTCGTTGTACTGGAAGTTGTCGCCTTCGCTGAACGTGTAGGTGACGTAAATTTTATTTTCCAGCTTCGGCGTCTTCGCCGGAGCGGGAAGCTTCGCCTTCACTTGCGTGCCCGAGAAGACGGACATGTTGCTGAACCAGTCCGCCGCCAGCACGTAGACGCTGTGGTTGGACGTGATCTCGACGGAGTTGAACTCGCCTTGAACGTCATTGCTGAACCAGCCCAGGTACGGCGTGCCCGGCTTGACGTCGGAGAGGATCTTCTCGAACAGGGCGCGCTGCTCCGGCACGTTGGCGTCGAGCCAGAACACCATCGCCTTGTTGGCGACCGCGTAATCGCGCAGGTAGCCGTACGGCTCCTTCTGCTCCGAGGAGAGCGGCTGCTCGTTGCCCGCGGACACCTTGTACTGGTTCCACATGTCGACGGAAGCGGTCAGCTGCTTCGCGCCGGCCGGAACCGGGAACTTGTAGACGAAATAACGGCCGTTGTCGGCGAAGCGGTGGCCGCCGCTGCCCGTGGAGAGCTGCGAGCTCTGCGCGTCGTAGAGGAACGGCTCTTCCTCCGGCGTGCCCGGCACGAAGCGGGCGATCTCTTGGCCGTCCGCCTTGACGGTGACTTCATGCACGGCGGTGCCCCAGCCGTCTTGGGTGAAGGCGTCGTCGAACCGAAGGAAGACGGCGTCCTTGCCGAGGAACGGCGTCAGGTCGAGGTCGTAGACCTTGCGGTTCTTCGCGTCGCGCTCCTGCGTCGTGTCTTGGGCGATCGTCTTGAAGGAAGCCGGAAAGCCGTCCGGAATGCGGATGGACGTGTCCGGGCTGAGCCCGACCAGCATCCGGTGCGTCGTCTGGCTCCACAGGTTGTCGTATTGCCATGTGTAAGCGTCGAGCCGATCCTTGAATTTGCCGCGCAGGTCGTCAAGGACCTTCAAGCCGTAAGGCGCGGCGGCGAGCTTCTCCGCGAGCCCGGGGCTGGCGACGACGGCGTCCTTCAGGCCGGCGAGCGTCGTGGCGACGTTGATGGAATCCGGCACGTTCGGATCGTAGACGATGACGCCCTTGATCTCGTTCTTGAACGTCTTCACGATATCCCAATAGTTGTCGCGGACTTTATACGGCACGTCCAGGTCGTTCAGCCAAGTGAACTTGCCTTCTTCCTTGCTTTCGAGCACGTACAGGCGGGGTTCCGCGCGGTTGACGATCCCCTCCAGCGTCGTCAGCATGATTTTGGCGTCGCCCGGCAGATCGTAAATGTCGGCGACTTCGAGCTGCTTGACCTTGGCGAAGCTCGGAAGCGCCTGATCGGCCGGCCAGGAAATGCCGCTTCCGCCTTTCTGTGCCGTCTGAACGGCGGGGGATTCCGCGGAGGCGCCGACCGTGAAGGTCAGCGTGCACGCCAGCGCGAGTCCCGCGGTCGCAAGTTTTCGCATCATGAATTGGTACACCTCATCCTCGTCGATTTGGTTGAACTTGGAATCATGCCCTTCCTCTTGCTCCTCGCCGGAGGGCTTCGTTCGCCAGCCCCGATATCCGGCTTATGCTTCGCGTTCACCTCCGAAGAAGCTTCGACTGAACCAAAGATGGCTTACATGTTGAGTCAATTTATATTTAATATATTGTATATGTACTTACAATACTTTCGACAAAAGTTCTTACAAATTCCTATCAGAGTCTGTGCGAGATTGGGTCGAAAGGTGCAGAACGATCCTGTAAAAAAGGCGAGTAGGCGCAAAGAATCACCCTTGCGTACCCGCAAACAAAAATATATTATATATACTAATATGATACCGAAGATTGGTGATATGGAATGAGTACAGCCGACCGAGTGCCGTTATACCAGAAAATCCAGGATTACATCCGCGACTTGATCGAATCGGAAGGGCTGAAGGAAGGCGACCGCATTCCGACGGAGAAAGAACTGATGGAACGCTTCAACGTCAGCAAAATCACGGTCGTGAACGCGCTGTCGGGCCTCGCGAACGAGAAGGTCATCTCGCGCGTGCCGGGCCGCGGCAGCTTCGTCAGCGGCAGGGCCAAGGACGCCGCGGCGGATTCGCACGGGACCTCGCCGGCGTTCGGCCACGGCGCTCCCGACGGGGGCGAGGCGGGCAAGCGCCAAGGCGTCATCGGCCTCGTCATGCCGTCGATTTACGACTTTTTCGCCATCCGCCTCGTGGAAGGCATTCGCAAAACGCTGGAGGAACGGGGATTCCGGTGCATCATCCTCCTGTCGGGCGGCGAGCTGCAGAAGGAGATCGAGGCGATCCAGACGCTCAAGGACATCGGGGTGGAGGGGCTGCTGATCTTCCCGGTGGACGAAGAGCGCTATAACGACGAGATTCTCGCGATGAAATTTTCCGGCTTCCCGTTCGTCCTGATCGACCGCTTCCTGCCCGGCGTGGAGACGAACTACATCGCTTCGGACGGCCGAATGGGCGCGGGGCTCGCCGTGGAGCACCTGTGGGAGCTGGGGCACCGCGAAATCGCGATCTGCTCCGATTCCCCGCTGCAGACGATCACGGTGCAGGAACGGATCGAAGGCTACATGAACGCGCTGAAGAACAAAGGGGCGCTGATCAACCCCGCCCACATGATCACGGATTTCCGTATGGACGAAGGGGACGAGACCGAGCGCCATCCGCTGTACCGGTACATCCGCAACCGGATGGCGACGGCGTACGTCACGCTGAACGGCAGGCTCGGCGTCGAGATCTACCGGATGGCCCGCCAGGCCGGCCTGAACGTGCCGGGCGACGTATCCATCGTCAGCTTCGACGACCCGACCTCCGTGGTGGAGGACTTCAGCCTCTTCACGCACGTCAAGCAGTTCGAGCAAGACATGGGCTGCCGCGCGGCGGAAATGCTGCTGCAGATCATCGAGCGGGGCAGCGGCAGAGGGTTCAAGTACATGAAGACGCTCATCGAACCCGAGCTGGTCGTGCGCCAAACGTCCGGCCCGCCCCGTCAGGCGTAACCGCCGCCCCATGTTGTCCCAAACCGGCTTCCGGCTTCCCCGGAAGCCGGTTTTTTTGCGTTCCGCCCCGGTCTGCCGCCCGTTGGCCGCCCGTTGGCCGTACTTCCGATGAACCTAGAAAAAATTGCCGCTAAGAATTTAATAAAAATATATTGAATATATATAATATTTAATATATATTATTGGTGAGATGAAGGAAGGATATGGATGCCTCGCTCGGCGGGCATCGGGCAAGACGGGTTTACTTAGTTGAAAGGGGACATACGACATGACTGGATCCTTGCTTTGGAAACGCATTTGGCGGCACAAGCTCTTCTATCTGTTCATGCTGCCGGGTATCGTCTGGTTTTTCTTGTTTTCTTACGTGCCGCTGTACGGCATTCAAGTCGCGTTCCGGGATTTCCAGTTCTCCGGCGGTTTCAGCGGGAGCCCCTGGGCGGGCCTGAAATATTTCCATCAATTCTTCGACTACTACCAATCGAGCAAGCTGATCCGCAACACGATCCTGATCAGCGCGATGAAGCTGTGCATCGGCTTCGTAATGCCGATCCTCCTCGCGATCCTGCTGAACGAGGTTCGCAACGTCAAATTCAAGAAAACCGTGCAAACGCTTTCGTATCTGCCGTACTTCGTCTCCTGGGTCGTTGTCGTGACGCTGATCCAGCGGCTGTTCGCCCAGTACGGAGGCCCGGTCAACAACGCGCTCGAAGCGCTCGGCCTGGTGCATGACCCGATTCAATTCATGAATAACACGAACTGGTTCTACCAAATGATCCTCGGCTCCGACGTGTGGAAGAACATCGGCTGGAACTCCATCATCTACATCGCGGCCATCGCGGGCATCGACCCGCAGCTGTACGAAGCCGCGAAGATCGACGGGGCCGGCCGATATAAGCAGATCTGGCACATCACGCTGCCGGGCATCCGCAACATCGCCGTCATTCTGTTCATTCTCGCCACCGGCAGCCTGATGAGCGCCGGCTACGAGCAGCTGCTCCTGCTGAACGGACCGGCGACCGCCGCGATCGGAAGCGTGCTCGACGTGCACGTCATCAACGCGGGCATCAACGAAGGCCGGCTCAGCTACGCGGCCGCGGTCGGGCTGTTCCAAAGCATCATCGCGCTCATCTTGATTTTGACGGTCAACAAGGTGGCCCGCAAAGTGAGTGACGTATCCCTTTTCTAACGAGCAGGAAGGAGCGAACCGGACATGAAGAAGCGGCAATTCTCGCCATTCGATATTTTGAATTACATTATTCTCGCCATTCTCGGATTTTCCATGGTGTATCCGTTCATTTACATTCTGGTCTACTCATTGAACGACGGGAAGGACTCCATGATGGGAGCGCTCTACTTCTTCCCTCGCAAATTCACGTTCGACAACTACGGGCAGGTGTTCGATAACCCGAAAATCTGGGCCGCCTACAAAATCACCTTGGCCCGGACGCTGCTCGGCACGTTCCTCTCGGTATTCCTGTGTACGCTGATGGCGTACGCGCTGTCGAAGAAATCGCTGCCCGGCCGGACGTTCTTCACCTTCTACATCTTCCTGCCGACGATCTTCAGCGCGGGCTTCATCCCGTACTTCATCACGCTGCAGAAGCTGCACCTCATCAACACGTTCTGGGTGTACGTCATTCCGTCGCTGTTCAGCTTCATGCACATCGTCATCATCCGGACGTTCCTGCAGGGCATTCCCGAGGAACTCGAGGAATCCGCGCGCATCGACGGCTACGGCGACTTCCAAATCTTCGCCCGCATCATCCTGCCGCTCTCGGGGCCGGTGCTCGCGACGATCGGGCTCTTCGTCGGGGTCGCGCATTGGAACGACTGGTTCACCGGTGCCTATTACGTGTCGAACAAGGATCTCATCCCCGTCCAGACGCTGCTGCAGCAAATGCTGACGGAAGCGGAAGCGCTGTCGAATTCGATGCAGCAAGCCGCCCAGAACGGCGGTCAGACGATCAACGTCAACGTGTCGGGCTCGACGCCGGAATCGCTGCGCATGGCGCTGCTCGTCATCGCGGTCTTCCCGATCCTGTGCGTGTATCCGTTCCTGCAGCGCTTCTTCGTCAAAGGCGCGATGATCGGCTCCGTCAAAGGGTAAGGCGTTCCGGTACGAGGCGGTTCGGGTTCCATCGCAAGGCGTGCCTTCGGATAAACGTTTCGCGAGAAACTTTATCATAGATCACTTATTAAAATTGGAGGGGTTCGCATGTGGAAAAAGAAGGGGACGGTCATGTCCTCGGCACTGGCATTGACGCTGCTCGGCAGCCTGCTGGCGGGCTGCAGCGGCAACGGCAACGGAGGCAATGACGGCAGCGCGGGCAACGGCGGCGATACGGCGGCGAACGGCGATAACGCCGCGGCCGGCAACAAACCCGTCACGGTGAAAATCCTGCACAACTGGAACGGTTCGTCCGCGGGCGACGTCGACATGACGCCGATCGCCGAGAAGATCAAGGAGAAGACCGGCGTTACGGTGCAGTTCGATTATACGAAGGGCAGCGAGGTCGAGAAAGTCAACACGATCTTCGCTACCCAGGATCTGCCCGACATCTACACCGGCCCGGCATGGGGCGGCGAGCTGGACGGCATCGTGAAAGCCGCGAAGGAAGACCAGCTGGTCGACCTGGCGCCGTACCTGGACAAATACCCGAACCTCGCGAAAGAGATCGCCAAAGAGAACGTGCCGCCGGCCCTGTACGACAAAGCGATCGGCGCCTTCGGCGACAAAAAATATTTGCTCTATCAGAACCAGCCGGCAAGCGATCAGGACGCGCTCGATTGGCTGTACGGCTTCTACGTCCGCAAGGACATCGCTTCCAAGGTCGGCGTCGATCCGCAGTCGGTGAAGACGAAGGACGACCTGTACAACTTCCTGAAGAAAATCAAGGACGCGAACCTGCAGGAGAGCGGCCTGCCGGTCATCCCGCTCGGCGGCTTCCACGCCGGCTGGGCCGTCACGATCGGCAGCTCGATGTTCTACGGCTCCGATTACGTCGACAAGGGCGACGGCACGCTGGAGCATACGTTCATGTCGAAGCAGTACGAGGATTACACGCTCTACTACCGCAAGCTGATCTCGGAAGGGCTGCTCGATCCCGAGGCGTTCACGCAGACCGACCCGATCGCGAACGAGAAAATCAAGCAGGGCCGCATCGCCGTGCTGGCCGCGCACTACCCGGCCATTCTCGACGCGTCCAAGGACTACGTGAAAGCGCATCCGGGCAGCGACTACGTGCCGGTCGGCCCGCTGGAGCGCGCCGGAGCCGAGGCTGACCGTCCGGCCGACCTCGCCATCCAAGGCAATAACGTCACCGTCATCACGAAGAAGAACAAGAACGTCGACGCTTCGCTCAAGCTGCTCGACTTCCTCGCTTCCGACGAAGGCTTCAAGCTCGTCCATTACGGCATCGAAGGCGTCGATTACGACATGGTCGACGGCAAGCCGGTCGCGAAGAAGGACGTGTTCGACAAGTTCAACGCCGACACGACGGGCAAAGTGAAGAAGAACGAAGGTTTCGGCATCGGCTTCGAGTCGATGACGGGTCTGGACCGCACGGTCACGCTGGGCGGCGACATCTGGGCCGACCAAGACCGCAAGGCGGCCATGGACAACGCGCGCAAAATCCTTCGCCCGAACGGCATCAGCGTCATCTCCGCCTACAACCCGGGCGACGTGCTGGCGAAATCGCCGCAATACGAGGCGCTTAAGCCGGCGATGGACCAAATCAGCGACGTATGGCAGCAGGCGATCTTCACGAAGTCCGACGCCGCCGCGATCAAGGTGCTGAACGAGCTGCGCGATCAAATGAACAAATCGGGTTACGCGGACGCGATGAAGTACGTCAACGAGAACCTGAAAGGCAAAGAAGTCGTCAAGCTGCAAATGGCGAACTAATTCCCGTCCTGCTGACGGCCGTTCCCGAACGGCATCCCACATTCCATGAATCCCGGCCGGCGCAAGCCGGCCGGCTTTATTAAGGAGGCGTATGCGCCGTGAGCCGCAAAGCGAAAGCAAACCCCGAATGGACCGGGTTTCAGGAGTCCCGCCCGTACGGGCCGAACTACGATTTACGCACGGATTTCGTCATGGTGTACGGAATCGGCGAGGATCTGCCGGAGCGCATCGAAGGCTGGAAGAAAGCGGGCTATACGATTCACTTGATGACGGGCGTGTCCTGGGGCCAATACCAGGATTACCTGTACAGCCGGTTCGACGGCCGGGACCATTGGGACGAGGCGCAGAAGATTCGCGACGGCTCGCATATGCTGCACGGCAAGGACGTGCCGTACATGGTGCCGACGATTTCGTTCGCGGAATACCTGGCGACGTATATCAAGAAAGCGATCGACAGCGGCGTCGAGGCGATTCACATGGAAGAGCCGGAGTTCTGGGCGCAGTCCGGCTACGAAGACGCGTTCAAGCGCGAGTGGCTTAATTACTACGGCGAGGACTGGATCCCGCCGCATAGCTCGCCGGACGCGCAGTACCGCGCGTCCAAGCTGAAGGCGGCGATGTATTACCGGGCGCTCGACCGGATCTGCAGCCAGATGAAGGAGTACGCGCTCGTCACCCACGGCCGGACGGTCCGGTTCTACGTGCCGACGCACAGCCTGATCAACTATACGCAGTGGCGGATCGTCAGCCCCGAGGCGCTGCTCGTCTCCATGCCGGCCTGCGACGGCTTCATCGCGCAGATCTGGACCGGCACGGCGCGGACGGCCAACGTCTACCGCGGCGTGCGCCGCGAGCGCACGTTCGAGACCGCGTACCTGGAATACGGCGTCATGCAGGAGCTGACCCGCGGCACGGGCCGGGAGATGTGGTTCCTGCACGATCCGATCGAGGACAATCCCCGCTATACATGGAGCGATTACAAGTTCAACTACCGGCAGACCGTCGTCGCCTCGCTGCTGCATCCCGGCGTGAGCCAGTACGAGGTCTGTCCGTGGCCGCGCCGCGTCTTCGAAGGGAAATACCCGACCCCGGACGGCACGGGCAAGGAAGGCATCCCGGGCGACTACGCGACGGTGCTGCTGACCGTCATGAGCGTGCTGCGGGACATGCATAACCACGAAGAAGCGGCGGGCGGGACCGAATATACGCGCGGCATCGGCCTGCTGCTGGCCAACTCCGCGATGTACCAGCGCGGCGACGTGCTCGGCGAGGGCGACGAGCGCGCGGCGTTCAAGTACGACGGCACCGGCTCGCCCGACGAGCTGACGGCGGAGCAGTGCGATCTGCTCGACTGGTCGGCGTTCTACGGCTTGGCGCTGCCGCTCGTGAAGCGGGGCATCCCGCTGCGGCCGGTGCAGCTCGACAACGTCCTGACGTTCCCGGGCTACCTGGAAGGATACCGCGTGCTGCTGATCAGCTACGAGTTCATGAAGCCGGAGCATCCCGGCATTCACCAGGCGCTCGGGCAGTGGGTGCGCGAAGGCGGCGTGCTGATCTACGCCGGCGACGGCAGCGATCCGTTCCACGGCGTGCAGGAATGGTGGAACCGCGGCGCGGGCAGCCGCACGTACGAACGGCCCGAGGAGCATTTGTTCGAATCGCTGGGGCTCGGCCGCGATCCGGAGGAAGGCGAGCATGCGGTGGGCGGCGGCGCGGTGATCTTCGTGCGCGTCAACCCCGCGGTTCTGTCCAAGACCGGCAAAGGCGCGGAGCTCGTGGCGAACACGGTCCGCCGGGCGCTGGCCCTGCGCGGCGAGGCGAAGGACTACTTCGAAAGCGGCGTGCTCCGCATGCAGCGCGGACCGTACGTGATTGCGCAGGCGATGGACGAGACGGAAGCGGACGGAGGGTTGACGCTTAACGGCCGGTTCGTGGATCTGTTCGAGGCGGATCTGCCGGTCCTCGAGCGGGTCGAGCTGCGGCCGGGCGAGAACTGCCTGCTGTACGACCTCGCTCAGGATGCGGCGGCCGGCGGCGAGCCGGCCATCCTGATCAGCGCGTCCCGCGTCCGGGACGAGCGGCGCGAGCCGGGCCGTTACGAGTTCGTCTCGGAGTCGCCGGCGAGCATGACCGTCAGCACGCGCATCCGCTGCGCGGCGGCGCCGGCGCGGGTAACGGCGGACGGCGCGGACGCCGCGTTCGCGCACGATCCGGCGTCGGGCACGCTGCTCGTCCGCCATCCGGGACGGCCGGAAGGCGCGGCGATCGCGATCGAATGGTAGACCGCGGGCCGGAATCGCGGCTCTACTAGACGCAGGCACGAGGAGAAGCGGCCGGGAACCCCCGGCCGCTTCTTCGTCGTTTCGCCCCGCGAACCGGCCCCGCGAACCGGCCCCGCGAACCGGCCCCGCGAACCGGCTCCGCCGGCGAGCGCGCGTCCCTCGCGGACGAGCGCGCTTTCGCGCAGGCTTTTAAACCCGGGAAGAAATGGGCATAGTGGTAGCAATGCGTGTCATCGAAGCGCGCCTTGCTGCGAGCGGCTATCGGATCAGCGGGGCGCGCGGCAGCCAGAAGCGCCACGAGAAGGAGATTGCGATCGACTTGAGCTCCCTGCACCCATCCCGCCCGGCACGCAGACAACAAGCTTTGCTCAGCCAGGACGGACTCAGCAGCCTGCGCTGGCAGGACCCGAGAATCATCGCGTGGTGGTCGGTCGCCTTTCCCGGTTTCGGCCACTTCCTGCTTCACCAGTTCGTCCGCGGATTTCTGCTGTCGGCCTGGGAAGTCATCATTAACACGGCGGCGCACGTGAACGAAGCGATCGTTTACTCGTTCAGCGGCCGGTACGCCCTGGCGGCCGAGGTGCTGGAGCCCAGATGGGTGCTCGCCTACGCCATCGTCTATTTATTCGCGATTTGGGACAGCTACGTCAAAGCCGTCGAGAATAACAAGCAATTCCATCTGGCCAAGCTGGAGGGCGCCAGGCCGGCCGTTGCGGTGATCAAGCCGTGGACGATCGCGTCGCTCAGCCCGAAGCGGCCGGCCGCCGCCATGTTTTGCTCCATGTTTTTCCCGGGGCTCGGGCAGCTGTACAACAACCGGCTCGGACTCGGTTTCTACGGCGTGTTCTGGTGGTTCGTCTATCTGACGATGTCGCGCTCCCACGAAGCGTTCCTGCTGCTGCTGAACGGACGGTTGAAGGAGGCGACGGCCGCGCTCGATCCGCAGTGGCTGCTCTTCATGCCCTCCGTGATCGGGGGCGCCATGTACGACGCCTACATGACGGCGCGCGACCACAACCGGCTGTTCCGGCTGGAGCAGGCGTGCTATTTCGCGGAACGCTATCCCCCTTTTCCGCTGCGGCTCTTCGGAAGGGAGAAGGAGTAAGGTGATGATCATTAGTACCTTCGAGCATTCGCTCGAAGTCGAGCAAGCGCTGGCCGTGCTGGAGCAGATGGGCGTGAGCCGGTCATCCATCATGACGGTCATGATGGAGAACGGCGGCGAACGGACGGACAAGACCGCCGCCTTCTATCCGAACAAGACGACGCTGGCGTTCGAGGCGGGCATGGGGAGCGCGACCGCGTGCAGCGTCGTCGGCATCAGCGCCGGCTTCGTGCTGGACTGGGGACCGCTCATCTGGGGCATGCTGACGGCGTTGTTCGGCTTCGCCGCGGGGTTCGGAACGACGCGCCTGCTGCAGGCGAAGTATTTCCGGCGTGCGCTGCGGATCCGGGAGCGGCTCCCGGAGCTGGCCGTCATCGTGGAGTGCCAGGAGCATCGGGTGCACGAGGTGCAGCGCGTGCTGTGGGAATACCGGGCGCTCTCGGTCGGGCGGATCGAAGCGTGACGGAAGCGCGGATAAGCGAACGGGCAAACCGCCGGACCGGCGGGGCGTCCGTTTTTTTTGTTGCGCCCGGACAACCATTCCTGGACCGTGGAATGCGGTCAGGACGGGAAGGCGAACCTTGAACGCGGCCTTCATGCCGCGGCGCGAATGCCTCTGCGGCTGCGGTTCCGTCCGTTGCAAGGGATTCGTAAAATATGGGAAATCCTGGCGGTATCTCGGCGGATACCTGAACACTTTAATGTGCCTTCTTCCCAACTCCGATAAAATGATTGATAATGAGAAAGTCTTAAAATTAAACCAACCCGAAAGGATGTATACAGATAATGGCAACCGTACTGTACATTACTGCACACCCGCACGATCACAGCGTTTCCGCTTCCATGGCCGTAGGCAAAGCGTTCATCGAGGCTTACCGCGAAGCGAATCCGTCCGACGAAGTTCTTCACCTCGACCTGTTCCAAGCGGACATCCCGCAAATCGACGCCGACGTCTTCGCAGGCTGGGGCAAGCTGCAATCCGGCACGGCCTTCGATCAACTGTCCGACGCCGAGAAAGCGAAAGTCGCACGTCTGGGCCAGCTCGTCGACCAATTCGTCGCTGCCGATAAATACGTCTTCGTCTCGCCAATGTGGAACTTCTCGTTCCCGCCGGTGCTGAAAGCGTACGTCGACTCCGTTGCCGTAGCCGGCAAAACGTTCAAATACACGTCCGAAGGTCCGGTCGGCCTGCTGTCCGACAAAAAAGGCCTGCACATCCAAGCTAGCGGCGGCGTATATTCCGCCGGTCCGGCAGCCGTCATGGAGAGCGGCTTCAGCTACCTGAAAAAAATCGCCACGTTCTTCGGCATTCCTTCCTTCGAGCCGCTGTACGTCGAAGGCATGGCGCTTGCCAACGCCGAAGAGTCCAAAGCGAAAGCCATCGCCGCGGCGCAAGATCTCGCAAAATCGTTCTAATTCATCCGCCAATCGCCAGTCCGGAATGATATCCGGCCATCCATATGGGGCAAGAGAGACGCGTTCTCTCTTGCCCTTTTTGTCGTGCGCGCCCGCCTTGCCTTTCAAGCTTGTAAGGTTGTTGAAAGCCGAATCAATAGGTGAATCGAAGGGAGGCGGCTACACTCGTAAGGGAAAGCGAACCAGGCTTCACGACATCGATTCATGCGAGGAGAGATCATGATGAACGATAAAATCGCGCTGGGCGTCCTGTTCGGCGGCGCGTCGACGGAATACGCGGTATCCCTGTCGTCGGCGGCCGCCGTCATCCGGGAGCTCGACCGCTCGAAATACGACCTGACCCTGATCGGCATTACGCGGGACGGCCGCTGGCTGCGCTACTTCGGCGGCGAAGACGACATCCGGGACGACCGCTGGGCGGCGCATCCCGGCTGCGTGACCGCCTTCCTGTCGCCGGACCGGTCTCGCAAAGGATTGTTCGAGCTGGCCGGAACGGAATACCGTTTCACGCCGCTCGATGCCGTCTTCCCGGTGCTGCACGGCAGGAACGGGGAGGACGGAACGCTGCAGGGGCTGCTCGAGCTCGCGGACCTGCCGTTCGTGGGCTGCGGCTCGCTGTCGTCCGCCGTCTGCATGGACAAGGCGGTCGCGAAGACGCTCGTCGAAGCGGCGGGCGTCCGCGTCCCGGCCGCGGCGACGCTGACCGCGGCGCAGTGGGCGGCCGGCGAACGCGGCGGAATCGATCGGCTCGCGTACCCGGTCTACGTCAAGCCCGCCCGCTCCGGCTCGTCGATCGGGATCACGAAGGCGCACGGCCCGGCGGAGCTGGAGGCCGGCATCGCCGAAGCGCTGCGGCACGACGATAAGCTCGTCGTGGAGACGCACGTCGAAGGCGTCGAAATCGGCTGCGCGGTGCTCGGCGGGACGGAGCTCTTCGCGGGCGAGCTCGACGAGATCGAGCTCTCGGGCGGCTTCTTCGACCACGACGAGAAATATTCGCTGCGCACGTCATCCATCCATCTGCCGGCCCGCATCGGGAAGGCCAAGACGGACGAGGCCCGCGAGACGGCGCTGCGGGTCTACCGGGCGCTCGGCTGCAGCGGCTACGCGCGCGTCGATCTGTTCCTCGCGGCGGACGGCACGCTCTATTTCAACGAGGTGAACACGATTCCCGGTTTTACGCCCGCGAGCCGGTATCCCAACATGATGCGGGCCGCCGGGCTAACCTTCCCGGACCTGCTCGACCGGCTCGTCGAAGAGGCGCTGCGCGGCCGACCGGCCGTTCCGGCCCGCCTTACGGCGCTGTAAGGAAGCTGAAAGGCGAACCGATAGGAATTTCCGCACGGCCCGCCTACACTTAGCGTAAGACAACCAACCGGAAGCGAGGAGAAGTCGCATATGATCCCGATAACGAGAAAACCTATAGAAGAACCGGCATGGTCGCTGCGCGGCGGCGCTCCGCTCGCAGGCGCGTACCGGACGGTCTACCTGGGCGTGGAGCGGGTCGGCAGCGGCAAGCTGGTGTTGGTCAACGCCGCGCATCCCGTGCGGACGTTCGAGACGCGTCTCGCGCCCGCGGCCGGAAGCCTGCTGCGGGAGACCGGCAGCCAAGAGCCTGACATCGCGCTCGACGCCGTCTGTCTCGCGCAGCTGACGGCGCTGCTGGACGGCTGCGGCGGCCGGGAGCGGATCGCCGTCGTGAGCGGCTACCGCTCGAAAGAGAAGCAGCGGGCGATCTACACGGACACGCTGCGCGAGCGCGGCCCGGCCTACACCGAAAGCTACGTCGCGCTGCCCGGCGCGAGCGAGCATCAGACCGGGCTGGCCGTCGACGTCGGTCTCGCGGACGGCGGGCTCGATTACATCGCCCCGTCGTTCTCGGAGGGCGCGGAAGAGGCCGCTTCGTTCAAGCGGCTGGCGCCGGCGTACGGCTTCGTCCAGCGCTACGAGGAGGACAAGACGGCATTGACGGGCATCGCCTGCGAGCCGTGGCATTTTCGCTACGTCGGCCGCCCGCATGCGGCCGTGATGGCGCGCGAAAACCTGTGCCTCGAGGAATATACCGCGTTCATGAAGACCTACGCGTTCGGCGGGAAGCACCTGATCGTCGCGGACGCCGGCCTGCTGGCCGAGACGTACTACGTGCCGGCGGCGAAAGGCTTCACGCCCGTCCCGGTGCCCGCCGCCGGCGCGGCGGACTGGGACGTATCCGGCAACAACGAGGACGGCTTCGTCGTGACGGCCGTTTACGGCAAGGGGGCGAAGCGCCATGGCCGCTGACCGCAGCTTCGGCCGCGTCGACCTCGTCAAGCTCGTCGCCGCGCTGTTCGTCATCGCCAACCACACGGGGCCGCTTACCTCGTGGAACAAGGAAGCCGATTTCGTCCTGACGGGCATCCTCTCGCATCTGACCGTGCCGTTCTTCTTCCTGGCATCCGGCTTCTTCTTCTTCCGCCCCGCGAAGGACGGGACGCGGAACAAGCCGCCGGTCAAACGATTCCTGTGGCGAGTCGGCGGCCTGTACGCGCTCGGCTTGCTGCTCTACTTGCCGGTGAATCTGTATACCGGCCATTTCGGCCCGGGTCTGACGGTCGGCGCGCTGCTGCGGGACCTCTTCTTCGGCGGCACGTTTTATCACCTCTGGTATTTGCCCGCGCTGCTGCTCGGCACCGCGACTATCTATGCGCTGCGGCTCCGGCTTCGCGACCGGACGATCCTGATCTTGGCGGGCGCCTTGTACGCCGTCGGCTTGTTCGGCGACAGCTACTACGGCTTGTCCGCGAAGTCCGGCGCGCTGTCCGGGTTCTATGCGCAGCTGTTCGACGTCTTCGGCCAGACGCGCAACGGCCTGTTTTTCGCGCCGCTGTTCATCGCTTTGGGCGCATATGCCGGCAGCCAGGCGGGAGACGCCGGCCGGGAGGGCGACGGCGGCGGCCGTTCCGCCCGGCGGTACGGCGGCCTGTTCGCGGCATCGCTCGCCCTGCTGCTGCTCGAAGGCACCGTGCTGCACCGGCTCGGGCTGCCCTTGCACGAGGATATGTACATCGCGCTCATTCCGGCCGATTACGCCTTGTTCCGCCTGCTGACGGCGCGGAGCAGCCGTTCGCGCCGACGGCTGCGCTACATGAGCACGGCGACGTACCTGCTCCATCCGCTCGTCATCATCTTGGTGCGCGGCGCCGCCGAATTAGCCGGCGTGCAAACGATCGTGGTCGGCAACAGCTTCGTATTCTTCGCCGTCGTGACCGCGCTGACGTTGCTGATCGCCGCCGCGCTTGCTATACTCGCGTTACCTAAAGCTTCGCGGAAGCCCGGCGGGCAGCGGGCATGGGTGGAGATCGACCTGGCGCGTCTGGACCATAACGCGCGGGCGCTGCGGGAGGCGCTGCCGGAAGGGACGGGCCTCATGGCGGTCGTCAAGGCGAACGCGTACGGCCACGGCGCGGTCGGCGTCGCCAAGCGCCTTTATCGCGGCGGAGTCCGCCATTTCGCGGTCGCGGAGATCGGCGAGGCGGTCGAGCTGCGGAAGGCCGGCGTGAAGGGCGACATTCTCGTACTCGGCTATACGCCGACCGAGCGGCTGGCGGAGCTGATCCGCTGGAAGCTGACGCAGACGGTCATCCACGCCGACGACGCGCGGCGGCTGCAGGCGCACGGCGGCCGGTTCAAGGTGCACGTCAAAATCGACACCGGCATGAACCGGCTCGGCGAGCAGAGCGGCAACGACGACGAAATCCGCTCGATGTACCGGCACAGCCGGCTGGAGGTGACGGGCACGTACAGCCACCTCGCCGAAGCCGACAGCCTCGATCCGGCCGACATCGCGTTCAGCCGCCAACAGATCGACCGCTTTCGGCGCGCCGTCGCCCTCGTCTGGTCGGCGGGCCTCGATCCGGGACGGCTGCACCTGCAAAGCAGCTACGGCATCCTGAACTTCCCCGATCTCGAGATGGATCTGGCTCGACCGGGCATCGCGCTCTACGGGCTGCTGTCTTCGGAAAGCGACGCGACCCGGACCCGGCTCGACCTGCGTCCGGTGCTCGCGCTGAAGGCCAGCGTCTCGCGGGTGCATCCCGTCAAGGCGGGCGAATCCGTCGGCTACGGCCGGAGCTTCACGGCGGCGTCCGACACGATGATCGCGACGGTCGCGATCGGCTACGCGGACGGCATTCCGCGCGAGCTGTCCGAGCGGGGCGGCAGCGTGCTGATCCACGGGCGGCGGGCGCCCATCGTCGGCCGCATCTGCATGGATCAGCTGACCGTCGACGTGAGCGGCATTCCGGACGTCCGCCAAGGCGACGCCGCGACGATCATCGGAGAGGACGGCGATGAGCGGATTACCGCGGGCGAGATGGCGGCGCGCACCGGCACGATCACGAACGAGATCGTCTGCGCGATGGGCATGCGGGCGGCGAAGCGGTTCGTTCCCGAAGCCGGCCGCCGTCCCGCGCGGAAGGCGCTTGCCGGGCTTCACGCGCTGCGGTAACAAGGAGGGATACTAGGAACCATGTACGATATCATGATCGTCGAGGACGACGGCAAGATCGCCGCGATGCTGCAGGCCCATATCCGCAAATACGGCTTCAACGGCATCATCGTCGACGAATTCGACGCGGTGCTGGACCGGTTCCGGGAGCTCGAGCCCCATATGGTGCTGCTCGACATCAATTTGCCCAGCTTCGACGGGTATTATTGGTGCCGCCAAATCCGGGCGGTGTCCAGCTGCCCGATCATCGTCATCTCGGCCCGGAGCGGCAAGATGGACCAGCTGATGGCGCTCGAGAACGGCGCCGACGATTACATGACGAAGCCGTTTCATTACGAGATCGTCATGGCCAAGATCCGCAACCAGCTGCGGCGGGCTTACGGCGATCTCGCCGCCAAGGAGCGGGTCGTCAGCCATGCCGGCCTGCTGCTCTATCCGGAGCGGATGGAGCTTCACCTGAACGGCCGGTCCGTCGCCATGAGCAAGAAGGAGACGGTGCTGCTCGAGACGCTGCTCGAGCGCAGTCCGCGCGTGGTGAGCCGGGAGACGATCCTGGACAAGCTGTGGGATGACGCGTTCGTGGACGACAACACGCTCAGCGTGAACATTACGCGCATCCGCAAGCGGCTGTCCGAGCTCGGCATCGAGCAGGCGCTGGAGACGGTCCGCGGCTCGGGCTACCGCCTGAACCCGGTCTGGACGGAAGAGGCTCCGCGATGAAGCTGTTCGCGCGCGAGCATCTGCCGCTCCTGTTCTGGTCGGCGCTTCAGTGGGCCGTCGTGCTGCTCGTCTATCGCCTCGACGGCTTCGCGCGGCCCTCGACGGCGCTCTACGCGGTGTTTCTGAGCGCGGTGCTGCTCAGCTGCTACTTGCTCATCCGCTACTTCACGCATCGCGGCTTCTATGCCCGGCTGACGGAGCGGCTCGGCTCGCTTGGCCAATCCGTCGCCCGCCGGGAGACGGCGCCGCTGCCGTCCGCGCTCGGCCGCCTGCTGGACGCCCAGTACAGCCACTACCGCAACGAAATCCAAGCCTGGGAGCGCAAACAGCGGGAGCATCTGACCTTCATCAACCAATGGGCGCACCAGATGAAGACGCCGCTCTCCGTCATCGAAATGATCACGCAGGACGAGGAAGACGAGCGCCTGCGAAGCATTTCGGAGGAAGGCGACCGGATGCGGCACGGCATCGAAATGATGCTCTATACGGCCCGGCTCGAGACGTTCGAGCAGGATTTCGGCGTGGAGCCGGTTTCCCTGCGGCAGACGGCGAACGAGGCCGTGCACGAATACAAACGCCTGTTCATCCGCAGCCACGTCTATCCGGAAGTGAACGTCGACGAACGCTTCGTCGTGCAGACCGATGCCAAATGGCTTCGGTTTATTGTGCTGCAGCTGCTGTCCAACGCCATCAAGTATTCGTCGGGCAGCGGCCGGACCGTCACGGTGTCGGCGTTCGAGCGGGACGGCGCGCCGGTGCTCGAGATCCGCGACCGCGGCGTCGGCATTCCGAAGGCCGACCGGCAGCGGGTGTTCCAGCCGTTCTACACCGGCGAGAACGGCCGGTCGTTCAAGGAATCGACGGGCATGGGCCTGTATTTGGCGAACGAGGTGGCCAAGAAGCTGGAGCTGCGGCTGGAGCTGGAATCGGAGGTCGGCGCCGGCACCGCGGTGCGCATCGCGTTCGGCCGCCGGCTTACAACGTTGTAAGGTTGCTGAAAGAGCGATCAATAGGACCGCGGCGCCCGAGCGGGTACACTGGAGGCATCGAAGAATCAAGGGGGACAGAAGATGGATCTGCTAACCGTTCGCAATCTCGGCAAAATCTACGCGGGGGCCGTCTCGTACGAAGCGCTCGCGGATATCGACCTGACGGTGGCCGAAGGCGAATTCGTCGGCGTCATGGGGCCGTCCGGAAGCGGCAAAACCACGCTGCTCAACATGGTGTCGACGATCGACAAGCCGACGTCCGGCGAAGTGAGGATCGCCGGCCAGGACCCGTACCGGCTTACGTACGACCAGCTGGCGCTGTTCCGGCGCCGGGAGCTCGGCTTCGTCTTTCAAGCCTACAATCTGCTGCAGACGCTGACCGTCAAAGAAAACATCCTGCTGCCGCTCGTGCTCGACGGCGTGCCGCTCGGCGAGATGAATCGGCGCGCCGACGAAATCGCCGCCAAACTCGGCATCTCGGCGATTTTGGGCAAGCGCACCTATGAAATCTCCGGCGGGCAGGCCCAGCGGACGGCGATTGCCAGGGCGCTCGTCCACCGGCCCAAGCTGGTGCTCGCGGACGAGCCGACGGGCAACCTGGATTCGAAGGCCGCGCGCGACGTCATGGAGATCCTGGAGAAGCGCAACGAAGCGGACCGCACGACCATGCTGCTCGTGACGCACGACCCGGCCGCGGCCAGCTACTGCCACCGCGTCGTCTTCATCAAGGACGGCCGCCTGTACAACGAGATTCACTGCGGGGACAGCCGCGCCGCGTTCTATCAGCGAATCATCGACCTGCTGTCGATGATGGGAGGGACGGAGCATGAATTTTCGCCGGTTCGCCATTCTTAACGTCCTGCGCAACAAGCGGATCTACATGGCGCATTTCCTCAGCAGCGCGTTCTCGGTCATGATCTTCTTCACGTACGCGCTGCTGCTGTTCCATCCCGACCTGAAGGGCGAGCTCGTCTCGTCTAGCGGTACGCTCAGCCGGCTCGGCACGATCGGCATGCAGGTGTCGGAGGTCATTATTTTCGTCTTCTCGTTCTTCTTCCTGCTCTATTCGGTCGGCGCGTTCCTCAAGCTGCGCAAGAAGGAATTCGGCATTCTCATCCTGCTCGGCATGTCGCGGCGCCAGCTGAACCGGATGCTCTTCGTCGAGAACGCCTGGATCGGCTTCGCCGCCCTCGCGTTCGGCATCGGCGTCGGCCTGATCTTCTCCAAGCTGATCCTGCTCGCGAGCGCGCGGCTGCTGGCGATCGAGGACGGCCTGCGCTTCTACGTGCCGCTGAATGCGGTCCTGCTGACGGTCGTCGCGTTCGGCGTGCTGTTCCTCATGATCGCGTCGCTGACGTCCGTCATGGCCGGCAAGGAGCGGGTGGCGGAGCTGATCCTGGCCGAGGATAAGCCGAAGCCCGAACCGGCGGCATCGCCGTGGCTGTCGGCGCTCGCCGTGCTGCTGCTGGCCGGCGGGTACGGCATCGTGCTCGATTTTGCGATCAACCGCCACTTCTCGTTCCAGCAGCTGCTCGCCGGCGTCGTCCTGTCGATCGCCGGCACGTACTTCCTGTTCACCCAGACGAGCGTGTACGCGCTGCGGGCGCTGCGGGGGAAGAAGCTGTTCTTCCGCCGGACGAACATGCTGACGCTGTCGGAATTGACGTACCGGATGCGCGACAACGCGGCGACGTTCTTCATCGTGGCGGTCGTCTCGGCGGTGGCGTTCACCGGCATCGGCACGACGCTGGCGCTCGGCGATCCGGGGCTCGCGGCGATGTACAATCCGTACGCCTACAGCTATTCGTCCTATTCGGCGGATTATTCGAAGGAGCCTGCCGCCGTCGCGGAGATCGGACGGGCGCTCCAATCGGCGGGCCTTCCGTACACGGTGCATCCGATGTCGCCGCTGCAGACCGAGACGTCGTACACGCTGGTGAAATTGAGCGAATACAACCGGCTTGCCGCGGATCTCGGGTATCCGGCCGAAGCGCTGGGCGGCGAAGGCGAGGCCTTCCTGACGCCGTCGTACTTATGGCAAAAGGAAGATTGGGAAAAGTCCGGCTATCCGGAAGGCGTGGGAACGGAAAACGGCTCCGGCGCGAATCCGGCTCCCGTCGAGCTGGTTGTCGGCGGCAAGAAGGCGGACGCGCAGATCGTCAAGTACGTGCCGCGCATCGTCCTGCCGGACGTCGGCTACGCCGGCACGCTGGTCGTGACCGACGGCCTGTACGACCGCTTGCTGAAGGGCGTGACCGATAAGACGTCGCTCTCCCGGACCTATCTCTTCGACGTGCCGGACTGGCAGAAGACCGTCGGCCTGTCGAAGGAGCTCGTCGACCGGGTCAACAACGGCGGGAGCGACGACGACTACTTGCGTTCGCTCGCGCTGGAATGGGTCTCGTCCAAGCAGGAGAACGGCATGCTGTTCATCGTCAGCGGCCTCGTCGGCATCGTGTTCTTCACGTTCGCGGCGAGCACGATCTACTTCCGGCTGTACGCGGACATGGACCGCGACGAGAGGCAGTACGGCATGATCGCCAAGGTCGGCCTGAGCGGCAAGGAGCTGAGCCGGATCATGACGCGGCAGCTGTTCATCATGTTTTTCGTGCCGCTGCTGATGGCGCTCGTGCACAGCTCGGTCGCGTTCTTCGCGCTGCAGCTGCTCGTCGATTACTCCGTCGTGGCGCATTCGCTCGCGATCTTCGCGTCGTTCGTCGCCATCCAGCTCGTCTATTTCCTGATCGCCCGCTGGCGCGCGGTCGAGCATCTGCGGCGCAGGCTGGCGGAGCCCGGCTTGACGCGCTGAGCGTCGGCATCGCCAGCGGCACGCGCGGCTTGCAACGGTACCCCCGGTTTTGTCGCCGGGGGTTTTTGCCGTTCGGCCGCGGTCCGGGTAGACGGCCGGCCCGAAGGGCGCTTCGGCCGCGCCGTTCTTTTTCGGTCCGTTTGCTCCCGCCGGCCCGCGCGTGTGGTATGCTGAGAGGGTCGTTTTACATCATCGGCTTACAAAAAATGTGAAACATGTCGACGCGCGGTGCGTACATTTGGTTAACTTACGTCACTTGGAGGTTAGGGAACATGGGATTGATGGATTGGCTGCGCGAGGGAATCACGGGGCAAAAAATATGCCCGATCGAGCATTTGGAAGCTTACAAACGATTGGGCGAGCAGGTGTACGCGCTGCACGCCGAGCTGGCCGGCAGCGGCTCGCCGCGGTCGCAGGCGTTCGTGCAGGCGGCGCGGAGCCTGCAGACGATGGCGGACGCGCTGATCGGGGACGCCCTGGACGGCGACGAGCCGAAGCCGGTGCCGATCGTCACGCACGATCAGGCGGACGTCTGGTACGGCGCGCTCCCGGACATCATGGTCGCGGCGCGGCAGGAAGCGGCCTTCGCGAATTCGGCGCGGACTCCGCTGCCGGTGACGCTCGGCGAGCAGATCGAAGGGCCGAAGCCTTGCCCGGAAGCGCATTTGGCCGGGCTGCGGCGCGCCGCCGGCGACATGGAGGAGCTGCTGCGGCTCGACGTCGATCTTGCCCGCAACGAAGGCGAGCGTTTTAAGGAAGCGATTCTGCTATATGAAGAAGCGCGCACGCGCCGTCAAGCCGGGGATTCCATCGTCGGCACGATTTCGAACGGCCGCCGCGTCTCGCCCGAGTCGCATGAGGAAGCGGAGGAGCAATATTGGATCGCGCTGTCCAATTTCATCCTGATCGCGCAAGGGCTGAAGGAGCCCGAGCTGCTGAAACGGATCCCCGCCCGCCCGATCCGTTCCGGGTCGGCGTTCAAGGCGTGCAAGCTCGACTCGGACGATATTTGGAAAGTGACCTCGGAGCTCGCGATCCGCGATATCAACCGTTCCGGCGAACGCGCGCAGGCGATCGAGGATCTGACCGAGCATTGGGAGCTGTTCGTCGAGACACCGGTCGAGCGGGAGTACGAGTCGACGGTCGAGGAGCTGCTCGCGCAGGGCATGATCAAGGAAGACTCGTACTGGTACTGCTGCCCGTTCCCGTCGGTGTACCGGGTGAGCGCGCCGTACGTCCGCGTGCTCGGCCATCAGATCCCGCGCGGCCATGTATTCGTCTTCGAGTACGGGGACGACGGCGAGCCGGGCCGGTTCATCACGCAGGCGTCGTTTCAGCCGGCGGATGAGCGCAAATACTGCGAAGACTAATTCGGCGGAGGCGGCGGAATGGGATTGATCAAACGGATCAAAGGCTGGCTTGCGTCCGAAAGCGGCGCCGGCGGCCGCGGCGAGCCGTCTTTCGAAGCCTATACGGAAGCCGCGGGCGAGAAGCTGCGCGAGTTCGCCGTCGCGGTCGGGAAGCTGGAATCCGGGCTGCTATCCGCGAAGGAGCGGCTGCGGGGGCTGGAGCGGCAGGCCGACGGCTTCCGCGCGGCGGCCAAGCAGGCGGCGGCGCGGGGCGACGAACGCGCCGCCCGGGCGGGACTGGAGCGCGAATACGAGTGCCGGCGGCAGGCGGCCTCGCAGGAGGAGGCCGTGCGCGGCATGGCGGACGACGTCGCGCGGACGAAGGCGCGCTACGCCGCGTTCAAGCAAGCGGTGGACGACGCCGGCGCGAAGCACGACAAGCTGCGGCTGCGCGCGCTCGCCGCGTCGTCGGAACGGGAAGCCGGCCGAGCCGCGTCGGCGGAAGGGCAGGAGGAGCGGCTGCGCAGGCTGAGCGACGAAGCGCTCGCCGCCGAAGCGCTGGCGGAGCTCCGGCAGGGCGAGCGCGGCGACGCGATCGACGAGGAGATCGCCAAGCTGCTGCGGGAACGGAAGCCGGGGCCGTAACGGCCCCGAAGCGCGCGAATCGAAAAAGCAGTCCGTCCGGGACGAACCGGACGGACTGCTTTTTCGTTTTGCGTCAACGGGCTTTGGGTTGGAAGCAACCGCTCAGTACACGTCCCGCGCGTATCGCTTCGCGCGCGCCATCTCCTGGATATACGCGCCGGCCTCGGCTTCGTTCATGCCGCCGTGCCGCTGAATGATCTGCTTCAGGGCGGCCTCGACCTCCTTCGCCATCATGCCCGCGTCGCCGCAGACGTAGAAGTGCGCGCCCGCCTTCAGCCAGGCCCAGAGCTCCGCGCCGTGCTCCAGCATGCGGTGCTGCACGTACACCTTCTCCTTCTGATCGCGGGAGAAGGCGGTGGTCAGCCGGTGAAGCGCGCCCGCGTCCCGCATAGCCTCGAGCTCTTCCCGGAAGTAGAAGTCGCAGGCTTCGCGCTGCTCGCCGAAGAACAGCCAGTTGCGGCCTCCGGCGGACGACGCCCGGCGCTCGTGCAGAAATCCGCGGAACGGGCCGACGCCGGTTCCGGCGCCGACCATGATCATCGGCGCGGCCGGATCGGCGGGCGGGCGGAAGTGCGGCGCCTTCTGCACGAAGATCGGCACTTCGGCCGCCTCGTCCGCGCGTTCCGCGAGGTAGACGGAGCAGACGCCCTTGCGGAGCTTGCCGTTCTGCTCATAACGGACGGTCGAGACCGCGATATGCACTTCGCCGGGATGGGCGGCGGCGCTCGAGGCGATGGAGTACAGGCGCGGCTGCAGCGGCCTTAGCGCCGCAAGCAGCTCTTCCGCGCCGGCCTTGGTCGGGAACTCCCGCAGCAGATCGGCGGGCTGGCGGCCCCAAAGCCATTTTTTCAGCTCCTGCTTGGCATCGTCCCGAAGCAGCGCGGCAAGCCGGCCGCTGCCGGAGCGGTCGCGAACGAGTTCCAACAGCGCGGGCGTGATCCGCGTAATGTCGGCTTGCTTAAGCAGCGCGGCCCCGAGCGTCGTGCGTTCGCCCTTGACTTGGACTTCGGCGTCCGGCGGAAGCCGGAGCGCGTCCAGGATATCCGCGACCGTCTCCGGGTCGTTGGTCGGCCAGACGCCGAGAGCGTCGCCGGCTTCGTAACGGAGGCCCGTGCCTTTCAGATCGAACACGTAATGGCGGGTATCCTTCTCCGAGCCCGGGCCGTTCAACGGCCGCGCGGCCAGCAGCTTCGCCGGCAGCGGATGGTTGCGATCGTAATGCCGGTCGGCGGGCTCGGCTGCCGGGTCGTTCGCGCGAAGCGCCTTCACTTCCGACTCCAGCGTCCGGTGCCATGCGTCCAGCGCGTCCTCGCCGCCGGCGTCGCAGTCCGCGCGGTCCAGCAGCCGCTTCGCGCCCAGCTGCCCCAGCCGCTCGTCGAGACTGCGCCCGAAGCCGCAATATTGATCGTAGCTGGAGTCGCCGAAGGCGAGCACCGCATAGCGCAGCGCTTCGAGCCGGGAGACGGCGTCTTCGGAAAGCGCCTGCCAGAACCGCGCGCCGTTATCCGGCGGATCGCCGGCGCCGAACGTGCTCGCGACGAGCACGACCAGCCGTTCGGACGGCAGTTCGGCCATATCGTAAGCGTCCATGCTCACCAGGCGCACGTCGTTGCCCGCCAGCTGCAGCCGCCGGGCGCATTCGATCGCGGCCGCTTCGGCCGTGCCGGTTTGCGACGCCCACAGAATCGTGACGCCGGTACGCGTCCCCGCGGCCGGCCGGGCGCCGTCCGGCGCGCCGCTTTGGCGCCGCGCGTCCGGGACGGCCGCGGGAGCGGCCGCCGCTTCGGCAAGCGCCGCGCCGGACCCCGGCGCTGCGGCATGCCAAGCGGCCGATCCGTTCGCCGGGCCCGCTCCGCTCGATCCGTATTCGGCCGCAGGCAGATAAGCGCGGGAGAACATGCCGGCCAGGATGCCGTCCAGCCAGAGCCGCTTGGACGGCTCGAGCGGCGCGGTCGGAGGGAGGACGGGGACGCCGGCGGCGGCCGCCGCTTCGTCGGTCCGGAGGCTGGCGATGAAACCGGCCACGTACATTTTCTCATGCTGGTCGAGCGTCATGGGGGAACCCGCTTCGATGCCCAGCATGTTTGCCAGCGTATCCACTTTGGCCATAAAGATCTCCTCCTTGAATAAAGCGGCGCTCGCTTCGGCCGCGGGCTGCCGATCGGCGGGTTCGATCGCGGGAGAACCGACGGGTTCGCCCCCGATTCGCTCCGCGTTCGCGTGCGTCCGCGTCGTCCGCGTCAACGAGACCGCGCAATATTTCAGCTCGGGCTGGAGCGATACGGGATCCGCCGCGTCGCTCGTCACCGCGTTCACGGCGAGGTCCGGGCCGAACAGGTCGTTCCAATGAAAGGGCGCGAAGCACCCGCCCGGCAACACGCGGTCCGTCACGACCGCCGGCAGGACGGCTTTGCCGCGCCGGGACGCGATCTCGACGAGATCGCGTTCGCGGATGCCGAGCTCGGCCGCGTCCTCGGGATGAATCTCGACGAACGGCCCGGGGTTCAGCTTGTTGAGCGCGGCGATCTTGCCGGTCTTCGTGAGCGTGTGCCATTGATGCTGCACGCGGCCCGTGTTCAGCACGAACCGCCGCTCGGCGTCCGGCATCTCCGCGGGCGGGAGGAAGGGGCGGGCGAAGAACGCGGCTTTGCCGGACGGCGTCGGGAAGACGATCCGCGGCACGCTGCCGTCCTCGCGTACGGCGAGCCGAGGGCCGGCGCCGTCGTTCAAGTAGCGGACCGGATTGCGGCTCGGGCCGTCGTCCGCCGCCGCCGGCCATTGCACGGGCGTCTCGCGCAGCCGATCGTAGCCGGCTCCGCGCAGGTCGTAGCCGGTCTTCGGGTTCCGCGCCCGCTGAAGCTCGCGGTAGACGTCCTCGGACGACGCGTACGTGAACGCGTCGGCGAAGCCCATTTCGCAGGCGACCTCCGCGACGATCATCCAGTCCGGCATCGCCTCGCCCGGCGGATCGACCGCCTTGCGCATCAGCGTCAGGTTGCGCTCCGAGTTGATCATGACGCCCTCGGCCTCGGCCCACAGGGCGCCCGGGAGCAGATAGTCCGCGTAGGCGTTCGTCTCCGTCTCCAGGAATACGTCCTGCGCGACGACGAGCTCGGCGGCTTCCAGGCCGGCGATGACGGTGCCGCGGTTCGGGACGGAGGCGACGGGGTTCGTGCAGATGATCCAGCAGGCCTTGATGCCGCCGGCCGCCATGCGCTCGAACATCGCGACGGTGCCCGGCCCCGCTTCGGCCCGCAGCGTTCCTCGCGGAAGACGCCATAGGTCTTCGGCGAACCGCCGGTCCTCCTCGACGAGCGCCGATCGCTGCCCGGGGAGCCCCGGGCCCATGTAGCCCATCTCGCGGCCGCCCATCGCGTTCGGCTGGCCCGTCAAGGAGAAAGGCCCGCTGCCGGGACGGCAGATCGCGCCGGTCGCCAGGTGGAGATTGCAGACCGCGTTCGTCTGCCACGTGCCGTGCGTGCTCTGGTTCAGCCCCATCGTCCAGCAGCTGATCCATTCCGGCGCTTCGGCGATCCACGCGGCCGCTCGGCGGATGTCCGCTTCGGGAATGCCGGTGGCTTGCGCCACGCTCGCCGGATCGTACGCGTCCAGGAAGGCCGGCATGTCTTCCCATCCGGTCGTATAGGCCGCGACGAACGCCTCGTCGACGGCGCCTTGCTTGTGCAGCAGGTGCAGCAGGCCGTTCAGCAGGGCGAGGTCGGTGCCGGGCCGGATTTGCAGGAACAGCGACGCTTTATCCGCGGTCGCGGTGCGGCGGGGATCGACGACGATCAGCTTCGCCCCGGCTTTGACCCGGTCCATCATGCGGAGGAACAGAATCGGATGGCAGTCGGCCATGTTGGCGCCGATGACGAAGAAGAGATCCGTCCGGTCGAAATCCTCGTACGAGCCCGGCGGTCCGTCGGCGCCGAGCGACAGCTTGTAGCCGCTGCCGGCGCTGGCCATGCACAGCCGGGAATTTGACTCGATGTTAACTGTCCTAACATACCCCTTGGCGAGTTTGTTCACGAGATACTGTGCTTCGAGCGACATTTGGCCCGATACGTAGAAGCTGAGCGCGTCCGGGCCGTGTTCGTCGAGAATGGCGCGGAGCTTGCCGGCCGTCTCGCGGATCGCCTGCCGCATGCCGACGGGCGACGGGGCCAGCCCGCGCGCGTCTCGCTTGTGCGCGGACGCCAACCGGCCCGATTCGGCGACCGCGGCGGCGCTTGTGGCGCCTTTCGTGCACAGCCGGCCGAAATTCGCGGGATGCGTCTTGTCGCCGGACACTTTGACGACGCGGCCGCCCTCGACGTCCATGACGATGCCGCAGCCGACGCCGCAGTAAGGACAAACGCTTTTTACCTGTTTCGTGGTCACGCTGCATCACCTTGCCGGATCAGCTGCCCGTATGCAAGACATCGATATGTCGGATTACGAACAAACTGGATTTTTAATGTTAGTTTATATAACACATTAAATCTTGTCAATCGTCATCGGATGGTTTATGTTATTTAATATGACATAACGCTATTTGCGGTGCGCGGGAAAGTCCTGACAAGGAGATGCGCGTCCGCGCGTATAGATAGGAGGAAACGAGGATGCGCACGCCTCGAGGAAGCCGCATCGCACGCAACCAACGACTTCAGGAAGGGGCCAAACCGATGGCGAAGGAACGACTGCCCAAACCGATCTACGAACAGCTTGCTTATTTCCGCTACCAAATCCGCAAATTCATCCGCTTCAGCGAAGAGGCGGCCCGCGGCAAGGGCTTGACGCCGCAGTACCATCAGCTGATGCTGTCGATCATGGGCTTCCCGGGCCGCGAGCACGCCACGCCCAAGGAGTTGGCGGAACGGCTGCAGATCACGCCGAATTCCTGCATCGAGCTCATTCAGCGCTGCGAGGAGCTCGACCTCGTCCAGCGGTTTCCGAATCCGAACGACCGGCGAAGCATTTTCATTCGGTTGACGGACGCCGCGAAGGAGATTCTCGAGGAGCTCTCGGAGATTCATATGGAAGAGTTGAAGCGGGCTGGGCTGCTGGAATTCAAGGATTATTCGCATCTGGACTCCAACGAAGCTTGAACGACGGCCGCGAGGCTCGGCCGCGCAAGCCAAGGGAGAAGGCTTCGAACGCGCAAGCGCCCGCCGATTCGTTTCCGATAAGGAAGCGGTAATCGGCGGGCGCTTCTTTGCGCGCGGCGCCGAGACGCGCTCGCATGGGGCGGGCGGCGAGTCTTCGCGATAGCGCAAGAAAAAATATTTTTTTAATAATTGAACAAAAAGTGAACGCTACGTGACAAAATTGTGTTATACTATTCTTATAAAACGTCACCGGGAGTGTTGCACGATGAACGAAACCCAAAAAACAACTGGTACCGAAGTGATCGTCCCGTCCCAAGCGGAGAAAATCAAGTACTGGACGTCCCTGATGCCGCGCATCGGTTTTGGATTGATGCTCATCGGCATCATCATGAGCGCTTGCTTCGTTCATGATTTCAAAGACACGAACTTGGGCCTGATGGTCGGCTTCGGCTTTATCATCGGCGGCATTCAAGTGCTATTGCTCGGGTCGTTGTTCCACGCGCTGCAGCCGAAGTTCGCCAAAGAACAGCAGGCAATGCCCGCAGGCCAACAGCCGGAACGCATTTAACTTTAATCGTATAGCGCTTACACGTTCAAGAGACAGCGATTCGTCGCTGTCTCTTTTTTGCGTTTTTGGGGCGCTCTGGAAAAGCCCAATATTGTGACAGCTTGAACGATGAAAATGCAGGGTTCATTTCCGGATTTTCCTAATAATTCGCCGTGAAAGCCCTTAACTACGCCATTCGTGAACGACTGATGAACGAAAAGTGTCGGAAAAGAAACAGAAGATTGACGGATTTGTTAACGGCGGTAACAACCGCGCGGTCATCTGTTATGCTAGCGTCAAAGGGCCATGAGAGCACGCTGCATGTGTAAGGAGATGAGTAGCAAGATGAAGAAACGTTCCAAACTCCGCGGCTTGATGCTGCTGATAACCGGACTGCTGACGACCGTGCTTTTGTCCGGCTGCGACGGCAAGTTCGTCGTGTTCGACCCGCAGGGACCCGTCGCCGAAACGCAGTACCGGCTGATTATCCTGTCGGCCATCCTGTGCGCGATCGTCGTCATTCCCGTGCTCGCGATCACGGTATTTATCGTACTGCGATATCGCGACAAGCCGGGCAACAAGGCGCCGTATAAGCCGCACTGGGACGACAGCAAGGTGCTGGAGATTCTGTGGTGGGGCATTCCGGTCATCATCATCGGCATCCTGGGCGCGTACACGGCCCGCGATACGTATGCGCTGGCGAAGAAGCCGCCGGTCACGGACGTGAAGCCGGTCAAGATTCAAGTCACGTCGCTCGACTGGAAATGGCTGTTCCAATATCCGGATCAAAACATCGCGACCGTCAATTACGTGCATATCCCGGCCGGCGTGCAGGTCGATTTCGAACTGACGAGCGACGCGCCGATGAATTCCTTCTGGATTCCGCAGCTGGGCGGCCAAGAGTATACGATGCCGGGCATGGCGATGTCGCTTTGGCTGCAGGCCGATCGTCCGGGCGAGTATTACGGCACGGGCGCGAACTTCTCCGGCAAAGACTTCGCGCATATGCGCTTCAACGTCATCGCCGAATCGCAGGAAGACTTCAATAAATGGGTCCAAAGCGTGAAAGGCTCGGGCAACGAGCTGACGAAGGAAGGCTACGAGGCGCTGGCTAAACCGAGCCAATCGGGCGAGCAGACGTTCTCCTCGTATCCGGCGGATCTGTTCGATTCCGTCGTCATCAAGAACGGCGGCCACCATATGGACATGGACATGGACATGGACAAAGACGCGGACAAAGGCGATAAAGCCGACGCGGACGACGCGAAGTCCGATTCCAAGGACGCCCACGACATGGACGATATGAGCGACATGGATATGAGCAATATGAATTCTAGTGAAATGAATCACAATCATCAGTAGGATGAGGGAGGAGCACCAACTATGTACGCCAGTATAAAATCATTCGCCTCCTCATTTTTTGTGACGGGCGATCCGCTTATCTACGGCGCGGACGTCTCGATCGGACTAACCTCCATCGCCATCGTGTTCGTTCTCTTCTACTTCAAGAAGTGGGGCTGGCTGTGGCGGGAATGGCTAACGACCGTCGACCACAAAAAAATCGGGATGATGTACTTGATCGCATCGCTGCTCATGCTTTTCCGCGGCGGGGTCGACGCCCTGCTCATGCGGGCGCAGCTCGCGATGCCGAACGTGCATTTCCTGCAGGCGGATCACTATAACTCAGTATTTACCACGCACGGCACGATTATGATCTTGTTCATGGCGATGCCGATGATGTTCGGGCTGTTCAACATGGTCGTGCCGCTGCAGATCGGCGCGCGCGACGTCGCGTACCCGTATCTGAACGCCGTCAGCTTCTGGCTGTTCTTCTTCGGCGCGATGCTGTTCAATATCAGCTTCGTCATCGGCGGCTCGCCGGACGCGGGCTGGCTCAGCTATCCGCCGCTGTCGGAGATGTCGGGCAGTCCCGGCGTCGGACAGAACTTCTACATCTGGGGCATTCAGATCTCCGGTATCGGCTCGCTCGCGACGGGGATCAACTTCATCGTCACGATTCTCAAGATGCGCGCGCCGGGCATGAAATTGATGAAAATGCCGATGTTCACCTGGTCCGTCTTTTCGAGCAGCGTCATCATCATCTTCGCGTTCCCGATTCTGACGGTTACGCTCGCGCTGCTGTTCATCGACCGGTTCCTCGGCGGCCATCTGTTCACGATGGACGGCGGCGGGAACCCGATGATGTACGTCAACCTGATCTGGATGTGGGGTCACCCCGAGGTGTACATCGTTGTGCTGCCGGCGTTCGGGATTTTCTCCGAAATCGTCGCCACGTTCTCGCGCAAACGGATTTTCGGCTATAAATCGATGGTATTCGCACTCATGAGCATCAGTATTCTGTCCTTCTTCACCTGGGTTCACCACTTCTTCACGATGGGCTCGGGGGCGGACGTCAACGTCTTCTTCGCCATCGCGACCATGGCGATCGGCATACCGACCGGGGCCAAGGTGTTCAACTGGCTGTTCACGATGTTCCGCGGCCGGATCCGGCTGGAGCAGCCGATGATGTGGACGCTCGCGTTCATTCCGTGCTTCGTGGTCGGCGGCGCGACGGGCGTCATGCTCGCGGTGGCGCCGGCGGATTACCAGTACCACAACAGCTACTTCCTGATCGCGCACTTCCATCAGGTGCTCATCGGGGGCGTCGTGTTCGGTTATCTCGCGGGCATCTACTACTGGTGGCCGAAGCTGTTCGGCTTCAAGCTGAACGACCGGTTGGGCAAATACGCGTTCTGGCTGTGGAACATCGGCTTCTACGTCTGCTTCATGCCGCAGTACGCGCTCGGTTTCATGGGCATGACGCGCCGCGTGTACACCTACGGCTGGGATATGGGCTGGGGACCGCTTAACCTCGTGTCGACGATCGGCGCCTTCCTCATGGGCATCGGCTTCGTCTTCCAGGTGTGGCAGATCCTCTACAGCGTCAAATTCGGCGAACGCGACACCACGGGCGATCCATGGAACGGCCGCACGCTGGAATGGTCGATACCGTCGCCGCCGCCGATGTACAACTTCGCGGTCGTGCCGGTCGCGGCCGAACAGGATTCGTATTGGGAAGAGAAAGAGCGCCGCAATTTCGCGCCGGCTCCTCCGGTTCCCGCATCGAAGCTGGAGTCGATCCATATGCCGAAAAATTCCGGCATTCCGTTCATCTTCTCGGCGTGCTGGTTCGTTGCCGGCTTCGGCTTCGTCTTCGACTGGCTCTGGATGGCCATTCTGGGAATGCTCGGCGTAGGCGCGACGCTGCTGGCCCGTTCCTTCCAATACGACACCGATTATTACGTACCGGTCGAAGAAGTCATCGAGACCGAAAAAGCAGCAGGGAGGGCGGTATAAATGCAGCATGCCATTCAACACGGCCATTCGAACGGGGCCGAGTCGCATGACCATGGCCATCACGACCAAGAGTCGATGAAAGTGCTCGGCTTCTGGATCTTCCTCGTCACCGACTGCCTGCTGTTCGGCACGCTGTTCGCCACGTATGTCGTCCTCAAGGCGCATACCGACGGCGGACCGACCGGCAAGGAATTGTTCGAAATCCCGGGCTTCGTGGCGGAAACGTTCATCCTGCTGACGAGCAGCTTCACGAGCGGACTCGCGGTCCTGGCAATGAACCGGAAGAAGGTCGGCCAGCTCATCGGTTGGCTGATCGTCACCGTCGTGCTCGGCGCCTCGTTCGTCGGCCTCGAGATCAACGAGTTCGTCAACATGGTGCACGAAGGCGCGACGATCTCCACCAGCGCGTTCCTGACGGCGTTCTTCGTCCTGGTCGGCACGCACGGCCTTCACGTCTCCGTCGGCCTGGTCTGGATGATCGGGCTCATGATCCAGCTGAAGATGCGCGGCATTACGCCGGTCACGCGGCGGAAAATCACCGTGATCAGCCTCTACTGGCACTTTCTTGACGTGGTGTGGATCTTCCTCTTCACGATCGTTTACTTGATGGGGGTGATGTAAGATGAGTCAGCATCCTGCGGGCGCGGCCGAACACGGCCATGGCCATCACGACGAACACGAGAACCACGGCTCGCTTAAAGCCTACGTCATCGGTTTCATTATTTCCATCGTCCTGACCGTGATTCCGCTGTTGGTCGTGTTCGAAACGAGCATGAACAAAACCGGCGTCATCATCACCATCATTACGATGGCCGTCATTCAGCTGATCGTGCAGCTCTTCTTCTTCATGCACATCCGCGAAGGCGAAGGCCCGAAGTACAACGTCATGGCGCTGGTCCTGGGCTTGTTCATCGTCCTCGTCATCGTCGGCGGGTCCGTGTGGATCATGTCGTTCAACTCGGTCGTACAATAACCGCAAAGCAATGCGTTCAGGCGCGCGGCTCTGTCCCGTTAAGGGAGGGCCGCGCGCTTTTTCGCCTGCGGTCAGCGAGGGGCGGCGCGAACAAATGCCGGGCATGCGTCGAGGCCTCGAATACATTCGTTCATGAGGGTCGACGGAATGAGCGGTATCGGAACGGGTCCGAAACGGTCTATTAATGGCGTTAAATGTCTAAATGGTGGTTCGGCTGCGTCGAGGTTCGTCGAACGCTGTTGGGCACAGCTTAGACAATCCGGATCCCGCAGTCCTGACATTCCGATTCCGTTGCCCGGACATTTCGATCCCGAAGCACGGGCATTTTGATTCCTAAACTCTGGCATACCACTGCCGCCGTCTTGCTTAGGCGGGGTGGACACGGCTCCGCCATATATATTTAATCTCGTTAATTACTGTGCGGCCGCCGTCCGAATGGGAGCGCAACATCCGAAAATCCTCCCCGTGTTATAACGGAACAAGAATGCATTCGCATCAAGGATGTTGGACTTAATTGATTAATGGAGTTAATTATAGCGGCGGCATTCCGGCGCGGGCCAATCGTTGGTATAGTGAAGGAGAGTCAATTCCTAGTAGCGGGGAGCGTGGGACGGCATGATACCGAAAGCGATTTTGCTGGATTTGGACGACACGATTATCGCCTTCGACCACGGCGTCGATATCGACGGCTGCTGGCGCAAGGTATGCGGCATTCACATGCGGGAAGAGGAGGCGCGGCAGCTTGAGCTGATCGCGCGGATCAAGCGGCAGGCGGCGTGGTTCTGGAGCGACGCCGAACGGCATCGGGTCGGGCGGCTCGATCTCGACGCCGCGCGAACGACGATCGTCGCGGCCGTTCTGGAGGAGGCCGGCCTTGCCGACGACGGTCTGGCCGGGCGCATCGCGCGCGCGTACGGCGAGGCGCGCGACGCCGCCGTCGCGCTTTACGATGGCGCCGTGGAGACGCTGCTCGATCTGCGGGCGCGCGGCATCAAGCTGGCGCTCATCACGAACGGCAGCTCGCGGGCGCAGCGGAGCAAGATCGAGCGGTTCGGGCTCGCGCCGCATTTCGACTGCATCCTCATCGAGGAAGAGTACGGCACGGGCAAGCCCGGAGAGGCCGTATACCTGCATGCGCTCGAGCGGCTTGGCGTCGACGCCGGGGAGACGTGGATGGTCGGCGACAATTACGAATGGGAGATCGCCGCGCCGCAGTGGCTTGCCATCAAGGGGATCTGGATCAATCCGAAAGGCTTGGACCGCCCCGGCACCGCCGTGCCGTACAAGACGCTGGCGTCGTTAAACGAGCTCGGGGCGTTATTGGACGTAGTCGCGGCAGAATCGGTTATTTAACGGCATAAATCGACAGCCATTGCGGCAGGGCGGCCAACGGATTGGCGCGCCAATCGCCGAGCGCTTCCAGTTCCTCCGGCGAGAGCGGCGTCTGGTCGTCCCGCGATTCGTCGATCCAGAAGGAGCCGTCTTCCGCGTACGTTTCTTCGATGCGGGCGATGCGCAAACCCGCCCCGGACATCGCGTTGGCGATATCCTGCACGCGCCACGTATACCTAGGCACGTCGCCGAACGGGCCCGTACCGTCGTACGGCCTGACGACGCGGAGCTTCCGGTCGGCGTTGTAGTCGAACGGCCTAGTGAACGGGTGCTCGTCGTACATGACGCACGCGCCGCCGTCCTTCAAGACGCGGCGGATGCTGCCGTACATCGCCGGCAGGTCGGAGATCCAGACATGGACGCCGTTCGACGTATAGACGAGGTCGTACGCCCCGTCGGCGGCCGCGTCCAACCGCATCGTATCGGCCTGGACGAAATCGATCGCCCAGCCATGCTGTAGGGCGATGGCGCGGCTGTTGTCCAGCTGCCTATCGGAGATGTCGCAGGAGGTCACGCGGGCGCCGAGCAGGTGAAAGGCGAAGACCGCGTGATTGTTGCCGCTCGACGGCACGCATACCCGTTTGCCGCGCAAGTCCGGCAGCGCGCGCTTGATCAGCGCGAGAGTCGCCGGGTGGAAAGCGGATTCGGGACGCGCGATCAAGCCGGCGATGACCTCGCCGGTCCGGTAGCGTTTGTACCAGGTCTCGGACCATTCGTTCCATTGGTCGCGTATGAGCGCGGAGCGATCGTCCATGACGCACCTCTTTTCTTGGGATCATCGCATTCTTGCGTGCGGGATTCGAAGGATGCCGGAATTCCAGGCTGCCGGATCTGCAGGTGATTCGGCTGATTTAGGAATGTCTTCCTATAGCCACCATACCGGACGGGCGCGCGGCGCGTCAACGGCGATTTTGACCGAGCCGGCAATTTGCCTATTGACGCGTTCGGCGGCTGTTGGCTATAATGACAACTAATTCAACACAACCGAAATTCCTTGACGGGAAAGAGTACGTCGGGCTGTCCGTATCGCAGAGAGTTGGGAGAGGTGCGAACCAACATTCGGACGCCGGCCGAAGCCATCCCCGAGAAGCTAGCCGAAACGCAAGAAGTAAGCGATGCCGCAGGTCCAGCGTTAACGGGACGCGTATTGTCGGATACGTAACGGAGTGCTGCCGTCCATGACGGATGGCGGAACTAGGGTGGTAACACGGGTAACAGCCCGTCCCTTTTTTGGGGACGGGTTTTTTGGCGTCTTCGGGCGCTTCACGATCAAGAAGGAGGAGAAACGGATGGGCGGAACAACGTTAACGGATTTTTTGTCGCCGGCGGCTCGCGACATGCAGCCATCGGGCATACGGAGGTATTTTGATTACGCGGCGGGACGCAAGGATGTCATCTCGCTCGGCGTCGGCGAGCCGGATTTCGTGACGCCGAAGCCCGTCCGGGACGCCTGCGCGGCGGCGCTCGAGAAAGGCCGGACGACGTATACGCCGAATGCCGGCCTGCCCGAGCTGCGCGAAGCGATCGCGGACTACTTGGCCGCCTCGTTCCGGCTGCCGTACGATCCCCGGGACGAGGTGCTCGTCACGAACGGGAGCAGCGAGGCGATCGATCTCGCGCTGCGGTCGCTCCTGACGCCGGGCGACGAGATTCTGATTCCGGAACCGTGCTATATCGCTTATTCGCCGCTCGCGGCGCTGCTCGGCGGCGTGACGGTGCCGGTCGAGACGAAGGCGGAGAACGGGTTCAAACTGACGGCCGATTCGCTGCGGGCGAAGCTGACGCCGCGCTCGAAGGTGCTCCTCGTCAGCTACCCGAGCAATCCCACCGGCGCCGTCATGACGCTGGACGATTGGCGGCCGGTCGCGAAGCTGGCGGCCGAGCGCGGCTTGATCGTCATTACGGACGAAATCTACGCGGAGCTGACGTACGCCGGCCGCCACGAAAGCATCGCGGAGCTGCCCGGCATGCGGGAGCGGACGCTGCTGATCAGCGGGTTCTCGAAGGCGTTCGCGATGACGGGCTGGCGCGTCGGGTATGCCTGCGGGCCGGCCGAGCTGATCGCGACGATGCTTAAGATTCATCAGTACGCCGCGACGTGCGCGCCGATCCTGGGACAGATCGCCGCGCATGCCTCGCTTACGGTCGGTCTGGAAGAAAAAGACCGGATGGTGGCATCTTATAACCGGCGCCGCGCGATCTTCGTCGCGGGCTTGCGCGAAATCGGACTCCCGTGCCATGAACCGCTCGGTTCGTTCTATGCGTTTCCGTCGATCGCAACCACGGGCTTAAGCTCCGATGCATTCGCCACGCGGCTGCTGGACGCCGCCGGCGTCGTCGCGGTGCCGGGGCAGGTGTTCGGACCCGGCGGCGAAGGCTTCATCCGCTGCTGCTACGCCGCCTCGCAGACCCAGCTCGAAGCCGCGCTGGAGCGGATTTATACGTTTTTGCGGAATGTCTGAGCGCCGTCCGACTGAAAATAATCGAGGAAATGCTGCGCCCGCTTCGACAGGCGGTGGTCCTTGAGCCAGAGGATGCCGATATCCGATTGGAAATTGGCGTCCCGGATCGGCAGCATCGTGACGTCGCCGTACGGGAACGAGTTGAGGATCGATTTCGGGAAGACGGTCGCGCCGATGCCGGAGGCGATCAAGGACATGATGACCGTTACGCTGGAGCACTCGCAGATGATGTTCGGCTCGAGGCCATGGCGCCGAAATTCGTTCACGACCTGCTCGTGCATGCGGATCGTGTTGTCGGTCTTAAGCGTGAGCAGCGGATACTCCGCCAGCTCGCGCATGCCGATGCTCTGCTCTTCCCCGCCCGCGCGCGGCCGCGGCACCCAAGAGCTGGGGAACACCGTGACGTACGGATCGGACGGCAGCGGAAGCGTCGACAGCTTCGACGGCAGGATGCCCGTCTCGAACGGCAGGCGGGACACGACGAGCTCGATCGCCCGCTTGGCCAGCATTTCGCCGAGCAGAAAATGGTCACCTTCCGTGATTTTGAACGTAATTTGTGGATAGGCGGCGCGCAGCTGGCGAATCGGCTTCGGCAGGATCGAGACGCACGATACGACGGCCCCGATGGAGAGCGTCCCCCGTACGCCTTCCTCCAGCTCGCGGACTTCCAGCATCGTCTCGTCTAGCTGCGCCAGCAGCGATTCGGCTTTGGAACGGAGCAGCTCGCCCGCCGCGGTCAGGGTCAATTGCTTCCGTCCGCGCTCGAACAGCTTGGCGCCGAGTTCCTCTTCCATCAGCATCAGCTGGCGGCTGAGCGGGGGCTGCTCCATGTGCAGGAGTTTGGCCGCGCGCGTGATTTGCTTCTCCTCAGCTATCGCGAGGAAATATTTCAATTGCTTGAAGTCCATCGTGGTTCGCCTCTTTACGATACCCGTAGGGTATGGAAAATGGATAATTTAGATATTATTAATATAGTCACCGGCATAGTAAAATGCAATTAGTGCACTTATTACGTACGAGGGAAGGGATTCAGCATGATCGCATCGACACCGATTCAAATCGAACGCACGACAACTCCGAAACCGAAACCTCCGCAGGATAAGCTCGGCTTCGGCATTTACTTTACCGACCATATGTTCATTATGAATTACACGGCGGAGTTCGGCTGGCACCGCTCCCGCATCGTGCCGTACCAGCCGATTACGCTGGATCCGGCGGCGAAAGTGTTCCACTACGGCCAAACCGTGTTCGAAGGTCTGAAAGCGTATAAAACGGCGGACGGCCGCGTGCAGCTGTTCCGTCCGGACGCCAACATGAAGCGGATGAACCGCTCGAACGACCGGATGAGCATGCCGCCGATTCCGACGGAGCTAGCGCTCGAGGCGATCAAGGGGCTGGCGAAGATCGACCAGGATTGGATTCCGGACGGCGAAGGCAACTCGCTGTACATCCGCCCGTTCGTCATCGCCACGGAGGCGCTGCTCGGCGTGCAGCCGTCGCTCGAATACCAGTTCATCGTCATCATGTCTCCCGTAGGCGCGTATTACCCCGAAGGCATCAACCCGGTTAAAATCTTCGTCGAGTCCCATTACGTGCGCGCCATGGTCGGGGGCGTCGGGGAAGCGAAGACGGCGGGCAACTACGCGGCCGGCCTCAAGGCGCAGGACGCGGCCAAGGATCAGGGCTACACGCAGGTATTGTGGCTGGACGGCGCGGAGCATAAGTATATTGAAGAAGTCGGCAGCATGAACGTCTTCTTCAAGATTGACGGCACCGTCTACACGCCGGCGCTGAACGGCAGCATATTGGACGGCATTACGCGCAATTCCGTCATCCGGCTGCTGAAGCACTGGAACGTCCCGGTCGTCGAGCGCGTGCTCTCGATCGAGGAAATTTACGAAGCGGGCAAGAACGGCAAGCTGGAGGAATCGTTCGGCACCGGCACCGCGGCCGTCATTTCGCCGGTCGGCGAGCTGAACTGGCGCGGCGAGAAGCTGATCATTAACGGCGGCAAGACGGGCCAGCTGTCCGAGAAGATCTACAACGACCTGACGGGCATTCAATACGGCAAGCTGGAAGATCCGTTCGGCTGGATGATCGAAGTCCACTAATTGACGAATATACGAAGACCGCGCTATCCGGCGCGGTCTTTTTTTGTGCTGAAGGAACAAGGGACGGCGGAAGAAGAATGGAGCGAATATTATTAATGGCGTTAAACGTTATATTCGCTGTAATAGGCCATTTCGACGACGCCCCGGTTCGCGGCGAGCGAATCGGAGTCCAGGGTCAGCGTACGCACGCCGGAGGCGGCGGGCAGCCCTGTCGCCTCGGCGAACGGCGCCGCCGGCTCGAACAGCAGGCGGCCGACGATGCCGGTCGCCTTGGTGCGGTAGTGCATCGGAATGGCGACGGCCGGCTCGAGCTGCGCGACGGTTTGCGCGGCTTCGGCGCCGCCCAGCGTCATTTTGCCGCCGACGGGGACGATCAGGACGTCGACGCGGCCGATCGCGGCGGCTTGCTCCTGCGTCAAGAGATGGCCGAGATCGCCGCAGTGGCAGACGACGAGGCCGTCGACTTCGATGACGAAGACGAGGTTGCTGCCGCGCTTCGCGCCTTGATGCTTGTCGTGGAACGTGCGGACGCCGCGGATCGAGACGTCCTTGACGGTCGCCGGCTCGGGGCCGTTCACGAGCATGAAGTCGCCGGAAGCGGCCTTCACCTGGTTATGATCCCGGTGATCGTGCGTGACGGCGACGAGATCCGCTTCCACGACCGGCATGCGATACCCGAGAAACCGGCGGAAGGGGTCAATCAATACGCGGGTGCCTTGAGCGGACGTCAGAAGAAAACAGGATTGACCGAACCATTGCATATCCATCGCGATCTACCGCCTTGTCGTTGTTATATGTGCAAATAATAGCACATTAAAGACGGTTTGGCAAAGCCGCGCTCGAGAGGGGGAAGCGGAGGCAATTCGGATGGAGCCGCGAACTCTTGCTTCTGGTGCCCATCGCCATGCGTGCTTAACAAAAAAACATAACCGTCCGGCATGGGGCAAAGAAAAGCGGCTTCCGCCCAAAGGGGAAGCCGCTTTTGCGTTCGCCGCTTACGACGCGGCGTCGGGATACGGGAACAGGTCGACGACGCGTACGGTTTCGCCGTTTTCGCTCGTGAAGACGACGTGCTCGCGCCGCAGCTCGCTCGGGCTGTACAGCCCGCAGGCCGCGGCGAGCGAGAAGAGGCCCTCGCGCATTTGGAGGATGTAATTCATGACGCGCCACTGCTTCTCTTCCGGCACCAGCGCTTCCTGGTACTTGTCGTCCGTCGTCGTGATGCCCGTCGGGCACTTGCCGGTGTGGCACTGCATCGCCATGATGCAGCCGTTCGCCATCATGAAGCCGCGCGCGGAGTTGACGGCGTCGGCGCCGAGCGCCAGCGCGACCGCGACTTTGTCCGGCGTGATGAGCTTCCCGGACGCGAACAGCTTGAATTTGCCGCGGATGCCGAATTTGCGGGCCGTGTCGTCGAGGATGAGCAGCGCCGGGTAGAGCGGCAGTCCCATGCCGTCGGCCATCGCCTTGAACGTCGCGCCCGAACCGCCCTCGGACCCGTCGACCGTGATGAAGTCGGGGTACACGTCCAGGTCGATCATCGCCTGGAAGAACGGTTCCAGCCGTTTCGGATCGCCAACGACGATCTTCACGCCGACCGGCTTGCCGCCTTCTTCCTGCAGCGTGCGAATGAACTGCAGCGCTTCCTCCGGTTTCGTCAAGAACTCGAACCGGTTCGGCGAATTGACGGTTCGGCCGACGGGGACGAGACGGGCTTTCGCGACGGGCTCGGTGACTTTGGCGCCTTCCAGATGGCCGCCGCGAATTTTGGCCCCTTGATGGAATTTGAGCTCGAACGCCTTGATCTGGGCGAGCGACGCCTTGAACTTGAACGCCTCCAGCGAGAAATGCCCTTCCGCGTCCCTGTAGCCGTACAGCCCCGGCCCGATCTGGGCGACGATGTCCGCGCCCGTCTCGAGATGGGCGTCCGCGACGCCGCCTTCGCCGGTATTGATCCACGAGCCGCCGGCCATGCGCGCACCGGCTCCCGTCGAGTGGATATACCGCTCGCCGACAGCGCCGAACGACGTCGCCGATGCGCCGAACATGCCCTTGAGCCGCCAAGGCTCCCGTCGCCCCTCGCCGACCACGATGGCGTCGTCGTCGTGCAGCAGCCACGGTCTCACCTGCTCCTCGACGATTTTTTCCCTGCGCGTGAACAAGCCTTCGTCCATAATGACGTACCTTCGGCCTTGCCGCACGACGGCGTTATCGACCCGCAGCTCGCTGGTGAGCTTGGGGAACATCGCGTTGGATAAATAATAGCCCGGCTTCTCGTAATCCCGTCGCCCGCCGAACGAGATCAGATCCGTCCGGTATTTCGCCGCATAGACGAGCCCGACAAAATCCGCGCGCGAGAACGGTTTGCCTTCCGTATCGTTATCGAACCAGTATTGGCGGAATTCCGGTCCGAGCTTCTCGAGCAAATAGCGGATCCAGCCGAGAAACGGATGGGCGCGGATGACGGAGTGCTTCGGCTGCTTCGACAAGACGTACATGTACCCGAAGAACACGAGCGGAGGCACGAGGACGACGACGAGCAGCACGACGAGAATGGTAATCAGCATGCGAATTAACCTCCAGATGACAAAAAATGACCTTCAAGCAGACCAGGTATATCTTACCACGAATCGTCGGAATGATTCATTCGTCCGGGAGCCGGCCCGGCGCGCGTCCGGAGCCGAAAACAATGAAAACGGGATGAAAAAACAGACGGTTGCGTAAAACCGAGCCTTCGCTGGATGCATATGCTGGAGCAGACAACTCTTGCAGACAAGCAAATCCGAGTTTCGAAGGATGATAGGATAGGATGCCGCGTACACCATTAGCCAGACTGCTGCGCGAACTGTATATCGTCGCAGCCGATTCTTATGCGAAGAAGACGACGGTCGAACAGGCGATCCGCGAACGCCGGCAGCGCCGCAAAACGATGCTGGAACGCCTGGTCGGCGACATTCAAAGCGGGAAAGACCCGACCCTGCATGCCCGAAGGCCGGAAGCGAAGGCCGGCGCTTTCGCGGGCGCGGCTTCGCCCGCGGCGCCAAGAATCGCGATCGTCGGCGCGGGACTCGCCGGCTTGACGTGCGCGTACCGGCTGAAGGCCGCCGGCTTCGACGCCGCGGTCTACGAGGCGGACGCGAAGCCTTCGGCAGGCCGCTGCAGCACCCGGTACGGCGAGTTCGAAGACGGACAGGTCGCCGAGCGCGGCGGCATGCTCATCGATACGGGCCATCGCGCCTTCCGCCGGCTCGCGCGCGAGCTGGGGCTGGAAATGACCGATCTGCTCGATGCCGAGCCCCCGGACACGGCGCCGCTGTATTATTTCGACGGCGAGCCGTATTCGTTCGCGGAAGCGGCGGAGGACTTCAAAGCCGTCATCGGGCCGCTGAACCGCGATTTGACGGCGGCGGGCTTCCCGACGCTCTATAACCGTTATACGCAGCGGGGCCGCGAATTGGACCGGATGTCCGTCACGGATTGGATCGCGGCCAACGTGCCCGGCGGCGCGGATTCGAGATTCGGCCGGCTGCTGGACATCGCCTGCACGATCGAATACGGCGCGGATGCCGGCATGCAGAGCGCCTTGAACTTCATTTATTTGCACGGCATTCTGGAAGAAGAGGACGACTTCCGGATGTTCGGGCTCTCCGACGAGCGGTACCAGATCCGCGGCGGCAACGAGCAGCTGGTTCGCCGGCTGGCGGGCAAGCTCGACGAGCGGCAGATCCGGCGCGGCATGCGGCTCATCGCGCTGGCCGAGCAGGCCGACGGCAGCTACCGGCTGACGTTTCAGCGGCATGCCGGGACGGTCGACGTCGAAGCGGACAAGGTCGTGCTCACGCTGCCGTTCGCCGTGCTCCGCTCGTCCGTCGACTTCAGCCGGGCCGGCTTCCGGCCGCTCAAGGCCGCGGCGATCCGGGAGCTCGGCATGGGGGCGAACAGCAAGCTGCACCTGCAGTTCCGCGACCGGCACTGGCATAGCCTCGGCTCGAACGGCGACACGATCGCGGACACCGGCTACCAGAACACGTTCGACGTCGTCCGGGGGCAGCCCGGCGCATCCGGCCTGCTCGTGGACTATACCGGCGGCAGCGTCGGGGAGGGCATGATCACGGGGACGCCGCACGAACGCGCGGCGCAGTTCCTGCGGCAGATCGAGCCGGTCCTCCCGGGACTGACGGCCAAGTGGAACGGCCGGGCGGCGCGCGACTGCTGGTTAAGCAATCCCTTTTCCCTCGGCTCGTATTCCTACCGGAAGGTCGGTCAGCACACGGCGTTCGCCGGCGTGGAGCAGGAGCGCGAGGGGACGCGGGGAAATTGCCATTTCGCCGGCGAGCACACGTCCGTGGCGTTCCAGGGCTATATGAACGGCGCGGTCGAGAGCGGCGAACGGGCGGCCAAGGAAATCATCGGCGACCTGCAAGTCCGGCCAACCGGCGGCGGGCAGTGAGGCAAAGGCCGGGCGCGGCGGCATTTTCGAATGGATTCGCGCATGCAAGGTCATGGCCGGGTGCGGTAATCGAACCTAATATCGATGTGAAGAGCAAACCGGTTCCGACTCAGGAACCGGTTTTTCGGTTTGCCATCGCCTGCTTTCGCCTGCCGTCCCGGGGCGGTGCGGCTCAATTTTCCCGCAAGAGCTTGTTCTAGTACCGCGGAAAATGCAATAATAAACGAGGTAATGTTATTGCGTGCAATCGAAATCCAAAGAAAGCGGGAATGAACCAAGATGGGTCGCAAATGGAATAATATTAAAGAAAAGAAAGCTTCGAAGGACGCCAATACCAGTCGGGTGTACGCCAAATTCGGAATTGAAATCTACGTTGCCGCCAAGAAGGGCGAGCCGGACCCGGAATCCAACCAAGCGCTCAAATTCGTGCTCGAACGCGCGAAAACTTATAACGTGCCGAAGGCGATCATCGACCGCGCCATCGAGAAGGCGAAAGGCAGCGGCGACGAGAGCTACGAAGAGCTCCGTTACGAAGGCTTCGGGCCGAGCGGCTCGATGATCATCGTCGACGCCTTGACGAACAACGTGAACCGCACCGCGCCGGTCGTCCGTTCCGCGTTCACGAAATGCGGCGGCAACATGGGCGTCAGCGGCTCCGTGTCGTACATGTTCAACGCCACGGCCGTGATCGGCGTGGAAGGCAAGACCGTCGACGAGGTGCTCGAGCTCATGATGGAAGCGGACGTCGACGTGCGCGATATCGTGGAAGAGGACGAAGCCGTCATCGTCTACGCGGAGCCGAGCGCGTTCCAAGCCGTGCAGGACGCGTTCAAGCAAGCCGGCATCTCGGAATTCACCGTCGCCGAGCTCACGATGCTGCCGCAGACGTACGTCACGCTTCCGGAAGACGCGCAGGCGCAGTTCGAGCGTCTGATCGACTTGCTGGAAGACTCGGAAGACGTGCAGCAGGTGTACCACAACGTCGAGTTCGAGGACTAAGGCGGCTCCCGTCGCCGGCTTCACGCTTGATTGGCAAAAAGCCGCGATCCCGCGGCTTTTTTTGTGCCGCTTTTTACCGCTTTGAGGTAAAATAAACCTGCGAGGCGAAAAATGGAATGATTTTTGGGGTTTTGTCGAAAACGAGGCAGGCAAACCGAAAATTTTGTCGAAATGAGGTATTGTAGACGCAATACACATTACCCACGTTTTGAGGTGTCGGAAGGAATGAAGCTGAAAGTCGTCTTAGGGTTATTTTTCATCATCGCTTGTCTTGTTCCGATGCTGCCGACGGCCGCGCAGGCGGCTCCGGTTACGGGGGACGCCGCGATTTCTTCCTGGCAGCTGAGATGGGAGACGGACGGGGACCGGCTTGCATCGCCGGACGAGGCGATGCAGGCGTCGGGGTGGCAGGACATCCGGGCATCCGCTCCGGTCGTTTCGAAACCGGAACGCGTGGAATCCGCGTGGGTCCGGATCAAGCTGCCGGAAATCGGCAAGAACCAAGGCGCGTTTTTTCGTTCGATTTACGCGCAGAACATTACCGCGTATTTGAACGGCGAAGCGGTATTTCATTCGGAACGCAAGCATTGGTTCGATTTGAACCGCGTGTTGATCCCGCTCGAGAATTACGATTCCGGCCAGGAGCTGCTGCTTCATCTGGAAAGCGATACGGACCGGCTGGGACTCGGACGCGGCATTCATATTTCGGATTATCAAGATCTGATGCGCTTGTACGCGAAGTACGACTTGCTGGATATCATCCTCGGAAGCGCGTTCATCTTCGTCGCGTTCGTCATGCTGATCTGCTCGGTATTCCTTGACCGGAACCAGCTGAAGCTGTGGCTCGCGCTCTGCTTCATCATCCTGCCGATCGGCGGCCTGCTAATCGGGTATTCCCCGTTCCTGTACACGTTCTATGGTTCGTACGGCTTCGTGTACCAAGGCTTGTTCGATCTGTCGCTGTACACGTTCCTGCCGGCGCTGCTCGTGTTTTTCGAGTTTTTGTTCGGAAGCGGGTATCGCGGCATCGTGAAGCATTTCCGGCGGTTCCAGATCGGTTATTCCGTATTCGGCCTTGTCATGCTGATCGTCAACCGGGCGCTTCACAATGAGTTTCAGTCGTTTTATTTCTTCGTCTCGGTCACGGCGGCCGGCTGTCTGATGCTGGCCGAGTTCATCCTCATTCTGCTCATTCTGGGCAGGCAGCTGTGGAGACGAAACATCGATTCGATCATCCTGTCGGTCGGCTTGGCGATCTTCGCCATCATCGGTTCGGCGGAGCTCGTGAAGTTCTACGCGTCTTCCCAGACGTACGATCTGTCGTGGTGGAAATGGGGACTCGTGGCGTTCGTCTTATCGCTCATCGTGCTGCTCGGACGACGGTTCGCGCATCAGCATAAATTGATCCTTACGTATTCGCGGGACTTGGAAATTTACAATTCCGAGCTGCAGCGGTCGGAGAAGATGGAGATCATCAGCCAATTGGCGGCTTCCGTGGCGCACGAGGTCCGCAACCCGCTTCAAGTCACGCGCGGCCTGCTGCAGATCCTCGAGACGCGCCATCAGATCGAGCGCAGCGGCGAGAACTATTACAAGCTTGCGATCGACGAGCTCGACCGGGCTTCGACGATCATCACCGATTTCCTGACGTTCGCGAAGCCCCAGATGGAGCAGGTGCACGAATTGAATCTGGCGGAGGAATTCAAGCACGTGGAAGGCATTATCGTGCCTCTGGCGAATCTGCACGGGGGCCGGCTGGAGATGAACGTGCCGCGTTCGCTGCGGATCTTGGGCAATTCCTCCAAGCTGAAGCAAGCGCTGATCAATATCATCAAGAACAGCATCGAAGCGCTGGAAGGCGCGGGCGTCGTCAAAATTTGGGCGTACGAGGAGCGGGAGCAAGTGGTCATTCATATCTCGGACAGCGGCGCCGGGATGGATGAGCGCGTCCTGGAACGATTGGGTGAACCGTACTTCTCGAACAAGACGAAGGGGACCGGTCTGGGGCTGATGGTGACGTTCCGCATCATCGAGGTCATGCAGGGGACGATCAAATTCACAAGCCAGAAGGGCATCGGCACCGAAGCGATGATTCGCTTTCCCGCCGCGCGCTTCGTCGAAACAAACGCGAAGGTCTCGATGTGACCTTCGCGTTTTTTGCGTGCGGGATTCGATTTTACCATGTGTCGAGCGATTCGTCCGTTTTCCCGGCGTCTGCCGGATTTTGAGGAAGGACGAGCGCGAATTTCGTAGGCGTTTCTTCGACGACGACGAGTTCGACGTCATTCGGCAGCGACAGGCCGAACGCCTCTTGCAGCGCTTCTTTCGGGTTCGTCAGCAATTTTGCTTTGAACGCAGGGTCGGACCAAGCTTTCTCGATAATTTGTTGCTGCAGCTGTTGTTCGGTCATCCGTTTCGCACCTCGTTAATAGGAGTTATGTACCAGGTAAAGTGTACCATTAAAGCTGAGACAATTCTACTAAAAATCGCTAGATTAAGGCGGAAAAACGACAAAAAAAGGGAATTTCCGCTACCGGAAATTCCCTTTTTAAGGAGGGGCGCATTTACCACGTATCATCGGTCTTCTCCTGATTTTCCGCCATGGCGGCCGGATTCGGCGGGATGACGATCGCCAGCCGCCTCGGCGTTTCGGCGATGACGGCAAGTTCCGTTTCGTCCGGAATCCAAAGTCCGAACGCGTGCCGCAGCGCGGCTTTGGGGTCGGCGGCGAGGGCGGCTCGGAATGCCGGGTCGCGCCAGGCCCGCTCGATAATGCGTTCTTTGACGCAAACGGCGGCTTGAGTATCGGACATTGTCATGTTCGCGTGCCTCCTTGTCGATAAGGCGGTTCTGGCCTTTTCATTAATTAGGTTCATTCTTAATCGGGTTTATTATCGGCGGTTTCAGCCTGATACTGCGAGAGCCAATAAGCGAACCCGCCGCCGAGCAGCCGTTTCTTCGTATCGCTCAGCCTTTCGGCCGAAGCGGACAGCCCGTCCGCCAAATAGTCGTGGAACGCCGACAGATGACGGAGCGGCAGGCCAAGCCCGACGAGCGCGTCTCCGTTCGCTTTGGCCGCTTGGGCGTAACGGCCGAGCGCGCCGTCGACATGAATGGCGGCTTGGATCGCATGCTTCCCCAGCGGAGGCCGAAGTCCGGCCGCTCGATGTTCGGCCTCGATCATGCCCACCAAACCGTTGGCGTTGCGCCGGTCGAAATCTTCCTCCCAGTCGGACCAATCGTCCGCCATCTGGAGCGTGGCCAGCGTCAAATCGACCGCCTCGGAGACGGCGGGCTCCAGCTCCGCCCGGCCGGCCAGCAGCAGCGCGCCGGTGCTCGCCAGCTTGACGGGCGCCGCTTTTCGGGCAAGCTCGCCGGGGATCAGGCTGCCGGAGGGCGATTCATAGGCGACGGCGAGCGACCACGCCGTCACGTAATCCCGGTAATAGCGCCAAAACGGAGACGCATGCTCGAACAGCGCGCGGTAGAGGTCCAGCATGGCGAGGTGGAACAGATTGCCGAGCGCGAGCTGTTCTTTCCAGTCGGCAGGCGCTTCGTCCATCAGATCGTCCTGGATGAAGAAGTACAGCATCACGAATACGTTTGCAAGCGACAGCTGGCGGTAGCGTTCGGCTTCCAAGTCCGCGACCGGCCGCATCCAGAACGGCAGCAGGTAGCAGATATGATTTTTTTTGGCGGACGGGTTGAGCGGATTGAAGGCGTGCAAATAGGCGCGGCCCTTCGCGTTAAGCGGCGCCGGAAAGGCGTCGATCAGCCGCTCCGCGTCCCGGAACACCTGCGTCAACTCCGTTTCGAATTCGGTTTTCCAAAGCATCGTTCGAAGAACCTCCGTTCATCAGTATCGGTCCCGCCGCAGCGTCAGCGCGAACATGCCCGCGGAATATGAAGCGCTCTCCTTGCTCAACCAATCGTCGAGCTCTTTTTTTCGATCATGGTCGAGTCGGCCGCCTTGCAGGATGCGGGTCGAGGTCTCCATGTACCGATACATGCGGCGTTTCGTGCGCGGTTCATCGGCCAGTATGCGGTAGGACTGCGGGTCCGCGATCCAGCCTTCGGCCTGCGCGAGCTCGGCCAGCGCCTCGCGGGGAGGCTTCGGAAACCGGGCGAGCAGCGGTTTGCGCGAAGCGCGTAACAACGCATCGAACAGCGGCAGTTCCTCGCCGGGCAGCGGTCCGGTCGCGGCGTCGTCCAAGTCGAGAATCAGAATCGCGGAACGTTCATGGGTGACGCCTCGCAGCCAAGCGAGGAAGTGCCGGAAATCCGGCAGATGCAGGGCCGCCAGTCTGATGACGACGACGTCGAACGGCTCGCCGCCTGCCGCCGCATCCTTGTAATCGGCTTGCACGAAGCTAAGTCCCGGCGCGGATCTGGCCGCCGCGAACGGATACACGCGCGCGTCCTTTTCGATTCCGGTGCAGCGCAGGCGAGGGTACGCCCGCTTGACGGCTTCCAGATAGGCGCCGTTCCCGCAGCCGATATCGAGCACGGATTCGGCTTCCCGCATATGCCCGTCCAATAACGACGCACGCTCGCGTTCGAAGAAGAGCTCCGCGGTCAACGACAGCATGTCGTCGAACAGGCGGGCAGGGTCTTCGGTAAGCAGCGGAATCACTCCTCTCGGCGATGACGTTTGTTTGCTAGGTTAAGTATAATGCCGGGATAGCGGTCGAACAATGCCGAATTTTGGTGATTTTCGACGATGATGCGATGCATGCCGGCCGGAGGGACAGATACCTCTAGAGATGCTATGATAAAAGCATCGATTGGGATTGCCGATCCTGAGTCGTAACTGCGGCGAACGCGGATGCGCGAAACATCATTATGGATTACGAAGCGGAGGACGAAGCATGACGGTATTGGAGGTCGACATTCGGAAAGCCGGCTATGCCTCGGACGCGGACATCATCCGCGACATTAAGTTCGCGGTCGATAAGGGCGAGCTCGTCGGCTTGATCGGCCCGAACGGCGCCGGCAAGAGCACGACGATCAAGGCCTTGCTCGGACTGCTTCGCCGCGTGGACGGCGACGTGCGCCTCGGAGGCGAGCAGGGACGTTACGCGTACGTGCCGGAGCAGCCGGTGCTCTACGAGTATATGACGCTGTGGGAGCATCTGCAGCTGGCGGCTTCCGCTTACGAGCTGGACGAAGCGACGTTCCTCGCCCGCGCGGAACGGATGCTGGAGCGGTTCCGTCTGACCGGCGAGCGGCATAAGCTGCCGACCGGCTTCTCCAAGGGCATGCAGCAAAAAATGATGCTCATCATCGGCTTCCTGCTGGAGCCGGACGTGTACGTCGTGGACGAGCCGTTCGTCGGGCTCGATCCCCGGGCGACGCGGGATTTCCTGGAGCTGCTGCAGGACGAACGCCGCCGCGGGGCGGGGGTGCTCATGTGCACGCACGTGCTCGACACCGCCGAGCGAATCTGCGATCGCATCATTCTCCTTGACGGGGGATCCGTCGTGGCGCAGGGCTCGCTCGCCGAGGTCCGGGAGCAGGCCGGCTGTCCGGCGGACGCTCCGCTGACCGATTGTTTCTATGCGTTGACATAAGGGGGAAGAGGAATGTCGAATCAGGCCATCGGCGGCTGGCGCGCGGGAAGCCTCTTCCGGCGCAGGGTGCGGCGCTTCTGGACGGAGCAGTGGAAAGCGTGGCGCACGGCGCTCGATTGGACGGTATGGGTGTACGTGCTCGTGCCGGCGGTCTGGATCATCGGCGGCACGTACGCGGATCTCTGGCATCATCCGCCGGCGTGGCTCGCGAACTTGCCGCTCTGGACGGGCGAGCGCCTGCCGCTCGTCGTCGTGTTCGCCGGACGGTTCCGCTCGTTCGCGGAAGAAGCCGACGTCCTGTTCCTGCTCCGGAAGCGGAGCTGGATCCGAGGGCTGCTGCTGCGGGGCGCGGCCTACACCGCGGGCGTCCTGCTGCTGCTGTCGGCTGTCCTTTACGCGGTGCTGCTGCCGTTCTTCGCGGGGGTGCATCATTACCGGGCCGGCGCGATCGTCATGATGCTTGTATACACATGGATATGGGGTTGCGTCGGGGCCGTGTGGCGCAATCTCCTCGAAGCCCGGTACGCGGGCTTTCGGAAATGGCTGGTCAAGACCGCCGTCACGCTGCTGCTCGCCGCGGCGTATCTGGTTCCGATGATCGTCTGGGGCAGCGCGCCGGCCATGTTGGCCGCGCCGGCCGGGGTCGGCCTCGTCGTCTGCGCCGGGCTGCTCCGCATCAAGCTGCGCGCGCGGGACGCCTTCGAATCCGACGCCCGGCAGGAGCAGCTGGCGCGGCTCGCGAGCACGCAGCTGCTGCTCCGCAACGTCATCGAGCACAAGCCCCGCGTGCGGCTCAGCCGGCCGGTGCTCCTGCGCCGTTCGAACCGGCTGTTCCGGCGATTCGACGGGAAGACGATGCTCGCGGAGATGATCATGAAGGCGTTCGTTCGCCGGATGGCGCTCATTCGCACCTGGCTCGGGTTCACGTTCGTCTCCACGGCCGCGGTCTTCCTGTCGCCCGCCGTCATCCAGCCGTTCGTCGGGGCCGCGCTCCTGCTGCTGCTGTCGACCTGGATCATCTCGCATTGGCGCGGGATGCTGGAGGAGCCGTTCTTCGCCCAGTTCCGGTGGACGGATCATGCGCTGCGCGGTTCAGCGGGTCTCGTGCGCTTCTGGCTGGCCGCGCCGGCCGCCGCGCTGTTCGGTCTGGCCGGCGGGGCGAGGACGTACGGCGCGTGGGGGCTGCTCGCCGCCATTCCGGCCGTGCTGCTCTGGCTGCTTCTGAGCAATGTCGTCACGTCGACGATGGTGCTGCGCCTCGATCGCAAGGGGAAGGGGGCTTGACGGGAATTACGAATGACCGCTCTCGTCCGGCCGAACGAAGCGACCGCAATCGCTTCTTAACAAATCGATTACATTGCCCGCATCTTTGTCCGGTATGATCCAGGTATTATTCATTTCCATCATCGAACTGGAGGTCACGCTAATGAACTTGGTTCTGAACATCGCTCATCGAGGAGCTTCCGCTTATTGTCCGGAGAATACGATGGCCGCGTTCCGGCGCGCGATCGAGCTCGGCGCCACGGGAATCGAGACCGACGTGCAGATGACGTCGGACGGTCAACTGGTCCTGATCCACGACGAATCCCTGCAGCGAACGGCCGGGTCGCCCCGACTCGTGAAGGACGTTACGCTGGAGGAAGCGAAGCAGTTGGACGCCGGCTCCTGGTTCGATCCGGCATTCGCGGGCGAGCGCATTCCGACGCTGGGCGAATTGCTCGAGCTGGTGAAGCCGCGCGAAGACGTTTACGTCAACCTTGAATTGAAAAACAGCATCGTGAACTACCCGGGCCTCGAGGAAGCGGTCATCGAAGAGATTCGGCGCCAAGGGTTGGGCGAACGGATCATCGTTTCCAGCTTCAACCACTATTCGCTGGTGCTTTGCAAGGAGCTGGCGCCTGAGATTCGGACCGGCGTGCTGTACGTGGAAGGGCTCTATGAGCCTTGGGAATACGCCGCGCGGATCGGAGCAAGCGCCCTTCATGCCCATCATCGCGCGGTGCTGCCGGAGTGGACGGCGCAGGCGGCGGAACGCGGCATCGTCTACAATCCGTGGACGGTAAACGAACCGGCCGAGATGAAGCGGCTGCTGGACGCCGGCGTGGCGAGCATCATCACCGATTATCCGGACCGGCTCGCGGCCTTGATCGCGGAGGCGGGGGCACAAGCGAATTCCGCCAATTAAGAGGGATTGGACATGCATGCGTTACCTGTAACTTTCCGGGTGCCGTGTGCGAGGTCGAATCTGCGAATGCGTAGAGGGAAGACGACAAAAAAGCAAGCTGCCGCGGCAGCTTGCTTTTTGCTTATTATCCTTTAACCGTGCACCAAGGCCGCCCGCAATGTCGTAATCCCGTGCTCCAAGTAGCCTTTAAGGCAAGTCAGCATGTACACCCAGCCTTCCTTGTTGCCGACGATGAGCGGAATCGACGCGGCGTCCTCCGCGAAGCCTTCTTCGTTCACTTCCACGATCGTACGGTTCGCGTCCGCTTGCTCGAAGGAAATCGTCACCGCGTGGACGGTGCCGTAATCCCATTCGAAGACGATCTTCCGGTCTTGGACGATCTCTTTAATCGTGATTTCGCCTTCCGCACCGTATTCCTCGTAGCGCAGCTTGACGGTCTTGCCCGGCTCCCAACGTTCGGAGCTGGAGGAGAACCAGAAGCCGCCGATCTTCGCGGGATCGACGAAGGCCTCGAATGCTTCATGGGCCGGACGCGCGATCGTCATCTTCGTTACGTTATTCATCGTGTTCCCTCGCTTTTTTATGATTTTAGTCGGCTTTCGGGCCGCTAGTCTCGAACCGCTGCTTGAATTCGTCGTGCAGCTCCTGCCAACCATAGCGGACGGCTTGGCTGCCGGCCATCGAAGGCATCGGCTTGCCGTCGAGCGTGCCCGTCAACCCTTTGAGACATAACGTCCAACCCGCCGCGTACGACGGAGCCATGCCGCGATCGGCGAAAAGGTGGCGAAGCACAAGCACGGTACGGCTTCCGTCCGACGTCAATTCCCACCTCAGCGTGTCGCTGCCCCATCGGAATACGAGAAGGCGGGGCGCTTCCGCAAGAAGCACTTCGCCTTGTCGCGTCGCGTCTTCTTGTTCGTGATTCACGTGGGAAAGCGCCACGGGACCGGCCGAATCCAGATTGCGGTCAACGGCGAAAGGCGCCCAGGCGGGCAGCTGATCGGCTTCGGTCAAGGCCGCCCATACGTCTTCGATCGGATGCGCCAGCTCGCGTTCGAGCACCAACGTCCATTCTCCGTCCGACGCCCGGTTAAGGCGGGGGAGGCATCGTTCGTTCGCGTTCATTCAATTGTTCCTCCTTGAGTCGTTTTTGCCGGTCCAGATGCGCTTCCAGCCGGTCAATGTGCCGGTTCCATCTGTCGCGATAGGCGCTTAACCATTCGTCAACGCCTGCCAGAGGGCTTGCGTCGAGCGAGTAGATGCGACGCTGGGCATCGGCATGGACGTGCACGAGACCGCTGTCGCGCAGCAAGCGCAGATGGCTGGAGATGAGCGGCTGGGAGACGCCGATCTCTTCGGTGAGCTGCTTCACCGTCGAGTCCGAGAGCAGCAGCCGGTCCAAGATGCGCCGGCGAGTCGGCTCGGCAATAATGGCGTATATGTCTTGCAAGGTCATCACCTCTTGTCGGTCTTCAGTATAAACGATCGTTTATATAAATACAATTACATATAAATGTAAGCCCGATGCGGGTACGGCATCGGCAACCGGGCATAGTACCGATAACCGGACCCATCCGACAGTGCGGGCGTCGTCCATATACATGGGCTTATAAGGCATGAGTACATTTAAAATAAAAAAAGAGGCACCCGGACGTAGTTTCCGTCCGAAGTGCCGCTGTTTATTACATGGCGGTGAAAGTTAGATCGAGTTATGCGCCCAGACGGCGCGCGGTAGCGTAGTTCTTCTTCCAGTAGGAGGAGTTCATGTTCGTGAACTTGACGCCGCCGGAACCGTACGTGTTCAGCATTTTACCGTTGCCGGCATAGATGCCGACATGGCCGATGAAATTGCCGCGGCTCGGTACCTTGAAGAAGACGAGGTCGCCTTTCTTCAGATTTTTCTTCGACACGTAACGGCCGACTTTTGCTTGATCGCGCGCGGTGCGGGGCAGGTTATAGCCCAGCTTCTTGAACACGCGCTTCGTGAACGACGAGCAGTCGAAGTATCTCGTCGTCGACGTGCTCACGCCGAATTTATAAGGCGTGCCCAAATAATTATCGCCGTAATTCAGAAGCTTGGATGCGGAAGACGACGACAATGCATGCGCTTGCGGAGCTTGTCCGAAGCCGAGTGCCGTTAAGCCGATCGTAGCGCATAATCCGACCGCGAAAATTTTATTTTTAGTTTTTTGGAAATTCATGTGTAAATCACCCTCCGGTTATTTAATATTTGGTTCATTTGGCCGTGTAACCACTTTACCAGATCGGGCATTTCCTAGAGGTTTCCACTGAGAGCCGAAACCCGCAGGAATGAACGGTCAGCCCGACTATATGAGAAAGTTATGAAAAAAAATTCACTTTCCAAATTCCGTCAATGGGTAATCCCCTGGAGATGGCGCAATCGCCTTGCGTACAGGGCTAATCCAAGCAGAACAGACGTACACCGCCACTTGGTTTGGCGGATCGAGAGAACAACAGGCGGCCGTTATAACGCGCGGTCTTTTTTCATTTCGAGCGGGAAAACGCGTTCTTGATCGCCATGCCAAGCTCGGCATGTTGCAGAGGGAATTCGGCTTTACGTAGCGAAGTATTCCAAGAGTAAGCCGAACGCCGGCCCGCTCGCCGAGTTAAAGGTCAAGAATAATGAAGAGGGAGGATTGTTCCAGGTGGCACCTACTCAAAAGTTGATCCTGATTTCCGGTCCCGGCGGGAGCGGGAAAACTTCGCTAGCGAAATGGATCGGAGACGCATGCGGCTATACCGTCGTGAGCGAGGACGATTACTGGCGCGAATTCAAAGCGAACGATCCCCAAAACGGGCTGCGAACGCTTGAGGAAGAGCGGATCATTCAAAGGCGGGTTGCGGCGGAGGTACGACGTCTATTAATAGAAGGAAAACAGGTCGTGCTTGAATTCATCCTGTATTGCGATCCGCCGCGACCTCTGCTTGCGTACCGAGAGGCGTTGAAGGGAACGGTCTCGGACCTGCTGGTCGTGCTGCTCCGGCCTTCCGTGGACGCCATCTTGGCGCGAAAAAAACGACGCGGCCGCGAACAGGAACAGGATGCCGCCGCGGAAGCGGCTATCGCCCTGAGCCAGCTGAACTGTTTGGACAGCCCTCATATCAAGAAGGAATGGATTGTTCCTAACAGCGATCGCGCCGTATCGGAAACGTTGGATTGGCTTGCGCGCGAGAATCCCGGGTTCTTTGCCTAAAGCAGCAGCGCCTATCGCAGCAGCGCCGAACGCGGCCGCGCAGCGTCTCGAAGTCGTCGTGCTCGATCCGCCATAAACAACTAGCACCTTGGAAAACCGCGCGCCGCGCGGTTTTTTGTTCGGTAAGCGCGATGGGGAAACAAAATAGTGTTTTATTCAAGAAAGTACCTTGACAGTCACAGTAGTATGGCGTATTATGCAGATATGGAGGTGATTGGTATGAGCGAGAACAAAATCACATCCGACCTGCTTCGCGGACATACGGACACGATGATTTTACGGCTCTTGTCCGAAGCCGATCGTTACGGATACGAGATCGTCAAGCTGATCGCCGAGCGTTCCGGCGGCGAGTATGAACTGAAGGAAGCCACGATGTACTCCAGCTTCCGGCGGCTTGAAGCCGACGGCGACATCGAATGGTACTGGGGCGACGAATCGCAGGGCGGACGGCGCAAATATTTTCGGATTACCGGCAAAGGCAAAGAGACCTACGCCCGCAACAAGAGCAACTGGGAGTACGCCAAGCGCGTGTTGGAAACTTTAGTCTAGGGAGATGGATGAAGATGAACGCGAAATTGACGGAATACCTGAACAGCGTGTTTACGCCGTACGACGGCGTCAAGAGCGTCACCGAATTGAAGGCGGACCTGCTCTCCGATCTGCAGGAGCGCTATCGCGAGCTGAGAGCCGAGGGGATCGACGACGAGACGGCGTTCAAGCGGACCGTCGAGAGCATCGGCGACATCGAGCAGACGATCCTGGAGGTCGCCAACCTCTCCCGCTCGCTGGAGCGGCAAGTGCTGACCAACTTCAATGGCAGCAACCTGGCGGATAGCGACTTTGCGGGCGTGACGGCGCATAAGGGACAGTTTCAAGGCAGCGCGCTGCGCGGCTCCGACTTCTCGGGCGCGGATCTGACCGGCAGCTCGTTCAAGAGCAGCGACGTCCGCGGCGCGAATTTCGACCGCGCGAACTTGACGGATTGCGTCCTGTCCACGCTGGATCTGGCGAACGCCAGCTTCAATCGGTCGATCCTGGTCCGCACCAATTTCAGCAAATCGGGACTGGACGGCGCCCGCTTCGCGGACGTAAGGCTGACCGACGTGACGATGTCGCTGACCGATCTGAGGAAAGCGACGTTCGAAGGCTGCGTGTTCGACGGCGTGGATTTCAAATACACGGATCTAAGCGGGCAGCGCTTCGACGGGCAGACGTTTATCGGCGTGAAGTTCGACAAAGCGGCCTTGACCGATGTCTCGTTCCATGGCGCGACCCTCAAAAACGTGTCGTTCAAGCCGGGGTTCGCGCTCACGAACAAGTACTACCGGATGATCAAAACCATTCGCTTCGACGGCTCGTCGATGGATAAACTGACCTATGCGCTGCTGAAGGGAATGGGCGCCGAGCTGGCGAACGTGACGGTCATCTAACCGCCATTGACGGGGCGCGGAGCGGCAGCAGCCGTTACCTTCTTCCGGAATGGGGGGAGCGGGATGACGGCGTGATTGACGAAGCCGCGTGAAGCAGGTCATGGCACATGTATCGGTCCTCATATTAATAACGAATAGAGGGATAGCGGATGCAAAAGGGACAAATCAGCAACGGCTTCACCGAAACGGGACTGCGCAACATGCGCGCCGTGCTGGCGCGGCATGTCGATTCCGGCAAGATCCCCGGGCTCGTCGCCTTGGTGAGCCGGGGCGGCGAGACGCACGTCGAAGCGATCGGGACGATGCGCCATGACGGCGGCGCGCCGATGCGCCGGGACACGATCTTCCGGATGGCCTCGACGTCCAAGCCGGTGTCGGTCGCGGCGGCCATGATCCTGCTCGACGAGTGCAGGCTGAGGCTGGATGACTTGGCCGAGACTTGGCTGCCGGAGCTGGCCGACCGGCGGGTGCTGAAGCGGATCGACGGCCCGCTGGACGATACCGTGCCGGCGCGGCGGCCGATCACCGTCCGGGACGTGTTGACCTCCACGTTCGGGCTCGGCATGGACGTGACGGCGCTGGGCACGCCGATCATGGGCGCGATCTTCGAGCAGGGGCTTACGCCGGATCTGCCGCAGCCGATGCCCGAGCCGGACGAGTGGATGCGCCGCTTGGGCGCGCTTCCGCTGATGTACCAGCCCGGCGAACGCTGGCAGTACCACATCGGCAGCGATTTGCTCGGCGTGCTCGTCGCGAGGGTAGCGGGCCAGTCGTTCGAGACGTTCCTGCGCGAGCGGCTCTTCGCCCCCTTGGGCATGAAGGATACCGGGTTCCACGTGCCCGCCGGCAAGATGGACCGGCTTCCGCCCCTCTACGCCCCGGACCCGCAGACCGGAGCCTTTCACGTGTGGGACGAGGCGATCGGGGGACGCCACAGCCAGCCGCCGGCATTCCAGGGCGGGGGCGGCGGTCTGGTCTCTACCGTCGACGACTTCCACGCCTACTTCCGGATGCTGCTGAATCGCGGGATGCACGGGAACGAGCGGATTCTGTCCCGGCCGGCCGTCGAGCTGATGACGACCAACCGTCTTACGCCCGAACAGCAAGCCGCGCGAAACGCGATGGCCGCCGACAACGTCCACGTGTCCTTCGGCCAAGGGCAGCACGGCGGCTGGGGCATGGGAATGGCGGTGCGGACGTATCGCGGCGATTACGCGCCCATCGGCCAGTTCGGTTGGGACGGCGGAAGCGGCACGTCGACCTACGCCGACCCGGTCAACCGGCTCGCCGGCATCCTGCTTACGCAGGTCGGAATGTCCGTACCGGATTCGGCGCGGCTGATCCACGACTTCTGGACCACGGTCTACCAAGCCATCGAAGACTGATGCCCGAACGGTCGCGTGCCCATGTGAATAGCGTCTCGACGAGTCGATCGGAATGGCCCGGGTTGCAACCGGACGCCATGCCGACGGCCTCGCCGAGGCTTTTTTTTAGGCCGGCCTTTACTATTTTCAAGTATGCAAGCTCGATTATCAATAAATTTAAAGTCAATATTAATATATTTGATTTTTCGTCTTTACAGCTTGAAGATATTGACTTATAATTCAATACAAGAAAGGAGCGGAGCATGAAATATCCCATCCTCACGCAATGTCCGGTATGCGACCATCCGCTGCACGCCGTCAAGCTGGAATGCGGTCATTGCCGGACGACGATCGAGAACCGGTTCGAATTATCGAAGCTGGCCCAGCTCTCGCCCGAACAGCTCCATTTCGTCATCACCTTTCTCGTGAACCGGGGCAACATCAAGGAAGTGGAGAAGGAGCTCGGCATCTCGTATCCGACGGTGCGCGGCAAGCTCAACGACATCATCGCGGCCCTCGGGTACGATACGCGGAAGAAGCCGGAAGCCGACCACAAGAAGGTCCTGTCCATGCTCGACAACGGCGAGATCACGGCGGAAGAAGCGGTCAAATTATTGAAGGAAGAATAAAGAGGAGGCAGACCCGATGAAAGAAGAAATCGGCAAGGTGCTGACCATGATGCAGGAAGGCAAAATCGATTCGGACCGGGCTTCGGAGCTGATTGCCGTGCTGAAGGAGAAGCAAACGCCGCTCGCATCGCATGCCGCGCAGGCGCAGGGGAGACCCGGCTATGCCGCGAGGCTGTCGTCCGCTTCCGGCGGGTACCTGAACAAAACGCTGAAAATTCGGATCGCCGCCCAAAATAACGAGACCGTCAGCGTCAATTTGCCGATGAAGCTCGTCAAGGCCGTGCTCGGAGCGGGGCACAGCATCGCGTCGAATATTCCGCAGGCCGCGAAGTACGTGAAGGACATCGACATCAACCTGCTCATCGATGCCATCGAGAACGAGCTCGACGGGCAAATCATCGACGTCCGCTCCGGCGAGGAGACCGTCTCCGTCGTCATTGAGTGACCGGGCATGATGATCGTTAAGGTCAAAAGCAAAGAACGAGCGTTCACGATTCCGGTCCCGTATCTCGTGCTGCGCCTGGGGAGCGGCATCCTGACTTCCGCGATCGTCCAGCGTAAAATGAAGGATTGGCTGAGCAAGGACGGCGGACGCGAAGGCGCGGCGGACGGCAGCCGGTCGGGGGCTCGACTGGCGCAATCGATTCTAACCGACCGAAGCACGAAGCGAGCGATCCGGCAGCTGATCGGGGAGCTGCAGCAGTGCAAAGGGACGGTATTGGTCGATGTTCAGGCCGAGGACGGCACGGAAGTGTCGATTCGATTGTAAGCGAAGCGATATAGAGATGCGGCCGGTCCTACCGGCGGAATCCAGGCATCACCGGAGGAAACCAACTATCGTCCTCGCGATGGCTGGTTTTTTGTTTGGTCTGTTCAGGCGCCGAGCCTGCGGCAGCCGGGACGGGAATATTCGATCCATGGAAAGGGGAATCTGGAGGTGGCAGGGGTCAGGGCGGCGCCGAAAAGGAACGGGCGCCGCGATCTCGAATAACTAACGGAAGGCGATCGCTAAGCTGAACATACGATGAGGGACAGGAGCGGAAACGATGATTACAGGATTCGGAGGCATTTTCTGGCGAACGAAAAATCTCGAAGCGACAAAAAAATGGTATAACGACGCGCTGGGGCTTGACATCAACGATTGGAACTTGACGATGATAAAAGCCCGAGAAGGAACCGAGACGATCTTTTCGCTGTTCACCGAGGAGAACGATTATTTTCCGACCGATCAACAAGCGATGCTGAATTTCCAAGTCGATGATCTCGACGCGCTGATCGAGCATCTGGAACAACTTGGCGTTCCCCTTGCAAAGCCGAAGGAGAGCAGCGATTACGGCCATTTCGCATGGATCCGCGATCTTGACGGCCGCTTGATCGAGCTCTGGGAGAAGTAACGCCTACGCGCTTCGAACCGTTCGTTCTGGCAGCCTGAACGGCATGCGCATAAGCTTTGCGACGCTCGGAATCCGGGCGCCGTAAGGCTTTTTTTGATCGGCCGATATTGTTGTTGAGTCGTGGTAAAATCACCCATCCGCCCGAAAACCAGAACAAAACTGAACGATTCGCGTCTAAAGAGTATCTCGGTTGGAAAGGGTGTCCAAAACATGCAACAAAGCACAATCAAATCCGCAGCATTCGCGTTGCTGGTCTTGACGATGACGACGGTCCAAACCCATCGCGCCCATGCGGAGCCGGAACAGCCGCCATCCTTGCTGCTGGATGGCCGTCCGCTTGCGTTCGCCGCGCAGCCCGTGATCGAGAACGGGGTCAGCTACGTGCCCGTGCGTCCGATTTTCGAGGCGGAAGGGGCGAAGGTAAGCTGGGATGAGCAGACGCGATCGGTTACGGCTACGAAAGCCGATACGCTCATTACCTATCGGCTGGGCGATAGCATGGCTTACAAAAACGGGGAGAAGCAGCCGCTTGCCACCCCGGGGAAGCTGATGAACGGCTTCTCCATGGTACCGCTGCGCTTCGTAAGCGAACTGCTGGGCAATGTCGTCCAATGGCATGCTTACGACCGGTCCATCAGCATCTCGTCCGTGCATACGTTCGAAACCGAAATTACATACGGCGTGAACCTCAGAAGCGAGCCGGGCTCGGAAACGGAAGCTTCCGTCGTCCGGATGCTGCCGAGAGGACAGCGGATCCATGTCATCCGCGACGTCGACGCGAAGTGGCTCGAGGTGCAGACGGAGGACGGGAAGATCGGCTTCATGTCGGCCAAGCCCAAGTACTCGGATTACGCGAGCCCGGAACTCGCGATGAAGCAGGCGGATGCGCTTATCGCCTTCGGCTCGTCGTTCATCGGGACGCATTACGAATTCGGCGCGGCGACCGATCAAACGGATGCCTTCGATTGTTCCTCGTTCGTGAAGCGCGTGTTCGGCGAAGTGCTCGGAATCGAGCTGCCGCGCATCTCGTACGACCAGGCGAAGGAAGGCCAAGAGGTCAAGCTCGCGGACCTGAGGAAGGGCGATCTGCTGTTTTTCGGCGCGAGAGGGCTCGATATCGGCCACGTCGGCATCTATGCCGGGGACGGCAAAATCCTGCATACCTATTCGGACAAGCTCGGGGTCCATATCGAGGCGTTCGACGGGCAGTGGAAGGACCGGTTCGTGACGGCGCGGAGGGTGTTCTGAAGGTTCTTTCCGCGATAAGGCGCTCGTAATGATCGGCCTTCGTTAATAAATTTTTAAGCTTTTCAACCGGTTTCTCTTCATTTCTTCGCTTTACCCTAAAGTCAGAAGGAATGGGGAGGAAACAAGACGTGAAAAAGCGGTTAGTATGGCTTGCGGCGATGCTGCTGCTGGCAGGCGCGGTCTACGCGCGGTTCAAGGCGGAGGCGGATCGGGGAGCGCCGGCGGAACCAGCCGCGAGCGGGATCATTACGGAAACGGCAACGGGACCGGAAGCGCCGGCACCGGCGAATCATGCGCCAAGCAGCGAGCTTGCGATTCGGGTCGCGGCCGATCAGGTGCATAAGGGGAATTTGCTTCTCGTGAACGAAACCCTCGCGGTGCCGCCCAACGACGCGGACGACGAGGCGGTTAATCTGTTCCAGCACCGGGAGTTGGTGAACGGCTTCGGTCTCCTGGACAACAAGATCCGGCTATCGCCCGCGATGACGGCCAAATTCGCCGATATGATCAAGGAGGCCGCGAAAGACGGCGTCGATCATTTCCTGATCAGCAGCGGGTACCGCAACGACGCAGAGCAAGAGGCGCTCTACGAACAATTGGGACCGGACATCGCGGCCGTTCCCGGACATAGCGAGCATAGCTTGGGACTGGCGCTGGATATCGGCTCGACGAAGGCGCAGATGAAAGACGCCCCGGAAGGGAAGTGGCTGAAGGCGAACGCGTGGAAGTACGGGTTCATCGCGCGCTATCCGGAGGATAAGACGGCGGTGACCGGCGTCATAGACGAGCCTTGGCATTTCCGGTACGTCGGGCTGCCGCACAGCGCGATCATGCACGACAATCACTGGGCGTTCGAGGAATACCTGGATGCGTTGAAAGCGCGCCAATCCATGACGGAGACCGTCGGGAACGACGCGTACGCCGTGTATTATTATCCGGTCTCTGCCGATACGACGCTTCGCGTGCCCGCGACCGGCAGCTACGAGCTATCGGGTAACAATACGGACGGCGTCATCGTCACCGTCATGAAATCTTGAACCGTTAGGGCAAGCCAAGCCGCGAACCGGATACCCCTACGCGAAAGAAGCCGATCGAATCGATCGGCTTCTTTCGTTCATTACGGATATCGGGCAAGCCGCGCCCGCGATACGACCAGGCCGCGCTGGGCCTGGAACGGGTCAGCCTTGCTATCTGGGCGTCGGAGGCAGGACGTTCTTCGAACGGCGGTTGTCCACCCGCAGCTTGCGCTGCAGAAAGCCGAGGACAATGTCGGCCGCGATCGCCAGCAGCGCCGCGGGAATCGCGCCGGAGAAGATGCGCAGCGAGTTGCCGTTGTTGATGCCCGCATAGATTTCCCGGCCCAGGCCGCTGCCGCCGACCAGCGGGGCGATCGTAGCGACGCCGATGGCAATGACGGCGGAGATCCGAAGTCCGGTCATGATGTAGGTCAGCGCAAGCGGGAAGCGGACGTGGAACAGGATTTGCATCGTGCTCATGCCGACGCCGCGTCCCGCCTCCACGTAGCTCGGATCGATCTGCTGCAGCCCGATATACGTGTTCCGGACGATGGGGTTCAGCGAATAGAGAAACAAGCCGACCGTGACCGTCGTCGACCCCAGACCCATGATCAACAGCAGCAGGACCAGCATGGCCAAGCTCGGCACGACCTGTAAAATATTCATGATGGCGAGAATGATCCGGGCGAGGGCGCGGCTTCGCGTGCAGATCGCGCCCAGCGGCACGCCGACGAGGAAGGCGAAGCCGACGCCCGACAGCACCATCAGGATATGCCGGTACAGATAGCCCAGCAGCAGATCGTAGTTCCGCTGAACGTAGTCGATGAAATCCCAAAACGTGAGATGAGGTTCAACCATTCGCAATCCTCCTATGATTTCAGCAAGCCGACCCGCTTCAAGTAGGCGAGGGCGACTTCGCGTTCGCTTTTTTTGCCGATGTCGACTTCGTAATTCAGGTCGATCATCGTCTGCGCGTCGATTTTCCCGATCAGCTCCGAGACGGCTTCCGCCACGCCGGGATACTTCTTGACGGCATCGTTGCGAATGACCGGCGAAGCATCGTAAGGCGGGAAGAAATGCTTGTCGTCCGCCAGCGTCTTCAACTGATACGCCTTGAGCCGCGCGTCGGTGGAGTAGGCGAGGACGATATCGACTTGATTTTGGGCGACGGCGTTGTAGACGAGGCTTAATTCCATCGGGAACGTCTTGCCGAACGTAATGCCGTAATACTTGGAGAAGGCCGGATACCCGTCGGAAGCCCGTTCAAGCCACGACGTGTCGACCCCGAGCCGCATGTTCGGCGCGTCGGCCGCGATATCGGAGATCTTCTCGTAGCCTTTGGCTTTGGCCAGATCGGCCCGCACGGTGAAGGCATAGGTATTCTCGAAGCCGAGCGGGTCCATCCAATCGAGATCGTAATATTTCTTGAACCCGGCCTGCGCCTGCTCGAGCACCTTCCGGCGATCCTTGGTCTCCTGAATCGGAAAATGGTTATTGAAGATCTCGCCGGAGTAGAGCGTTCCCATCTGCAGGTCGTTACGCTTGATCGCTTGCAGCACGACCGGGCTCGACGCGAGGTCCGGAATGATCTCCGCGCTGACGTCCGTCCGGTCTTCGATGAGCGCTTTGTACATTTCGGCTAATATTTTGGTTTCGGTGAACGTCTGCGCGCCTATGATGAAGGTATTTCCCGTGCCGCAGGCGGCGAGCGCCAGCATCATCGCGCACAAGCCGAGCACCGCTATCGTCTTGGTCAGCTTCGCAATCATCGTGTTCTCCATTCAACCTCCACTATATCGTCATTCGTTTCGCGCCGCCGCCGAACCGCCCGGTCAGCCACTTCTCGAGCATGCCGAGCAGCACGTCCACGAGCAGCGCGAGCAGAATCGAGCCCAAGGCGCCCGTCACGATCAGCTCGGGCTTGTTGACCGCCATCCCCGACACGATCAGCTGGCCTAAGCCGCCGGCGCCGATCAGGGTCGCCAGCGTCGCCCAACTGATGATGTACACCATCGTGACCCGGATGCCCGACATGATGTAGGGCACCGACAACGGCAGCTGGATGAGCAGAATGCGCTGCATCGTTCCGTAGCCCATGCCCCTCGCCGACTCCAGCACGTTGCGGTCGACGGAATCGAAGCCGTCGTACGTATTGCGGAGAATCGGCATGATGGTGTACAGCAGCAGCGCGACGACCGCCGGCTTCGTGCCGATCCCCATGAGCGGGATCAAGACGGCCAGGAGCGCCAGGCTCGGCACGGTCTGCAGCAGGTTGGCCACGAAGAAGACGCTGCCGTTGATCCATCGGATCTGGTTGTACACGAGCGCGATGCCAAGCGGGACGGCCAAGAGGGTGCCGAGCACGATCGCCGTGAGCGAGATGGCCAAATGCTGGCCTAACGCATGCAGGATGTCGGCGTAGCGTTCCTGCAAGAACGACCAATAGGTCTGCATCCGTTACGCCTCCTCTTCCGGAGCGGGGAGGATCTCCGCCAGATGGCGCACGATGCTGCCCCGCGTGATTAGCCCGACGAGCCGTTCCTGGTCGTCGATGACGGCGAGATTGGACAGCTGGCTGTGGCTCATCATCTCCACCGACTCGGACAGGAGGGAGCCGCTGCGCACGGAATATTGGACGGGCTTCATGACGTCGGCCACCGTAATATTCTCCTCCCCGTAATGCTCCAGCACGTTATAGATCGACACGACGCCCTTGAGATGCCTCCGCCGGTCGATGATGAACAGCGTATCGACCTTGCGCCGCTCCATGATGGAGATGGCTTCGGCCAACCCCTTGTTGGGGTACGCGGTTACGGGCTGGTTCACCATGACCTCGTTGACGGTCGGACTCTCGTAGACGTGATCCTCTTGCTGCAGCCGCTTCTGACCGATGAAGGATTCCACGAATTCGTTGGCAGGATACCGCAGAATCCGCTCCGGCGTATCGCTCTGCACGACTTCGCCGCTCTTCATGAGGACGATGCGGTCCGCGATCTTGAGCGCTTCGTCCATATCGTGCGTGACGAAAATAATGGTCTTGTGCAGCTCCTGCTGCAGGCGGACGATCTCGTCCTGCAGCTGCTCGCGGCTGATCGGGTCGAGCGCGCTGAACGGTTCGTCCATCAGAATGATGTCCGGGTCCGCCGCGAACGCGCGGATGACCCCGATGCGCTGCTGCTGGCCGCCGCTGAGCTCGGAGGGATAGCGGTCGCGGTACGTGGACGGCTCCAGCCCGACCAGCTTGAGCAGTTCGTCGACGCGCTGCTCGATACGGCCGGCCGGCCATTTCTTCAACCGGGGCACGACGCCTACGTTTCGCCCGATCGTCATATGGGGGAATAACCCGATGCTTTGAATGACGTAGCCGATTCCGCGGCGCAGCTCGACCGGATCGATATCGCGCGTATCCTTGCCGTCGATCAGAATCGAGCCGCTCGTCGGCGTGACGAGATGGTTGATCATTTTCATCGTCGTCGATTTTCCGCAGCCGCTCGGGCCGATCAGCACCGTAAGCTCGCCTTGTTTGAATTCAAGGTTGATATTTTTTAACGCTTGATAGCCGTCCGGGTAAACCTTGTTGACGTTGCTCATGACAATCATGCAGGTATCCATCCTTTTCGACATACTATTTCCAATATGCTCGTTTTCATCCAAGCGAAACGAATGGAAATTGATTTTTTTGGCAGGGGGCAGGGCAATCTTTTTGTGTTAACCACATGACGATGCAATTCAAACATGGTAAATACAGGATGCTAACCGAATTGGTAGGGGAACCGAACGCAAGCCGACAACGCAGTGGCGGTCGAATGTCATCTTATATGTACCGCGACGAGGACCCGCAGGTGCTGACGCGTAACGGTCTCGCCAAGCTGGATAAACCAGCGGACGGGGCGTAATCGGCGAGGTCTTGAGGAACCCGGACAGCCGGGACTGGTCCGCGGCTTGGACGCATCGCGAGTTCAGCATGGATCGGGGATTACCGAGCGCAGCCGCCAGGCATGCCATGGACGACAACAAGCTGCCGTTCGCGAACGGCAGCTTGTTTGGTCTTCGATCAGATCATGAAAGGGAAGGGACCGTGCCCGGACGGAACGCTTCGCCAGCGGGACGTTCGGAGGCGGCAGCCGGCAATTCTGCGGTTGTCGCCATATCTTCTCTAGAATTCGCCCAGGAATTAGACCGGCAATTAGTCCAGCAGCCGTTTGTGCTCGAATACATAGGCGAAAATGTCTCCGATGGAGTGCTTGCCCGCCATGAACTGAGCGACAAGCCGCTGGGTTGCGGCGGCTTCCGTCCATTGGTTGGCTGCCATCAGCAACTGAATGGCGTTATCGAAGCTCTGGTAAAACGCGATTTGCGTCTCCTGCGCCGCCTTGCGTTCTTCTTCGGTCGCGCGAATGGCCGACGACTCCGGTTTCCGCTCCTTAGCGGCCGCGGACAAAGCTTGGCGCATCGCCTCGACGCCGAGGTCGGTGCAGTAAGCCGGCGTTCCGGGCTGTTGGCGCCACGATTCGTCAAGACCGCCGGCATCGACCGGATCGAACCCCGCCTCCGTGACCAACCGGAAGACGATCTCCTTCGCTGCGGCGTCGTCGCCGGATACCGGCAGCGCGAAACGGGTTGGCGTCAACGACTGGATTTCCTGCGTTAAGTTATACCAATTCGTCGCATTGAACGCTTTGATGACCGGGCGCTTGATTTGCTGCTCGACCCAGCGGCTTTCGGGCATTCCCTGCTCAATGGGCGCGATCAGACCGTCGCGGTGCAGCGGATAATAATTGCCGGTGTCGACGACAACCGCTCCCGGAGCGGCGTGATCCAGAAATCCCGCCGGCAAGTCGGCCGCGCGCTTCTGGGGAATGGAGAGGATGACGACGTCGGCGCCTTTCGCCACGTCTTGGACCGCAGCGGGCGTTGCGCCGATTTCTGCGGCTAGATCGCGCAACGCTTGGGAATTGCTCGAATTGGCGATGGATATTTCATGTTTGTTTCGGGCGAAAATCCGCGCCAGGTTACTGCCGATATGTCCCGTTCCGACGATTGCGATTTTCATGATTTACAGCCTTCTCTCTCCGTTTATTTGGTGGTCACCTTTAATGTGACTGCAGTCAGTATACTGCGGTCAGTTTTTGTTTGTCAATTCCCCCGATCGCGTTTTGACGAACTTTTTTGATAGGTTCAATTACAAGGCAGGAAGAGACGGGAGGCTATTTCGTGTGTTATTTCTATCCTTTCATCGCGGGAATAGGCTTATGGTTATAGTTTGGGGCGAAAAATGGCGTAACGGGTGTGCGCGCAAAATAGAAGCCATGCTTGGAGGGCACCGAATGAGACAAGATTGATAGGACGGGATACCCGCGAAAGGGGAAGGAGTACGGGCGAGCGGTTGGGAGGAAAGACATAAAAAAAGGCGATATGCAGGGATGCATACCGCAAAATGAATCGTGACACCTTTAATCATACCGATAAAACAATTATTGTATACTTGAATTCAATGCATCGAAAAGTGCTTGACAAGTTCTTTACTAATGCTAAATTCACAAATTGCCGATTTAAAAGAATCTCGCACGAAGTAGATGAGTAGATTTGTAAGATAATTGTAATGAAAATGAAATGTGCGCTTTAACTTGTCTTAAGGTGAAGGAGCTATACTGGAACTCGACCCCCCTTTAGGATATATACCTTAGGCCCGCAGCCCGTTGCTGCGGGTCTCTTTTTGTTTTGCCGACAACGATATCGGCCTTTCGCATCCGGCTTAGATTGCGAGGCGGCATTTTGGGAAACGCTAATGGAAAAACAGGATAAGGACAAGGACCAAATGATCGGGTTGCTCCTCGCCATCGGCATCTTCAATTTGACGGCTTTCATCTTTTGCAAACGGCTTACCGGGAATCAAATCGTTCACGTCTGGTCGTTCACCGTGGCCTTTCAAAACACCTTCGACTTGTACGTCGACTTTAAATATCACGGGTACTGGTATTTTACCAAGGGCGTGGACTGGCCGGGATTATTGGCGCATTCGGTGCTCCTCCCGCCCGTCAACATGATGATCTTGAATGGGTATCCGTTTCACAAGCCATGGCGATATCAGGTCTTCTATTTGCTGGCGTGGGATGTGGTCGTGGGATTGTACGAGTTAGTGACGCTGCTCCCCAGGCCGTGGGGGTATTTCAGCTACGGCTGGTGGACGATCTGGCATTCGTTGATCATTAACCCGATCCTGATGCTGATCTTGTTGGCGTATTTTCTGTTGGTCCGGAAGATGGAGAATAAGCTGGCATACGGAACGCGGTCGTCCGATTAGGACGCGAAAGCAGCCGGTCGACCATGACCGGCTGCTTGTGCTTCTTGGGCGCGATCGCGAACGCGCTCGTAACCCGGTTCGTCTCGCTAACGATTCATGACCGGCTATGCCGTAGACGATCGGCAATTAATAACGGATAGCCGTGAAATAGCTTGACATCAAAACGCGATATAGTATGATGAAGCTAATTGAATACGTTGTACTTTCTTATCAAGAGCAGGCGGAGGGACTAGCCCGATGAAGCCCGGCAACCGACATACCTTTGCGTTACGAAGGCATGCACGGTGCTAATTCTTGCGGAAACGCTGAACGAAGCGAATCCGAGAGATAAGAGCGAGGATCCGACTTTGTCCGTTCATGACCTTTCTCTTACTCCGGAGAAGGTCTTTTTTTGTTTTCATCATCCCATTCACCATCGTATAGGAGGAGCAGACATGCCCATCTTGATTCCCGCCCGCGCCGCGACGGAAGAGACAGACGCCCATGACCCGCGGCTTCGTCCGCTTCATGATGCACTGCCGCATGTGCACGAATCGGCATGGGGGCTTGAATTCTTGCGCAAATGCAGCATTACCCGCATCGAATGCTTTCAATTCGGCGCGAAGCCATTCGGACGGGAGGCGGATATGCGCGGGCTGATCGCGCTCTCCACGAATACGGGCATCGTCGGCTTACAGGAATTCGCGGTTCCGCGCAAAAGCCTGAAGGGCGATTTGGTGATGTGGGCCGCGCCGTTTCAGCGGATGAAAGGCATGAACATGGCGGAAGGCATCCGCTTCCCGCAGCTGAAGAAAGACGTCTGGGGAACCGAGCGCGTTGCGTTCGTCGAATCCGCGTTCGTCGATCTCATCGACAAGTACGGAGGGAAAGTTAACGATGGGGGCGAACGGAACGATTACCTGGACCGAGCCTGGTTATTCGAGCATGCGCAAGCGTACGTCGCGTTTTAAGCCCGGCGGGAAACCTTCCTACGAATCCCATTGTCTCCGGGTCTAGCGCGAATCGGATCGCGGCTGCTTGAACGAATAGCGGCTCCCAAGACCTGCATCGCGTACCCCATGGGTACGCGATTTTTATTGGGGTTCGTGTCGTAATTCCGCGTGCCCGGATAGGCGACCCTTACCATGAAAGCGATTTACAGAAGGTTGAACGTATGCCATACTACTAAATGAAAATCCGGCCTTATCCATCATTCGCGGCGTCGATTCGGGAGGGAGTACGTACATGATCGCCGGCTATTGGAACCGGGTGCGGCTGCTGCAAAAATTGATTCTCGTCGTCATCTTGTTCTTGATCATTCCCGTCCTGATCATCGGCTACTTTTTATTTTCGGCCAGTCTCTCGCTAGCGCAGAAGGAAGGACGCGAGATGCTGGAGAAGGTGGTCTATCAGCTGAACGAGAATATCGAATACCGGATTATCGGGTATCAGAATATCTTGATGCAGCTCTCGCTCGATTCCGGCATTACGACAACGCTTACGCAGCCTTACCGGTCGCTCGAAGAAGAAGTCATGGGCTTGCAGCAGATCAATTCCGCCGTCAGCCGCATCCGCTCATATTTTCCGATGAAGACTATCCAGTTCTATAAGAGCAATCCCCACCTGCACGAGGACGGCGGAACGGTGCTGAACCTCGAGCGGGCGGAGACCAAGGATTGGTATGCCGATATGAAGGCCGGGAACCAATCCTTCTATTGGTATTTCAACTGGAAGGACGATCATTCCGAGCCTTCCCTCTATCTGAGCGAATGGCTCGTGGATTACATATCGAACGAGAAGTACGGGATCATTCACGTGGAAGTGTCGAACCGGGCGTTGTTCGATCAGATCACCAATCCGCTGGCGCTGAAGAAGGGCGGCTTCATGGTCTTGGACGAACAGGGCAGGGTGCTGGCGAATTACTTGGATCCGCGGGGGGGCACGGATACGGTCCGCCCCGCCTATCTGGAACGCGTGTACGACGCGAAGCAAGGCTGGTACCCGGCCAAAATCAAAGGCCAGCAAAGCCTGGTCGTGTACGAGACGAACCGCCTGGGCTGGAAGGTCGTGACCGTCGTCAGCCAGCAAGAGCTGTGGCAGAAGCTCCGGCTGGTGAAGCAGGCGGCGGTCTCCGTCAGCATCCTGTTCGTCGTGCTGACCGTCGGCGTGCTCGCCGGATTCGGGCTGCGAACCACCAAGCGCCTCAACTTCCTCATCCGGAGCATGCGCAGGGTACGAAGCGGCGATCTGGGGCTTACCATCAAAGTACACCGCAAGGACGAGCTCGCGGATCTCGAAACGGAGTTCAATACCATGTCCATCCGTCTGGATCAGTCGATGGAAGAGATCGCCGAAGCCAGGAGCCGGGCGGAGAGAGAGAAGCTGAATCTGCTGCAGGCGCAGATCAATCCGCATTTCCTCTACAACACGCTGGCGCTCGTGAAGAGCATGGCCATGGACGTCGGCTCCTCCGAGATCAGCGGCACGGTGGACGCGCTGGCCAAGTTTTTCCGGCTGGCCCTGAACCGCGGCGTCGACGTCCTGCCTTTCAGAGACGAATTGGAGCATGTGAAGGCTTATCTGGAGATTCACGAGTCGCGGTATCCCGGACGGCTGACCGTCGCGTTCGACGTGGAGGAAGCGGCGCTAACCTGCGACATCGTCAAAATCACCTTGCAGCCGATCGTGGAAAACGCGCTGCTGCATGCGTTCGTGCACACCGGCGGAAGAGGCAGCCTGACGATCTCCGCCGCGCTGCGGCAGGAATCGCTGTGCATCGCGATCGCGGATAACGGCTCCGGCATGAATCAGGAGCAGCTGCGGGAGCTGCTGGAGAACGCGGACGGCGCCGGCGAGAACGGCGGATTCGGGATCTATAACGTGAATGAACGGTTGAAGCGCCATTACGGCCAGTCTTACCGGCTGCTCATCCGAAGCGCGCCGGGAGAAGGGACCGCGGTTCAGCTGTACATCCCGCAGAAGAAGAGGCAGGCCGCCGCGGCAGGCTAAGAGGGGGTTAACATGGAGATGAACGTGTTCGTGGTCGACGACGAGGAACGCCAGCGCCGGTCCATCGTGAAGCATACGGCATGGGAACGGTATCGCATGCGCGTGACCGGCGAATGGGAAAGCGCGGACGAAGCGCTTGCGGATGCCCGGCAGCAACAGCCCGACCTGCTCATTACGGACATCCGGTTGCTGGGCACCGACGGCCTGGAGCTTGCCTCCCGCATGAGAACGATCAACCCCCGCATGCGCATCGTCATGGTTACGGGGTACGAAGAATTCCGCTATGCCAAGACCGCGCTCGATATCGGGGTCGATGCGTTCCTGGTTAAACCGATTCTATTCGACGAGCTGCATGCCGTCTTGGACCGCATCTATCAAGAGGAGCGGGCGAAGCGCCTGACGACCCGGGAAACGACGGAGATGAAGGAGCAGCTGGATGCCTTCAAACCCATCGCGCAGGAGCAATTCGTTCAGGAACTCCTGCACGGTCTGGTCGTCGGCGAAGCAGCCGCCCGGTCGCGAGCGGATACGCTGGGTCTCTTCGCGGCCGAGGGTCCGCGGTGCGCGGCGACGATCGTCATCCAGGGCGACCGGGCATCCTCGCTTCCGATGGAGGAGCAGCTCCGCCGGGAGAGGAGCAGGCTTGAACGCGCCGCGCAGGAAGCCTGCGGTTCGCTGCTGGAATTACGCACGACGTCGCAGCGCGGAAATATCGTGCTGATTCTGCAGGGCGGCGAAGCCGGCGAGTTCGAACGCGATATGATGCGGTGCGCGCTGCGCGTCGGCGAGGAGATCGAACGTCTGGGGATCGACAACGCGCGGATCGGCATCGGACCGCCTGCCGCGAAGCTTAGCCAATTAAGCGAAAGCTTCCGGCTGGCGCAGCGGGCGGTCAATCTGCGGCTCATCGGCTGCGAGGAACGGGTCTACAGCTGGAAGATGCTGATGGAGCAGGGAGCCGGCCTGGCGAAGAGCCTCGAGGAGCTGACCGACGACTTTTACGAAATGCTTGGAGCGGGAGACAGCCAGAACAGCTTGACGCTGCTGGGGGAATTGCTGAACAGCCTCGCCGCCAATCTCCGCATGCAGGGCACGGAGCTAAGAAGCTACTGCATGCGTCTGATCAGCGGGGCGTACCGGGCGGCGTCCGAAATCGGCGAAGCGCATCGCCGATTCGGCTCGGAACGGAAGCTGTGGGAGCAGCTTCTCGAGTGCCGGGAGGAGCCGGAGCTGCTGCAGGAGACCGTCCGTATTCTGCGGGACGTCAGCCATTTCATTGCGGAGCGGAAGAAGAGCCACGCCCAGGTCGTGGTGCAAAAAGCGATCGGGTACATGAACGAACGCTTCCATGAGAATCTGTCCCTCCGCTCGGTCGCGGAATCGGTGTTCTTGAGTCCCGGCTATCTAGGAGCGCTCTTCCGGACGGAGCTCGGCACTTCGTTCACGGATCAGTTAATCCGCATTCGCATTCAACGAGCCAAGGATATGCTGCTTCGTCCGGAGCTCAAGCTGTATGAGGTGGCGGAGCGCGCCGGCTATCAGAACATCGGGTATTTCACGGGCTTGTTCAAGCGCGTGACCGGTTACAGCCCGAAGGAATACCGTGATTTTCACGGCTATACGCAAGCGGAATAAGGTCGCGACGAAGGGCGGTGCTCCCATGGCACCGCCCTTTTTGCCGGCTTGAAAGCATGAAAGCGCGAGAGCAGCGATTATCGTTCGATCGGATAATTGTAACCGCTTTAACTCTCGCTTATAGTCAAGGAAGCGCTGCAAGAGGAAGAGAAAGGAGACCGATTCATGAACCGCCTATGGACGTTGAAGCAGAAAGGCTACCTCCCGCTGTACGCCTTCGCACTGCCGGGAATCGTACTGATCGTTCTGTTCAACTACATCCCCATGTTAGGGCTGCAAATGGCATTCCGGGATTATAACTTCACCGACGGCGTTTGGGGAAGCCCGTGGATTGGCCTGCGGAATTTCAAAGAGTTTGCGGCAAGCCACGATTTTTGGAAGGCAACCGGCAACACGCTCCTGCTCACGTTTCTCCGGCTGCTCTTCGTGTTTCCGACCACGATTGTCGTCGCGCTGCTCATTAACGAGATCCGGGCGTTCCGATTTAAGCGGCTCGTGCAATCGCTCAGTTATCTCCCGCACTTCGTATCCTGGATCGTGGTGATCGGCTTTCTCGACGCGTTCCTGTCGATCGACGGCGGAGGCGCGAATTCGCTGCTTCGCAGCCTCGGCATGGAGCCGATCGCGTTCATGGGGTCGGAGACGTGGTTCCGCCCGATATTCGTGGCGAGCAGCATGTGGAAGGAAATCGGCTGGGGCACCATCCTGTATCTGGCCGCCATCTCCGGCATCAATCCGGTGCTGTACGAAGCGGCGGTCATGGACGGAGCCGGCCGGTTCGCCCAGATGCGCTATATCACGCTGCCGAGCATCGTGCCGATTATCTCGATCGTCCTGATCTTGACGGTTCCTGGACTGCTCAGCGTCGGGATCGATCAGATCTACGCGATGATCAATCCGGCCAACATGGGCGTGGCGGAGGTCGTCGATACGTACGTGCTGCGGCTGGGCATCGGACAAGCGCAATATTCGCAGACCACGGCCATCGGGCTCGTGATGAGCGTCATCTCCACCGTGCTGCTCGTGTTCAGCAATCTGCTATCCAAGCGCATGGGCGGCGACAGCTTATGGTAGGAAGAGGGTGAACGCATGGGACGTTATTCGCTGGGGGAACGATCCTTTTCGATCGGCAACGCGCTGTTATTGACCGTCTTCGCATTTCTATGCGTCTATCCGTTCTGGTACATCCTGATTCTCTCCCTCAACGAGGGGCGGGATGCGAGCCTGGGCGGCATCTATTGGTGGCCGCGGCTCTACACGCTGGACAATTACCGCGTCATGCTATCGGACAATACGATTCTGAACGCCTTCTGGGTCACGGTGAAGCGGACCGTCATCGGCACCTTCGGGTCGCTATTGATTACGTCGCTGGTCGCCTTCGCCTTATCGCGGAGAGAACTGCCGGGCAGACAGCCGCTTTTGTTCGTCTTTCTGTTCGTGATGCTGTTCAGCGGAGGGCTCATTCCGTACTACATTCAACTCATGCATCTGGGGCTGATCAACAACTTCTGGGTATACGTGCTGCCGTCCCTGTTCAGCATCTGGAACATGTTCGTCATGAAAACCTCCTTCCAAAACAACATTCCCGAAAGCGTCGTCGAGTCGGTCAAGCTGGACGGCGGAGGTTATCTGCGGATCTACATCCATATCGTGCTGCCCTTCTCCATGCCGCTCTTCGCGGCGCTGGGCTTGTTCACGGCCGTGGGGCAATGGAACGATTGGTTTACCGGCGCCTTCTTCGTCAACGATATTCAGCTGCAGCCGCTGCCTACCTACCTGCAGCGCATGCTGAGCACGATCGAGGCGAGCCAGATGATCAGCTCCAGCCAGATGACGACGATGAATCAAACCCGCCTGTACAATCCGGATGCCATCACGCCGAAGTCCGTGCGCATGGCGACCATCATGATCACCGTGCTGCCGATTCTGGTCGTGTATCCGTTCGTGCAGCGTTTCTTCGTGAAAGGCGTGCTGATCGGCTCCGTCAAAGAATAACGCCGGCCGTCCGCGTACCAGGAGGACGCCCGGCCGCCGCCGCGGCGGCAAGGATCCTGCCGACCCGCGGCCGCGCCCGGGCGTTCGATTGATGATATAGATGAAGGCTCGCGCGATACGCGATCGATACGCGATTTCCGAATAGGGGGATATTGGACATGAAACAAGGATGGAAGCGCGGCGCCAAATCGGCGCTGGTCATGACGGCCGCCGCGGCGTTGATCGCCGGCTGCTCGGGGAAGGGCAACGAGGCGCCGGCGGCGAATAACGAAGCGAACGGGAATACGGCCGCCCCGGCGGAGAAGACGCATTACAATTTGTACGCGCCCGCGATGACGACGCCGATCAATCTGGACGGTCCCATCACGCAGGAGGTCATGAAGCAGTCGGGGGTGAATTGGGACAAGGTCGAAATCGGCAACGGCGGCGACTTGTCGCAGCAGATCAACCTCAAGCTCGCGGCCGGCACGTTCCCGGACGCCATCATTCTGCCTTCCGACAGCCTCGTCTGGTCGCGCCTGATCAACGAGAAGAAGCTGCTCCCGCTCGACGATTATTTCAACCAGCCCGACAAGTATCCGAACCTGGCCAAGATCGATAACCGCATCATCGATTACTGGCGGGCGAGCGACGGGCATATCTACTTCGTGCCGTCCGCTTACGAGCCCGTGATCGACAATCCGTCCGCGTGGCAGGGCAACGCGCAAGGCTTGTGGGTGCAGAGCTCGATTCTGAAGAAAGCGGGCATGACGGCCGACGACCTGCGCACGCTGGACGGGTTCGAGAAGTACCTGAACGCCGTCAAAGGCATCAAGGACGACAAGGGCCGCGCGATGATCCCGCTGTCGCTCGGCGGGGAGAATTTCGCCGGTCTCGAGATCGTCATGTCCATGTTCGGCGTCCGGAGCACGGATAACGGCTTTAACGAACAACCGGACGGGACGGTCGTGCCCGACTACAAGCTGCCCGGCTTCAAAGACGCGTTCGCCTGGCTGAACCATCAATACTTGAACGGCCTGCTCGACCCCGAGACCGCCTTCCAGAAGAAGGATCTGTTCAAGGAGAAGGTCAACAATCTGCGCTTCGGCGCGATGCTGTTCGGCGGCTGGGACAATCCAAACGTCACGACGCTGAAGAACCGCAATATTCCGGAAGCCATCACTTACAACGCGCTCGAGAAGCAAGGATTTCCCGACGGCTGGTTCGATCCCGCGCCGCTTCCGGCCGTACAAGCGATTAAGCCGGCCCAATACGCGAACTACAATCCGTTCGGAACCAACGGCACGGGCATCAGCGCGAAGATCAAAGACCCGGACCGGCTCATGAAGGGCCTCGACTGGATGCAGACCAACGAAGCGTTCGTCCTCATGGAGTACGGCCCGGAGAGCATGGGCGCCTATAAACTGGAAGACGGCGCGGCGGTCGAGAATTACGACGTGTTCCGCGGTCCCAAATTCTGGGGCGGCGACAACGGCGGCATGGCAAGCGTGACGCAGTACGGTTTCTGGTGGTGGAAGAACCTCGCCAGCGTCGGCAGCTCGCATATCAAGACGATGGAATCGCCATGGCCGGCCTACAACGCGATGCTGTACAAGGCGGAGGAAATCAATCATCGGCAGGGCACCTTCGGCCTGACGCCCAAGGCCGCGCGCATCAAACCGACGATCGGCGGCACGGTGGAGAAGTACGGGCCCGTTCAGAGCGACATTCGTCTGAAGTATTACGCGAAGATGCTGCTGGCGAAAAACGACGGCGACTTCGAAGCCGCCTACAATCAGTTCCTGAACGAGATGAAGGTTCGCGGCCACGACGAAGAGACGATCGCCGAGTTCAACAAAGACTATCAAGCGTACAGCGACACGCCCGCGGGCAAAATCACGGTCGATATCAAAAAGACGCTCCCTCGCAACGTCTATAGCGACAAGCCGGCGATCATCGGGGAGTAGAAGAGGTGGAAAGCAAGCCATGAATCAGGCCATGAATCAGGCACAAGCGGCGAATCCCAATCGCGTGAACATCATTAATTTCATCCGCGGCTTCGAGCCGCGGGACCCCATCGACCTGGTCGAGCCGGTCAAGGAACAGCTGGCGCTCGTTCAGCGGCACGGCCTGCCGGCGACCTGGCTGCTGCAGTACGACGCGCTGATCAACCCCGCCTTCGCCGATCTGCTGCAAGACGCGGACGACAAGCAGGAGATCGGCGTCTGGTTCGAGGTCGTGCAGCCGCTGGCCGAGAAGGCGGGCATTCCATGGCGGGGACGATTCGCCTGGGACTGGCACGCGCACGTCGCCTTCACGGTCGGCTATACCCCGCGGGAGCGGGAGAAGCTCGCGGATGTCCTGATGGAGGATTTCCGCGCACGCTTCGGCTATTATCCCAAATCCGTCGGCTCCTGGTTCCTGGATGCCCACGCGCTGGCTTACTTATCGGATACGTACGGCATCACGGCTTCGTGCAATTGCAAGGATCAATGGGGAACCGACGGCTACACGCTGTGGGGCGGTTATTACAATCAAGCCTATTACCCGAGCCGCCTGAACGGGTTCATGCCGGCGCAGACCGAAGCCTGCCAAATCCCGGTTCCCGTGTTCCGCATGCTGGGGAGCGATCCGATCTACCAATACGATGCGCGGCTTGGCGGCAACGGGCAGAGCGTCATCACCCTGGAGCCGGTGTATTCGGGAGCGGAGGGCGGCGGCGGCATTCCGCGGTGGGTCCGGTGGTTCTACGACGTGAACTTCCGCCCCGAGCAGGTTTCCTTCGGCTATACGCAGGTCGGGCAGGAGAACTCCTTCGGCTGGGCCTTGATGAAGGACGGTCTGATCGACCAGGTGGAGGAGCTTGCCGGCCGGCAGGCGAAGGGCGAGCTGCGCGTCGAGACCTTGGAGGCATCCGGCCGCTGGTTCAAAGCGGCGCATCCCGTCACGCCGGCCTCCTCGATCAGCGCGCTGACGGATTGGAGAGGAGAAGGGCGCCAATCCGTCTGGTATTACAACCGGTATTACCGGCTGAACCTGCTGAACAATGACGGCGAGCTGTGGATCCGCGACATCCACCTCTTCGACGAACGTTACGAGGAACGGTATTTAAAGGAGACGTGCCCGGATCGCTACAGTCATTACGACACCCTGCCGGTCGTAGACAGTGCCCGGTGGAGCAGCGGCGATAAGCCGGCCGGTCTTCGGCCCGTCGCTTACGACGGCGAAGGGCAGGCCAGGCCGCTCGCCGTCCGATCGGTGCAGACGGACGAATCGACGCCGGGCGAGCTCATCATTCGGATTGATACGGAAGACGGAGAAACCCTCGCTATTCGCTGCTCGGAACGGCAAGTCGTCTTTGCCGCAAGCCGGCCGGACTGGGGACTGGAGATTCGATGGGGCGATTCATCCGAGCTGCCGGACATGAAGCTGGAATCGGATGCGGTCGGCTATGCGTTTCGCGATCATCCGTACCGGGTTCAATTCATCGGCGGGCTGCCGCCGGCGCCGATTCCGCAGAAGCGAAACGGACAGGCGCAAGATGCCGCCGAAGAAGGGCTGACCGCGTCCGCGGACGGCATCGCCTGCCGTGCCTTGGGGCGGGAGCTTACGCTGCGTTTCTGAATTTCCAAGCGCGGTCATTTCATTAAGGAGCGATCATCCTAACCGGGCTGCCCTATCGGGCGGCCCGGTTTTTGGTTGCGGCGGCGCGATCGAAGGCCTGGATATGGGAGGCGAACGGCCGGATCGCTTCGCGCCGAAGTTCGGCGGCCGGAGGATAACGCCTGCCCGTTTGGCAAATCCTGTGAAGGTTAACCGTACGACAGGCGGAGCTTGATCGATTCAAGCTCCCGATGGAGGAGAGAGACCATGGATCGTTTGCGCAAATCGAAAACCGGCATCATGCTGCTGGCGGCCCTGATGATCGGCAGCGTCTTCGGACCGGTCGGGGCTGGTACCGTGCCGGACAATGGGCCGCCGGACAATGAAGCGATATTGCGCGTGGCGGCGGCGCCGAATTCAACCCGAACGGCCGAGTTGACGCTGGGCAGTCCCGGCGCCGTGCAGAAGATGCTGAACAACGGCGTTCGCATTCGCGCGCCTTATCTCCCGGTCTCGGATACGCAGCTCTCGGTGCGGACGGGCGGGGTCAGGCAGACGCTTGCGGTGGATCGCAACGGCTTCGCGTACGACGGCGAACAGGGCCAGATGATCATCCTGCGGCGGCCGGACCGGCTGCTGCTGAAGAAGCGGGTCGACGAGCTGCGCGGGTCGTATTACGGCACGCTGCTGTCCTGGGATGACGCAAAGTCGCGCATTCCGATGTCGTCGACGTTCGCGCTGACGGATTTGGAGACGGGCAAGACCTTCCGGGTCCAGCGGCGGGCAGGCAGCAGCCACGCGGATGTCCAGCCGTTGACGCGGGAGGACACCGAGATCATGAAGGACATCTACGAGGGGAAATGGAGCTGGAAACGAAGGGCGGTGCTCGTCGGGACCGGCGATGCCGTGCTGGCCGCCTCGATGCACGGGATGCCGCACGGCGGGGACGGCATCCCGGATAACGGGTTTTCCGGGCATTTTTGCGTGCATTTTCTCGGCAGCACGACGCATAAGTCGCGGAGCGTCGACCCGGAGCATCAGCTCATGGTTTATAAAGCGGCTGGCAAGCTCACCGGCTATATGGGGACCATGAACCCGGATATGCTGGCCGCCACGTTCTTCAAAACGTACAATCTCAAGGAACTCCCGGCGGCCAGAATGCTGTTCGTCGATCCCTACAACGAGCCGTTGGAACGTCTGCTGAGCAAGACGGAGCGGATATCGTCCGATAGCAAGCCGGGAAAGACGGCGTACATCGCGGAAGACGGCCTCGTGGCGGAGCGTTCCGAAGCGGTGAAGCTGCACGCTGCCGACAACCGGGTACGGCAGGCGAGGTTCGTGCTCCGTTTTGTCCGCGGGACGCCCGCCGAGCCTTGGAAGATCGAGTCGCTTGCGGCGACGGACGGCAAAGGCAGGGACTTGCTCGAACGGTAATCGGCAAGGACTTGCTCGAACGGTGCGGCCGGGAGGATTTGATTGATAGCCGTTTTATCCTTTGCCTCGCCGCTCTAGGCTTGTTATGATCGAGGTACCGTAAGGATGCGGGAACGAAGCATGAAAGAGGCGAGGACCTAATGATCGACATTACGACCGAGCTCGTGCGCGGGCTGATCGACCGTCAATTTCCCGAGTGGAAGGACTTGGCGCTGAAGCCCGTCGAGAAGAGCGGACACGATAACCGGACGTACCGGCTGGGCGACGACATGACGGTACGCCTGCCGAGCCATGAGCGATACGCCTCGGCGGTTGCCAAAGAGCTGACGTGGCTTCCCGTCTTCAAGCCGCTTCTCTCCCTGCCGATCCCGGCTCCCGTCGCGGAAGGGAAGCCGGACGGGGACTATCCGCTTCCCTGGTCCGTCAACCGTTGGATCGAGGGCGATACCGTCACGCCTGCCAACGTGCGCGATCTGAACGAATTTGCCGAAGACCTGGCCGGGTTTCTGAAGGAATTGGAAGCGATCGACGCCACGAACGGCATTCCGGCCGGCGAGCAGAACTTCCACCGCGGGGGAGACTTGTCCGTCTACGATTCGGATACCAGAGCCGTCATCGGGCAGTTGGGCGATCCGGACGACCGGAAGCTCTTCGCCGACATCTGGGAGCTGTCCCTGGCGACCCGCTATGAAGCGGCGCCGGTATGGGTGCACGGCGACGTAGCCGTGGGCAATCTTCTGACGCGGAACGGCCGGCTGTCCGGCGTGATCGACTTCGGTACGATGGGAGTCGGCGACCCTTCCAGCGACTTGGTGATGGCGTGGAATTTCTTCGACGCCGCCAGCCGCCAAGTCTTCCTGAGCGGCATGCGCGCGGATCAAGCCGCCGTAGACCGCGCGCGCGGCTGGGCATTATGGAAGGCCTTGATTACGTACGCCTGGAACGAGCCGGGCTCGGAGGCTTCGAATTGGGGCAAGCGCGTCATGGACGTGATCGCGCAAGACTACAAATCGCTTTAATCGGGCGCCTTCCCATAAGCAAGGTAATCCTGGCAGTCCGCGGCCCGATCCGCGCATCGATCGATTAAATCCGCCATTTGAGCGGATTTTTTTGTTGGCAGCCTATCGGAATCGGGAAAATTCGAGCCGGTTGAAGGAGATCTCTTACAAAATCAGAATATATAAAATATATTTACTATTCTTGCGTAAGGAGGCAAAGCCGTGAAGATCACCAACATGACCACGTTTCTTTTTCCTTGGGGCAGTTTGTTCGTCAAATTGGAAACGGACGAAGGGATTAGCGGATGGGGGGAATGCTCGCCCATGGGCGGACACGTCCTGCAGGCCATGGCCGTGCACGCCTTGAAGCCGCACGTGATTGGCGGAAACCCGTTCGACGTGGAGGTGCTATGGCAGAAGATGCTGCTGGCGCCTTATAAACTCGGCCCATCCGGCGCGCAATTGGAAGCGATTTCGGGGATCGATCTCGCGATGTGGGACATTATCGGCAAAGCGACGAACAAGCCGGTCTATCAGCTGCAGGGCGGGCGATTCCGGGATCGGGTGAACATCTATTACAGCTATGGCTGGGACGGCAAAGCGACGGCCGACGACGTGGCCCGCATCATGAGCGCCCAGGTGGAGAACGGGTTCACGGTCCTGAAACTGCGCATGAATTACGGGCCGCTGCGGGGCGAGACCGCGAACGATCCCGCGATTCCGATGATGAAAGCGATCCGCGCCGCGGTAGGCGACGAGGTGAAAATCGGCTTCGACGCGAACAACGGCTACACCGCGCACAAAGCCATTCAGATCGGGCGTTATCTCGAAGAGCATGTCGGACTGGCCTGGTTCGAGGAACCGACGCCGCAATACGACTACTTGGCCATGGCGCAGGTCGCGGACGCGCTCGATACCCCGGTCAGCGCGGGAGAGCATGAATACACGCTCTGGCAGTTCCGCGATCTCATCCTGCAGGGCAAGGCGGACATTATTCAGCCGGACTTGGTCAAGTGCGGCGGACTCACGGAAGCCAAAAAAATCGCCGCCTTGTGCGAAGCGTGGAGCAAGCCGATCGTCGTGCACAACACCCAGCCGACCATCGGAACGGCCGCCAGCCTGCACTTCTGCGCGTCCGTCTCCAACGCCATGTACCATCAGGAGTTCACCGGGCATAACGAGAAGCTGTCGGCGCTCTTTCACAATCAATTGGAATTCAAGGACGGGTACCTGTTCGTGCCGGACGGTCCGGGGCTCGGCTTGGAGGTCAACGAGGACAAGGTGCGGGAAACGGCCGTTTCAATCATGTAAGGGAGGCGAACGAAACGATGGAGCAGCAGACGGAAACCACGATCGAACCGAGGAAGACGCGGACGGGCATCATCGACTGCGACGTGCATCCCTACCCGAGAAACGCGGAGGAGATCCGTTCCTACATGAAGCAGCCGTGGCGGGAACGCTATAACGGTGGCGGGCGCGGCTTTTACGGCAATCCCGTCCACGGCGACCGCCTGGACGCAAGACCGCCGCAAGGAGGTCCGTCGGGCTCCGATCCGGAGCTGCTTCGCAAGCAGCTCATCGACGAGTACGGACATGCCTATGCGATTCTTATGCCGCGCGCGTTTTGCAACCTGCACCCCGACCCCGATTTCGGCAACGCCATCGCGGCGGCTTATAACGATTGGCTCGCGGATACCTGGTTGAGCAAATACAATGCGGACGGCGTATTCAAAGGCTCCATCACGGTGAACACGCAGGACCCGCAAGCCGCCGCGCGCGAAATCGAGCGGTGGGCGGGCCATCCGCATTTCGTCCAGGTCATGACCGACTCCGGCGCCCGCGCCCCGTTCGGACAGCGGCAGTTCTATCCGATCTACGAGGCATGCGAGAAATTCGGCCTGCCGTTCGCCATTCACCCCGGAACCGACGGAATGGGCATCAACGTGCAGCCGACCCCGGGGTATCCGACCCATTACATCGAGTGGCACACCTGTCTGTCGCTCGGGTTCCAGGCGCATCTGGTCAGCTTTCTGACGGAAGGCGTGTTCGAGCGGTTTCCGGGCTTTAAGATCGTCCTCGTCGAAGGCGGCGTCTCGTGGCTGGCTCCCTTGATGTGGCGGCTGGACGCCGAATATAAAGCGCTCCGGTACGAAGTCCCGTGGCTGAAACGCAAACCGAGCGAATACTTGCGCGATCACGTGCGGATTACGTCGCAGCCGCTGGAACGGCCGGACAACGACGCCCACTTGCTGCAAATCTTCGAGATGATGGACGCCGAGCATATCCTCATGTTTTCCAGCGATTATCCGCATTGGGATTTCGATTCCCCGACCCGCGCGTTTCCGAAGCTGCCGGAGCCGCTGCGGCGCCGGATCTTTTTCGACAACGCGCACGAGCTGTACAAGCTTGATTAAAGGAGGCGATCAGCATGGGAAGCCATGTCGTTGGAGCAGTCGCCGACTTCCCGGCGGGAACGAGAAGAACGTTGGTCGTGGAGGGACGCCCGATCGGCGTATTTAACGTGCACGGCACGTATTACGCGCTCAAAAACAGCTGCCCGCATCAGGGCGCGCCGCTCTGCGTCGGTACCGTAACCGGCATGACCCTTCCGTCGGCGCCGGGCGAGTACGTATACGGCCGGGACGGCGAGATCGTGCGCTGTCCGTGGCACGGCTGGGAATTCGACATTACGACCGGCAAATCGATCTTCGACCCGCACAAATGTCTGGTCAAGACTTATGATGTGACGATCGAAGCCGAGTCGTCGCCGGAAGTGGAGACGTATCCCGTCACCGTCGAATCCGGCACGATCGTCGTGCACATGTAGGAGGAGGAGGCACATGAATCCAACCGACAACAAGTCCGCGCAGCCCGCCGTGGTCGACCGGGCCGCTTGGCAGGCCGAATTGGATGCGCTGCGCATCCGGGAGAAAGCGCATACGCGCGAAGGCGACGCCATCGCGGCAGCCCGCCGGCGGCTCCCGATGGTCGAGACGGACGCGACCGCCCCGCTGATCGGCAAGGAAGGCGCGGTCACGCTGCTCGACGCGTTCGAAGGCCGCCGCCAGCTGATCGCGTACTATCATATGTGGCATGCCGGCAAGACCGCCGCGCGGCAGTGCGAGGGCTGTACCTTCTCGACGACCCATATCAGCGAGCTGTCCTATCTGCATTCGCGGGACGTGAGCTACGCAACGTTCTGCCAAGGGCCGTACGAGGAGAGCTCGCGGTACCGCGACTTCATGGGCTGGACGGTTCCTTGGTATTCGGTACCGCCGGGTTCCGTGGACCGGCTGATCGCAAACCGGCACTTCGGGATCCTGGTCAGTTATCTCCGGGACGGCGACAAGGTCTACGAGACGTACTGGACCACCGGCCGCGGCAACGAGCCGATGGCAACGTCGTACGGATTGCTCGACCTGACCGTCTACGGCCGGCAGGAACTCTGGGAGGATTCGCCCGAGGGCTGGCCGCGGCATTGGGACGCCAAGGGCGGGCAATTTCGGCTGGACGGCCGCCCGACCGCCCAGTGGTCCCGCCTCGCCGCCGGACGTTCCGACGATCTTGGCACCCCGGCGAACGACTAACGCTTGACCTTGACCAAACCTTGACTTAGGCCGCGTTCATCGCGGCTTATTTGGTTGACAAACGTCGGAAATAACGCTTCGATTGGGAAACGTTAATCAGGAATCGCGTTCAATAAAACGGCAGCCGATCGGAGGATCGGCTGCCGTTCTTATCAGTATAGAGGGATACAATAGAAGCGCGTTACATAACCCGCGAACCTACGCGAAGGTATTCAAGCAGACCGCGCCGATCTCGCGCACGCGGATCTTGAACAGTTCCGTGCCGGTCGTACGTTCGATCAGCTCCCGGTACTCCGCGACCGCCGCATGCGGCAGCACGGCCAGAATGACGCCGGCGAAGCCGCCGCCGTGCACGCGGCAGGCGCCGTCGCCCAGCCGGTCGATGAACCGTTCGGTGATGGCGAGCGTCAGCGCAATCCCTTGTTCGCGGGACGCCGATTCTTGGTAAACGTTCTGCAGCCATTTCCACGAGGAATTCCCGGAAGCGGTGATATCCTTCAGCACGTCCTGCCACTGGCCGGCCTTGATCGCGTCGACCTGACGGTCGACGCGGTCGGTTTCGTCCAGGAAATGCAGCGCCCGCAGCACCGCTCGGTCTCCCGCCGTTTCGCGAAGCTCAGCGAGCCGGCCATAGATCATCTCCGCCGTCACATCGCGGCATACCTCGACGCCGAAGGCTTGCGCCACCGCCCGCATCTCGTTCGGAATCGACGCGTAATCGTTCGTCAGGTCCGCATGGTTGCCGCCGGTGCCGACGATGACCAGGCTGTAGCCCGCGGCTTCGAAGGTACCCGGAATCCGCTCGATCCGAGGCTCCGCCGGCTCCTTGAAGTCGATGGTGATCATGCCGCCGTACGAGCAGGCCATCTGGTCCAGCATCCCCGACGGCTTGTTCCAATACAGATTCTCGGCATGCTTGCCGATGCGCGACATCATGACCGCATCCAGCTCGCCGTTATTGTATAACGTGCTCAGTATTTGGCAAATCAGAATTTCGAAAGAGGCGGAGGAGCTGAGACCCGACGCCGGAAGAACGGTGCTGCCGACGCTGGCGTTGAAGCCGCCGATCCGGTACCCGTGCTGACGGAAGCCGTGCGCGATCCCGCGGATTAACGCGGCCGTTCCGCTCTCGCCGGCCTGCGGCTCCAGGTCATCCAGACGGATGACCGAGATGCCCGGATACCCTTCGGAAACGACGGTAATGACCCCGGTGTCCACGGCCGCCGCAGCCGCAATCGTATCCAACTGAATGCTGGCCGCCAGCACCTTCCCATGGTTATGGTCCGTATGATTGCCGCCGATCTCCGTGCGTCCCGGCGCGCTGAAGTAGCTCAGTGCCGCGGTCTGGCCGTATTGCGCTTGGTAGCTGTCCATCGCCCTGCGATATCGCTGGACCTGCTGCTTTTGTTCTTCGCTGCCGTACATCTGCTCCAGCAACCGTCGTACCCGTGCCGATTCAAAAAGCTGCTCGAATGATTCGATCATCTTGCCTGTTCCTCCCGGTTCGAATGAAATAAGTAGTCGGTATCATGTCCATTGTACCGAAAGAAAGCGTTCGCCGATAGGCTATTTATGAAAGCCATTAAAGAAAGCCATTAACGAAAGCTATTCCTGAAACACCGGTACAGCCCTTTAATAAAAAGCGAAAAACCACCGCCGGAGCGGTGGTTTCTGCGTTCATCCCGTTTGGCAGCCGCTATGACGCGGACTTGACGGCTTGCGCGCCGAGGAGTCGCCGCGACAGCAGCAGGGCAAAGGCCAGATAGACGATCATGATAAACCCATATAACAGGACATAGCCGCCTATCCGGTAGAACAGACTGCCGACGATCGGGCTGCAAGCCATCCCCATATAGCGAAAAAGGTTGTACGCTCCTACGGCCGTCGCGCGGTTCTTCGTGAACGCGCCGGTCAGCAGCGTCGTCTGCACCGGGAGCGAGAGCCCGAGGAATAACCCGAATAAGATAATGCCGGCCAGCAGCCAAGGCAATGAGATCGAATAGACGACGAGGAAAATCAACAACGAAATCGCATTCAGATAGCTCGTCAGCACGACCAGCTTTTCGCCTTCGATCCGTGCCTGGATCTTCCCGCCCACGTAACTGCCGACCACGATGCCAAGCGACATCGGCAGAAAGACCAGTCCCTTCTGCTCGGCCGACAAGCCGTAGCGATCGGTTAAAATGTTCGGGAGGAAGACAAGAAAATAGTAAAACGAGTAATACTGAAGAAACCCCAGGTAAATGATCGACGATCCGATGCGATGCTGAAGAATCGACGCAAAATCCCGCAGCTGAAAGCGGCCCGCTTGAATGTTGTCGGGCTTCGTTTCCTTCAAGAAGACGTAGTTGAATACCAGCACGAGCATCCCCGTTGCCGCCAGCGCGAGAAACACGGAGTGGAAATCGAACACGCCGCTAAGGAAGCCGCCGACCACCGGCCCGAGCACGGGGCCGAGCGACACCAGCATTTGAAAGGTGCCCATCGCTTCGCCGCGTTCTTTGCCTTCGAACAAATCGCTGATGACCGTAACGGCCACGACGGAACCCGCAGCGATGCCGATCGCCTGCAGCGCGCGGAAGACCAGGAGCAGGGCGATCGTTCCGGAGAAGAAACAGCCGACCGAAGCGACCACGTACAGCGCGATGCCCAGCAGCATGACCTTGCGGCGCCCCTTGATGTCCGTGAGCGGACCATAGATCATCTGCATGATGGCCAAAAAAAAGGTAAACACGGAGATCGTCAAATTGACGACGAAAGAGGTGGAATGAAGCTGACTCGCAACCTCGGGCAATACAGGGGTATAGATGGTCTGCGTGAACGGACCGAAAAAAGCGGCGAAGGCGACCAGATAAACAATGAATTTACGATTCATGATGAACATTCCTCATTTCTCGTTCCCGAAATCTCGTAACGTCATCATAATCGATCGCGTTTATTTATTCCAACGCATTTCATGTTATATTCTTATTAACCGGAAGGAATGAATGGGGGCGTGCGCACGTGGAACTTCTTCAGCTGCACTATTTTCTCGCGGTAGCCCGGTCGGAGCATGTGACCGAAGCCGCCCGTCGTCTGCACGTGACGCAATCGTCGTTAAGCAAGACGATTCAACGCCTGGAAGACGATCTCGGCGTCTTGCTGTTCGATCGTATCGGCAGAAGGCTGCAATTGAACGATTACGGCAGAAGATACCTGCGCCGGGTGGAACGGGCCTTGTTCGAACTGGACCAAGGCCGGCTGGAGCTGAACGATCTATCCAGCCCGGATCACGGCACGCTCGAATTGGGCGTCACGAGCGCAAGCGTATTGCACTACATCCTTCGGAACTTTCGCCAGAAGCGGCCTCATATTCAATTTCACGTGCAAATGCTGACGACGCAGGAAATGATCGCGCTTCTGGAGAGAGGCGAAGTGGATTATTGTTTGTCCTCGCCGCCGATCGAACGGGATGACATCGAATGCCGCATCGTGTATATCGACCCCATCCTTGTCGCCGTACCGAGAGGGCATCGGCTGGCGGATCGCGGCAGCGTTGCCTTGGCGGAGTTGAGGGAGGAATGGTTCGTCGGGGTAAAGGCCGGCTACGGGACGCGCGATTTAATGGACGAGGTATGCAGATCGGTTGGATTCGCGCCGCATTATGTATACGAGGGGGATGAACCGGCGAGGCTGGTCAATCTCGTGGAAGCCGAAATCGGGATCGCGTTCATCCCAAGCACGGCAAGGAACGATCGGGCCCAGATCAAATACCTTCAGATCGAGACGCACGAAGTGGTACGGGAGATCGCGTTATTGTGGCACAAGAGCCGATACATATCGCCGGCCGCTCGGGAGTTTCGCGAGGTGGTATTCGATTATTTCGAGGCCTTGAAGGGACAAACGAAGTAGATCCTTCATTCGCGCGCGGCAGGAGGCATCGCATGAACTAGGCTGCGCGATTCAAGCCTCCTGCGAATGCTGCCGATGATCCAACCATTCTTCTATTACTCGCCTCCTCGAAGCTTCGACTCTCGCAGCCCCGTACATGCGCGATGCCCGACGACGGAAACGGTCTTCCGAACGATCGGCTCAGCCTATCAGGCTCATAGAAATTGCGATATTGATCCGAAAATTCAAATTACATACAATGAGGCAACGGCAAATGTTCCTTGATCGACGGGTCCGTTCAATCGCGGTAGAGGCGAATGCTGACAGGGGGAGGAAAAAACATGATCGTCACCGAAAGGCGCGGCACAAAGCAAGAGAGCATGCAAAAGCTCTTGAACAACGATTGGATTACCGGCTCGGAGGCTCTGCTCCGAAGCTTGCTGATTGAAGGCGTGGACTGCGTGTTCGGCATTCCGGGCGGAAGCGTGCTTCATATCTACGACGCCATTCACGATCTCCCGGACTTCGCGCATGTGTTGACGCGGCATGAACAGGGGGCCATCCACGCCGCGGACGGCTATGCGCGGGCAACGGGGAAAGTGGGCGTTTGCTTCGCGACGTCGGGACCGGGAGCGACGAATCTCGTCACGGGCATCGCCACGGCCCACATGGACTCCGTTCCGCTGGTCGTGATTACCGGCAATGTCGCAACGCCGCTCATCGGTACGGATGCGTTCCAAGAAGCGGACATCACGGGGATTACGATGCCGATCTCGAAGCACAATTATTTGGTTCGCGATGTCAACGAGCTGCCGAGGATCGTCCATGAAGCCTTTTATCTCGCTTCCACCGGGCGAAAGGGGCCGGTCGTGATCGATATTCCGAAGGACGTGACAAGCCAGACGGCGAGGTTCGATTACCCGACGGGCACGCCGCGCATTCGGGGCTATGAGCCGGAGACGATTCCGGATCGGGGCCAGGTCGGCAAATTGATCCAAGCGATCGCGGAAGCGGAACGTCCGGTTATTCTGGCGGGCGCGGGCGTCATCCATTCCGGCGCGTCCCTGGAATTGCTCGAATTCGCCGGCAAGACGCGAATTCCCGTTACGACGACGCTGCTTGGACTGGGCGGCTTCCCCAGCGCGCATGAATTATGGCTGGGCATGCCGGGGATGCATGGCACGTATGCGGCGAACAAAGCGCTGCAGAATTGCGATCTGCTGATCGGCATCGGCGCGCGCTTCGATGACAGGGTCACGATGAAGACGAGCGGTTTTGCGCCGAAGGCGAAGACGATCGCGCATATCGATATCGATCCGGCGGAGATCGGCAAGATCGTAGCGACGGCGATCCCGTGCGTCGGCGACGTAAAATCCGTCCTTCGGTTGGCGAACGCGGCTGCGAAACCGGCGAGATCGGATGCGTGGCTTGCGGAGATCCAAGACAACAAGCTGCGTTATCCGCTTCGGTACGCGGACTCGGAAGCCGTATTGAAGCCGCAATACGTCATGGAAATGATCAGCGAAACGACCGGCGGCAAAGCGATCGTCACGACGGACGTCGGCCAGCATCAAATGTGGGCCGCCCAGTTTTACCGGTATTCGGAGCCGCGTTCGCTGATTACCTCGGGCGGCCTGGGCACGATGGGGTTCGGGCTGCCTTCCGCGATCGGGGCGCAGGTCGGCCGGCCGGATCGCCTCGTGGTGTCCGTGAACGGCGACGGCGGGATGCAGATGTGCGCGCAGGAGCTGGCGATATGCGCGATCTACCGGATCCCCGTGAAGATCGTGATCTTGAACAACCAGGTTCTCGGCATGATCCGGCAATGGCAGGAGCTCATCTACGATAACCGGTTAAGCCATATGGACCTCTCGGGAAGCCCGGATTTCGTCAAGCTCGCCGAAGCCTACGGCGTGACCGGACTTCGGGCGACGAATAAGGCGGAGGCGCAAGAGGCGTGGAAGCGGGCGCTGGAACTTCCGGGTCCCGTGCTGATTGATTTTCAGATCAGTCAAGAGGAGAACGTGTACCCGATGGTTACGCCGGGCTCCACGATCGACGACATGATTATGGGGGATGAAGCATGAAGCGGCATACGATTTCCGTCCTTGTCAACGACCACCCCGGCGTGCTGCAGCGGGTTGCCGGATTGTTCGGCCGCCGCGGGTTCAACATCGACAGCATCACGGTCGGCGAGTCGGAAGAAGCCGGCTTGTCCCGCATGGTCATCGTGACCACCGGAGACGACAAACGGCTCGAGCAAGTGAACAAGCAGCTTCATAAGCTGATCGACGTCATCCGCATCGCGGAGGTCAGCGCGTCGCCGTTCGTCGAGCGCGAGCTGGCGCTTATCCGCGTCAGCGCCGATGCCCGGCTGCGGCCGGATCTATTCGGAATCGTGGAGGCGTTCCGCGCCTCGATCGTCGATATCGGGGCGGACACGATGATCATCCAGGCGGTGGGCGATCAAGAGAAGATCGATTCGTTCATTGGTCTCCTTCGGCCCTATGGCATCTTGGAACTGACGCGAACCGGCTTAACGGCCATGAGCCGCGAAGAAGCCGTCAACGGCATACCGCCTCTAGCGGAGATAGGTTGAGCCGAGCGCTACGTGTAATCGCGATAAAAGAGGCAGCCGCAAGGCTGCCTTTTTATTCGTTCAACGCCGCCGCTCGCGAATGGCGAATCCGGCGATTCGCGGCGGAGATGCACATCAAGGCGCCCGTCGTGACGAAGACGCCTGCCGGAAACCACCATGATCCCCAGGCGGGGTAAATAAGGGGCATCAACGATACGCCGAACGCGACGGGAACGGGCGTCTTGCACGCGATGCAGATCAAGAGCGTGATGAAGACGTTGATGACGCCGACCGTAATGATCGAATCGGCGAACAGGCGATACACGCCGACGGAGAGAAGGGCCGTAATCGTTAAGACGGCCAATCGAGGCGGAATGAGCTTCCAAGTAAAGTTCGAATGAAACACCTCGAAGATGAGGGCAAATACGGGCGGGACGATCAGCGCTTCAAATCCGGTCGCGGCCACGATGCCCATCCATAGCATTAATAGAAGCGTGATGATCACCGTATCGGCGACGTTGCGGAATTTCACCGGATCCTTCGACGCCTTTTCGGGCGTGCGAACGGCGTACGCGGCCCACATGATGACGAACGAAAAGACCGCCGTCGATAGCGCGAACACGTAATCATGCAAGCCGATAAAGATCGGCAGCAGGGCAGCCGGGATCGTCGGTCCGAATTGGACGCGGAATAGATGCATCAGGATGACGATGATCGCTAGGCCGATCCATAATTTGATCAACGGCGCCAGGGATGCATAATTCAAGGAAGTGCCGATGAAGGCTCCCAACGTAGGCGAGAGCCACAAGTGAAGGGGGTTCTTGATCCAGTGCGGGACCCGGAATACGATGACGCCCATCGCCATGCCCGCGATTTCAGGGAACAGCACGTCCCGCTGATCGAGCAGCACCGAGCCGGCCAGCATGACAACGACGAGCAGATAGGCCCACAAAAATCTTCTGGTCTGCAGCATATTCCAAGCCAATGTCCGATCTCCTTTACGCAGCCGCTTTGATGGGATCACGTTATTCAATGAATCAGGGAGAGGCGGGATGATTTCGCTTCTTCGGCCTTGACGGATGTAGTATCCGCTCGAAGCTGGAACTTATGCGCAGCGGTGCCACATCATTCGCGCAGGCCGGCGGTGGAGGCAAAACCGGATATCGGGGCAGGCTAACGAGGTAAAAAATCAATTAATCTTCAGGATTGGAGACGAATCGATGAAAATCATGGTCATTATTACGCATCCGAACATGGAGACGTCCCGCGTCAATAAGGCATGGCGCGAAGAATTGCAAAAGCACGGCGAGATCACGGTCCACGAATTGTACGCGGCCTATCCGGACGAGAAAATCGACGTGGCCCGGGAGCAGCAGCTAATCGAGAGCCACGACCGCATTATTTTTCAATATCCGATGTATTGGTACAGCACGCCGCCGCTGCTCAAGAAGTGGTTCGATGAAGTCCTGCTGTACGGCTGGGCATACGGATCGGACGCCAGCAAGACGGCCGGCAAGGAGATCGGCGTCGCCATCTCGACGTACGGCACGGAAGCGTCTTACCAATCCACCGGATTCAACCGGTTCACGCTTCAAGAACTTCTCCGCCCGGTCGAAGCGCTGGCGCATTTCATCAGCGCGGACTATCTGCCTCATTTCGCGTTAAGCGATACGTCCAACCTGACGGACGAACGGCTTGCGCAGAGCAAGAAGGACTATATGCAGCATATCCTCGGCGTAAAGTCGCCGGCGGTCCGCTGACCGGCGATTCACGATGACGAACGGCTCGGCAGACATACGGGCAGGTTCTTCCACCGGAAATAAACAGACGATTGGAACCGCGATTATCGCGGTTTTTTTCGATTTGATTTTGTTTTGGGTTACGCATGCGCGCTTCATGACCGGCCTCGTTAGAAGTAATTCTAAACGCATCGGCGACGCGTTGTAAAATACGGAATCCTGATACGTAGTATCGCTGCCGGTGATAGTAAAATACTGGATGCCATCCGCGCTTTGATAGAAGAAAACTATGATCGTGATAGAAAAAGAGGCATTGATCGATGAAGAACGATTTCGTTATAGTTGCGTTGTTCGAAACCGAGGCGACTCCCGGGGGAAGCCCAAGTAAATAATCGCGCTGGACATGAGGGGAAACTAAGCCAACGGACGGGATGGGCATTAGCTTGGATATTGCGCTTCACGACAACGAAGAGAAAGGGGGGACCCGAATGGAATTGCGGCAGCTGGAATCCTTCATCACGACATCGGAGGAACTGCACTTTACGAGGGCTTCCGTGAAGCTGGGCATTACCCAGCCCTCCTTGAGCCATCAGATCAAGACGCTTGAAGACGAGCTCGGCGTCTTGCTGTTCGATCGCATCGGCAAAAAAATCGCGTTGACCGAGGCGGGAATGATTTTGTTCCGGCACTGCAAGCTGGCGTTCGGCAATTTAGCGAGCGCCGTCGACGAAATTCACGAGCTTCAGCAGATCGAGCGGGGAACTTTGACGGTCGGCGCGCTGCCCGGAGAATTGAACCAATTGGTATCGTCCTTGCTGCTTGATTTCCATCAGAGATACCCCAAAGTCCGGATTAAACTCATCGGCGACGAAGATATCGTCAACCAGGTTCTGCAAAACGAGTTGGACGTCGCCTTGACGATCTTTCCGGTCGAGGACGATCGCGTGCGAACGATTCCGCTCTATCGGGAAAACTTCTATTTCGTGGCGGCTTCGGATCATCCGTATGCGGGCCGTTCGGCCATTAATTTCGAGGACATTCTGAAGGTTCCGATCGTCATGTTTCCCGAAACGCACCGGTGCCGCCAATTGATCGACACGACGTGCACGGAGGCCGGCCGCAAGCTCGTCCCCTTGATCGAGACAACGACGATCGAATCGTTGTTCAAGCTCGTACGTTCGGGCGCGGGAGGGACGATCTTATCGAGGACGCTCTTCGACATGTACGATTACGACGATTTGTTCCGCATTCCGATCCAGAATCCCGCGCTGTCGAGGGAAGTCGGGATTGCGTATCACCGGGACAAGTATATGGGCAAAGCCGCCCTTGGGTTCATCGATCTGATTACGGCTCACGTGAAGGAATTGAAGCAGGAAGCCGCGCCGTCGTACGGGGGGAATTAACCGTCCGCGCAGCGGTCTTCCTCGATTTATCATTGTTCTGGTCTATGGTTTCTATAGTAACAGCGGTATTGATCTATGATTTTGCATCCCATACAATGAGCCAACAGGAGAAAAGCCGATCTGATCGGGAGGAAAACGAATAAAGGAGCGGATCCTTTTGACGTATCTCAACGACTTCACGCGATCGCCTCCGCATTACTCATACAGAAAGCGGTGTCCGTCATGCAAGCAGCGACTGCCATGCAGAAACCAAAAAGCATCGGTTCCATTCAATTTTTGCCCGTTAATTTATTTGCGTCCGTGATGGGAATCTCGGGCCTGTCCTTGGCGTGGAGGGAGGCGAACAAGGTATTCGGCGCCTCCACCGTCATAGCCGACGTAACGGGGATGATCGCCATCGCGATCTTTATCGCGTTAAGCATCGGGTATCTCGCGAAATGGGTGAACTACAGCCAGAAAGTCAAGGCTGAATTCAAGCATCCGATTATCGGGAACTTTTTCGGTACGATTACGATCGCGATTCTATTGCTCTCCTCCGTCATCGGCGTATACAGTACGCGATTCGGTCAGGTAATCTGGATCATCGGCACCGTATCGGCGTTAGCGCTTTGTTTTGTTTTCGTCACGCGATTGTTGAACGGGAATCATGAGCCGGTGAACAAGGTTCCGGCTTCGCTGGTACCCGTGGTGGGCACCCTCGATATTTCGGTGGCCGGAGGGTCGATGCCGTTTCCGTGGGCGCATGAAGTGAATCTGTTATCGCTGGCGATAGGCGGCGTGATCGCGTTGGTGTACTTCACGTTGATCTTCTCCCGATTGATTCATCACGCGCCGATGCCGGCCGGACTAACGCCTTCCATGATCATCATGATCGCGCCGTTCGAGGTCGGTTTTCTCGGGTATACGAACTTCGAGCAGCGGATCGATCAATTCGCTTCGATTTTGTTCTACTTCGGACTCTTTTTATTCCTTGTCTTGTTCTTCAAAGTATTCAAGAAGACGATCCCGTTCGGCGCTTCCTGGTGGGGAGTCAGCTTCCCGATGGCCGCGCTCAGCAACGCGGCGCTTAAATACGCGCTGTTCGCGGATTCTTGGCCCTTGATCGCGCTGTCGGGCATTATTTTGGCCGTGTTCAGCCTCGTCGTGGTCGTGCTCTTCGTCCGAACGCTGAAATTGCTGGTTAACGGGGAATTGCTCAGAGGCTGATCGGCAAGCTTCATACGGTAAGGAGATGGAGGCGAGGCAGTTCATGAACGAGCTGTCTCCCTGCAAATCGATCGCTCATCAATCACGGTTAGGCAAGAGGAAGGGATGGAACGAAAATGGAATACAGCCCGCTTCAACATGACGTCGATTTTGAAAATGCCCATTTATTCGGCTGCTATGTCATGGTCGTAACGAATGAGAAAATGACCGGCGGAGGATGCATAGAACGCTTTGACGAAGACCGCGTCGTGATCGGGGGCAAGCCGTTTTCGCGCGCGGGTTCGTCGTTCATTCCGATGCCTCCGCCTCAAATGGACATGAGCGCGCTGTATGGGAGGCGCTCGTCACAACAGACATTTGCACAAAATACGAAGCTCGGTTACGCATCCGGAAGCGGTACGAATTTTAAAGCATGGAGGGTGACGATCGGTATGAATATCAAGCAAACGTCCTGCAAATTAATCGTCGTCGGACTGGGCTTGTCGATCGGCTTGACGTGCTTCGGGGTCGGACAAGCCCCGAAAGCGAACGCCATGTCCTCGAAGACGGCCGCCAAGTTGATTCATTACGCGGACAATTATTTGGGAACGCCCTATCAATTCGGCGTAAGCACGGCGACGACGGATTATTTCGACTGCTCCTCCTTTACAATGCGCGTATACAAGAAATACGGCTACGAGCTGCCGCGCACGGCCCGCGAACAAGCCCGGGTCGGACGGTTGATCGCGAAGCCGCAGCTGAAGGAAGGCGATCTCGTGTTCTTCCGCGTACCGAGCCGGGGCAGCTTCATCGGGCATGTCGGCATCTATGCCGGCAAAGGCAAGATGTTAAACGCCTATGGCGCCGGCGGCGTCAAATTGACCCGCCTGGACTCGGGCTATTGGAAGGCGCATTACGTGACCGCGCGCCGTCTCGGATCGTGACGGATTCGGCCTTGGCGCATGCGGAGATGATGGGACATCTTAGAAACGAACGGGGAGGACGGAGACATGAGCAAGCATATTCTGATACTGGGGGCGGGCTATGGCGGCCTGCTCGGTGCGCTTACCGCACGGCGGTATTTTACGGCGGAGGAAGCGACGATTACGGTCATTAATCAATCCGAATCGCACCAAATCATCACCGAGCTGCATCGTCTGGCGGCCGGTAACGTCACCGAGAAAGCCGTCGCGCTGCCGCTCGGGCATCTGCTCAGAGGCAAAGACATCCATCTGCGCATCGGCACGGTGTCCAAAATCGATCCGGAAAACCGGCGAGTCGAATTGGAAAACGGCGTGTCCTGCGACTATGACGCGCTTGTCCTGGCGCTCGGCAGCGAAACGAACTTCGTCGGCGTTCCGGGGCTGCAGGACAACAGCCTCACGCTGAAATCCGTCGCGGATGCGAACCGGATCTTCGCGCGCGTCAAAGACCGGATCGCCGCGTACGCGCGCTCCAGATCAAAGGCGGACGCGACCTTCGTCATCGGCGGCGGCGGCTTGACGGGCGTCGAATTGATCGGCGAGCTGGCTGACGAGCTCCCGCTTATATGCCGCGAACGCGGCGTCGATTACGAAGCCGTCGCGTTGTACTTGGTAGAGTCCAAATCTTCCATTCTGCCCGCGTTCCCGGCGGACCTCGTCGAAAGGGCGACGAAGAGCCTCGAGGCCCGCGGCGTGCGATTCTTGACGGGCCGGAGGATCAGCCGGGTAGACGGCTCTTCGGTCAGCCTGACCGACGGGCAGACCATCGAATCGGGTACCGTGATATGGGCGGGCGGCGTTCAAGGCAACTCGCTCGTGGCGAACTGCGGCATCGACGTAGATCGGGGACGCGCGACGGTCAACGAATATCTGCAATCCGTCTCGCATCCGGATGTATTCCTTGCCGGAGATTGCGCGATCGTATTCGGACCGGACGGATTGCCCTACCCGCAGACCGCGCAGCTGGCCTGGCAAATGGGCGAACTCGTCGGAAGAAACCTGTTCGCTTCCTTCAAAGGCGGCAAAATGACGGCGTTCAAGCCGGTGAACTCCGGATCCCTCGCCAGCTTGGGGCGTAAGGACGGCATCGGCATGATCGGCGAGAGCGGCATCGAACTGAGAGGCCTGCCGGCGTCCTTGATGAAGAAAGCAAGCGGCATGCGGTACTTGGCGCATATCAACGGGTTATTCGCGCTTGCGTATTGAATGCCCGTGGAACGCGATCGCGTTCTGCCTCCATAGATTCATGGGATTCATCTCGCCGGACACGTTCACCGGCGTCCCCTCTTTCATCGCAGGCATTTGACGGTCCGCGTTCCGATTCAAGTTCCGCGAGGTCTCGAAAGCCTGCTCGGCACAATGGAGAGCGTCTTGAAGCAGCGTATCGCGCAGCTGCAACTGCGAGCAATCCAGTGCCGCCATGAACTTCATCGCGGCCGAAGTCTTATGAAGGTTCATCAGCGCAACCGCGGCATCCGCATCGGTTATGGTTATGCGATCATCCGGGCCGAGAGACGCCGGGCGGCGGGGGTCGTCAGCCTTTGGGGGAGCTTGAGCGGAAGTCTCCTGGACCGCCTGGACGCAGCGATTGTAGTCCTCCATCGCCAATTGCAGCTGTTGATCCGCAATCTCCGCCAGCTGCAGATCCTGAATATGCGGCCGATACAGCTTCATGGTGCGGATATGACTCCTGGATGCAGCCAACAGCTCCTGCAGTTCAAACCTTTCATGCGCGCCTATGTTGACGGCCATCGCGGCGTTCCTCCCTTGTTCGCAATCTTCGACTCGTGTTAGATTACCGAGCGAGGAGATTTGTTATGCAAGGCAGGCCTTGACCGGATTGATTAAGGTCGTGCGGCAACTATAAATAATAAAAAACCCCGATTCGTCGCGAATCGGGATTTTCTTCGTGCGTTACAGCTCTTTGATCGACTCCCGAATGACGAGGCTGGTCGACAGCAGAATCTTCTTGTGGCAGCGCACAGCGTCGCCGCCGAGCTCGAAGAGCAGTCTCGCCCCTTCATAGCCGAGCGCTTCGAAATTTTGCCGGACGGTGCTTAGCGGCACCTTGGCGAACTTCGAGCTTTCGAAATCGTCGAAGCCCATGATGGAGATCTCTTCGGGAATCCTTATGCCTTCCTGCGTCAGCCGTTCGATGATTTCGAGCGCCCGCCTGTCGTTGACGCAGAAGAGGGCCGTCAGCTCGCCGTTCTTGATGGCTGCGATCAGCTTGTCGTAATCCAGCTCCCGCCGGAAAAACAACGTCTCGTCGTTCGGTACGAGGGAAGCGTCCTGCATGGCGCGTTGATAGCCGTTGTAGCGCTCGGCCTCCGCGCTCAAGTAGAAGTCGTAGGCGGCAAAGCCGATGTTCCGGTGGCCATGGGCGATGAGATGGGCGACGGCCTCGTAGGCGCCGTCGTTATTGTTGCACGTGATGCAATCGACCGGGAACCCGGACGGGATGCGGTCGAGCATGACGAACGGGATGGACTTTTTGCGGATTTCGTGCAGATAAGTTTTGGCGGCGTTCGGATTGACGGAATAAATCAGCAGCCCGCGCGTCTCCGATTGGATCAGCTTCATAATCAGCTCGCGCTCTTGCTCGAAGTTGTTTTCCACGAACTCGATGATCAGCTTGCAGCCCTGCTGGCTCAGGAAGGATTGGACGCCCTTCGTGATTTGCAAGTAGGAGCTGTCGTATAACTCATTGCCGGAGATGATGAAGGTGACGTAGCGCGTCGCCGCATCGGCCGCCGTTCCCCGGTTCGACACGAAGCTGCCTTTTCCCCGGACGCGGTAGATGACCCCCTCGTTGACCAGCTCGTTCAATGCTTTGCGCACCGTGATCGAGCTGACATCCAGCAACTGCGAGAACTCGGATTCGCTCGGGATCCGGCCGTCCTTGCCGAGCGCGTTGTTTTCGATTTGCGTAAGCACATAATCCTTGACCTGCTGATACTTCGGCGATATCGAGTCGTTCTTGCCCATAAATCGTCTCCTTCAAGTGAAGTGAAAGCTCTGTTTCTCTTGATTATAAGATAATGTGCTTACAAAGTATACTAACTTAATCTAATAACTACTGTCAAAAAACGAATTGACGGTCCAAATAGTATGTGTTACATTTTGGTAAAAGCATAATAACTTCCTGATAGTTGGTATGTGAGGCGAGCGAATCCGCACGCTGGGAACGACAACGGAGCCATCGGTTAGCGGTTCGCAAGAGGAGGGGGACATACGATAAACCTTGATATGGCGCGTCTTTTCAGGAATGAATGCGCTGTCAAATCCGCGCCGGCGCATCTTGCAGCGGGCGATCTTAAGAGTGAGCAAACGGGAGGTGCGGTCAGAACATAGTGCGGCTAGAACTCATATGTAGCTCGAATAACCTCGTATACTAGGTTTGCAGTCATTTGGCAAAAAGGAGTGTTTTCATTGCAGGCTAACGATCGGAGCATGCGAACGCGGATGTGGAGGCATCGCTATCTGTACCTGATGGTGCTGCCCGGATTTTTGACCGTGCTGATTTTCAATTACTTTCCGATGTACGGCATTCTGATCGCGTTCAAAGATTTCAGCGCCGCGCAGGGCATCATGGGCAGCTCGTGGGTCGGCCTCAAGTATTTCAAAACGTTCTTTCACGACCCCATGGCCTTCAGCGTATTGAAGAACACGCTGCTGCTCGGCTTATACTCTTTGTTTTGGTCGTTTCCGGCGCCGATCGTGCTCGCGCTGCTGTTTAACGAGCTGAAAAGTAAGCGCTTCAAAAAGCTCGTGCAAACGGTTTCGTACTTTCCGCATTTTATATCCGTCGTCATCGTCGCGGGCTTGATCAAGATCTACACGGCGCGGGACGGCTTCATCAACCATGTGATTACCCATTTCGGCGGGGAGGCGGTCTCGTTTCTGCTCGATCCGGGCTGGTTCCGGACGATCTTCATCTCGTCGGGAATCTGGCAGGGAGTCGGGTTCGGCGCGATCATCTACCTCGCCGCGATGAGCGGCATCGATCCGTCGCTCTACGACGTCGCCGACGTCGACGGCGCGGGGAGATGGAAGAAGGTCCGGCACGTCACCTGGCCGTCCATTCGGCCGACGACCGTCATCCTGCTCATCTTCGCCATGGGCGGCGTGCTGGGCACGGACTTCCAGAAAGTCATCCTGCTGTATAATCCCGCGACGTACAGCGTGGCGGACGTCATCGGGTCCTACGTCTACCGGCAAGGGATCTTGGGAGCGCAATACGCGTACACGACCGCGATCGGGCTGTTCATGTCCGTGATCTCCTTTGTCATTCTGTTCATTACGAATTGGATCAGCCGCAAGGTTTCGGATACGAGCTTGTTTTAAGGGGGGAGAGCTATGAGGAAAGAAAGCCTCGGCTCCAGAATGTTCGACGTGCTTAACATCTTCATCATGGTGCTGATCTTGGTGGCGGTGCTGTATCCGGTCTTCAACATTATCGCCACGTCCTTGAGCGGCGCGCGTTACGTGGCCAAGGGCAGCGTGACGATCTGGCCGCTCGGCTTCGAGTTCAAGGCGTATACGGATATTTTCAAAGATCGCTTGATCTTCACGGGCTATCTCAATTCCATCGGGTACGCGCTCGGCTCGACGTTCGTCATGCTGCTGTTTACGTCCTTGATGGCGTATCCGCTTACCATTCCCGGCTTTATCGGCAAGAAGTTCCTGAACGTATTTCTGATGATTACGATGTTCTTCGGCGGCGGTCTTATCCCGACCTACTTGCTGATCCGCAATCTTCATCTGCTCGATACGTTCTGGGTCATGATCATACCGGGCGCGGTCGGCGCCTATAACGTGTTCCTGTTCCGGACGTTCTTCGCGAATATTCCGTCCGAGCTGAAGGACGCGGCGCTGATCGACGGCGCCAACGAAGTCGTGGTCCTGTTCCGGATCATTCTGCCCCTATCGAAGCCGCTCCTGGCCACCTTCGCCTTATTCGGCATCGTGGGCAGCTGGAACAGCTGGTTCGAGGCGCTGATCTATCTGCAGGATCAGGCGAAGTATCCGCTGCAGATGGTGCTCCGCAACTATCTGTTCACGCTGGATTCCAACGCGATCCAGGGCAGGGTGGGGGCCAGCAACGTGGCCATCAATTCGCCGGGCTCCTTGATGGACCCCAAATCCATCCGCATGGCCGTCATCGTCATCACCATGTTCCCGATCATGATCATTTACCCGTTCTTCCAGAAGTATTTCACCAAAGGCATGTTCGTCGGCTCGATTAAAGGCTAGCCGGACGCCCGGATGGAACGCATGCGAAGAAGACACGGACCGTGGATTGGAGGCGCCTGAGCATCGGTCGTTGTTCGCATCGTCATCATAGCAATTCTGCCTCTTATCAAAATCCATACCAATTGGGGGATAAGCATGAAATCGAAAGCAGCAAAACTGGGCGTCGTCTCGACGATCTGCGCCTCCGTCATTCTGGCGGCGGGCTGCAGCGACGGCAATAACGGCAACAAGGGAAACAACGCAGCGAATCAAACCGACCCGTCATCCGCGAACAAGGCTTCGACAAGCGGCGGGACGCTCAGCTTTACGGTCGCGCTCTCGGCCAACGGCGTGGATAATACGAAGAGCCCCATCCAGCAAGAATGGCTGAAGCTGATGGAGCAGAAAATGGGCAAGAAAATCGACATCAAATGGGACTACATTCCGTCTTCCGATTACGACCAGAAGGTCAAGCTGATGATCGCGAGCGATAACTTGCCGGACTTCTTCGCGACGCCGCTCTTCTACGACACGTCCGAGATGGTGAAGAACGGCCAAATCCTCGACCTCACCCAGTACAAGGACGATATGCCCAATTACTTGAATTACTTGAGCCAGGTGAAAAACGGCGCGGCGCAGGTCACGAACGCCGACGGCAAAATGTACTATTTCAAAGAAACGTCGCTGCCGCGCTTTCCGAAGGATACCGGGATGCTGATTCAGAACGTGTCGTCGTACCGGTACGACCTGTTCCAGCAGGACAAGATCCGGATCCCGTCCACGCTGGACGAGCTGTACGACGCGGCGAAGAAGCTGAAGGAGCTGTATCCGGACAAGTACCCGATCAACACGAGATGGAACGATCTCAGGTCGCTGTTCAACGCGAACCACGTCGTGGACGACATCTACTGGGACGGCAGCCAGTATACGTACGGCGTCTTCCAGCCGGGATTCAAGGAGGCGCTGGAGTTTGCCCACAAGCTGTACGACGAGAAGCTGCTGGATCCGGAGTACCTGACCGACACGGACGATACGCTGAAGCAAAAGGCGCTGAACGGGGACAACTTCATCTGGCTGGCGCAGTGGTTCACGGACCCCGGCAACTATACCCGTACGGCGGCCGACGGCAAGATCTTCGCCGTGTCGCTGTACCCCGACAATCCGAAGTACGGCAAGTCGTGGCAGAACGTCGCGAACGGCAACACGCCGGACCTGGGATGGGCCACGTTCTGCATCAACGCCGACGTGAAGAATCCGGAGGATCTCATTAAATTCATCGACCTGCAGTACGATCCCGAAGTCATCCGGCTGATCACGTGGGGACAGGAAGGCCAGTCCTACACGCTGGACAAGGACGGCAACCCGACCTTCACGGACGAATTCAAAAACGCCGACGATCCTTGGGTCGTGGGCGACAAATACGGCATCCGCGCGAGCAAGCACTATTCGCCGGGCCTGCAGATCGCGGCCGATTCGAAGGCGTTCGTGGACTTCGCCGCCATGGACTACACGTATTTCAACGGCAAATACGAGGAATCGCCGATCGAGAAATCGCCGTACCTGCGCAGCTTGCCGATGCCGAATAACGACTACGTGCCGTCCTCGTACACCGCGCCGACACTCCAATTCACGCAGGCCGAGAGCCAGCAGATCTCGGAAGTGATGACGCCGATCAAAACGTACATTTTGGAACAAGAGTCCAAATTCGTCGCCGGCAAAGCCAGCTTCGCCGACTGGGACAAATTCATCGCCAAGGTGAAAGGCATGGGCGACCTCGACAAAGTGCTGCGGATTTACAACGATGCCGCCAAACGGGTCGTTTCCAAGTGATCGCTTTAATTAATGGGGTTAAGTAAGTTGTCCTTGTAAACGTTCCAAGCAGCTGCTCGATGCAACTGTACGATGCAACTGCTCGATGCAACTGTACTGCAACCTAAGTAACTGCGCGAAGACAACTGCTTTTGGCAGCTGCTCCAAGTCATGCACCAAGTATCCGCTCCACGATAAGTTCCAAGGTTCAGAGCAAGGTTCGATCGCGAGCTTCGCTTGCGGCAATCGGAGAATCAGGAGGAATGAAGATGAAAGCGGGAAGAGGGAAGTTGGCAGGGCTCATGGCGTTGGTGCTGCTCGTCTCGATGATGATGCCGGGGATGTCCTTGGCGAAGCCGGCGCCGGGCAAGAACGCGCCGTTCATGATCAAGGTCGTCGATTCGGCGACGGGCAGGGGCATCCCGCTCGTCGAGCTGAGAACGACGAACAGCATCTCGTTCTACACGGACAGCGCCGGCGTCGTCGCGTTCGACGAGCCGGGGCTCATGAATCAGAAGGTGTTCTTCCATCTCTCGAGCGACGGCTACGCATATCCGAAGGACGGCTTCGGTTACAACGGCACGGCCGTGGACGTGACCCCCGGCGGCAGCGCGACGCTGCAGATGACGCGGCTGATCGTCGCCGAGCGGCTGTATCGCGTCACCGGCGAGGGCATCTACCGGGACAGCGCGCTGCTCGGCCTGCCGGCGCCGGTCAAGGAACCGCTGCTGAACGGCCAAGTCATGGGGCAGGATTCCGTGCAGACGATCGTGTATAACAACCGGCTGTACTGGTTCTGGGGCGATACGGACCGGCCAAGCTACCCGCTCGGCAATTTCCGCGTCACGGGCGCGACGTCCAAGCTGCCGGGCCAAGGCGGGCTCGATCCGGATGCCGGCGTCGATCTCCAGTACATCACCAACGCGGACGGCTCGGTCAAGAGCCTCGTGCCGCCGCTGCCCGACGGCGCCAACATCGCCTGGGTATTCGGGCTGATGACGGTCAAGGACGACAAAGGCAAGGAGCGGCTGTTGGCTCCTTACAGCACCCATGCGCCCGAGACGCGGGCATACGGCATCCTCATGTTCAACGACAAGACGCAGCAGTTCGAGCCGGTCGCGGACTTCCCGTCCAAAGACGAGAACGATTGGCGCCACGCCGGCGAAGACGGTCTGGCGACGTACTACGAGGAGAACGGCAAAGGCTACTGGGTGTTCACCGAGCATCAATTCCCGAACCTGCGGGTGGAGTCGAAGCTGGGCGCGGTACTCGATTACACGCAGTGGGAATCGTTCACGTGCCTCGCTCCCGGGGCGCAATACGACGGCGCGAACACGAAGCTCGACCGCGATGCGGACGGTCGTCTCGTGTGGGGCTGGAAGAAGAATACCCCGATGATCTCGCAGGACCAGGAGAAGGAGCTGATCGGGCTCGGCTTGATCAAGAGCGACGAGCCGCGTTACTACCAGCTGAAGAGCGCGGCCGACGGCGAAGAGGTGCAGCTTGCCCAAAGCTCGGTCGAATGGAACGATTACCTGAAGCAATACGTCATGATCGCGCAGCAGAAGTTCGGCAAGACGTCGCTGCTGGGCGAGATCTGGGTCGCCGCGGCGCCGTCGCCGCAAGGACCGTGGACGAAGGCGGCGAAGATCGTGACGCATGACAACTACACGTTTTACAACCCGGCCCAGCACGCGGTCTTCGCCAAGGACGGCGGACGGACGATCTATTTCGAGGCGACGTATACCAACACCTACACCGATCATCCGCCGACGCCGCGGTACAACTACAACCAGCTCATGTACAAGCTGGACTTGGCCGATCCGCGCCTCGGGCTCGTCCCTGCTCAGGACGGCGCAACCGCGAAATCATCTTCTTAACGTCAGGCATGCTTCCTAGAAAGAAGCGGATGCCGCCGCTCACGGTCGTATCGTACCGGGAGCGGCCGCAGCCGCAAGCGTTCCGAAGGAGTTGGAGTGGGATGAGCAAAGCGTATTTCGTAGACGGCTACCATGGCGGGATCAAGGGCCATATGCCGCTCGGTTCCTGGGCGGACGTGCTCCGTCGCATGCGCGAGACGCCGGACTGGAAGCTGTGCCTCGATATCGAGCCGATCTCGTGGGACGCGCTGCGCCGGACGGATCCCGCGTCCTATGCCGAGGTTCGGCGGCTGATCATGGAGCGCGAGAAGCCGCGAGTCGAAGTCGTGGCGGCCAGCTACGCGCAGCCGTTCGGCTGGGTCATCGGCGGCGAAAGCAACATCCGGCAGCTGATTCGCGGCAAGGCGCTGGTCGAGGCGCATTTTCCCGGCATCGACGTGGACACGTACGCCACCCAGGAGCCGTGCTGGAGCAGCAGCTTACCGCAAATTCTCCGTTCGCTCGGGTACAAGCGGGCCGTGCTGAAGAATCCGGGAACGGCTTGGGGCGGATACGCGTCCGGCATCGACCGCGAGACCGTGCTATGGGTCGGGCCGGACGGCACCGCCATTCCATGCGTGCCGCGGTACGCCTGCGAAGAGCTGGTGAACTGCTGGGAGACCGAGGCCGGCTATATGGAGCCCGCGTTCGCGGACAAGTGCGTCCGCCTGGGCATCGCGCATCCCGTAGGGAGCTTCCTGCAGGATCTCGGCTGGCCGGCGAATCCGCGGCACCGGCGGGAAGCGCTGCGGTTCGTGACTTGGCGCGAATATATGGACGAGATCGCGGAGGAGCCGACGGAGGCGTGGGCGTTCACGCAGGAGGATATCCGCTGCACGCTGCCGTGGGGCGAAGGAACGCTGCAGCGGATGTCGCGCGAGGTGCGCGCGGCGGAGAACAAGATCGTCGCGGCGGAGAAGCTGGCGTCCGTCGCCGGCGTGCTCCGGGGAGCGGCTTATCCGGAGGCGCGGCTGCAGGAGGCTTGGGACCAGCTGCTGCTGTCCCAGCATCACGACGCCTGGATTTGCGCGACGACGCGAACGGGACGCGAGCAGTGGGCTTGGCAGGCCGGCGCGCAGAGCTGGATGGCGGAGCAATCGTGCGACGGCGTGCTCGATGCCGCGCTGGACAGCTTCAAGCGGGAAGCCCGGGCGGGCGAAGCGCCCGGCATCCGGGTATTCAACCTGTCGGGAGCCGAACGGAAGGAAGTGGCGGAGATCGAAATTCCGGCGTCGGGCGCAGCGGCTTCGTTCCGCGTCCGGAACGGCGACGGCATCGAGGTGCCGAGCCAGGTCGTGCCGACGCGCGCGCGCCCGGACGGCACGCTTCATGCGTGCAAGCTGCTGTTCGAGGCCGAGACGCCGGCCATGGGCTACCGGACGTATGCGGTCGAGCCGCTGCGGCCGGAGGAGGTCGAGCGGAGCGGAGGGATCGCCGCGGAGGCGCGCGCGCATGCCGTCGTACACGAGGATTGCGCGACCATTGCGACGGACTTGTATGACATCCGTATCGATACCGCGCGAGGCGGCGTCATCGCGAGTTGGAAGGATAAGCGGTTGAACCGCGAGATCGTGGCGACCGGCCGGGCGTTCAACGAATTCGCGGGATATCTGATCAGCGAGCGCCGCTGGGCGAGCAGCACGGAGGCGCCGGCGATGGCGACGATCAAGGAGAACGGTCCGCTTCGGGTCGTCCTCGAATTGAAGGGCACTTTCGCGGGGACGGGGTACGTGACGACGGTAACGGCAGCGGCCGGACAACGCAGCGTCGATTTCCATGTCCGGTTTCAATACGAACGGGACACGTGGATCGGGGACCCGTGGGAGATGGCGCCGGAGGACCGCAATACGGAACGGAGAAAGTCGCACCACCATACCCGCCGCAAGCTGCAGGCGCGGTTCCCGGCCGCGCTGGACGACCGGGAGATTTACAAGAATTCCGCCTTCGACGTCACGCTAAGCCGTCACGCGGATACGCATTACGAACGGTGGGACGAGATCAAGCACAACATCGTGCTGCATTGGATCGACGTCTACGATCCGCGCCGCGATTACGGATTGGCGGTATTCGCCGATCACGCGACCGACTATTCGCACGCGAAGGACGAGGCGCTGGCCCTGACGCTCGGCTGGGGCGGCGAGGGCGGCTTCTGGTGGGGCAAGCGCCCGTTGAACGGCGTACAGGAAATGCGCTATGCCGTCCTGCCCCATGGCGGACGATGGGACCGCGCCGGCATTCAGCAGGCATGCGCGCGCTGGATGGAGCCGTTGCTCCCGGCCTTCGGTTTCCATTCGGGAGCGTCGTCGATGTCGCTGTTCCGGGTGACGGATCCTGCCATCGAGGTCTCCTCCGTCACGATGGACGGGGAGGATCTGCTCGTCCGGCTGTATAATTCCGGTTCGGAGGCCCGGTCATGCTCGATCGTGCTCGGCGCTCCGCTGTCGGCCGGCGACTTGTCGCTGGTCGAGCTGGACGGCAAGCCGCTATCCGCGCTGTCTTCCGACGTCCTGCCGGACCAAACCCGGGAAGCGAAGCTGTCGCTGCCGCGGCAGGGCTTGGCCACGGTTCGGATCGGCGGCATGCGTACGGCCGCGATGAATTCATAAGCGAGGAGCAGACACGTTGAATCCAACCAAAGAGATTGTATTTCATGTCGCTAAGCTGCTGCAGAAGAAGGAACGGCTGCTGTTCACGAAAATCGCCGAGCTGGCATTCGACGGATTCGAGACCCGGGAGCAGCTGTCGATCGGCGAATTGGCGGGCAGGCCGTTCGGGCCGATCGCTCCGGGCGAACGGTGGGGCGGGGATTGGACGTACGGCTGGTTTCGCGCATCGTTCGCGGTGCAGGAGGAAGCCGCGGGCAAACGGCTTGCGGCCGTGCTCGATTACGGCTCGGAAGCGACGGTGTACGTCAACGGCGCCGTGCGCGGAGCCATGGATCTTCAGCACCATGACCTCACGCTGACGCGCAGCGCGCGAGCGGGCGAACGCTACGAGATCGTCGCGGAAGCGTACGCCGGACATGCGGGCGTACGCCCGACGTTCGGCGAATCGCGGGTGTGCGTCTTCGAAGAGGACGTCTATCAGTTCTTCATCGATCTGGAATGCCTGTACGACCTGCGCAATCATATGGACCCGAATGCGCTTCGCGTCGCGGAGATCGACCGCTGCCTGACGCAGGTGTTCGCCGTCTTCGATCGGAGCCTGCGCGGGGAAGCCATGGCGGACAATGCGAAGCGCTGCCGGGCGATCATGGAGCCCCTGCTGGCCTGCGTGAACGGATCGACGTCGCCGCTGCTATATATGATGGGCCAATCCCATCTGGATATCGCCTGGCTCTGGCCGATCCAGGAGACGCAGCGCAAGGTCGCCCGCACGATGTCGAATCAGCTGGCGCTCATGGAAGAATACCCGGAGTACCGGTACGTCCAGAGCCAACCGTACTTGTTCCAGACGGCGAAGGAGCTCTATCCGGAATTGTACGGCCGCATGAAGCGGGCCGTCGCGGAAGGCCGGATCATCCCCGAGGGCGGCATGTGGGTGGAGCCGGACACGAACCTCCCGGGCGGCGAGAGCCTGATCCGCCAGGCGATGCACGGCAAGCGGTTCTTCCGGGAGGAGTTCGGCAAGGACAACGAGATGCTCTGGCTGCCGGACGTCTTCGGCTACTCCGGCAACATGCCGCAAATCATGAAGGGCTGCGGCTTGAACTATTTCGCTTCCGTCAAAATGTTCAATACGTACGACAACGCCGGGGATCCGTTTCCCTACAACACGTTCTACTGGGAAGGGATCGACGGCACCCGCATCCTGTCCCACCTGCTCGATTACGGAGCGAACTATCCGATTCGGATCAACCCGTCCTTCCTGATCGGCCAGTGGAACGACCGCGCGCAGAAAGACGGCATCGCGACCCGGCTGACGCAGTTCGGGCACGGCGACGGAGGCGGGGGCGCCAATCGGGACGACTTGGAATTCATGCGGCGGCTCGAGAACCTGGAGGGCGTCCCCCGCACGAAGCACGGTTCGCCGATCGCGTTCTTCGAAGACGCAGCCAAGCGCGGCGACCCGGTCGCGACTTACGTCGGCGAGCTGTATTATCCGGCGCACCGGGGCACGTACACGACGCAGGCGCCGATTAAGAAGCTGAACCGGCTGACGGAAATCGCGCTGCGGGAGACGGAGCTGTGGGGGGCGGCCGCGCGGCTGTCCGAACGGCGCGCGTATCCGTATGCGGAGCTGGACCGGTTGTGGAAGATTCTGCTGCTGCACCAGTTCCACGATATCCTGCCGGGCTCGTCCATCCATCGCGTCCACGAGGAAGCGCAGGCCGCGCTCGCCGCGTTGAACGAGCAGGTGAACGGACTGGCCGCCGATGCGAGGGATACGATCGCGGGCGCGGGCGGTGCGGGCGTGACGGCATTCAACGCACTGTCGTGGGCGAGGAAGGGACTCGTCGCGCTGCCGGGCGGCGCGAAGGGCATCTCGGACGCGGCCGGACGAAGCCTGCCGGTTCAATGGCACGAAGGCGTCGGCTATGCCGAGGTCGAGGCGCCGTCCATGGGATGGGCCGTCTATACGGTCCGGCAAGAAGAGGCTTCGGCGGAAGCGTCGCCGGCCATCGCGCCGGAACCGGCCGTTCGGGTCTCGGGCAATCGCCTCGAGAACGAATGTCTCGCGATCGTCGTGAACGAACGCGGCGAGCTGGCCAGCATCGTCGACAAAGCGACCGGAACGGAATGGGCGGACGGGAATTGCAACGTCATGCGGATGTACCGCGATCAGCCGTCCGACTTCGACGCGTGGGAGATCGACCGGCGCTATCGCATGGCGATGCTGGAGCTGGACGAGCCGGCCGTCGTATCCGTCGCGGCGAACGGTCCGCTCTTCGCGGCGCTGCGGGTCGAGCGCCGGTTGAACCGGTCGACGCTGATCCAGGAGATCCGCGTCCGTGCCGGCAGCCGGCGGGTCGAGTTCCGGACGACGGTCCATTGGCGGGAAACGAACAAGCTGCTCAAGGTGGACTTTCCCGTTCGCGTGCATGCGGGCGAGTCGATGCAGGAGATTCAGTTCGGGTACGTCAAGCGGCCGAATCACGCCTCGCGTCCGCATGACGCGGACCGGTTCGAGGCCTGCCAGCACAAGTGGTCCGCGCTGGCGGAGACGAACCGCGGCTTCGCGCTGCTGAACGACTGCAAGTACGGCATCTCGGTCGACGGCGGCACGATGAGCCTGACGCTGCTTCGGGCGCCGACCTATCCGGACGAGACGTCCGACCAAGGCACGCACGACTTCACGTACGGCTTCCTCTTCTGGGACGGCTCGTTCTTCGACAGTCCCGTGGTTCGCGAAGCGTACGAGCTGAACGTGCCGTTGACCGTCGCGCGCGGCCGCGCGCGGCTGACGCGCCGATCGTTCTTCGAGACGGATGCCGCAAGCGTCATCGTCGAAACCGTCAAGCTGGCCGAGGACGGATCGGGCGATTGGGTCGTCCGGCTGTACGAGTCGAAGGGCGCTTCGGTGTCCTGCACGCTGCGCGCGGACGTGCCTCTCCATGCGGTCCGCGAAACGAATATGCTGGAAGAACCGATCGCCGCGCCGCCGTTCGACGTCGACGGGAACGCCATCGGGCTGGCGTTCCGGCCGTTCGAAGTAAAGACGATGCGGCTGGCCGTGAACGAAGATCCGCTTTAAGCCGAATACGATCCCCTTACAGGAACCCCCGCCGGGCCATTCGCCCGAACCGGGGGTTTCGCGCGGAAAAACGACAAGAAGCTTACCGATTCGAGAATAATCGTAATTTCGGACGCGTAACCGTCGAACGCTGCGATTACCCGAGAAATAATCGCAAAGAGCCGGGCAATAATCGTGCCGGCCGGCTGGAAACGGCCGCTGCCTTTTGTTCGGTTAACGGGCCGCGCAGCGCAACGAATCGGTCCCCGCTAGCGTCCAATCATGGCAGGAGCCAATACGAACGCGCGTGGATGAAGTCGGTGATGGAGACGGAGATACAAATGGAGATACAGATGGAGACAGAGATGGAGATACAGATGGAGATGGAGTCGGAGACAGAGATGGAGATACAGATAGCGATGGAGATACAGATAGAGATGGAGATAGAGATGGAGATAGAAATGGAGAAGAAGAGGATGGAGGAACAGGCATGGCTTTTATGAAGGGCATCGCGTTATGTCGTCGATTTCATCTCGACGTCGTGGAACCGGTCATGAAGGACGCATATGCAGGCGTGCCGTATTCGTCGGCGCTGCTCGGACCGGGCAGCGAAGTGTTGGGCTACGATACGGAGATGTCCGCGGATCACGATTGGGTTCCCCGGGTCTATCTGTTTCTGGACCAAGGCGATTTCGGGCATGCGGAATCGATCCGGGCTTCGCTGCGCGAACGGGCGCCCGAAAGATTCTATGGGTATCCCGTTGACGTTCGGAAGACCGTGATTACGACGGTGCCGCGGTTCATCGAGCATGGCCTGGGGATGAAGGGAGACATCGAACCCCTCGACTGGCTGACGTTTCCTTCGCAGGCCCTGCTCGAAATCACCCGGGGGGACGTGTTCCGGGACGATCATGGCCGGCTCTCCGCCTTGCGCAAGCAGTTCGCGTACTATCCGCGCGAGGTGTGGCTGTATCTCCTCGCCTCCGCCTGGCAGCGAATCGGCCAGGAAGAGCATCTCATGCCGCGCGCGGGCTGCATCGGCGACGAGCTCGGCTCCGCGATCATCGCTTCGCGACTCGTCCGCGATCTCATCCACCTCTGCTTCCTCATGGAGCGTCAATATGCGCCCTATCCCAAGTGGCTGGGAACCGCATTCAAACGGCTGAAGTGCGCCGATCGCATCTCGCCCTGCCTGTGGACCGCCCAGACGGCCGCGACATGGCGAGCGCGCGAACAGGCGTTCAATCAAGCCTGCGCGCATGCGGCCCGGATGCATAACGCGCTCGGAATTACCGAGACGGTTCCCGAGGAGGCATCGCCCTTTTACGATCGCCCCTTCAACGTCATGCACGGCGAACGAATCGCGAGCCTGATCGCCGCTCGAATCGCGGATCCGGCCATTCAACGGCTGGCCGCCCGCCGGTTGATCGGAAGCATCGATCAAATCACGGACAACACGGATTTCAGGAAATTGCATACATGGCCGGAGTGCGAGGGCGAATCCGCCAGAGTAACGTTGAAGAAGCTTTATGACCCCGGTAATAAGGATTAACGAGCGCGCCGTAAGCCGGTTATGCGGAAGCATCCGTACCCGAAGCGGCGGCGCAACTTTGTTGGCGACAGCCAACTAAGTGCGATTGCGACTCATAGCAAATGGCCATCGGACCGGCAGAGATCTGCCGGTTTTGTTAGGTCTGCCAACATGGGGAACTGAAGAAAATCGCGCTTCTTAAGCATAAATGTCATTGACTTCCTTTTTCTCGCGCGTTATATTGTGAATATACGATATGCACAATTATGTGAGGAGGCACGTGATATGCTGGCCTTGGACATTCGGAACTTAACGAAGCACTATCCGCAATTTCAATTAAGGGACGTCTCTTTTCAGCTGGAGCAAGGGTATATTATGGGCTTTATCGGCGCCAACGGCGCGGGGAAAACGACCACGATCAAATTGATGATGAACATGATCCGCGCGGATGGCGGAGAGGTCCGCATTCTGGGCAAGAACATGGCCGAACGCGAACTCGAGTTGAAACAAGAGATCGGCTGCGCGTTCGGCGGCATCGAATTTTATGCCCGCAGCAAAATCAAAACCTTGACCGATACGATCAAGCGGTTCTATCAGCATTGGGACGAAGCCGCCTATTCCGGCTATCTGCGGCGATTCAAATTGAATGAGAACAAGAAGGTCGCCGAATTGTCGACGGGGATGAAGGTCAAGTACAGTCTCGCGCTCGCCTTGTCCCACGGCGCCAAGCTGCTGATCCTCGACGAACCGACGAGCGGGCTCGACCCGGTGGCGAGAGACGATTTGCTGGATCTATTTCAGGAGCTTGTCGCCGGCGGGGAGATCAGCATTCTTTTCTCGACCCATATTACCTCCGACCTGGAGAAATGCGCGGACTTCATCACCTTTATCGCGGACGGTCAGATCATGCACAGCGCCGACAAAGAAGCGTTCAAGGAGACCTACCGCTTGCTGAGCGGCGACGAAAGCCGGCTGAACCTGGTGAAGGAACGGATGATTGCCTACAAAATCAATTCGTTCGGCTTTACGGGATTAATCCGCTCGGCGGACTTCGTTCCCCATCCCGGCATCCAAGCAGCCACGCCGAGTCTCGAGGAAATCATGATCTATTTCGCGAAGAAGGAGCAAGCTTATGTATAACTTGGTGATAAAGGATTTGAAAATAGGCATCCAGCCGATCTTTTTCGTCATGCCGTTTTTATTAGGGATGTTAATGCTCATTCCGAGCTGGATCTATTTTATCGTGCCGATGTATTTTTTCTGGATATCGGTCCCGGGCATATTCGGCAACTTCAGGGCGCAAAACGACTTGCTGTTCACGACGATGATGCCCGTAACCAAGCCAGATATGGTGAAAGCAAGGGTCTTCGTGATCATCATCCTGGAGATGCTGCACGTCGGATTCGCGGTCATCTTCGGTCTGATCCATGATCTGGTCTACTCGAGCATGAACATCACGTACTATTTCTTCGCCCCGACCATGGGTTTCTGGGGACTCTGCATGGTGATTATGGCGATCTTCAACCTCGTCTTCCTCCCCATGTACTACAAGACGGCGTACAAATACGGCGGGGCGCTCGGCATGGCCGTCGCGGCCGCGATGATATTCGCCGGCATCGCGCAATGGCTGGGCATTCAGATACCAACGCTGTTCGACGTCTTCAACGTGTCCGTCGCGGATCATCTCGCGGTTCACGCCCTTATCCTGATCGCCGGCATCGCCATCTTTGCGATTTTCACTCTGATTGCCTACCGCGTTGCGGCGAAACGCTTCCTCAACGTGGAACTTCTATGAACGTCTCGATCTCGAACGCGTCGGAAAAACCGATTTACCAACAGTTATTCGAACAGATCAGCGCGCAGATATTGCGAGGCGAGCTTCCGAGCGGCTATGTCCTGCCGCCGATCCGGCAGGCCGCCTTGGAGCTTCGCGTGAGCGTCATCACCGTCAAGAAAGCGTGGGAGGAGCTGGAGCGATGCGGCTTGATCCACACCGTCACCGGCAAGGGCTGCTTCGTCGCCGAGTTTTCGCCCGAGAAGATGCGGGGCATCCGCGATGAAATGATCCTGAAGCAAATGGAAAGCGACGCGGCCTACTACAAAACCTTCGGCCTCACCTTGGAGGAAGCGATCGCGCTGTGGAAGAAGATTTATTGAGCGGGCTGCGCGGCGCCATGGGAGGCCGGACAATGAAGAAATCGAAATCAGCGGGGAGGGGATCCAATTCATGAACGACGCATCGGCTGTTATCGCGCAATACTTGCGGAATCTGGACGGCTATTCGATCGAGCAATTGCGATACAAGTGCGACGAAGACGTATGGTCGCTCGGGCAAATGCATATCCACGTGATCGAAGTGGCGAAAGAGTACATGGACCATATGGAAACCTGCGCCAAGGCGGCGCATGAATCGTCCGAAGGCAAGACGGCGGACGGCGCGAAGGCGCTCGCGGAGCAAGCATGGCCCAATATTCGGGTGAAGCTCGAGGAACCGCCCAACGCGACGCGCAATCCCGAGAGCAAGGACGAGATCAGAGCGGGGCTGGAACACGTACTCGAGAGGGTGGCTTATTGGGCGGGTCGCGCCGAGGAGACGAATCCGGCCTGCAAGGTGCGCCATGGCTGGTTTGGCTGGCTCAACGCCCGCGAGTGGCTGACGATGGTCGGCATGCACGGCAGGCACCATTTGCGCCAAAAGGCGGTGCTGGACGAGAAACTGGCGGAGGCGGGATTAAGATAGACCGCGTCTCTGCCGTTTCTTCCGTCTCTGCCGTTTTGCCGCCCGCGTATGTCCGCTAGCAGATTATTCGACTATAGCGCTGGATGCCGGCGGCAGTCCGAGACTTGATTTCCGGTCTTCGGCTGCCGCTGTTTTTTTCGCGGTTTTTACCGACCTTTTACCGTTTGTTTGGTATCATAAACTATTATTCGAAGGTAGCGAAGGTGAGCGTACGCGTGAATATTTTATTGGCGGAAGACGATAAGAAGCTCGGCAAACTCGTCAAATACATGCTGGAGAAGAAGGGCGGCTACCACGTCGATTGGGTGGAGAACGGCGAGGATGCGCTCGATTATGCCCGAGGGTCGGCGTACGACGTGCTCATCCTGGATTGGATGATGCCGCTCATGGACGGGGTCGAGGTCTGCAAGCGGCTGCGCGGCTGCAATTACGGGCAAGCGATCGTGCTCTTGACGGCGAAGGATGCGCTGCAGGATAAAATCTTCGGGCTCGACGCGGGTGCCGACGACTACCTGACCAAGCCCTTCGAGATGGACGAGCTGCTCGCCCGTCTTCGCGTGCTGACCCGGCGGAACTTTGCCCCCAGGCAGTCGGACAGCGTGACGTTCGGGCGGTTCGCGCTCGATCGCGCCTCGCGCCGGCTATCGCGGGACGGCGCGGAGATTCCGCTGAGCCCGAGGGAATACCAGCTGCTCGATTTCTTCCTGCAGAATACCGGCAACGTGCTGACGCGAGAGGCGATTCTCGATCGCGTCTGGGGGATCGGCAGCGAGGTCTCCTACAAGAACGTGGACATCACCGTGAAGATGCTTCGGGACAAGCTGGACGATTCCGCGGGGGAACCGTTCATTCACAGCATCAGGGGGGTCGGCTACCGGTTTGAAATGGACGCTTAAAAAGGGAAAGAAACGCGACCTGTTCCAATACACGCAGCGGAAGCTCACGGTGACCTACACCTGGCTCATCGTGCTGTTTTTGGCGCTGTTCGCGATCATCGTATCGTTGTTCTTCCTCTTCATGGCCTACCGGGAGCAGAGCGATTCGCTCCGTTCGACCCTGTACGCGACCGAGGACGGCCGCGTTGTCGTGCCCGATTTGGCGTTCGGCCGCAGCGATGAATTGTACTTCTATTATGTGCTGGATCAGCGCGGACACGTGCTCGCGGGGAGCGATGCCGTCCCGCAGCTTGGCGAACGCAATCGGGCGCGGATGGCGAAGTGGCAGCCGGACGGGGATGCGTTCCGGCTGCGCTGGCAGCCCGAAGAGGCGCAGCGCGTCGGGACCATGACGGTCCGAACGGACGACCGGCTGCTCTTCGTAGGCGCGCATCCGATCATGACGACGACCGGGCCGGCGACGATCTACGCGGCGAAGGACGTCACGTTTTACTGGGATATCCTCCGGAATCTGCTCCTCGTGTTCATCCTGATTCTGATTGTGTTCATCATTGCGGCCGTCAAGCTGAGCGCTGCGATGTCCCAAAAAGCGATGATTCCGATTCAGCGAACGTTCAAGCACCAGCAGCAATTTCTGGCGGATGCCTCGCATGAGCTGAGAACGCCGCTCAGCATCATGAACACGTCCCTCGATGTGATCGAGCTGGAGAACGCGGAGACCATCACGCCGTATTCGAAGGAAGTCGTATCGGATATGAAGGAAGAGATCGGCCGGATGAGCCGCATGCTGCGGGATCTCCTGATGCTGGCCCGGTCCGACGCCGGCTCGGTCGAGTTCGAGATGGCCGCGTTCGACATGGTGCCGAAGCTGCGACAGTGGGTGCTTGCCTTCGAAAGCGTGGCGCAGAAGAAGGGGATCGCGCTGCGGACGATGTTCCCGGACGCGCTGACCGTGAAGGGCGATTCGGAGCGGCTGAAGCAGCTGGTCTATATCCTGCTGGATAATGCGATCAAATACACGCCCGAGGGAGGCAAGGTCGACGTCGGGCTCGACCCCAACCCGAGGCAGTGGCGAATCATCGTCCGGGACAGCGGCATCGGCATCGCCGAGACGGACCAGCCGCGCATCTTCGACCGGTTCTACCGGGTCGAGAAGCATCGTTCGCGCGAAGAAGGCAGCGCCGGGCTTGGACTCGCGATTGCCAAACAGATCGTGGTCGCCCACCGGGGTTCGGTCGTGCTCGAGAGCGCGCCCGGGAAAGGAAGCACGTTTTCGGTGGAATTTCCCGTGTAGCGGGCGAAGCGGCATGCCGGCCTTGCGCTCCGGAAGTCGAAGCTCGCCGAAAATCATTGGCCCTTTACCGTACTTTTACCAACGTTCCCTATAGTGAGTCCTGTAGAGACAAGAATCCCATTAAGGAAAGGATGATTCCAGCATGAGCCGCATGAGACCCTGGGTAAAAAAAGCGCTGCTCGCAGCCGTCATCGTCGTAGCCGTCGGAGCCGGCTTCGGCACGGTGGCGCACGAGCGCGAGAGTGACGTAACGAAGGTCGTGAGGGTGAGTCAGGAGCTGCCCGGCCGGCCTGCAGGCGACGTGAAGGTAGAAATAAGGGGCGGCGAAGGCGCGGCTGTGCCGGCGCCGCCGGGTGTTGGCGCAGCCATTCCGGTACCGCCGATCGCGCCGATGATTCGGGAGGGCGGCACGCATATCGAGCTGGGTCATGAGCATGGCATCGGTCCCGGCCTAGCGGTGGGCGGCGCGCTGTTGCTCGCCGGCGCGCTCTTGTTCTGGATGAGCAGCCGGGGCAAACGAGCGAGCGTCGCGGACGGGGCGAACGGGCTTGCCGGCATTCCGTCGGCCTCGGACTTCCTGGACCAATGGGAATTGCAGCAAAACCAAACGAAGGAGTCGAAGTAGGATGGGGATCTTCAAGCGCGTCAAGGATGTGTTTCTCGCCGAAACCAACGAGCTGATCGACAAGTGCGAGAAGCCGCTTCATATGGTGAATCAATACATGCGGGAATTCGGCGTCGAGCTGGAAAAAGGGCAGCGGGCGCTGGCGCGCCAGCTGTTCATCGAGAAGCGGCAAGCGGCGCTGATCGCGAATGCCGAGACGGCGGCCGAGAAGCGGGAGCGCCAAGCGCGGCTCGCGGTGAGCCGGGGCGAGGATCAGATCGCGAAGCTGGCGCTGCAGGAGAAGCTGCTGGAGGAGAGGAAGCTGGCCGTCTACCGCGAGCAGTACGGCGCGATTCAGGAACAAACGAAGGTGCTGGAGGAGCGCATCGCTCAGCTGCAGGCGCAATCGGAGGAGTACCAGCACCGCCGGCTGCTGCTCGAATCCCGCGTGAACGTGGCCAGCTCCCTGAAGGAGCTGAACCAGCGCGCCGTCGCGTTTCGGACGGACGGCATCGTCAGAGGATTCGCCCGCGCGGAGGAGCGGGTGCTGCTGATCGAGGCGGAGCTGGAGGCCATGAATCGCTTCAGCGCGCCCGCCAAGCGGTCCGCGCCGCAGTATCTCGATCCGACGCTTACGGCGGAGATCGAATCGTCGCTGGCGGCGTTGAAGCAACCGCTCGCGGCAGAGCCGCTGCCGGCGGCGGAGTAAGCGGCAGAGCCTCAGCCGTCGGCGGAACAGCGGCAAGCATACGACGCGAAGTAGAAAACCGGCAGAATCCGCCGGTTTTTTTCTTGTCCGCTTGTTCGCTTGTCCGCTTGTGCACTACCCTCGATTGTCGAAGCACGTGAGAGGCTTGTCTAGGAACTTTAATCATTTCAACGATTTATTAACATGATATGGATCGAAAGACGTATGAAAAAGAAGCTTGGCTGCGCTATACTCTTCCCGACATGACCAATCGTTTCTATAAGAAAGGATGAAGAGGGAGTTTATGAAAAAGAAGTTAGCGCTGATGTTTCTTGCAACTGCCCTTACCAGCTCCGTGGGATCCGCTTATGCCGCAACGAATTTGGAACCGATCAAGGCCTTTTTCAATCGGAGCGCGACCTTCGTCTTAAACGGCGAGCTCTGGCAGCCGAAGGACGACAAGGGAAAGCCGATGTCCGCGATCGTGTATAACGGAGCGAATTACTTGCCGGTCCGCGCGCTGTCCGAAGCGCTGAAAATCCCGATCAAGTACGACGCCGCCAGCCAAAAAGTGTACATCGGGGCGGTACCGGGCGAGAAGACGCCGATCTTCGCCATGCCGATGGAAATCGACAACGTCTATGCGGTGCTGTCCAAAGACCCCGCGGAGACGAAGGTGAAGGATAAACAGTACAAGCAAGTCTTGAAGATCGATCAATACGGCGATATTACGTTTACGATCGACCGGCAATACAAGAAGCTCTATTTGGATGCCGCCGTCGTCGACCCGGGCGAATACGACGTGGAGTTTTCGCTCTACAATGCGGGGGAAGCGGCGGGCAATACGGCCTCTACCGTCCTCGAGACGCAATCCGTGAGTCCGAAGGACGCGGTCAAGCGGCTTGCGTTTGACGTGGCGGGTCTCGATAAAATCAAGATCCATGTCCAGAGCCATAATTTAAATCCGTATATTTACGCAAGGATCGTCGATACGTCCTATTTCGAATAACGAACGCGCGGCGACGCGCCAACCCAAGCGTCATCGGCCATCTCCGCAGCATTCGTTCTTTGGTCTTGCCTGCGCCAAACCTCTTCAAGACGTTAAATAAACCTGCACCCCGAATTACCGTCGGATGACCGCGGACGATTCGGGGTGTTTTGCGTGGAGCTAGGCGAACGGACCTTGGCTGCCGCGGGCGCTCCCGCGGCCTTTCCTCATTCTACCGCCGGTTGAATATCCGCGCTCAACCAGCGCTTGATAGGTTGGCATTGGCCGCGTGTGCTATGCTGAATCTCGACATTGCGTTTCTCCTAAATTTTAGAAGGAGGTTTTAGCGTGACCACACCAATTAAGAGGACGTACTCCGCTTGGTCGAACATTCTGTATTCCATGCGGCTGCACTGGCGGGCAAGACCGCTGACGCTGATGTGCTGCGCGGTCTCGGCGCTTGTCGGGGTCGGGTTTCCCTTCGTCAGCATCCTGATGCCCAAAATCGTCATCGACAACCTGACGGAAGGCGTCGCGCCAAGCGAGTTTATTCTGTCGGTCGGCGGCCTGGCGCTTCTGCTGGCCGCGCTGAGCGGCGCGAAAAGCTACGCCGACCTCATCACCCATGAATCCGTCGGGACGATCAGCATCTTGAAGCACCTTCAAACCATCATGCATAAGCATCTGCATATGGACTACGAGGTGCTGGAAAGCCCGGGCTACGCGAAGCTGGGCGAGAAGGCGTGGCGCGCCATGCAAAGCAATCACTCGCCTGCCTCCAACATACCGCGGAACCTGTCGCAGCTCTTGATGAACGTGCTCGGTTTGCTGGCCTACGGAACGGTGATCGGTTCGGTACATCCCCTGATCCTGCTCCTGCTCGCCGTTTCGGCCGGCATCAACTGGCTTGCGCTCGCCCGCGCCCGCAAGATCGAGCGGAACACGCGGGAAGAGCGGTCCAAGCTGCAAGGGCGGCTCCGGTATCTCCAGCAGGCCTCGAAGGAGCCGTCCGGCGGCAAAGACGTGCGGCTCTACGACCTAAGCCGCTTAATCCGCGGTCTCTTTCAAAACGCGCTCGGCACCTGCACCGAACAAGAGCGGAAGGTCGCGACGGGCGATATGAAGGCTCAGCTCGCGGATGCGGCGCTCAGCTTGCTCCGCGACGGTGCCGCGTATGCGTTTCTGATCTATTTGGTGATGCACGGCGAGATGACCCTGGGCAATTTCGTGCTCGTCTTTGCCGCCATCGGCGCGTTCGCGGGCTGGTTGTCGGGGATCTTGACGAGCTCCAGCGACCTGATGCGCGCGTTAAGCGAGATGTCGGACATCCGCGACTACCTGGATGTCCCGGATCTTTCCAATACCGGTGCCGGCCACGCGCTGCCGTCCGGCGATCGGCTGCCTCCCGCGATTACGCTGCGCAACGTCGGCTACACCTATCCGGATGCCGGGAAACCGACGCTTAGCGGCATCGATCTGGCGATCGAGCCGGGCGAGCGCATCGCCATCGTCGGGGCGAACGGAGCGGGGAAGACGACGTTGATCAAGCTCTTATGCGGACTATATCGGCCCACGCGCGGCGAGATCGCGCTCGGCGGCGTCGACGTGACGCGCTACAACCGGGACGAGTATTTTTCGCTCTTCTCGACGGTGTTCCAGGATATTCATCTCTTCTGCTGCGATATCGCCGGCAACGTCTCGCAGCAGCCCCCGGATCGGACGGATGACGCGAACGTAGCGAAAAGCCTGGTCATGGCCGGATTGATGGAGAAGGTAAGCGGGCTGGAGAAGGGGGCATCGACGCTGCTCGTACGCCGGGTCCACGCCGACGCCATCGAGCTCTCCGGCGGCGAGAAGCAGAAGCTGGCGCTGGCGCGCGCGCTGTATAAAGACGCGCCGGTCATCATCTTGGACGAACCCACGGCCGCGCTCGACCCTATCGCCGAGAGCGAGATCTACCAGCGCTACGCCGAGCTGACCGCGGGCCGCACCTCGATTTATATTTCCCACCGGCTGGCCAGCACGCGATTCTGCGACCGGATTCTGCTCATGGACGGCGGCCGCATCGCCGAGTGCGGCACGCACGACGAGCTGATGCGCGCCGGCGGGAAGTATGCCGAGATGTTCCGCGTGCAGGCTCACTATTATAAGGACGGGGAGGTTGCCGACCATGAAGAAGCGTTCCATCTGGCATAATCTGCGCCGCGGCTACGGCATTGTTCATCGCTTGACGCCCGCCTACATCCCGCTGACCATCGTCTCGTCTTTCATCAAAGCGGTTCAGCCGTTGACGGTGCTCTACTTGTCCGCCCGGATCATCAACGAGCTGGCCGGCGAGCGCGACGCCGGGCGCATCGCGCTGTATGCCGCGCTTGCCGTCGGATTGGCATTTGCCGGTTCGGCGATCCAGGCCGCGGCGACGCGCCGGATCACGACCTTGAACAGCACGTTGTGGACGCGGTTCTACTTTTTCCTGGGCAAGCGCTATATGGAGCTGAATTACGATCAAGTGGAGGATACAAGGAATAACGAACGGTTGGCGGATATCGAAGCCAAGACGAACGGCAACGGCCTCGGGATCCTGCGCCTGCACTACAGTCTGCCGGAGCTGCTGCAAGCCCTGTTCGAGCTGGCGGGATCGATCCTTCTGTGTTTCGGGATGTTTACCGCCGCGTCTTCCTTCGAGCACGCGTTTATCACCTCTCCGCTCGCCACCGGGTTGCTGATTCTTTTGATCCTGTTCAACCTTCCTTTCACCTATGCGCTGAAGAAGCGGGAGAAGCGGATTCAAAAGAAGGTGTTCGAGGAAAATCCGAAGTCGAATACGTACGTGCATTTCTTCAACGAATACATGCAATCCAAAAACGCCGCCAAGGACATTCGCCTCTATAAGCAGGCGCAGGCGATCGAGGATCACTACAATCAATCGGTCGGCGCGGAGTTCTGGTACCGGATCTTCGACTTGTTCGGCAAGAACAACGCCTTGGCGGCGGCGATGAATGCCGTGCTGGGCGGCTGCGTCTATCTCTTCATCGGGCTGCGCGCGCTCTACGGCATGTACCCCTTGGGCAGCGTGGTGCAATATATCGGCGCGGTGACGGGCGCCGTCGGCGCGCTGGCCAAACTGGTCTCGGTGCTCGGCAATTATATGACGAACAACCCGTATCTCAGCCTCGCGTTCGATTACCTCGACCTGCCGGACCACCTGCAGCAGAGCAAAGGCAGCCGGCCGATTCCGCAAGAAGGACTGGAATTCGAGTTTCGCGACGTGTCGTTCAAGTACCCCGGATCCGACGACTACGCCATCAAGCGCCTCAGCATGACGCTGACGATCGGCGAACGGCTGGCCGTCGTGGGGCTGAACGGCAGCGGCAAGACGACGATGATCAAGCTCCTGTGCCGGCTCTATGAACCGACGGAGGGCGTAATCACGTTAAACGGCGTGGATATTCGGGACTACGACTATGCGGCGTATATGGGCGCGTTCAGCGTCGTGTTTCAAGACTTTAAGCTGTACGCCTTCTCGCTCGGCCACAACGTTGCCGCCTCCGAGCGCTACGACGCCGCAGCGGCGGAAGCGTCGCTTATCATGGCGGGGCTTGGCGACAAGCTGAAGAAGCTGCCTCAAGGGCTGCATACTTACTTGCATAAGGATTATTCCGACGAGGGCGTGGAGATTTCGGGAGGCGAGGCGCAGAAGATCGCGCTCGCGAGAGCATTGTACAAGAACGCGCCGTTCGTCATCCTGGACGAACCGACGGCGGCGCTGGATCCGATCGCGGAGTTCGAAATTTATTCGCGCTTCAATGAGCTCATCGGCGGCAAATCGGCTATCTTCGTCTCGCACCGGCTCTCGTCCTGCCGGTTCTGCCACGACATCGCCGTGTTTCACGAGGGCCGGCTTATTCAACGCGGCTCCCATGACGAGCTCATCGCCGACCGGAGCGGCAAATACGCCGAGCTCTGGAATGCGCAGGCGCAATATTATGTCGGGGCGTGAACGCATACTGATGTCGTTGCTATAATGAATCGTAACCAAGCCAAAACCGAAGGAGTTCATTTCGATTGGGAATCCGCATCATTGACTATGATCCGTCTTACGCGATGCCGACGGTTGCGATGTGGCGAGCGAGCAAGCAGCAGGCAATCGGGCAGGAAGCGATCCATTCCTTTGACGACCATGTTTACTTTCTGAATCATATCCTCGTCGCGACGAATAAAGTGCTGCTTGCCATGGAATCGTCCGGTGAGCAGGTGGCAGGCATCCTTGCCTGCAATCCGAATTGGGTGAATCAGCTCTACGTTCATCCGGAGCATCAGGGGAAAGGGATCGGGAAGACGCTTCTCGACCTGGCCAAGCAGCAAGCGGACGAACGGCTCTATTTATACACGTTCGAAGTCAATCGGAAGGCCCAACGATTTTATGAACGGAACGGATTTCGGATCGTGGGAAGAGGACGCGAGAACGAAGAGCAGCTGGAAGATATTCGGTATGAATGGATCAAGCCTTGAAGAAAAAACGGCAAGGCGAACGCAAGAATCGAAGGGTAAAGAAAAGGAGTCGAGGTTCATGCTCCATATATTCAGCGGGCTGCCGGGCACCGGGAAGTCCACGTTATCTTCGGCGCTTGCCAGAGCGCTTGGGGCAGTCTATCTTCGGGTCGATGTCGTGGAGCATGCCTTGCGGGAGACCGGCATAAGCGTCGATGGACCCGAGGGCTACAACGTATGTTATGCGGTTGCGCTGCAAAATCTGCGTCTCGGGCTCGACGTGGTTGCCGACACGGTCAATCCGATCCCATTGACCCGCCAGGCTTGGCGTAACGTGGCAGAGTCGCTTGATCTGCCGTATGCGGAGATCGAAGTGATCTGCTCCGACGCGTCCGTACATCGGCATCGAGTCGAGTCTCGCGAAACCGATATTCCCGGTTTTGCGCTGCCAACGTGGGAGCAGGTCAGTGAACGACGCTACGAAGTTTGGGATCGGGAACGCATTGTGATCGATACGGCTCATGCTACGGTCGCCGAAAGTTTGAAGACCTTAATGGATCAATTGGTTCGAATCGACGAGGAAGCCAATTGATCGCACGATCGGATCCGCTGCGGCCGGCGTACGGGCCGAGGGCTGCGACAGGCGCGCGCAAGCGACCCGTTGCGGCCCTTTTTCATGGCGGAATTGACAGATTCTCGATTAGGTGATCGGAAGAGAACGCGATCGGATTCGGAGCAGAGAGGAGATCATCATGTCACGGCAATCGCCGAAAGCAGCCGGTCATTCGTGACCGGCTATTGTTGTGCTTGGGCCGCCGCGCAACAATCCCGACACGTTTATTTACAACTTCGAAACAATCGTTTCTTTTTTTGGAACAAGGATTTGATACAGTGTTCATGTGATCGATCGCGGGTGCAAGAAACGATGGACGCGAAAATGGGAATCACAGATAAAAAGGAGAGAATGACATGCTTCGAATGATGACCGCAATGAAACTGATCCCGGTGCTGTCCGCCGCCTGCCTGTTCACGGCTTGCGCGGGAGGAGGGAACGAACCGAAAATAACCGTCGTCGACGATGCCGGCAGCCAGGCGGGAGAGCCCGGCGTGTCCGTCGAAAATATCGTCCGCTTGGATCAGGCGGAAATCATGGATTGGGTGGATGAGCATACGATTATTGTCTCGAAGGAAAACGAAGCCTTGGGGAAGATGTCCCTGGCGGAGCTCGCGGATTCGTATCCCCGAAGTCTATATCTGTATGACCTCGATACGCGCAAATACACGCTGCTGAAGCAGCAGAAGAATACGCACTTGGGCGGGGCCGTTCTGTCGCCCGACAAGAAGCACTTGATCTATGCCGAATATTCGCTCGGCGATCCCGTCTATGCGGTCATGAATATGGAGACCAAGGACGCGTTCCGGTTGACCGGAGAGCCGATCGGAGGAGCCGCCAGCGCCAAATGGGCCGACTCCGCTACGATCGTAGGGACGGCATACAGCGGAGGCGCGTATCTCGCGACCTTGGACGGCCGGATCACGGCGGTCGGCCAGCTGGATGAGACGGGCTTGTATATCGTGGAGAAGATCGGAGACACGCTCTATTACAACACGCAATCCGATGCGTCGCTCAAGGCGCTGAACCTCGCGACCAAGGAGACGTCGAGCCTGAACCTCGACAACGTGACGAACGTCCTGCCTTCGCCGGACGGCCGCCAGCTGCTGGTGCTGCAAGTCAACGGCTCCCAAACGACCCTCAAGCTCTGCGACAAGAGCGGGAAAGTCGAGCGGACGATCGCCGAGGGGACGGAGCTGAGCGGCATCTCGTGGTCGCCGGATCAACGCGTCATCGCCTACGGTCTGAAAGCCGACGCGAGCGGCGCGGCCGTCAAAGGTCTCTATCTGTACGATATGCTGGCCGACAAGTCCACCCGGATCGCCGTCGACGTCGAACCGGTCACCAGCGCTTGGAGTCCTTCCGGCGAGCGGCTCGTCTATGCGGAATGGAACGGGAAGCCGTACCGGAGCGGCATCGTCGACATCGATTATTCCTTGCGGCGTTAACCGCGGCAGCATGAAGCCGGCCCGTCCGTTGCCCTCGCAGGCGGCGGACGGGCCGGCTTTTCGCGCGCGCCTTACGAAACCGAGGTTCCATAGGCAGGGAAAACGAGGCGGAACAAGGTGCCTTCCGAATCGGTGCGGACGAGCGCGATGGAGCCGCCTTGCGATTCCGCGTATTTCTTGGCCAGCGAAAGGCCGAGACCGGTACCGCCGATTTCGCGCGACCGGTTCCGGTCGACGGTGTAGAACGGCTCGAATATTTTGTGCGCGACTTCATTCGGTATCCCAATGCCCGTATCGGCGATTTCGATGACGACCCGCTCATCGGCCAAGGCCGTCTTCACGAAAATGCGGCCCCGGGGTTTGTTGTACTTGACGGCGTTGTCGAGCAGATTCACCAGCACGATGGAGAGGAGTTCCTTGTCGGCATCGACGTAAGCCTCCGCCAGCTCGGTCTCCGCCGTAATGCCGAACTTTTCCATTTTGCCCTGCAGGCTGTCCAGCACCTTCCGCATCTCTTGCCGTACGTCCAGCTTCTCCTTATGGAATTCGAATTCGTACCGCTCCAAGGCGGAGAGCTGCAGGACCTTCTCGACCATCTCGTACAGCCGCTGCGTATCGCCGAGGATGTTGGTTTTGGCCGTCTCCAGCAGCTTCTCGTCATCGGGGTACATATCCAGCAGATCGAGATAGGATTTAATGGAGGTGAGGGGCGTCTTGAATTCATGGGTAACGTTGCCGATGAACTGCTTCTGCTGCTGATCGAGCTGCGATAATTTGCGAACCGCCAAGGCCAGCTTCTCCCGCTCCTGGTCCTTATCCTGCATCGTCTTCATGATTTGCCGGCTCATCATGCGAATCCCTTGGCTGAGCGCTCCGATTTCGTCCTTGCGCCGGAGCACGGCGGGAGCCAGGTTGCCGGCCCGAATCTGATCCACCATCCCGTTCAGCTTGATAATGCCGCTCGCGAACGAATTGAAGTAGAAATAAGCGAGGATAAAGCTGAGGATAAATACGCTTGCGCCGATGTAGACGAACAGCTGCTTGATCTGGTTGTAGAACGCCAGGTTGCCGGCCAAGGAATCATAGAACCGAATGACGCCGACCTGCCCGCTGCCGATTCGCAGCGGGGCAAAGTAATAGAACGAGTCGTTCTCGATCAGATAGGCGGTTTTGTCGCGGAGCGCGAGGTCAAGCGTCTGCCGGATGCCGTCCGACGCCGCGAGCGCCGGATTCGAACTGAGAACGGCGCCCTTCGAATCGTAGAGCGCGACCGTTTGCCCCGTAATCAGTTCCAGCTGCTTGGCGAAATCCCGGCCTTTGGCGGCTAGATACGTTTGCGGAACCTTGTTGGACTCCCCCATCAGCGTTTGAAAAAAATAGACGTTCGCGGTTGCGGCCTGTTGCGAGAAGTAGCGTTCCAGCTGATCCCGCTGATTCTTCTTGATGCCTTCCAGCACGAGCAGACTAAGGATGAAGACCGTAAGCAGCAGCAGGAAGGCCAGAAAGACGCTGAACTTCAGCTTGATGCTAATTCTCACGGTAGCCTCCCAAGGTTTTGTAGCCGACGCCGTGAACGGTTTGAATCATTTTGCCGGATGCTTCCCCGAGCTTCTTCCGCAGCCGCTGGACGTGAATGTCGACGGTTCTCGTGCCGCCGATGTACTCCAAGCCCCAAACCCGATCGAGCAGCTGTTCCCTCGTGAATACTTGATCCGGGCTGGCTAGCAGCAGCGTCAGCAGATCGTACTCTTTGGGCGTCAGGTCCAGCATCCTCGTGCCGGCGAAGGCCGTCCGCTTGTTGAGCTGAAGCACGACGCTGCCCAGCGAGAGCTCGGTCGCTTCTTGTTTTTCCTCCGCGGCTTGCATCCGCCTGAGCAGGGATTTCAGCCGCGCGAGCAGCTCCCGCATGTCGAAGGGCTTGGTCATGTAATCGTCCGCGCCCAGCTCCAGCCCCAAGACTTTGTGGACGATGTCTTCCTTGGCCGTCAGCATTATGACGCCCATGCGCCGGCCCTTGTCCCGCAGCTTCTTCAGAATCTCATAGCCGTCCGTGCCGGGAAGCATGACGTCGAGGATCAACGCGTCGGGCTTGAAGAGCGGCAATCTGTCGAGGGCCGCGTCTCCGCGATGGACGACTTCGACGAGATAGCCTTCCCGTTGCAGCGCATAGGCGATGGCTTCCGCGATTTTTTTCTCGTCTTCGATAACCATGATTTTGTCGCTCATTGAAATTCCTTTCGTTCACTAAATCGTACGGTCTCCCGTTTATCTTACCATAGTTGCAGGTTGCTTTTACGCGTAAAGAGCGCGGAAAGCGAATAGCGAAATAGATTGTAACTGAATGAGTTACAATCATCAATCTAAGGGACGGCAGCTTGATTGTCAACCGCGATTAACTTCCATATCGGAGGGAGACCGGCGCGAGGCGACTCAAGCATAGCCGCTCCGGATAAAGGGGACGCTGGAGGAAACAGGGGATCATGCATGCCGTCGATCATCCTCATAGAAAGGCCCCCATTGATCGCCGATCGCGGAACGCCTAGTATGGGTTTAACGACATCTTAGGAGGTTATGAACCATGACAACGTCAATCGCAGACATTAAAATTCCCGACAGCAAGCTGGCCGTCGAAGCGGCCGAACTCTTGCGCGAGCACGGCGACGATCTGCTGTGGAACCATTCGAACCGGGTATTTCTGTTCGCGTCGCTCCAAGGCAATCTGCAGCAGACGAAGTACGACCCGGAATTGCTATATATCAGTTCCCTCTTCCACGATTTGGGCCTGACGCCCGCGTTCCGCAGCCCGGACAAGCGTTTCGAAGTCGACGGCGCGAATGCCGCGCGCGATTTCCTGCGAAGCCGCGGCGTTCCGGAAGAATCGGTCCGGCTGGTGTGGGATGCCGTGGCCCTGCACACGTCGATCGGTATCGTCGAGTATAAAGAAGCCGAAGCGGCGCTCATGAATTTCGGCGTCGGTTACGACGTCGTCGGGAAGAATTTCGAGCTCATCCCGGACGACGTTCGCCGGCAAATCGTCGAAGCGTTCCCGCGCAACCAGTTTAAACAAAACATCCTGAACGCCTTCTTGGAAGGCTTCAAGCATAAACCGGAGACGACGTACGGCACGATTAACGCCGATATATGCGAATTGCTCCTGCCGGGCTACCAGCGTCCTAACTTCTGCCATCACGTGCTTCATTCCAAATGGGAAGAATAACGGGAGGCCATGCACATGTCGAATCGAAATCCACTTGCGCGCCAGACGCCGCTTCACTCGGGATTCGGACCTCGAACGACGGCCAAGGAAGTCTTGGGCGGCCGGGACCTGACCGGTAAAGTCGCGATCGTGACGGGCGGCTATGCCGGGCTTGGGCTGGAAACCGTCAAGGCGCTTGCTTCAGCCGGCGCGACGGTTATCGTGCCCGCTCGCACGCCGGCGAAAGCGCAGGCCGCCTTAGGGGGAATTCCGGGCGTGGAGCTGGAGCGGTTGGAGCTCATGGACCCCGGCTCCATCGACGCGTTTGCCGAGCGATTCCTCGCTGCCGGACGACCGCTGCATATCCTTATCCATTCCGCGGGTATTATGGCGACGCCGCCGATGCGCGATTCCCGGGGCTATGAAGCCCAGCTTGCGACGAACCATCTGGGCCACTTTCAGCTGGCCGCGCGGTTGTGGCCGGCGCTGAAGAAGGCGGGAGGCGCCAGAATCGTATCGGTCTCGTCCCGCGGGCATCAGCTCGGCGGCTTTGACTTCGAAGACCCCAACTTTACGGCGCGGGACTACGAGCGATGGGCTGCTTACGCGCAATCGAAGACGGCGAACGCCTTGTTCGCGGTGGCGATGGACAAGCGCGGAGAACGGCATGGCGTACGGGCCTTCGCCGCTCATCCGGGCACGATCATCACGAATTTGAGCCGTTACATGACCGAGGACGAATTGCGGGGCATCAGCGCGTTGAACGAGCGGGGGGAGCGCGTCTTATTCACGTACGACGACGAATTCAAGACGATCGAAGAAGGCGCGGCCACGTTGGTCTGGTGCGCGGTTCATGCGCAGCTCGACGGAAAGGGCGGCGTCTATTGCGAGAACGGGGACATTGCCGTCCTAACGTCCGCGCCTTTCACGCCCGGGGTATACGAACGGGCCGTGAACGACGAGGACGCCGAACGGCTGTGGACGTTGAGCGAGCGATTAACCGGCGTGCCGTTCGTCGTGTGAGCGGCAGCGTTCGAGCGATTCAGGAGAACCGCGATATCAGGTATGACTTCATAGGAAAGAAGCAGCCGGCCCATCGGGGCCGGCTGTTTCATTGTTGGATGCATCCGATACGAAGCTGAGCCGGCCGCCATCCTCATAATGGCGCGGCGCGTTACCCTTCCGGCATCCTCAGCCGTTTGATATCTTGAATCGGCGACAGGCCGAACATTCGGGCATACTCGCGGCTGAATTGCGAAGGGCTCTCGTAGCCGACTTGAAAGGCGACGTCCGCGGCATTCGACGATTCGGAGAACAGCAGCCGTCGCGCGGCCTGCAGCCGCAGCTGCTTTTGAAACTGGATGGGCGTCATGGCGGTCACCGCCTTGAAATGACGATGGAGCGTCGGAACGCTCATATTCGCCTGCTCCGCAAGCGCCTCGATGCGAAACGCTTGGTTGTAATGCTCCTTAATATGGTCAATGACCGCTTTGATCCGAAAAGCCGCGCCGCCTTCGACGGCCGATTGCGCCAGCGCGCCGCTGTGTTTCCCCTGAAGCACGCGGTACAGGACTTCCTTGATCAGCAGCGGCGCCATGAGCGGGATATCCGCCGGCGCGTCCAGCAACCGCGTCAATCGCGTCACGGCATCCAACAGCGGCGCGTCCACCTCGCTGATGAACATGCCGCGTTTCGCTTGCTCTTGAGGGGCGGGCCGGATGCCGGATTCCTTCATGACCTGCAGCACTTGCTCCGGCGAGAACTCGAGTTTCAGCGCGAGATAAGGGGCGTCGGGAGAAGCTTCCGTGATCTGGCTGATGACCGGCAGTTGAACGGACGCGACCAGGTACTCGGCCGGGCTGTACGCATAACTGTCCCGCGCGAGCAGGACTTCCTTCCGCCCTTGAAAGACAAAACAAACGGAACGCGCGTGAACGCCGTGCTTGGGCTCGGTCGCCTGATTTTCGCGAAAGAAGAATAGCGACGGGATCGGAGTCGGGTGCACGCCGTTCTGCCGTCCGGCGAGCCGATCGATCATGCCCGCGAGCGTCTCGCGAAGTTCTTGCGTTGGTTGGGCCATAACATTCTCCTGTTAACGTGTCGTTTGAGACTCATCATAGTATACGCGGGCGGTCGCGCGCAAACGGGCGTGATAGGATCGGGCAATCATTTGAGGGAATCGTGATAACGCCCGGCGGTTCATCTGTCGCATAATGAAGAGGCTCGAGATGAGCCAGACGATAACGAATCACGGAGGAGATAGAGCATGACAACACCGCAAGCACCAATCGGCTCCGGTTTCGGAGCTTCCGCGACCGCAGCAGAAGTCATTCAAGGCATTGATTTGACCGGCAAAAACGTGATCGTCACCGGCGGATACTCCGGCATCGGCCTGGAAACGGTCCGCGCGTTCCGCTCCGCCGGCGCCACGGTCATCGTGCCGGCCCGCGATATCCCGAAAGCGAAGGCAAGCCTCGCCGACATGCCGGACGTCGAACTGGACGCCATGGATTTGCTGGATCCCGCTTCTATCGATGCGTTTGCTTCGCGATTTCTTAGCCGTTTCGATAAGCTCCATATCCTCGTCAACAACGCGGGCATCATGGCGACGCCGCTGGCGCGCGATGAACGGGGCAACGAATCGCAGTTCGCGGCGAACCACCTCGGCCATTTTCAGCTCGCCTGCCGTCTGTGGCCCGCGCTCGTTCGCGCGGAAGGCGCGCGCGTCGTAGCGCTCTCGTCCTATGCGCACCGGCGCGCGGGGATCGACTTCCGCGACTTGAACTTCGAGCGGCGCGAATATAACCCCTGGGCTGCCTACGGCCAAGCGAAGACGGCGAACGCCCTGTTCGCCGTCGCGCTGGACGCCATCGGGCAACCATACGGCGTGCGCGCGTTTTCCGTCCATCCGGGCGGCATCGCAACCGATCTGCAGCGGCATTTGACGAAGGCCGAAATCGATACCCTGGACATCCTCGATACGTCCGGCAAGCCGATTATCGATCCCGACAACAACCGGAAAAGCCCCGAACAAGGAGCGGCCACCAGCGTGTGGTGCGCGACGAGCCCGATGCTGGACGGCATGGGCGGCGTGTATTGCGCGGATTGCGAGATCGCAAGGGCGCTGCCGAGCGACGATTCGACAGAAATGCATGGCGTGCGGCCTCGCGCGGCCGATCCCGTCGCGGCAGGCCGGCTGTGGCAGCTGAGCGAGCAGCTCACCGGCGCGACGCTCGCTGAATAACGACGGGCAGCGCGCTGTCCGGCCACGCAGACATGCAAAACGCGAGGCAGAGGACTGTCGCAATACAACCGATAACGAACTGAAACCGGCGGCGAACGGACATCCTAATCACAAGGGGCGTGAACGGTTATGAAAAGCGTGGATTTGGGACCGCGTAACTTGAAGGTGAGCCAAATCGGCTTGGGCTGCATGGGGATGAGCACGTATATATACGGTCCAAGCGATGACGACGAAAGCTTGTCTACCCTTCGCCGGGCCATCGAACTCGGCGTCACGTTCTTCGACACCGCGGAGACGTACGGCATGGGCCACAACGAACAATTGCTGGGACGCGCGTTTGCCGGCATCCGCGAGCGCGTGGTCGTCGCAACCAAGGTCGGCTTCGGCTTCACGGACGACGGCAAGGTCAAGGTCGTCGACGGGAAACGCGTCGTGGACGGCAGGCCGGAGCATGTCGTCCGAGCCATCGAAGGCTCGCTGCGCCGATTGCGGACGGAATACGTCGACTTGGCGTACCTTCACCGCATCGATCCCTCCGTCCCGATCGAGGAGACGATCGGGGCGATGAGCAAGCTCGTCGCCGACGGCAAGATCGGCCATATCGGATTGTCCGAAGCCGCGCCGGACACAGCTGGCATTGGCGTGGACGATCGCCCAGGGCTGCGTGCCGATTCCGGGCACCCGCCGGATTGCGAATTTGGAGGAGAACGCCGCTTCGGCGGAGATCGCGCTAACGCCGGAAGAGATGGCCAAGCTGGACGAAGCCGCGCCCGTAGGCATCGCGTCGGGCGATCGATACGCCGCGGACAGCATGGCGCTGGTGAATAAGTAACGACGATGAGCCGAGGAGGCGAACGTGCCAGACGAACGGACGAATCGAACCGCAATCAAAAAGGATGAAGCGAATAGCCGCTTCATCCTTTTCTTTTCCCTGCGGAGCAGGCATTAATTCTTCACGTAGACCCGGAAATAATCGAGGCTGAACTTCGCCGGGAACGTGGCGGCGGTCGGATTGCTGTTCGGGCTGCCGCCGATCGCCAGGTTGATCAGCACTTGCGGCGCAGGGCCGAACCAAGCGAAGTTGGAGCCTTTGACCATCGTGCCGTCGACCCACTTCTGGATTTCGCCTTCTTTCCAGACGAGCGAGTACGTATGGTAATCGGCCGAGAAATCGGTGCCCGGATGCCAGACCCATTGATTCGTCATGATGTTGTAGTAATTGTCGCCGACGCCGGAGCCGTGATCGTAGCCGGTCCAGTCGTAGTGGTTCTGCGTCGGGGAGTTGAAGAATTCGAAGATGTCGATTTCGGACGCGGTCGAGCCCGTTCCGCCGGGCGAGTACATCCAGAAGGCCGGCCAGGTGCCGACGCCGTTCGGGATCTTGGCGCGCAGCTGGAAGACGTACGTCTTGCCGTTCGACGGATAGAACGTCTCCTTCGTCGTGATTTGGCCGCTGCTGATGCCGCCGTCATAGACGCCGCCGAGATTCGCGACGGCCGTCAAGTCGAGCGAATTGGCGGTCAGCGCGTGATTCGTCGCATTGATCGGCTGGTAGCGCTGCCACTCGTTGTTGATGACCGTCGTGCCCGCGATGCCGTAGGCATTGAAATTGGTCGAGAGGGAGGCCAGGCTGTTTACGTTGCGCGAGGTGCCGAACGAATAGTCCTTGTAGAGCGTATAGCCGGCCAGACTCGGACCTTCGGACGAGACCGGCGACGTGCCGTCCGAGACGATCAGCTGCGGCGCGTTGGCGCCTTCCTTGGACGCGAAAGCGACCTCGCTTCCGGCCGCGGCCTTCAAAATGACCGAGTACGTGCCGTTCGCCGTGACGAGCGCGTTCACGCGGAACGAGTACGTCGTGCCGGCGACGAAGGTCGTGTTCTTGGAATCCAGCAGCGTGCCGACGGCGGGCTGATTATTCCAGGCCAGGTTGGACTCCGTCCACGTAGTGTTGCCGGTTCCCGCGTATGCGCCTACCGTTGCCGTCCCGCCGGTGACGCAGGTTACCTTCAGGATCGCGTCCTGAATCGTGCCCGCGCCCCCGGCCGTGAATTTCAAATACGCTTTCTTATCCTGCGAGCCGTAGACGGACAAGCTCGTCGCGGAGCTGCCCATGAACGTCGTGCCCCACATCCAAGCATCGTCGGAAGCGGTGAAGGAGAGCGATTTGGCGTTGGCATCGTTGCCGAAAGCGATGAACAGCACGGCCGCCATGACGGCCGCCAAGAAGAGCTGAAACGCAGGCTTCAACCTGTTGGTCATGTCAATTCCTCCTATTCGAGATGGATAATCGCCGAACGGTTGCGCAAGTTCGCCTCCTTTCCGAAGTCGAATGCTCGCTGGTCGACCATGATGCCATGAACGGGAAGCACGTCTAGTGTATACGAAGCGGGGCGGAGAAGCAGCGATATAATGTGACTTTATTGACGTTTTTGATACAACATGGAAGGCGCGGGCCGCCGCATTCGGGCAGCCGCCGGGGAACATAGGCAAGCGAACATCCCGCCAGGCAAGGCGGTTTCCGTTATACAACCTTGAATAATCCGTTCGATTCCGTTATAGGTATAACTGAATATTGCTGTTATAATGCTTTATTAGGTTCATCCTTTTTAGGAGCTAAACGCCTCAAGCTGGAGGATAACATGGTATCTCAACTCAAGGATCACAGTCTGTTCATACGCGCATTCGAGACATCTCCGATCGGAATGGCTCTATTGGCCGCGGATGGCAGCGTGTTGATGACCAACCCGTCTTTATGCCGCATGTTAGGCTATAACGAAAGCGAATTAATCAAGCTTGGCGTTTCCTCCGGCACCCATCCTGACGATTTAGAGGCGGATCGGCATTTATGGCGTCAATTGGTACGGGGCGAAAGGGAGGGCTATCGGCTCGAAAAACGATATGTGCATCAATCCGGGTCCGTCACGTGGGGGGACCTGCACGTGACGGTAGAAAGGAATTTCCGGGGAATCCCCGGGGATGACCTATTCATTGCCCATCTCATCGATATCACCGAACAAAAAAAGAAGGAAGAAGAGTTCAAGAAGATCGAAGAGCTGCACAACCTGATATCCGAACATTCGCAAGACGTTATTTTGCGTTTAACGCCCGAAGGAATGATAGCCTATGTCTCGCCTGCCATCCGCAGCCAGCTCGGCTATGAGCCGGAAGAACTGATCGGGCAATATGCCTATGAATATTGGCATCCGGAAGATCAGAAAGGCGGCTGGTTAAGGCGGGGGAATACGGATCAAGCGGATAGCCGGATCTTCGTCTATCGTCTTCGGCATAAGAACGGCCATTATATCTGGCAAGAAGCGCATTCCAAAAAAATAAGGAACGCGGCGGGCGACATTCAACACGTGATCAGCATGGGGCGCGATATTACGGAACGGGTGCATGCCGAAGCATTAATCCGCAGGTCGGAGAAGCTGTCCGTCATCGGCGAACTCGCGGCCGGGATCGCCCATGAAATTCGAAATCCCTTGACCAGCCTGCGCGGATTTGTGCAGTTGTACCGGAAAGAGGATCTTGAAGGCACAAAAAAACTGCGCAACGATGTCATGCTGGCGGAAATCGATCGCATTAACGAAATCGTGAGCGAGCTATTGGTGCTGGCTAAGCCTTCCAACGAGGTCTATGAGCTGCGGGACGTGGCGTCAATATTAAATCACGTGACGCGATTATTCGAAGGGCAGGCAAACCTGTACAACGTGCAAATCAAGAAAGAGCTGGATCCCGATATTCCGCTTATTCTGTGTCAAAGCAGCATCAATCAAGTCTTTATCAACGTGCTGAAGAATGCCATCGAATCCATGCCCGCCGGCGGAGAAGTGACCATAAGCGCCAAACGAACGCGCGATTGCCTGACCATTCGAATCCAAGACGCGGGATACGGCATCCCGCAGGAGGAAATCGCGAAGATCGGCAACCCGTTTTATACGACGAAGGAATCGGGAACGGGGCTCGGATTGATGGTGTCCATGCGGATCGTTCAAAATCATCGGGGGACGATGCGTATCGAAAGCGAAGTGGAGAAAGGGACGATGGTGGAAGTCGTATTGCCGATTTCTTTCGAATAGATGCCGCCGCTCCGGGGGATAACACGATCGTCATGCGCGATGACCATTCTTTCCTGCCAGCGCAATCATTGCCCTGGCAAGGCGCGAAGGAGGATAATCATGAAAGCCATTCTTGTAGACGAACAAACGAAGCAGCTGTACCTCGGAGAAGCCGACGAGCCGTCCGCGTCCGCCGGCGAGCTGCTCGTCTCCGTCAAAGCGACCGCCCTCAATCGGGCGGACCTGCTGCAAAAACGCGGGTTGTACCCGCCCCCGCCGGGCGCGTCCGAGATCTTGGGGCTCGAAATGGCGGGGGTTGTCGATAAAGTCGGCGCCGACGTGAAGGGCTGGGAGCCCGGAGACCGCGTGTTCGGGCTGCTGCCGGGAGGCGGGTACGCGGAACGGGTCGCCATTCCGGCCGGCATGGCGATGCGGATTCCGGACCATTTGTCGTTCGAACAGGCGGCGGCGATTCCGGAAGTCTTCCTTACCGCTTATCTGAATCTGTTCGTGCTCGGAGGCTTGCGGGAGGGCCATGACGTATTGATCCATGCGGGAGCAAGCGGCGTCGGTACCGCGGCGATTCAGCTCGTGCGCGAAGCGGGTGCCGCATCGATCGTCACCGCCGGCACGCGGGAGAAGCGCGACGCGTGTCTGGCGCTCGGCGCCGGTCTGGCGATCGATTACACGGCGGGCCCGTTCGTCCAAGCCGTGCAAGAGGCAACCGAAGGCCGCGGCGTAAACCTCGTCATGGATTTCATCGGCGCCCCGTATTGGCAGCAAAATATGGCGTCGCTTGCGACGGACGGCAAATTGATCGTGATCGGTACGATGGGCGGAAGCAAAGTAAACGAGCTCGATCTGGGCTTCTTGCTGCGGAAACGGCTGCAGGTCATCGGCACGGCGCTGCGTTCCCAACCGGTATCGGCCAAGATCGAGCTCACCGAGCAGTTCGCCCGCTTCGCGATGCCGCGTTTTGCGGACGGACGCCTGAAGCCGATCGTCGACTCCGTATGGGAGCGGGACCAAGCGAACGAAGCCCATGCGATGATGGAAAAGAACCAAAATACCGGTAAAATCATTCTTCGCATCCAAGAATAGGCGCCGGCAAACAACATCTCTTCGAGGTGTTGTTTTTTTATGCGATCGGCTTTATGGCGGCGAAGCACGATTCTTCGGAATATCGTGACATTTTGATTACAAGTCGGCGAAGCTTTGATCACATCCCTGCCTTATATTGTAAAGCGGGACAACCGCGCGATGCGCGCTAGCTTGCTCCCGGAAAGGGGTTTTACGATGAAGGGTAAGGGATTGTTCATCGCGCTCGGTCTGATCGGGCTCACGCTCTCCGCGTGCGCCGGCAATCACGCAGGCGGAGGCACGCCTTCGACGACCGGTCAAGGCGCCGGGAATAACGCCGGAGGAGGAGACGTGAAGGAAGGAAGCGGACAAGTCCCCGCGAAGGCTGCGAACGACGGGAACGGGGGGCAGAAGGAAGGCGGCGAGCCGACCGGTCCGGTGAAGCTCGTCTTCGCCACGGTCAATCCGAGCGCGCAGCTGAAGGCGTCCGTGAAGAAGTACGAATCGCTGCATCCGAATACGACGATCGAGCTGACGTATACCCAGACCGAATTCAAGGATATCGATTCCCAGGAAGCGAATATCGAGAAATACGTGACGACGACCAACGCGGCGATGCTCGCGGGCAAAGGCCCCGATCTGCTCGAGCTGGACCTGCTGCCGACGGACAAATACGCCAACCGGCATCTGCTCGTCGATCTGAACGACATGATGAAGCAGGACGCCTCGTTCGACAAGGCCGATTATTTTGCCAACGTGCTGGACAACAGCGAGATCGGCGGAGGGCTGTACGCCATGCCGCTCTCCTTCTATCTGGACGGACTCATCGGCGATGCGGACGCGATTCAGAAGTCCGGCGCGCAGATCGACGACAAGAACTGGACATGGGACGACTTCTCGGAGATCGCGAAGCAGCTCGCGCAGAAGGACGGCAATAAGACGGTGCTTCTCAGCAGCATGGCGTACATGCTCGACGAGATGTTCAGCGAGAATTACCCCCTGTACGTCGATGAGGCGAGCCGGCAAGCGAAGTTCGATTCGCCGGCGTTCACGGGCATGCTGCAGCGGATCAAGACGATGTTCGACGAAGGGATCGCCAAGCAGGCCGATCGCGGCGTCGGGAAGGGGTCGATTCCTACTTATTTCCAGGAAGTACCCATTCAATCGTTAAGCGATTATTTGTTCATGATGGATTACTACGACGGACATGCCAAGCTTTATACGAAGCCGCATGCGCCGGAGCTGGGAGCGGGGGGGTACTTCCAGGCGAACCAGACCGTCGGCATCAACGCGGGCTCGCCCTTCAAGGCGGAAGCCTGGAGGTTCATCGCTTTCCTCGCAGCCGAGGAGGCGGCGACCGTGCCCGCGGATAACACCGCCTCCAGCTACTCGATCAGCGACATCTCCTTTGCCGGCTTCCCGATCAGCCGGGTTGCCTACGACAAGCAGGTCGAGCAGTTCCGCAAGGCGGGGACCCTCACCACCGTGCCGAACGGTCCCGCCGACGGCATGACCGTCAAAGCCGACGGAGCGCTGCTCGACCAGCTCGACGACTACTTGACGGGCGCGGTTCACGCCATCGGCAAACAATCCCGGGTCGGCGAGATCGTCTCCGAAGAAGGCGAGTCCTTCTTCAAGGGCCAGAAATCGGCGGAGGACGTCGCCAAGCTGATTCAAAACAAAGTCAATTTGTATCTCAATGAATGAGAACGCGAGCGGAGGTTAACGAAAAGCAAGCGAAAGGCGGCCGATCGGCATGACCGGCTGTTCGGGTTCGTTCGGTAACGGACGGTCTAACGGCGCACCTCTCCTTTGTGATAAAATGGCGTTATCACGAACAAACGGAGGGCAATGCGGTGACAATCGGATCTCAAAACGACGTGGACGGTCTGAAGGAAATCGGCAAAATCGTGGCCATGACGATACGCGAAATGAAACGAAGCGTACGTCCCGGAATGACGACGCGGGAATTGGACGCCATCGGAGGGCAGATCTTGGATCAGCACGGAGCCGTGTCCGCGCCGAGATCAACGTATCGTTTCCCCGGCCATACGTGCATCAGCGTGAACCATGAAGTCGCGCACGGCATACCGGGGGATCGCAAAATTCAACCGGGCGATTTAATCAACATCGACGTCTCGGCCGAGCTTGGCGGGTATTTCGCGGATGCGGGGCACTCGTTTCCAATGGCTCCGTACGATCCGGCATTAACGCGCCTCTGCCAATACGCGCACGATACGATGATGAAGGTGATTGCTTCCCTCAGGCACGGCGTGAGATTGAACGAAATCGGCAGGATGATTCAGTTCGAGGCGCAAAAGGGCGGCTATAACGTGATTAAGAATCTGTGCAGTCACGGGATCGGCCGAGCCTTGCACGAGGCTCCGCAAGAAATTCTTCCCTACTATAACAAGCACGATAAACGCGTCCTGAAAGAGGGCATGGTCATTACGATCGAGCCGTTCTTATCCACCGGCGCCGGTTATGCCGTCGAACGGCAGGACGGATGGACGATGGGCGTGCCCGACAATAGCTTCGTGGCCCAGCATGAGCATACGATCATTATTACAAAGCATCAGCCCGTGATCGTGACCGTCGCTTAGACGCGCAAAGGCTGCCGCCAACGCCCGACGAAGCCATAATCGCAGCCGATCAATCGATCGGCTGCTTTTTGTTGCTGAGGCATAGCTTTCCGATTCGAGGGCATACTACATCCTAAAAATTGGGATAAGTCCGGGCTTCCGCATAACGCCCTTGCGCGATAAGCGCGGCTAAGCGAGAACGCCGCAGAACTACCCAATGGCAGTTTGAACAATCGACGAAGTGGAGAACGCCTAATGAAATGGTTATGGATTACGGGCCTTATGCGGCTCTTGCAGCCGGGCATCGATGACGGGCAGCCCGACGAACAGTTATCCGTGGGGCTTCGCGGGCAGAACGCCGTCGTGATTCATCGTGCCGACTACGCGTCGCCCGGGTTCACCATGGTGGATTTGGACAAGTTCGACCGGCTTGTCGAGCAGTTGAAGCGGCGGAGCTATGAAGCGCCACGCAACGCGGTCATCGGCGATCACGGCGGAATCGTAGCCGAACAGCTCGGCTACCGGCTCGACCAGGGGCTGTTTACCGAGAAGTTCTACGCGTACTTCTACGGCACGGGACCATCCGCGATGGACGCGCCGCTTGCTCCCGTCTATCCGCGGGTGGATCGCGAGCTGCTGGCGGAGATCAAGGAGAAGCCCATTGGCCAATACGCCACGTATTACAACAGCCGCAACAAGAACCGTTCGCATAACATCCGGCTGGCGGCGCAGGCGATCAACAATACGGTCATTTTTCCGGGGGAAACCTTCTCGTTCAACAAAGTCGTCGGCGAGCGCACGAAGGAAAAAGGGTATTTGGAGGCGCCCGTCATCGTGAGAGGCGAATTATCCGAGGGCATCGGCGGCGGGATATGCCAGGTGTCCTCCACGCTGTTCAATGCGAGCGACCGTGCGGGGCTGCAGATCGTGAAGCGCTATTCGCACAGCCGGAGCGTGCCGTACGTGCGCTCGGGCCGCGACGCGACGGTCAGCTGGAACGGGCCCGACTTCGCCTTCGAGAACCAATACAATCAACCGATCCTGATCCGCGCGCTGGCGGTGCCCGGCAAATTGTACGTATCCATCTATTCCTCCGACGTCATCGAATACAAACCGCGCAACGTGCCCGGCATGACGTTCGGCGAGCTGCCGGAGGAAGTGCCCGCATCGGCGGGGGACGGCGGGCGGCTCCCATGAGCAAGCCGGGTTAAAATGGGCGATTTACGGCCGCTCTCGATTCCGCCGGTGTCACACTTCCGCTTCGCCTACAATATGATGAGTCTAGAAATCTAAAGAGGTGAGGCAATGGCAGTCGTAAAAGCCCGGAAACAGGACATCGATATGCTGGCAAGGTTGCTTCGGGCCGAAGCCGAGACCGAAGGCGAGATGGGCATGCTTCTGGTCGGAAATGTCGGCATTAACCGGATAAGAGGGAATTGCTCCGATTTTAAAGGCATTCGCACGATTCCTCAAATGATCAATCAGCCGCATGCGTTCGAAGCGCTGCAGCATGGTTTGTATTATCAAGGCGCGCGAGACAGAGAGCGCCGTCTGGCGCAGCGCGCCGTGAACGGGGAGCGGAATTGGCCGGCCAAATTCTCGCTCTGGTATTTCCGTCCGGGTTCGTTCGAGAATCCCGGGCCGTGTCCGCCGACGTGGTATGATCAGCCGTTCGCGGGACGTTGGAAGAAGCACTGCTTCTATGAACCGACCGGCGAGGAATGCGAAAACGTATATAATACGTTTTAATCGGCAATACGTTAAAGCGCGGGCGCTCTCCGAAGCGGCTTAACGGCAACGGGACGAGAACATCCGCGCCATGCGAAAACCGCGTTCGACGCGGTTTTTTTCTTTTGTCGCATCAGGCAGCCGTCCGGAATGGATCGGCTGTCTTTTTCGCGTTAAAGGGCGTTTTCGCTCCGTCCGAAGCGCGATCAACCGTTTAGGTTCCGGTACATAAAGATAAGGCGGGGAGGATAGGGATATTTCGCTGGAAACCATTGACATAGTCATTATATGAATAGTAATATTATGACTATGAAGAACAAACCTAACAAACCGCAGCGATCGCCGCTGGCTTTAGCGGTGCTCGCCCATTTAGCCGAAGAACCCATGCACCCTTACGGAATGCAGCAGCTGATCAAAGAAAGAGGAAAGGATGAGGTCATCAACGTCCGTCAGCGTACCGGCATTTATCAAACCATCGACCGGCTGCTCAGAGAGGGGCTCATTTCCGTTCAAGGCACCTTAAGCGAAGGCGGGCGCCCCGACCGAACCATGTACGAACTGACCGAGGCAGGAAGCGAGGCATCGAAGGAATGGCTGCGGGAGATGCTTGCGGTCCAATCGCGGGAATATCCGGATTTTCCCGCGGCCGTCTCGTTCCTCACGCTGCTGGCGCCCGATGACGTTCTGCGTCAATTCGAGAAAAGGGAAGCCGCGCTTCAAGAAACCGTCGAACGCATGGATGCGCAGCTTCTGCGGTACAAGGAGACCGTTCCCCGGTTGTTCATGCTGGAGGCGGAATACGGCCGTGCCGTGGCGGGCGCCGAGCTGGAGTGGCTGCGCGCCGCGATCGATGACTTCCGCTCGGGCGAGCTGTCCTGGAATGAAGAATGGCTGCGCGATGTAGCGGAGCGGCTCCGCGGTTCGCAGTAACATGGCCGGGAAATGATTAACGCGGTTCAATAAAAGGGCAACTTCTAAGGAGGCGTTTGGAAGGATGAATGCAACCGTAATGCAATCCCCTGCGACGGCGATGGAACAGAAGACCTTTTCGCTCGGTACTGTTTCATCCGGTGACGGCACGCCCATCGGTTATCGGCAATTCGGTCAGGGACCGGGCTTGGTGGTGATTCACGGGGCCAATTTGTCTTCGCAGCACTTCATGACGCTCGCGGAGCGGCTGGCCGACGCGTTCACGGTCTACGTGCCCGATCGCCGGGGACGCGGTCTCAGCGGACCCTTCGGCGAGCCGTACGGAATCCGGAAGGAAGTCGAGGACGTGGAGGCGCTGCTTCAGCAAACGGGTGCCCGCTATGTCTTCGGGATCAGCTCGGGCGGTCTCATCGCCCTCGAAGCGGCGCTCGCCTTGCCGGCGATACGCAAAGTTGCCCTTTACGAACCCGCGCTGCTGATGGACGCGAAGCGGACGGAATGGTTGGCCCGTTACGACGAAGAGATGGCCCGGGGCAAGACGGCCGCCGCGCTCGTGACGTGCTTGAAAGGCCTCCAGCTCGGCGGTGCTGTGCTGAACGCCATCCCTCGGTGGCTGCTCGAGTCCATGACGAATAAGATGATGGCGGCGGAGGACAAGAAGGCGAAGGCGGGCGACGTCACGATGCGCATGCTGGCTCCGACGCTGCACTATGACGGGCGGCTGCTGGCGGAAATGACCGGCAAGCTGGACCGGTTCAAGTCCTTGAGCACCGAAACGCTGCTGCTGGGGGGCAGCAAAGGCTTGCCGTACCTGAAGCCCGCGCTTCAGGCTTTGGAGCATGCGCTGCCCCGGGCCGCGCGGGTGGAAATGCCCGGACTCGATCACGGCGGGGCGTGCGACGTCAGCAATGCCAATCGAGGCGGAAAGCCGGAATTGGTGGCGCAGGAGCTAAGACGGTTCTTTGCCTGAGCGGGCAGGTTTAAATCGACTGCAAGAAACGGAAGAGCCGCGCGCAGCGCGGCTCTTTTTGATTTTATCGCTTGAGGAGGATCGCATGTTCGTACATAATCGTAGTCAATTTGTATAGGATCCTATACAAATTGACTACGATTATGTCGATCGCGGCCGTCTTTCGCGCGCAAGTGGAGTCTATCTTTTACCTGGTGGGGGAAGGGGAGCGCCATGAACCATAAATCGAACAAAATATCCGTGCTTTACTTGCTATTCATGATGGCCATCGGAGGCGTCGGCGGGTTTGTGCTGACCAGCGATTCGATTCCGCGTTCCGACGCGGCAAAAGGGCCCGGCGAGTCTGCTATCATCCTGTTTCGCTATTCCAAGAGATCGCGCAGCGCGGTCTTTTTTTGTTGCGTCGGCATGCATGCGGGCCGGGATCCTAAGCCGGGGCGAACCGCCGCCTCGGCGGCAAGGCAGCCGCGCGCGCCGCGAGGTAATAGAACCCCCGCGATTGGAATAAATTTCATAGGAGACAAGGTCGGGCGGTTATCCGTCATCGAACGGAAGCGCGAAAGCGGGGGGAGATCGGAATGTGGAGCCGGGTGCTGCCGAGGAAGACGTATGTTCGGCTGTTTTTATACGCCTGCATGGCCGTTTGCGTCCTTACCCTGGCGTTCACGATGTACTTAAGCCGCTTGTTCGTGCAAAGCACGATGAACGAAATCGACGCGTCCAATCGGGACAAAATGCAGCAGGTCGTGCAAACGTCGGAATTCACGCTGCAAAAATTGCGCCAGTTCGCGCTTCGGGTGTATTCGGAAGAAAACATCGCGCTCTGGCTGAACATGACCCCGGACCGGTATTCGCCGTTGTCGTTGTACAAGGCGGCGGCCAGCGTGCGGGAATTCGTGAACAGCGAACCGTTTATCCAAAGCATCAGCTTGTTCAATTTCAAGATGAATCAAATCTACGCCTCCTCGGATGCCGGTCTCTACACGGTGCAAGATTACTTCGACCCCGCGATGGTAGACGCGATCCAAAGCGAAGGGACGACGCCGTACCTGCAATTCTTCGACCATGCCGTTCAAGGCAAATCGTATCTCGCGCTTGTCGTGCCGGCAGCAGCCGGGCCGAACCGGAACTACAGCGGCTACGTATCGATCCTCTTCAGCAAGCCGCTGCTGAACGAGCATATGCTCCAAATTTCCGGGCGGGACCAGAACAAGCTGATCGTCGAGAACGCGGACCGTGCGTTCATTCTCGGCAATGCGGACGCGGAGCTGGCGTCGGCGCTGGCGAAGGCCGAGCGGCCCGCATCGGACGCGCCGAGCCGGAAATGGACCGGCGGCGGAGGCACCTGGTCGATCCAAACGGCGGAATTGCCGATCGAAGGCTGGAAGGCGTACCTGCTGTCGCCGATCTCGGCATGGCAGGCCAAAATCGATCGCATCCGGTTCGATATCATCGCCGCTTCCGTCGTCCTTGTCTTTGCGCTGCTGCTGTTTCTGTATTGGCAATCGTACCGCCGGCTGAAGCCGATCAGCGACTTGACGGCGCGGCTGCAATCCAAGCTCGGGCCCGAGGAGCCGACCGCGCAAGCGGGGAATGCCGGCAACGAGATCGCCTGGCTCGATTCCCGCTTCGATACGCTGGTCGGCCGCCTCGAGCAGCAGGACTTGTCCCTGAAGAGCAGCAAGGCGCTGATCAAGGACGATCTCTTGCGGCAATGGATCCTCGGCTCGAAAGCTTCCGGCCCGGCGGCGCACTATATCCGGCATCAGACCGGGATTCTTCGGGCGGGGACGTTCCGTATCGCGGTGATCCGTCTGGAATCGTACGGACGGTTCGCGGAAGACTACGATTTCGCGTCGCGCAAGCTGCTGCGTTACGCGCTCGGGAACCTGATGGCGGAGGTGCTGGCCAACCACGATTTCGCCGCGGAGACGGTCGATTTCGGCTCCGATCATATCGTGGCGCTGATCGCCGCTTCCGCCGCGGACGAAGAGAGCCGCGTCCTTGAAGCGATGAAGGACGTGCGCGCTCAAATCAAGCGCTGGCTGAAGCTGGATCTGCAGGCGGCGGTCGGGCCCGCGCTTGGCGAAGGAGCCAATCTTCAACCGGTCTACGACCGCGTCTACGAATTGACGCTGCTGGCTTTCCTGTGCGACGAAGACCGGGTATTCACCATGGACGATCTGGAGCGGTATCGGGCGGAGGAAGGCAGCGGCCCGGACGAACGGCTGCTGAAGCAAGCCATTCATGCCGTCCGCCTTCGGAACGCGGACGCGCTGGCGTCCGAGCTGGACAGCCTTACCCGGCATATGCACGGGCTCGGCTACGAAGAATGCAAGCTGCAGCTGACCCATATCATTTATTCGATTATGAAGAGCTTCAAGAACGCGGGTACGCTGCAAGGCATGAAGAGCATCCATGCGTTCCTGGGGCGATTCTCCACGATCGGCGAAGTGAAGGCCTGGCTGCTGCAGGAGCTGCTGCAAATGATGGATCGGGAGCGACCGCGCAGCGGCTCGGCGCGGAAGGAAGAATTCGTCTCCGAAATGGTCGAATTCGTGCGCAATCACCTGCACAATCCCATGCTGTCGGTCGACGATATCGCCGAGCATGTCAACCTGTCCGTCAACTATGTCCGGCAAATCTTCAAAGAACGCTATGCGCTGTCCTTGTCCGACTATATTACGGACCAGCGGATCAAATATGCGATTCACCTGCTTACGACGACCGATTGGACGGTAGCGGATATTACGGAGCAATCCGGTTTTCAAACGAAAAGCACCTTTTTCTCGCTGTTCAAGCGGGCCACCGGCATGACGCCGGGTCAATACCGACAGGAGCAAGCGAAGCCGGAGCGTTGACCGGTCCAAGCATAGCGCGGACGTACCCGGCTCATTCCCACAATCGCTACGGTCTTCTTCCTCAAGATCCGAACCGTTCGATGAATACCGTACTGTACCGAATGCCCGGGAGCCGGGTATGATCGAACACACGAGCCGGACCGGCGGACCCGCGAAGCTTCGCCTTCCGCATGCCGCAACCGCCGTCCGGCGAATCGATGGGGAGGGGCTAGGCTATGAGATTCGGTAGAAAAGGATTCGTGCTGGCATCGTGCGTGCTCGCGGCGGCGTTGACCGCCTGCAGCAACAACGGCAACGGCAACGGCAACGGGAACGGGAACGGCAACGGCAACGGCGGGACGACGCCGCCCGCCGAAAGCGGCCAAACGCCGGATTCCGGAGAGGGAACCGCCGTGAAAGCGGTGACGCTCAAAATCATGTTTCCCGGAGATCCGCCGGCGAACTGGGACGAAGTCAAGACGGAGATGGAGAACCGGATGGCCGGCTCGCTGAACGTGAAGCTGAACGTCGTGTTCATCCCGTGGTCCGACGTCCGCCAGAAGCGCCAAGTCTCGCTGTCCTCGGCGGAGGACTACGATCTGATCTGGGACAACAGCCCCGTGCAAAATATCGCCGCCGGGCTTTACGAGCCGTTGGACGCGCTGATCGATCAGTACGGGCCCGACATCAAGGCCGTCCGCTCGGCCGAGCAGATGGACGCGAACAAGGTGAACGGGAAGCTGTACGCGGTGCCGCTTGAGGTGAATTTCATCCGTCCGTGGACGTTCGTCATCCGCAAGGATATTCGGGAGAAGCTCGGCGTCGGACCGATCACCAAATACGACGAGCTGATCGACTTCATGTACAAGGTGAAGGAGAAGGAGCCGGGCTTGACGCCCTATATTCCGAACGGCACCGAGCATATCGGCTTGAAGCTGGCCGGGATGCTCGACCCGACGGCCAATCTGGCGTCCGTGCTCAGTTACCCCGGCTTGTACACGAAAGGGAACGACGGCAAAGTGTATAACATTTTCGACGACATGGACCCGCTGATCATGAGCACGTTCGAGCAGAATTACAAGCTGTACCAGGACGGCATTCTGGCGAAGGACGATCTTACGCTGCGCAATTCGGAGTTCCCGAAAGGCAAGGCGGCGGTATCCACCTTCAATGATTTCGGGGTCAACCTCAGCACCCGCACCACGCTCGAAAAATCGGTTCCGGGCGCGACCGCGGAGGCGTTCACGCTGTACAGCCCGGATATGAAGCTGAATTCGACCTACAAGGCGGGCAATTTCATCGCGGTTCCGGTCGTCAGCAAAAACAAGGAGCGCGCCGTTCAGTTTCTCAACTGGCTGAACCAGAAGGACAATTACGATTTGCTGGCCTATGGGATCAAAGGGAAAAACTGGGAAGAGGCGGGCGAAGGGCTGTATAAGCCGATCCAGGCGAATCCGTATGCGGGCATCCCGTTCGCGTGGGGCTGGAACCCGAAGCTAGACCGGATCGACGCCAGCTTTCCCGAGGACGTGATCGCGCTGAACAAGTGGCAGCGGGATCCGAGCTATTTTACGCCGGATATTCTGGCGGGCTTCACGTTCGATCCGAGCCCGGTCGCGAACGAGGCGGCGCAGCTCGCGAACGCGGGCAGCGAGTTCTACGATCCGATCGTGATGGGCGTGACGGAACCGAACGAAGGGCTCGCGAAGTTTAAAAAGGCGGCGTACGGCGACGTGAAAAAGGTGCAGGCGGAGGTCCAGAAGCAGCTGGACGCTTATCTGGCAGCCAAGAAGTAAGCGGCCGCGGGCCGCCCGAAGGAAAGGTCAGTCTCGGCCTGCGCGTCCGTTCGTTCCCTGCGGGAACCGCGGACCGCGGGCCGAGACTTTTTTGGCCGGCGAACGGCCGGACATCGCCGCGGTAAAATCCGTACGGCCGCCAGCGATAACATTCCTACCGCCGGCGAGTATGGCCGTTCATACTCATCGTTACTTTCAGGACTGTCCCCGCGCGCGGTTGTCGCTTACGATGCAGGCAGAGCCATCGCGAAAGGAGGGAACCGATCATGGGAGTATGGCGCGAGCTCCGCAAGAACAAATGGCTTTACGCCATGGCGCTCCCCGTCGTCATCTACGTGTTCACGTTTTCCTACGTGCCGATGTCGGCCCATCTGCTGGCGTTCAAGCAGTTCATTCCCATTAAAGGGTTGTGGGGCAGCGAGTGGGTCGGACTCGATAATCTCCGGTTCTTTTTCACCGGCCCCGACTGGCTGGGCGTGACGGTGAACACGATCTATCTGAACCTGCTGTTCATGGCGGCCGGCACCGCGTGTTCCTTATGCATCGCGCTGCTGCTGAACGAAATCCGGCATGCGTACTTCAAGAAGGTGACGCAATCTCTGGTCATCCTGCCGCATTTCATCTCCATCGTGGTCGTGAACCTGATGGTCCTGAACTTCTTCAACGGCCAAGACGGCATGATCAATCGGATGTTCGGCCAGTTCGGCGCCGATCCGGTGTATTGGTTCCAGACGCCGGCCGTCTGGCCGGGTCTGCTGACGCTCATCTTCGTCTGGAAAGGCGCGGGATGGGGCTCGATCATCTACTTGGCCACCTTGACCGGCTTCTCGGAGGAATACTACGAGAGCGCGCGAATCGACGGCGCCAATCGCTTGCGGCAGCTCTGGCACATTACGCTTCCCCTGCTGCGGCCGACCATCATCGTGCTTACGCTGCTGGGGCTGGGACGCATCTTTTACGGCGATTTCGGCTTGATCTACGGCATTATCGGCGACAACTCGCTGCTCTTCGATTCGACGGACGTCATCGATACGTATACGTACCGTTCGCTCCGGTCGACGAATATGAACAGCTACAGCAATGCCGCCGCGGTCGCGCTGTTTCAATCCGTCATGGGCTTGCTGACGATTCTCTTCTTCAATTGGGTCGTCCGCAGGGTCGACAACGATTCGAAGCTGTTTTAGTTCCGGATAAGGAGGCATGCCCATGAGGGGGAATCGATCGCGGCCGGCGAAGCCGCGCGATGCGTCCCAGCTTGCCGTGTCGGCGGTCGCGTACGCGTTCATCGGGGCGTTCGCCTTGCTCTGCTTCATTCCGTTCTGGCTGGTCTATATCGGCTCGTTCACGGCGGAAAGCCAAATCGTGCAAGGGTTCCGCATGCTCCCGACGGCTTTCTCGCTCGATGCCTATCGGTTCCTGTTCGAGGGGAGCCAGGTCTATCGCAGCGGCTTCGTCTCCGTATTCATTACGGTTGCCGGTACGGCGGCCGCGGTGCTCATGACGGCGATGTTCGCTTACGTAGCCGCGCATCCGAAGGTCAAATACCGTTATGCGCTGTCCTTCTACATCTATTTCACGATGCTGTTCCCGCCGGGCCTGGTCGGCTATTATTTGCTGATCTCCAACTGGCTCGGCCTGCGGGATTCGCTGCTCGCCTTGCTGCTGCCGCTGTTGTTCTCCGCCTTCAATGCGTTTCTCATGACGTCGTATTTCCGCACGCTGCCGTTTGAGCTGAACGAGGCGGCGACGGTGGACGGGGCGCACGAGCTGTACGTTTTTTTCCGGATTATTTGGCCGGTGTCCATGCCCGTGATCGCGACGATCGCGTTGTTCTACGCGCTGTCGTATTGGAACGACTGGTTCAACGCGCTGATGTTCATCGATGATTCGCATCGTCATCCGCTCCAGATGATGCTGCGCAGAATCATATCCAATTCGCAAAACCTGGATTATTTGAACACGAGCGCGAACATTCCCGTCTCCGCAACGGGGGTACAGCTGTCGACGGTCGTCGTCACGATCGGGCCGATGATCTTTTTGTACCCGTGGCTGCAGCGGTATTTCATAAAAGGAATGACGATCGGAGCGGTTAAAGGGTAGGCAAGCGAAAGAAGGTTCATTCGTTGATCTTGTTTGGTCTCGGACCATGAGAGGGGGAGTCCGCGATGCGAAGCGGGAAGAAGCGGAATCGGGGATGGGCGGGGAAGCTCCTGTTGGCGCTCGTCCTGTTGGTGCCGGTCGTCACGGTTCATCGGGAATACGCGAAAGCGGAAGGAGAGCTGCTGAAAACCGGAAACTACGCCTATAGTCTGGCTCCGGATGCGGGGCAGCTGCCGGATAAAGGAGCCGCGGGGCTTGTATCCGCGGAGAACGGCGTCATTCTGGACGGCGTGATGACCACGTATGCCGGATGGATGGGAAGCGCGACCTCCGCCGGAACGGTTCAGGTCGTCATCGACCTGCTGAAGGATTATCCGATCGGGGCCATCAACGTCGTCCTGAATTCGCCGAACAGCTATTGGGGCTTCAAAGAAATCACGGTCAAATACCGGAGCGAAGCGGAGCCGGACGCTTATTATATCGCCGGCAAGCATGCGAGGACGGGAACCGCCCTGAATAACACGGTCAATCTGCCGATGGACAACAAGACGGCCCGGTTCATCGTCATCGACATGAAGCGCTCGCAGCCCTATCAGCATATTCCGCTGACGGACGTGCAGATCTATAAAGGGGCGGGCGAAGAAGGCGCGGAGACGAGTCCCGCGTATACGCTGGAGCAAATGCAGGCCGAGCTGAAGAAGGACGCCTTGATGGCGGATAAGTACGGTCAATGGATCTATGAGACATGGGACGGCAAGGTGACGTCCGACGGGCAGCTCAGGCAGGAATACAAGGCGGAAGCCGGCGCGCTGTCGAACGTGAAGCCGGACCGGAAAACGTACGACCAATACGGCGGGATCAGAAGCGGCGGATCCTATAAAAGCACCGGTTACTTCCGGCTGCAGCAAATCAACGGCAAATGGTGGTTTATTACGCCGGACGGCTACAAATTCATCCTGAAGGGAGTAGACGCGGCGAGCATATGGGAATGGGGATACGGCACGCCGTATCACAAAGCGGACGGCACGCCGAGGCAGGTGTTCGAGGCGCTTCCCGATCCTTCCGCGTTTGCCCCGGCCTATGCCAATGACGCGAACGGCGAACGCGTCAGTTTCCTGGTCACGAACGTCATGCGAAAATACGGCGGCGACTTCGAGGCGAAGTGGGAAAGCATCACGAGGAAACGGCTGATCGATTGGGGCTTCAACGCCTTCTCGAAGTGGAGCAAGCCGCGATTCATCAAGGATTTTCCCTATATCGAGCTGCTGCAGGATCCGATGAATTTAAAGCGCATTCAATGGACCTACGACGTATTCGACCCGCAAGCGCCGTCCATCATCGAAGCGGCGGTCGCGCCGCGGCTGATGCAACTGAAGAACGACCGGTGGCTGATCGGCTATACGTACGACAACGAAGCGGGCTGGAACGCCGATATCGTGAAGACCGTCTTGACTTACGGGACGGATTCGGCGGCCAAGAACGCGTTCGTCGACCAAATCGCCGCCAAATACAATCAGGACCTCGCCGCCGTCAACGCGGTTCTCGGCACGAGCGCCGAATCGTTCGACGCGCTGAAGGCGACGTCCATTAATATCGCGGCCGTGCCGGCGGAAATCGTGTCGGACTATATTCGCCTCGCTTCCCGCACCTACTTCTCGACGATTAAAGGGATTATCGCCAAATACGACCGGCACCATCTGTTCATGGGCGCGTCGATCGTGCCGACCTGGAGAACCAGCCTCGAGTGGGATTCCGCGGCGATGGACTTCGTGGACGCGTTCTCGGTCGACAATTATACGAACGATCCGAGCTGGATCGCCCGGTACGAATCCTTTAACAAGCCGCTGCTCAACCTGGAATTCACGTTCAGCCAAGCGGCGCGCGGCTTGTCCGCGATCAACGCATCGACTAGCGTGACGAGCGCGGAAGAGCGAGGGCTGGCATTCCAAGCCTTCGTCGAAGCCCAGGCGGCGAACCCGCTGTTCGTCGGCTCGGGGTGGTTTTCCTATTACGATCAGGCCGTTACCGGGCGAAGAGACAACGAGAATTTCAATCTCGGTCTCGTCAACCAGCAGGATCAACCGTACGCGGACATGACCCGAGTCATGAAAACCGTCAACAAAGGCCTGGAAGCGGTTCACGAGAACGGCGGCTAGATGGCGCCGGACCTAACGCATCCAAAGCCCGCGCGAAGCGCGGGCTTTTTTACGGGGCTGCCCTTCGGGGCGCGCGACGCCGCCGCGGCTAGAAGTTCGTTGCGATGCGCGTTTTGGCAACGCCGATCGCCATGTTCCCCCATAGCGTCTGCTCGACCAAGGCGGATTGTTCATTCGAACACTGGACGATTAATATCACTTCGCCATGCTTTTGTTTCACGGTCCGGAGTTTTCTTCGCCGATAAAGGGTCACGAGAAGGTCGATGGCAAACCCGATGGCGAAACCGCCCGCCGAACCGATGAGCCCCCAAATGACGGGGCCCCAGTCCAGAATGAACCCTCTCGCCACCCCGATCGTTCCGCCCATCATGGCGAGGATCAGGCCAAGATCGACCAAGGAGGTTCCGTCCATGCCGTGCATGGTATCCAGCAGCTTGGTATCCGGTTGGCGATTATCGAGCGGGATGGCATAGATCGCGTTGATCTCCTTGTCTTTCAGTTCGCTTATCGCAAGCTCGAGATAGTGGGAGTGCTGGAAGGTGGAGAAGATCTGGATGCTCATTCGATTTTTTCTCCTTTATACAGGACGAAATGTTCGGATTGATGGTGCTCTTTCAAAAAATCCGCTTGTTCGCGGTTATAGAGTTTTGATAATTCCACCGCATTCGAGTAGGCGTCGTAGATGCCGTAGAAATAAATCGACGGGAAATAGAGGGTCCACTGCTGGTCGATGACGTCTCTGGCTTTCGAGAAGTTGAATAACAGGCAGTAGTGAACGCCTTCCACCAAGTTGGAATTCAGGATGACGACGATGGTCGTCACCAGCGTCAACATGGCGTTTACGATGCGATGGATGTACAATTGCCCGAGACTCGGGAAGGCCATGGCCCATGCAAACGCGATCCAAGGGTCCTTCTTGCTGAGATATTCGCATCCGAACGGGGTAATCGAGATCGTCGAGAACTTGGCGTTTTCCCGTTTGGCCAACACGTGGATTTTATTTTCGTCGACGGCCGTCCGGTAGCTGTCCCAGATGGCGAACAGATAAACCGGAATGTAGAGGTAGATGTGCTTTTCGTCCAAAATGGCCTTTGCCCGGTCGAATTGGCCGTTGAACGAATACATCATCGCCGTGTTCAGATGCGTCACTTGATTGATATAAAACTCCCAAAAGAACAACGCGAAGCCCGTGAAGAATCGATGGACCAAGAAGTGGCCGAAGCCCGGAAAAGCAACGGACCACAAAGCCACGACATGCGGGTTACGCTGGTGAAGCTGGATGGTGCCCATTACCGTCATGTGGGCTTGATAATACCGCGTGCGATATTCGCTTCTGAAATTATTCATGGCAGGATGCCGTGCCTTCCCGATATGAAATCGTGTTGTTTATCTTTCTTTCCAATAAAGCCAACTTTATTCACCGCCGGCGGGGCTGGCCGATGCAAGCCGGGAAGGCTCCGAATGCAAGGCGCAATCCGAATGCAAGACGCAAACGAAAAAGCCCGCGGGGTCCGCGGACTTCGATCTTGACGCGATTCAAGGCTAGCCGTTCATAATGACGCCGCCGGTGACGTGGATGAACTGGCCGGAGACGAACGACGAATCGTCCGATGCCAGATAGACGTAGGCCGGGGCGACCTCGAAGGGCTGGCCCGCGCGCTTCAAGGGCGTTTTCTCGCCCCACTTCGCCACCTGGTCGGCGGGAAAGGATGCCGGAATAAGCGGCGTCCAGATCGTGCCGGGCACGACGCCGTTGACGCGAATGCCTTTGCCCTGCAGCGATTTGGAGAGGGAGCGGGTGAAGGCGACGATCGCGCCCTTCGTGGCGGAATAGTCCATCAGCTGCTCGTTGCCTTCGTAAGCCGTCAGGGATGCCGCATTGACGATGGCGCCGCCGGCTTTCATATGGGGCAAAGCCGCCTTCGTCAGGTAGAAAACGGCGTAGAAATTGGTCCGGAACGTTCGCTCCATCTGGGCGGACGTAATGTTCGCCAGATCGGTTTGCACATGCTGCTCCGCCGCGTTGTTGACCAGAATGTCGAGCTTGCCGAACCGGTCGATCGTCTGCGCGACCAATTGTCCGCAGAACGATTCGCTGCCGATGTCGCCGGCGACGGTCAGGCAGCGGCTGCCTTTCCGTTCGACCAGCCGTTTCGTTTCCTCCGCGTCGGCATGCTCGTCCAGATAGGCGACGACGACATGGGCGCCTTCCTTGGCGAACGCGAGCGCGATGGCTCTGCCCTGGCCGCTGTCGCCGCCGGTGACGATCGCCACTTTGTCCTTCAGTTTCCCGCTGCCGGTATAGCCGGGATCGTCGAAGACGGGCGTTGGATTCATCTCCGACTCGATGCCGGGCTGCCGGTCTTGATGCTGCGCGGGATACGGGGGAGAGGGCGTTAACGGGTTCGGCGCGGATGCCTGCGCGTGCTTCGTCGTTGTCATGATGTGATCTCCTTTAGGATTGAAATTCGGGGAACGGCACGCGCGCCGTAACCGCCTCCAGCAAAAACGGACGGCTGCCGCCCAGGTAATGCGCGAGCGCTTCTTCCAATTGCCGCGGGCTCTCGACTCGCCGCGCCGCCCAGCCGCAAGCTTCGGCGACCCGTACGAAATCGGGGTTCGTCAGCTCCGTTCCTTCCGGCCGCAGTCCTTGCTGCGCCGTTTTATCCCGCTCCATCTGCAGGCTGTCGTTGCGGAAGACGATGACGCCGATCGCCAGCCTGTATCGGGCGGCGGTCAACAGATCGGCCATCACCATCCCGAGTCCGCCGTCGCCCGTGAGGCACACGACTTGCTTCTCGGGCCGGCTGAGCTTCGCCGCGATGGCGGCGGGCAGGCCGAAGCCCATCGTCCGGAACCGGTTGGAGAGCAGCACCCGCTGCTTCCGCGCGCGGAAGCCCCGCAGGAACCACAAGGCGGCATCGCCTTCGTCCAAGGCGATGACCGCATCCTCGTCGACGGCCCGCTCGACGGCTCGAATGATGCCGGCCGGATGGAGCGGGCTTTCGCGCATGCCCGCTTCCCGTTCTTGCTGCGCTTGCCACGTCCGCTTGCAGCGGCGGATCGCTTCCGTCCAGGACGGGTCGGCCGGACAATCGCGCAGCCGCTCGGCCAGCTGCTTCAACACGATGGCCGACTCTCCGACGAGCGCGGCTTCCGCCGGCCGGGAGAGGCCGAGCAGCCCGGGATGCGAGGCGGTCCGAACGACGCGCGCGCCTTGCGGAACGCTGCCTTCCGGCCACCAGTCCGACTCCAGGACCAAGACGGCGTCGGCTTGCCGGAACAGCTCGCCCAGATGAGGATTGCCGCCTTCACCCAACCCGTTCAGCAGCAGGGGATGATCGTCCGGCGCGATGCCCGCCGCTCCGTACGCGAGCGCGATCCCGCAGCCCCGGGCTTCCGCGAGCTTGAGCAGCGATTCCCGCTCGTGCCGAAGTCCGCAGCCGGCGAGGATCATCGGTCTGCTCGCGGCGCGCATCATGCCGGCGGCCCGGTCCAGCGCCGCAGGATCCGGCTGCAGGACGGGCGCGGCCGGGGGCCGCTTGGCCGGAATCGCCGTCGGCTGGCCGAACAAGTCCGAAGGAACCGACAAGTGGGACACGGTCAGGTTCGCGCGCGCGCGGTGCATCGCTTCCGTCAAGCCGGCCATCGCCGCGTCGGGATCGGCGACGAGCCGGCTGTATCCGGTAATCGCCCCCATCAGCGCCTGCTGATCGATGAATTGCTTGGACGGCGTCCCGATCTTGGCGAGCGGCGCCTGTCCCGTGATGGCGAGCACCGGCGCGTTGTCCAGATAGGCATCGCCTAGTCCGACCGTCAAGTTCGCCAAGCCCGGCCCCATCTGCGCCACGCAGACGCCGAGCCCGCCCGTCAGCTTGGCCTCCGCGGACGCCATCAGCGCCGCGGCCGATTCATGCTTCACGGCGATGAACGCGATTTGCGTTTGCTCGGCGAGCGCGTCCATCAAGCCGAAGATGGCGTCTCCCGTGACGCCGTAGACGCGTTTCACGCCCCAGAGACCGAGCTGCTCCAGCATGGCTTCCGCCACGCTGCGGGAATGAGGCGCCGCGCCTGCAGCCGGCGGCGACTTCGCCGCGTTGTCGTGCATCCTGATCCGCTCCTTCCGTTTGTTGTCGTTCATTCGTAACGGCTCCCGTCCCACCGGTAGAAGGCCAGGAGGTCCGTGTCGAGCTCGATGCCGATTCCGGTTCCGCCCGGCACGGCGACTTCGCCTCCCGCGGGCCGGAGGGGGAGCAGCCGCGTGAACGGATTGTCCATCGCGTCCCATTCCACCGGCTCGATGGCGTCCGGCTGCATCTTGCCGAACGGTTCCAGACAGGCATGCGCGAACAGCGCGTACAGCCGCGTCAGCGCGCCGTCGAACGCGTGCGGCGTGGCGCGGATGCCGAAGGCCCGGGCCAGGCTTAGCGTCTCCCGGTACTCGTCGATGCCCGTGACATGCAGCGGATCGGGCGTGATGTAATCCAGCGCATGCCGCGCGAGCAGCGGCAGGAAATCCGCCGCCGCTTCGATGTTCTCGCCGCCGGCAAGGGGGACGGGCAGCCGCTGCCGGAGCAGGCCGTATTCGGCGGCGTATTTGATCTGCAGCGGTTCCTCGAGCCATAGCGGCCGGGGCATCCGCTCCAGCAGAGGACGCCAGGCGAGAGCCTCCGCCGCGTCATAGCTTTGATTCGCATCCAGCGCGAGCCGCGTGTCCCCCGGCAGCGCCGCCTGAACGGCGGCGATATGCCGTTGATCTTCATCGACGGATTTTCCGCCGATCTTGACCTTGAACGCGGCGAAGCCGGCGGCGGCCGCCTGCTCGACGGCTGCGACGGATCGCTTCTGCCAGTCCGCGCCAGCCGAATAGGACTGAAACGACGCGTAGACGGGGATCTTGTCGCGGAAACGGCCGCCCCATGCATCGCAGAGATTCATCCCGGCCCGGAGCGCCGCGATTTCGGATAACGCCATGCCGACCGCCGAGGCGGCGCGGGCATGGTGCTTTTTCACCGTTCGGACCAGCTTCCTCCGGTCGGTGGCGGGCTGCCCGACCAGCGCGGGGATGATCCGGTCATGGAAGCCTTTGTGCAGCGTCTCCAGCGCGTCCGCGCATTCGCCCCAGCCGCTGACGCCGTCATCCGTTTCGATTCGGATCAGGTACGTGGACCGAAACGTCTTCAACCCGTTGGCGTCGCCGTAAGGCGCGGGGAGACGATACAGGAGCGGATAGGTTTCTACGGTACGAATTTTCACTTGGGTGCCGCCTTCCGTTTACGTGCTGCGGTTAGTATGGCAGTCCTCCCGGCTTTTATGTCGAATACTGGATAATCGCTTCGGGCGCCGGAGACGATAACGGCATACAACATTTGCCGAAACGGGGTTGAAGCATGTATTGGGACCACTGGTCGCTGAATCGCGTGTTGATATTGTTCGTCGGTCTTGCGTTTCTGTTGATTGGCATTCAGGTGACGCTGTACCACTATCGTCAAAATTTTCATAACAAAGCCATGTGGATGCCCGTAATCGCGTCTCCGATTTTCTTCGCGGCGGGCGTCATCCTCGTCTGGTATAACGCGGCGTGGCTGCATGCGCTGTTCATCGCGCTGATGTGGGTCGGCGCCGTCGCGGGCCTGATCGGCTTGTATTTCCACGTGCGCGGGGTGGGAATCCGGGTCGGCGGCTTCGCGCTGCGCAATTTCATGACCGGCCCGCCGGTCATCCTGCCGATGGTGTTCACGGCGATCGCCGTGCTGGGCCTGATCGCGGCATATTGGAAGGGGATGTAAGACGTGACGCAGAAGACGCATTATCCGTCCTTCAACGTGATGGACGAGGAGGATGCCTGGGACGACCATACGCAGGAGATCGTGCAATCGCGGCTGTCGGCGACGCCGCGGCATCAGGCGCTCAGCCGTCAAGAAGCGGACCTGCTCGAGGCCCTATGCGCCCGGCTTCTGGACGACGACAAGCCTGCCGTGCTGCGCTTCGTGCTGCGGCATTTCGATCAGACGCTTCATTCGTCGCCGGGAGAAGGCCAGCGCAAAGCCGGGGTGCCGGAAGGGAAGACGCTGATCCGCCAAGGCTTGCGGGCGGTCGAGCAGTGCGCGAAGGCGGCGCATGCGTCTTCTTTCGCGAAGCTCGGTCCCGATCGACAGCGAAAGCTGCTCGAGGAGATCGGCGCGGGGACGGCGCAGCCGCAGGAGGCTTGGGCCGGCGTCCCTCAGCAGCCGTTCTTCCAGAAGCTCCTGACGTTGACGGTCGAAGCGTACTGCTCGCATCCGGAGGTCTGGTCCGAGATCGGTTATGCCGGTCCGGCTTACCCGCGCGGCTACGTGCGGACGCAGCTCGGCCGCTTGGATCCATGGGAGGCGAAGGCGGGACAATGAAGAGAAAATACGCGAACGTGGAAGTCGATGCGGTCATCGTCGGCGCCGGAGCGGCCGGAGGCGTAGTGGCCAAGGAGCTGAGCGAAGCCGGCATGAGCGTCGTCGTCCTGGACGCCGGCCCGTTCCTGGATCCCCAGAAGGATTTCGCCAGCGACGAGCTGGCCATGCAGTCGCTCGGCTGGCAGGATACCCGAATCGTGGACGGCAGCGACCCGCTTACGCTGGGACATAACAACTCCGGACGCGGCATCGGGGGAGGAACGACGCATTTTACCGGCGTGTTCCTTCGCTTTCACGACGTCGATTTCAAAGGACGGACCATGGAAGGCACCGGCGAGGACTGGCCGATCGCGTACGGGGATCTCGAGCCGTACTATGCGCGGAACGAGCGGGAAATCGCCGTTTCGGGCCCGAAGCGCTTCCCTTGGGGGAATTACGGAGGCCCTTACCCGTACCCCGAGCGTGAGCCGCTCAGTCCGAACGCGTATCTGTTCATGAACGGCTGCGACAAGCTCGGCATTCGCTCCGCCGTCGCGCCGCTGGCCATCTTGTCCGCGCCCTTCGAAGGACGCCCGCCCTGCATCAATCGGGGGTTCTGCAACCAGGGCTGCATGCCGAACGCCAAATTCAGCACCTTGATCGTGCACATCCCGAAGGCGATCCAAGCCGGCGCGGAGGTGCTGCCGGACTGCATGGTGACGCGCATCGTCATGGGAAGCGACGGAAGGGCCAAGGGCGTCGCGTTCGTGCATGACGGCACCGAGTACGAGCAGAAGGCGAAGCTCGTCATTCTGAGCGCGTTCGTGGTCGAAACGCCGAGATTGCTGCTGAATTCGGCCACGCCGGCATTTCCGGACGGGCTCGCGAACAGCAGCGGGATGGTCGGCCGGTCGATCATGGTCCACAGCAGCAACGACGTCTATGCGCGATTCGATAAGGAAATCCGGTTGTACAAGGGGACGCCGGTGCTGGCGACGACGCAGGATTTCTACCGGACGGACCCGAACCGTCCGTTCGTCCGCGGATATACGCTGCACGCCCACGGGGCCAGACCGGTCGAGTTCGCCAAGGGGATATCGAAGGCGCAGGGAGGACCCGTGTGGGGGGAACGGTTCCGCGACGCCCTGCTTCATTACAACTACTACGGTCGGGTGACGCTGGTCGGGGAAGTGCTGCCGAACGCGGACAATCGCGTGACGTTGACCGCCGAGACCGACGAGTACGGGCTGCCGCGAGCCAAGGTCACCTTCGGCTACGGGGACAACGACAACCGGCTGATCGACCATGCCGTACGCACGATGCGCGCCATTCTGGAAGCGGAGGGCGGCAAGCCGGAGTTCGTCGTTCCGGATACCGCCCATATGATGGGCGGCTGCCGGATGGGGGACGATCCCGCGGCCTCGGTGGTCAATTCCTACGGGCAAACGCACGACATCGACAATTTGTTCATCTGCGACGCGAGCACCTTCGTCACTTCCGGCGCGGGAAACCCGACGAACACCGTCATGGCGCTGGCGCTGCGCACGGCGGAGCATATCATCGAGAAAGCGCGCAAACAAGAATTGCAGGCAAGCCGGGCTTAACCGGCTTGCCCGCGGTTCTTCACGACCATCCGGTAAGCGTACCGGTCGGCCTCTTCCTCGAAGGCGAGATCCCGGTACGCGGGCGAAGGCGACGACGCGGCTTCGGCGGCGAGCCGTCTATGCGCGGCGACGTGCCGCTTCAGCCCGGCCAGATCGGCGTTGCCGATATAGGGCATAATCTCCAGCAGATGAGCGGCTTCGTGATAGAGGATGAAGTAAGGCAGCATCGTCTTCTTGAGCGAATAGCGGGTAAGCACCTGCCGTTCGTTGGCGGTTAGATAGCCGTCGTACGGCAGTTGAATCATGATTGTGGCGCGGCGGAACCTGCGGTCCACGGTTATGCTCCCGCCGTAGAACGGACCCCAGCGCACGTGAACGGAACAAGCGATCGACGGACCGAATTCGGCCGCGATCTCGCGCAGCCGTACTTGGAGCCGGCGGTTCCATATGCGCAGCTTAAGCCGTCTGACGCGCCAATGCCGCAATAGGGATTTCGGCATCGCGATCACCTCTTCTTCACTTTACAAGCTTCATAGAAGGGGCTCAACAGGAGAATGCTGGTCCGACCGCTGCCGGTTCGGCAAGCAAGCATCGCAGCCCGGCGGATCGGTCATCGGGCTCGCGCAGCCTGCTCGCTTTCGAGGATTGACGCGGCTGCGGCGCTGTCGTAAAATTTCGGTATGGCAATTTCAGGATATGCACTACCTTAAGCAAGGGGATGACGGAACCATGGATCATCAGCGCGAATGTCCGGTCGAGACGCTCATTCAGGTGTTGGGCGGGAAGTGGAAACCCATGATTTTGTGGCAATTGATCGAGTCCAAGAAGCGGTTCAACGATCTGGAGAAGCTGATTCCCGGCGTCACGCAAAAGATGCTTTCGCAGCATCTCCGGGACTTGGAACGAGAAGGCATCGTCGATCGAACGGTCTATCCGTCCGTCCCTCCGAAAGTCGAATATTCCCTTAGCGATTACGGCAAAACCTTGATTCCCGTAGCGGAAGTCATGTGCGCGTGGGGAGAAATCCACAATAAGCGCAAATACGAAGAATCGGCGTCGTAAGTCCGGTTCCCTGGACGTGTCCGGGAACGCGATCGATTCCATATCAAAGCTGCCTCGGAATTCCGGGCAGCTTTTTCTTTGGCGCCAAAACCGTCTGCCGTCGTTCTCCGTCCGCCGTTCTCCGCGCGACGATCCCCGCTCCGCTCCGGCAGGCTTACTTTTAAGTAAGTCCCCTACTTTAAAGTGCGTTCTTACCGGCATGGCGAAGGGATGTTAAGCTGGAGTCAACCAAATAGGGGGCTATTTAAAAAGGAGGAACGATTCATGAAAATCATGGTGTTCGGAGCGACGGGGAATACGGGAAGAAGAGTGCTGGCGCAAGGGCTGCAATCGGGGCATGAAATGACCGCTTTCGTGCGAAATCCGCGGAAGCTGCGCGATCAACTCGGCGAGCATGCCGCAGGGCAGGTGCGGGTGATCGCGGCCGAGATGACGGACCCGGCGACCGTCGGCGCGGCGCTCGCGCAGCAAGACGCCGCTATTCTGGCGGCCGGCCATGCGGGGCAAGGGGAGGAATTCGTTCGCATCGTCGATACCGTGATCAGCCAGTGCGAGAGCCAGCCCCGTTTCTCCGGGCGGGTGTGGATCATGGGCGGCGCCGGGCTGCTGGATATTCCCCATACCGCGCTGATCGGCAACGATTTGCCCGGTTTCCCGCCCGAGTTTCAAACGCATAACCGGAATTTCGAACGGCTGCGGCGCTCTGCGCTCGATTGGTCCGTGATGTGTCCGGGAACCATGACGGAATCAAGGGAGCATCCGGAGCCGGTTCGTCTGCGGGTCACGACGGACATCCTGCCCGTTCCGGTTCCGGAGGCGATCCGGGCCTATTCCGAAGCGGAGATTGCCGGTCACTTGTTCAGCCGGCTGCATGAGCTGAACGTCGCGTACGACGACGTCGCCTCATGGATGCTGGACCATCTTGAGCTAGGCGGGCCGTTCAAGCGGAAAAGGGTCGGTCTGGCGTATCAACGCACGGCGCCGGCGCTCCGAGGGGATGGGGAAGCATGAGCTGGTTCGGATTGCTGCTCGTCGTGCACGTCTTGGCCGCGATCGCCATCATCGGTCCTGCTTTCATGATGCCCCTCATCCGAAGATCCGCCAGCACCGTCGGGCAGCTGCGCTTCGTGTTCGGCATCACGGCGCGGCTTGCCGTTCTGCCTAAGCTCGGCGGATTCGCGGTGCTCATAACCGGCGTATGGCTGATGATCCTGACCAAGGCCGGCTTATCGCAAATGTGGCTGAATGCCGCCATTCTGCTATCGCTGCTCATGGTCGTCCTGATCGACGGCTGGATCGAGCCGCGCCTGAAGACGATCATGAAGCTCATCGCGGAACGTCAAGACCGGGGCACCGAACTCCCCGCCGAGCTCGGACCGCTGTTCAAACGGATCGTCCCCGTCGAAACGGCGTCGCAGCTGCTGATGATCGCCATCTTGGCGCTTATGGTCCTGAAGCCATTTTAACGATTTCAGACCATCGCAGTCTGCAGATATAACCCAAGTCAATATTCCCGGCAGGAAGCATGAATGGGACATTTTGTTACGTTTTTTTGTACGCTTGTGGGCATCTAGTCCAATCGATTTATCCATTTTATGTAAAATATATGGTGAATTGGTAGGAGGGCATATTAGGAAATTTAGTAGAATTCTAAATTGCCAAATTATGCTAGATTCATACTAGATCGTCCATGGGAGGGAAAACATGATGAAACGCCGATTGATGCTGCTGGCAGCGAGCATGATGCTCTTCATGCCGGTTCTGCCTGTCACAGCAAACGCCGCCAGCAAGCAGCTGCTTTACCAGTTTGACGGAGCCATCTCCGACTTCGACCAGAACCGGATCGTTTGGAAGGCAACGGGCAATAAGGTGCTCTGGCTGTACGACCGTACGAACAAGAGCGAAGCTAAGGTGTATGATGCCGCGGGGACCGACGCCGTCGTCAGTCAAGCGAAATTAACCGCCGATGGCGTCCTGTATACCTTCACGGACCAAAAGTCCCGCAAAGCGGTCACGGCGTATTGGAAGGACGGCGAGGCACGGCGGCTTGCCGATGCGAGTTTTACCGCAATCAAAGGGAATTACGCGTTGTTTGCCGATCGGGTCGTGGATATCGCGACCGGGCAGACCCGTCCGTTTGGTCCTTCCAATACGGATGTCTCGCCGGACGGAGCCATCGTTTATTCGACGATCAGCGATCTGTACGGGCAGCTTCCCGATGGCACGTCGACGAAGCTGGCATCGCGATCGCCAAGCCTCGTCTCGCAGTGGTATCAGGCGAATTTAGGGTTATACCAGCCTGTAACGGACGGTACGAACATCGTCTTCCGCGAACTCATGCTGATCGATAATTATCGCTATCTGAAGTGGGTGACGCGATTGATCGGCCCGGATGGCAAGCGTACCACCTTAGCCATTAACCCCTGGCCGGCAACATCGGTCGACTACGACGTCAATAACGGCTGGATTGCTTATACCAAGTATGAGAAGGACAACGATCGCTGGATCCTGTACGATCGCTCGCCGGAGGGCGTGGAGAAGCCGATATTCGAAGCGACGTGGTGGACGTCTACTCAGCTGCCCCTCAGCATTGATAAGATGTGGCCGGACGGATCCGTCACCTACACCTATAACAGACATACGTACATCTATTTCAAGCAATCGGATAAGAGCGAAGAAGTTACCGGCGTGTCGTCGCAATTCCAATACCGGGAGCATGTCTTCGGCGGTCCGAACGAGACGCAGTACCGGTACGGCGTATGGTACCGGCTAGCCGGCGGCTCGCTGTTCGAAAGCCGGGTCTGAATCGCGAATCGGAAACGATCGTTCAAGGCAAGGCGCTTGCATTGGGCGAACGGCAAGCACTTCATGCCATGAAAGCCGCGGCTGCCGCGGCTTTTTTGCATGGAACCGAGCTCGGTCAAGGGCGTTTGCCCGAGCTCGCGCGCCCGATCGTTGTCCCGGGCAAACGCATCCGATCCGAACGAATGTGCCCGCGCTCGGCCAATAGCCATTTTAACGGTCCGGGATGCGGTTCCGAATGGACAAATCGAATCAGCGGCAGCAGCTGTTCGAAGCTCCGAAGCGCGGCATCGATTTGTCCGTCCCGGTACAGCGCGTGCACGCGAACGAATTGTTCGGTATCCAAATTCGCGCTGGCCAGGATTCCCCCTTTTCCCCCGTAACACATCGAGCCGAAGAACAGCTTGTCCGTTCCGCACAAGATCGGCTTGGCCAACGTCCGGGCCAACGTTAGGAAGCGCGCGATACTTCCCGAGCTCTCCTTCAAGCCGATGATGCCCTCCATGTCCATAAGGGCTTGAATCGTTTCGACGTTCAACGTTCTCCCCGTGCCGAACGGGGGATCGCTGAGAATAATCGGAAGCCCGGCGCGAGCCGCTTCGCGAACATGCCGGACGACGGCTTGCGGCGACGGACGAAAGCCGTACGGGGGTTGGACGAGCGCGGCATCGGAGCCAACCGACTTGGCCCGCGCGATCGTTTTCGCCGTTTCGGCCGCAGGGCCGGAACCCGCATCGACAAGCAGAGGGAGGTCCCCCGCGACGCTGCGCGCCGTTTCGATAAGCGCGTCCAATTCGCCGGCGTCGGCGGGCGGCGCTTCGCCGAGGGTATCGTTGAGCACGAGCCCGTGTACGCCTTTGCGCACCAGACGGTCAACCAACGCTTCGAAGGTCTTCACGTCCAATCGGCCAAGGGAATCGAAAGGCGTCACGACGGGAACGAATACGCCGCCTAAAGCGCGTTCAGCAAGCATAGGTTCCATTCCTTTCCCGAGATGGTGGTTTCGTTCAGCGAGATCGCGAGCGGCCTCTTCATGGAACGAGATGTTCATGACTATAAATCGAATCCCTGCGAAAGGAACCATCCACTTGACGAGTCAGGCAAGCAACCCATTGTGATGTTCAAGCCGGCATAGTCAAATCGGCATTCGTGAAGGGATCGCAGCCGCGCTGCGGTCTTTTTTACGTTCTTCCCCGCCGCGAATGATGTCCGAATCGTGTGCAATTCGTTGCAATCCCTTGAACATGGCTGGGGGTTCCGAACGCGCAAGCGGATGGTGACGACGTACACGCCGTCCTATAAAGTGGACCTTGGCCTATGAAAGACGGATACAAGGAGTTGATGAAGATGAAATTTCCCGAATTATGGCGCCGGTTTTGTTTCCTATCCATTACGGCGGTCATGCTGCTCGTCTTGTCCGGCTGCTCGAACGCCGGCGTGCTCGACCCCAAAGGGCCGATCGCGGAACGGCAGCGGGAGCTGATGTACTTGTCGACGGCGCTCTGCGCGATTGTCATCGTTCCCGTGCTCGTTCTTTCGGCGATCATTATTTGGCGCTATCGGGACAGAACGGACCGCAAAGCGGCTTATGCGCCGAATTGGGCGCACAGCGCGAAGCTGGAGACGGTGTGGTGGGGGATTCCCGTGATCATCATCGCGGCGATCGCGATCGTGACCGCGCGGGCAACCTACGCGCTTGAGCCGTCCAAGCCGATCAAGTCCGATGCGGCGCCGTTGACGGTGCAGGTGACTTCCCTCGATTGGAAATGGCTGTTCCAATATCCCGGGCAGGGAATCGCGGCCGTGAACGAGCTGAAAATTCCGCAGGGCGTGCCGGTCCGGTTCGAAATCACGGCCGATTCGCCGATGAATTCGTTCTGGATTCCCCAGCTCGGCGGTCAAATTTACGCGATGTCGGGGATGGCCATGACGCTTTATTTGCAGGCCGACGAGCTGGGGACGTACGCGGGGTCCGGCGCCAATTTTACCGGCACCGGCTTCGCGAAGATGTCCTTTGACGTGGAGGCCGTCACGCCGGAGCGGTTCAGCCAATGGGTGAGCGAGGTGAAGGCGGATTCGCCGGCGCTGACGCAGACTGGGTACGAACAGCTCGCCAAGCCCGCATCGTCGGAGGCGCTGACGTATTCTTCCTTTCCCGAAGGGCTCTTCGACAAGATCGTGAAGAAGTACGCCGCTCATTCGCACGGCATGCACGCTATTCCGGAGCATGGCGATAAGGGCGGCCCTGATATGCAGGAGATACCCGATATGCCGGACATGCCCGATATGCCGGACATGCCGATGGACAACTAGAGAAATCGCGGAAAGGAGCAAGGCAATCATGCTCGATGCTATAACAAGCTTCGCCGGCCGTTTTTTCGTAACGGGAGATCCGCTCATTTACGGCGCGGATGCGGCTATCGTACTGACGCTCGTCACCTTCGCATTCGTACTGACCTATTTCAAAAGATGGGGGTGGTTGTGGCGGGAGTGGCTGACCACGGTCGATCATAAAAAAGTCGGCATCCTGTATATCATGGCGGCGTTCCTCATGCTGTTCCGCGGCGGCGTGGACGCCATCATGATGCGGGCGCAGCTGGCGGTACCGGAGCTGCAATTCCTGCAGCCCGACCACTACAACGGCATCTTCACCACGCACGGCGTGATCATGATTCTGTTCATGGCCATGCCGTTCATGTTCGGGCTGTTCAACGTGACGGTACCGCTGCAGATCGGAGCGCGCGACGTCGCGTACCCGTTCCTCAATTCGCTCAGCTTCTGGCTGTTCTTCGCGGGCGCCATGCTGTTCAATCTGAGCTTCGTGATCGGCGGTTCGCCGGATTCGGGATGGCTCGCCTATCCGCCGTATTCCGAGCTGATGTACAACCCCGGGGTCGGCCAGGATTTCTATATCTGGGGGATTCAGATTTCCGGCATCGGCAGCTTGATGACCGGCATCAATTTCATCGTCACGATACTGAAGATGCGCGCGCCCGGCATGAAGCTCATGCGCATGCCGATGTTCTCGTGGTCGGTGCTGTCGAGCTGCATCGCGATCATTTTCTCCTTCCCCGTCTTGACGGCCACGCTGGCGCTGCTCTTCCTGGATCGGTACGCCGGCGCGCACTTCTTCACGCTGGACGGCGGCGGGAATCCGATGATGTACATCAATCTGATCTGGATGTGGGGACATCCCGAGGTCTATATTATCGTGCTGCCGGCCTTCGGGATCTTCTCCGAGGTGGCGGCGACCTTCTCCCGGAAGAAGCTGTTCGGCTACAAGTCGATGGTCTACGCCATGCTCATCATCAGCATCCTGTCGTTCCTCGTATGGGCGCATCATTTCTTCACGATGGGCTCGGGCGCGGACGTCAACGCCTTCTTCGCCTTGACGACCATGATCATCGCCATCCCGACCGGGGTGAAAATCTTCAACTGGCTGTTCACCATGTTCCGGGGCAAAATCACGTTCGAAACCCCGATGCTGTGGACGATCGGCTTCATTCCCTGCTTCGTGATCGGAGGCATGACCGGGGTGCTGCTCTCGGTCGCGCCGGCGGACTTCCAATATCACAACAGCTATTTTCTGATCGCGCACTTCCATCAGGTGATCATCGGCGGCGTCGTGTTCGGCTATTTTGCCGGGTTATATTACTGGTGGCCGAAGCTGTTCGGCTTCAAGCTGAACGAGCGCATCGGCAAATGGGCGTTCTGGTTCTGGAACATCGGCTTCTACGTCTGCTTCATGCCCCAATACGCGCTCGGGCTGATGGGGATGACGAGGCGGCTCGTCACCTATGGCTGGGACAAAGGCTGGTGGGCGCTTAACCTGGCATCCTCGATCGGCGCCGGTCTGATGGGGATCGCCTTCTTGTTCCAAGTGTGGCAAATCGCGCACGGCATCCGGCATTTCCGGCGCAACCTCGACGCGACGGGCGATCCTTGGAACGGCCGCACGCTGGAGTGGTCGATTCCTTCGCCTGCGCCGGCCTACAATTTCGCGGCGCTTCCGCAAGCATCTCGGCTCGACGAGTGGTGGGAAGCCAAGCGGGACCGGGAACAAGGCATCTCCGGCGCCGCCGCTTCCCCGAAGCTGGAGCCGATTCATATGCCCCGCAATTCCGGCATTCCGATCGTCATGGCGGGCTGCTGGTTTTTGGCCGGCTTCGGCTTCGTATTCCATTGGCTGTGGCTGATCATACCGGGATTGGCGGGCGTCGCGGCCTGCATGCTGGCCCATTCCTTCAATTACGATACCGACTATTATATCCCGGTCGAGGAGATACGACGCACGGAAGCGGCCGCAAGGAAGGTGACCCTATGATGACCAACGAGCTGTCCGGACACGGCGCCGCCGGGCACCAAGAGCATCCGGACGCGGAAGAGCTGCGCACGTTCGGGTTCTGGATCTATCTCATGACGGATATTATGATTTTCGGCACGTTCTTCGCTACCTATATCGTGCTGCGCAACAGTACCAACGGCGGTCCGGGACCTGCCGAGCTGTTCGAGCTGGGCGTCGTGATCGCAAGCACCTTTATCCTGCTTACGAGCAGTTATACATGCGGGTTGGCGGTTCTGGCCATGCAAAAGGGAAAGGCACGGGCTTTGATCGGGTGGCTCGGCGTCACGGCATTGCTGGGCGCCGCGTTTATCGGACTCGAGGTCCGAGAATTCGCCCATTTCGCGAACGAAGGAGCCACGATGGGCGCCAGCGCGTTCTTGTCGGCCTTCTTCACCCTGGTGGGGACCCACGGCATCCATGTCACCATCGGCTTGGGCTGGATGATCGCGTTGACGGTGCAGCTGGCGAAGAAGGGGATTACCCCGGTAACGAGGCGCAAAGTGCAGGTGGTCAGTCTCTTCTGGCACTTCCTGGACGTCGTCTGGATCTTCGTCTTCACCGTGGTCTATTTAATGGGGGTGAACTAGGATGGCGTCGATGGAATCGGCTCATTCGCAAGGAGACGCCCACGGCTCCTTGCGCTCGTATACGATCGGCTTTCTGTGCTCCATCGTGCTGACCGTTATTCCGGCAGCCATCGTCTTGGGCGGCTGGTTGGACGGCAGCTCGAAAACCTACTCGCTGATGGCGGCCGGCGTCCTGCAATTGGCCGTGCAGCTGTTGTTCTTCATGCATGTGCGGGAAGAGAAGAAGCCGCGCTACAATTTGCTTGCCCTGATTCTCGGGCTGGTGATCTTGATCGTGATCGTCGGGGGATCGATGTGGGTGATGATGTACAACATGGTGGCGTCATGAATCCCCGCGCTTGAGCGAAGATGAAGCATGAACGGGAAGGCTGGCCTGAATCGCGGCCAGCCTTCTTTTCGTTTATTTTTCCATCCAGAAGTGGGGACAATGAATCCGGGAGAGGAAGTTCATACAAATTTAAGAACCTGTTCACCAATCCTTTAGAAGCAGCGGTTATGCTGGGATAGACCGGTCCGATTCCGGCATCCGGTCGCGAGCGAACCGTTATACATACGGCTTGCATTGACCGTAGCGCGGCGCGCGGAGGAGAAGTACGGTATGTCCATTCGATTGAAGCTGCTCCTGTCCTATGCGGCGATGCTCGTCATCCCGCTCGTGTCCATCCTGCTGATCTCGCTGCTGATGGTGATCTTCTTCCAAGGCGATCTGCAGAATATCAAAAGCTTGTACGAGTCCACGGAAGATCGATTCGACTATGACCGCGTGGAGCATATCGCGAAAGAAATCAAACGTTCGGTCCAGCGGCAGCCCGAGTTATTGACGGACCAAGCCTACCTGGACGAAATGACGGCCGAGTTGAAAGCAAGAGACGCCGGTTTGGCCGTTCGGGTGGACGGGGCGCTCGTATATCGGTCCGCGGACGTCCGGCAGGTCCCCGAATTGACCGCGGGGCTTCCGCCTTTCAAGAAGCCCGACGCCGCGAGCCAATATCCGGCGGTCAAAATCGCGAACGCGAATTATTTGTACCTGCAGCTCGATTTCGATGATCGGACGGCCAAGCAGGGCACGGTCTTCATCATCTCGAAGCTCGATCCCGTGACGTATTTCATCCGCAAATATTTTCCGACGCTGTTTATCTCCTTGCTGTTCGTGCTCGTCCTGACGCATCTCTTGCTCACGACCTTCATGTCCAGGCGGATCATTCGTCCGCTTCAAGCGCTGCGGAACGCCGCGAGAGAGATCAAGGAAGGCAACCTGGATTTTCGGCTTCAAGTGGCAGGGAAGGACGAGATCGGCCAGTTAGGCGTCGCGTTCGAGGAGATGCGTTCGCGTTTGCAGCAGTCCATTGAACGGCAAGCGCAGTACGAGGAGAATCGCAAGGCGCTGATCGCGAATATCTCCCATGACCTGAAGACGCCGCTCACGGCCATCAAGGGCTACGTGGACGGAATCGTGGAAGGCGTAGCGGACACGCCCGAGAAGAGCGCGAAGTACATGCGGACCATCGCCGCCAAGGCAGACGAACTGGACGTGCTGATTAACGAACTCTTCTTATATTCCAAGCTTGACTTGAATCGCGAGCCGTTTCGTTTCGAAGCGGTCCGCCTCGAGCCGTATCTTCGCGATTGGTCGGACGAATTGCAATTCGAGCTGGAGAAACGGCGGATCGGGTATACCGCCGCTATCGCGTTTGACCCGGAGACGGTCGTTTCGCTGGACTGGGACCATTTCAAACGGGTGCTGAACAATATCATTCAAAACAGCGTGCGGTATTCGGACAAGGCCGAATCGGCCATCGCGCTGTCAGCCGCTCGCGACGGCAAGGAAGTCGTGATCCGCATTGCCGACAACGGGATCGGAATCGAGCCGGAGGCGCTCGCTCATATTTTCGAACGATTCTACCGGGCCGAGGAGTCGCGAAACGCGGATACGGGCGGCAGCGGGCTTGGGCTTGCGATCGCCAAGCAGATCATGGAGGGGCATGGCGGCACGATCTCGGCGGTCAGCCGGCCGAACGAAGGAACGACCGTGACGCTTCGCATTCCCGTATGGCATGGAGGGGAATAGGTGAATACGAAAACGATTTTGCTCATCGAAGACGACGTCACGATCTCGGAGCTGCAGAAGGATTACTTGGAGATCGGCGGGTTCGACGTCGACATGGCCGCCGATGGCGAGTCCGGCCTGAGCATGAGTCTGTTGGGCAAATACGACCTGGTGATCTTGGACGTCATGCTGCCGAAGAAGAACGGGTTTGAAGTGTGCAAGGGCATTCGGGAGAAGCGGGATATTCCCATCCTTATGGTGACTTCCCGAAGCGAGGATATCGACGTGATCCGCGGTCTCGGCCTCGGAGCGGACGATTATATCGCCAAACCGTTCAAGCCTGCCGAATTAGTGGCCAGAGTCAAGGCGCACCTGGCGCGGTATGATCGGTTGACCGGCGCGAAGAACGCCAAGAACGACGTGCACATCCGCGGGCTGCGGATCGAACCGGACACGCGGAAAGTGTTCGTGAACGAGACGGAGACCGCGCTGACCACCAAAGAATTCGACCTGCTCTACGTACTCGCGAGCCATCCCGGCCGCGTATTTACCAAGGAGCATTTGTTCGAACGGATATGGGATCTCGGGGCGAAAGGCGATATGCAGACCATTACCGTGCATATTCGGAAGATTCGCGAGAAAATCGAGCAGGATCCCGCCAATCCGACCTACATCGAGACGGTCTGGGGGACCGGGTATCGATTCAAAGACTAATGAGGCGCAGCGCGAATATCCGCCAGCGCGTTTCAATGAAAGCCGCTTTCCGGGCGAAGACCCGGAAGGCGGCTTTTTCTATCGTGCGCACCGCAGGCGGACTACTTACGGAAAGTTTAATCTCCGTTAAGAAAACGTTAAGCGTTGGTTCACGTCGAGTTGAGGATCGGACGTTACAGTAGAAAGGGCCTCATCAGGACGTCCACCACGGTAAGGGAGCGTGCAAGCCCATTATGCAAGACTTATTCACCGCGATCGTACAAGGCATCGTAGAAGGACTGACGGAGTTTTTGCCGGTTTCGTCGACCGGCCACTTGATTCTGAGCGGGAAGCTGCTTGGATTCTCCGGCGAGAAGGCGGACACGTTCGAAATCATCATCCAGCTCGGCGCCATCCTGGCGGTCGCCGTCATCTATTGGCGGCGCATTCTTCATTTGCTCGGACTGCGCCGCTTTCATCCGGCGGAAGCGGCTCAGCATGACCAGGAGCCGAATCGCCGGACGCAAGCCGCGGGACAGACCTCGAAGCTGAATCTGATCCATGTCATACTGGCTTGTTTACCGGCGATGGCGCTCGGCGTGCTCCTGCATTCATGGATCAAGGATTACTTGTTCTCCCCGTATACGGTGCTCGCCGGTCTGGTTCTGGGCGGCATCTTCATGCTGCTGGGGCAGAAGAAGCAAACCGCAGCCATGGCGGAGGAAATCGACCAATTATCCTACAAACAAGCCATGCTCATCGGCTTCTACCAATGTCTCGCCCTTTGGCCGGGCTTCTCCCGTTCCGGCGCCACCATCGCCGGCGGCTTGTTGTCGGGCGTCGGCTACCGGGCCGCGACGAACTTCTCGTTTCTGATCGCCATTCCCATGATGATCGCGGCCAGCGGGTATGAACTGCTGAAGAGCTACGATACGTTGACGCGTTCGGATCTCGGCTTCTTCGCGACCGGCTTCGTCGTCGCGTTCGTCGTGGCGCTGCTTGCCGTCATCACGTTTCTGAAATGGCTCGAACGCCTGAAGCTTGCGCCGTTCGCGTACTACCGGTTCGCGCTGGCCGCCGTATTCCTGCCGTACCTGCTCATCGCGAACCGATAGCAAGCGGCAGCGGTCCGACGATAGTTCGAATCCCGAAGAACGGTAAATGCACGGCTGGAGGTGCTGCTGATGAACAAGCATGGGTTAACGGTGAGTTTGCTGGGCCTTGGGACCGGCATTTATGCGGTGACGATCACGATGCACGCCCCGTTCTATATCAAGCTGACCGGCGCGGAAGCGGGCTCGTTCTTCTTCCTGTACGGGATAATCTTGTTCCTGAGAGGCATCCGCGATGCTTCGGCATGACATGGGCAATCGGAATCCAATCCTAAAGAGAAAGAGTTGGCGATTATGAACGAATTTCTGAAAGCAGCCAGGCAGCATGTCGGAGGCCTGCTTGCCAAAGTTCCGGAAATCACGGTTTACTTTTGGATCACGAAGCTATTGACGACCGGGATGGGGGAGGTCGCATCAGACTTCCTGTTCGAACGGCTGAATCCCGTCCTTTCGGCTCCGTTAAGCGTGCTCATCTTCGTGGCCGCCATGGTGTTGCAGTTCAAAGTGCGGCGGTACATGCCCGGCGTCTATTGGTTCGTCGTGGTAATGGTCAGCATCTTCGGAACGACGGCTGCCGATGTCGTGCGCGTCGGGCTCGGCATTCCCTACGTCGCCTCCACGCTCTTCTTTATGATTGCGCTCGCGGCCTTGCTCGCGGTCTGGTATAAGCGCGAAGGCACATTATCCGTGCACAGCATATTCACGCGGCGCCGGGAGATTTTTTACTGGTTGACCGTATTGACGACGTTCGCGCTCGGCACGGCCGCCGGGGACATGACGGCAGAGAGCATGCAGCTCGGGTATCTCGCTTCCGGCTTGCTGTTTGCGGCGGTTCTGGCCGTGCCGGCGATCGCGTTTTATCGATTCGGACTTCGCGAGATCGCCGCGTTTTGGTTCGCGTATATCCTGACGCGGCCGGTCGGGGCTTCCTTCGCGGATTGGATGTCCGCGGCGCATGATCGCGGCGGTCTGGGATGGGGGAAGGGGCCGGTGACGTTCGTGCTGACCGTTCTGATCGTGCTGCTCGTTGTTTTCCGGGGCGGTTCGCCGGCTCGTGAGAGAGAAGACGAAACGGCGCCGGCATTGACGCATGAGAGAAGGGAAATTCATGAAGCCTAACCGACTCCTATTCATTCCCGCCGTCATGGCTGCACTGGTCAGTCTGGCTTTCGTCCTGTACGCCTTATTCGGGACCATCCACCCGGAAACGGTTCATAGCGGAATCGCGACGGGCCGGCCGCCTGCCGACATGAAACGCGATGCGGCGGGCGGCGACGGGCTGTTCCGGACCTTGGGGACGATTGCCGTCTGGTGCGGGGCCGTCGGTTATGCGTGGCTGCGCCTGAAGAAGAAGCGCAAATCGCCGTCTCCGCTCGCGAAGAAGATCGGCAAGCTGTTCAACCGGCTGCATCAACCGGCGGGTTATGCGGCGCTCGCGTTCGTCGCGGCCCACGGGATTTATTTCTTGACGCAAGCGGCGATTAAGGACGATGCCTTTACGGGCATCGCGGCCTTTACGCTGCTGCTGTCGTTGGCCGTTTACGGCTTTTTGATCCGCCGGGTGAAGATGAAGCATGTTCGGCAAATCCATTTTTTACTGGCGACCGCGTTCGCCATCGTCGCGATCGTCCATGCAGGCGGCACGGCTATTCTGGCAACGCTAGCCGTCATCGTCTGCTGGGCGCTGATCGGGCTCATCGAGCGGCGGGCTGCGCAGCCGGTCAAGGACGGGCGGCCATAAAGAACGCCCAATCGGCTTCCAACCTTATCGGGATGCTAACACGAAGGAGGCCGGCTGGCTGAACCCGTACCGCAGAAAGAAACCAACTCCCGAAGGGGTTGGTTTCTTTGATGTTTATCTCCAAGGATCCTGCCGGCTCCGAGGGGCAGCCGCGCAGATTACGATTACACTCAGGTCAAGCTTTCAATGATCAGCGAAGCGCTCGTGACAGCCGTTCCGCCGCCGATGCTCGCTTGCAAAGTCAATGCACCCATGTTGTCGATCCGGTTGAGCGTGAGCGTGCCGCCGGCGGTTAACTGAGCAATGACTTGACCCGTATAGGGTTGGTTGCCCGCGCTCGTTCCGTAGTTGCTGCAAGGAACGAGCGCCGGCGGAGTCGGACCCGCGCCGTCCGGGTCGAAGAACAAGCCGAAGGCGGAGTTGCCGGGAGTCGGGAACACTTCCCACGTGATGCGGTAAAATCCGGTCCTCAGGATGTTTACGGTGGAAGGCGCGGTAAACGTAACATCCGTGGAGTTAATCACGGCGTTATTGAAGGTAACGGCTCCGCCTTGGGCGCCGGGAGCGGGCGCGGCGGCGATCGTCTGGTCGACCGTGCTGCACAGGAAGGCGAACATATCCGGAACAGCCGGGCCGGCGGGGCCTTGCGGTCCGGCAGGACCGGCAGGACCTTGCGCGCCTGCGGCGCCGTTTAATCCTGGGGGCCCTTGAGGCCCTGGAGGGCCTTGCGGCCCGGGAGGTCCCGGAGGACCTGGTAATCTACCCATAGGTAACGTGCACTCTCCTTGTTTTAGGGGATCGGGTCGGGCTTATCGCCAGGTGAGGCAGCCCGCTGATAACATATTCCAATTTTATCCTTTATGTACCAATATTTGGGTTTGGTATTTTTGCATGGCGTTGTATTGTTGTCCATGCAGGCAAGCGGCGCCTTACATACGTTGATCTTATGAATCTTGCGAATTTTGGACGGAGGAGACCATGACTATCAAAAACGGGTTCGTAGGAATACTAGTCGCGAATCGAACGCAGCGGAAAAACGCGCTAAGCCAATATCTATCGCACAACGCGGCAAACATGAAACTGATCGCTTTCACTCCGTCTTCGATCGATTGGAAAGGCCGGACGATCGTCGGCTTGCATCGCGCGAAAGGAACGTGGTCGCTCGGCCGGTTTCCGTTTCCCCAAGTCGTGTATAACCGCTGTTACGGCTCGGATCCGCAGCTGATCGAAAAGCTGGGGGCCGCAATCGGACCGGATCATTGTTTTAACGATGTGAATCAATTGAACAAGCTGGATATTTACAATAAGCTGAATCGATGGCTCGCCCCCAATCTGCCGGAGACGGTACCTTATGACGATGCGAACGCGATGAGCATGCTGGAGCGTCATGGAGAGATCTATTTTAAGCCGCTATTCGGCTGCATGGGCAAAGGGGTGTATCGGGCGGAGAGGAGTCCTTCGGGCGATGTCCGTACGGGCCAGCACTATTTCGTCCCTCAGACCGTGACGAGCGACCATGCCTCTTTCCGGGAGCACATGAAGCAGTTGGTTCGCTCGACGCCGTACATCGTGCAAAAGGGGATCCCGATTCGTCAAATCGACGGGCAGGTCTTCGATATTCGCTCGCTTGTGCAGAAGAATGAGCAGGGGCTCTGGTCCGTCACGAATCTCGTGAGCCGGATTGCCTACAAAGGCAGCTTTAATACGAGCATCTTCATAAAATCCTGCTTGTCTCAGGATATCCTTAAGAAGCTGTATCCGCCGAACAAGGTGCAAGCCATCATGACGTCCATTTACGATGTCAGCTTGCGAACCGCAGAGATCATCGACATGGAGACGGATTACCACCTGGGCGAATTCAGCGTCGACGTCGCCTTGGACCCTGAAGCGCATCCTTGGATTATCGAACTGAACGGCAAGCCGCAGAAGGATCTGTACCGGGGCATTCCCAACCGGTCCGCCGTCTATCAGCGCCCGCTCCAATATGCGAGGTACTTATGCGGGAAGCGCTCATTGTGATGATCAGTATACGGGTGAACGCTTGGACGCGTGACAATCGGCGTACGCTCTTCATTCGGAAGAAGTAACCCTCGCATACGGATAACCCTATGAGAATGCGCCGCCCGATAGGAATGGGATCAGGTCGACAAACACGCGAAGGCAGCCGGATTTTGGACCGAAACCGGGATTTCGGAGTGGTTGCGGGTCGGGGAATATGTCATGATAGGACTAAAACCGCGATCGAAGTCCGGGCAATCGGGAAGGGAACCACGATGAATATCCTTCGCATGTATCGATCGAAGAAGTATCTGCGGCGCCTTGTTCTCAGCTTCTCCGTCCTGGTGCTGATGCTGCTCGTCGTCTTTTCGGGCACCCTCTATTTCAACGCCGAGAAGATCATTCTCACCATGCAGCGGGAGGCCAACACGAAGGTCCTCTCCCAGATCAAATTCAACATGACGTATCTGAACGACGTGATCCAGCGGCTCGCGATGTCGCTCTATTACGATAACGACATCATCCCGCTGATGACGGCGAGCGAGGACTCCGATATCTTCGACACGCTGACGAAGCGGTCGCGGATCGACAAGTTCGCGGACTATACGCCCTTCATCCATTCCATCATGATCTACAACGCGAAGACGGACCGATTCATATGGGGCGGGGATCCTGCCGTGCAGGAGCGGGACGCGCCGATTTACGGCGCGTTGAGGGCGCTGTTCAAAGGAACCGGGCCGCTGCCCAAGCTGCAAATGATGCCGATGAGCCTAAGCGCCGACCGGAGCCGGGCGGACGTGTTCTCGATCTTCAACTACGATGCCTTTGAATATCGGCAAGGCGAGAGCGTATTCGTGCTGAACATCAGGCCGCAATGGCTGTTCGATAATATGAAGGTCATGAATCAACTGGCTTGGCAGGAGAATGAGAACGTCTTCATCTTGGCGGATGACGGGCGGATCCTGTCATCCGATCCGGTTGCGCCTCCCATGGACGCGGCCTTCAAAAAGGCGATTTTGACCCATGTCCACCGGCAGCCCGCGGCGGATACGGGCACCTTCAATTATTCGCTCGGCAGCAAGCCGAAGATCGTGAACTACTTGAACACGGGCATCAACGGCTGGACGCTGATCAGCATTCAGTCCTACGAGACGCTGGTCAGCAAGGCCGACTCGTTAAAAACGACGTCGATCGTACTGACGGCGGTCTTCCTGCTGCTTGCGCTGCTCGCCACGCTCGGCCTCTCCCACCGGCTATACCGGCCGCTCGGCAAGCTGGTGAGCTTCGTCCGGCAAGACTCCGGCGACGAACCGGGGCCGAAGCCGCCGGACGGCGACGAGCTGTCCTATATGACCGGCATCTATCAAGAAACGCGAAATCGCTTGCTCCTCGCGAGGAGCGAGCAGCTGACGTCGCGCCATATCGTGCGTTCCTATTCGATCCGGACGATCATTACGGACAGCGCGGCGCTGCCGCGCAAGGACTTGATCGAGCTCATTCAAGCGCAGAAGCTGAGGATGGAGGCCGAAGGTCCTTACCTGCTCTGCGTCATGAAGCTCGACGAACCGGACGGCGCTTTCGGCCGCGAGGACGATCCGGACCGCAGGCTGCTGCGCTTCGCGATCGCCAACATCGCGCAGGAGCTGCTTGCCCGGACCCATGCCATCGAAACCGTCGAATTGAAGCATGACCATATGGCGGCCCTCATCAGCCTGCCGGACGCATCGGACGCGGCGCTCGACCGGATCCGGCAGGAAATCGCGGGCATTCAGGCGATCATCGCGACGATGTACCGGGCGACGTTCTCCGCTGCCCTGAGCGAAGGCATTCCCGAGTACCGGCTGCTGCACGGTCATTATGCCGCGTGCCTGCAGCAGCTCAGGTATACGCTCGCGTTCGGCCGGCAGGCCGTCATCACGCCGTCCATGATCCGGGCTAACCTGAGCGGCGCGGAGGCCGCGCTGCCCCCGGAGCTGGAGAAGAAGCTGATCGAGAGCATGAAGTCGAACCAGGACGATAGCTTCGAGAAGACGCTGGATACCATCTTCGCCTTCATCGCATCGCTGAATTACGAGTATATGGTCTATATGGTCCTGCATGTCTTGATCGTGATGAGGCAGGCGATCAAAGAGATCAAGGCGTCTCGCATCGTCTCGCTGCCCGGCGAGCGGGGCGATATCAACCGGAAAATCCTGGACTGCGCGACGCTCGCGGACATGAAACGTATTCTGCTCGACGTATACCGGGGAATGAACGAGAGCAAGCGGAGCCCGGAGGAGGAGCGCAGCGAAATTCTCGTCGACGCGATCAAGGACATCATCGGGCAAAACCATGCGGATGCGAATCTCGGCCTGCAAATGATCGCGGACATGATGAAGCTGTCCCCCGATTATATCGGCCGGCTGTTCAAGAAGCAGCTGGGGCTGTCCGTCGCCGAATACATCAATGACGCCAGACTCCGCCAAGCCGTGCATTATTTGGAGCATGGCGATTATACGATCAACGATCTCATCGAACGCATCGGGTTCGGCACCCGCAGCAACTTCTTCCGCCTGTTCAAGAACAAATACGGCACGACACCGAAGGAGTACCGGATCAAACGGAATCTGTTGGAGTGAACGCGAACCTATGCATAAGCCTAAGCCGTCCTCGGGGACGGCTTTTTTTTTGCGCTCGGCCGCGCATTGCCGGCGCTCCCAGCGCAGGTTTGCCCATGGCCCGCCCAGTCAGGACGTTTTCGGCGAAAAGGGACGGTCATCTTGGAGCGAAACCGGGATTTTGGACTTCTCTCCGGTTCGCATTTTCGCCAGAATGGGGCTATGAAACGAGCAAGCAGACGGAAAGGAGAAGAACGCGCATGATCACCGAAGAAGCGGAGCTTCAGCATCCGCCGGCGCAAAAGATTGTCGTTCGCGAGAAGCGCAAGGGGAGGTTCAAGCACGGCGAGCTGTTCAGCTTATCCGTGCCGGGCTTGATCTATCTCTTCGTCTTCTCGTACGTGCCCATGTTCGGCATCCTGATCGCCTTCAAGAATTACCGTTACGACAAGGGCATCCTGGGCAGCGAATGGGTCGGCTTCAAAAATTTCGAGTTTCTGTTCGCCTCCGAGAACGCTTGGCGCATCACGCGCAACACCGTCCTCTATTCCTTGACGTACATCGTCGTCGGCATGCTGATCGCCGTGACGCTCGCCATCCTGCTGACCCACGTGGGGAAGAATTGGGTCAAGCTGCATCAGACGGTGCTCTTCCTGCCGTATTTCGTGTCGTGGGTCGTGGTCGGGTACATCGCGCTGGCGTTCCTCGACAATACGTCGGGCTATCTGAACCAGCTGCTCGGTTATGTCGGACTCGCGCCGCATAAGTGGTACTTCGAATCGGGTCCGTGGCCGTACATCCTGGTCATCGCGCACGAGTGGAAGAGCATCGGCTTCGCGACGCTGATCTATTTTGCCGGGCTGCTCGGCATCAATCAGGATTATTACGAAGCGGCCCGCATCGACGGGGCCTCGAAGCTTCAGATGGTGCGGAAAATCACGCTGCCGCTGCTGCTGCCGCTGATGACCATCATGCTGATTCTCGCGATCGGCAACATGTTCAGGGGCGACTTCGGCCTGCATTATTTCGTCCCGAACGATTCGTCCTTCGCGCTGCCGGCCACGGACATCATCGATACGTACGTGTTCCGGTCCCTGCGCATGCTCGGCGACATCGGCATGTCCTCGGCGGCGGGCGTCTATCAATCCGTCGTCGGGTTCGTCCTCGTGCTCGCCGCCAATTACGCCGTTCGCAAAATCAATCACGAGAACGCATTGTTCTAGGAGGTGCCCGCTTGGGTTACAGCAAGAAGACGGCCGCCGTCATCAACCTGTTTTTTATCGGATTAAGCCTGCTCATGGTCATCCCGTTCGCGCTTGTCCTCTCGGTTTCGTTCACGGGCGAGGCTTCCCTTGCCCGGAACGGCTATCGGTTCATACCGGATACGTTCGTGCTGACCGCCTATCGGTACATCTTCAAGGTGCCGGATGTCATTATCCGCTCGTACGGGGTGACGGCGCTCGTGACGGCGATCGGCACGGCCGCCGGATTGCTGATGACGGCGATGATGGCGTATACGATCTCCCGGCCGGATTACAAGTACAAGAACGTCACGAGCTTCTACGTGTTCTTCACGATGCTGTTCAGCGGGGGCCTCGTCCCGTTCTATATGCTGATGACGCAGTACCTGCACGCCAAGGACACGCTGTGGGCGATGATTCTGCCGGGGCTGCTCAGCGCGTGGAACGTCATGATTCTAAGAGGCTTCTTCGCGAAAATCCCGATGGAAATCATCGAATCGGCCAAGATGGACGGCGCCCGGGAATGGCGGATCTTCTTCGCCGTCATCATCCCGCTGTCCACCCCGGCGCTCGCGACGATCGGCCTGCTGATCGCGTTCGGGTATTGGAACGAATGGTTCAACGCGCTGTTGTTCATCGACAATCCGAGTCTGGTGCCGCTGCAATTGCTGCTCGTCCGCATGCTGAACAGCATGGAGGTGCTCACGCAGAACCTGGCGTTGCTCGGCTTCCCGGATCTCGACGTCAGCCAGTTCCCGACGATGTCCGCGCGCATGGTGATGGTGGTGCTGGCCGCCGGGCCGATGATGCTCGTCTTTCCGTTCTTCCAGCGCTACTTCGTGCAGGGGTTGACCGTCGGCTCGCTCAAGGGCTGACGGCGGGGCTCGGCAAGGCCGCATACCGGCAAACCGCCATTCGGGTGGGGCTAATAACGGAGAGGGCGAGCCAAGCGGAAGGAGGGAAGGAACGCCCGGGCGATTGTTCTCCATGTTATTATTTTCATACAAGCACTGCTTATTTAAGGGAGGTTTCATACAGATGAGGCAATTGAAGAAGAAGGCCGTCCATCTCTCGTTGTTCGCGGTCGTACTGATGATGGCGATCACGGGCTGCAGCGGCAAATCAAACGACGGGGCGGCCGCCAACGCGCCCGCGGACGACGGCAAGACCAACAACGCGCCCGCGGACAACGGTACGCCCGCGAACGCGAACGCCACGGCCACGGACGCAAACGCGGAAGACGAAGCGCTTCCGCCGGTCGAGCTGACCTGGTATTACGGGGTAAGCGCGCAGCAGCCGGGCCAGCAGGACGTCGAGGACGCGGTCAATCAATACTTGAAGGACAACACCAAGCTGAACGCCACGGTACGGCTGAAGCCGGTCGATTTCGGCAGCTACGATCAGAAGATGAACGTCACCATCGCGTCCAACGAGAAGATGGACATCGTATGGACGACGGGGGCTTGGCTGCTCAAGTATAACGAGAACGTCAAGAAAGGCGCTTTTCTGGCAATCGACGACCTGCTGCCGACGTACGCGCCGCAGACGCTCGCCAGCCTCATGCCGGCGGCCTTCTGGGACGACGTGAAAGCGGATACGGACGGTAAAATCTATGCGGTGCCGAGCTATCAGGTCGCGGCCACGTCCTTCGGCTTCGTCTTCCAGAAGCGATTCGTCGACAAGTACAAGTTCGATATCGGCAGCGTGAAGACGGAAGCCGACCTCGCGCCGTTCCTGGAGACGCTCAAGAAGAACGAGCCGGACGTCGTGCCGTTCGCCTTCCAAGCCGGCAACAACGGCCCGATCGACGGGAACCTGCTGGATTACGGCCCGGTCACGTACTACAAGAACGATCCGTACAAGAGCGTGGACAAACGCGAGACGCCGGAGTACAAAGCCTACTTGGATCTCATGCACGACTGGTATCAGAAGGGCTATATCTATCCGGACCTCGCCACGGTCAAGGACTTCAACCAATTGATGGCGAAGGGCAACATCGCCGTCATGACGGACGTGACCTTCAAGCCGGGCGGAGAAGCGGGCTATCCGGCCAAGAACGGCGGCAACGAAGTCGTCCGGAAGGCCATTACCGATCCGCTCTTCACCGGGGTCACGACGTCGATGAACGCCATCAGCAAAGCATCGAAAAATCCGGAGCGGGCGCTGATGCTGCTCGAGCTCGTCAACAACGACAAGAAGCTGTACGATCTGCTCTGCTACGGCATCGAAGGCAAGCATTACACCGCGGCGAACGGCGTCTATACGCCCGTCGAGAATTCGGCGTACGCGCCGAACGTGGATTGGGTGTTCGGCAACCAGTTCAACGGACTGCTGCGTCCGGGCCAGCCGGCCGACGTCTTCGAGCAGACGAAGCGGTTGAACGAACAGGCCGCGATTCATCCGATCAACGGCTTCAAGTTCGACGACTCGAGCTTGAAGACGGAGGTTGCCGCCGTCGCCGCCGTGCAGGCGGAATACGCGGTTCCGCTGGAGACGGGAACGGCCGATCCGAACGAGGTGCTTCCGAAGTATCTGGATGCGCTGAAAAAAGCGGGCAGCGACAAGATTCAAGCCGAGATGAACAAGCAGCTCGCGGCTTGGGCCGCGAAGAACGGCAAGTCATGACGGTCAATTAGCAGAAGGACGGACATTCGTTTGCTTGCAGGAGTCCCGCATCCCGAACGAATGTCCGTTGCTAGCTTGATGTACGTCGCGCAGGGCCGAACAGGGATGACGCGAAACCAAAAAAGGAGGAAGCGTGATGAAGGCAACAGGTTTAGGAAGCGGCTTAGCAACAAGAAGAAAGCGCTTACCGAAATTCGAATTGCCGAGAATCGGATTTATGTTCATGCTGGCGGGCGCAATCCTGCTATCGGGTTTTGTAGTTGCGAGCGAAGACGCCGAGGCGTCTCCGACCGTTTATTACGTCGCGAAGAACGGGAACGACGCTTGGAACGGAACTGCCGCGGACTTCGTATCCGGCTCGACCGGACCCTTCCTGACGATTCAGAAATGCGCCAGCATCGCGGCTCCCGGAGATACGTGCGCCGTTCGCGAAGGGGTTTACCGGGAAACGGTCAAGCCGGCCGCCTCCGGCACGGCCGCGGCGCCGATCGCGTTCCAGCCGTACCAGAACGAAAGCGTGACCGTGGACGGCACGGATATCGTGACGTCCGGATGGACGCTGAAGAGCGGAAGCAGCGACATCTATCAGACGAACATCGCCCTGAACCCGTCGCTGTTCGCCAATCAATTGTTCGTGGACGGCAGCATGATGACGCAGGCCCGCTGGCCCAATACGAGCGGTCAGCTGATGTATCCGACGCTCGCGGTCGCCGAGGCGAACACGGCGACGACGGGCACCGCGACCGAGACGGTGTACGATTCGCATTTGCCGAACCTGGATTTGACGGGCACGAAGGTGTGGATCTTGGGGGGCGCTCAATTCACGGCGCATTCCGGCACGATCTCGGCGAGCTCGCCCGGCTCCTTTACGTTCAATCAGCCGATGGCCGGCTGCGCGAGTCTGTGCTCGAAGCCCGGCAGCCGGTATTTTCTCTTCGGTTCGCTGTCCTTCCTGGACGCGCCCTCCGAATTTCACTATGATGGCGGCTCGCAGACGCTCTACCTGCGGACGACCGACAATACCGATCCGTCCGCGCATGCGGTGCAAGTCAAGCAGCGCCAATACGGGTTCGATCTTGCGGGCCGTTCCTTCGTGCAAATCAAAGGCTTCCGCTTGTTCGCGACGACGATATTCACGGACAGCGCAAGCCGGAACAACGTGATCGACGGCATCAACGCGCAGTATCCTTCGCATTATATCGAGATTCCCGACGATCCGAGGGAACGGTCCTTACGCGTCGCATAACTACGATACGGGCATCATCATGGACGGGCTGACGAACACGCTCAAGAACAGCACGATCGCGTACAGCGCGGGCAATGGCGTCGCGCAGATCGGCCGGTTCAACGTGCTTACGAACAATCTGATTCACGACGTCGATTACGCCGGCACCTACAATGCGCCGATCCGGTTCCTGGGGGCCGGCGTCGACGTGACGGCGACGTACAACACGATCTATAATACCGGCCGCGACGGGATGATCGGCGGAGGTCTGCGCAATAAGGTCGCGTACAACAACATCTACAATTACGGCTTGATCGCCAACGATCTGGGCGGCTTCTACACGTGCTGCGGCTCCACGCTCGGAACCGGGTCCAGCATCGACCACAACTGGGTGCACGACGACAAGTCCGGGGGCGGCGTAGGCATCTATATCGATAACGGGGCCTCGCAATTCCTGATCCATCATAACGTGTCGTGGAACAACAACGGCGCGGGCATGATCTTGAACGGCCTGACAACCGGCAAAAGCCAAGGCAACAAAGTGTACAACAACACGCTCGGAGGCGGCCAGACGAAAAGCCTCGCATCCGCGGGCGTCGTCAACTCGGCGGACACCGTCGTGCAGAACAATATATTCCGCGGGCCGACGGACCCGATGCCGGGCGGATCGGTGTTCGTCAACAATCTGTTGCCCGCGGCGAATCCGTTGTTCGTCGACGAGACCGCGTCGAATTTCCACTTGCAGACCGGGTCGCCCGCCATTAACGCGGGGGCGGTCGTCCCGGGGATCACGGACGGCTACAGCGGCGCGGCGCCGGATCAAGGGGCTTACGAATTCGGGCAATACGATTGGGTCCCGGGATGCAACTTCAACGGGTACGGAAGCTCGTGCAGCCCGACGAACAAGGTGTCGAATCCCGGCTTCGAGCAAGGCATGACCGGGTGGCACGCGGCCGGAGGCTCGATTACGGCCGCTGCGGATGCTCACAGCGGCACGGCTTCGCTGAAGGTCTACAACCGGACCGGCGCATCCAACAGCGCGAGACAAAACCTGCCGATCGAAAACGGCAAAACGTACACGTTCTCCGCCTTCACGAAATTGGGTTCCGGCACCGATTCGGCCTACTTGGTGCTGGAAGTCGTCAGCGGCGGCCAAACGTCCTGGATCCAGCTGGCGTCGAACCCGATCAATGCGACGGCATGGACGCAATTGACCCGCACCTATACGTTCAATCTGGCAGCGCCGATTACCGCCGCCAACCTCTATGTCCAGACCGGCACCTCGCTCGCGGACTTGTACGTGGACGACATGTTCGCGGACGAATTCAAGACGAGATTGACCCCTCCCGGCCTGTACGTCGACAAAACGAAGCTGAACGACGCGATAGCGACGGCGCAGACGCTGTATGACGGCGCGGCGGAAGGCAGCGAGCCCGGCCAGTATCCCGCCGGCTCCAAGGCGGAATTGCTGTCCGATATTCAGGATGCGCAGGCGGTCGCAGCCGATTCGAACGCATCGGAGGATGCGGTCGACGGCGCGGTACGCACCATGAATGCCGCGATCATCGCTTTCCGCTCGTCCCATAATTTGGACCCGACCGCGATCGTCGACGTGAACGGCATGCTGGCCGACCAAGCGGGCTGGGATGCCGACCCGGGCAGCTTGAATTTCTCGGACGACGGTGTCGCGTTTACGCCGCAGTCGGCCCGGACGGTATTCGGCTATACGGGAGCCAAGATCAAGCATAACGAGATCGTGCAGTTCAAAGCGAAGCTCGATACGTCGAACGGCCTGCAGGGGTTCGGCATACGCGCGGCCAATACGAGCAAGCCGGCATGGGAAGCGAACAGCCAGTACTTGATCGTGGTCAAGACGGCCGTCATCGAAGTGCAGAAGTGGAACGGCACGAATCTGATCGTGCAGAGCATTCCGAATACGTATCTCCAGAGCGGCGTCTGGCATACGGTGCAGCTGGGAGCCATCGATACGCACGAAGGCGTACAAGTGATCCTGAACGTGGACGGGACCGAAGTCGTCAACTGGACGGACACGAACAATCCGATACAGGACGAAGGGTATTTCGAAATTTACGGGTCGACGCCGCTGTCGCCGATCGCGATCGGGGGGATCGAATCGCCTGACACGACGGCGCCCGTGACGACGGCCGCGCTGTCTCCGGCGCAGCCGGACGGACAAAACGGCTGGTATGTCCGGCCGGTCAGCGTAACGTTGACGGCGGAGGATGACAAGCCGGGCGCGGCGGGAAGCGAATACAGCCTGGACAACGGGGCAACCTGGCAGCCATACGAGAGTCCGTTCACGGTCGATCAAGACGGGTCAACCGTCATTCGCTATCGCTCGACGGATGGCGCGGGCAACGCGGAAGACGCCCGAACGTTAACCGTTCCGATCGATCGGACCGCGCCGACGGCGGAAGTCGGTTACAGCACCGCGGCGCCGACCTCCGGCAGCGTGGTCGCGACGCTCGCGCCGAGCGAGCAAGTCACGGTCACCAACAACGGAGGCTCCGACAGCCATACGTTCCAAAGCAACGGCGAATTTACGTTCGCGTTCGTAGACCAAGCCGGCCATCCGGGAACGGCTACGGCTACGGTGTCGAACATTGCCCCGAAAAGCACGGGCGTGCCGGGAAAACCGATCCTGTCGAGCGATAACGGGTACGATACGGGCCTTTCGGACGGGAGCTATACGGTCAGCATGAATATGTGGTGGGGCAATAACGGCGGCGTCTAAAAGCTGTACGAGGACGACGTGCTGATCGACACGCAAACGCTCGCCGACGATGCGCCGAATCCGCAATCCGCCGTCACGTCCGTAAGCGGCAGGAAGAACGGCGCGTACCGCTACTATGCCGAGCTTATCAACGCTTACGGCACGACGCGCAGCGACGAATGGACCGTCAACGTCACGCAAGCGGAGCCGGCCGAGCCGGTGCTCGCCAATGACAATTGGGACGGCGACGGAAGCTACAGCGTGAACATGAACCTCTGGTGGGGCACGAACGGCGCGACCTACCGGCTGTACGAGAACGGCGTGCTGATCGATACGCAGACGCTCGCGGCCCAATCGCCGCAGGCGCAATCGGCCGCGACGCCGATCGCGGGCCGGCCGGCCGGCATCTACGAGTATCGGTGCGAGATCGAGAACGATGCAGGGACGACCTCCAGCGAAGTCATGGTCGTTACGGTGAACGAGTCCGTGGCGAAACAAGCGTGAGCAAAGGGCGGTTCCGGGATCCCCTCGGATCCCGGAGCCGTCCTTTTTTCGCGGAGATCACCAGTACCAGGACCTAGGAGGAGAAGGGATGAGAGTTCACTATCACCGGCGAGACGGCTTGGCCCTTGCAGCCAAGAAGCTGCGCGCGGGCGGGGGGACGTACAAGGTCGCCTTTATCGGCGGCTCGGTCACGGAAGGCGCCGGAGCCTCGGACGCGGAGCGCTACAGCTATCGCGCGCTGACCGGTCAATATTTGGCGAGCCGGTATCCCGAGGTTGCCTTTACGTTCGTGAACGCGGCCGTCGGCGGAACGGATTCGGTCTATGGCGCCTATCGTTTCCGGGAGCATGTACTCAAGACGGGGCCGGTCGACCTGCTATTCGTCGAATTCGCGGTGAACGACGCCGGCGACCGGACGGCCTCGGTCCGCGCCATGGAAGGCATCGCGCGGCAGGCCAAGCGGTCGAATCCGCGAATGGCTATCGGTTTCATTTACTCGCCGAATACGGCCGGCTTGCGGCTGTTCCGGGAACAGGGCAGGGTCCAGCCCGCAATCGGGCACCATGAGGAAGTCGCGGCGCATTACGGGATTCCGTCCCTCTCGATCGCGCGGAGCATCTACGAGGGGATCGCGGCCGGCGAGCTGCGGTGGGAGGATTACAGCGGGGACGAGGTGCATCCGCACGACGCGGGCTTCGGCCTGTACGGCGGCTTGGTTGAAACGTTTCTGCGCGAAACGCTCGGGTATCGAGCGGATGGCGACGCCGATCAGGACGAGACCGCCGGCCTGCCGGAGCCCCTGGAACCGTCGTGCTACGAGCATGCCGGACTGCTTCCGCCCGGTACGGCGGAGCGCGCGCCCGGCTGGAGGCACGAGCAGCCGTGGCGATTCGAGCATGTCTGTTATTGGAAGCTGCCTGGCGAGGCCTTGATCGGGGATACGGCCGGAGCGGCTTTCAGATTGCGTTTCCAGGGTACCGCGGCGGGCATCGCGGTGTTGGCGGGCATGGACCTCGGCGACATCGAATTCGCGATCGATGGCGGCCGTTACGAGCCGATGCGGCTCTTCGATTCGCGATGCGCGTCGTTTTACCGGCCGAAAATCGTACTGCTGGCGGAAGGTTTGGTACCCGGCGGGCATACGATCGACATTCGGATCGCGGCGGATATGCCGGCATTAAGCACGGGCCGCTGCGTGCGTATTCTTTATTTTTTGGTGAATGCCTAGCATGGCATGCAAGAGGAAAACGAACGTCAATCATAAAGAGCAGGCAGCCGGTCTCTATATGACCGGCTGCCTTTCTTGATTCGATGCCTGGCGAACTCCCGAGCGGATCCAGTCTCCGGTTATTCATTTGGGCGTTCGTTATTGTATGATGGCTATAATAGAAGGACGCCCTTATGAGGTAGAATTCATGTCGTCCAGAGGAGGATTCCATGTCCTGGAGCAAATTGAAGCAGCAATTGGAGAGTTTTCTCAGTCCGGCCTTGATCGGGAGGGTCGATTATCTCGCAACCAGCTACCGCTATCTGCCGGATAAAGCAGGGCTGTGCAATATCGCGGTCGATAAAAAGAACGTGCTCAATATGAACGATGCGACGACTTCGATCCGATGGTACCAATCGGAGCTGGAGATCAAGCATGACCCGTCGATTCAAATTCCGATCCATCGCGATGAATTGGACGAGGTCCGGAAAGATGCCAAGGGGCCGGTTCCGGAGGAACGGCTGGAAGTCATCGCGAGGGGACGAAAACGAACGGAATTGGCGAAAGAGCTGATGGCCGCGCAGTCGACGTTAAGCAAATCGAATTTTCATGCCGAAGCCACGAAGTTTTTGGCCCGTTCGATCGAGGAAAGCCTGGAGAGCAAGGAGATTATACCGAACATTCTAGCCCTGGTGGACAGACGGATCGGAAAGAAGCGGATCTTGAACATGCGCGAGGCGATCAAGCTGAAGCATCCGAGCGTGCAGTATTTTTATGAGCTCCGGCTCAGCGCGTTATAAGCGGAACGCAATAAGCGCCGGCGGCCTTAAGCAGGCGGCCGGCGCGTCCCGATTAGCAGTGCGGCATCTCGTTCCCCTCCTTGCGCGATAGGGCGCTCCGATAGCTTAAGGGGGAGCAGCCGGTTTTGTTTTTGAACACCTTGCTGAAATATTTCATATCCGGGTAGCCGACCATCTCGCCGATCTGCGAGACTTTCAAGGAAGAATGGGCTAAGTATTGCTTGGCCTTGTCGATCCGGATATCCCCCAAATAATCCGATAAGTTCACGCCGAAATCTTGTTTGAACCGCCGCGATATATATTCCCGGCTAAAATGAAACCGGTTCGCTAGCTGCTGGAGGGATAGTTCGGTAAAATAGTGCGTTCGGATATAGTTCCGGATATCTGCCATCGCGCTTCGGTCTTGAACGATTTCGAGCACATAAACGCGGTCCTGCGCCGGTTTGGCATAACGCTGATGCAGCGCGGCCTTGGCCTCCAGATAGGCATGCCTCACTTCATGGTGGAACTTCTTGGTCGTGCCGATGCCGAAGTCAAACCTGGCGCCCAGCGTCCGATGCAAGCATTGATTGATTTTCCGGATGATCTTCTCCGCCTGCTCCGGCGCTTGCCAATGGAGAATCACGATTTCATTCTCGCTCGACCAATAACGAAAGGCAAATCCCGACCGCGACCGGCGCAGAATCTCGTTGCACACGTTGGCGAGGGCGAAGAACAGCAGGTCGTGATGCTTGTCGAATTCGCGCCGAACGGACGCATCGATCTGCTCCAGGCTGAGTACGGAGCATCTGCACGCGGTCATGGCGCCGAATGCCGCGAATTCACGCCGAATGTCGGGGAGGTGCCGGTGGTGATCTTCCGGATGGCGAATCAGCTGGCTGAACATCTTCTCCCAACAGATCGGCTTGAGCCGGTTGATCTCGATATGAAGGCTGCCCTGCTGCCCGCGCCAATCGGCTTCGCGCTTCCACAGCTGGACGGCGCGATGGACGGCGTTCCGAATGTCCGTCTCTTGGATGGGTTTAAGCAAATAATCCGTGCCTCCGGCCCTCATCGCGCGCCGGACGAGCCGGAAATCCGGATATCCGCTCATCAGGATGGTTTTTGCGGAAGGCAGCTCTTCCTTGATCCAACGCAGCAGGTCAATGCCGTCCATACCCGGGATCGTCATGTCCGCCAGGATCAATTCCGGCCGATGCTCCCGGATCATTCTTCTGGCCGCCCCGCCGTCCGTTGCCTCGAATACCTCCCCGATGCCGTGTCGCTCCCATTCCACGAACCGAATAACGGCTTCCCGGGCATGCCGTTCGCCATCGACGATCAGCGCCTTCATGCCGGGACGCCGTTCGCCGGCCGTTTGAATCAATGCGGCGGGTTTGCGGGACTGGAAAGTTACGGCTCTCCGATAATTAAACGTCGTGTCCGCGAGCTTCTGCAGAATCATTTTCGTTTTCCTCCAAATGGCCGGATGCGGGTTCGAATGCGTGCTAGCGTTTCGTTCACCGCATGACTTTCTTTTGTTCAACTAAGCAGCTTATCCATTGTTCGCTTAGTTTGTTTAATATTTAGTGAGTGACATATAATATATCTTAACAGCGCGCAAACGCCGAAGTAAAGAAGCTCCGATACTATGGAAGGTTTTACAATTTTAAGCGGATACAATAGTCGTCTGCAGAGGAGAATTCGTCGATGTCCCAGGAAATAAAAGGTCAAGGCATCCAATCGCTGGAAATCGGCTTGGCGATATTAAAGCAGATCGCCGCGGCAAAAAGACCGCTGACGATCACGCAGCTTGCCGAAATTTGCGACATGCCGAAAAGCAAACTCCATCATTATTTAACGAGCTTTTGCAGGTCCGGCTTCTTGAAGAAAGGGGAGGATTTGAGATACGCCCTCGGATCCGAACTGGTTTTGTTGGGCCTCGGGGCCGTCGAGGCGATGGATATTAACGAGGCGGCGGTCCCGTATATGAAAGCCATCAACGATGCCGTTCATGAAACGGTGTATTTGTCGCTATGGGGAATGAACGGTCCTTTTTTTGTCCGCTGCATCGAAAGCAAGCGCGCCATCAGCATCGGCATCAGGGTGGGATCGCAAGTCGGCGTAACGAAATCTTCCTCGGGGAAAGTGTTCGCGGCTTTTATGCGAAACGAAGAAACGGAGAACTTGATCAAGCGCGAATTGGAAGAAGACCGGATGGACGCGGATGCGTTCAAGAAGGAGATCCGGGAAATCAAAGAAAACGGATACGCGCGGAGCGATTCGGCTGTCGCGCCCGGAATCGTGGGCCTTTCATGTCCGGTGTTCAACCGAAGCGGTGAAATCATCGCCGCCATTACGATCCTGGCGCTTAGCGGAACCATGGACGCATCCGAAACGGCCGAAGCGGTCCGTTCGCTGCAAGAGAACTGCTTGAAATTGTCCAAGGAGATAGGCTACAACGGATAGCGCATCAATTTTTTGCTTAAAGGAGCTAATATTAGGTAACGATAAAGGTCACCTCTTCTTCTATACTGGGGAAGCTCGCAAAAATCAATCGCTTGATAGCGCGGAACGAATGAAGGAGATGTGTGACATGAATGAAATGGTTGGAAAATGGCTGAGTTGGATCGGAATCGTAGCTGCCGTGATCGGGTTTTTCTATGCGTCCGTGTGGATGGGCGGCATCGCCGTTATACTTGGGCTCGTAGGCCTGGCTACCCCGATAAAGAAACTGGCCTGGTTATCGATCGGTCTTGGCATTATTGCGTTTATCATTCCGAACGTGTAAACAGCAGACCGGATGAATCACTGACCGTCGCGCCGGGGGAGAAGAACCGGCCGAGGTCTTCCTGCAATTCGAAGGAGCAATCGGAGCTTATTAGCTGCCGATTGCTCTTTTTAGGTTCGTTTCGACTCGCCGCAGCGGCAGCACGGCCTGCGTTTGGCCGATTAATCGTCGGCAATCCATCAATATTTTGCTTCAAGGAGCTAATATCGTGCGACGTTCATCGCCGCCGGTTCGACTATACTGGGATTGCCTTGCAATGGGTGACGAATTGCACGGAGCGGAAGGAGTGGTCGAACACCGCAAGGCAAAGGGAGGAAAATGGCACGGCCGGATCGGCTATGCGGCCGTCCATCATGAGAATAGGCGTGGCATGGATGGGGCATTGCCGCCATCCTCGGAGAATCGGAGGGCAAACATGGCTGGAACAGCAGGTATTCACCACATCACGTCCTTCATCCGCACGCCGCAGCTGAACGTGGACTTTTACTCCAGGACGTTGGGGCTGCGGTTGTTGAAGAAGAGCATCAACTTTGATGCACCGGAAATCTATCATCTCTATTACGGCAATGAAGCCGGCCGTCCGGGAACGGCCCTGACGTTCTTCCCTTCCAAGGATGCCCGTCGCGGGATCGTTGGCGGCGGTCAAGCGGGCTGTACGACGCTTGCCGTTCCCGCGAACGCCCTGGCGTTTTGGGAAGAACGACTTGCCAGCCAGAGGGTGGCATGCAGGCGCGCACGGCGTTTCGATGAGACGTATTTGCGGTTCGCCGATCCCGACGGCTTGCAGCTGGAGTTGGTGGAGCGAGAAGCGGGAGCGCCGAGCAAGTGGCCGCTCGGAGAGATTCCGTTCGATAAGGCGATCAAAGGGTTAGGCGGCGCGATGCTGTACAGCGCGGATCCGGACGGCACGCAGCGGACGCTGCAGCGTATCCTTGGGCTGGAACGAGTCGGTCGGGAAGGCGGATGGGTTCGTTATCGTACTGCCGGGGACCCGGGGAACTTCATCGACCTCAACGCATTGCCCATGCCCTGGGGAGATCGCGGCGCCGGAACCGTTCATCATATCGCGTGGAGGGCCCGGAACGACGAAGAGCTTCGGAAGTGCCGCGAACGGGTCGTCGATCATGGTTTCGAAGCGACGGCGATCATTAACCGGCAGCGTTACAACGCTTTCTATTATCGCGAACAAGGCGGCCTGCTCTTCGAAGTCGCGACCGACGCCCCGGGCATCGTCGTGAACGAACCGTTCGAGATGCATGCGAAAGCGCCGCAGCTGCCGTCTTGGTCGGTCGTCCATCGCGAGTTTATCGAGGACAACCTCCTGCCGGTGAAGGATCGCGTCTTGGAGGAAGAGAAACGATGACCTCGAACGGCGTTGGAGAAGAGAAACCGATGAAAGCGTACGATGCGGAAGCGATCTCGGCATTGCGAGATAAAATTCGCCTGATTCAAACCGGCAACAAAGCGATTTACGTGGCCGGGCCGATCAAGCTGCCGATTGACTTGGATGGGAGCACGATCGCGTTCTCGTGGTATGTCTGGTTGAACGCGGACGAAACGACGCCGGACCTCGCCTGCCTGATCGATCGGTTATCCCGCGTCAATCTGGCCGAATGGCAGCAATCGAGCATGCTGGTGTACGGCGATATGCAACGGGCGGAGCACGCTTTGATCCGCTTCCATTCCATTTGCCATACCGGAGACATCTTCGGCAGCAAACGCTGCGACTGCGGCTATCAGCTGAAGCAGTCGATGAAGCAAATCGTAGGCAGCGGCAACGGCGCGCTATTTTACCTGGCCGATCATGAAGGCAGAGGGATCGGATTGTTTAGCAAAGCCTTGGCCTATATTCTGCAGGAGAACGGGTACGACACCGTGGACGCGAACCTGAAGCTCGGATTCGCGGACGATGCGCGCGATTACGGCGAGGCGATCGACGTGCTGAAAGCGTTTCGGACGAAGCCCGTCACGCTGATCACGAACAATCCGAGGAAAGTAGAAGCGCTCGTAAAGGCTGGCATGCCCGTAAGCGGACGCGTTCCGCTTTGGGGCGAGGCATCCGAATATAACGTGCGCTATCTGATGACAAAAATAGCGCGGTCCGGCCATATGAGCGAACGTCTCCAGTCTTCGGAGAGATGGATATCGCGCGATGAACGAGCAAGAGAACAGGAGGAACAACGACGTGGCACAATCCACCCTTGAAAAGCAAGAAGCGCTCCAATCCCCTACGAATGGCGCGGATATTCTGAATCAACTCGTCAAGCCGGAAGTCCAGGAGGCGTTGACCAAGCTGGCCGATCATTTGCCCAAGCTCGCCGAGATGACGGCGCTGCTGACGAAGTTCTACGATGTGGCGAGACAAGCGGCGGGTGACCGGGTGCTCGTACAGGATACACTGGGCGCCGTCCGGGAGGTCGTGAAGCCCATGGAGGCAACGGTCAAGCATCTCGCGTCGGCCGCCATCGAAGCCCGCGAACGCGCGGAGCGGGAAGAGGCCGCGATCGGCCTGTTCGGGATGCTGGGATTGCTCAAGGATCCCGAACTTCAACGGATGCTTCGCTTCGGTCAGGCATACTTGGCGATTCTAGGCGAACGAAGAAACTAACGGCAAGGAGATCGGGACAACATGAGCAAGCACATCTTGATTTTAGGAGCGGGTTACGGCGGTCTTCTCGGCGCGATATCCGCCCGCGCGCATTTCTCGCCGGAGGAAGCCGCGATTACGGTCATCAACAAGTACGACACGCACCAAATCATTACGGAGCTGCACCGTCTGGCTGTCGGCAACGTAGCCGAGAAAGCCGTCGCCCTGCCGCTCGCGAATCTGTTCAAAGGCAAAGCCGTCAACCTGCGGATCGGCACGGTGACCGGAATCGATCCGGATGCCCGCCGCGTCGATCTGGAGGACGGAACCGCGTTGACGTATGACGCGCTCGTGCTCGCGCTCGGCAGCGAATCGAATTTCTTCGGCGTGCCGGGACTGGAGGAGCATAGCTTTACGCTGAAATCCGTCGCCGACGCGAAACGGATCTACGGGCATATCAACGACAAACTAGCCGCGTACGCGAGAACGAAACGCAAAGCGGACGCGACGTTCGTCATCGGCGGCGGCGGCTTGACGGGCGTCGAGCTCGCCGGAGAGCTGGCGGACGAGCTTCCGGGCCTATGCCGGGCGCACGGCGTCGACTTTGCGGACGTCGCGCTATATCTCGTCGAATCCAAAGCCCGCATTCTCGCCACCTATTCCGATGATCTGATCGACCGCGCGACCTCGAGCCTCGAAGCGCGCGGCGTCCGCTTCCTCACGGGGCTTACGATCACGGAGGCAAAGGGGACGACGGTCAGCCTGAAGGACGGCCGGACCATCGAAGCGGGTACGGTGCTGTGGGCCGGCGGCGTGAAGGGAAGCCCGCTCGTGGCGAACTGCGGGATCGAAGTCGACCGCGGACGCGCCTCGGTCAACGCCTATTTGCAATCCGTCTCGCACCCGGATGTATTCCTGGCCGGCGATTGCGCCGCCGTCATGGGGCCGAACGGGGTTCCGTATCCGCCGACCGCGCAGCTGTCTTGGCAGATGGGCGAGCATGTCGGAAGCAGTCTGTTCGCTTACTTCAAAGGCGCGAAGATGACGGCGTTCGAGCCGGTTAATTCCGGTTCGCTCGCGAGCCTGGGACGCAAGGACGGCATCGGTTGGATCGGCGAAAGCGGCATCGAACTGAAAGGCTCCCCGGCCACCTTGATGAAGAAAGCGAGCGATGTGCGTTACCTGTCGCACATTCACGGTTTGTCCACGCTCGCTTATTAACCGTTCGGCATTCACAATATGCACCCCGGATAGGTTGCCGCGGGTCGTAGGACGAAGAGCAATCGGCCGAAGAGCCGCCGATTGCTCTTCGTCCGTTGCGTCACGAACGGACGCCGTTCGTCGTGTTATGAACGAGCCCTCTTCATCGTATAAACCCGTAAGCATCGGACGGAAAGGATTTCGGTTACGGCATGACAAAAGTAACGCGGTACATCTTCATGATCCTGGGCACGCTGTCGTTCGTGCTTGCAATTGCGATGTTTCCCGCCGTACTGAAGCAAAGCGCGTTCGACGGCTCGCTTCGCTTCCATTGGTCCGAAGGATGGACGAGCCTCGCGCGCTACTTGGAAGGAATCGCGAACGGCGACAGCTTCCGCTACCTGGCCGGCCAGAAGGAATTGCCGTTCTTTCGCCAGATCGGAAGCAGCTTCCTGCTTTCTTTGATCTACTTGGCGACCGGCGCCGCGGTCGGCTTAACCATGGGCATCGCGCTCGGCATCCATTTTGCGCTGTCGCGCGCGAAGGGGCTCAGACGTCTATTGGACGTGACGGGCGTGCTCCCGGATTTCGTCATCGTGCTGCTGCTGCAGTTTGCAATCGTCCTGTTGTCGTCGGCGACCGGGCTTCTTCTCGTGCAGGTTGCGAGCATAACCGCGGATCGGCCGGCGGTCGCGCTTCCCATTCTCTCGACCATCATCGTTCCTTCGGGCTACATGATCCGGAACGTCGCGCTTCACATGAGCCAGACGCTGACCGAGGACTACATCAAGGCCGCCAAAGCGCGAGGACTGAAGAAGCGCTATCTGATCTTCTTCCATGCGCTGCCTAACGTACTGCCCTTCATCAAAGCCGACGCGAATAAATTTTTGGCCATTCTGTTCGGGAATTTGTTCATTTTCGAATATTTGTTTAACTTGAACGGCGTGACGGCGTTCCTATTCTCCAACGCGTATACCACGTTTAAACTGTACCAATACAACCTTGTCGTGAACGGGATCTTGGCGCTGCTGCTGCTGTACGCGATTTTGTTTGCGCTCGTAAGAGCCTTGCTGTTCGGGTGGGAGAAGGTGTTCGCGCATGAATAAAACATTGGCGGCCGGTTTGGCGATCACGATGTTCTTCCTCGCTGCGTGCTTCTTCGGCGAATATGCCGCGCCGTACGATCTAAGCGAGAACGTCCCGCCCCATTATGTCGGCGAGCCCGGCCACCGCACGCTGGTCGCGCCGCCGTTCCCGCCGTCGGCAAGCCACCCGTTCGGCACGGATAAATACGGGACCGACATGGCGGCGAAGCTCCTGGACGGGGCGAAGTATACGATCATCGCCTCGTTATCGATCGCGTTCTTTCGCCTTTTCGCGGGCGGGGCGCTGGGGCTGCTGCTTGGTTATTTCGGGGCGGGGAGGGTCTCTCGGACCGGCCGGACGCCGATCTGGACGATGCTGAACGGCATCCCGATTTTTATCATCGTCTGGATGATCATGACCGGCATCTCGATGGATCCTTCGGCGACGCCCCTCGAGATGACCCTGATCCTGTCCGCCGTATTGGCGCTGGTCGGGATTCCGGCGGTGGCATCGACGGTGAAAGCGAAAACGACGGTGTTCCGCGAGGAACTATTCATCCTCTCCGCCCGTTCGATCGGGGCCGGACGCTGGCGGATCGTCCGCACGCATCTGCTGCCGCATCTGCAGGAAAGCCTTCTGATTCTGTTCGTCCAAGAAATCGTCTTGATTCTCGGCTTGTTCGGACAGCTGGCGATCTTTAATCTCTTCGTCGGCGGCACGCTGGTCTACAAAGACTTGGTGTATCCGGAATACGCGAGCCGCACGAACGAATGGAGCGGGCTGATCGGACAGTCCCGGGGGAATTTGTATATCTACCCGTGGGTGCTGTTCTTCCCGCTGCTCGCGTATATCGCGTACATTCTCGGTCTCCATATGATCGCGCTCGGAATCGAAAAGAGGTTCAAGCGGAAGGTCGCCAAATTTTCGCAGCTATGAGTTGACCCGGCGTATGCATGTTCGCCGCACGGTGTCCCGATGATCAAGCAACCGTTGATCCATCGGGACCTTTTTATTTTATCGAAAAATAGCGCGCAATTGATATAAGAGATGGTATAGTAGGAGTATCCGTCAGTATGGTATCGATACCAGAAAAGCGGGGGACCACTTCTCTTCGAGTTTAATCACGCTATTGGAGGTACCTATGAGCCAATCTATGTATAACGGAACGATTTCTCGCGACGCGTTGGAACGCTACCTTTCGCGGGCGGTCACGGCCGCGGATCTGGTCAACAGCTCGACGTTGGACGACGATCTCAGAATGATCGGCAACATCGGCGCCAAGTTTCTCGGCCGCGCCTCGGGCGTGTGGCTGCTGGAACCGGATGACGACGCGCACTTCCGGAACTCTCGGGCGCTTGCGGAACGCGTGCATGCGGTCGACCCGGACATTATGCTGCAGACGTGCATTTTTGAAGCCGTTTTCAGCGGGGTGGAGCGCATCGACATCCCGGATTGGGTGTTCGAGGCGTTTCGATTGCCGGTCGAACGGCGTACGTTCCGTTACGCGGACATGCTGTTCGATTCGAAGCCGCAAGGATTCGTGTGGGATGGGGACGGCGGCATTCCGAACCTGAACAAGCCGGAGACGCAGCTATGGTTCTATTACAGGGCGGTGCGTTATATCGATGCCGGATATGAGGCGATCCATATGGGACAAGTCCATTTGTATACCGCCGAAGATTTGGGATTTCAACAAACGGCCGCCTTGTTCCGGAAGATCAGGGACTACGCCAGAGCCCATGCGAGACGCGGAATCGTGCTGCTCGATGCGCATACCCACGGGGTCAATATCAATGGCGAGCTTCTGTTCGACTTTCATTCCATGCCCTATTCGCGGATGCCGATCTTGGATCGGACGGGAGACAAGCTCGCGCTGGTGCAAGAGGGGTTCAGCGAAGGCGGCGTAACGCCAAGCGGCTGGAGCTGCGATTCCTTGCCGATGCTGATGGAGCTCGATAATTGGGGAGGGAAGTTCTTCAGCGAAAGCGACGGCATTCCGGACGAACGCCGAGCTTGGATGGAATGGTGGGGATACGACCAGATTACGTGGTTTGCCTCGCAGGACGCGGAGAGCCGCGATCGATTCTTGGATTATGCCTTCAAATGGACGGCCGTAACCAACATCCATGCGTATCTGCAAATGCCGGTCCGCAGAACGTTGGGCAGCTGCCGGATCTCGATGCCGGCAAGCGGCGAAGGCGAAGCGGCCACCGACGTGTATCAAGCCAATCGGCCCGGCGCCGGCTGTCCGCTCGGATTCGGTCAGGAAGAGACGATCAAGCGGCTTTGGCAGTCGGAGGAAGATCTCCGTGGCCGGGCAAGCAATCCGCTGCCGAACGCTCCCTTCGGCGCGGCGAACGACTTCGATCCCGAGACCGGCGTCAAGCTTCCGGCGCGCGTCGTCCTATACGGCAGCTTCCAGCATCAGGCCGGCGCGATCAATTACGACTCCAACAGCGAGACGACCCGCATGTACTATACGGGGAACGGCCTTTACCGGCGCACGTTCGTATTTCCGTTCCGGGGCTCGTTCGACTACGCGGTCGCTCCTTACGGAACCTTGTCCCAGACGTATTCGATCGACACCTACCCCCGAAGCGGGTCTTCGACGAAGTCGACGTTGGTCTTGGAACGGGATAACGAAGCCGTGGAATTCGTCTTCGACTTCGCCAATCGGCAGCTTACCGCTCATGTCGTCGAAGGGCGATAAGCGCACGGGCGTTCGGTCGTGATCCAACGTTAATTAGACGGTGAACGATGGCATGGAAACGACGCAGCCGGTCGCAACGATCGGCTGCTTTTTCATCGGCGATGGGAAAGTCCGTGATCTGAGCGATGCGGCCAAGGCGCAGAATCGCTAAACTAATCGTAGAATCGTCCAAATAATCAGCGTATACAATAAAATGTTGCGATGTTATAATTTACCTCGAGGATTGCTGGGCAACGTGTCGATCATGCACCGCACGTATACGTGCGCGTTATCTCCATCGCTGCAACAATCTTTTTTTGACCGCACAGTGTAAGCGTTAACAAACGAGGATGGTATGGGAGGCGTTGAAATGGATAAAGTTCGGTTTCTTATGATCGGTGTAGGTGGCATGGGAAGAGAGCACATCCGCAGATTGTTGAACGTGCCTGAAGCAGAAATCGTCGCGTTGTCGGATCCGTCCGACAAGGCTATTAACGTGGTGAAGGAAACATACCCTCAGCTCGCCGACATTGCCGTCTATGCGGACTACCGGGAAGCGATTGCGCAATCCGGCGCGGATGCGGCCGTTATCGTTTCCCCGCATAGCATGCACTTCGAGCAAGGAATGGCGTGTCTCGACGGCGGCCTTCACGTGCTGATGGAGAAGCCGTTCGTAAGCGGAGCCGACAATGCGGAGAAGATCATCGCGCATGCCGAAAAGGTGAACAAGCATCTGGTCGTCGCGTACCAGCGCCACCTGATGGGTCCCTATATGTTTATCCGCGACTTGATCGCACGCGGAGAACTGGGGAAAATCAACTTCATCACCGCTTACCAGGCCCAAAGATGGCTGATCGGCGCAACGGGCACGTGGAGGCAAAACCTTGCGTTGTCCTGCGGCGGGCAACTGAACGATTCGGGCAGCCATCTGCTGGACGTCGTGCTGTGGGTCACGGGCCTCGAGCCGGAGAGCGTATCCGCCATGATCGAGAACCACGGCAGAGAAGTGGATATCGATTCCGCCGTGACCGTTCGCTTCAAGGGCGGCGCCATCGCGACCTTTAACGTGGTCGGCAGCGCGAGCATCAGCTGGCACGAGGACGTTTCCATCCACGGCGATAAAGGATCGGTCTTGTACCGCAACAACCAAATTTTGGTCGCGAAGGAAGGCGAAAGGTCCCTGACCGAAATCTCGGAACAGGAATTGCCGGGATCGAGCGATCCGGACGTCGATTTCGTGAACCTCGTATTGGGCCGGGTGAGCGAAGCGGCCGCGCCTTCGAGCTGCGGCTTAAGAATCGCCCGTTTGACGGAAGCGGCATGGGAGAGCGCTGCCAACGGCAGCAAGGTTATCACGTTAGCTGACTAATAGCGCAATCATCGGGCATCCTAATCACGACAACAGCGCCCGGCGGAATGCCGAACGTTCGTGATGCGTGCGCGAATTCATACGCCGCTTGGAAAGAGCCATCCCTCGCAGGATGGCTCTTTTTTAATTCATGATTACATGCGCGATTGCTATTGACTGTTCGAACAAACAGTATTATGATGAGTGCATCACAAAAACTGTTCTACCGAACAGTATAGGAGCGAGGAAGCCATGACGACATCACCATCCAACCAGGACGAACGAAGAAGCGCCATTCTGCTGGCGGCCTTCAAGCTATTCGGGCAGACGGGCTACGCCAAAGCGACGATGAAAGATATCGCGGCCAAAGCCGGGGTCGCTCAAGGACTGATCGGATACCATTTCGGCACGAAAGAAACGCTGCTTGTCGAAGCGGTGAGGGAATGGATGCTCAACAAGGGCATGAAGGCCGCCTTCGCGGAGCTGGATCCGCACGGATCTCCCGCGGAGATTCTAGAGCAGGCTTTGCTCCACGTCGTGAAGTTTCGTAAAGAAAACCCCGAGTGGTTTACGCTGCTGATCAACCTTTGGACGGAGAGCGTAAATAACGACAAGCTCGCAGCGGAGCTGCGCGAACTTTACAAGGAAATGAAATCGGGCATCATGGTCATTCTCGATCGCATGGAGCTGCGGATGGAACGGCGCGACCAGGAAACGCTGGCGTCGCTGATCCAGGCCGTCTTCGACGGATTGACGCTTCAAGCCCCCGTCCCGCTGTCCACGGAGCCGATCTCCCGCGAACAGGTGTCGCTGGGAATCGGATGGCTGCTTGAAGGGGCACGAACCACGGCTCAACGAAAAGGAGAACCCAACCATGAATAAGCATCTGATTCGCATCGAAGGACTGGCCGTTCTGGCGTTAGGCACGTACATGTACTTCTCCAATGGCTACAACTGGATCGTGTTTCTGCTCCTGCTGCTGCTCCCCGACGCGTCCATGCTCGGCTATGCGTTCAACAAGAAGGCGGGAGCGTATCTCTACAATGCCGCCCATACCTTCGTCACGCCGCTGCTGCTGTTATTCGCGGGCATGGCCTTTGCGTCCGGCTTCCTCACGATGATCGGCTTCATCTGGCTGGCTCATATCGGCATGGACCGAATGATGGGCTACGGATTGAAATACGAAACGGACTTCAAGGACACGCATATCCAACGCCTCTAACTCGAAACGGTGCCGAGGCTTGCCGGTTCAACAGGTCCCGGGAGCGGAGTTTCTCCTTCGGCATTTGGCCGTCATGGTTATTGCCTTCAAGAAGGATTGGCGAATACGGTTAGGGGAATGCTTCTGACGTGAACTTCAACGGAAGGGGTATCCCATGAAAGCCTTAACTTATCAAGGAATGAAGAGCGTACGCGTTAAAGATGTGGCGGATGCCAAACTTAGCCGGGCAGACGATGTTCTGGTGCGGATAACGACAACGGCGATTTGCGGATCGGACCTGCATATCTATAACGGCGAAATACCCAATATGCCGGACGATTTCATAATCGGTCACGAGCCGATGGGGATCGTGGAAGAGGCAGGAAAGGAGGTCACCCGGGTCAAGAAAGGAGATCGCGTGATCATCCCGTTCAATGTCGCGTGCGGCCAATGCTGGTACTGCACCCACCAACTCGAGAGCCAATGCGACAACGCAAACGAATTCCTTCACGGCGACACCGGCGGTTATTTCGGGTATTCGGAGACGTACGGCGGATACGCGGGCGGACAAGTGGAACTCATGCGGGTGCCTTACGGGAACTTCCTGCCGTTCAAGGTGCCCGAGGACGCGGAGCTGGAAGACGAGAAGCTCCTCTTCCTGTCCGACATTATCCCGACGGCCTATTGGAGCGTGGAGAACGCCGGCGTCAAGCAGGGCGATACCGTCATCATCCTCGGATGCGGACCGGTCGGTCTTCTGACTCAAAAATTCGCCTGGCTCAAGGGCGCGAAACGAGTGATCGCCGTCGATCACGTGGACTACCGGCTGAAGCATGCGGAGAAGACCAACCGCGTCGAAGCGTTCAACTTCAAGGCCATCGACGGGCTCCTCGGTCATTTGCAGGAAATCACGGGAGGCGGAGCGGACGTCGTCATCGACGCGGTCGGGCTTGATTCGGAGAAGACGCTCCTGGAGAAGGTGGAGACGCTGCTGAAGCTGCAGGGAGGAGGGCTCGGCGCGTTTCGCATGGCGACGAAGCTCGTTCGCAAAGGCGGAACCATCCAAGTGACCGGCGTGTACGGAATGAATTATAACGCCTTTCCGTTCGGGGATTTGTTCGCCCGAAACATTACCGTGAAATTGGGACAAGCGCCCGTCATCCATTACATGCCGGAGCTGTACCGCAAAATAAAAGACGGCGCGTTCGACCCGACGGATATAATCAGCCACCGGATCCGCTTGAGCGAAGCCGAACATGGATACCGCATGTTCAACAATAAAGAAGACGACGCGATGAAGATTATTTTAAAGCCCTAGATTGGATAACGGGATAGATCCCGCAATTCAACACGAAGAGAAGTTACAGCCGGTCATTCGGACCGGCTGTTTTGGTTGCCATCGGATGGACACGCCTATTAAGATCTGCTGCCCGAGCATGAAACCTGTTTCCTTCGTGGCTGCCGCTTATCTAATTACGATGACCATCTTCGCTTCGCCGCTCCCGCAGCTCGAACATGTTCGTTCCCATGAGCTTGACGTTAACGTGCAGCTGCAGCCCCGGAATGTCGTTATCGACGGCAAGGCCTTTGCGGTACCAGACTTCGTTCAAGGAGTAAATGTCGACGGCGCGTTTCTTTCCGTTCTCGTACGTTTGGGTGATTTCGTCCTCGATGTTCTTCTTGATCAGCGCGTTCGCTTGCTTCAGCTCGAGCGGAAGCTTCTGTTCCCGAAGGACGGCGTCCAGGCTGAGGTACAGCTCGACCGTCCGTTTCCCGTTCTTGTAGACGGGCTTCTTCTTCAGCTTGTTGTCCTTGACCGTAACGGTTCCGTAATAGGTGCCCTTGTCTCCTCGGAGCGGGAGAATGCCGCGGGACGTTTTCTCGTTCAGCCATTTCACGCCGCTTACCTCTTCGCGGCCGAACCTGGCTTGGCTCTTGCCGTTCCGCAGCGCGATCAGTCCGTTCACGATCGGCAGCGTGATCGGCTTGCCGTCTTTGTCCCAGTTCTCGGAGAGCCCGACATGATCCAGCAGCGAGGTCTCGTACAGCTCGCTCGAAGAGCGCACGAAACTCTGGTAACTCACCGGCTTGAAGGAAGACTGCATCTGTTTATACAAGAGGTTCGGCTGAAAGTACATGGTGTTTACGGGGGACGTCCCCGTAATCGGCTTGGTGCTGAACACCTTAGCGAGGTCTTCGTTCGTGGCGAACACCCATGGCGTATAGCGCTGGTCGCGCGTCCGCATCAGCTCGTCGTGAATGTCGAAGATGCCCTTCTCCAGTAGGCGGTCGGTGAAGAAAAACACTTTGTTCTGCGTCCAGTCGGTACGCATTTGACTTTCCTTCCGCAGATCATACATCGCCAGCTCGATGCTGACGCCTTCGCCTTTGCCGACCACGACCGGATTGGGAGCCGCCGGGCCTCCTTCTTGCTTCGCCATGGAGGAGAGCTCGTTGATTTGCGCGTAGATTCGATATTTCCCGTCGACGTAGTCGACGCCGATCATATTAATGAAGTTGAAATATTGAATGTTTTTGACGTCCCAGCAGCCGCAGATGAACAACAGCATGCAGCCGGCCAATGCCGCTTTCCAGATCTGCTTCATTCGGCGCCATCCTCCATTTTCGTATCGTCCTGCAAGTGGAGGTTCTGGGCACGCTTCTTCATCCGGTTTGCCGGTTTCTTCAACAGTGCCCCCGCGAGATCCGCCCAATTCGGCGGCGACAGCGGAGAGAGGTACGGAATGCCGAAGGATTTCAAGTCCGATAAATAGGCGACGACGAAGAAAGCGGACAAGAAGAATCCGAACATGCCGAGGATCGAGCAGACGATCATGATGGCGATGCGGATGACCGACACGACGCCGCTCAGCGTCGGGTTCACGAGCGTGTAGCCGGCGATGACCGTGGTCGCGGCGATGACCGTGACCGTCGGAGACGTAATGCCGGCCCGGATGGCGGCATCGCCGACGATGATGCCGCCGACGACCGTTACCGTCGGGCCGACCGACTTCGGAAGTCGCATTCCCGCTTCCTTGAAGAGCTCGAACAGGACGATGACGCTGATCGTCTCGAGCGGCAGCGAAGTCGGAAGTCCGATGCGGTTCGTGGCGATGGTGGCCAGCAAGGGAAGCGGAACCTGCTCGAAATTGAAGCCAAGCAGCGCGATGTAGAACCCGGGCAGAAACAGCGCCAAGTGCCAGCCGAACAAGCGCATGATCCGTTGAAAAGAGCCGATGATCGCACGGAAGTAGCCGTCTTCCGGCGATTTCATGAGCGACGTCAGCGTAACGGGCGCGATGATGGCAAGCGGCGAGCCGTTCACCAGGATCGCGAAACGGCCGCCGACCAGATACTCCGCGGCAAAATCAGGCCGTCCGGTATTGTCGATCAGCGGGACCACCGCGAACGACCGGTCCGAGATCGCTTCCTCCAGCTGGGAGCTGGTAATCAGCGCGTCGATGTCGATGTTCCGCAGCCTGGCCCGGGCCTCGTCGACCGCAGCCTTATTCGCGATATCCTGAATATACAGCAGGCTGATCGCGGTCTGGCTCCGGACGCCGATCGTGAAGGACTCGACCTTGAGCGTCGTCGTGCCCAGCCGCTTGCGGATGAGCGCGACATTGATCTGGAGGCTCTCTGTGAATCCGTCGCGCGCCCCCTTCGTAGACGTTTCCGTAACGGATTCTTCGGGGTTTCGCTGAGGCGGGTCCGCGACATGCTGCACGTAGCAGCAGGCCGTTTCCGTCTCGAAGAGAAGCAGATTGCCGTTAAACACGCAAGCGGCCAGCTCCTCCTCCCATTTGGCCGTCAAGGCGACGGAGTGCTGCCGCCATACGTGCGCGCCGCATGTGCTCAGCTCGTTGATTTGCCCCTGATTGGACATGCCCAGGCAGTAGACGAAGAGGAAGCTGCCGTTTGATTCGAACATCACGTCTCCGCAATTCTCGAACAGCTTCCGGATGCCGCTTTCGCTTAGGTTATCCATTCCGCTTCACCGCCTTCCTATTCTTTCCCACCCAAACGCACAGCAAGAGCACGAGGCTCATGCAACCGCAAAACAGGCCGGAGATCGTATAGTACGAGGTCACGTGATCATGGAACCGGACGTCCGATAGCTTGAACTGGTTGATCACGAAGAGAAACACGGCGATCAGGAGGTACAAGAGCTCGGGATGGCGCCATTTCTTCACCCACAAGCTGTGAATGATGTAGATGGCGAGCGAAGTGCGGATGAACGAGCCGGCCAACCATTGGTAGATGGACAGGAAATCGGTTTGGCTCAGCATGCTTCCGATGGACGCCATGCGCCACTGCTCGTAGGCCGGGTACCGCAGCTTCTCGGCTTCGAACGGGCCGAACATGGCCATGATGCCGGCCAGCGGTCCGAACGTCAGCTCGACCAGTATGAGGACGACCAGCGCCATATTTTTGCGGGTCAGCTTCCCTTGGACATCGTCTTTCAGGAAGAACACGAGGAAGATCTCCATAATGCCCGCCGTCGTATACCAGGCGCCGTGAGCGATCGCTTGCGGCGGATTTTTGAACACGGGAAACAAATAGCCGTAATCCTTGAATTGAAAGTTTACGGTCATCACGTAGAAGCCGAGTGCAACGATCCAGGGCAGCAGGATGCCGTTGGTGATGGCGATCGCGGCGATTCCCTTCCTTGCCGTGTAATAACAAATGCTGAGGATACATAGGCCGACGACCCATTTCGGGGTATAGGTCAAGTAGGTTGAATTGGACCAGATGATCGTATCCCGAACGCTGATACTCGCCTGAGCCGCGAAATATAACGTGTATACAAGCGTGAAGATCAGCCAGACGAACGCGTTCGTTTTCTCATTCACCCAGGTGGAGAGCGAAGCAGGGAGCTGCTTGAAAATATAGGTATACAACAGGCCGACAAGCAAGGAAGGGACGATGGCGAACAGGACGGAAATCCAGGCATCCCGTTTCGCGGCATCGAGCAGGATCGGAATAAGGATGACGTGGTTCGAGATTCCGATAAACGTGATCAGCAGCATGGACAACTGGAAAGGGGTGATTTTGTCGTTCATTCCGTTCGCGCCTCCTTGCAGTCGAAGTGCGGTTAGTTTTTCCAAATGCGTGAAATTCATGCACTTGGCTAACTGCGCAAGACTTGCTTGGCGGGGGCATGCGGCTGCGGCCTGCAGATGCCGCAGAATCCGACCGCAGGCCAAAAAACATAACAACACGTCAGAAATACGCTCTTGTTCCGACAGACGGCTTTTGCTACGATGGTCACAAGTTATTAAAGTGATTTAATAAGTCGGACCCCATTCAGGAAAGGGACGGATCAAATGACGAACTTGTTTATGCCGAACGAGATCAAGGAGCCGTTGATTTATCGCATCCGGGCGGGACTCATCATGATGGGCAGCGCCACGAAAGCGGAGCTCAGCCAGCGCTTGGGGATCAGCTTCCCGACCATCAGCAAGTGTATCGCGCAGATGGAGAAGGACGGGGAGATCCGCTATACCGGGGATGACGATTCCAGCGGAGGCAGGCGGGCGAAGCGATATGCCTACGATCCGGAATACATGCTGGGGCTTGCCGTCTTTATCGAGAAGGACGAGACCCATTATTCGATCTTCAACTGTATCGGAGAGATCAAAGCGCAGGGAACGGAGCCAAGCGTTATCCGCGAGGATGCGCAGCTGCTGGCGGATCTGATCGAAGGGCTCATCGAACAATACCCGAGGCTGCGTTCCATTGCGATCGGAGTGCCCGGCGCCGTAAACAACGGGAAAATCATCTTTATCCCGCCGTATCAAAACTTTCTTCATTACGACTTGAAAGGGGAATTCGAATCCCGGTTCCAAATCCCGGTCGTGGTCGAAAACGATATGAACGCCTCGGTGCTGGGGTATGCGTCGAACTTCGAGATTGAGAATGAATCGCTGGTTTATTTGTACTTCGGTCAGAACGGCCCGGGTTCCGGCATTATGATCAACGGGCAAGTCGTGCGGGGGCATACGTTCTTCTCGGGCGAGATTTCCTTCGTTCCCCAGTACGATACGCAGTCCTTCTCGGATGCGCTGTATACGGAGAAGCGGGAAAGCCGGATCGTTCTGGCCGGCGATAAGCAGCTCGACGCCGTTGCCCGGTTGATTGCCGCCTTCACGGCCATCATCAACCCTCGCGCGGTCGTCTTTTGCGACGATGAAGTGGACGATGCTCGATTAACCGGCATCGCGGATCTAAGCGCGACCTATATCCCGCGCGAACATTTGCCCCTGCTCGTGTCAAGCGATTGGAGACAGGATTATTTGACCGGCTTGCAGCAATTGGCGCTTCATCTGATGATTACAGATGGTTGAGGGACGAGAGGTCCGAACCTTATCTTTCCTATGAAGGAGGTGCTCCGCATTGGCAACCCTTTTTTTGGTTATTATTTATCTGGCGTTCATTAGCCTGGGCATTCCGGATTCGCTGCTTGGATCCGCATGGCCGGTTATACGGCCCGATCTGGGCGCTTCGTTCGGCTTCGCGGGGATTTTGTCCATGATCGTGGCCGGGGGAACCATCGTGTCCAGTCTGGTCAGCGGGAATTTGGTTCAGCGATTCGGGACCGGAAAGTTAACGTTGCTTAGCTGCTGTCTGACGGCCGGAGCGCTGCTCGGCTTCTCCGTCGCGCCTTCAATCGTCTGGCTTGTCTTCTTGGCCGTTCCGCTTGGGCTAGGCGGGGGAGCCATTGACGCGGCGCTCAACCATTATGTAGCCGAGAACTACAAGGCTCGCCACATGAATTGGCTGCACTGCTTTTGGGGCGTAGGGGCTACGATGGGACCCATCATCATGTCTTATTTTATCGCGGAACGGCATTCCTGGAGAAACGGTTATGCGGCCGTGTCGATGATCCAGTTCACGCTCGCGATCATCTTGCTCGTTACGCTCCCGTTATGGAAACGCGTTGCGGAGCGGAGGAGCAGCTCGCGCGAGAGCATGAATCATCCGGCGGATCATGCCGGTACGGAAGGGAGCCTTCCTGCGGGCGTTACCCCGTCTAACGTGCTCCTGATCAGAGGGGTGATACCGACGCTGGTCGCTTTTTTGTTCTATTGCGGGGTTGAATCCACGGTCGGATTATGGGGGGCCAGCTATTTGGCCGGCGCGCGAAATATGACCGCGGAGGCAGCCGCCGGGTGGATCTCTTCGTATTATGGCGGAATCACGATCGGCAGGTTCATTACGGGTTTCGTTACGATGAAGGTCGGCAATCGCGCGTTGATCCGATGCGGTCAGATCACGGCCATTGCGGGCGGGCTGCTTCTCGCGCTTCCGGTACAGCCGTTGTTCTTGGTCGGACTCGTTCTTATCGGTTTGGGGCTTGCGCCCATCTATCCGGGGCTGCTTCATGAAACGCCGGTTCGCTTCGGGCAGGGGAACGCCGCCAAACTCATGGGGGTTCAAATGGCCGTAGCTTATACGGGCTCGACGCTTCTTCCGCCGCTTTTCGGCGTCCTATCCACGCACGCGAGCATTGCCGTATTCCCAGTCATCGTGCTTGCTTTTCTAGTCATCCAGCTGCTAAGCGCGGAAAAAGTCAATCGCTCGTTAAGCCGGACTGGGCTCTCGTCTCGTTGAGACGGGCGACTTTGCCTGCCATAACGGCGCGTATACCAAGTTCTCATTTGAAGCTGCATGTTTCGGTTCGATTTTACAATTTGACATATTGCAACTTCGCAATATATAATAAGCCACATGACCAACCCAATCGAGATTTTCAAGGCACTATCCAATGAAGCGCGCATTCAGATTTTAGAATGGCTGAAGGATCCTACCACCCATTTTTCTCCCCAGGAAGGGGCTGATCTTGTTACGGTCGGGGTATGCGTAAGTCAGATTACCGAGAAGTTGAATTTGAATCAATCTACCGCTTCGCAATATCTTTCCATGCTTCAAAGAGCAGGACTGGTCCATGCTACGCGTTCAGGGAAATGGACCTATTACAGAAGGAATGAAGAGGCGATCAAAGAAATCGGCCGGTTCCTTCAGAAATAACCGAATGCTGGATATGGAAAACTGAATTGAATGCGGCATTCAGTTTTTCTACGGGTTAACATATCGACAATTCGCAAAGTTTAAATATTTTTTTGAAAATTCATATCGACATTTTGCAATATATAGATAGATAATGTTTGAGGAGGTGATGCACAGCTGGAAAGAACGCGATCCGCATAACGGATTATGCGCGATCAAGACTTGTAATGGTTGGTCAATATTAAATTCATTTCAATCGCAAAACTACAATCGAGAGGTGCATAACGAAATGCAAGACTTTTCATTTCATAATCCCACTAAGCTTTTGTTCGGTAAAGGTCAAGTAAGCAGCTTGAAAAAAGAAATTCCCGCGTACGGCAAACGCGTCCTGCTCTTATACGGCGGCGGCAGCATTAAAAAAAGCGGCTTGTATGATAAAGTGATCGGCGAACTGAAAGAAATCGACGCCAACGTCGTCGAGCTGGGGGGCGTTGAACCGAATCCGCGGCTCACGACCGTCAATAAAGGGATTACCCTCATCCGGGACAATCGGCTCGATTTTATTCTTGCGGTCGGCGGCGGCAGCGTCATCGATGCCGCGAAGGCGATTGCCGCGGGCGTGCCCTATGACGGCGACGTATGGGATATCGTGACGGGCAAGGCGAAAGCACCGTCCAACGCCGTACCGATCGGCACGGTGATCACGATCGCGGGAACGGGATCCGAGATGAACGGAAATTCCGTCATTACGAATTGGGATACGAATACGAAAGCTTTTTTCAACTCCAATCACGTGCTTCCGAGATTCAGTATTCTAGATCCGGCGCTTACCGCCACCGTACCACGGGACCAAACGGTATATGGCAGCGTGGATATTATGTCCCATGTCTTCGAACAGTATTTTCATGCGTCGGGCAACGCGCCTCTTCAAGAACGAATCGGCGAAGCGATTCTTCGCACCGTTATCGAGACGGCGCCTAAGCTCGTGAACGATTTGCGCAATTACGACTATCGCGAAGTCATGTTATTGAACGGGACATTGGCCTTGAACGGACTGACCGGAATGGGCGTCAATCCGGATTGGGCGACGCATCTGATCGAGCACGCGGTATCGGCCGTCCATGACATCCCGCATGGCGGGGGAATCGCGATCATTGCTCCGCATTGGATGGAGCGCGTCGCGGCGGTACGTCCGGAGAAAGTCGCGCAGCTCGGCGTTCGCGTATTCGATTTGGACCCGACGGGCAAGACGGATGCGCAATTGGCGGCGGAGGCGATCCGGTCGCTCCGGGAATTTTGGGCTTCCATCGGAGCGCCGACGAAGCTGTCGGACTATGGAGTCGATGACAAGGCAATCGAGCTGATGACGGACAGGGCGATGCTCGCCGATCGTATCGGCAATTACGTCCCGCTTACGCGCGAAGATGTCAGAACGATCTTGAGAAACTCGCTATAACATGCAGAAGGGCTGTCTCACGATGAGACAGCCCTTTTTTGCCAACTCAGAACTCCTGCGCGGTCGGACGCAGCACGATTTCGTTGATATCGACATCCGCCGGCTGTTCGACGGCGAAGACGACGGCCCGTGCCACCGCGCTCGCGGGAATGGCGGCGTTGTAGAAGTCCAATACGGCGGACTGCGACGTGCCCGTGGTGTTGAACTTCAGGTCGCTCTCCACCGCGCCGGGTTCGATGGAGGTCACCCGGATCTTGGCGCCGACTTCGTGGCGCAAGCCTTCGGAAATCGCGCGAACCGCGAATTTCGTACCCGAATAAACGGTGCCGCCCGGCGAGAAGACCTTAATCCCGGCAACCGAGCTGACATTGATGAAGTGCCCGCTCTGATTGGCGAGGAAGATCGGCAGGGCGGAGGCTATGCCGTACAGCACGCCCTTGATATTGATGTCGATCATCGCGTCCCACTCGTCGGTATTGACCTCGGACATCGGACGAATCGGCATATAGCCGGCGTTGTTGACGAGCACGTCCAGCTTGCCGAAATCGGCGATGACCGCCTCGACGACCGCCTTGAACTGCGCCTTGTCGGTCACGTCGAGCGGATAGGCGCCTGCCTTGCCGCCAGCCTTCGCGATCTGCGCGACCACCTCGTCGAGCTTGTCCTTCCGGCGCGCGGCTACCGCCACGATCGCGCCTTTGGAAGCGAGAAGTCGCGCGGCCTCCGCTCCGAGGCCGGTGCCGCCGCCCGTGATCAGGACGACCTTGTCGGTGATTCCTTCGCTCATGCTATATCTCCTCTGCGAATGTTTTTGGGGCAAACGCCGGTCCGATTGGAAGCCGGATGCCGCATTTCCCCGACATCCCTATTAGGGTTGCAGAGACAACGCGAATTTATGACCGTTAGGATTTGGATGTCCCGTTCGGCGGCAGAACGGAAGCGTTGCGGACGGTTCTAACGCCGAGCGCGCCATGATTCTTTTTCGGCCGTTTGGATCGCTTTCATATCTTGTAGCGGGGGGAGGCCGAATAGACGCCGGTATTCGCGGTTGAATTGCGAAGTGCTTTCATACCCGACCGCCAAAGCGGCGGTCGTGACATCCATCGAACCGCCCAGCATCAGGCGTCTCGCCGCTTGAAGACGAAGCTGTTTTTGGTATTGCAAGGGCCCCATCGACGTGACGAGCTTAAACTTATGCTGCAGGCCCGAAACGCTCATGTTCGTATAACGGGCAAGCTCGCCGGCGGTAAACGAACGCGCGTAATTTTCTTTGATCCACGCAATCGCCTTCCCGATGCCGTCGGCCTGCCGGTCGAACAGCACTTGCTGAACAAACAAATGCCCGTATTCGCTGGATAATAACTTGAAAATCATTTCTTGTTTGATCAGGGCGGACAGGAAGTTGACTTCTGCCGGTTTGCCGGTCAATTTCAACAGCCTGACGAACATCTCCAATAGATCGGCATCGGATTTCCCGATGAAGGCCCCCGCGTTCGGTTCGCGATCCCTAGGCGGAACCTGGATATCGGCAGACATCATGACCGAAGCGATTTCCTGCGTCGTGAAGTCCGCGCGCAGACCCAAGAAAGGCGATTCCGTCGTAGCGCGCACGACCTGCGTCGTGCCGGGCAAGTCGATCATCGACGCCAAGAAGTTTCCCGGGTGCGCATGGAAGATGTGTTTGCCGACGTGGATTTTTTTCGTGCCTTGAAGAAAGAGACAAAAGGAGGGCGTCAATACGCAGGGAATCGGCGGTCTGTCATGGCTGTGGCGATCGATGGTCAGGTACGGGATGAGGGTTGCCGTGCTTCCGTCCGCCGTCGTGATCTTCTCGGACAAGGCAATGAGCTTGTCCAGCAATCCGTTCAAATTAGCGCCATTTTCTTCCGTAAGCATGCGAGTTTCGCCTCTCTTTTCCGACGTTCTAAGCTCGCTATTAGCATGCGAGCAGCGTAATTCATTATACGAGCTGCATGAAGGAACGCAAGATACCGAAGCAAGGAATCCGGGATTGCTGCAGGTTTAGGCAACTTTCATGCAGAATCAGGCGCGCCGCGTTCTTCCTCGCAGCGGATAATGGGACCGAAGGAATTCTTCATGATTTCCTTCGCACCGCAATGAATCGCAACCTTGACGGGAGGCATCGGACAATGACGATGAACACACGCAAACTAGGCAATCAAGGACTCGAGGTGTCGGCGGTCGGACTCGGCTGCATGCCCATGAGCCAATCGTACGGCCCGGCAGACGAAGGGGAATCCATCGCCACGCTGCATCGCGCGACGGATCTCGGCTGCAACTTCTTCGATACGGCTCAAGGGTACGGGCCTCTTACGAACGAGTCTCTTCTCGGCAAAGCCTTCAAGGACCGGCGCGATCAGGTGATCATCGGCACCAAATTCGGCTTTCGTTTTAAGGACGGCAAGCAGGTCGGGGCCGAGAGGGCCAGCAGGCCGGAGCATATACGGGAAGCGGTAGAAGGTTCGCTGCGGCGGCTCGGAACGGATTATATCGACCTCCTCTATCAGCACCGCGTCGATCCGGCCGTTCCCATCGAAGAGGTTGCGGGAACGGTCGGAGAGCTGGTCAAGGAAGGGAAGGTGCGGTTCTTCGGCCTTTCGGAGGCGGGCATCGCCACGATTCGCCGGGCCCATGCCGTCCACCCGGTATCGGCGCTGCAGAGCGAATATTCCTTATGGGAGCGTAATCTGGAACCGGAGATCATCCCGGCGCTGCGCGAATTGAATATCGGGCTGGTTCCCTTTTGTCCGCTGGGAAGGGGATTTTTGACGGGGAACGCGAAGCGGGCCGAGTCGTATCCGCCGGAAGATACGCGGCATAACGATCCGCGCTACCAAGGCGCGCATTTCGACGCGAACGTGCAGGCGGCGCGGATCGTCTTCGAGATCGCCGCGGCCGTCCAGGCCAAGCCCGCGCAAATCGCGCTTGCCTGGCTGCTGCAGAAGGGAAACGACATCGTGCCCATTCCCGGGACGAAACGCCGCGTCTATCTGGAGGAGAATATCGCATCCGAAGCCGTGGATCTGGATGCGGCGCAGATGAAGGCGCTTGACGACGCGCTGGGTACGGGAAAAATTGCCGGAAACCGTTATCCCGACTGGATCATGGCGACCATTGACCGTTAAGGACGCAAGCCTGATGGTACGAACCTTGTTAGATGACGCGCAAGTAAAGATCGAAACGAAGGCGCTCCGCTCCCGGGGCGCTATTTTTATATAATTGATAATTCCAATTGATTAACTATGAATTGTCCGCTATGATAAATAGCAATTAACAAATGCTGTAAGTGTACGTTTTTATTTCTAACGTCCATTTTTGAACAAACGCTTGACATTTGTCCGATTATCGAAAAGGATGTGATTCAAATGGGCATCCCCCGACCGGATCGCCGAATTCCGAAAACGAAACAGCATATCGTGAACGCTTTTTTGTCCCTATGCGAGCAAAGGCCGTTCGATGCCATCGTGATTAAAGACATCACGGAAGCGGCCGATGTGAGCCGTTCTACGTTTTATGCGCATTTCCAGGACAAATACGATTTGCTAGAACAGATCATCAAAGCCAAGCTCGATGAACTTCGTCATCTGTATGAAAGCAAGAAAACCGTCATTCTAAGCTACGAGCCGCGTCAAGACGGTCCGGATCCGTATTTCGCCGTCATGTTCGAGCATTTGGCCGAGAACGCTCCGTCCTACCTCGTTCTCTTATCGCGCTTGCCGGAATCCGGGTTCGAAGCGCGGCTGACGGAAGCCGTCCACGGCACCCTCGCCCAACGGATCGACGACAATCGAATGGATCAGAAGCAGCCGATTCCGCTGGATATCTTGCTGGATAGCATGTCCTTCTGGATTACCGGCACCGCGGTTGCCTGGTTGAAGCAAGGCATGATCTATTCCCCCAACTATATGGCGATTCAATTGAGCAGGCTGGCCGCCATGGGATTTTATCAAGCGATGAATTACAAGGCGAACAAATGAAGGCTTCCTGTTAGAATTGCGTTCGCGCGTCGCACATCATCCTGACTATTGTCCGATAAACGCCAATTACGAGGGTTCTGTTTGTTGACCCTTGGACGGCGCGACGTTAAGATATACCCAATACCTGAGTTAACTAATCGGAATTATAAGTTTTATGCGGGGAGGTGAACAGGTGAGAGGCGATGCGTTTGTCAAAAGCTTGCACGACGGGCGGACGGTGTGGTTGAACGGGAGCAAGGTTAACGGGCTCGAGACGCACCCCGCGTTCCGAGGGACGCTGGGAACGATCCGCGGTCTCTTCGACACGTTGGACGATCCGCAGCTTCGCGATCAGGCCGGATACCGGGTCGAGGGCCGGGAAGCCTACGCGCACAGCTCATTCCTGGTTCCGCATACTCCGGAAGAGCTCGCCCGGCGAAGTCAATCCTTTGCTTTCTGGTCCAAACAGTGCAACGGCATGATGAGCAGGCTGTCGGACTACGCGCGTTCGTTCGTTACCGGCTGGTATGCGGCGCGCCATGACTTGGAACGTCTGGAGCCCGGCTTTGCCCGGAAAATCTCGGCGTATTACGAGACGGCCCGGGACAACGATCTCTTTTTGACGACCGCCATTATCGATCCTCAAATCGATCGCTCCAGCGGTCTTGACGACGATCGCATTGCGTCGCGATTCCTGCACGTCGTCAAGGAAACGAGCGAAGGCCTCGTAGTACGGGGGGCGAAAATGATTGCCACCGGCGCGCCGTATACGCATGATTTCGTCATCTTCTCGTTTCTCAAGCTGGAACAGGCGCATCGGGCGCATGCCCATGTCCTGATCGTTCCCGCCCATTCGCCGGGGCTGCACATCGTCTGCCGGCAGTCGTTCGCGAGCGACAAAGAGCACGACGCGCCGATCAGCGCGAGGTACGATGAGATGGACGCCGTTCTCTTCTTCGATGACGTGTTCATTCCTTGGGAACGCGTCCTGATGTACGGCGATGCCGAGAAAGTTATGGCGCTGAGGGCGAACACGACCGCGAATGCCCTTGCGTTCCACCAAAATATCGTGCGCTATGTCGCCAAGCTCGAATTCATTGCCGGGGTGACGTTCGCGATAGCGGAGGCGATCGGAGCAGCCGGATTTCTGCACATCCAAGAGAAGCTCGGCGAGCTCTTGACGCAAATCGATTGCATGAAAGCCCTCGTCATCGCTTCCGAGACGCAAGCCAAGGTCGACGGGAACGGCGTGCTCGTCCCGGAGCTGTCCTACATCCATACGGCCAGAAACATCGGGACGAAGTTTTATCCGCGGGCGGTCGAGATTTTACAGCAGGTCGGCGGCGGCGGGTTCGTTCAGGTCCCTTCCAGCATCGAAGATTTTTACGGCACGATCTCGGAGCTGATGAGCCACTATTTCGAGGGAGCCACGGTCAGCGCGGAGAAGAAGGTTCAGCTGTTCAAGCTTGCGTGGGATCTGATCGGAAGCCCCTTGGGCGCAAGGCATGAACTGTACGAGCGCTTTTACGCCGGGGATCCGGTGCGGGGCTTCGCGAACCAGTACTTGGCTTCCGATAAGGAGAGCTTGACGGCTCCGATTTGGAAATTAATCAAAGACTCCGCCAAGCGCGGGGCAGCGACCCCTTCATAACGAAACCGTTCGACCGGACCACCGGAGACCTCCAGCCTGAAGGGCTAGCGGGTCTCTTTTGTTTTCAGGAAGCCGGCGTTCGTTCGAAAGATGCAAAAGCGAGGAGGAACGACATGGGACAAAGCAGCGGTGTTTGGGGACGCGGTCCCTCTGCCGATTACGAGCAGCTGGCCGAGCGGTTCAGACCTGCCTTTCGGCTCATTCAAGCGGGCGCGCTCGAGCGCGAGTTAAACCGGAAGCTGCTGCATGAAGAGATCCGTTTGCTGAAGGAGCAGCGATTCGGCGCCATGCGCATTCCCGTGGAAGAGGGGGGCTTCGGCGCATCGATTCCCGAGCTGTTCCAGCTGCTGATCGAGCTGTCGGAAGCCGATTCCAACGTGACGCAGGCGCTCAGGATCCATTTCGGATTCGTCGAGCGCGTGCTCCGTCTGCCGGATGGCGATCGTAAGCGCCGATGGCTGCGGCGAATCGCGGACGGCGCGATCGTCGGCAACGCGTTGACGGAAACCGGCGGCGCGCAGGTCGGCCGTTATGAGACGAAGCTGGCTTCGCAGGGGGAGCGCCTGCGGGTAAGCGGCACGAAGTTCTATTCCACGGGCACCTTGTACGCCGATTGGATCATCGTCGGCGCCGAGCGCGAAGACGGCGACATCGTAACCGCGCTGGTCCCCTCGACGGCGAGCGGCGTGGAAATCGCGGATGATTGGGAAGGCTTCGGGCAGACGCTTACGGGAAGCGGCACGACGATCTTCCGGGAGACGCCCGTCGATCCGGACGAAGTGTACGCGCGAGACACGTATCCCGCGTACGCGGCGGCGTTTGCCCAACTGGTGCATCTGTCGACGCTGGCCGGAATCGGCCGCGCGGCGGCCGGCGACGCCGCGACGGCGATCGCCGAACGGCGGCGCACGTATTCCCATGCGGCCGCCGGCCGGTCGAGCGAGGATCCGCAAGTGCTGCAAATAGCGGGACGCGTGCACAGCCAAGCCTACGCGGCGGGGGCGGTCGTGCAGAAGGCGGCCGAGGCCGTGCAGCGCGCATGCGACGCGCAGGACGCGGAGGATGCCGCATTCGCGGACCGGTCGAGCGTCGAGGCGGAGATCGAAGCGGCGCAAGCGCAGACGGTCGTAGCCAGGCTGGTGCTTGAAGCCGCATCCGCGCTGTTCGATGCGCTGGGCGCGTCGGCGACGATCCGCTCCAAGGCGCTGGACCGCTATTGGCGCAATGCCCGAACGATCGCCTCTCATAATCCGCTGATTTATAAAGAACGGATCGTGGGCGATTATGCCGTGAACGGCACGCGTCCGGCCTTCGCCTGGCAGACGGGCATCGGCGCGCCCGTACATAGCGACCAGACAACCGGGGACGGCGACGCGCGGCCGGGCCCGCCGTCCTCGTCTCAAGGATTCGCCTAATTCCAATTCAAAGGAGTCGTAGAAGCATGAAGAAACCCATTCGATTGACCGCGCTCATGATCGTCCTCGCCTTGACCTTCCTGGTCGCGGCGTGCGGGAAGGGAAATACGGACGATGCGGCAGGAACGACGGCAGGAGGCACGGGGGAAGGAACGGCGGCGGCCGCGAATCCGGAGGATAAGATCATTCATCATATCATGAGCGACGCGGGGTTCAACAGCGAGATCGTGAAAATCTTGAAAGCGGAGCTAGCCAAAGACGGCTACACGCTGGATTACGTCGTCGTGAATGACATTATTCAACCAAACAAGATCGTCAACGACGGCGAAGCGGATACGAACTCCTTCCAGCACGAGGCGTATTTCGACCAGTTCGTCAAGGACCAGGGCCTGAAAAACATCTCGAGAGCCTTCTATACCACGTTCACGCCTTCCGGGCTGTATTCCAAAAAATACAAGTCGTTCAAGGACGTGCCCGACGGCGCCTTGATCGGCATTCCCGTCGATCCGGCGAACAACGGACGCGCCTTGTTCATGCTGCGGGATCTCGGGCTGCTGAAGCTGAAGGACGGCGTGGAGGTCATTCATGCCACGTTGAAGGACATTACCGACAATCCGCATCGCTACAAATTCAAGGAAGTCGATCAATTGATGCTGCAGCGGACGCTGGACGACGTCGACGTGGGCTTCTTGTTCGCCGGCACGGCCGTTCAAATGGGCTACAAGCCCAAGCAGGACGCGCTGGCGCTGGAAGACGGCAAAGACCTGCCCTACAAAGGCATCGTGGCCGTGAACAACAAGCTGCTCGGCACGCCGAAGATCAAGGCGCTCCAAAAAGCGTACGAGAGCCAAGCGATCAAAGATTTTTACAAGGAAAAATACGGCGATGCCATCGAGAGCCTGGATGATCTGAATAAGTGACGAAGGGGAGGGCTTATCATGATTACCCTGAACAAGATCGGCAAGACGTTCGCGACGGCCGGAGGACCGCTTCACGCGGTATCCTCCGCTTCGCTGACCGTGGAGCAAGGCGATATTTACGGGCTGATCGGCTTCAGCGGAGCCGGCAAATCGACGCTGCTGCGCACGATCAATCTGCTGGAACGGCCGGACGAGGGGACCGTGCACGTCGACGGCGAAGAGCTCACCGCGCTTCCGCTGCGCGAGCTCCGGAAGAGAAGGCTGGCGATCGGCATGATCTTTCAGCATTTCAACCTGCTGAATAACCGCAACGTCTACGATAACGTCAGCTTCCCGCTGGAAATCGCCAAGGTCCCCCGGGCCGAACGCAGGCCGCGCATCGAGAGCTGCCTGGAGATGGTCGGCTTGTCCGACAAGGCCAAGGCGTATCCGGCCAAATTAAGCGGCGGGCAGAAGCAGCGGGTCGCCATTGCCCGCGCGCTGGCCGGCAACCCGAAGATTCTGCTGTGCGACGAGCCGACTTCTTCGGTGGACCCGCAAACGACGGGCAGCATCCTGGCCGCGCTTCAGGAAATCAACCGGAATTTGGGCATCACCATCGTCATCGTGACGCACGAGATGAACGTGGTGAAGGCGATTTGCAACAAGGTCGCCGTCATGGAGCACGGCAGGATCGTCGAGAAATTCGATTTGCGCGAGAAGCATATCGTGCCGCAATCCCCCATCGCGCAATATCTGTTCAAGAACGAAATCGCCTTGGAGCGGGAAATGGAGGCGAGCTATGCTTAGCCATGTCAGCACCGCGTGGCCTGAGCTGATTCAGGCGCTGCTGGAGACGTTGTATATGCTGGTGTTGACGATCCCCATCGCGGTCGCGATCGGGACGCCGCTTGGCACCATCTTATTCCTGACCCGGCCGAATTCATTTCTCAAGTGGCCGAAATTTTACTTGGTTCTCAACGGGTTCGTCAATATCATGCGGTCCTTTCCGTTCCTGATCCTCATGATCGCGATCATTCCGTTTACCCGCCTCGTGGTCGGCACGGCGCTCGGGACGACGGCCGCGACCGTGCCCATGATCATTAACGCGGTCCCGTATTTCGCCCGATTCATCGAGCAGATTCTTCTGGAAGTCAACCGCGGCGTCGTGGAAGCCGCCGAATCGATGGGCGCGAGCAAATTCCAAATTGTCTGGAAGGTGCTGTACACGGAAGCCCGCTCCGGGATCGCCAATTCGATTACCATCGTCACGGTCAGCTTCTTGTCCTATTCGACGGTCGCGGGGCTCGTCGGCGGAGGAGGGATCGGCGATTTCGCCATCCGGTACGGCTACTACCGGTATGAGACCGACGTGATGTTCGTGACGATCATCATCATGGTGCTGTTCGTTCAAGTCTTCCAGTTTGCCGGCAACTACATCGTGCGCAAATTGGATAAACGGTTGTAAGAAGGGAGGGGCGAACATGCCGAAAAAGATCCATCTCAACGCCTTCGAGATGAACTGCGTCGGCCATATCGCGCACGGGCTGTGGCGTCATCCGGCCAACACCCGCCATCGGTACACCGATGTCCGCTATTGGACGGAGCTCGCGGAGCTGCTCGAACGCGGAAAGTTCGACGCGCTCTTCTTGGCCGATGTCGTGGGGGTATACGATGTTTACAAGCAAGGGCCGGAGACGGCCATTCGCGAGGCGGTGCAGATTCCTTGCAACGATCCGCTGCTCGTCGTCCCGCCGATGGCGCTCGCGACGCGGCATCTGGCCTTCGCCGTCACGTTCTCCACGACGTACGAGAAGCCCTTCGCGCACGCAAGACGCATGTCGACGCTCGACCATCTGACCCAAGGACGAGTGGCGTGGAACGTCGTCACGTCTTACTTGCCGAGCGCGGCCCGTAACTTCGGTCTGAACCGGATGATCGCGCACGACGAGCGCTACGAGATCGCGGACGAATTCCTGGATGTCTCCTATAAGCTGTGGGAAGGCAGTTGGGAAGACGATGCGGTCGTTCGCGATGCCGGGAAAGGGATCTACACGGATCCCGGGAAAGTCCACCTCATTGATCATGACGGCCGTTACTTTAAGGTGGCCGGGCCGCACTTGAGCGAGCCTTCCGCGCAGCGGACGCCGGTCATCTACCAGGCCGGCAGCTCTTCGCGGGGGCGCGCGTTCGCCGCGAAGCACGCGGAGGCGGTGTTCCTCGGAGGCGGGAGCACGGAAGCCTTGAAGCGCAACGCGGACGACATTCGCAAGCAAGCCGCCGCCATCGGGCGGAATCCGGCGCATATCAAGCTGTTGACGGGCTTGCTTGCGATCGTCGGGAGAACGCGCGAGGAAGCGAAGCGCAAATACGAGGACTTCCAAGCGCTCTATAGCCTGGAAGGGGTGCTGGCGCATTATGGCGGCGGAAGCGGGTACGATCTGTCCGCGTATGCGCCGGACGAGGTGCTGACCTATGCGGAAACGGACCACGGGCGGACGGCTGCGGCCCAATTCACGAAGGACAGCCCGCGGCCCAAAACGATTCGCGAAGTCAAGGAGACGTTAGGGACGCTCGGCGGGCGGGGATTGTTCGTCGTCGGGACGCCGGAGGAGGTCGCCGACCGCATCCAATACTGGGTCGAAGCAACCGGCATCGACGGCTTCAACGTCATCCAGATTCTGTCTCCCGATACGTTGCGCGATTTCATCGAGCTGGTTGTGCCCGTGCTGCAGCGCAGGGGGGTGTTCCGGGAGGAATACGAGGAATCGACCTTGCGGGAACGCCTGTTCGGCGCAGGGAACAGCAGACTGCCGGACGATCATCCGGGAGCGGCTTATCGCAAGCAAACTACCTTGACCTAACAGGAGGATCAGGATGTCGATTAATCTAGAAGCGCTGTCCGCCGCAGAGCCCGGCGTGCCGCATGGGTTGGCGCTTGCGTACGCGCTTGGGGAACTGCCGATGGATCTTCGCCGACACGGAGTCGCGGCGACCCGGGACTCCGGGTCTTACCGGCTGCTCCGACAACAGGGGCATGACGATTTTCTCGCGTTCGAGGACCCCGTCCGGGCGCTTCGGCGGCTCGCCGCGGGCGAGAGCGTCGCGGTGATCGGTCTTCAGCTGACGGAGCGGCGGCATGCGATCCTCGTGCGTTCGGGGTCCGCGCTGCGTTCCGCGGCGGATCTGAAGGGGGCGGTCATCGGAATCGCGGAGGACGACCCGGCGAAGCTCGGCTTGCGCAAGCGGGAGGCCGCCAAGCAGATCGACGAAGCGCTGCAACAAGCGGGGATATCGGCCGGCCGGCCGGAATTGGCGGAGCTATCGGCCGCGAACGTTCAGGAGGGCGGAGGTACGAGCCGAAGAGCGCTTCAAGCCCTGCTTCGGGGCGAAGCGGATGCCGTGTACGTCGGGCGCGGGGATGCGATCGAAGCCCGAAGATGGCTGGAGGTTCGGGAATTGGAAGATTTCCGCCCCGTCACCCCGGAACTTACGGCGCTGCTCGTAACGGCGCGGTGGCTTCGGGAGGAGCAGGACGCGATAGCACGGATCCTGGGTCATCTCCGCCTGGCCGCGGAATGGGCGATTCGTCATCCGGAAGAAGCGAACCGGCTGGCGGCCGCGCAGCTCGGGGTCGCCGAGCACGCGATCGGCTCCCTGTACTCGGAGCGGCTCCATCGCCAATTCGGCGTTGAAGCGACCGATTCGAAATGGCATCGGTTCGTTCGCCTTCATCAAGAGCTGAAAGCCGGCGGCTGGCTGCAGGGCGAGTTTGCGCTGGATGCCGCGCAGGCGGAGGCGCTCCAGCGCGAGGCCATGGAGCTCGCGGAAAGCGGCGAGCTCGAGCCGCCGCAGCGCGAGCCGCTTTCCCTGTATGCGGAGCGGGATTTGCCGCTTGCTTTCTTTCGCGACCGTCCGCAAGCGCGGCGCTTGCGCAGCGACGAAGAGGCGCTGGAGGCGGCGCGAATCTTCGCGGACGAAATTCGGCCGGGCGCGTCGGACCGCGACCGCGGACGCCGGCTGCCGCTGAAGGAGATGCGGCGGCTGGCCGAGCTGGGCCTGCTCGGGCTGGTCGTGCCCAAAGCCTATGGCGGACCCGAGATTAGCACGCGAACGCTCGTGGATATTTTCAAGCTCATCTCGCACGCCGATGGATCGATCGGCCAAATTCCGCAGAACCATCATTTTTTCGTCAAAACGATTGAATTGATCGGCAGCGAGCAGCAAAAGCGTTTCTTTTTCGGCGAAGCGATGAATGGCGCCCAGTTCGGCAACGGATTAGCGGAACGAAGCCGCGGCGGGGGAGCAAGGAAAATCGCGACGTCTCTTCGCGCATCGGACGGAAACGACGGCGACTACGTGCTTGACGGAAGCAAGTTTTATTCGACGGGCGCGCTCTACGCGCACTGGATTCCCGTCACCGCCTTGAACGAGGCGGAGCAGCGGATGACCGCGTTCGTGCCGCGGCACGCGGCAGGCGTCGCCGTGCTTGACGATTGGTCGGGCATCGGCCAGCGAACGACCGCGAGCGGCAGCGTCGTGCTCCGGAACGTGAAGGTTCCGGGGAAGCACGTGCTGCCGCATTGGCGAATCTTCGAAGGCCCGCAATATTTCTCGGCGTTCGGTCAGATTATGCACGCGGCGATCGATATCGGCATCGCGCGCGCGGCTTTGGAGGATGCCGCGGCTTTCGTGCGGACCCGCACGCGCCCCGCTTACGGCAGCGGCGTCGCGACGGCGGCCGAGGAACCCGATCTGATCCGCCGCTTCGGGGAGCTCGGCATTCGGCTGCAGGCGGCCGAAGCGCTGCTGGACCGCGCCGCCGGCGCGATCGACCTGGCGAAAGCCGACTTGAACGCGCAAACGGCCGGACAGGCGACGCTGACCGTCGACTCGGCGAAGTGGCTCGTGACGGAAACGGCCATCGAGATTACGAACGCGCTCTTCGAAGTCGCCGGCACGTCCTCCATGGACCGCAAATATAATTTTGACCGCCATTGGCGCAACGTTCGCATCCATACCCTTCACGATCCGGCCCGGCTGAAGCTGCATCATGTCGGCAAGTGGTTTTTGAACGGGGTCTACCACGAATATCGCATTTAGGCGAAGGAGGGCGGCACGGGCAATGGGGAAACGAATCATCATGAATGCGTTCGATATGAACGGCGCGATGCACAATTCGCACGGCTTATGGAAGCATCCGGACAGCGAGCGGCATCGCTATACCGAGCTGGCGTATTGGGCGGAGATGGCGAGGCTGCTGGAACGGGGAAGGTTCGACGCTCTGTTCCTTGCGGACGTGGTCGGCATCTACGACGTCTATAAGCAAAGCCGCGATCCCGCCATCCGGGATGCCGTGCAGGTGCCGCTGAACGACCCGGCGCTCATCGTGCCGGCGATGGCCGCCGTGACGGAGCATTTGTCGTTTGCCGTTACCGTTACGACGACCTACGAGCATCCGTATGCGCACGCCAGGCGCTTCTCGACGCTGGATCACCTGACGAACGGCAGAATCGCGTGGAACATCGTAACGTCGTATCTGCCGAATGCCGCGTTGAATCATGGCTTGGACGGGATGATCAAGCACGACGACCGGTACGAATTGGCCGACGAGTTCTTGGAGGTCGTCTATAAGCTCTGGGAAGGCAGCTGGGAAGCGGACGCGGTGGTGCGGGACGTCGTCCGCGGCGTGTACGCGGAACCGGGCAAAGTCCATCGGATCGATCACGAAGGCCGGTTCTTCACGGTTCCCGGACCTCATCTTAGCGAGCCTTCGCCGCAGCGCACGCCGGTCCTATACCAAGCGGGGAGCTCGGAGCGAGGTCGCGACTTCGCGGCCAAGCACGCGGAATGCGTCTTCGTCGGAGGCAATTCCGCGGCTTCGCTCAGGTCGAATATCGAGGCGATCCGGAACCAAGCCGAGCGGTTGGGCCGGGATCCGCGGCGCATCAAGATGTTCACCGGATTGAACGTAGTCGTCGGGAACACGAGAGCCGAAGCGGAAAACAAGCTGAAGGACTATGCCGCTCTCTGGAGCCCGGAGGCGGCGCTTGCCCAATTCGGCGGCTCCAGCGGCTATGATTTGTCGGCGTACGCGCCGGATGAATATCTCGCTTACAAGGCGACCGATCATGGGCAGAGCAGAGCCGCCCAATATACGAAACACGTCCCGAACCGGCTGACGGTGAAGGAAGTCATGGAGCGAATCGGAACGTTGGACCGCCGGCAGGGGCGAATGCTGGTGGGCACGCCGGCCGATATCGCGGATGGCATGCAGGAGCAGTTGGAGGAGACGGGGCTGGACGGCTTCAACCTTGCCCATCTGATCACGCCGGGCAGCTTGCGGGAATTCGTCGACCTTGTCGTTCCCGAGCTTCAGCGCCGGGGAATCTATCAGACCGATTATGAGCCCGGGACCCTGCGAGAGAAGCTCTTCGGTGCGGGGAACCGGCTGCTGCCGAAGGATCATGCCGCCTCGCAATACCGGAGAGGTTAAAACGAGGTTAAACCAGCCCAAGAACGGTAAAGGCAGTTCACCGGAACGGCTCGCGTCCGATACGCGGCCATTCCGGCGAACTGCCTTTGTTTGTCGATTATGGGGCGCTATTTCTGCCGCAGCAGCATCGTCCACATGTCGGGGCTCTCGTAACCGAGTCTCCAGGCCGCGATGCCGGCCAAGCCGTATTTCTTGACGAGGTCGACGCGCGCTTTGACCGTGTCCGGCGTCTCCGCCCAAAAGACATGCTGGTGGCCGTCTTGCTCGTACGTGTACTTCACCTGGTTGGCCGCCGAATCGTATACGCCCGCGGCATGCTCTCGCTTGATCAGTCCGGGCAGAGCGGCCATGGTTATCGCTTTGCTGCTTAACAGCTTGCCGTCCGCATCCAGCGTCCAGTCTCTGACGTAGAAGGGGATGCCGAGCATCAGCTTGCTTGCCGGGACGCCGTAAGCCAAATAGTTTTTGATGCCTTGCTCGGCCCAGGGCAGCTGGGCGACCGAGCCGGCTTCCTCGCTGCCGCGCCAATGCTGGTCGTAGGCCATGATGACGACCGTATCGACGATTTCGCCAAGCTTGGCACGATCGTACGCGGAGTAGATGTCCCATTTGACGTCCCCGCGCGGCAGATCGATCGATACCGTCAGCTTATTCCGATGCGCGGCCTCGGTTAAATCGCGAACGAACGACGTATACAGCATCTTGTCGGCTCCGTCGACCATCTCGAAATCGAGATTCACGCCGGCCGCGCCAAGCGCGGACAGCTTCTTCACGAGCGAAGCGATAAACCGGCTTTGGCCCTCCGGATTGCGGAGAAACGCGCTGGTCAGCGTCTTATCGTTCTGATTATGGACGATCGGCGTCAGCTTCGTCCCGGCTCCTCTCAACGTCTTGACCAGCCCGGGATCGGAATCATCGATCATCGTTCCGTCGGCCGAACCCAACTCGAACCAGTTCGGCGCATCGTAATCGAGTCCTTGCGTCGGCCGCACTTGCGAAAGCACGGTCTGCGTCGTCTGGGTCCCGTTCCAGCCCAAATAGACGAGCTCTTTTGCGTTGCTCCACAGCGTTCGGCCATCGGCCGCAACGACGGCGGAATCGCGGAACCGCGCGGCGTATGCGGCAGCGGCTTTGAGCGTATGGAACGACCGCAGCGGCTTCCCGGATTGCCGTACCGTCAAGTAAGGCACGTTCGTCCACCATTCGCGCCCTTCGCTTTCGATTACGGCGCCGGGAAGCCGCTTGGCGAGCGAGAGCGCTTGGGCGAGACCGTAATACGCCTTCACCGGCTTTCCGTTTTGGAGAACGGCAAAAGCGGGGATATTCGAATAAACGACTGCGTTCGTAGCGGAATTCGACACCGTACTGCCCGGCACCTTCGCGGAAGCCCGAATGGCATCGAGCAGGAACCCGTACTTGAGCGCGCCGGACGGGCCGCCGTTGACATGGACTTCATAGACGGGCGTCTGATCCCGCTGCTCCCGTTCCTGGGCGTCCGACAGATTGTCCCATACCCATTGGTTGGACGATAGCTCGATAATATGTACATTGCCGTACGCAGCGGCCGCTTTCTTGGCTTCGGCAAGCGTAGCGAAGCTCCAATTCGGCAGCGTCCGATCGCCCTGATACATCCTGTAGTCGGCATATACGGCCGAAACCCAGCCTGGCTTCTCCAAGTCGCGGATTTGGGAGAAGGGCTGCTTAGCCGCGAACGCTTGGGCTTCCGCAAGCGTCTTGAACTCGCAAGCCGCCGTCGAGAACCCGTTCGCGTACACCTTATAACGAGGGAAATCGTCCCAGATCCACAGACGATCGGCGGTCTTCTCGACGTGGCTGTAGGCGAACGAGCGCGCGTACGCGATCGCGCCGGCGGCGGATGAAAACTCTTGCAGCGCTTTGTCGTTCTGGTAGACGCGGTATTTCGTCATGTTGTCGATCCCGGCGCTTTCGGCATTCGCCGTCGCCGTGATGCCCAGTCCGGTCTGTACGACTAAGAAGGCAGCCGTCAGCGCCGTCCATGTTGTGATGCGAATGAAAATCACTCCTCCTCTAACCATGCTAGCAAGTGTGTACGCGGCGAAAGGGCTTGAGTTGCGCTGAAACGACATATTCCGACAAAAATCCAGAAATTGGCTGGCCTCGATTAAGGTTGCAATTAAGGACAATAGATAAGAAAAATCCCCTCCGGCCGGCAGCGGAGAGGGCATCGATTCGATGTCCGATCGTTGCCGGCCAAGAGGGGATTTTTCCTTTACACGCGTGGAATGTCATGATCGTTACGGGCTATAAGTTCGAAGATTCCGTCAAACGGGGCCGGAATCTCTCGCGATCGCGTGCATGGCAGCCGCCCCGGCCCGATTGAAGTGGAGGGAGAAGTTCAGTTCGACCATGTCCTTCAATTGCTTCGCCATTTCCGTCGGCGTTAGGGGCATATTCGTTTGGATCCACCATTCCACCACGCCGACGAATGCCGACGTCATATATTGAACGGCTGCTTCTTGATTTGAAGCCTCGCGCAAAACCTCTTTCTTGAGCCGCTCCGCAATGCCGTTCTTGACCATGGCCACCAGCTGTTCCTTAAAGCAGACCAAGCCTTTGTTGTTCAACATCGAGGCATAAAATACAAAATGCTTCTCCAGATGCCGGAACAGCGGAAGGGGAGATTGAACGATATCCGAACACGGTTCATCCGGATTCGATAACATGCAGTGGGCGACCATCTGACTCAAATGATCCTTGATGCATTGATCAAGCAGATCGTATTTATCCGCGTAATGCAGATACAGCGTTCCCCGGTTAAGATCCGCCTTTTGCGCGATATCGTTGATCGTAATCCGATCGAACGCTTTCTCCGCCATCAATTCGATTAACGCGTTTTGGATGGCTTGCCTCGTTTTGGGAATTCTCCGGTCCGTTTTTGGCACGAAACCACCTCTGCTCTCCAGACGAATGTACAAAAACCGATCGCGTGTTAATTAGTTAACAAAGGGCCGCGATCTACCGATTGCGATCGCGAAGCTTCTCTCTATAATGTAAATCAATACATGTTAATTAATCAACTAACGTTGCTTAATGAGGCGCGCGACATGTAGAAGACGAATGGATCCCTGAAGGGAAGAGAGGCGGGAGAAGCGATGAGAATCGATGTCTGGTCCGATGTGATGTGTCCGCTGTGTTATATTGGCAAAACCAATCTGGATACCGCCATTGAGAGGTTCGACGGCAAAGCGGAGGTGGAGGTCGCGTATAGGCCGTTCCAGCTGTTCCCGAACGCGCCAAGCGGCAGCGGCAAAGGTTATTACGCGTGGACAGCCGAGATCCATGGCGGCGGCATGACCGCCGATTATGTAAAGGAAAGCAATAAGGCAGTCATTGCCATGGCCGAGGCTGTCGGTCTCGAGTACCGACTCGATACGTTGATTCCGTCCAACACGGCCGCTGCCCTTCGCATTGCCTTATACGCGCAAGAGCGGGGCAGCGCGGGGGCGTGGATGGCTCGGGCGTACAAAGCGTATTTTACCGATTCGATGGATATCGGCGACCCCGGCACCTTGGCCAAGCTTGCGGAAGAGAGCGGTCTGGACGGTCAAGCCGTTCTTCATATCCTGTCCGGCGACCGCTATAAAGATGCGGTCAAGCAAGAGCGGCAGCGCGGCGAGAAGCTTGGCATTTCGGGCACGCCGTTCTATGTCTTCGACGACAAGTATGCCGTATCGGGCGTCCGGTCAAGTCAAGCCTTCCTTGAAATTCTTGAACGCGTGCGGAGCGAAGAGCTTTCCCTTGAGATGCTGGAAGCGGGTTCGCAGGACGAAATGCAGGGCGGAGCGTGCGGGGACAACGGTTGCGCCTTATAATCGTCGGTCGCGGGTGAGCGGAGCATGCATGGATGATCGACAAACTAACCTAAAGGAGCCGCCAAAACATGAATAACTCATCCATGAAATCGATTTATGAACCGCTATTCGAGCCCTTCACGCTTCCTTCGGGCGCGCGGCTGAAGAATCGGGTCCTGATGGCCCCGATGACCAACTCGTCCTCGCTCGGGAGCGGCGAAGTGTCGGAACAAGAATTGCTATACTATCGCGAGCGTTCGGGCGGCGTCGGCGCGGTCATTACCGCGAGCAGCCACGTGTCGCCGGAAGGAAAAGCGTTCGTCAACGAAATCGGCGCGGACCGCGACGACTTCATTCCTTCGCTGAAAAAATTGGCGGATACGATCCGCGCGCAAGGGTCTAAAGCCATCTTGCAGCTCTTCCACGCGGGGCGGATGACGACGGCCGAGCTCAATGACGGCCGGCAGCCGGTCAGCGCAAGCCCGGTAGCCGCGGAACGCGAAGGCGCGGCGATACCGAGAGCGCTGACGGAGGAAGAGATCCTAGCCACGGCCGAGGCCTTCGGCGAGGCGGCCCGCAGAGCCGTCCAAGCCGGCTTTGACGGCGTGGAAATTCACGGCGCGAATACGTTTTTGATCCAGCAATTCTTCTCCCCGCATTCCAATCGCCGGACGGACCGTTGGGGAGGAACGCTCGACAACCGAATGGCATTTCCGCTGGCCGTGATCGATCGCGTGAAGCAAGCGGTCGCCGAACATGCGAAGGCGCCGTTCATCATCGGCTACCGGTTATCGCCCGAGGAGAAGCACGAGCCGGGCATCACGATGGAAGACACGCTTCAGCTGGCGGACCGGTTGGCCGAACAGGGGCTCGACTATCTTCATATGTCCGTAAGAGGCTTTTGGGACGGATCGATACGCGATACGGCGGATACGGCGTCCCGGGTCGCGCTCGTACAGGAGCGGGTCGGCGCTCGTCTACCCGTCATCGGGGTTGGCGGCTTATCCTCGCCGGACGACGTGAGGAGGGCGTTGGATTCGGGCGTTCCCTTGCTGAGTTTGGGGCATGCCCTGATCATGGAGCCGAAGTGGGTCGATAAGGTGCGCAGCGGTCGCGAAAGCGACATCCGAACGACGCTGCCGAGAACGGCACAACGCGAGCTGGCCTTGCCGGACCCGCTGTGGGACATGCTCGTGAACACGCCCGGATGGTTTCCCGTCGTGTGAGAATGGAGACCGGCCTCGGCTGAGCAAGAACCCATGACAGAACGCATGACAAGAACCCATTCGTTGCGAACGAATGGGTTATTGCGCTTTCATTCAACCGCGGTCGGCGCGCAGCGCTTGACAGACTCCTTTGCGACGACGGCCCGGTGCGAGCCTAGCTAGCCTCATCCGCCCCAGCCGCCGCCGAAGTAATTGTCGTTCGCGTACGCGTCCGGATTCGCCTTGATCTGCTTCATCAGCGCGGTTCCGCTTGCCTGCCATTCCGCCAGGGCGGCCGCGACCGTCCGCTTCCCGTCGATCGCGTCCTGCAGCAGCGGTCCGCCCAGCTCGTAGGCCGGCGCCAAATTCGGCGTCGCCCAATAGAGCTCCGACCAATCCGCCTGCAGCGCGACGGGACGGCGCGCGTAGAATACCCCCGGATCGTAGCTCGCGCCGTCCCGCGGCTTGATCAGCGACTTGCGGGCCGGCATCCGGTACGTGCTTCGCGCGCCGAGCTTCGACACCTCCAAGCTGTTGTTGTAGCGGACGAACGCCCACGCATCCTGCGGATTGCGGGCTTTCTCGCCGATCGCCGTCAGGCCGTTCAGCGTCAAGCCGCCGCCGATGTCCGGGTTCTCGGGGAAAGCGGGCAGCGGAACGACCTCCCAATCGAGCGCGCGCAGCTTCGGATCCTTCGCGTACGCCTTCGCCGCGAGCAAGTCGCTCAAGTATTCGTAGCCGCCGACCGCCATGGCGACCCGTCCAGCCATGAACAAATCCGCGCCCGTGGCCGAGGCGCTCGCCAAGTCTTCCTGCGACGGCACGACGCGGCCGGCATACAGGCCGGCCACGTCCGTCCAGACGCGATTCCATTGCGGCGTATCGACGGTCATCGTCCATGCCTGTTTGTCGAACAGCTTCAGCTGCAGCAGCATCGCGTAAAGCCGGGCGTCCGCGAACGGATCGGCATTCCAGCGGTCGAAGGACAAGCCGAAGATGCGCCCGTCACCGCTGCCGCTCGCGATTCGCTTGGCCAGCGCCATCACGTCCGGCCAAGCCGACGCTTCGGTCGGAAGCGCCGCCCCCGCGGCGGCGAACAGCGACTTGTTTACGAACAGTCCGCCCGCGTTGAACGACGACGCCAGCGCATACAGGTTGCGATCGTCCGGATCGCGCAGCGCCTCGACGACGTTCGGCACGTAATCGTCCAGGTCGAATCCGTCTTCCTTGATCATCGGATCGAGAGGCGTCAGCAGCCCTTCGCGCGTCAATTGACGGTAATACGTCGCGTCGTCCAGGACCACCGCGTCCACCGGATCCGGACCCGCGAGCAGCCGCTTCAGCGATTCGAAGCGGTCCGGCCGGCTGCGGTCGCCGGCAAGCTCCCGGCCGCGCTGATCGTCCAGATCCACGGCGGGCACGAGCTCGACCTCGATGTCCGGATGCGTCAGCTCGAACGCGTCGGTCCAAGCTTCGCGCTGCCCGGCCTCGTCCGCGTCGCCGGAGGCGATGACGCCTACCCGCAGCACGCGGTGCTCGGCGCTTTCGCCGCCCCCGTCCGCGCAAGCGGCGAGCAGGCTTACCCCGAGCGTCAGTGTGATCGCCGCCGCTGCGGCGCGGCGCCTTCGGCCTGTGCGGCCTTCATTCTTCATGCCATTCCCTCCGCATTCATGGCGCCGGAAGCTCCGCGATTCGTCGCGCGCTCATCCGGCGCCTATCGTCAGCCTGAGTGTAGCGCAGTCGTACGGTAATTAGTATCGATCTGCCTTTCAACAAGCTTACAACGCTGCAAGGTACGTGAAGGCCAAAGAACCCCCCGTTAGCGGAGGGGTTCTCGGATGACGCGATCTTATGGTTCAGCGGATACCCGCTTAGACGTTGGCTTTCGGCGTATAGACGTTAATGTGGGCGATAGCCGACGATTGGCCTTTGGGAGCCGTCTTCGGGCCGACGAATTTCAGTTGGTGACTGCCGGCCGTATAGGTGTAGATTTTGTCGTTTCCGTTGAAGGTGACTGCTTTCGGCATGCCGAGCGCCGCGATGACGGCATTGAACGTGAATTGGCTGAGACCTCTATCCGGGTCGGGCAGCGGGAAATAATAACGAAGATCGTATACGATGCCGGTCTTGCTGCTGATCCCGAGATCGTACGCGCCTTTGCCCATGCTGAAATCATACCGTTCGTAACCATGGCCCAAGCTTTCCGAAGCCCCCCAAAGCTTGTGAACCTCTTTGATGTTCGTTTTTCCGGATACGAAGCCGCTGCCTTGCACCTTGCCTTGCTTCGCCAGCGCTAGAATATCCTTGATCCTTCCGCTATCTTTTGTCGTAGCGGCTTGCGCGGCGGTCTTCGCCGAGTTAGCCGCATGAGCCGGAATGACGGAAGCCAGCGTACCGAGCGAAATCACGGCGGCAGCGATGCCGATTGCGGACCATTTGCGAAGATGTTTGCCGTTTCGTATGCGATTCATATGATGCACCTCGTCAAGTTTTTTAGTAGGGATCCCTTACGGAACTGATCTTAATTCATGCGGAGGGGACAAAAGTTACAATACAGTTAATGCCCGATGACGAAAAGGTAACAAGCGGCACGCGGCAGGCGCCGACAACGAACGTTTTCCGATGAACCCAGACCGGCATCTCCGTCCGCGCATACTTTATTTAGGGATTATTAAAGACGCGGAAGGACGAGTGGAAGCGTGAAATCAAATCGCAAGCGGAGAACGGCATTGGTTAGGAAACGGGCGAAGAACGACATCCGGCAGCCGAAGCGGATCGATTCGAATGTCAACGAGCTGGAATGGCTGAGCGAAGCAAGCCCGCAGGATCAAAGGCGCAGGACGAAGCAATAAGGGGACGAGGCTCGCGTCGAAGCGGCATGGCCGGGGAGCCACCTGCAGCACGAACGGAATTTACGGCTGCATGGGCCGGAGGTGCTGGTCACCGAAGAGAAGTTCGCGAAGGAGTACCAATCGTCGGGCATCGACTACGGGGAGCCCGTGCAGGTGAAGGGCAATCCCGGGGATTTGATCGTCGCGAACTACATGCTGCTGCACAGCGCCGCGTACAACCGCTCGCCGAATATTCGGTACAGCTGCTATTTCCGGGTGGACCACGTGGACCGCGCATCGGACTGGAAGGCGCCGTTAACCGACGCCTGGCTGCATTTCCCGGGCTTGCGCGCGTAGGACGCATGCACCGGGCGTTCATGGCGATGGACGATCCGCCGCGCCACGAACACCCGGTGTAGGTGTTGTTTCGTTTGGCTTTTCGTCCGGCTAATCTATTTCATCTTGAATTATAGATATTAATGATCTATGATAGATGTTATTCTAGCGAGAAAGGAGGTTGACTTGTCCCGTGCTTGACGCTGCTTGTTCATAAACGCTATTATGGATAAATGAAATCAACGAACGAGGGGGTCATCGTATGAAATATTCGAAGGCTACGAATTATGCGCTTCATACCATGCTCTTTCTGGCGGCGGCCACTCCGAACAAACCGGTCGGCGTTCAAAAGCTGGCCGAGAAGCAAGAGGTGTCCCCCACGTATTTATCCAAAATATTAACCAAGCTGGTCAAGGCAGGAATGATCGAATCGGCATCGGGCGCCAACGGAGGCTATAGGTTGAAGCGGAATTGGGAAAACGTTACGTTCCTCGATATTATCCATGCCATCGAGGGAACGGCTTCCTTGTTCGACTGCAGCTTGGACCATGGACCGGATTGCCCGATTCAGCAGGTGGTGCTCGCGGCCGAACAAAAAATGGAAGCGCATTTGCGAAATCAGACCATGGCCGAGCTCGCCCAAACCCATAAGATCGTTTTTTAAGCCCGTCTTTTTTTTATTTTAATTACAGACATAATGTATCTTTAAAGTCTTATTAATGGGACGATTAGGTACAGGTCTCTCATAAGGAGTGGAGAAGATGCAAACCGCAATGGCACAAACCAAGCCAACGCCGCAGCAATCGTATCGGATCATCGCGATCATGGGTTCCTTATTGCTGAGCGCGTTTATCGGCATGTTCAACGAAACGGCGTTAAACGTCGCTTTAAGCGATCTGATCGCGTTATTTCATATCACCGCTTCTACCGCGCAATGGCTGACGACCGGCTATTTGCTGACGCTCGGCATCCTGGTGCCGATATCCGGCCTGCTGCTGCAATGGTTTTCGACCCGGCAGCTGTTCGTCTGCGCGCTCGTCCTGCTGCTGCTCGGCACGCTGGCGGCGGCGCTCGCCCCGGGCTTCGCGATGCTGATGGCGGCGCGGGTCATTCAAGCCGCCGGCGTTGCTTTGCTGCTGCCGCTGATGTTCAATACGGTACTGGTCCTCATACCGGCGGAGAAGAGAGGAGGCGCTTACGGCATCATCGGTCTCGTGCTCGTCGTCGCGCCGGCGATCGGTCCTACCGTGTCGGGTCTGTTGATCGACCGGCTGAATTGGAATTGGATCTTCTGGTTGTCGCTTCCGTTCCTGCTGATCTCCCTGGCGTCCGGATTGCGGTTCATGGAGAATGTGTCCGCCATCACGAAGCCCAAGATCGACGCGGTCTCGCTCGCGATTTCGACGCTTGGCTTCGGCGGGATCGTACTGGCTTTCAGCAGCGCGGGAGACAGCGGCTTCGGCGCGCCCCAGGTTATCGCCGCCATGGCCGTCGGTCTATTGGCGCTTAGTCTCTTCATCGCTCGTCAATGGAGGATGAAGCAGCCGATCATGGATCTGCGGGCCTTCAAGCATCCGATGTTCGCCGTCGGCACGTTCATGATCTTTATCACGTTGGTGGTCATGCTGTCGGCTATGCTCGTCTTGCCGATGTATTTAATCCAAGGGCGCGGTCTCAGCACCTTCTCGGCGGGGCTCGCGTTATTGCCGGGCGGCCTCGTGAACGCCGTTATGCTTCCGATCATGGGCAGGGTCTTCGATAAATTCGGGCCGAGAGGGGTCGTTCCTTCGGGGGCCGTACTCATCCTTGCCGTGCTTGCGTCTCTCTCGGGGATTACGGCCTCTACCCCGCTCGCGCTCATCATCGCGCTGCATGGGTTATTGATGATCGGCATCTCGATGGTATGGATGCCGGCGCAGGCGAACGGGCTGAACGAGCTGCCGCCCGAGCTCTATCCGCACGGGAGCGCGATCATGAACACGCTCCAGCAAATCGCGGGCGCCATCGGAACGGCTGTCGCGATCAGCATCATGACGGCCGGGATGAACGGCTTCATGAAGGATGCGGCCGACCGGGCGGACCCGGCTAACGGCCCGCTCGCTTTGATCGCCGGCATCCAACAGGCGTTTTTGTTTGCCATGATCGTCGCCATCGCCGGCTTGGTCGTCGCGTTCTTCATCAAACGGGTACCCGTGGACAAGCAGCAGGGATAAGGGAGCGAACCGTCGGAGCCAGTATGGTTCAATTGTACAAACGCCGGAGCGACAAGAAGCGCTTCGGCTTTCTTTTTATAACGTATTGTTCCAGCATCGCGCCGCTTTTAACCATCCGCTAAACGGGATTGCATGTACTCGAATGTTCAAGTCGGCGCGCGCCATGGTTCGGTCGAACAATGGGTGGGATTGACACCGATTTATTATTGACTAACTGGTTAGTTAATAATATAGTAGAACCAACCGGTCGCCAGGACGGCCGGACAACACTTACGAAAGAAGGAATCATTCCATGTCCAAAATCGCGATTGTAACCGGCGGCAGCAGAGGGATCGGACGCAGCGCCGTACTTGCGCTGGCCCAACGCGGCATCGATTCGATATTCACCTATAATACCAACGGCGAGGAAGCGCAGAACGTCGCGTCGCTCGTCGAGGAGACCGGCCGTAGAGCGGCTGAGTTGAAGCTGGACGTGAGCACGACCGCTGGATTCGACGCCTTCGTCGCGAGCGTGAAGGACGTATTGGCCTCTTGGGGGCAGGAGCGTTTCGATATTTTGGTGAACAATGCGGGCACTTCGCATCACGGCTCGTTCGCTTCGACCACGGAGGACGAATTGGATGCCTTGTATCGCGTGCACCTCAAAGGCGCGTTCTTCCTCACGCAGAAATTGCTGCCGCTGATCAACGACGGCGGCGACATCGTGAACATTTCGACCGGCTTGACCCGGATCATCGTCGGCAGCGCGCCGTATGCCGCCGTGAAAGGCGCCATCGAAGTCTTGACGAAGTACCAAGCGAAGGAGCTCGGCGCGCGCCGCATCAAAGTCAACGTCGTTGCGCCCGGCGCCGTACAGACCGATTTCAGCGGGGGCATAGTGCGGGATAACCCGCAAATGAACAAAATGGTGTCGGACATGACCGCGCTCGGCCGCCCGGGCTTGCCGGATGACTTAGGCATGATGATCGCGTCGCTCGTCTCCGAAGAGAACCGCTGGGTCAACGCGCAGCGGATCGAAGTTTCCGGCGGCATGGGCATTTGAGGCACTAAGGAGTAGCGACTTTACGTACAACTAGTAGTAACTAACAAGTTAGTCTTTAATGCGCATAAGAGGCAGGCGAGCGGATGCTCGCCTGCCTCTTTCATGAAGAACCGAGCCCTCCGCGAGGCGTGCGGGATCAGGCTTGAAGCGTCCTTAGACCGGCATGCCCCGGAGACTTCGATGCGGTTCGCGTTGACCCGACGGTTCTCTATCCTAGTCTTTGCCTCCGGACTCGCTTCGATAGTTCGCCCGAAGTAACTAGATATAAAAATTTTCACTTCTTCTCATGGCAGGATCCATTATCTATAATCGAAATAGCCAAAGATTGGAGATGGTTGACGAATGATCTATGAATTGCGGATATACAAGCTGTTTCCCGGGAAACTCGATCACATCCGGCGGCGCTTCGCGGATCACACGTTCCGTATTTTCGAACGGTTGGGCATGCAGGTGTGCGACTTTTGGGAGGACATGGAGGACGAGCCCAAGCTTTATTACGTGATGAGATACGAAAGCATGGAAGAACGGGTAAGACAGTGGGAAACGTTCGTTCAGGACGCGGAATGGAACGAGGTCAAGCAAGCATCCGAACAAAGCGGAAAAATCGTCGAACGCGTCGATCAAATCTTTTTGAAACGGGCGGAGTATTTTAATCGCGAGCTTTGAAATTTCGCTTGAAAAGAGAGGAAGGCGACCTATGAAATATCGCAAACTCGGCAAGAACGGCCCTGAAATATCCGTCATCGGTTTCGGATCCTGGGCCATCGGGGGAGCCGGCTGGGCCAGCGCTTGGGGCAATCAGAATGACGGGCTCTCGGCGGAAAGCGTGCGCGCCGCCTTGGACAACGGGATTAATTTCTACGATACCGCGGCCGTATACGGACTGGGTCATTCGGAGGAAGTCATCGGGAAAGCGTTAAAGGGCGACCGCGATAAAGTCGTGCTGGCCACCAAATGCGGGCTCGTCTGGGATGCGAACCACGCCATCTCCAAGAACGGAACCTACGACTCCATCCTCCGCGAAGCGGAAGCGTCGCTGCGCCGCTTGGGAACCGACTACATCGATTTGTATCAAATGCACTGGCCGGACACGGATGCGAACGCCCCCGCGGAAGAGACCATGCGCGCCATGGAAAAGCTGGTCCAGGACGGCAAAGTACGTTACGTAGGCGTCAGCAATTACAACGTTCCTTTGTTGGAAGCGTCGCTATCCGTCAGGCATGTCGATTCTCTGCAGCCGCCTTATTCCATCTTGAGGCCTGCCGTCGAGAAAGAGATTCTGCCGTTTTGTCACGAGCACGGAATCGGAGTCGTGGCGTACAGCCCCTTGACCTCGGGTCTCTTGTCCGGCAATTACACGTACGAAACCACGTTCCCGGAAGGGGATTGGCGTTCCCGCAACGCCGCGCATACCGGAGAAGGCCTCAGGAAGAACGTAGATCGCGTCGAGAAGTTGAAAGGCATCGCCGACCGCTATCGCATCACGCTGCCGCAGCTTGCCGTCGCCTACGATCTGGCCCACCCGGCGTTGACCAGCGCGATCGTCGGCGTTCGGAAACCGAGCCACATCTTGGGCGTGCTGCCGGCCGTAGACGTAGCCTTGGACGAGTCAACGCTTGCCGAGATACGCCGAATAGCCGCCGAATAATGGACGGCGGATGAACGATTACGAACGCGGAGGTGTAACGATTGGAATACAGAACGCTTGGAAAAACGGGCATTCACGTGTCGAGCCTCTGTTTCGGCACGATGTCCTTCGGCGGTAACGCCGACGAACAGACATCGGCTGCCATGTTTCGGCGGTGCTTGGAGACGGGCGTCAATTTCTTCGACACGGCGAATGTATACAACGAAGGCCGTTCGGAAGAAATTCTCGGCAAATTGATTGCCGGCATCCGCGATGAAGTGGTCATCACGTCCAAGGTGTGCATGCCGACGGGGAAGGGCGTGAACGCCAAGGGACTGTCCCGCCGGCATATCATGCTGGAGGCCGAACGGAGTTTGAAGCGATTGAACACGGACCGCCTGGAGCTGTACTTCGTGCATCATTTCGATTCGGCGACGGCGATGGAGGAAACGCTCCGGGCGCTGGACGATCTTCAGGCGCAAGGGAAAATTCTGCATCCCGCCGTCAGCAATTGGGCGGCATGGCAGATCGCCAAGGCGCTCGGCATTTCCGCCAAGGAAAGCCTGGCTCGGTTCGAATGCGTCCAACCGATGTATAACTTGGTCAAGCGACAGGCGGAAGTCGAAATCCTGCCGATGGCGGAATCCGAGCAAATCGGAGTGATTCCGTACAGCCCGCTCGGAGGCGGCTTGCTGACCGGCAAGTACGGAGCCGGCGATGCGGCGGTTCAAGGCCGGCTCGTCGAACAAAAGATGTACGGCCTGCGGTACGGCGACAGCGAATATTACCGAATCGCGGAACGGTTCAGCGACTATGCGCGCGGGCAAGGGCTGCATCCGGCGTCGCTTGCCGTCGCCTGGGTCATGTCTCATCCGTCGGTTACGGCGCCGATCATCGGCGCGCGCAGCATGGAACAGCTCGAGCCTTCCCTCGCGGCGCTGCAAATCCCCATGACGGCGGAATGGCGCCGCGACATTTCCAAGCTTTCGATCGACCCGCCGCCGGCGACGGACCGAAGGGAAGAAGCGCTCCGCTAAATCGTTCGTGAATCGCACGTTGCGCGGAGCTAATCCGCCATGACGAAAAAGGTGAACCCCCGCCGAGGGGCTCACCTTTTTTGACGGGCATCTACGGTATTCGTCGCTGCCATAAGCAGTTCCCGCGTTGCGTATTGGTTGTCAGAACAAGGTCGGGAACGGCGGACACGCGACGGCATCGATGAATCGCGGATCGATGCCGTAGAAGTACCAGTAGGATCCGGTCCATCTAAACCCCGCGACGCCGTCCGCGTCGACGGACGTCGGATAGAACCAGAAGTTATCGCCGGTACGGAGCCATACATAGGTGAATTGATGAAAGCAGTCGATGATGTACGAGACGGCGGGCTTCGGCGGGATGAAGGCGGGCGGGGGGGACTGCGGCGGTTGTCTCATGTATCTTGTATTTCCTGTCGAATCCATCTCATCGCTCCTCGTGCCGATAGCGGCACGTGATTTACGTTCGCATGCCTCTTATCCTACGTAGGTGAATGGCCGCTTGACAGTACGCCTGCCCATGCCTAGCCGCTTTGCTTGCAGGGAACGGCGCTGCCGGTCCGCAAACCAATTCCGCTTCGATGGCATATGGTGGTGTAGGGGATGCTGCCAATTATCGGGGGAGGATGGAATGTCGAAACCAATTGTAATCGCGGCGGTCGGCGATCTGTTGATGAAGCCGCTGATTATTAGACTGCTCCGTACTCGGGGGCAAGCGGCCGGCGCGGACGATCCAAGCGGGACAAACTACGCGTTCGAGCAGATGTTCGAACCCGTTACCCGTTATTTGAAGGATGCGCGTTTGACGATCGGCAATCTGGAAACGACCTTCGCCGGCGGCGAGGATGCGGACTTTAGAACGACGCGGCGCAATCCGAAGAACCGAAACCCGTTGTTCAAGAGCCCGGACGCTTTCGCGCCGGCGCTGTCGGCGGCGGGCTTCGACGTGGTCACGACAGCCAACAACCATTGCGCGGATTACGGGATTCGCGGACTCAAGCGGACGCTCGACGTGCTCGACAAGAACGGCCTCGGCCACGTCGGCACCTACCGGACCGCGGAGGAATCGCGGTCGCTCTGCGTGCGGGTTGTCGACGGCGTCCGTATCGGCCTCTTGTCGTATACGCGGGATACGAACGGCATCGCCGTACCGAAGGGCCAGCCGGCAGGCGTTCAAAAGCTCGCGCGCGCGCGGATCAAGCGCGATATGCAGCGGCTGCGGGCAGCCGCTGATTTCATTATCGTGAGCATGCATTGCGGGTTCGAGTACGATCATAGCCCGGCCGTCCACCAGAAGAAGTGGGTTCAGTTCCTCTTCCGGAACGGCGCGGACGTGGTGCTGGGCTCGCATCCGCATGTCCTCCAGCCGGCTGTCACGCGAACCGTGAAGGACGTCTCGGGGCGAACGAGAAAACGGTTCGCCATCTATTCGCTCGGCAACTTTATCTCTACCCGGCTGCATGGCAAAGACGCGGCGCTGACCGGCATGATCGTCCGGCTGAAGCTGCGAAAGACGAACGGCCAGGTCCGGCTTGCCGGCGTAGAAGGCATCCCGACCTGGGTATGCATCAATAAGAACGGCAAGCCGATGTGCCGCATCGTGGCGCTGCATGAAGCGATCGACAAACCGAATGAATATCCCGAGGAACAGGCGAGACGCATGAAAAGGGCCTACCAAGGCACGCTGCGCATGTATCGGGGGGTACTGCCGTTTCCGAATGACGAATAAGCGTAAAAGCCTGAGAAATCAGGCTTTTTTTATATCTTGCACCTTCGGGCGCCGCTTCGTACCCGTGCCGTCGGGTGCCATCATCGTTACTTTTCTTCATGGCTTCATCGTTTCATCCGCCGGGGGAGAGACGCGCCGCCAAGCCGATCATTTCCTTGAGCGCCGCATCCCGCTTGCCTTCCCAATGATGAACCGGCATGGAGCAGCTAACCGCGGCGGCGGCGGAGCCGGCCGCGCCTTGCACGGGAGCGGCGACGCAGCAGAATCCCATGATGCCTTCCTGAATGTCGGTGGCGTGGCCTTGCAGACGGACCTTCTTCAGTTCTTCGGCAAGCGCTTCGCGGGAGCCGATCGTGTGCACGGTGATTTTGGGCAGCGTCTCCTCGGGGAACAGGCGGCGCAGCTCCGCTTCGTCCATCCCCGACAGCAGCGACTTTCCGAGGCCGGTGGCGTGCGCGGGGAAGCGGGCGCCCGGACCGGACACCATCTGCACGGGACTCGGAGCCGCGACTTTCGCCAGATACAGCGTGTCGGCGCCTTCGAGCACGGCCAGCTGAATCGACTCCTGAAGCCGGTGCATGACCGGTTCGGCCAGCCGGCGGAATTCTTCGATCAGATCGTATTGGCGGAAGAATCCGCTGCCGAACCGGCCGAGCGCGGTGCCGACGGCGTAGGTCTCGTTGCGGTCCCGGCTGACCCACTGCAGCCGCTCCATCGTCTGCAGCAGGGAATAGAGCGTGCTTTTGCTGATATTCAGTTTCTTGGCCAATTCGGACAGCTTCCAGCGGTTCGTTTCGTCGGTGAGCGCCGTCAATACGGCATGCGCGCGGTCCAGAGCGGGAACGCTGTATTTTTGTTCCATGGGGGGATCCATCCTTTCGATCCTACGTTCATAATGGGGGAATTCGTTCGATATGAGGAACATATCCCGATGCTACCATCGGCCGAGAGCGGCGTCAAATGGAGGCGGCAAGGCAACAAAACGGGCATATCGCGCAGGCTATCCCCGAGTATTGACCGTTCGTTGCCGGGGGTGTACACTCGAATTACATTGCGTAATATTGAACGTTGTTCATTATAATGAACAATCTATGACGAGCGGTCTCGGCCCGAGGCAATACCGAAGGAGGAGAATGGATTGCATTATGTCAAAGTGAATCACCTGCAGGTGGCTGCGGAGCTCTACGAGTTCGTGAATGCTAAAGCGCTTCCCGGAAGCGACGTAACGGCAGAGCGATTCTGGTCCGGCTTCGAAGCGCTCGTGCACGATCTGGCTCCCAAGAATCGGGAACTGCTCGCCGAACGGGATCGGCTGCAGCATCGGATCGACGAATGGTACCGGAACCGCGAAGGCGGCTTCGACCTGGCGGCGTACAAGTCGTTCCTGCGCGACATCGGCTATCTGGAACCGGATGCCGGCGACTTCGCGGTCGACACGGACAACGTGGACGACGAGGTCGCGCTGCTGGCGGGGCCGCAGCTGGTCGTGCCCGTGAACAACGCGCGGTATGCCTTGAACGCCGCGAACGCGCGGTGGGGCAGCCTTTACGACGCGCTGTACGGAACGGACGCGATAAGCGAGGAGGACGGGGCGCAGCGAACGAAGGGCTACAATCCGGTCCGCGGCGAGAAGGTCGTCGCCTTCGCGAAGCGGTTCCTTGACGATTCGTTCCCGCTTCGCGAAGGCTCCCACCGGGATGCGGTCGCCTACGTCGTCGTCGACGGCCGCCTGCTCGTCCGATTGGCCGACGGAGCGAAGACCGGATTGACGCGGCCCGAACAGTTCGCGGGCTACCAAGGTTCCGAAGAAGCGCCGACGGCGGTGCTGCTCCGCCATCACGGCCTGCATGCGGAGATTCAGACGGACCGCGGCCACCCCATCGGGCAGGCGGATCCGGCCGGCATCAAGGATATCGTGCTGGAGTCGGCGCTCACGACCATAATGGACTGCGAAGATTCCGTCGCGGCCGTCGACGCCGGGGACAAATTGCAGGTGTACGCGAACTGGCTCGGCTTGATGAAGGGAGATCTGTCCGTCGCGTTCGAGAAGGACGGCCGCGCGCTGACGCGGACGCTGAACGGCGACCGCCTCTACATATCGCCCCAAGGGGAACGGATCAGCCTGAGCGGCCGTTCGCTCTTATTCGTTCGCAACGTCGGGCATTTGATGACGACGAGCGCCGTGCTGGACAAGGACGGCCGGGAAGTGCCGGAGGGCATTCTGGACGCGGCCTTGACGAGCGTCATCGCCAAGCATGCGCTATTGGACCGAGGCCGGCTCCTCCATTCGCGGAAGGGGTCGGTGTACATCGTCAAGCCGAAGATGCACGGCCCGAAGGAAGCCGCGTTCGCGAACGAGCTGTTCGACCGGGTGGAGGACATGCTCGGCATGAAGCGGCATACGCTGAAGATCGGTCTTATGGACGAGGAGCGCCGCACCTCGGTCAATCTGAAGGCGTGCATCCGCGAGGTGAAGCACCGGATCGTGTTCATCAACACCGGATTCCTGGATCGGACCGGAGACGAGATTCATACGTCGATGGAAGCGGGGCCGATGATCCGCAAGAACGACATGAAGTCGTCCCGCTGGCTGCGAAGCTACGAGCAGTCGAACGTGTCCACGGGGCTGCGCTGCGGGATGCAGGACCGCGCCCAGATCGGCAAGGGCATGTGGGCGATGCCGGACCGGATGAACGAGATGCTGCGGCAGAAGATCGCCCATCCGCAGGCCGGTGCCGACACCGCGTGGGTACCTTCGCCGACGGCGGCGACGCTGCATGCGCTGCATTACCATCAGGTCGACGTGCGCGAGGCGCAGAATCGGCTGAAGGAAGCGCCCGCCGCCGATCGGCTTGACGACCTGCTGGATATTCCGGCGGAGCGCCATCCCAACTGGAGTCCAGAGGAGATTCGCCAGGAGCTGGACAACAACGCGCAGGGTATTCTGGGCTACGTCGTTCGCTGGGTGGAGCAAGGCATCGGCTGTTCCAAAGTGCCGGACATCTCGAATGTCGGGCTGATGGAGGATCGGGCGACGCTTCGCATCTCGAGCCAGCATATCGCCAACTGGCTGAGACACGGCATCTGCACCGCAGAGCAGGTGAGGGAGACGATGAAGCGGATGGCCGAGGTGGTGGACCGGCAGAACGCGGGAGATCCGGCATACCGGCCAATGGCACCCGGCTTCGATGATTCCGTGGCGTTCCAGGCCGCATGCGAGCTCGTCTTTGCGGGGGCCGGCCAGCCGAACGGCTATACCGAGCCGATCCTGCACCGCCGCCGCCTCGAGTTCAAGGCCCTGGCGGCCCAGGTCAATCCGACCGCGCAGCATCAGTGAAAAGCATGAATCCTCCTTTGCGGCGCTTGGGCATAGCTCAGGCGAAGGCGAAGGAGTTTTTTTGTTATGGCCGGATGCTTGCCGGTCTAATGGCCTCGAGAGCCAGGCTCGGCCGGTTCGCGTACGATTCCTCGCATCGGTTCACCGGGGAACGGCTCGAAGCGTTCCGATTCGGCTTCGTCTTCAGCCAGGGAGAAATTCGACCGGCGATTAGGGGGACAATCCTCTTCTGCTTATGGTTGAAGCCGCGCAAAGAAAGGACATTTTTACCCGTGATGTTGAGATCGTTTGTCCTACAGGTCGCTTCGAAATATGACTTATACTAATCCCAGCAACACCCCCATTGCCTAATTCGAGAGGGAGGTTAATCAATGAGAAAGCAGATGGTACTCGGTACCGTGATCGCCGTTATGTTTCTTGCAAGCGCTTGCAGCAAGGCGTCTGACAACGAAGGGAACACGAACGGCGCAGCGAATGCATCGCAGCCGAGCGCTAACGCGGATGCCGGCTCAACCAGCGGCGATGCCGGCGCGGGAAACGGCGATGCCGGCAAAACGGATACGCAAGCAGCCGATCCTTACGGCAAGTACGACGCAACGGTTACGATCAAGATCGCCCAGGACCTTCCTTCGGGAGACAAAGGCCTGCCGGCAGGCCAAACGGTCGAAGACAATGCCATGACGCAGTTTTACGAGAAGAACCTGAACATCAAGCTGAGCCGCGATTGGAGCGCGGTCGACGGCGATCCCTACGATCAAAAAGCGATGCTCGCCATCGCAAGCCGAGAGCTGCCCGACGCCATGCAAGTCAACGAAGAGCAGCTTCGCTTGATGGTCAAGGCCGGTCTGCTCGAGGACCTGACCGATACGTACGACAATTACGCTTCTTCCATGGTCAAGAAGCTCCAGGACGGCGGCGCGGCGCTGGATTCGGCCACGTTCGACGGCAAGCTGTACGGCATTCCGAGCATCAACATCAAAGGGGACGCCGTGACGGTGCTGTGGATCCGTAAGGACTGGCTGGATAAGCTCGGCCTGCAGCCGCCGAAAACGCGCGATGACGTGGCGAAAATCGCCAAAGCCTTCATCGACAACAAGATGGGCGGCCCGAACACCATCGGCCTGACCGGTCCGATTACGGATATGCTGTCCGACTCCGACGGCAACCGCGCCCATGGCTTCGACGCGATCTTCGCTTCCTATAACTCCTACCCGAGAAACTGGGTCAAGGACGATAAGGGCAACGTCGTATACGGCTCGATCCAGCCGCAAACGAAGGACGCGCTGGCCACGCTGCGCGACTGGTATTCGCAAGGCTTGATCGACAAGCAGTTCTTCCTTCGCGAAAATCCGGACGAATCGTACATCAATGGTCAAGGCGGCATGTTCTTCGGCCCGTGGTGGATGGGCTGGGGCAACATCGGCGATTCGTTCAAGCAAAATCCGGATGCGCAGTGGGTGGCTTATCCGGGACCGGTCGACGACAACGGCAACCTGAATACCCACATGCAGCCGCCGTCGCGCGACTATATGGTCGTGCGCAAAGGCTTCGAGCATCCGGAAGCGTTGATGAAGGGCATCAACCTGACGGTCGGCGTAAACCGCCATGCCACGGATCTGCCCGACGGCGTGCAGAATCAATGGGATACGACGGTTCAAAATACGAACATCGACGACGCGCTCAATATTTTCCGCGTCAACATGGACGACACGAACGCCGTGTCCACGAGACGGCACGCCATCCTCGACGCGCTTAACGGCAAGGTCGACCCGGCCACGCTGGAGCCCGACGCCAAGCAAGCGTACGACTATGCCAAGAAGTACGTGAAGGATCCCGCTACGGATACGTTGGTCGACAAATATTACCCGCAGGCGGACAAGGACGGCTTGAATCCGACCACCATCGGAGGCTTCCAGGCGTACATCGTCGGCGGAGCGCCGCTGGACAACAAGTACAACGAAGTCTCCAGTCTGCTCTACTCGCCGACGGCGACGATGAAGTCCAGATGGGCCAACCTGACGAAGATGGAGAACGAAACGTTCCTGAAGATCGTCATCGGCGAAGCGCCGCTCGATTCCTTCGACACCTTCGTCAAGGACTGGAAAGCGCAAGGCGGGGATACGATTACGAAGGAAGTCGAAGCGGCGATCAAACAATAACGAAATCCGCGCGAATACGGATCGGCGTCAGGCGGCATTCGGCCTGGCGCCGGTCAACATTTTCGGGATGGATAGGCGAGGGGCGAGGCTCATGAATTTTTCAAAAGCGCAAAAGCATTATTTGTTTATGCTCATTCCGGGCATCGTACTGCTGCTGACCTTCGAGACCACGCCGCTGCTCGGTTCGATCGTCGCCTTCATGGATTACTCGCCGGGGGTGCCGCTCAGCGATCAGACCTGGGTCGGTCTGGATAATTTCAAATACATGTTCCAAATGAACGACAGCTGGACGATTTTCAAAAATACGCTTCTACTGGCGACGCTCAAGATCGTGTTCAATCTGGTGTTTCCCCTGATTTTCGCGATCATGCTGAACGAAGTGAAAAATATCGTCTTCAAGCGCTGGGTACAGACGATCGTCTATCTGCCGCACTTCCTGTCGTGGGTCATCCTCTCCGGGATTCTGGTCGAGATCCTCGATCTGAACGGGGTGGTCAATACGATGATCGGCTGGTTCGGCGTCGATCCGATTCTGTTCCTCGGCAGCAATAAATGGTTCCCGACCATTATCGTCGGCAGCGACGTGTGGAAGGAGCTCGGCTTCAATCTCGTCATCTATCTGGCGGCGCTGACCGGCATCAATCCCTCGCTAAACGAGGCGGCGGAGGTGGACGGCGCGACCCGAATGCAGCGCATCTGGCACGTCACCTTGCCCGGCGTCAGAACGACCATCGTCCTGCTGTCGACGCTTGCGATCGGCAACGTGCTGAATGCCGGCTTCGATCAGGTGTTCAACCTGTACAATCCGGCGGTGTACCAATCCGGCGACATCATCGACACGTACGTGTACCGGGCGGGTCTGCTGGAGCTTCAGTATTCCCTGGCTACCGCGATGGGGCTGCTGAAATCGGTGCTCAGCTTCATTCTGATCGTCCTGGCCTACACGCTTGCCAACAAGTTCAGCAACTATCGGGTGTTCTGATGGGAAAGGAGGCGTCGGCCGCGATGAGCGGAAATTCGTCGAACGCGCAGGCGTACAGCGGCAAGATCGCGCGCAAGCGCAACAAGAAAGGCACGATCGGAGATACGGTTATCCTTGTCGTGCTAAGCATCGTCAGCATTTTGAGCTTAGGTCCGATCTGGCACACGTTCGCGCTGTCCTTCAGCAGCAGCGTCGCGTCCAATGCGGGCCGGGTCGGCATGTGGCCGGTCGATTTCAATATGAATTCCTACAACTTGGTCATCGGGGACAAGGAATTCTTCCTCGCCTTCTGGGTTTCGATCAAGCGCGTCTTGTTGGGGGGCATCGTCAATTTCGCCTTGACGATTTTGGTTGCGTTCCCCTTGTCCAGAACGACCAAGGAATTCAAGCTGCGGAATCTGTTCATGTGGTTTCTCGTGTTCACCATGCTCTTCAAGAGCAGTCTGATCCCGCTTTATTTGACGGTGCAAAACCTTGGCATGCTGAATTCCATCTGGTCCCTGGTGCTGCCGGTGGCCGTTCCCGTCTTCAACGTCATTCTGCTTATGAACTTCTTCCGCAGCATTCCGAAGGAGCTGGATCAGGCGGCGGAAATCGACGGCGCCGGTCCGTGGTACCTGATGCTGGGCATCTATGTGCCGCTCGCCGTTCCCGCGCTGGCCACGGTGACGCTGTTCAGTCTCGTCACCCACTGGAACAGCTTTCTCGACGGACTTGTCTTTATGAGCAAGACGGAAAATTATCCGCTGCAAACGTATATCCAGCAGCTCGTCGTGCAGGTCGACTTGTCGAAGGTGACGGGCGAAGAGGCGGCCAAGCTGTCCCAAATTTCGAATAAAACGTTGAATGCCGCGAAAATCATCGTCTCGATGATTCCGATCGTGGCGGTCTATCCGTTCATCCAGCGCTTCTTTATTCACGGCATTATGATCGGATCGGTAAAAGAATAACAGCGGCCGGCTTCACCGGCATCAGCGGCTTATATAGAGGAAATTAGGCAGGGAATAGGGGGAATATGATCCGCTTCCCGCCTCGAGCTTCGGTCAGCGAGGATGTTCGCAGCCGTAGTTTCGCGATTGAATTGCCCCTGGTTCGGGCGTCTCTTCCATTACGATAAAGGTGTCCATGCAGACGAGGTCATGAAGCGAGATTCGAAAGGAGACTGGCCATGAATATTCGATTGAATGAAGAAGAGAGACGGAGCGGCACGCTTGCGCCGGATAAACTCGACTACGCCGTCGCGCTATTGAGCACGAAGGGGTACGTCATTCTCGAAAACGTCTTTTCACCCGAACGGGCGGACGAAATAAAGGCGTTTGTCTCGCGGCAGCCGCACGCAGGCAGCGGAGATGGCACGCGAGTCGCCCTGCCGATCGAAGAACCGTTCATTGCCTCCGATATCGTCGAGAACGGCGCGATTCTCGCACCGGTGGATCAACTCATCGGGGCGGACTGCGTGCTGCGGGCCGTTGCCGTCGAGCGGATCGCCGCGGGGAACGAGGCGTCCGGCGAGGTGACGATCGATTCGAAGCCGCTCTTCCCCGAGACGGAGAATGCGCGGTTTCCCGCTCATAAAATTCAGGTGACGATCGGGCTTGGCGATATGGAGGCAAGCGGAGGCGCCCCGGAGCTGTTTCCGGGCACGCATACGCAGCCGGAGCATTTCGCGATCCGCTACGGGGAATCAATGGTTCGGAAGCTGGCCGGCTCGATGCCTTCCGAAACGATCGCGCTTCGCAAAGGCGCCGTGCTGCTTCGCGATTCCCGTCTGTGGCACCGCGAGCGGCCCAACGCGATCGGCAGCGACAACGTCACCTTGGCGCTGACCTACCAGCGCTGGTGGGATATTACCGGCGGCCGCCAGCAGGTATCCGGCGAGGTGTTCGACAACGGCTCGGACCGGCTGAAACGGCTGCTTCGGTTCGAAGCGATTCCGCATAAACAAGCCTAACGCAACGATTGCCGCTTTCGCTTGCTGCCATTCCTAGAACCCGGCTTACGAAAGGAGCTCTACCATGAACATTCAATTATCCGAAGAAGAACGCAAGAACGGCAGGATGGACGCCGACAAGCTGGAATTCGCAACCGCGCTGCTGCGGGCCAACGGGGCGATTATCATCGAAGACGTGCTTGGCGCCGAGCGGACGGATTACATCAACGAAGCCTTTACCAAGGTGCTCACCGAATTCGAGAAAAACTACGTCTTCGGCGACGGCGAGTTCAACGCCGGGGGGGCGACGGGCAACGTGCGGATGGATCTGCCGTTCGCGGCGCCGTTCATCGAAGACGACGTGGTCGCCAATCCGATCTTCCTCGACATCGCCGAGCAAATTCTCGGCCGGGATCTGACGCTGCGCTACCTCGCGTCGAACAACTCGATGCCGGGCGGCACGAAGAAGCAGCCAGTCCATTCCGACACGGGGCCGCTGTTCCCGGAGACGTTCAACTTCACCACGCCGATCCACAGCCTCGTGCTGCACGTTCCGCTGTGCGACTTCACCGAGCTGAACGGCGCGACGGAATTTTACCCGGGCGGCACGCATCTCAACCCGGACCATGTGTTCAAGAACGGCAAGATGATTCAGAAGCTGGGCGAAGCGATGCACTTTCAGGCGGCGATCATGCCGAAGGGGTCGTTCCTGATCCGCGACAAGAAGACCTGGCATCGCGGCTGCCCGAACCGCTCCGACAAGCCGCGCGGCCTGTTCACGTTCATCTATCAGCGGGCATGGGACGCGACCAGCGGCCGAATGCCGATTCCGCGGAACGTCTACGACAACCTGTCGGAGCGCGCGAAGCAGCTGTTCCGCATGGAAGATATCTCCGATGCATACGAGCCGATGGATAACGTCAAAGGTCTCTACCATATCAGACGCATATGACGGAGGGGGAGACGCATGAAAATCACGAACGTAATCGCGATATTGTCCGGCGAAGGCGTATTCGTCAAGGTTGAAACGGACGAGGACATCGCCGGCTACGGAGAAGGGACGAGCTTCACTCCGCGGGCGGTCATCGGCATGATCGAGGAACTGAAGCCCTATCTGATCGGCGAGGACGCGACGCGCATCGAGCATCTTTGGCAGATGTGCTTTCGCACGTTGTTCGCGCGAGGGGGGCCGGTGACGGGATCGGCGATCGCGGCGATCGATATCGCGCTGTGGGACATCAAGGGCAAGGCGCTCGGCGTGCCCGTGTACCAGCTGCTCGGCGGCCTGGCGCGCGACAAGGTCAGAGTGTACGGTCCGGTCGCGGGCAAGACGGCGGAGGAGATCGCCGGCAAGGCGAAAAAGCTTGCCGACCGCGGCGTCACCGCGATCCGTTACCGGGCGTTCCACGACTGGGACGCGCTCCATCTGCACGATCACAAGCGCGCCGTCATGCAGCAGGTCGAGTACACCGAAGCGATCCGCGCCGCGGTGGGCGAGGACGTGGATCTCATCCTCGAATGCCACGGCCGCTACGATCCGGATTACGCGGTGATGCTGGCGAAAATCGTGGAGAAGTACCGTCCGCTCTACCTCGAGGATCCGATCCGGCACGAGAATCCGCAGGCGTACCGCAGATTGAGACCGTTTACGAGCATCCCGCTCGCAACGGGCGAGCGCAGCCATAATAAGTTCGAATTCCGCGAGCTGGTCGAGAGCGGGCTGGTGGACTACTTGCGCCCGGACGTCTGCTGGTGCGGGGGCATCACAGAGATGCGCAAGATCGCGGCGATGGCCGAGACCCATTACATCAATCTGGTGCCCCATAATAACTGGGGGCCGGTCGGCACGGCGGCCAGCATGCACGTCTCGCTCGCCTTTTCGAACGTGGCGCTGCTCGAGCTTCCCGCATCGGCGAGCGATCCGAAGGATCTGAACACGGACGTCGCCTCGCCGTATCCCGTCGTGGAGAACGGCTATGCCTTGCCGCTCTTAGGGCCGGGGCTCGGCGTCGAATTCTCCGAGGCGGCCGCGCTGGCGCGTCCGCCGAAGCCGGGCACGACGCCGAAGCTGAAGGCGCTGGACGGCTCCGTTCGCGATTGGTAGAAGAGGGGGAAGGCATCAATGGCAGGGACACCATCGCGCGGCGAGCGGCGTCTGGCGGAGATTATCGTCGGCGCTGGCCATGGCCTGGATAGCGCCGAGCCCGTTGTTTGGGCGGCGGAGCGATTGGCGGAGACGCTGCGCGGACGCGGCATCGCGGCCGAGCTGCCGACATGGCCGGAACGGGCGGCGGGAGCGGAGATCGTCGTCGAGATCGGCTATGCCGGCCATCGGAATGACGGCGCATCGCCGCTCGACGCGGAGAAATTCGCAATCGAGCGGAAGACGGAGGAGCGCGTAACGGTCATCTCGGTCGATTCGCCCGGCATTCGCGGGCTGGTCTATGGGCTGCTGGAGCTCGAAGGTCGCGTTCGCGATACCGGCGAATCGGCCGATCCGCTATCCGCGCTGCACGGGCTGGATCGCATCGTCGAGGCGCCGGCGGCGCGCGTGCGAAGCGTCAGCCGGATGTTCGTCAGCGAGACGGAAGACAAGGGCTGGTTCCGCGACCGGTCGTTCTGGGACGCGTACTTGACGGAATTGGCGTCGCACCGCTTCAACCGGTTTAACTTGGCCTTCGGCATGGGCTACGATTACGGCCACGATCCGGATATCCGCGACAATTACCTCTATTTCGCCTATCCGTTTCTGCTGTCCGTTCCGGGCTACGACTTGAAGGCGGAGGGACTGGCCGAGGGCGAGGCCGCGCTTAATCTGGAGGCGCTCCGCTACATCGGGGAACAGGCGAAGCGCCGCGGTCTCGATTTTCAGCTTGGCATCTGGACGAATACGTATGATCTGCCGGACAGCCCCGATCCGCATTACCGGATCACGGGGCTGACGCCGGACAACCACGCGGCCTATTGCCGCGATGCGCTGTCGCTGCTGCTCGCGTCGGTCCCCGCGATCGACGGGCTGACGCTGCGCGTCCACTACGAGAGCGGCATTCCCGAACCCGCTCACGAATTCTGGCGGTCCGCGCTCTCCGGCATCCGGGCCTGCGAGCGCCCGATCGGCGTCGACATTCATTCGAAGGGCGTCGACTTCGAGATGATCCGGATGGTCCAGGCCACGACGGGCAAGCAGGTGACCGTGTCGCCGAAGTATTGGGCGGAGCATCTTGGCCTGCCGTACCATCAGGCGGCAAACCGCGAGCGCGAGATGCCCGAGGCCGATTTCCAGGGCGCGAAGTACGCGGCGGTCACCGCCGGCTCGCGCAAAGCGACGCGCTACGGCTATGCGGATTTTCTGACGGAGGCCCGCGACTACGACATCGTCTTCCGGGTATGGCCGGGGACGCAGCGGGTACTGCTCTGGGGCGATCCCGTCATGGCGGCTGGATTCGGCAGAGCAGCCGCGTTCTGCGGCGCCGCCGGCTTGGAGCTGTTCGAGCCGCTGGCCTTCAAGGGGCGCAAAACATCCGGCCGCGATGATGGCCGCGAGCTCTACGACGACGAGTCGCTTCGCCTGAACGGGAAGGATTGGATCAAATACGGGTATGCCTACCTGCTGTGGGGCCGACTGCTGTATAATCCGGACGCGGATCCGGAGGTCTGGAGACGTCCGCTGCGCCGCGCATACGGTCCCGCGGCCGCACGGGCGGAAGCGGCTCTGGCCGCGGCGAGCCGGATTTTGCCGCTCGTCACGGTCGCGCATCATCCGTCATCGGCCAACGTCGACTATTGGCCGGAAATCTACACGAATCTGGCGATGATCCGCACGACGCCGTCGCATCTCGAGTACGACCTGCCGGAGCCCAAGACGTTCGGAGCCGCGAGTCCGCTCGATCCGGCATTGTTCGCATCGGTCAACGAATATGCCGACGACGCGGTCTCCGGCCGGCGAAGCCGTAAGGTAACGCCCGCCGAGACGGCCGCGAGACTGGACGAATGGGCGGACGAGGCGGAGCGCGAGCTGCGAGCCGCGGAGGAAGCCGCCGACGATCCGGGCGAGGCGTCCTTCCGGAGATTGTCCGCCGACGTGCGGATTATGGCGGGGCTGGGACGGTTCTTCGCCCGCAAATTCCGCGCGGGCATCGCCTACGCGCTGTTCGAGCGCGCCGGCGACCCCGACTGGCTGACGCAGTCGCTGGAGCAATACCGATCGGCGAGAGAGGCATGGACGGGACTGTCCGCCGCGGCCGACGGCATCTACAAGCGCGATCTGGCCTTCGGCCACCGGCCGTATATGCGCGGCAGCTGGGCCGACCGAATCGAGGGGATCGACGCGGATATCGCCGAGCTGGAGCGTCTGCGCGGGAGTCTTCCGGATAAAGCCGCCACAGCGGCGGAGTCCAACACGGCTGCGGAGTACGCCATAACCGCTGAGCCCGCCACAGCCGTGGAGTCCGGAGAAGCCGGCGAGCTCGCCGGCGCGCTGACGCGCGTCCGCAGCGCGATGCCGCGGTGGACGCACGACGTTCCGGGACCGTATAGGCGCGGGACGCCGGTTACGGTCGGCCTGACGGTCCCGGATTTCGGCGACTCGCCCGAAGCGGAGGTCCGGCTCCACTACCGCCGCGTTAACCAGGCCGAACGCTACGCCGTCGCGGAATTTAAGCGCGAAGGTGCCGCGTTTACGGCGGCGATCCCGGATTCCTACACCGATTCCCCCTACCCGCTCCTGTATTTTTTCGAGCTGCGCCTCGGGGATGAGGTATGGATGGTTCCGGGCTTCGATCGCGATATGTCCGCCGTTCCTTACTTCGTGCTTCGTCAAACGGCGATGGCGGACTAAGCGGAAGATCCATTTCGAGACCTATCCTAGGATGAAGTGAGGGCAAGGCCTTGCGCTTGTCCTCCTTCGATTGCAAGGCGAAAAACGTCCGATGAAAAGGCGGACAAACGTCCGGCGAGATGCCGCCGTTTGGGAATTCGAGACAATTGCCGACATGATTGCGGACATTCTTGACTTACGGGCGTTCCGGAATCAGGTATATAATAGAGACAATCGACACTCGATTACGGAGGGCTTCCGATGAACTTGTTTCCATTGCAGGAACGCAACATTACGAACAGCCGCATCATTTACGGAACGACCGGACTTGGCGGAAGCAACAATTTCGACCCGCTCACCGGCACGGATCTGCTCAAGGCGGAGCGGGCCGTCGATGCCGCGCTCGAAGCCGGCATGACGATGTTCGACCACGCCGATATCTACACCGGCGGCAAAGCGGAAGAAATTTTTGGAAGCGTTCTCCAGAGCCGCCCGGGCCTGCGGGAATCGATCGTGATCCAGTCGAAATGCGGCATCCGCTTTGCCGATGAGGACGGCCCGCAGCGCTACGATTTCTCCAAGGCGCACATTCTCCGCTCCGTGGACGGCAGCTTGAGCCGGCTGAAAACGGACTATCTGGACATTCTGCTGCTGCATCGTCCCGATCCGCTTGCCCGGCCGGACGAGATCGCCGAGGCGTTCGATCGGCTGAAGCGCTCCGGCAAGGTCCGCCACTTCGGCGTATCCAATATGAACGTACACCAGATCCGCCTGCTGCAGCGCGCGCTGCCCGAGCCGCTGGTGGCGAACCAGATGGAGATGAGCCTGCTTCGTTCGGACTTCGCCGACCGCGGCGTCTACGTCAATCAGCAGGCGGGACTCGGCGTCGTCTTCCCGGAAGGGCTGCTGGAGCACTGCATGCTGGAAAACATCCAGCTCCAGGCGTGGTCCTCGCTGGCGAACGGGATTTATACCGGCCGGAGCAAGGAGGGCGCCTCGGAAGCGGTCATCCGCACGAGCGAGCTGGTCTCGTCGCTGGCCGAGCGGAAGGAAACGACCGGCGAAGCGATCGTGCTGGGCTGGCTCATGAAGCATCCGGCCAACATTCAGCCGGTCATCGGCACGGCCAATCCGGAGCGGATTCTCCGCTGCCGGGATGCGGCGCGGCAGGCGGAGCTGATGACCCGCGAGGAGTGGTACGCCCTGTACGCGGCGGCCAAGGGCAGGTCGGTTACCTAAGCCGGCGAAACGAACGGGAGGGCAGTCGGCCGCAAGGGGGCCGCTCTCCCGTATTTGCTTGTCGTCCAACTCCGGCAGGGGAAGGTGAGCGGAGAGATGAAAACGCTTTTACATATGTTGAAGGGTCCTCGCTCGCTCAAGAACAAGCTGATCGCCGTGCTGCTGTCCAGCACGCTGATCCCGCTCGCATTGGTAGGCGCTATCTCCTACTATACGATTTACTCCATCCTGGAGCACAAAATCGAGGACGGCATCCGCAGCAATCTCAGCCAAACGGCGCAGTCGCTGGATACGTCGCTCAACAACCTCAAGTTCGTCTCGCAGCAGCTGTCGCTCGACGGCAGCGTCGGCCAGAACCTGTCCGAGTATTTGACGACCGCCGATTTGTACAAGAAAAAACTGCGTCGCGACCAGATCGTCGACGAGCTGAATTTGATCAGCTTCTCCAACCCGAATCTGGGCATGGTCTGTTATGCGACGCCGAACGACCGGCGGGTGCTCTTTCCCAATTACTGCCCGGCGTCGGGGCTCGATCTGTCCGGCCTGCCGGAATTTGACAATTACGCCGACAACCGGGGATTCGCCTATTTCGGGCCTTACAACTCTCTCGGCGCCACCGGCCAGAAGGTGTTGTCCATCGCGCGCAAGGTCCAGATCGAGGACAATATCCTCTATATTTATATCGAGACGTCCGTGGAAGATCTGTTCGGCGACCGGGAAGCGGCCGGAGGCAGCCTGCTCGTCGTGGACCATACCGGTTCGATTACGTATGCCGGATCGAAGTCGTTCACGGTCGGGAGCAAGTTCAGGGCGGATAGCCCCCAGCAGGACGATTATCTGTTTACCGAGGCGAGCAAGCAGGGCTGGAGCTTGGTCAGCGTCATTCCGAAGGCGGAATACAACCGCGAGATCGATCAGTGGCTGCTGCGGTTCTTCGTCCTCGGGGCCTCCTCGCTCGGCGTCAGCGTCCTGTTCGCATGGATGATCTGGCGGACGGTCTACCGCCCGCTGCGAAGCTTGAACCGGGAGATCGTGCTGATCTCGAAGAGCAATTTCCTGTCGCCGGTGACGTTCACCGACGTGAAGGAATTCGATTTTTTGCTGATGCGCTTTCAGGATATGCGGACGCGGATTCGCGAGCTGCTGCGCGAAGTGCGGGAGAAGGAGAAACGCAAGGCCGCGATGGAAGTCGAGAAATTGATGTACCAGATCAATCCGCATTTTACCCATAATACGCTGGATACGATCCGCTGGCTGGCCCGGATGGAGGGCCATGACGAAATCGACCGTCTCGTCTCCACGCTGAACCGGGTCTTGTATTATAATTTGGGTAAAGGCAAAATCGCCACCATCGCGGATGAAATCGGCGCGCTCGGCCATTACGTGACGCTGCAGCAAATTCGCTATAACTTCCAGTTCGACGTGCGGATCGACACCCATCCTCGCGTCCGGGATGCGCTCATTCCGCGCTTCATCCTGCAGCCGTTGGTGGAAAACGCCCTCTATCACGGCGGCATGGCCGACGACGGCGTCATTCGCGTGACGATCGATCTCGACGGCGACGGCCGCGTTGTCATCACGGTCACCGACAACGGCGCCGGCATGGACGACGCGGCGATCAACCGGCTGATGGCGCTCGACAATCAACCTGCGGAGGACGGCCGCGGGGCGAAAGCGGGCATGGGCATCGGCATCAACTATGTGCGGCGGATGATCGATTTTCAATTCGGCGGGCGGGCCGAATTCCGGATCGAGAGCGGGATCGGCCGCGGGACGGCGATTCGGATGCGAATTCCTTACGAGCGAAAGGAGCCGGACAACGATGAACGTGCTGATCGTGGATGACGACCATTTGGTGCGCAAGGGGATTGTTTCCCTCATGCCGTGGGACGACTTCGACCTGAAAGTGGTGGGCGAGGCGGAGAACGGCAAGAAGGGGCTGCAATTTCTTGAGGACCATCATGTCGATCTGATCATGACGGATATCGCCATGCCGACGATGTCGGGGATCGATCTGCTCCGCGAGCTTCGCGACCGCTACCCGAGCATCTGGGTGGTCATGCTGACCTTCTACCAGGATTTCGAATATGTCCAGGAGGCGCTGCGCTTGGGGGCCATCGATTATATCGCCAAGGTGGAGCTGGAGAAGGACAATATGTACGACATCTTGGGCCGGATCATGCGGCGCATAAGCGAAGGCGGGGACAAGGCGTCGGGCAACCCGTCCATTTACCGCGCGGCGGGAAGCGCCGTGCCCGAGGCATCGGAGCGGGCGCTGCTGTTCGCCGCGTTGACGCCGGACCGTCCGGACTTTCTCGGCGAGCTGCTGCCGCCGGAACAGCAGCATGCGGTCAGCGAGATCGACCGCGACGTCTGGCTGCTATCGGAGATGAGTCCGATTCGGGAGGACGAGATCATCGACCGGATGTTCGGCCAGCTGGGATTGGCCGGCAAGTGGGCGGTCATCCGGGCAGGCGGGATTCGCGACCGCAATCGCAACCGGCTCTGGAAGCTGTTGGCGGACTACGCCAAGCACGAATTTTTCTACGAATACCGGTACGGCCGCAACGTGTACGACATCGAGCTCGATGCGCCGGATAAGGACAAGCTTCCGCTCTCGGAGAAGGAACTGTACGAGCTGCGCGAGCGCTGGTCGTCGCTGGAGCTGCTGTACGACGAATCGCGGTACGCCAAGCTCGTGGCGGAGCTGGAGGAGGTGCGCCCGTCCAACGACAAGCTCGAGAGCATGTTCTATTGGATTCTCGTACAGTGGGAGAAATACGTCCCGCTCGACCCCACGGCGTTGTTCGATAGCTCCAAGCTGCGCTTCTGGGCCGATTGGTTCGCATGGTTGAATCAGGTGCGCCAGGAGATTCGCAGCGCCTTTCTCGGCCATCATTACTCCGACGATATGATGGCGGGGATGATGAAGGCGGTCGATTACATCAACCGCAACCTCAGCCTCGATCTGAAGCTGACGGAGGTGGCGGAGGATGTCCATATCAGCCGCAGTTACTTCAGCGAATGCTTCAAGAACATCACCGGCAAAACGTTCAACGAATACGTCCGCGACGCGCGCATCGACCACTCCAAGACGCTGCTCAGCCAGACGAACGAACCGATCTACCGCATTGCCGAGAAGTGCGGCTACCCGGACGAAAAGTATTTCAGCAAAGTGTTCCGCAAAAAGGTCGGCGTGCTGCCGAGCGAGATTCGCAAGCGCAAGCAGGAAGCGGTTCGGCGCTGAAGCCGGCGCAGGGGACATTCGCCGTAAGAGGAGTCGCTTGACCCCATAAACAGGAGGGATATCGAATGAAAGTCGGATTTGTCGGTCTGGGCAACATGGGATTTCCAATGGCGCTTAACTTAATGAAGGCGGGGTTTGAAGTTTACGGGAAGAATCGCAGTCAGGGCAAGGAGCAGGCGTTCGCCGCCAAGGGAGGCCGCACGGGATTGTCGCTGGCCGAGCTGGCTGCGCGGATGGACGTCGTCCTGACCTGCCTCCCGCTGCCGGCGGACGTCGAGCGCGTCTATGCCGGCGCGGAGGGCTTGATCGCGAACGCTCATGATGGACTTGTGCTGATCGATTGCAGCACCGCCTCGCCGGAGCTGAGCCGCAAGCTTTTCGCCCAGGCCTCCGAGGCCGGCATCGACTTCTTGGATGCGCCGGTCAGCGGCGGCACGACCGGCGCGGAAGCGGGAACGCTGAGCGTAATGGTCGGCGGCCGCGAGGAGGCGTTCCAGCGCGTGCACGGCGTACTCGAGGCGTTCGGCAAGTCGATCAGCTATGTCGGCGAGGCGGGGAGCGGCTCCGCGGTCAAGCTGATCAACCAGCTGATGGTCGGCATTCATACGCTCGCGGTCGGCGAAGCGTACGCGCTGGCGCGGCAGGCGGGGCTCGATTCCAACAAGCTGTTCGGCATCCTGAACAACAGCTTCGCCCAAAGCAAAATCATGGAGCGGCATTATACGCAATTCATCGCCAAGGATTCCTTCGAGCCGGGCTTCGCCTTGAAGCTGCTGGCCAAGGACATGAATCTGGCCGCGGAGATGGGAGCGGCGTCCCAGGTACGGCTGAACGCCGGCAAGCGGGCCCAGGCGCTGATCAATCAAGCCGTGCTTGAAGGCTACGGCGACGCGGATATGTCCGGCATGTACAAGTACCAGGCGGCGGAGGACCGGAAGCGCCGGGAGGCGGGCGAGCGCAAGCATTTCGCCGTCTTCCTGCCGATGCTGGATCCGGAGAAGAGCGTCGCCTACCGCGCGGAGCACCTGCAATTCCTGGCCGACAACCGCGCGGCGGGCAGGCTTCACGCCAACGGCCGCTTCGTCGACGGCGCCGGCGGACTGGTCATCTACCGCGGCTCCTCGCTCGAAGAGGTGGAGGATCTGGTCAAGCAGGATCCGTACGTCAAGCTCGGCGCGCGAGGCTACGAGATTCACGAATGGGAGATCGTGCTGTCCGATAACTGAGCGGCCGAAAGGTCCCGCCTCGATGGACAGGGCCGTCCTTGAAACGCATGGATATACGATAGCTAACGTTAATCTCATTCTGCGGACGCGCAAGGAAAGATAAACAAGCAGAGACGACCGAGCTGGTCGACTCTGCTTATTTATCTGCCGGGGCGCTTTATTTTTTAACCACGGGCACCCAAAATTCGCCGTAGAACGTGCCGTCGCCGTTATCTATGCGATACGTCGCGTTTGGACCGCCGATGTACGCATAATCGGTGATGCGGGCCAAGACATCGCCGAACGCGCGGTACGTCAGTTCGTCAAACAACGTTTCCTTGTCGCCGTTACCGGCGACCACGATGTATTCGCTCTCCGGAAACTCGATGATGCGCGTGGCGTCAGCCACCGATTTGCCGGCTTCCACCGCGAAATAGTTCCACGGTTTGCCTTGATACACCTCGTTGACCGACCATTCGCGATCGTCTTTCGCGGTGCTTTTGAGCTTTTCGAAACGCCCGTCCGCCTTGAGTTTGCCCCAGAACTCGGCTTTTTCCTTTTGCATGGCCGGCATGTCTTGGAAATTCGACTGGATCGAAAACCCATAAGCGGTCAAGGTGAATGATTTTTTGTGTTCGAGCGTGTATTCCGTCATGTCATCGCTCCTTTATCGGGGTTTTATTCAATCGTCATCAGCCTTCGGTTTTTTGGGCGCGAAGCCACATTTCGCCGTCGTAGTCGCCGTTTTCAGCTGCTTTGACGAAGGTGAAGTTGCCCGGGCCTACGTATTTGTAGTCCGTGATTTCTTGCAGCAGGCCGCCGAAGACTTTGCCGGTGATTTCGTCGGCAAGCCGGTCTTTGGCGGCGCCCGTGCCAGGCACGACGATGTAGTCGCCGGCGAGGAAATCAAGGACGACCGCGCCTTCCGCGTCGAACGCGCCCATCACGCCGAAGCCGCGCCAGCCCTTGCCGCCCAAGACGTAATTGATTTGATATTCTTGCCCGTCCGCGAGCGCGAGCAGTTCGGCTAGCTTGCCGTTTTCCGTGATTTCCGCTTTTTTCGCCGCCGTTTTTGCCGCGTTGCCGGCCCAGTCGTTGAAGTCTTCGAACGTAACGCCGAAAGCCGTCATTTTGTAGTTTTCCGCGATGGTTTTGATTGCGTAATTCGTCATTTTAATCGCTCCTTGTAGGGGTTTTGTTCTACAAGACCGATTCTAGTAGCTGAATGTATCAAAAATTGATACTCTTTATTGAGCGTCAAAAAGGTAAAGGTTTGTTTACTATAACCGGTTAGATTCCGATTCGGTTTCCAGTCCGCAAGGATCGTCCGAGAAGCAGGGACATTTTTTTTGGCTGCGTTTTTGATACAATAAAAGCATGAATAAAACCGAACGAGTGAACCTGATCATGCGCTATATCAATAACCGCGCGCACTTTACGATCGCCGAGATTCAGCGGGAGTTCAAGATATCCCGCGCGACGGCAATTCGCGACATTAACGAGATTCAGGCGATGGGATTCCCGCTGACGAGCGAGCTTGGGCGCGGCGGCGGCTACTCCGTTCTGCAAAATCAGTATCTGCCCGCCGCGCGCTTCACGCCGGATGAGCTGAAGGCGATTTTCATCAGCTTCATGGCCTCGAAAAATTCGCAGCTGCCTTATTTGCAAAATCGCCGTTCCATCACGGAAAAACTGATCGGCATCGCGTCGCAAACCCAGCAGGACGAGCTGATCGAGCTGAACAATATTTTGCTGTTCGAAAATACGAATCCCGCGAATCCGAATCTATTGGAGCTTGATGACGCCGCGCCCGCAGAATTGAACCAGTTGATTTCGCTTGCCGTGCAAGATAAGCATTTGCGCGTGACTTACGAGCCGAGTGTGGGCTGGCCGCAGTTGCTGGACGTGTATGTGCTGCATATTTTCAACTCGAACGCGCAGTGGTTGGTCGAGGTGTACGATTTCGAACTGGACGCGTTTCGTTACTTGCCGGTTGCGCTGCTGCGGGATTCGGCGATTTCCGAGCGGGAGATGAAGGGGTCCGAGCAAGAGATCGCAAGCAAAAAACGGCTCGGTGCCCGTCAGTCCAATCTAGTCGTGAAGCTGGATGCGACCGGCATTCAGCGCTTTAAGCGCATGCACCCGCCGGGAATTATTTTGTCCTTTACCGGAATGTTTCAGTCGAGCGGGATGTTCAACGTCCAGCTGGACGTGACGGATGCCGACGCCTTGGCGTATTATGCGGACTGGCTTTTGTTCTTGGGAAAAGGGGTCGCGTTCGAGCGGATCCCGGACGAGCTGCGCGCGATGTTGGAAGAGCGGTTAGCTGATTTGAAGTTTCTTTGAGCGCGCTTTACGAAGCTTGGAGGGCCGGCCTTTCGCCAAGTCGGGCTAGAAGTTCATTCGGCGGCGTAGTTCCGCCATCATCGCCTCGGCCTTCTGCGGGTCTTCATTCAGGAGCTTCCTGTACGTCAGCATCCAATTCAGCGTGTCGAGCATATGGTCGTATTCGTCCTTCTTCCGCTCGATTTCCTCGATCTTCCGCAGAATCCATTCGATGACTTCTTGGTTCGTGCGCGCGTTCGTATCGTGATCCCGCAAAATCGTCTTCAGCTCGGCCAACGAGCAGCCGATGCCTTGAAACTTCTTGATCAGCCTCAACCGACCGACCGCTTCGTCCGCGTAGTTGCGGTAATTGTTCTTCTCCCGCCGAATATGCCTGCCGTCAAGCAAGCCTTCCTTCTCATAAAATCGAATCGTGTGGGGGGTCAACCCCATCAAGTCCGCTAATTCTTGAATTTTCATGATTCTTCTTGCCTCCGAACGCTTGCCTTAGAGTTCACTTCATAGTTTAGACTGGAGTCATCTCTTCGTCAAATGCTTAAGGAGGCGTACATGATTATGCGTATTTTCGTAACGGGCGCAGCGGGTTATATTGGGACGGCGGTTGTCTCCGAGCTCATCGGCGCGGGTCATCGGGTCGTCGGCCTGACTCGTTCGGAGCAGGGGGCTCAAGTATTGGAAAGCCTGGGAGCCGAGGCGGTCCGCGGCGTTATCGAGGATCTGGATGCATTGCGCGGCTGCGCGGCCGCATCGGACGGCGTCATTCATCTGGCATTTAATCACGATTTCGCGAATTTCGACGCCTCGCTCGCAACCGATCTTCGCGCCATCGAAGCGATGGGAGAGGGGCTTGCGGGTTCCGGTAAACCGCTCGTGTTCACCGCTCATGCGAACGGCAAAGCATCGGAGGATGCGGCGTTCGCGTACATCGAACAAGGCGTGAGGGTATCGGTCGTCTCGCTTGCGCCATCCGTGCACGGAGAAGGAGATAAGGGCTTCGTGCCGCAATTGATCAGGATCGCGCGGGAAAGAGGCGCATCGGCTTACGTTGGGGACGGCGCCAACCGTTGGCCGGCGATTCATCGCTTGGATGCGGCGGTCTTATTCCGCCTCGCCGTAGAAGCCGCGCCCGCGGGCGCGCGACTGGACGGCGTCGCCGACGAGGGCATTCCGTTCCGCGACATTGCCGGCGTCATCGGCCGCCGCGCGAACGTGCCGGTCGTCGGCATCTCGCGCGAAGAGGCGCAAGCGATCTTCGGATTCGTAGGCATGGTCGCATCGCTGGACTTGGCGAGATCGAGCGAAGAGACGAAGGCGCTGCTCGGTTGGAAGCCCGTCCAACCCGGACTGCTCGCCGATCTGGAGCAAGGTCATTATTTCGCCAAGCGGTAAAAACTCAAAAAACGCACTGTCTGCGATCGCGACAGTGCGTTTTTTTTATGGCTGCATGGCCGCTAGCCGATGACGCGGCCGCGAACGCGGCAGCGTCTCGTCGTTCACGCTTCGTTCAGAAGCTTCATGAACCGCTCCGAGAGGCCGATGCCTTCCTTCCAGTCCGCGCCGTCCTCGACGGCCCAGCAGGCTTCGAGCACGCCGCGGGCGATGCCCCACCGCGCGATGCGGCCGCGATCAAGGCCGAGCCGATCCGACATGATCGCCGCGCGGCGGCTCAGGACCGTATCGCAGTCGCCGTCCCGATCGACGTAATTCAGCAGGTACTGCAGCGTTTCGAAATAAATATCGCCAATGATGCCTTTCGGATCGATGACCGCCCAGCCGCCGTCCCCGTACCGCAAAATATTCTCATGATGCAGATCGCCGTGAAGGAGCACCGTTTCGGCGGTCGTCCCGAGCAGTTCCTCCAGCGTCTCTTCGGCCCGAACCATCCAATGCTCGGGAAGCGGGCCATCCGTTCCGAAGCGGCTGCGATAACGGACAAAAGCTTCGAACCATCGGCGCAGCGTCCGGAAGTCCGCTTCCTCGCCGGCGAACGGACCGCGAAGACGCGCGAACGCCTCGCAGAAGATCGCCGTCGCCGCGTTGTCGTCCGTGACGGCGGACAGAGGGGTTCCCGGAATGGCGCGTTCGAGCACGGCAGCGCCGAGCTCGTCGTTCCGATCCAATACGTGCACGGCTCCTTTTTCCGCGAAAGCGGACAAGGTTCGCATCTCTCTCGCAAGCTCGTCTTTCTCGAACGCAAGCTTGAGCACGATCGGCTTTCCCTCGCCATTCATGCCGTGCGCGATATAGTTATACGACAAATTGTCAAACGGCGCTTCGGCCTTAATGCCGAACTGCGCCTCGCTCTTCGCGATCAGATCCGGCAGCGAGCGAACCCACTCTTCTGCGCGCGTACCGTAAACGGACATCATTTTCGCATGGAAATCCTCCGGTATTCTTGTCATGATCTTGCAGCGCTCCCTTCCAGCGTTCGATCGTCAGAATCAGAAACAGCGTACATCCCGATTATTCGACGGCGGAGCCGATGAAGCCTTCGATTTCAAGGACTTCAGGCAAAAAAACCTGCGGCCATGCCAATCCTGGAGCCGAAGCGGTCTCGCGGCGAGTTAGACGTGGGCGGAAGATTGGTCCGATTTCCATTTTATTCACTTTACAAAAGATGTCTACTTGTATAGTATAAACACATAGACGATTAATGATAATTGTCTAATCGAACAAGAGGAGGACGAGATTTTGACACAGACAACCACGCAACCGTTCGCCGGCAAGACGGCTCTCATCACCGGGGGAGGCTCCGGGATCGGCCGGGCCGCTGCCCTTGCGCTCGCGGCGGAGGGATGCACCGTGACCGTTGCGGGCCGCACTGCCGCGACGTTGGCAGAAACGGTCCGGCTCATCGAGGCTGCCGGCGGTACCGCCGGATACGTCGTCGCCGACGTTCGCGAAGAAGAGGCGGTTCGCCGTGCGGTAGCGATAGCCGCCGGCGATGCCGGACGCCTCGACTTTGCCGTTAATAGCGCGGGGGTAGACGGCGGCGATTACGCCCGTCCGCTGATCGACTATGCCGGCGATACCCTCGATCTGATGCTCGCCACGAACGTACGCGGCATGTTCTATTCCATGAAGTACGAGCTCGAATTCATGAGCGCCCAAGGTCACGGATCGATCGTGAACATCTCCTCGGGGGCAGGTCTCGCGGGCGTCCCGGGTTATTCCGGCTATGTCGCGTCCAAGCATGCCGAGATCGGCTTGACAAAGAGCGCCGCGCTCGATTACGCCAGCTTCGGCATCCGCGTCAATGCCGTGTGTCCGGGCTTGGTGAACACGCCGCTCATCGCGAATATGCTCAAGGACAACCCCGAATGGAGCGGCGCGTTAGTCGCGGCGCATCCGCTGGGCAGAATTGCCGAACCGGAAGAGATCGCGGATGCGATCGTATGGCTGTGCTCCGACAAATCGAGCTTCGTTACCGGCATTGGCTTGCCCGTAGATGGCGGCTACTTAGCACGTTAAAACCAGGGAAGTCGTAACAAGCGCATACCCGGAGCTGCGTTTTCCCGTCTCCGGCAGGGCATTCATTCGATCGCGTTATTTGCGCAAAAAAAGAACCGCCAGGACGCTTCCTGGCGGTTCTCCATGATCAACGTGTACGTTCATCCGGAATCAGCGGCTTGCAACGCGTATCGGCGGGGAGCTCGTTATTGGCCGGGAGCGACGATACGGAGCAAGTCCTGAAGGAGACGACGAAGCTCGTCCGAGCTGGAGGCAACCGATTTAAAGCCGCGCAGCGCGCCCGTCGCCAGATGGGCCAGTCTCATTGGAGGGATGCCGCCCGCGGAGGCAGGGTATACTTCCAGCAAAGCGGCCAGCACGGTTTCCAATTTTTCGTAGCTCGCGTCCAGCGCTTCCCGCGCGAACTGGTAGGAGCTGTCCGTTATTTCCTTGTGTTCCGGCGAGTGCAGCGATTCGTCGAAGTTACGAATCGCCCATACTTCAAAGGCGAATAAAAGTTTGTCCTCCTTCGTTTCATGCGATGGCAGGCCGTCCTTGATCTCCTGGAGGAGGATGTCGCCGTGGTGAATAATCGCGGCGTTGAAAATTTCCTCCTTGCTCTTGAAGTACAAGTAAAGACCCGCGCGCGAAATGCCCGCGGATTCCGCGATCTCGTTCATCGATACGCGCTTGTAGCCGTATTTGAAGAACACCTTCAATGCCGTCTCAACGATATGCTGTTTCTTAGTATCATCCATATCTCCATTTTATACACTTTACAAACTTTGTCCAGCGATCTATTATAAACATGTAGACGATTTTTGTATTATGTCTAAATCCATAGTAAAGGAGCAACCGCGCCGATGAAGACCGAACAAAAACCCCTGCAATCGGGATACGGACCCGACACTACCGCACGAGAAGTATTGGCCGGACAAGACCTGAGCGGAAAGGTGGCGATCGTTACAGGCGGATCCGGAGGAATCGGGTTGGAAACGACTCGCTCGCTTGCCGGCGCCGGCGCAACCGTCATCGTCGGCGCCCGCGATGTCGCTAAAGCGCAAGAAGCGCTCGCTCCGCTGAAAAATGTCGAAGTGTTCCGGCTTGATCTCGCGGATCCTTCCTCGATCGACGAGTTCGCCGCCGCCTTCCGGAATTCCGGACGTGCGCTCGATAGCTTGATTTTGAACGCAGGCGTCAGCTTTCCGCCGACGATTAAAGACGCTCGGGGATTGGATACGCATTTCGCCACCAATTATTTAGGGCATTTTCAGCTGACGGTTGGTTTATGGGAAGCGCTGAAGCGCTCGGGGAACGCGCGCGTCGTCGCGCTTTCGTCCATCGGCCATATGACAGGACCGATCGATTTCGATGATTTGCAATTCACGAAGCGGCCGTACGACAAGGTCGTCTCCTACGGCGAGTCGAAGACCGCGTGCGCATTGTTCGCCGTTGCGCTCGATAAACGGGGACGGGAGCAAGGCGTGCGCGCGTTCGCGGTTCATCCCGGCGCCATCCTTTCGGGGCTGACCCGGCACTTAAGCAACGCGGAATTGGCCGCTTGGGGCGTGATCCGGAACGAAGACGGCACGCTTACCTCCGCCGGAGGCTTCAAAACCGCCGAGCAAGGCGCCGCGACATCCGTATGGTGCGCGGTCAGTCCGATGCTGGACGGAAAAGGAGGCGTCTATTGCGAAGACGTGGACATCGCGGAGATCGTGCCGTCCGACAGCCCGCTGCAGCATGGCGTGCGGTCGTGGGCCATTGATCCGGCGTCGGCCGAGAAGCTTTGGGCGATCAGCGAAGATCTGCTGCACCTTCCTCATGGACAAGCGATTCCCGGGAGCCGCGACTGACTCCCGTCGTGGAGACGATGCACGCATGGCGTTGCGCGCCTCTCTAGCGTCGCAAACGATCAAGATAGAGAAGGAGACTTCATATGAAATCAGTAGAATTGGGAACAACGGGTTTACAAGTGAGCCTGGAAGGCCTGGGCTGCATGGGCATGAGCACGACCTACGGACCGAGCAACGACGAAGAGAGCCTGGCTACGCTACGCCGAGCCGTCGAGCTCGGGATCACGTACTTTGACACGGCAGAGGTTTACGGGCCCTTCCACAACGAGGAATTGCTTGGACGCGCATTCGCAGGCATGCGCGACCGCGTAGTGATTTCGACCAAGGTCGGATTCGGCTACACGGATGAAGGACAGCTCGCCATCATTGACGGCATACCCGTCGTGAATGGCGAACCGGAGCATATCATCCGTGCAATCGAGGGGTCATTGCGCCGGTTGAACACCGATTATATCGATCTCGTATATCTGCACCGCATCGATCCGAAGGTACCGATCGAGCAAACCATTGCGGCGATGAGCAAACTGGTCTCGGAGGGCAAAATCGGCCACATCGGATTGTCAGAGGCATCCGCCGGCACCATCCGGCGAGCGCACGCCGTTCATCCCATTACCGCCGTACAGACCGAGTATTCCCTATTCGAGCGCGGCGTAGAGTCGAACGGCGTGTTGGAGACGGTTCGCGAGCTAGGCATCGGCTTCGTGCCTTATTCGCCGCTAGGACGCGGGTTCTTGACCGGTCAACTCAAGATGGAACGACTCGATCCTACCGACTTTCGCAACTATGACCCTCGGCTGAGCGGAAAAAACTTGGACGCCAACACGCGGATCGTCGAAGCGCTCGCGCTAATCGCGAAAGAGAAGGGGATCAAGCCCTCGCAATTGGCTTTGGCCTGGACCATCGCGCAGGGCGGCGTCCCGATCCCCGGTACCCGGCGGATTCAATATCTGGAGGAAAATGTCGCCGCAGCGGATATCGTGCTGTCGAAAGAAGAGTTGGCCAAGCTCGACGAAGCCGCTCCCGTCGGAGTTGCGTCCGGCGACCGCTATGACAAAGGGTTCATGACGCAGCTTACCCTCTAACCGTTTAGCCTTATAGATATGGAGGAGATTGAATTGTCGTCCGTGCAAGACGCGATCATAAAAAACTTCATTCGCTCCGGTGAAGTCCTAGGCGAACTCAGCCAGTTGCTCGCCTTTATTCGAACGGATCGCATCCAACGCTTTGAATCCGACGTTCCCTTTGCCTTATTCAATAGCGTAGTCAACTATGCGCCTTCCGAAGGGATCGATCCCCTGGAAGAAATCAAAACCATGAAGACGCTGTACCATCATCGCGGCCAGAAATTGCGTTGGTTGACCTATTCTCACAAGCCCGACGAAGTCGTTAACCGAGCCCTTGCAATTCATGATTTAATGCCGAGCGAAGTCCTTGTCGGAATGGGACTTGATCTGAATGGCTGGCGGTCGCGTTTACCGGATATCCCGGGTCTGGAGGTTCGATCGGTACGGGAAGCGCAAGAGTTGGAGGATTATAGAAAGACCGTTCTGGCCGGCTTTAGCATCCCGGAGCCGATGGCGGACCTATATTGCAAAGTATTCGTAGACGGCCCCAATCAGGATTCGTCTCCCATTCAACATTATCTGGCTTATTTGGACGGCGTGCCCGTGACTACGTTGAGTACCTTTATCGATGGCGATGTCGTAGGCATCTATAGCGTCGCAACGGCAAAAGCTTACCGCTCAAGAGGATTGGCTCAAACGGTGCTGGCGTATGGATTAGGCGTCGCGCGGCAACAAGGCGCGAAGCTGGCGGTTATCCATGCAACCCCGATGGGAAGAACGGTGTATCAAAGGGCGGGGTTCAAAGAAGAGCTGACGATCACCTTTCATTCCAGCTAGCCAATTGCTTGGTTGCTGACAATCGAACGACTTGAATTCAAGGAGAAATGACAGATGAAACCGACAACTATAACCGAAGCTAGAGCAGCCGTTACGTATGCCAAGGATCTCAAATGGTTCGATACGATGCCCGGGGAGCAAATGACCATCCGCATCCACAGCAATCAAACAGGCGGAAAGGTAACGGTAATCGAAGCGCGGGTGCCGTCTTTAATGGGCCCGCCAACGCATATTCACAACGAGCGGGAAGAAATCTTCGAAATTCTTGAAGGAACGTTCCGTTTCCAATGCGGAGAGGAGGAATTCGACGCTGCTCCGGGAACAAGCGTCGTCGTTCCGCGCGGCTTACCTCATGCGTGGGCGAATGTCGGACCTGAAACGGGACGGATCCTGTTCACCTTCGCGCCTGGCGGTATTGATGATTTCTTCCTTGAAATCGGCCGATATTCGCTCGAGGAAATCGGGCCCCTGGCCGAGCGGAACGACACACTGATTATCGGGCCTCCATTGCTTCAGCAATCCCGATAACATTTTGGACCTGGAGTCGTGGAAATCAGGGTCGAGACGGGAAAGTCCCATGCGGGGCTGCCGCGCGCGGAGGCGCATGTGGCGATGCTTGGTCGCGGCAGACATCCATTCACGTCCTTGACAAGCTTGAAAGCAAAACGAACCGCAGCATCATGCGGTTCGTTTTTATTTTGCCGGCGGGAGGATAGAGGTTATGTTTTGCCGCCTCATCCCGCCCCGGGTAACATGCATAGCGGACTGCAATATGGGGAATAGTACGCCTATTCTTTTGGCAAGTTTTCCATAATTTGCTTCATCCAAGGTGGCCCGCATATGGACTGGACGAAACTCGCAAACCAAAAACTGCATAAACCGTCTAGCTTGCAGGACGCGGAGCCGGATGCTTCCCGCACGGATCTCGGGGCAGACCTGTCCGTCAACCGGCTCGCCCTCGAACGAGCGTTCCGAAACTGCTCGGATATCGTGTATCGCGAACTTCCCCTGCAGGAAGATAGATCCATCCTGCTCGTCTATGTCGATGGCATGATCGACGTGGAGCTGATTGCCGCGAACGTGCTGCAGCCTTTGTTATACAAGGGTCTGCCGCAGGGATTGGGAGCCATCGACAGTATCGCCAAGGCGTTCGAGCAGCAGCTGTTCGCCGTCTTGCAGATCGGCAAGTCCTCGGCGTTCGGCGAAATCGTCACCCGCATCTTGAAGGGGGATCTTGCCGTGCTCGCCGACGGGGAAGCGACCGCTTGTCTCGCCGGGGTCAAGCAGGTTTCCGGCCGCGGCATCGAAGAATCGACTTCCGAGCCCGCGCTTCGCGGGCCCAAGGAAAGCTTCACCGAAAGTCTCCGCCAGAACACCGTGCTGCTGCGAATGAAATTCGCGACGCCCAAACTGAAGCTGGAAGCCATGTCGGTAGGCAGCCTCACGCAAACCGACGTCGCGCTCGCTTATCTGGACGGAATCGCGGACCCCGATCTTCTCGATGAAGTCCGCGCGCGCGTAGCGCGCATTGAGATCGATGGCATCTTGGATTCGGGGTATATCGAGGAAGCGATCGAAGATACGCACTATTCTCCGTTTCCGCAAATCATGACCAGCGAACGCCCCGATGTCGTCGCGGCAGGACTGTTGGAAGGGAAAGTCGTTGTCATCGCCGACGGCACGCCGTTTGCCCTGATCGTGCCGATGACGTTCTGGAGCGGGCTGCAGGCACCCGACGATTATTACGAGCGGTTCCTCTACGTGGTCCTGAACCGGTCCATCCGTTATTTCTTCGCGGCGTTCTCGGTGCTGCTGCCATCCTTCTATATCGCGCTGACCAATTTCCATCAGGAGTTGATACCCGGCAAGCTGATGATCACCATCGCGGCGCTTCGGGAAAGGGCGCCGTTCCCGACCGTAATCGAAGTGCTCATGATGGAAGTCATGTTCGAAGGATTGAGGGAGGCCGGGCTCCGTTTGCCCAAGCCGATCGGGCCGCTCGTGAGCGTCGTCGGCGCGCTGGTCATCGGCGAGGCGGCCGTCAGCGCCGGCATCGTCTCTTCGCCGATCGTAATCGTCGTGTCCGCGGCCGGCATCGCCTCGTTCATCATCCCGCGCTACCGGTTCGGCATTCCGCTGCGGATGCTTCGGTTCCCGCTGCTCGTGCTTTCCGGCATGTACGGTTTGTTCGGGCTGACGGCGGGGGTCGTGGCCATCCTGATCCATCTCGTGCAGCTGCGGCCGTTCGGCATGCCGTATCTCTCGCCCCTCGCGCCGGCGGTCGGTCGATGGCTGAAGGATTGGTGGATTCGCTGGCCGCAGCGCCTGACGAAACGCAAAGGACCCGTCCCGCGGGATAGAGGCGGGGAAGCGTGAACGCGCGCAAGCCGGGCTTGCTGCTGCTCGCGTTCCTGAGCTTGTCGCTCATTGCCGGCTGCGGCAACCGCAGAGAACCCGACCATCTGGCCTTCGACATGGGCGACGGACTGGATTTGACGAAGGACGGCAAGCTCGAGGTCAGCTTCCAAATCGCGATTCCGTCCGGTTTCGGCGGAGGGGAAAACGCCTGGGGAGGCGGAGGGGGCTCGCAAGAAGCCTACGAATTGACGAGCGCCGCCGGAATCAACATCTACGACGCGATGCGCAATGCGCAAAAGGAGCTGTCCCGCGAGCTGTTTCCCGGTCATCGCGAGGTTATTCTGATCGGCCAGCGTCTGGCGGAGCGCGGAATCCCCCGTCTCCTCGATCAATTCGTGCGGAATCCGCGATCCGAATTGCGTTCGAAGCTGTTCGTCGTGAAGGATGCCCAAGCCAAGGATGTGCTGAAGCAAAAGGCGATATTCGAACCGTTCACGGCGATGGCGATCAAACGGCAGGAAGATATTTACCGGCTGCGGTACGTCTACTTTCACGATTTCCTGTCGGATACGTTGACCGAGGGCCTGGATCCATATGTGCCGGCGATCGGCCTGACGGCTCGGTCAAAACCGTATTATTACGGTTCGGCCGTGTTCAATAAAGCAATGGGCCTGCGAATGGTGGGCTTTCTGGACGACAACGAAACCATCTACGCGAATTGGATCACGGGCAAACAAGACGGGTACGAGAGCTCGCTGCCGATCGGGGGAAGCGCGAAGGATACGATCAGCGTGACGTTCGAATCGCTGCGCAAAAGCATCCGGACGCGGATCGCGCGGAATCGCATCACGGTCGATCTTCGGCTGTCCGGGAACGGGGCGATCGTGGAGAACAATTCAAGTCTGAACCCGACGCTGGCCGCGGACCGGCACGCGATCGAACAAGCCCTTAACGGCAAAACGAAACGGGAGATCGAAGCGCTGATCGCCAAGGTTCAGCGCGAATACCGCGCCGACATTTTCGGCTTCGGCGAAGCCTTACACCGCCAGCATCCCGTGCAATGGAAGACGGTGAGCGGAAATTGGAACGACCGCTTCGCGGAGCTTCAGGTCGCGGTTCAGGTCAAGTTGACCTGCGTGCGCAATTCGGGACTCGTGACGTCTCCGATCGACGAGCATGGATCCGTGCAGCCGGCGGACAGGGAGGAGGGATCGGAACATGCGGGTAAAGGGACTCACGACGCTCTCGGGAACGCAGCTCGTCTGGACGCTGCTGATCATTGACGGCTGCAATTTCGTGCCGTTCATCAAGACCGCGATCGTCGAGGCGAAGCAGGATGCGTGGATCTCGATTCTGATCGCCGGCGCGTCCGTGACCGTCCTCACGCTGCTTCTCGTACGATTGAGCCTGATGCACCGGGGTCAGACCCTGTTCGGCTTTAGCCGGACGGTGTTGGGACCTTGGTTCGGCCGTATCGTCGTCCTGCCGTATTTTGCCGCTTGGCTATCGATATCCGTGATGATTTTGCGTTACAGCGGGGATTTCATTCAGAGCGTGCTGCTCGACAAAGCGCCCGTATGGGTGGTCATGCTGATTCTATCGATTCTGATGATGTATGCCGCGCATGGCGGAATCGGCGGAATCGGACGATATAACGAAGTCGTGGGCCCGTTGTTTTTTATTACGACCCTCGTAAGCTTCGCGCTGAACGGCCGCAATTTGAGGTGGGAACGCGTGCTGCCCGTTTATTACGACAACGGATGGCAGCAGATCGCGAAGGGGGCGGTTCCCTTGACGACGCTGCTCGGGGGCGAATCGCTGCTGCTGCTCGTGCTCGTCGCCTTCATGGCGCATCCCCGCAAAGCATCGCTGCTATCGTCGATCGCGATCGCGGGGACGATCCTTCCTTTTGTCGTAATCACCGTGCTCTCCTTGGCGGTGTTCGGTCCCGCGCTTGCGGCCAGGCTGCAGGATCCGTTCTTCTCGTATATGCGGACCGTCGACATTATGGAGTTCATTCAACAGATCGATATTTTCATGTTTTCGCTCTGGATCTTCGGCATTACGGCGATCCTGTCCGTGCATCTGTTCGTCGTCAGCTACGAAATGTCGCTGTGGCTCAAGCTGAAGAATTGGTACGCGTTGATCTGGATCCTCGGCCCCGCGGTGTTCGCGACGGCGATGCTAAGTCCGGGAGCCACCATGTTCGGGCCGTTCTTCAGATGGTGGTCGTATAACGCCTTCCCGGTATGCGGAATCGGCATTCCGCTGATTCTGTGGATCGCCACGGTCGCGAGCGGCAGGCGCATGCGGCAAACCGCCGGGTAATCGCGCGTGTCTCGAGCAGTGCGGATCAAGCGGCGGGGGGTTTGCGGGGCTTGCACGGGAAATTTCAGGTATAATAACCATTAGCGGCTAGTCCCGTCATAAAAAACTCGTCTGCATCGCCATATTCCTTGAAGGAGGACAACCGTTTTGGACGCGCAGTTTCTCGATTTATTGGCCCAGCAATACGATACGGAAGAAAAAGTCGTCACCGAAATCATCAACCTGGAAGCGATCTCCGATCTTCCCAAGGGAACGGAGCATTTCGTCAGCGATTTGCATGGAGAGTTCCAGGCGTTTCAGCATGTCCTGCGCAACGGGTCGGGTACCGTCAAAGAGAAAATCAAAGCCGTGTTCCGCGAGGCGTGGACGGAGCATGACATCAATGATTTTACGGCGTTGGTGTATTATCCGGAAGAAAAAATCCGTCTGGTCAAGGCAGACCTGTGCGATAAGCAAGCCTTGAACCGATGGTACAGGGATACGATCGAACACATGCTGAAGCTTATCTCGTTCGCCTCTTCCAAATATACGCGCGCGAAGTTGCGCAAGGCGCTGCCGGAGCAGTTCGTCTATATCGTGGAAGAGCTGCTCTACAAGACGGATTCGACCAACAACAAGGACCCTTATTACGAGGAAATCTACCGGCAGGTCATCTCCTTGGGCCAGGCGGACAAGCTCATTATCGGCCTTGCTTACACGACCCAGCGCCTGGTGGTCGACCATCTTCACGTGGTCGGCGATATCTACGACCGCGGGCCGGAGCCGGATAAAATCATGGATACGCTGATCAACTACCACTCCGTCGACATTCAGTGGGGGAACCATGACGTCCTATGGATAGGCGCCTACGCGGGTTCCCTGGTCTGCCTCGCGAATATTATCCGGATCTGCGCCCGATACGACAATCTCGACATCATCGAAGACGTGTACGGCATCAATCTTCGCCCGCTGCTGAACCTGGCGGAGAAATACTACGGCGACAATCCGGCCTTCAAGCCGAAGCTGCAGACCGACCATGACGGTTCGGAGCAGGAAGTCTTGCAGATTACCAAAATCCATCAAGCCATTGCCATGATCCAGTTCAAGCTGGAAATTCCGATCATCAAGCGGCGTCCCTACTTTAATATGTCGAAGCGGCGGTTGCTGGAGCTGGTCGATTACGACAAAAACGAAATCCGCATCGGCGAAAAAACGTACCCGCTGCAACACACCTGCTTCGCCACCGTTAATCCGCTTCAGCCCGAAGAGCTGCTGGAGGAGGAGAAGCAGGTGTTGGACAAGCTGTTGTTCTCCGTGCAGCATTCCGAGAAGCTGGCCAGGCATATGAATTTTCTGATGAAACAAGGCAGCCTGTATTTAAAGTACAACGGGAATTTGTTGTTTCACGGCTGCATTCCTCTGGATGAAGATGGAAACATGGAAGAAATGCAAATTGAAGACAAGACGTATTCGGGCCGCAAGCTGCTCGATGTCTTCGAATCCTATTTACGCTACGCCTTCGCGCATCCGGAAGAGACGGACGATCTGGCGACCGACATGGTGTGGTACATCTGGACAGGGGAATGCTCCTCGCTCTTCGGGAAGCGGGAGATGACCACCTTCGAACGGTACTTTATCGCGGATAAAGAAACGTATAAGGAGCGAAAGAACCCCTATTACCATCTGCGCGAGAACGAGGAGACCTGCCGGAAAATCCTGCAGGAGTTCGATATGAATCCGGATCACGGGCATATCATCAACGGCCACACCCCGGTAAGGGAAATCCGCGGCGAGAACCCCGTTAAAGCAAACGGCAAAATGATCGTCATCGACGGCGGGTTTTCCAAAGCGTATCAATCCACGACGGGCATCGCCGGATATACCTTGTTGTACAATTCCTTCGGCATGCAGCTCGTCGCGCATCAGAAATTCATTTCGAAAGAAGATGTGTTATGCAACGGAACGGACGTGTTGTCGGTTAAAAGGCTGGTGGACAAAGAGCTGGAGCGGAAGCTGGTGAGGGTCACCAACGTCGGGGAGAAGCTGCAGGAGAAAATCGCGAATTTGAAGAACCTCCTGGCCTATCGCTACATGAAATGAACGACGGCTTGCAAGGCGGGGCTCCGTTGTTCCGCGGCAGATGGTATATAAACAAGCCGCGCGGACAAAATAGGTAGCAGCATGCAGCCTCAATAAAGCGGCCAGTAACCAAAGACAGGGAGACGTTCCGTTCATGTCCAACAAAAAATGCTATTATGTCTTCGAGGATCCGTCCGGCACCAAATTGACGTTCAAAGCGACCAGCTTGCAGCAGGCCTATCTGATCAAAAAGAAGAAGGCCCATGAGCTCGGGATTCCCAAGGAAGCGTTCGAAATTACGAGCATAAGCAAGAAACCAAGCCAGGGCGAATAGCCCGGCTTTTTTTATTGGCCTCGTGATGCCTGCGGCGTAATCCCTAGACCCAATACGAAGATCGCCGAGATCGAAACCATGCGGTTTTCAGGCCGATTACGCAAAATGCGCGCTGCACACCAAGCGGATGATTTGTTACAATGAAGGAGCCATTGCACATATTTTCCATATGACGAGGAGGGAAATGATGAAGACCAAGCGCGTTACATACGATGAGATTGAAGGCAGCCTGCAGACGGGGGATCTTCTGTTCTGTCACGGGATCTTTACGGAAGCCCTCCAAGTGGAGGCGATGCAGGGCTCGCCCTGGTCGCATATCGGGATGGTGGTCCGATTGCCGGGCTTCGAAGAACCGCTCTTCTGGGAGTCGACCACGACGCAGACGCTCGAGGACGTGCTGGAGCACCGGATCAAAACGGGGCCGATGCTCGTCACGCTCAAGGAACGGATCGCCACGGACGTCAGCGACGGCTATGACGCCCTATTCGCGTTCCGCCTGCTGAAGGGGGAACGGAACGATGGCATGCTGGCCAAACTGAAGGCGTTCATCGAAGAGGTGCACGAGGCGTCGTTCCCTTCGCTCGAGCGAATGGCGTTCGAGCTGCTCGAAGGCCGGATGCTCCGCGTGCAAGCGGGTTTCAAGAGCTTCTTCTGCAGCGAGCTGGCCGCGGAAACGTACATGCGGCTTGGCATCATGGACAGGTCGATGCCGTCGAACGGTTACCGGCCGATCGACCTCTCGGACAGAACCGATCTCCCGCTGACGAGCGGCTACGCGCTTGCCGACGAACTGCTGACCTTGCAGGATGCGTAATCGGACGCGTCTGCTGCCGCTGATCCTGCTCTTCTTGATCGGACTGGCTTGCTGCGGGGAACGCGCGGTCGGCGCGGAGCCGGCTTCGTCCCCTCGGGCGGATCGCGGGATCCTGGATCTGACGGGCTGGGATTCGCGGCAGGACGGAATCGTGGCCTTGAACGGCGACTGGGCGTTCTACTGGTCGGCGTTATGGACGCCGGAAGACTTCCGCGACGGCAAAGCCCCGCAGCCAACCGGCTATTTTACGACGCCCGGTTATTGGAATCGTCATGCGGCGGGCGCGAACTATCCGGCCGACGGCTATGCGACCCTGCGCTTGAAGGTGCGGACGGATCCCCAGGACGGCGTTATGGCGCTCAAGGTGAACAACATTTTCTCCGCCTACCGGATTTGGGTCAATGGCGAACTCGTCGCTTCCGCGGGAACGGTGGGCAAGGACAAGGGAAGCACGGTGGCGCGGCAGATCGTGCAGACGGCGCCATTCCGCGCATCGCCGGGCGAGCAGGAGCTGGAGATCGTCGTGCAGCTCGCGAACTACAGCTATACGAAGAGCGGCTTCCAGAACGCCATTCAGTTGGGATCGGATGCGCGGATCGAAGCGCTCTACCGGCGGAATATGGAAGGGACGTTCATCGCCTTCGGGGCGTGCACGATCATGGCCTTGTACCACCTTGTGCTCTATGCCCTGCGGCGCCGCGAGCATTCCGCGCTCTACCTGGGCCTGTTCTCGCTGTTCGTCGCCGTCCGCATTCCGTTCGTGAACGATCGCTACATTTACAATTGGTTCCCGGACATGAACTGGGAGCTGTTCTGCAAAGTACCCTATGCCGTGTTCTTCTTCTGCAGCATCATGATCGCGATGTTCGTGCGTTCGCTTTACCCCCGCTACTTCGCCCGGCCGATCGTGGTTGCGATGCAAGCATCCGGAGCCGCGGCCACGCTGTTCTGCCTGCTCACCCCGCAGCGGTGGTACGATAAACTGCTTATCCCTTACGAGCTGCTGACATGCGGCTTCATCGGGTATACGTTGTACGTGCTGATTCGGGCGATGCGGGACCGCCAGGCGGGCACGCTGACGTTCATGATCGGCTTCGCGGGGCTGTCCGGCACGATCGTTCACGATTTCCTGTACATGAGCGAGATAACCCATCTCGGGTCGCTCGCTCCTTACGGCTTGCTGATCTTCATCGCGATGCAGTCGCTCATTCTGGCGGGGCGGTTCGTGCGGGCCTTCACGGAAGTCGAGCGGATGTCCAGCCGGCTCCTGGACATGGATAAAACGAAGGATGAATTCCTGGCCCAAACGTCGCACGAGCTGCGGACGCCGCTGCACGGCATGATCGGGCTGTCCGAATCGCTGATCGACGGCGTAGCCGGCGAGCTGCCGGAGCAAGCCGTGCATAACCTGCAGCTGGTCGTCTCGAGCGGCAGGCGGTTGGCCGCGCTCGTCGGGGACGTGTTGGATTATGCCCAGCTGAAGCACAAAGATCTGACGCTGATCCGCTCGGATATCGACTTGCGGAGCGCCGTCGGCGTCGCGCTGCAGCTGAACGAGCCGCTGCTGGGCGGCCGAAGGGTGCGGCTGGCAAACGACGTGCCTGGACGGCTGAACGTCTCGGCTGACGAGAACAGGCTGCAGCAGATTCTGCATAATCTGATCGGCAACGCCGTCAAGTTTACGGATTCCGGCAGCATTGCGGTGTCGGCGTCCGAAGCGGGAGGCGACGTCGAAGTTCGGGTAACCGATACGGGCAGCGGCATTCCGGAGGCGGTCCGGGCGCGCATATTCGACGCCTACGAGCAAGCCGGCGGCGTCCGGCGGGAAGGAACGGGGCTCGGCCTGGCCGTCACGAAGAAGCTTGTCGAGCTGCACGGCGGAACGATTCGCATCGAGACGCCGCCGGACGGCGGGGCTTGCATCGTGTTCACCCTTCCGCGGCCGGCCCGGCAAACGGCTCCTATGCCGCAAGCGGCAGCGGGCGTACCGCGTCGGGAAGCCAGGACCGGAAGCCGGACGGCCGCGGAGACCGAGGACATGGCTGCGATGCGCGAGCCGGGTGCGGAGGAGGAGGACGGGGACGGCAGCCGGTTATCCGGCGCGCGCATCCTGATCGTGGATGACGAAGCGGTCAATTTGCAGGTGCTGCGCAACCACTTGACGATGGACGGCTACGACGTCATCGAAGCCGCCGATCCCGAGGAGGCGTTGATGCGCCTCGAATCGGGCTTCAAGCCGGACCTTGCGATCCTGGACGTCATGCTCCCGCGGATGTCGGGCTTCGAACTGTGCGCGCGTATCCGCGAACGGTATTCGGCAGGCGAACTGCCGGTCATCTTCTTGACCGCGAAGCCGCTGGACGTCGACGTGATCGAAGGCTTCGACGCCGGCGCCAACGATTATTTGACGAAGCCGGTCGTCAAGCGCGAGCTGCTGGCCCGCATCCGGCTTCATTTGCGGCTGGCGCATTGGAACCGCGCGCTCGAGCGCCGCGTCAAGGAACGGACCGAGCAGCTCGAGGAAGCGCTCGCCTCCCTGCAACAGGCCCGCAACCGGCTGATTCAAGCGGAGAAGCTCGCATCGCTGGGCGAGCTGATCGCGGGCATCGCGCACGAAATGAACAGCCCGATCGGAATCGGCGTGACGGCTTCGTCCCATCTCGCCGAGCGAACGAAGGCGCTGCTCGCGCGTTACGGCGAAGGCGGGCTGCGCAAGAGCGAGCTGGAGGCGTACTTGGCCGAATCCTCGGAAACCGCCGACATCCTGCTCGGCAATTTGCGGCGAGCCGAGCGGTTGATCGCCACCTTCAAGCAGGTGGCCGTCGACCAGACGTTCGAGGAACGGCGGTCTTTCGGCGTAAGGGCATACATGGAGGAAATCCTGCTGAGCATTTCGCCGAAGCTGAAACAAAGCCGCCATCGCGTCGTGCTGCACATCGAGCCGTCGCTCGCAACCGTCGGATTCCCGGGCGCCTTCTATCACATCATGACCAATCTGCTGCTCAATTCGCTGCTGCATGCGTACGACGACGGTCAAGCAGGGACGATCGTCATTCGCGCCGAGGCCGACGCGAAAGCGCTGACCGTGACGTATGCGGACGACGGCAAAGGGATCGAACCGGAGCTGATCCCGCGGATCTTCGATCCGTTCGTGACGACGAAGCGCGGGCGGGGCGGAACCGGTCTCGGACTCAGCGTCGTCTATAACCTGGTCGTCCAAACCTGGGGCGGTACGATCGTCTGCGACAGCGTGGCCGGACACGGAACGGCGTTCCAACTGGTATTGCCGTTACCACGCGCAACATTGGAGGGGACGGGATGAGCGATAGCATGATTGACGCGTCCGACGCGCTGCATTTGATCGCCGACGACGACGCCGAAGAGGAAACGGCGCTGTATTGGAAATTTCTCATCGCCGACGACGACCCGGATATTCATAAAGTCACGAAGCTGGTGCTGGAAGGGCATACGTTCGAAGACGGCAAGCTGCAGTTCTTCAGCGCGTATTCGGCCATCGAGGCGGCCGCCGTCCTGGAACGGCATCCCGACATCGCGATCGTGCTCCTGGACGTCGTCATGGAAGAGGACGATGCCGGCCTGAAGCTCGTCAAGCGCGTGCGCGAGCAGATGGGCAACCGGCTGGTGCGGATCATCCTGCGGACCGGGCAGCCCGGGCAAGCGCCCGAGCATGCGGTCATCCGGTCCTACGATATCAGCGATTACAAAGAAAAGACGGAGCTGACCAGCACGAAGCTGTTCAGCACGGTGTATACGTCGATCCGGACGTATCGGTATTTAACCGGCATCGCCGCCGCCCACGATACGCTCGAACAGCGCGTCCGCGAACGGACGCGGGAGCTGGAGGCGCGCGCGCGCGAATTGCAGGCCTCCATCCGGCACGCGTACGAAGCCATGATGGAGGTGTCGGTATTGGAAGAACGCAACCGGATCGCGCGGGATATCCATAACGTCGTCGGCCACACGCTCACCGCCGCGGTCGTGCAGCTTGAAGCCGGTAAGCACTTGGTCGGCATCGATGCCGACCGGGTATCCGAGAAGATGAACCTGGCCAGTCAGCTCGTTCGCAAAGGGCTGGACGAAATCCGCAGCTCGGTCCATCAGCTGGCGGATGAACGGGAAACCGTCGATTTGCAGCGGGACCTCGCCAGATTGATCCGGGACACGGAGGCGCATGCCGGCGTCCGCATCCATTGCGAGATCGAACCGATGCCGAAGCTGAGCTTCTTCCACGTCAAGCTGCTCTGCCATGCCTTGCAGGAGGGGCTTACGAACGGCATTCGCCACGGCGGGAGCACGCGCTTCCATTTCAAGCTCGCTTACGCTTCCGGCGACCGCCGCATCGCGTTCTCGCTGCGCAACGACGGTCTCGTTCCGCGCGCCTTTGCCTTCGGCTTCGGCCTTGGCGCCCTGCGGGACCAGGTCGAGCTCGCGCACGGCAGCTTATGCTTGGAGGCGGCTCCGCAAGCGGGGATGGAACTGCGCATCCTGCTTCCCTTAGCGGGCGCCGTCCCGGGATCGGAGGCGCTGCCATGAAGCCGCCGCTGCGGTTAATCATTGCCGACGATCAAGCCCTGATGCGGGATGGGCTTCAGACGATCTTGGAGCTGCAGCCGGACCTGGAGGTGGCGGGGACGGCGGAGAACGGGCTGCAGGCGCTGGAGATGGCCCGGGCGATGAAGCCGGATCTCGTGCTGCTCGACATCGAGATGCCCGTCATGAACGGGATCGAATGCACGCGCCGGTTGAAGGAGGAGGCGCCGGACACGGTCGTTCTCCTGCTGTCCACCTTCGCCGAAGACAAGTACATTCTCGACGGGCTCTCGAACGGCGCCAGCGGCTACCTGCTGAAGGATATGGAAGGCCATCGGCTCATCGAAGCGGTGCGCGACGCCGCGAGCGGCAAGCTGATGATGCCGGCCGTCATTGCCGCGAAGCTGGCGGCCAACTTAACGCGCCGGACGACGGCGGCCGAGCTGGACGCGGAAGCCCGCGGCGGTCTTCGCCGGGAGCTCCGCCTCACCGGGCGCGAAGCGGAAGTCGCCAAGCTGATGGCGGAAGGCATGACCAACAAGCAGATCGCCAAGGAGCTGTTCATGCACGAAGGAACCGTCCGCAATTACGTGAGCGTGATCTATTCCAAAATCGGCGTAAGCGACCGCGCCAAGGCGCTCCTTGCCCTGCAGGACTGGCTGACGCGGCCATAGGCCCGCGATTCATAGGCTGCAGTCTCATAGACTGCATCTCATAAGCTAGAGTTTCATAGGCCTGCGATTCATAGGCTGCAGTCTCATAGACTGCATTTCATAAGCTAGAGTTTCATAGGCCTGCGATTCATAGGCAACAGTCTCATAGGCAACAGTCTCATAGGCTGCGGTTCATAGGCTGCAGTCTCATAAGCTGCGTTCTCGTAAGCTTCGTTCGCATTTCGCATCCGAACCGGAAACGGTCGGATGCTTTTTTGCGTCACATGACAAAATCGATGACGGGCGTAACTGCCGCCATGACAGTCATTCGCGGTATAACGGATGTAGCAAGACAATACCGCATGGAACGCGAAAGGAGGAGCGCAAGTGGGAAGAGGACTCGATACGACGGTCAATTGCCATTCGCTCGCAAGAAGCATCAAGGAAGCCGGTTACGATTTTGTATGCCGCTACTACAACCGGAACAATCCGGGGAAGAACCTGACCCGCGAAGAAGCGGAGGCGCTGTCGGGCGCGGGGCTGCACGTCGTCGCGGTATGGGAGAACGGCTATCCGACGTCGCCGGACTACTTCTCGTACGAAGCCGGCAAGAAGGACGGACGCGACGCGCACCGCTGCGCCCGCTCGGTCGGCCAGCCGGCCGGCACGCCGATTTATTTCACGGTCGATTACGACGCGTCGCGCGCGGACCTGTCCGGCGCCGTCAACCGTTACATGCGCGGCGTGCTCGATGCCTTCCGGGAGGAAGAAGCGGCCGGCGTCCGGTATGACGTCGGCATCTACGGATCGGGCCTGACGTGCGGCAGCATGCTCGACGCCTTCGGAGGAAGCCCCGGCATCCGGTATGCGTGGCTCGCGGAATCGCGCGGGTGGAGCGGCTACGGCAAGTTCGAGCAGTGGAACATTAAGCAGATGGCCGGCGCGACGGTCGCCGGCATTCCGGTCGACACGAATATCGCGAACGGCGACGGCGGCGGCTTCAAAGTGGAAGGAGCGTGAGCGGCTTATGGCGGAGCTGCGGCTCTCCCCGCTGCCGCGAAAGGTCGGCCTGACCGGATTCACCGGGCTTCTCGGCATAATCGCGCTGATGCTCGTGCTTCCCGGCCTCCTCGTTCACGCGAATTTGACGAAGCCCGAGACGCGGGAGCTGGTCATCGAGCTGGACCGGGAGCTGTTCGGCAAAGCGCTGACGGAGCAGGAGGCAGCCGATCCACGCGTGATGAAGGCGGAAGCGAACCGGATCTTGGCCGCCGCAAGCGGGCAAGGCGACACTGCCCCGGTATTGTCCGGCGCCCAGCAGAAGCTGGCGGCCGCCTTGAACGAACGAATGGACGCCGGTCAAGGCGCCCTGTGGATCGCGACGCTGCTGCTGATGGCCTGCTTCTTCCTGATCGTCAGCCTTCGCATAACCGGCAAGACCTTCGGGCTGCTTGTCAACGAACGCAATCTGATGGATCTCTCGCGGTTTCAGACGGTGCTTTGGACGATTGTGCTGCTTTCCGCCTATTACACGGCCGCTTCGCTGCGCATCTACGGCCTGCAAGATAGCGAGGCGGCGCTGAACGTCGCGCTGGATTGGCATCTCTGGGCGCTGATGGGCATCAGCTTCACATCGCTCGTCGCCACGCCGCTTATCCACATGAACAAGCAAGCCAAGACGATCGCGGACGACGAAGCGGCGAAGCTGCAGCCCGCCGCGGTCGCAGGCAGCGACGGCATCTTGAGCGTCCGTCCCAACTTTGCGGAGGCTTCTTGGACAGATCTGTTCAAGGGCGACGAGCTGAAGGACGCCGCGTACGTCGATATCGCCAAGCTGCAAATGTTCTTCTTCACGCTCGTCGCCGCGCTTAGCTACGGCGCGCTGCTGCTGCACATGTTCGGCAGCCGGGCTCCCGGGGCGATCACGGAATTCCCGGCCGTCAGCGAAGGGCTGCTGGCGCTGCTCGGCCTTAGTCATGCCGGGTATCTGACCAGCAAGTCGATCGACCGGACGAAGAGCGCGTAAGCATCGCCGACCCGATTACATTAAAGGAGAGATGAACGGTGAAAGACAGCCCGAACGCGTTGACGGATTTCGATTTATGCCTCGCGCTTGCCCAGAAGGCCATCAACTCGCAGATGACCTATGCATGGAAGGCGTGGAAGCGCCGGAAGCAATTCAGCGACACCTTGAGCCTGTATCCGAAGAAAGAAGACGGTACCCCGTCCAAATTCGGCCTGACCGCCGTCGTGGCCCCGCTCGACGTAAGTCTGAACGTGGAGAACGGCAAGCTCGGCCAAGTGAAGGTCACCTTGACCCTCGTGTCCGGCCGCGTTCATTATTTCGACGAGGATCAAGAAGAAGCGGCCGATCAAGCGATCTCGAACTGGCGCGTATCCTTCCTTACCGATCTGGATAAGAAGCCTGTCGACCTCGCGGCGCTTGCCGCCATCGACCCCGACGCGCATGACGTCGCCTCGCGGCTGATCGCCGGCAGCGGCTTGCCCGACAGCGTGTTCGCGATCGAGTATTTGTTCATGAAGTTGACCGAGGTCGACCTGCTGCTCTCGGACAACAAGAACGTGAACATTCCGGACGGCGTGAACGCGTCCGCGCGGACCAAGGCGCTCGGCAGCCTGAATCATTTGCTTCAAGGCGACATGGGCGAGTTCATGCTCGGGACCGTCGTTCGGCGCAATACGCAGCACGCGGCGCCGACCTTCGCGATGACGGATTTCCTCTTCGACGTGCACGCCAATTGGACGAATGCCGATGCCGCGACCCTAAGCTACCTCGGCGTGTTCGCGGGCCGGAGCCTGCCAAGCGATAGCAACGCGGCCCGGCTGAAGCTATCGGGCGATTGGGTCAGCCCCGGCATGATCGACGGAACCGAAGCGCTCGTATCCGGCGTGATGGCGATTCGCAAGGAAGTCTTCCTGGATCAATACTTGATGCCGCAATTCACGCAGGTACTGGGCGTGACGCCCATCGTCGACGGTTTGAAACGGCGCTTCGCGGCAACGAGCACCCAGAGCCATACGTCCCGCGACCTCGTGGACCGGAAAGTCGTGGATACGAGAGGGTACTGGCTGGAAATCGCCATCGTCCCCGGACGCAACGCCTTGTCCATTACCGGCAGCATCGACGGCTCGTTCACCTATACCGAGCATACGCTCGGCCCCGCCGGCATGGAGACGGCGCGTCTGGAAGGCTCGGGCAGCAAGGCGCTGAGCGGCTCCGTCGCGCTCTCGACGCCGGGAGGCACGTCGGCGTTCAGCGTCGACGCCGCGCTGAATTACGCGTTTGGCGACTTGCGGTCGCATGAAGCGGCCGGCGGTTTCGGCAAGGTCGAGAACGCGATGTCCTGGATTCCGAAGCTGCTCGGCATCAACAAAGGCACCCTGCTCGAGATGCTGGGCGAGATCGTCGCCGATAACGTCAACGCCTTGAACGCCGCGCTGCAGAACGCGCTCGGCCACATTGCCGTCGACATGTCCCATCACCATTTCATTCCGCCGGGCGGAGGCGCGTTCGCGTTCCAGAATCTCCGGTTCTCCGATCAGACCGGAGACATGATGTTCGACGTGATCTACAAAGCGCCCTAAACCGGCAGGACGACGCCGGCGACGATTCATTCCGATTGAAGAAAGGGGATTCCCACGATGAACAATCCGCGAGTAGTACGCTTCACCGCAAACGACCAAGCGGGCAACCCGCAAGCTTTCACCGTATCGAACGAGATCATCGACCATATCGAAGCGGCCCGGACCTTCGGCCGCGAAGACTTGGCCGACCCGTCCGCGCACGGCCGCTATCAGAGACGCGTGATCGCGCTTCCCGACCATCGGTCGGGAGCCCTTGCCCCGATGATGCTGACGATCGGCAACCAGAACGGCCTGTATCTCGTGCGCAACGACAAAGCCGCGGACAGCGGCTGGCGTCTGACCGACCTTGCCGCGCCGATTGCCTCCGCGGTCGGAGGAACGCCGCAAGTTCGCGCCGTGGGCGCAGGGTGGACCGACGACGACCGGATCACGGTCGCGATCGCGGTCGATGCCGGCCCCGATCAAACCCGGAGCCGCGTGTTCGTCGCCTATAATCTGTCCAGCGCGGCCGGCGATTGGAGCCGGGTCGCCTGGACGGATTGCGGCACAAGGGAGGATGCGCGCATCGAAGGCATTCGCGTGCTGGACGAAGGCGACGGGACGTGGACGGTCGCGCTTGCGGGCAGCGCGGGACCGAACGAGGCGATCTATCTGATGCGCGGCGACAGGACGCCTTCCTTCGCCGGCGCGCTCGTCTTCAATCCCGCCGTCACGCTGGAGGAGGTGCTGGATTTCGAAATCGGCGTTCATCCGACTTACGGCGGCGGGCTGCACGTGCTCGGCATCGGCAGCGGCAGCCGGGTGCTGACCTTTCGGCCGTTCCCCGAATACGACAACGCCGGCAAACCCGTTACGATTCCTCCGATCGTCGGGCTGCCTTGCCCGGCCGGCGCCAACGTGCTGGAGACGGGCTTGACGACGGAGGACGGAGCGAACCTCTATATCGGCGGGCAAGGCCTGCACCTGATTACCGGCGCCGAGCTCGACAACGCGGAAGCCGCGGAGACGATCCAGATTGCCGAGGCGGCAGCGGCCGCGAACGTGCGGGACCTCGTCGCGGGAGAAGCCGCGGACGGCAGCGTATCCGTATGGGCGCTGCTGCAGAACGGAGACTTGAACGTCGTCCGCCGCGCGGGAGCGGCCGATGAATGGGGACCTTCGCTGCGGCTCCGGAGCGGGGTGCAGGCGATGGCGCCGATCCCGGGCGACCGTCATTCGTCTGCATCGCTTCTGATCGTATATGCCGATGCGCATGCGGGGCATGTTTGGCTGGACGGCGCCGCGAACGCCTGGCAGGAAGCGCCGGTGAACGTCGCCGACCCGGATCAAGTCATGAAGGTCGCGTGTTACGGAACGACGCTTCGGCTGCTGGACGACGCCGGCATACCGAGGCGGGGCGTCAACGTCTCCGTAACGGCCTCCGTCCTTTCGAGCGTCTCCCTCAACGGGAACGCGGTCTTGATCGGGCCCGATCAGGCCGTGGCCGCGGTGACCGACATGAACGGCGGGGTCAACGTGTATAACCGCGTCCGATCGCTGACACCGGCCGTATACCGCTTCACGATCGACGGCCTCGACGGACACGTCGACGTCAATCCGGCCTCCGGCGTGTTCGACCGGTTCCGCTCGATGACCGCCGACGAGCTTCGCGGCGCGGTCGTCAGCACGCCGAACGGAGACGTGCCGCTTCTGCCGGACAGCTTCCGTACCGGCGCCGACCGGGCGCAAGTGGACGCGGTCGCCGCCTCGCTTAACCAAGCGGCGAAGCTCGCCATGTCCGCGGACGGCTCCGCGCCGGACGTGCGCGCCGTCCCGGCGAACGCGCCGTTCAGCTCCGCGTTGCGGCCCGACGCGCTCCCCGATTCCTACCGATGGGGTATTCAAGCGGACGGCAACGGGGTACGGCTCGTGCATGACGACATCATCTCCAAGCTGGTCGGCGCGGCAGAGAGCGCGGAGCGGTTCTTCGTGAATCTCGGCCATTCGATCGCCGATTTCTTCGAGGGAATCGGCGAGAAGGCCAAAGAAGCCGTTACCTTCGTGCTGCACAAGGCGGAAGGGGCGTTCCGGTTCATCTGCGCGATCGGGGACAATATCAAGAAATTCGTGCTCACGACGCTCGAGGAGGCCGGCGCCTTCTTCAAGTGGCTGTGGACGCAGGTCAAGACGGGCATCGAGAAGCTCTGGGACTACCTGAAGTTTCTGTTCCAATGGGAGGATATCGTGCTCGTCCGCAACGCGATGGTCGAGGCGACGGACGCCGCGTTGACGTCGGTCAGACAGTCGGTCGGCAGCTTGAAGACGCACGTCTCGGACGGCTTCGGCAGCGCGATCGCACAGATCGAGCAATGGCGGACGAACGGCGGCGGCGCACCCGTTCCGGCCCAGCCGCGCCGTCCCGGACCGGGCCAGAGCGTCATCGACGAGCTGCGCAGAGCGGCGTCGCCGATCCGGAAGGTGATGGACGACGTGCAGGGCAACAGCATCGTCGGTTGGGTCACGCAGCGCATCGGGCGGCTGATGGACGATATCGTCCATGTGGAGGGTCCTTCCGTCATGAAGGAAGCGATCGACGCGGCGGACCGTTTCGCGGAGGGACTTCTCGGGGACGAGATCAACGATTTGATGGCAACCTGGGATAAATTGCAGGCCGACCTCGGAAGCGTCTTCGGCGGCAAGGTTCCTTCGCCGGGCGATGTGAACTTCCAGACGATCAAGGATGCCATCGTCACGGTCGGGGCCGATCTGCTTGAAGGGCTCTTGACGGGTCTGCGCGACTTCGTCCTGCGCACGATCGATCTGATGCAAGACCTGATCGGCGTCGCGCGCGACGCGCTGTTCGCCAAGATCCGCTTCCCGTTCATCGAGAAGCTGGCGGAGCTGGTCGCGCCCGGCACCCATCTGGATACGTCGTTCCGGATGATCGACGGCATGATGCTGCTCTGCGCCATTCCGGCCACGATTGCTTACAAGCTCATTGCCGGCGAAGCGCCGTTCAAGAAAGGCAGCGTGATCGCGTTCCCGTTCGGAGACGTGACCGTGCAGTCCGACGTCGACGAGCTGCGCAAGTTTTCGTGGGTGGGCGGTCTGACGGCCTCGTTCGTGAAGCTGATCATCGCGGGCTATCAGGCGTACGTTCAGGGGAGCATCGCGGCGTCGAGCGGCAAGTCCGAACCGACGGAAGCTTGGAAGCTGTGGCTCGGCGCGGGATTCGGAGCGGTCGGCGTCGTGGCGGAGAAATTCGGCATGCACGTGGACAAAGGCGAGGAAGTCTCGGCGATGGAATGGACGATGCTCGCCCTGTCGGGTCTCATGGCTTCGAAGACGGTAGCCCTCCTCTTGGCGGAAAACAAGCCGGGCGCCGATTCCAAGACGCTGCGCAAGGTCAACTCCGGCATCGAGCTTGCGGGGAACGTGATCCATTTCATATTCCGCACGGCCGTCTTCGGCAAGGTCATCGACGATACCAACAAATCCGGGTCGGGCAACGCAAGCAACGAGAATCTATCGGAATCGCTCGCTTGGATGCAGAGCTTATTCGATCACGCCGGTAACGCGCTGCTCGCGGCCGCGAACCTGGATGACGACGAAGAGACGAAGGCCTTGCTGCTCGGCGGCGGAGGCGCGGGCAAAGGGCTCTCCTTCGTGCTGAATATGGTCCGCGTGCCGGTCGCGATGAATACGGGACTCATGATGACCAACTAGCCGAGCGCGAGCGCGCCGGGATCTATGACCGGCCACGCTAAGCCGTTCTCGTCGACGAGTTCCCGGCAGCCGGCGCGCAGTCTCTCTAGCAGTCGCTCCCCGGCTTCCTGCGGATAAGCTTGCCGCAGCGCGGCGAAGCAGCCCGCGACGACGGCGGCCGCGCCGCTCGTCATGCCGGGTTCGCCCGGCAGGGCGAAGAAGGCGGTGCTGCAGCCGGTGTTCAGGCTGGCATGAAGGCGTTGGCTCGCTCTGGCGAGACCGGCGCCTTCTTCCGTTTCCGCCAGCGCGCCGACGCTTACGGTTTCGCGAATAATGGCCGGCCAGGCCATGCCGTGCGGGCTGCGGCCGCGATGCTCGGGATACCAGTTGCCGGCGGCCGTCACGGTCAGGATGCCCGACGCCCGCAAAGCCGCGATATAACGCTGCGGATTCGTGCCCCGGAGCGCTTCGTCGGATACGCGATGGCTGGAGTCCGCGAACGCGGCGCAGACCGTGCCGATACCGAATTGCTCGGCGTTTGCCAGTATCCATGCGAAGGCATCCTCGATTCTCGATTTGTCGCGGAGCGCGCCGCGGCGATCCATGAGTTTCACCGGCAGAATACGGGCGGCCGGCGCGATGCCGACGATCGTCGCGGCTATGGCGGTGCCGTGACCGCTGCGGTCGACGGTGTCTTCCTCGCCGCCTTCGCCGCTTAGATTAAGGCCGGGCAGCACGACGGTACCCGGCGGAAGCCGATCGGCATTGATACCGGAATCCAGCACGGCGATCGTCATAGAAGAGGGAGTCGGTTCGATCACGGGCAAACCTTCTTTCTTTCATGTCAGGAGAGCAGGCGAGATGAAGAGGCGCAGCTGAGAGCTTGTCGGTCAAAGCCGAGGCGATCGCGCCAAGCCGGCCGCCGCCCTGCTTCAAGAATATAGTACCATGAACAGCCGCGTATACGACGGATTTTGCAAGGCAAACCGATTGCTAGGGGCGGCGGTCTTCGCCACGTTCAAGCAGGATACTTCCATTCGCCGTTGAATCTTATTGACAGTAGAAAAGACGTTCTTGGAGGCGAGGATGGACGCAAATGAAGATTAACCTTGATACGCTGATCGTGGTGCTGGCCCGACGGTTCAAGGCGGATGTCGTCTCCGCCGACTGTCAGTCCATGCCGCTTAAGGGCGGAACCGTGGGACAAGTGTACCTGGTAACGGGGATCGCCCAAACCGCGGAGGGCGATGCATTGCCGTACCGCATCGTGCTGAAAATCCAGAAGAAATGGGAGCGGTACGGCGATCCCGGTTCTTGGCGCCGGGAATACGATCTGTATGCGTCCGGCTTGGGAGCGACGTTCTCGGATGCCTTCCGCTGGCCGGCCTGTTATCTGGCCGAGCTCAATGCCGAAGAAGACGAAGTTCGGCTGTGGCTGGAATATATCGAAGGCATAAGCGGATTAGCCTTGACCGGCGACATGGTTGAACAGGCCGCGCTGGAGTTAGGGCGCTATCAAGGCAAGCTGTACGCGGAGCAGCCCGCCGTCCTGCGGAGCCTGACCAACCTGAGCGATGCGGATTTCATGAAGCGCACGTACCTGCATGACCGGTCATGGCCGGTCGTCCACGATTATTTGCGCTCGGAGGATTGCGCGTTCCCGCAGCACCTGAGGCGGATGCTCGTCGACATCGACGAGCAAGCGGACGAGATCCTCGCCCGCATCGAAAAATTGCCCCTTGTGCTGTGCCACCGGGACTTCTGGGTAACCAACCTCATCTTTGCCGACGGAAAGCTCGCGCTGATCGACTGGGATACCTGCGGATGGGGCCGCCTAGGCGAGGATATCGCAAGCCTGATTGCGGATGATGCGGACATCGATCGCATGGTCGACTACTACCGGCGCTGCGTCCCCGCGTATTACGAAGGCTTTTCGGAGTATGCGAACGTATCTTCCATCGCCGATCCTTGCGTCTACGAGCTGATTCTTCTCAAATTCGGGTATCGGCTAACGGCTGGGTATCTTCACGCGGAAGACGATGAACAGAGGACGAAGGTTGTCCGTACGCTCCGGCAAATCCATGACATGAAGACGGCCCTGCACGGGGCCAACTGATCCGATTGCGGCCGTGAACGCGATAAGTCGAACGGAGGGGAAGGGGAGCAAATGAGGTTCTCGAAACTGAAGGACTACCTGAACCGGTTTTACGCGGAGAAAAACATTCCCGGCCTGGGAATCGCCGTGTATTACAAGCAAGAGCCCGTCTTCGAGCATTATGCGGGATTCTCCGATGTGGAGAACCGCATCGAATTCGGACCGGATACGATCTTTCGGCTGTATTCCGCCACCAAGGTCATCACTTGCACGGCGCTCCTGCAGTTATTCGAAGCCGGGGCGTTCAAGCTCGGCGATCCGCTGCATGCCTATATGCCCGAATACAAGGACATGGTCGTGAGGCATAGGCGGGAAGACGGGGCGGAGGAATTGCGTTCCGCGCAGAACCCGATCACGATCGAGCATCTATTCAGCATGTCCGCGGGGATCGACCGGCGGGATACCGCGGAGACCGACCGCGTAATTCAGGCATCGGGCGGCGAAGGCCGAACGCTGGACGTCATCCGGGCGCTTGCCAAGGAGCCGTTGCTCTTCGAGCCGGGCACCCGTTTCAAATACGGCGCCTGCCATGATGTGCTGGGCGCGTTAGTCGAAGTGCTTTCGGGCAAGACGTTCGGGACGTATTTAAAGGAGAACCTCTTTGACAGGATCGGCATGCGCGATACGTCGTTCGTTCTGAAGGACGAGAAGCGGTTCTGCAAGCTGTACAACAACTTCGACGGGAAGACGCATGCCGCCGCGAGCATAGGAGAGACCTTCAACCTGCAGCCGGGCCGGGCTTACGAGAGCGGCGGGGGCGGATTGTACTCGACCGTACGGGATTATATCCTGTTCGCGGAGGCACTGTGCAATTACGGGTTGGCGCCGAACGGCGAACGCATCCTGCGGAAGGAGACGGTCAACGAAATGAGGACGCGGCGCTTAAGTCCGCAGGCGCAGCGGGATTTCGCCGAATTCGGCGGCGTGAGCAAGAGCGGGTACAGTTACGGGCTCGGGGTACGGACGCTCGTGGACCGGGAGGAGAACAACGCGTTAAGCCAAAACGGCGAGTTCGGTTGGGACGGCGCCCGCGGCTGTTACGCGGCCATTGATCCCGAGGCGGAAGTGGCGCTGTTCTATGCGCAGCAGGAAGGCGGTTCGCCTTGGTATCGCTGGCACGGCACGATTCGCAATTATGCCTATGCGAGCGTCTGGGAAGACTGATGTCATGCTTCACTTCGGCATTCGCCCGAAGGGGAGTCGAGAGTGGCGAAGAAAAGCGGTTGTATGCTGTCCTGGATCGACTTGCCGGACCGTTTGCGTTCGATATACGGAGTACCGAGTACCGTTCGGCAGTCAATGCCAAAAGCCTTAGCCCAACTTCACAAAGGGCGAAGGCTTTATTTGTTTATCCGGAAAATGGCAACTTTCATTCTGCTGCGCAGTCTATTAGGTAGAGGTAGAGAGGAAAAGGGAGGGGACGTTTTGCCGGAGGATCGCGATACGCTCAAATACGCGTCTTCGCTCAGCGCCGCCGATTTCCGGCGGATCATGGAGCAATACGGAGACGACGTGTGGAGCTACGCCTACTTTTTGACCGGGAACAAGGATACGGCCGATGAGCTGGCCCAAGAGACGTTCGTTAAAGCGTTCAGGGGGATGGCCTCCTATCGCGGCGAAAGCTCGGTCAAGACCTGGCTGCTGGCGATTGCCAGAAACAGCTGGTATACCTGGCGCAGATCCGCCTTCATGCGGAAAATGACGCTTGTCGGTCTGCAGCCGGCCGGCGGCAGGACGGAATCCGCGGAGGAGACGTACATGCGGAGCCTGATGTCGGACGATATATGGACGACGGTGCTGCGGCTTCCCGTCAAATACCGTGAAGTGCTGATATTGCGCGCCCGCTACGAGCTGTCGATGGAAGAGATCGGGCGGACGCTCGGACTGACCGTATCCGCCGTCAAGTCCAGATTGTTCAAGGCAAGGCGGAAAATGTCGCGGTTGCTGGAGATCGGCGGCCATGAAGGGAGCGAGCGCTATGAGCATTGAGCCGGATTGGGAGAAGAGGCTGAAGGGCAAGCCGTTTCGCAAGCCGATGTTTACGGCCGGCATGTGGGACCGGTTGGAAGCCAGCGTCTCGTCGAATTCGAAAAAACCGGCAAAGCCCATCCTTCGCCGTTCGGCAGTCATGCTGGCCGTATTGGCCGCGTTGGCGGTCGGTTATCTGGCGGCGATGAAGGTTGAGCCCGGACTTCTGCGCGCAGCCAGCGAGAAACTTGCCGGGGTGTTCGAATCCCGGACGCCGCCGGTTACGGATCCCGCAACTCCGGATGAACTGCCGGCGGTATCCTCGCTCGGTTCTCAGCGAATCGTCCATACGATCGTCAATGATGCCATGGCCCGGAGCGCTCATCTCGGTCTCGGCGACCCGGTCGTCGTCGATCTGGATTACTATCGGACCCGCTCCGAGTCCTCCGATCGTCCGGTCGCCCGCGGAGATATCGTGTATTACGAGACGGCCGCGGAGAACCCGGAGGCGGCACGGGAGCCGCATGACATCGCGCGCGTCATCGGGCTGCCGGGAGAAACGATTCGCATCGCGAAAGGGCGCATCTACATTGACGGCCGTCCGCTCGAAGCCAACTACGGCAAAGAGAACGGAGGCCGTAAGGACGCGAAGCGCAGCTCCGCGAGGGATCAGGAGATCGAGCTGGGATCGGAGCAGTATTATTTGCTGGGCGACGTATGGTCGCGAAGCTTCAACGATAGCCAATCGCACGGCGCGTTTGCCATGGCGTCAATACGGGGCAAAGCGATCGGCTACTACGATCCGCCGGATATACAGCATACCGACTGGACCGAGCTGTACCGGGAAGGCGGCTTGACGATTCAAGCGGCCCGTTCCGAAAGCGGCGTCTATCAGCGTTACTTGGCGGACTGGGGCGGCGAGCGCAAGGAATTCTACTGGACGGGATCCACGGACCCGAGCTATCCGCCGACGGTGACGATGACCGATTTGGACGATGACGGGGAGGACGAAGCGGTCGTTGCGCTGATTATCGGCACCGGAACCGAGTCCGTGCAATCGGAGGTCCACGTTCTTCGGCGGGGTCTGACCGAAATTCCGGTGGCCGATCCGGCGGTGTCGGCAAGAGCAGCGACGCAAGCGGCGGAGATCAATCGGAGCAAGGACAAGGTGGAAGTTAAACTGGCTATCGGCGGGAAGACCATCGAGCGGACCTACGATGCCGACGATGCGAGCTTGTGGTTTGACAAACCCGGCATAGGCGCGGTCGTCTACTATCGGATCGAGCATGGCCGGCTCGTGTCCGACCTGTCCGTTTTCGCCACTCCCGCTACCTACGTAGCGACGATAAAAGCGGAGTACCGAATGAAGGACGGAGCGCTGATTCCTGCTCGGTTCTCGGCGGCGGACTTGCGCTAAGCTACCATTGACGGGCCGCGGGATCTCCTCGCGGCTTCTTTGCGTTTGCGGTCCGGCGTTCGGGCATAAACCCCTCTTATGGGACATATTTCTAATTTAGATCCGTTTTACCCTTCGATCAGATTGGCTAAAAAGATCTTCTTCACGACTTCTCTTCGGCTTCGTACCCCAACCTTGTCGAAAATATTGCTGAGGTGCTCCTGCACGGTATACGGCGAAATGGCTAGTTTTGAAGAAATCTCCAATGAATTATTTCCTTTCGCCACGAGGTGAACGACTGCTTTCTCTTGCGCGGTCAATCCATATGCGGCTGTCTGAAATCGGATCAGATCGCGATGCACGGCAGGACCCAGAATAATCCCGATTTTCCGATTTCGATCGTCTTCCGCGCGCATTTCATAGGCCTTGATGGTGACGCAGCGTCCATTCCGCCCGTAGCGAGCCATCTCCGGCACGATCTCGAAGTCATCCTCGGACAACATCGCTTGCGATTTTCGAAGGGCGCTTACGACCTGCGTTATGTATACGGGAAGTTCTTTGCGGCACCAATCCGGATGGAGTTCCCCTAATTCGTTCATCCAATGGACGGCGGCATCCGTATACGACTCGATAAACCCGGCGGGATCGTAAATCAACAGGCCGGGAATATCGAACTCCTGCAAGGCAGCCGCCGATTCTAAAGCGGCTATCCGTTGCTGCATGGCCGTGCGAAAGCCTGTCCCGATATGCGGAGCGAGCTTGGCCAGCAGCCATGCGTCTTGTTCGGAGTAAGGAGCGGCGTTTTTTCCGCGAGCCATCACGATCGTGCCCCACATATTTTTGCCGGAGTACAGAACGGCTCGAATTTCGTCGTCCAGACCGATCGGGGCGTACAGCATGCGATGGCGGTAAGCTTTATCGGGGTTTCCCATCGTTTCTTCCGACAAGCGGTTAACCGGACAGCCGGAACGCAATAAGCGCCGGTATGCAGGGAGGTACTCCTCGAAATACAAGTGCTCGAAAAACACCTGCTCGACATCGCTCACCGCGTGATCGTGAATCCCTCCCCGCACATTGGACGTGATCAGCCCGGTTGCAGGGTCAACCGTTTGAAAGCAACAAAGATCGGAAGGCATGATGGGAAGCAAGAGGCCGATGATTTCGTTACGCAATTGCCGGTCGTCCAAGCCGGAGTAACACAAGCGTTTAATTTGAACCATTGCCCGTTGATAGCGGCCGCTGACCTTCACCATTGAACGCCTCCTCAAACGAAAAAACTACCCCCAATAAGTTGGCATACAGAGTGTATCATCAATGGGATTATAATGAAATAAGCTAAATACGGGAGAGCCCGGCGATGGCCAATCGCAGTCAAGGGATGCTCACGCCGGGGATTGGGGCGGATTTGGCGCTGCGCTCGGGCAAGGTTTATTCAGGGTTGGATTCAAGCGTTACGCCGCTTTCCGGACGAAGCTATACATAGAGGGGGCCAGCCGTATCCCAATGGATCGCGTACTGCAACCCAGCGAACAGACAAGTCTTGCAGAAGCGCCTTATGCGGACAATGAAGCGTATCTTCAGGACGAATTAACGCGTCTCGACTACATGATCCATATCCATCGGCTGCGCTCGGGATCGGCATCCGCGCTGCTGGCTGATCCATCCGCCGGTCATGTCGGGTCAGAAGACGCGCAAAGGCAAGCTTTCAATGTCCTCGAAGCCCGGATGCTGCGCAGAACGATGCTTAGCAAGCACGCGGGCGTTCATTTGGCGCTTCCGCGCTTGGCCCTGCTTTTCCGATTATCCGAAATCGAACGGTTGGTGCTGATGATTGCCTTGGCGCCCGAATTGGACCTGAACTATGCGAAGCAGTATGCCGATATGCAGCACGATGCTGCTCGGACCATGCCAAGCGTCGAATTGGCGATGCAGCTGCTGCAGACGCGCCGACCCGGCCGGATGCTGGCGCAGGCGATCTTGGACCCGTCGGCAAACCTGGTGAAGTTCCGGCTTCTCCGGCTCCATGCATCCGATTCTTCGCCTTATCTAGGCTCCCGCGGCCTCTGCGCGGATTCGCAAATCGCGAACTATATCATCGGAATGGAGCAGCTGGACGGAAGACTGGGAACGGCGGCTTATTTTGCGGAGGGGCTCCCCGATCCCGATATCGCATGGCTCCATGAAGACCTCCTCGGCCGCATGCAGAAGCTGATCCGGTCTCAGCTCGATCCGAGCGGAGCCTTGAATCGCAAGCTCATGTTCGTCTTCTCCGGCGAGACCGGATCCTGGAAACGGCGATCGGCGGAAGCCGTATGCCGCGAACTCGGGATTTCGCTGCTCATCGGAGATATCGCCAAAATGCTTGATCACCCCATGACGTTCGCGGAATGTTTGTTCCTCCTTTGCCGAGAAGCGCATCTGCACCCCGCTGCTTTATGCCTCCTCCATTCAGATTCGCTCTTTGCCCACCCAGACCGGCATTCGAAAGAAATCGCGGCATTTCTTGATGCGATGGAGCTGTTTCCCAACTTGATTTTCGTGCTGGGTACCCGCGCTTGGCCGGCTTTGAAAGCCTGCGGCAACGAAGGACTTATTGACGTCGCGTTCGAATTGCCCGGTCCCGAGCTGCGACGAGAGCTATGGAACAGACTGGCCGCACCTGTTCCGATGGAGGAACGCGTGGATTTGGCTGCCGTCGCGGACAAATTCCGCTTCACCCCCGGACGCATCCAAAACGCGATGACGATGGCCCGCAATCTGGCGATATGGCGCGATCCGGTTCAGGCACGAGTCAGCATGAAGGACTTGCAAGCCTCCTGTTGCGCGCAGCCGGAACATGCACTCGATCGGCTTGCCGATCCATTGACGCCGGTCGGAACGCTGCGCGACCTCATACTGCCTCCGGATCAAATCAAACGCCTGCAAGAAATCATCGATCAAGTGAAGTACCGCAGCGTCGTTCATGGAGAATGGGGGTTTCGGAAGAAATTGTCTCGGGGCGTAGGCCTCAATATTCTGCTGCACGGTCCGCCGGGCACGGGGAAAACGATGGCGGCCGAAGTGATCGCGAACGAGCTGGAGCTCGACCTCTATCGGATCAATCTCGCTCAAGTGGTCAGCAAATATATCGGCGAAACCGAGAAAAACTTGCACGCCGTCTTCCAAGGCGCCGAGGATAGCCGCGCCATGCTGTTCTTCGATGAAGCGGATGCGCTGTTCGGCAAACGAACCGAAGCGAAGGACGCGCTGGATCGACATGCGAATACGGAGATCGCGTTCTTGCTGCAGCAGATGGAAGAATACGACGGGATCACCATTCTAGCGACGAATCTCCTCCACAACATGGACGCCGCTTTCATCCGCCGCATGCAATACAGCATTGAATTTCCGATTCCGGACGACAGCCAGCGCCGCGAGATATGGAAAGCGATGTTCCCGGATGAGGCTCCGAGGCACGAGAGCATCGATTACGGGTTCCTGGCCCGTCAATTTCACATTTCGGGCGGTCATATCAAGAACGTCGTCTTGTCCGCCGCGTTTCTTGCGGCGAAGGAAGGCCGGCCCATCGGAATGGAGCATCTGATCCCTTCCGTCAAGCGAGAGATGGACAAGACGGGCAAGCTGACGTCCAAGGAAGATTTCGGCGCTTATTACGCCTTATTGGGAGGGAGCGGACCGTGAGCTCCAACGGAATCGCGGATGTCGGGCGCACGCTGCTCCTGCTGCTGCAGGACGGGATGAAGGACATGGTACCGAACGCCAATCAGATCGTGCTGCATTCACCCGCGGAAATCGTCGCTTCGAACATCCGCTTAACGTTATTCTTGTACAACATCCTTGAAAATCCGTACATGCGCTATCAGAACGGCATGCTTCCGACGACCGCGGCCTACAAGCTGCCCCCGCTCGTATTGGATCTGCATTACATGCTGACGGCGTACTCGGCCGCGCAGAACTTGACGGAGCGGACGCTTGAAGAGCATCAGCTGCTTGGCAGGGCGATGAGCGTCTTGCACAATCACGCTTCGCTTGGAGGCGCAGCGCTGCAAGGGAGCTTGACCGGCAGCGAGCAGGAATTGCGCGTCACGCTCGATCCGGTACCCGTACCGGAGCTATCCGACATCTGGACGGCCTTCTCGGATAATAACTTGCGCCCGTCGGTTTGTTACGTCGTATCGCCGCTCATCATTTTGCCGGAGCCTGCGGCGCCTTCGCCGGCGAGAACGGTAGATACGAGAATCTTCAAATTCGCCGCGCCTATGAACGTGATCGCGCAAGAAGACGATGACGCTTGACGATAGTTCAAGCGCAGAACGATAAGGAGGCAAGAGAAGATGCCGCAATATTTCGCTCCCGGCGTGTATGTGGAAGAGATCGAACTCGGAGGGAAACCGATCGAAGGAGTGTCCACGAGCACGGCTGGATTTCTCGGCCAGACCGAACGCGGTCCGACGACGCCGAGATTCATCACGAGCTGGCTGCAGTTTCAGCGCGTGTACGGCGGAGTGCTCGGCGATAAGCCGTACTTGCCGCATACGGTGAAAGGGTTCTTCGATAACGGGGGCAAACGCTGCTATATCGCGCGGATCACCAAAGCGAGCGCCGTCTCGGCAACCCGGAAACTGATAGACGAAGACGACAAAGCCGTCATGACCGTATCCGCCGTAGGCGAAGGCGAATGGGGCAATCGGATTGCCGTCGCGGTGTCGAAAGCGTCTCTGAAAAAGGAAGCATTCAAGATTAGCGTGTACTACTGGAAAGGCGCCCTTCCGGAAGACGGCAAGCTTGGCGAGACGATCGCAGATCCCAAAAAATCGCCCCAGCCCGCCGTAACGGAATCGTTCGACAACGTTTCGGTCGACGCCTCGTCGCCGGATTTCTATGGCATCAAAGTCAACGGGATTTCCGCTCTGATTACGATTTCGGTCGAGGACGGCGACACCGGGGCATTGCCCGAGGTAGAAAATAAAGAGAAGAATAAACCGGCCTGCTTGTCCGGCGGCTTGGATTTCAAAGGCATCGTAGACGAAGGCAAACCGAAAGAGGTAAACGCGGCTGACAAGACCATTAAACTCGCGGATACGGCAGCCGCCGTCGATGGTGATTTGGTCGGCATGGTGCTGGAGATCGTGGAGGGCGCAGGCAAGGATAAGCAATATTCGATCAAGGCTTACGATAAAGATTCCAATTCGGTGACGTTCGACGTTGACTTTGACCCCGCTCCGGATGCGAATTCCGACTACCGAATCACGAATCCGAATTCGAGCCTTGCGCTGTACGACTATGTCCGTTCCGCGACGCCAAAGCCCGGCAGGAAGGGCTTGACGGCGATCGCCGATATCGACGACATCTCGATTCTGCATGCCCCTTACTCGGAAGAAATCGCGGGACTGACGACCGAAATGATCAATCAGTGCGAGAACTTGAGAGACCGCGTCGTGATCATCGACTCCAAACCCGGCGCCGCGGACATCCGAGCGGTCGATCCTCGCAAGGCTACGTACGATTCGATGTTCGCCGCGTACTACTATCCTTGGATCAAGATCGTGCATCCGACAAGCGGCAATACGATCGAAGTGCCGCCGGGAGGGCATGTCGCGGGCATCTACGCCAGATCGGACGCCGAGCGCGGCGTTCACAAAGCGCCTGCCAACGAGATCGTGCGCGGCGCGATCGACCTGGAATTCCAGATTACGATGGCGGAACAAGAAACGCTCAATCCGCTTGGCGTCAACGTCATCCGCCAATTCCCGGGCCGCGGCATTCGCGTCTGGGGAGCCCGCACGACGTCCAGCGATCCTTCCTGGAAATATATCAACGTGCGAAGACTGTTTAACTATTTGGAAGAATCGATCGACGAGAGCACGCAGTGGGTCGTGTTCGAACCGAACGACGCGAAGCTGTGGGCGCGAGTCCGGCGCACGATCAACGAATTCCTGACCCGCGTCTGGCGGGACGGGGCGCTCATGGGCGCGATGCAAGACCAAGCGTTCTTCGTTCAGGTCGACAGGTCGACGATGACGCAAGACGATATCGACAACGGCAGAATGATCGCGCTCATCGGCGTCGCGCCGGTGAAGCCGGCGGAATTCGTCATCTTCCGCATCGCGCAAGTCGCTTCCGGCACCGACATTAACCAGGCTTAAGCCGGTGAACCCGAGTCATAGAGGAGGATATCCAGAATGCCAACAGGCCAGCGTAAAGATCCATTCCGCAACTTCCGGTTCCGCGTCGAGATCGACGGCATCCAGCAGGCGGGCTTCAGCGACGCGAGCGGCTTCGACTCGACCATCGACGTCATCGAATACCGGGAAGGGACGGACCCGACGAGCCCTCGCAAACTGCCCGGCTTGACCAAGTACGGCAACATTACGCTCAAATGGGGCCAGACGGATTCGCTCGACTTGTACAACTGGCACAAGGAAGCGATTGCCGGCAGCATCCAGCGCCGCAACATGTCCGTCATCGTCGTCGACGAAGCCGGCAACGACAAGGGCCGCTGGGATTTCGCCGGCGCGTGGCCGACCAAATACGATGCCCCGGATTTCAGCGCCAAAGGCAACGATATCGCCATCGAATCGCTCGAAATCGTTCACGAAGGCATGAACCGCGTCAGCTAAACCATCGAATCGATCAGGAGGCATCCGAATGGCATTCGTCACCGAATTCGAATTCACGCTGCCCAAAGGCTACGTAGACAGGCACGGCAATCTGCACCGCGAGGGCATCATGCGGCTTGCGACCGCGGCCGATGAGATTTTGCCGCTGAAGGACCCTAGAGTTCAGCAAAATCCCGCTTATCTCACGATTATCCTGCTCTCCAGAGTCGTGACGAAGCTGGGAGAGGTGCAGGCGATCAATCCCGGCGTCGTGGAAGGCTTGTTTTCCACCGATCTGGCGTATTTGCAGCAGCTTTACCGGCAGATCAACGAGAGCGGCTCCACGGGCGTCGAAGCCGAATGCCCGCGCTGCGAACATAAGTTCGCCGTCGAGGTATTGGCGCCGGGGGAAGCTTAAGCGGCTACCCTCTGGATAAGCTTTACGAGGAGATAGCCTTTCTCGCCTACTATTTTCATTGGCCGCATTCGGAAATCATGCAATTGGAGCATCGGGAGAGAGTCCGCTTCTGCGAGGAAATCTCGGGCATTCACCGGAAGCTGAATCAGACGCCGGACAACGTATTCAAGCTATAGGAGGGATTCGGGATGCCCACGGCGATACGAAGGGATCCACTGATGAACTTTCGGTTTCAGATCGAGCTTGAGGGGCTCGTCGTCGGCGGCTTCTCCGAGGTGTCCGGCGTGCAAGCGGAGCTGGAGACCGAGGACTATCGCGAAGGCGGCGTCAACGGCTACGTCCATAAGTTCGTGAAGGCGTCGAAAGTGCCCAGCTTGACGATCAAACGAGGGCTGACGAACTCCGACACGCTGTGGACGTGGTTCCAAGATACGAAGAACGGCCGAATTACGCGCAGAAGCGGCTCTGTCATCTTGGTCGATGCGGCGGGCGGGGAGCAATGGCGCTGGAATTTCACGGAGGCGCTTCCGGTCAAGTGGACCGGGCCGGATCTGAAGTCCGACAGCGGCAGCGTCGCCTTCGAATCGATCGAGCTCGTGCATAACGGCTTCAGCAAGGACGGATGACGGATGACGACGACGCCGCTTCAATTCGCCGAGCGCATCCTAACCAAGTACGGCCTTGCGGCTCGGCAGACGAAGGGACGCGCCTCATTGGTGTACCTTGCCGCCGCGTCTCCCGCCCGCGCCGTTCACGTCCTGCGGGAGAGGTTCATGGAACGACGCGAGCGGCTGACGATCGTCCGGCCGATCGAGGTGCGGTTGTTCGTGAACGCTTGGCATCCAAAGACCATCCGGCACGCGGATCATACGCATGCCTACCGACGATATGCCCATCACGAGCGGATGAGCATTTTACGACAGGCGGTGCAGGAGCATCATCGCTTGTCGCGGATCGATCGGGAAGCGCGAAAAGAGCGCGATCCGAATCCTGCTCCCCTGCATCTGCACGTCAAGCAGACGTTTCTCGCATCCCAACGTGTCATGCGCCTCGGCTCTATGGTTCATCACCCGACCTTCATACGGAATTATCGATTCCAATTGGCGCAGCAACCGCCGAAGACCGTTCCGATGGCAGCCTCCTGGGTTCATGCGTCTGCGTCGCCGCCGAAGGACGCGCCTTCAACCGCAGGCATCTCGCATCCGCAGCGTCTTACGCATGCGCAATCATCAAGCACGTATCGCGCGGCTCGTTCCGTCACCTTGCTGCACGCCAGTCCGACGCCCAACGCGGCACCGGTCAACTCGCCGCCTCGTCGCGAAGAAGCCCTGAACCATGCCGCGCCGCCTATTGCGCCTGCGCCACCCGTGACGGCCGCGCCTTCCCTCGACATGAAGCGGTTAACCGACGACGTGTATCAAGCGATCGAGCGGAAGCTGCGCATCGAACGACAAAGAAAAGGCTTATAAGCCAAGTTCCGGGAGGCGCCCATGGCTTTGGAGAAAGCGCTCATTCAGCCGCTGGACGAACAGGGCGGACATCGCGGACAACCGGTCAGAGTGCTGTTCAATCCCAGCGAATATTCGATCGAGAAGGGCAACCAATACCAATCCGTCTCGATTCCGGGCCTATCCGTACCCGCGACGCAGTTCGTGAGCGGGAACGCGCGGACGCTGACGATGGATCTGTTTTTCGACAGTTACGAACGAGGCGAAGACGTACGCGCCTACACGAGTCAAGTGACCGATCTGCTCGACATCGACGGTCTCCTGCGCGCGCCGCCGGTCTGCGCGTTTATCTGGGGGAAGCTCGAGTTCAAGGGCGTCATCGAGAAAGTGTCCCAGAAATTCACGATGTTTGTCGATTCGGGCATCCCGGTGCGCGCGACGCTCAACGTGTCGTTCAAGGAATACAAGACGATTCAAGAACAATTGTCCCCAAGTACCGCGACCGGTCAGACGAGACAAGTGACGGCGAACGCCGGCACGTCGTTGTCCGCCATCGCGCAGCAGCAATACGGCGACCCCGGCAGATGGCGAGAGATCGCCCAAGCGAACAACATCGCGAACCCTCGCCGATTGACGCCGGGACAACCGATAACCGTACCTCCGTTGGAGTGATCGCATGGATTTCGCGCAGTTGGACAACGCTTACGGCCATTTTTACGCGCCGGCATTCGAGATCGAGATCGAAGGCCGAAGCTTGATTCGGGAAGGCATGATCATCTCCGGCGTGACCGTCGATCAATCGCTTGAAGAAGCGGATCATTTCTCGTTCACTATTGATCATGCGTTCGATGCGATCGCGGGCGATATCAAGTGGATGGACCTGTTCTTGCCTGCGACCAAACGTCTGACGATTCGAATGGGCTACGCCGGCAAGCTTAAGCTCATGCTCGTGGGCATGGTCACTTCCATGACGGTCAAATTCCCATCGGGCGGCTCGCCGCAGCTGGAAGTGAGCGGATTGGATCTCTCGAACCGGCTCATGCAGAAGAAGGAGCCGCGGTCCTGGAACACGATGAAGCACAGCGACGTCGTCGCCGCGCTCGCGTCGGAATACGGACTGAAGAGCGATGTCGAAGACACGAAAGTGCCCTATCCGAAGATTACCAAGGACTCCGGAAAAAACGATTTTCAGCTGATTCAATCGCTCGCGCAAAAAAACTACTTCGAGTTTTTCGTGTTCGGGGATACGCTGACGTTCCGCGCGCCGGCATTGGACAGCGCACCCGTCGCGAAGCTCGAATGGCGCAAGACGCTGATCAGCTTCCAGCCGGAGCTCAACTTCGCCGGACAAGTGCAAGAAGTCGAAGTACGGGGCTGGGATCCCGGAACCAAAAGCGAAATCGTGGGGACGGCGCGCGTCGGAGACGAAGCGGGCAAGCAGTCCCGCCCCAAGGAGAAAAGCGGCGGAGAGCTCGTCGCTTCCTCTTCCTCCGCCAAAATCAGCGAGAACGCGCGCTATCCCGTCTTCTCGCAGCAGGAAGCCGATCAGCTCGCGCGATCGATTCTGAACCAGCACGCGGAAGGGTTGATCAAAGGCAGCGCGGAGTCGATCGGCATACCGGACATTCAGCCGGGCAAGCGAATCGAATTGGCCGGTCTCGGCAAGCGGTTCAGCAAAGCGTATTACGTCGAGAAGAGCACCCATACGATAGGCGGCTCAGGTTATGCGACGACTTTCCATGTCAAGGAGAATGCGTTATGAGTTTGCTGGATCTGATGCAGCCCGGAGACCGGAACGGAGAGCAAGTGCAGGGCGTCGCCAACGCGATCGTCACGAACAACCAAGATCCCGACCATATGGGACGCGTAAAGCTCCGATTCCCCTGGCGCGGCTGCGAGGACGAAAGCCATTGGGCAAGAGTGGCGACGCTCATGGCCGGCAAGGACCGAGGCTGCTATTTTATCCCGGAAGTCGGAGACGAAGTGCTCGTCGCGTTCGAGATGGGCAATATCGACCACCCTTACGTGATCGGCGCCTTCTGGAACGGCAAGGACATCCCGCCGGGCACGAACGCGGACGGACGGAACAATATACGCAAAATCAAGTCCCGAAGCGGTCACGAGCTCGAATTCGACGACAAGAAAGGCCATGAGAAGGTGACGCTGCGGACGAAAGCGGGTCATCGGATCGTCATGGACGATACGTCCGGGTCCGAGAAAATCGAGATTGTCGATCATACGGGCGCCAACAAAATCGTGATCGACTCGGTCAAGAACGAGATTCAGATGGAAAGCGGCTTGAAGCTGGTCTTGAAATCGAAGACGATCGAGATCGACGCGGATGCCATGCTGACGATCAAGGCAGGGGCGACGGTTACGATTCAAGGCGCTATGGTGCAAATCAATTAACGACGAGAACGAGTTATGGGGGAGTGAGTCCGATGCCGCCGGCAGCGAGAGTGGGAGACATGACGAGTCACGGATCGCCGCTCGGACCGGGACCGGGAAGCGTGAACGTGCTCATCGGAGGAATGCCCGCATGGCGTGCGGCGTCGGACGCGCACGCGTGCCCGCTTGCCACTCCGAATCCGCATGGCGGCGGCGTCGTCGCGATGGGGAGCGCAACGGTATTCATCAATAGGGTGCCGGCTGCCCGGCTTGGGGATTCGATCGTAGAAGGAGGCCCTCCGAACGCGATCTTGTCCGGAGCGCAGAACGTGATGATTGGATAAGGGGGAGTTCGAGTATGGCAAACGATTTTCTAGGCGTCGGCTGGCGCTTCCCCGTTAACGTGAACGGTTCATCGGGCGCCATCGCCATGTCTTCCCATGAGCAGGACATCGAACAGGCGATCCGCATTCTTTTGTTTACGGTCAAAGGCGAACGCGTCATGCGTCCGGATTTCGGCTGCGGCATTCACGATTACGTGTTTGCTTCGCTGAATACGGCGACGATCGGATTGATGGAATCCAGCGTGCGCGATGCGCTTGCGCGCTGGGAATCCCGCATCGCGGTGACGAAGGTGGCCGTGTCGCAGGATCCGGTCGAGATTTCGTTCGGGAAACTCCTGATCGACATCCAGTATGTGGTGCGCGCCACGAATCAGCCTGGCAACCTCGTGTATCCGTTTTACTTGAGAGAAGGTTGAATGACTTCCGTCCGGTGGTGAAGCCATGAAAGCTCCGTTAATCGATGCAAGGGATTTGAACGCGATCTTCAAGGAAATGCGGGAACTGGCTCCGTTCTTCGCGCCCGAATGGACGCCGGATTCGGACCGGGATACCGGTACCGCGGTGATGGATATCTTCGCCCGGATGTATGGCGGAATCTTGGAACGTCTCAATCGGGTGCCGGACAAGAACTTCATCGCTTTCCTGAATCGGCTCGGAATCAAGCTGCTCCCGGCCAGTCAGGCGAGAGGACCGGTAACGTTCGCGCTTAGCTCGGGCGCCATCGATCCCGTTACGGTTCCTTCACGTACGCAAGTCGCCGCGCAACCGACGGGCGGAGGGAAGCCGTTCGTGTTCGAGACGGAACGGACGATCGTGGCAACGCCCGCCAAATTGATGCAAGCCATGACCTATTACCCCAAGCAAGATCGGCTTGCCCAAGCCGATTCGGCGCTTCTTGGCGCGCATTCCGGGGACCCGTTCGAGCTATTCTCGGAATCGGACTTGCAAACGCATGCGTTGTACATCGGCCATGCCGATTTGTTCAACATGACTTCCCAATCGGTGATCGTGCTGGATTTCTCCGAAACCCATGCCGGTGCCGCGCGTCAGCTTGCGCGCTTGGCGCAATCCCAAACCGTGCTATGGCAATACGGCACGGAAGACGGTTGGAGCACGTTCGCGAAAGCGCTGATCGAGGAGGGGCGTATCCATCTGGATACGGGAGCGTGGACCGGCATCGCCGAAACGGCGGTAAACGGACTTCACAACCGTTGGATTCGCGCGATCGTACAGCCGAATCGAATCAAGGACGCCGAGCTCGTTCAGTTCGGTACGCTCGCGATAACGATGTCCAATGTGCTGCCGCATCCCGACATGGCGTTTGCGAACAACGTTCCGCAGGATGTCGGGAAAAACGACTATTATCCGTTCGGGCTGACGCCCCGGTTGTACGATGCGTTTTACGTGTCCAGCAAAGAAGCCTTCTCCAAAAAAGGAGCGACAATTACGCTCAGCTTCACGTTGAAGCACGAAACCGACTGGCTGCCGACTAGAGATACGCCCGCAATCGCAACAGCCGCAACAGCAGGGGAAAAGGTCATAACCGCGCAGCTCTCTTGGGAATATTGGAACGGGCAAGGCTGGATGCGTATAGGGAACCTCAACGAAGATTTCCCGATCACGGCTGACGAGACGGGGGAGTCCGGCAGACCCGTTACGCTGACCTTTACGATTCCGAGCGCGATGTCCGAGACGGTCGTACAAGGGCAACCGGGCTATTGGATCCGGTGCAAGATAGCCGGCGGCCATTACGGCAAAGAAGCGATTGTCGGCAGGGCGCTTGTGCCCCGATTCTATGTCCCCCGAATCAGCGATTTGAACATCACCTACGCGATTCAGAGCGAGCGCGCCGAACGAATCGTGACCTGTAACAATCTGGAGTACCGCGACCGCACCTCCGAGATCGGGCCGGGTGGTCGGCCGATTCAGCCCTTTTACCGGCTCGCCGACGCGCATCCCGCGCTTTATCTCGGATTCGATACGCCTCCGCTCAAGGGGCCGGTCAGCGTCTATTTTCGCGTGCAGGATCAGGAATACAGCGAAGCCGATTTTCCGCGGCTGGAGTGGGAGTATTACCGGGTAAGCGGCGGAAAGAAGGGGTGGACGAGATTGGACGTGCGGGACGGCACGCGCCATCTGACGCAGAGCGGATGCGTGGAATTCGTCGGCGCGCCGGACTTCGCCGTGCCCGATTCGCTGTTCGGGACTTCGTTGTATTGGCTGCGCGCGATCGACGCCGAAGATCGATTCCGGCCGATTGAACCGCAGAAGGACGGGCTTAGCCAATCTAGCGGCCGGCGTCATTCCGCACGCGTGAAGAACGACGACACATGCGGCTGCGGTTGCGATAGCCCTGAGCCTTGCGGCCAATTCGCGCTGTTCGACCCGCGGTTCTCCTCGACAGCCGGCGGACGGCGAGTCCCGTCGCCGCTCTTGAACGGAATCTTCCTCAATACGACGATGGCGTCCCAATCGGAGAGCATCATCGGCGAGATTCTCGGCTCCGGCCAGGGACTTGCCGGGTCCTCGTACGCGCTTGCCAAATTTCCGGTGCTGGACGAGCAAGTATTCGTCAACGAGCTCGGTGCTTTATCGGATGAGGAGCAGGCCGCGCTCCGGGCAAATCGCAACGTCCGCGTGCGCGAGGAGAAAGACGATGCCGGAGTGACGACGGCGTTCTGGGTGGGGTGGACGGCGGTCGATAACCTATCGGAATCGGGCGAGGACAGCCGCCACTACGAGATTGACCGGACGTTCGGCACGGTGCAATTCGGCAACGGCATCCATGGCAAAGTACCGCCGGTCGGCTCGGACAACATTGCCGCCGATTATCAAGCGGGCGGAGGAAGCGCCGGGAATATCGGCGCGGGCGAGCTCGGCATCATGCGAACTTCGATCGCGTACCTCGATCGCCCGAACAATCCTTATGCGTACGATTGCGGTTATGACACGGAGCCGCTTAGCCATGCATTGGAACGCGGGCCGCTCAAGATCAGAACCCGAAACCGCGCGGTTACCGCCGCCGATTACGAGCAGCTGGCGCTCGAAGCGTCCCGCGGCATTGCCAGGGCAAAGTGTCTGCCGAACTTCAACGACAAGGGCGAACGGGAGACGGGGTGGGTCACCGTCCTGATCGTGCCGCAGAGCAGCGACGCGAAGCCCGTGCCCGCGCCGCCGTTAAGGCAGCAAGCCGAAGCGTATTTGAGAAGCCGCGCCGCGAACGTCGCCGCCTATCCGAGACATATCAAGGTTTTCGGACCCGTGTACGCGGAAGTGTCCGTATCCGCCGAGCTGATCGCCAGCTCGTTCGACGCGATGCCGGCGGCGGAAACGGAAGCGTACCGGAACCTAACCGCGTATTTGCACCCGCTGACGGGCGGGAAGGACGGACGCGGCTGGGATTTCGGCGAATTGCCGTGTCTGGGCGAATTGTATTCGCTCTTCGAAGCGGACCGGAACGTCGATCACGTCGAGGGGCTTGCGATGACGATCCGCGATCCGGCGAGCGGAACGACGATTCACGTGACGCCGAACACGTCCGCAGCCATTCGTTCCGTGCCATACATGCTGATCTATAGCGGGGAGCACAAGCTGGTCGTCTCCGGTTTGGCGATAAGTTCTTAGGATGAGGAGGAGGGCGAGATCGTGTTGCCATTGCCGAAGTTGGATGATCGAACGTACGCGCAGCTCGTAGAAGACGCGAAGAAGCGAATACCGCCGCTAGCCCCCGTCTGGACGGATCATAACGCCCATGACCCCGGCATCACGTTCATCGAGCTGTTTGCTTGGCTGACGGAGCAACAGCACTATTACTTGGATCAAATCCGCGGCGACAACGAACTGAAGTTTCTGAAGCTGCTCGGTCAGAAACCGTCGGCCGCGAAAGCCGCTTCGGCGCAAATCACGGTCTCGCACCGAGCCGGCAGCGATGCTTCCGTGCTCATTCCCGCCCATACCCCCGTCACGACGCGCGAAGGGGATGTGACGTTCGAGACGGAGGAGACGCTGCTGGCGACCGCCGTAAAGCTGCGTAAAATCGTCAGCATCCTGCCGACGGGGGTCGCCGATTATTCCGAGGCGAACGTACGCCATGGCCTGCATTTTGCCGCGTTCGGGACGAAGGCGGAAGCGGGCAGCAGGCTGTATCTCGGATTCGACCGGCCGTTCCCAGCCGGCGCGCGAGTTCCGATCGAATTCGAATTATACGACCGTTACCCCGTTGCCAGAAACCCGGTTGCGGCAGACGATCGGTGTCTTTGGATTCAGCCATCCGCCGATCTTGAGTGGGACTATTATTCCGGAGCCGGCGGCGGGTCCTGGTTGCCGCTTGCCCTGGAAGCGGACGAAACGTTGAGGCTGACGTTCAGCGGCAGCGTGATGTTCACCGCGCCGGACGATGCGCTTGCCCGCAAAGTCGGCACGATCGGCGAGGAGCTCTATTGGATTCGCGCGACGGTGAAGCAGGCGGGGTATGAACTCCCGCCAAAGCTCGAGCGCGTGCTGCTGAATACGGTTCCCGTCGTCCAGCGCGAGTCGGTGAAGGATGAGCCTGTCGGCAGCTCGAACGGACTGCCCGAGCAGTATTTCGATCTGACGCGGTATCCCGTCCTGCCGGAATCCTTGCGGCTCCTCGTAGAAGAGCCATCAGGCGCGGGCTCCGAATGGGTCGAATGGAAGCGCGTCGATAGCCTGGATGCCTCGAAGCCGACGGATACACATTACAGGCTGCTGCCGGATTCGGGCCGGATCCTGTTCGGAGACGGGGTGAACGGCGCCATCCCTCGGCCGGCGCACCCGAAGGACGCCATCACGATCAAGGCTGCGCGTTATCAAACCACCGAGGGCGTCAAGGGGAACGTGGGCGCCGCTGCCATTACGCGATGGGCCGATCCGACTTCGCCGCTTGACGCGCTGGAGCTGACCAATTGGCAACCTGCCTCGGGCGGTGCACCGCAGGAAACGCTTGAGCAAGCTCAAATGCGAACGCGCAAACAGCTGCAGAGCGCTCACAGCGCGGTCACATCCGAAGATTACGAAACGTTGGCGTTGTCCACGCCGGGTTTAAGGGTTGCCCGCGCGAAAGCGATACCGCTTCAAGACCGGGACGACAATCCCGCCCCCGGCGTCGTCATGGTCGTCGTCGTCCCTTACGGCGAGAACGCGAATCCGGTGCCGAGCGGAGGATTTCTAAGCACGGTTTGCCGGCATCTTCATCCGCATCGTCTTCTCGCGACAAAGCTGCGGGTCGTCGCGCCGGATTACGTGAAAGCTTCCGTCGAGGCGGAGATCGAGGTGCAAGCGGGATACGATGCCGCGGCAACGCGACAAAAAGCGGTCGAGGCGCTGCTTCAATATTTGCATCCCTTGAACGGCGGCAGCGACCGAACGGGCTGGCCCTTCGGCCGGCCGATTTACGCGTCCGAAATTTACGATGTCATCAAGCGCAGTCCGGGCGTCGATTGCGTGCGTCGCGTCCGCATGAGCGCTGCCGGGAAAGGGATTCGGCAAGACGCGGAAGGCAGCGTCTTCCTGCCGCCGCACAGTCTGGTCTATTCCGAAGCCCATCGCATCGACACGATAACCGCGGAAGCGGATTGCGAACCGCGCGGAGGTTGCCATGGCTAACAATGAAGATAACGAGTTTACCTCGCTCGCGATTAATCATCGCGCGGCCTGGGAGGAAGGGCTGCGGATCAACGTCGAAACGCGCGGCCAAGACCGATTGTCGCTTCGCACGATGAACCGCTATTTGCAGGAGGCCGTTATCGAAGCCGAGGCTTTCCCGCGCGGCTGCGCGTTTGCCGATTTCGCGATCGGCCCATGCCGGACGCTCTACGTACTGGATGCGGTCGCGAGCGTGATCTATCGCTATGATTCGATCGACGGCCGCTGCGAGGAATTCGTCTGTTTGCGGAGCTACTGCAAGGCGCCGGCCTCCATCGCATACGCTTGCGGCGGCATTATCGTGGCGGATCGCGCCGGCGCCCATCGGCTGTTGCATTTTGCGGAGCTGAACGGGCAGCTTACCTGGCGCGTCGGCGATCGGGAAGATGCCGACGGGAGGCCGTTAAACGTTGCCGCAGGGCAAAGCTTCCAACCGGATCAGATCGAAACGGATGCCGACGGCTTGCTTTTCGCGCTCGATGCTCAGCGCTGCCGCGTCCTCCAATTCGATGAGCACGGGAAATTCCGGGCCGAGATCGGGGTCGCGGAGCTCGGCGGCAAACAGCCCGTCGCGGTGTCCGTATCCGCGAACGGCACGCTGTACGTGCTGGATCTGCAAGGTCGGCAGATGCTGGCATTCGCGCAAGGCGAGCCAGCCTCTTCTTTCGCCCTTCCGCCGCTGCAATCCCCTTCTGCCATGGACGTCGATGGCCAGGGCTTCCTCTACCTAGGCGAAAGCCGAAAGCCGCTCGGGCAAGGCGACGACCGGGCGATCTTCAAGCTCTCGCTGAACGGCGAACCGCTGGAAACGCTGGCCGCGTATCAAGGAAACGCGGATCGCATTCGGGCAGACGGCGAGAAGAGGCTGTACGTCCTGGACCGGGAAGCCGGCACGATCACGGTGTTTTTGCTGGCCGAAGCGCTGTACCGGGCACCGGGCAATCCGCTCGCGGTCGGCACATATTATTCGAAGGCGTTCGACAAGACCGAGTCGAGATCGTTGTGGCATAAGCTGGTTGTGGACGCAGACCTGCCGATGAATACGCAGATCGAAGTGTCGTACGTAACGGATGACGAAGAAATCGACAACGTCGAGGCGAGGACGGATTGGTCCGAGCCGCAATTCAACCCGAAGCAGATGCTGATTCCGCGAAGCAACAAGCAATTTCTCTGGGTCAAGCTCACGTTAGTCGGAAGCGAAAACGAATCCCCTCGCATCCGAAGCGTTCAAGCCGTCTTTCCGCGCGCTTCCTATTTGCGCTACTTGCCCGCGGTGTACCAAGAAGAGGAGAATAGCCGGGATTTCCTGGAACGGTATTTGTCGATCTTCGAAGCGATGATGACGAGCTCCGAACGGCAGATCGACGGGATCGCCCGCTGGTTCGACGCGGACAGCGTCGGCGGCGATTACTTGCGATGGCTGGCCTCGTGGCTGGCGATCGCCTATGACGAGCATTGGCCGGAGGATAAGCTGCGGCAGCTGGTTCACGCCATTCCGGCGCTGTACGGCAAGCGCGGAACCCGGGATGGAATGGAGGATCTCATCCGGTTGTTTACCGGCATACGGCCGATTATCGTCGAACAATATCGGATCCGATCCGCGGAAGATCCGGAGATCGCCGCTTTGCTGGAACGCTTATTCGGAACGGATCCCTACAGCTTCTGCGTTCTCCTGAAGCCCGAGCAGATTCGAACGGACGGCGAATTCACGACGGTGAAGCGAATCGTGGACGCGGAGAAACCGGCGCATACGAACGGCGGCGTCCTTCATCTGCAGTCCTATATCTATCTCGATATGCACACCTACGTTGGGATCAACAGCAGCCTGACCGAACCGGAACCGAGACTCGGGACGGGCGTAATTCCGCGCGATGCCGCGCTTCGGAATCCGACGCCTTACGGCCAAGTCGGAAGCGCTTCGTTAAAAGCCGACTTTACGGCGCTCGCCTAACAGAACCAAGGAGGGATGGGACGCATGGCCCCAGTTCATCTGCACCCTTTCGAGAGGAATCGTTATTATAGCGGCAAGCTGATGACGGTGCGCGATTTTCAGACCGAACAAAGCTATTTGAACGAGAAAAGACATATGCTGAACCGGCTCGTCCACGGGTGCGGCATCGCGTACGGCCTTCAAGCGGAGGCCTTGAGCGCAAGCGCGGACAATCGCGGCCTTCTTATTCGAGCGGGCGTCGCCATCGACGGCTGCGGCAGAGAAATCGTCGTCAGCCGAGATTACGATCAATTAACGGACATCTCGAAATTAAACGGATACCCCGCCGAGACAAACGGGGGCAAAACGCTATATTTGCTGCTGCATTATGAAGAGTGCGCGCGCGAGCGAATGCATCCGAAGGCGCACGTGGCATCCTGCTGCTGCGAGGCGTGCGAAGCGAACAAGATTCTGGAAGGGTTCTCGCTGTCCGTATCCGCGGCGGCTCCGGATGCCGGCGAAGGCGTGTGCTCGCTCATGCGGGATACCCGGGTCATTTTCCAAGATGCGAACGTGACGATCGAACGATCCGCTCCGTCGGCGGTTCGGCCCGGCGAAGTGTTCGAGGTTGCGCTAACGTTGACCACGCAGCGCAAGATCGACGGGAGCCCGCGATACCTGATCGCCGATCGGACAACGTTTCCGCTTGCGATGATTCATTCCGATGACCCGGCGTTTGCGCTCGACCAGGGAATGGCCAAAGGGAGTCGACTCGAGAAGCGATATACGGTACGGGTAGAGACAAGCGAGAGCGGCGGAAATTATGCGATTACGGGAACCGTGACGGTTGGCAGCGAGGAGGCTTGGACACTCGAACCAACCCACGTGGAAATCCTATCGCCGTATCTGTATCGGCAGCAGCTGATGGAGCGCGATATGGCGCTGCTTGATGAAGCTGTCGTCCCTTCCGCCGTCTTAATCGCGACGCTGTCGGTGAACGCGCAGGGCGTCATCACGAATCTCGACGGTTCCGATCGGATGTACGTGTACGGCAACGCCTATCTTCACCAGCGATTGAGCTGCGACGAGGATCGGTTCGGCAAGCTTCCCTTGCACGCATTAACCCATCAACAGGGGGGAAGCGATCCGATTGAGGTCACCGGCCTTTTCGGCACGCTCGCCGATGCGCAGAAAGTCGCGATTATCTATAATGACGGGAAAGACAAGGCTCTGGCTTCGAAGATCGGGATCGGAGAAGGGCTGACCGTGGAGAAGCTCGACGAAGATGCGGTGCGGATCCGCGCTTCGCATGGCATGCAAGTATACTCGGGAACCGTCGTATTCAAGAAAGGCGCTCGCGGGTCGGTATTCGTGTCGGATGCGATCACGCTCGATCTGGACGATCCGCTTATCTATTACGGCATGCATGAGGCGCGAAGCGTGCTTACCTTTACGAATCGCAACGACATCGAAGTCATCGCGACTTATTTTCGAACGGAGAAGATATTGCGCTTCCGCATCACCGACAATCGCGAGATGAGATCCGAGATCAACACGCTTCGCTGGTGGGCCATTGCCGCGACCCATGAGGCGAACGAGGTGGGCAGCACGCTGCTTGATTAAGAACGAGGAGGTCCGAGGATGTCCCTGGTGTTCGAGCGTAACCATTATTTTTACGGAAAGTTGCTGACGAGCCGCGATTTCAAAGAGGAACAAACGTATTTCAACCAAAAGCGGTATTTGCTGAACCGCCTGATCCATGGTCATGGCATCGTATGGGGGCTGAACGTTCAAGAAGCGCAAGACGTCGGCAACCATGTGCTCGAGGTCGGCTCCGGTGTCGCGTTGGACGAGATCGGCCGCGAAATCGTCGTCGACGATGCCGAACGGGTCGATCTTCGCCGATTGCACGCGTATCCTTCGGAGGCGGAGGAATCGAAGCTGCTTTATCTGGTTCTTCAGTATGAAGAGTGCCCCAGGGAACCGATGCCGGTGCTCGTGAACGCCCCGTCCTGCAAAGAAGATTGCGAGCCGAACCGGATTCGGGAAGGATACAAGTTCGCCCTCACGGACATCGCGCCCAAGGCGCCGGTCGGGATCGGACGCGGGCATCGGCACGAGGCGACGACGCTGCTTCATACGGATCAGCTCGATCTGGCGCGCATCGTTCCGAAATGGGTTCAAGCGGACGATGTTTTCGAAGTCGTGCTGCGGCTGACCGTGAACGAAACGATTGCGGCGGCGGAGAGCGTCCACGTGGAAGTGACGGAGATTCTTCCGGACGCTTGCACGATGTTGTTCCAAGACGCGCTCGTCTTCACGTTGACCGACGTTCCGGCGGGTACCGCGTTCGAGCAATCGTACGTCGTTAGAGCAGGCAACGAGCCGGGCGTCGCGACGATAGAAGGGCAGACGGCCGTTCAGGCAGCTGCGGGGAACGCAGCTGCCGCGTCTCCCGCAAGCAGCGTCACGGTGATCGCGGAAGAGGCCGTCTACGAGCATATCGCCGAGCAGCACTTCGCGGATCAATCGGAAGGAGGTTGGCTCGCGCCCGAACGCTCGGTCGTGTATCTCGCGGAGCTGAAGCTGGGCGACAATCGGTCGATTACCGAGATATCTCCCCATGTGCGCGAATACGTATATAGCAATCCGCTGCTGGCTGAGCTGATCGGAAGCGGAGACGATGCAGGCGGCAAACTGCTCCGTCATCGCTTAAGCCACATGGCAGGCGGCTCGGATCAGCTCGACGTGTCCGACCTTCCGGGCGTGCTGGCGCAACCGCAAAAAGTGACCGTCCTCGATGGCGGCGGAGCTGCGATTGAAGCGACCGCGATTCGGTTCGTCGGCGACGGCGTAGCGGTTGCGCATGACGGTCAAGCAGCCGTCGTAACCATTACGGGGGTAGGCGGGGGCCTGATACCGGATGAGAGGCCTCCGGTCGTGACGGGCTTCGTGAATTTCAAGGACGTCAAACCCGCCGAGTTTCGGAGCTCGAAGGAAATCGCGTTGCCGATCAAGCAACCTTGCGCCATCCAATTGGCCATCGAATATGCGTCGCCAACCTCCGAGACGCTCATCGGCTTCATCGGCGACCTAGCCGATCGGGACGCGCGCTTGTCAGCCGTTTACGATTTGAACCGTTACAGTTTCCAAATCCTGCTCCAAGATCCGCGTCCCAAAGAAGGCGATGTCAAATGCTCGTATCGCGTGCGATATTGGATCATCCCGCCGACCGAAATCAAGCAAAACGCGGATAAAGAAGGCGAGCTTTCGTTTCAAGATTACGTGCTTAGCCGGTTGATCCTGTTCGGCGGACTCACGATCGAGCAACTCAGCATCGACCCGCTATTGCGAGATAAAGTCAAGGTGGACGATTTAAAGGTTCTTATGGAAAAACTGAGCAACGATAACGTCGTGAAGCATGTCGATGGCGACATGTACGTGGCCGTCTGACTTCGCCATTTGCGCAATATGATTCCGATCGGGAGTGGTTCCTATGAGAGGAGCAATGGAGGCAGAGAAGAAGTCGCGCTCCACGCCAAGCAGAGAAACGGTTCGGCCATCCAAGCCGTCTCCGTGGATCCAAACCAAGCTGACCGTCAGCCAGCCCGGAGACCCGTATGAACGGGAAGCGGATCGGGTCGCGGAGCAGGTGATGCGGATGCCGGCGACTAACACTTCTTCGGACTATACCTCTGTAAATCGAGTTCCTTTAGTTCAAAGAAAATGCGCCGCTTGCGAATCGGAAGAGGATGTTGTCTTGAGCCGATTTCCAAACGGTCATGTGCAAGCGCAACCGCAATTGTCGGGTCGTTATGACGGTTCCTCCGCAACGAATCTTTCTTCAAGCATGGAGAACCGCATCGGCTCTCTTGAAGGAGGAGGTTCGCCGCTGTCACGGCAATCTCGAAGCTTTTTCGAGAACCGCATGGGCTGGGACTTCGGAAACGTGCGCGTCCATACGGACGCCGAGGCGGCCAGAACGTCCCAATTGCTTCAAGCGCGGGCGTTCACCGTTGGCGGCAATATCGCTTTCGCGCCGGGTGAATACCAACCTGCCACACCGGAAGGAGACCGGTTACTGGCGCATGAATTGACACACGTGATTCAGCAGACCAAGGGCAGCAACCGCCAGGTGCAACGGGATTTCTTCGATGACGTCTCCGAATCGCTTAGCGTGATCGAGGAAGGCGCAACGTCAGCATGGGATGCCGTGTCTAGCGCCGCCGGCGAGACATGGGATGCCGCGACGGGTGCGGCTTCCGAAGCTATGGAAGCGGTTAGCGAGGCTGGGGAGGGAAGCGCGACTGACGTTGTTCTCGGGCTCGCACTGAGCGCTGCTCAGGCGATTATCAGCCAATTCGGCGGCAAACTCACGGTCGAAGACGGCGTCATTTCGCTCAATCTGCCCAACGTGACGCTGCTCCGCAGATTCGCGAAGGGGACGGCTTGGAACGACGCCACCGACGATGTGTTGCTCGGGCAATATACAATGGAACTGGAGGAGCTCGGTTTTCTGTTCTTATCCGTGCTCGGACGGGGAGAACTGGACGTATCCGGCGAAGTTGGAGTCGGACCAGTGCAATTGAAGGAGCTCTTGCTCCAATACGATACCAAGACAAAGAGCTTCAGCGGTTGGGGTACGTTATCGGGTCAAGTCGACGTGGCTGCTTATTTAACGATGACCGGCATATTAAGCGGCGTAGCCGATTGGAATTGCGTCAAGGAGATCGTCAGGGTAGAAGGCGGGCTCTCGGTGACCGGCTCCCCTGCGCTATCCGCCGAGTTGAATAGGCGAGTGAAGCTCGACTACGAGAACGGAGAATTTTTCTTGCAGGATCATATCTCGTTCGATCCGTGCGCCAGTTTTGCGCTGTCCTTGGACGGTATGCTGAGTCTGTTCATCTTGGACTACCCGGTCGCTTCCGGCTCCTGGCATCTTGCGGATCATGCTTGGGAGAAATGCTGGAACATCCCCATTACGCTCGCCAACAACAATCCAGCTGCGCAAGGCGGATCTACGGGAGGAGGCGGATCTTCCGATTCTTGGGGTGACGAAGAAAGCGGAGCTGCCAATAGCCTGATCGGCGTCGCGCCGGCAAGCCTTAACGGCGTCTTCTCGGCTTCCGGCGTTCTTCAGAATCTGTTCGGCTCCGCCAAGACGGAGTTGACGATGCCCGGGCCACTCAATGCCGACGCTACGTCAAAAGCGAAGGCAGTCTGCAAACCGAAGCCTAAGCCGGGAGGCACTCACAAAGCGCCGACAGGCGCAATCGACGATCCGATCAAGATGATTTGGTATAAGCCGCTTCGTGGGTATCGCAATCCCATCTACTTAAAGTTCGATCCGTCGGACCGTTCGGATCCGCACGATAGGAAAGAGCCGTATTATCGGAACTTGCGAAAACGCCTTCCGCGCTCTTCGAAATTCATCGGTGCGAAAATCTGGCCGAAAGTCGGAACGAAGCTGCAGCGAGATCCTACCCCGAGAGACACGTCAGTGACAAAGAAATACCGGGAGGACTTGGAAGAGTTCGGATTCGACATGTGGGAAAAAAGCTGTCAACCGGATCACGTCGTCGACTTGGCGTTCGGCGGAGAAGATACTTATGCGAACCTTTGGCCTTTGGACGGAACGATGAATATGGCGGCAGGACCTCTGCATAGCTTCAAACAGAAGGTGAAGTACAACTTTCCGGACGATGCTCCGGAGCATGAGCCGCGAGAAGAATTCATTGTGCCTCCGCGCAATCCTGCGTTTTTCAACGGCCGTTGGTTCGTGATTTCATCGGTTCAATCCCCTTTTTAGCCAGTCGGATAGAGGTTCAATTGCATATTCGTATTTCGGTCAAAAAGCATGCGACCGGAAACCCGCGGCGAACGGCAATGACTAACGCTTCCGGTCAGGGAGAAGATTCGGCCCAACTAGCGGAATGAAAATAAAGGAGTCTGGCGTATCCCGCCGGGCTCCTTTTTCGATATGAACAAAACGGAATCATCCGTCTTGTATTGCTAGCCATGCCAGGATACAGCCCGCCAACCATTTAAGCGAGTACAAAATTCATTTAAACGAGTACATTTTCTAATTTTCCCCGAAAGCTATAATGAAACCATGAAAGCTCCTTACTACGGCCGGAGGGATGAGAGAAATGAAAGCGGTTTTAGACGAGTCTCGAGCGAACGCTTCCCCGGGGGATGCTTCCCCAGGGAATCCTTCCATAGCGAAGAAAAACAGATTTTTGCATAACGTCAAACGGGACGCCTGGTTATACCTGCTCTTGCTGTTGCCCTTTGCGTATATCCTGATCTTCAAGTATGCTCCCATCTACGGCGTGATCATGGCCTTCCAAGATTACAACATTTTTGCGGGGATTTCGGGGAGCGAATGGGTCGGACTGGATGTGTTCCGTTTTATTTTCGGGCAGGACAGCTTCTATCGCGCTTTGAAGAATACGCTGGTCCTGAACGTGTATGACTTGATCGCGGGCTTCCCGGCGCCGATTATACTCGCGATCCTGCTCCATGAAGTGAGGATGGCCAGACTCAAGAAAATCACGCAGACCGTCTTATATCTGCCTCACTTTTTGTCCTGGGTGATTATCGGCGGGATGGTCTACCTGATGTTCTCGAACGGCGGCATGGTCAACACGTTCCTCGCAAGCCTCGGCGCCGGGAAGATCGAGTTTCTGTCTCAGAAAATACCGTGGTTGGTCACCTATATCTCCGTCGGCGTATGGCAGCATATCGGCTGGGGCACGATCATCTATTTGGCGGCCATGACCGGCATCAATAAGGAATTGTATGAAGCCTCCGATATCGACGGGTGCACCCGGCTTCGCAAAATATGGCATATCACGCTGCCGGGCATAAAGTCGACGATCAATATTTTGCTGATCCTCCAAATCGGCCGGATGGTGTCCATCGGCTTCGACCGTCCCTTCGTGATGGGGAATTCGCTGGTCAGCGATTATTCCGATGTCATCAGCACGTTCGTATACCGCGTGGGCATCAGCTCGGGCGATTTCTCCCAGGCAACGGCGGTCGGCTTGTTCCAGTCGGTGGTTGGCTTGATCCTGCTGCTTGCCGCCAACTATATCGCGAAGAAATTGGGTGAGGATGGGATATGGTGAGTCTGGCAAGCCGCATGGGCATTAAGAAAAAAACCGGTGCAGCGGATATCGCGATCATCGTGTTTATTGTAGCCTTGTCCTTCACCTGCATTGTGCCGTTCTTGTATATGATTGCGCTTTCGCTCAGCTCCAACGAAGCGATTATTTCGCAGAAGGTAGGGCTTTGGCCCGTGGGCTTCACCGTCGACACGTACAAAACCATCCTAAGCGATGCGGAGATGCTTTATACGCTTGGATACAGCATTGTGCTTACGATGATCTACACCACGGCGTGCATGTTCCTGACCATTTGCGCGGCGTACCCGCTAACGAAGAAACGGCTGATGGGCAGAAATGTTATCTTGTCGGCGCTTGTCTTCACCATGTATTTCAGCGGCGGGTTGATTCCTTCCTATCTGCTCGTTAAAAACCTCGGGATGATGAATACGATGTGGAGTTTGGTGTTACCGGGCGCCATGAGCGTGTTCAACGTCATTATCCTGAAGACCTTCTTCACCAATCTTCCGGAGAGTCTGGAAGAATCGGCAGCCATCGACGGGTGCTCGGACTTCGGCATTCTCATCCGGATCGTGCTCCCGCTGTCGCTGCCTTCGATCGCCACGTTAAGCCTCTTCTATGCGGTGGACCGATGGAACGGATTCCAGGATGCGCTGTTCTACATTACGGATAAAAATCTGTATCCCTTGCAGATGAAGCTGTACCAGATCATTTCGGCCAATCAGCAGCTGGACAGCCAACAGGGGGGAGAAGGCAGCGTAGGCGCCTACATTGTGCCCGAGTCGCTGAAAGCGGCCAGCGTCATGTTCACGACCATCCCGATACTGCTCGTCTATCCCAAGCTCCAGAAGTATTTCGTGGACGGCGTGATGACCGGAGCGATCAAGGGCTGACGGAGCACCGGACCAAGATGAAAGGGGTGATCGCAGGGCTGTTGGATGAAAGAAAGATCCAAGAGATTGAGAGCATGGAAGATAGGCATGCATCAGATACGAAAGGGTGGTTGAAAGTGAACGCGAGCATGAAGAAGAAAGCAGCGCTTCTGGTTAGTACGGTTCTGCTGGCCGGCGTTGCGGCCGGTTGCGGAAACGGAGGCAATGAATCGCCGGCGGCATCGAACGATGCACCGGCCGCGTCTTCCGGTTCTCCGGAAACGTTGACCGTGGAAGTGTTTGATCGAGGGATTCAGGGACAGCCGGATCTAAACAACAATACATGGACCAAGTATGTCAACGAGAAATTCGGCAAACCCAACAACGCCGTCGTCAAGTTCGTTACCGTCCCCCGCTCCGAGGAAGTCGACAAGCTGAATGTCTTGATGGCTGCCAACGAAGCGCCCGATATTTCCTTCACGTACGACGGTACCACCGTCACCCGCTTCGCCAAAAACAAAGGCCTGTATACCTTGGACGACCTGCTCGCGAAGCATGGCCAGCAATTGAAAGCTTATCTGGGGGACACCGTGCTGGCTTACGGCAAATACGAGGGCAAACAAGTGTCCATTCCGGCCAAGCGGACGCTGCTTGCGTGGAACGGCATGTTCATCCGCAAGGATTGGCTGGACAAGCTGGGACTGCCCGTTCCGACGAACCGGGATGAATTGTATGACGCGCTTGTTGCCTTCCGCGACAAGAACCCCGGCAAGATCAACGGCGTGATTCCGTGGGCCACGGCGGCTGCCGGCATGAACTACGCGTTCGGCAATCTCGTTCAATCCTTCTGGGGTCCGATGTCGGAGGAGGAATTCGTCACCACGACCAATTGGCTGAAGCCCGGCAACAAGGATGCGTTCAAATGGCTGAACAAGCTGTACGCCGAGAAGCTGATCAGCCCCGACTTTGCGCTGGACAAGACGGCCAAGCAAGCGGACGCCGACGTCACGAACGGCAAGGTAGGCTTCTACGCCGCGAACTGGGATTATCCGATGGTTCAAAAAATCCGCGAACCGTTGAAGCAAAACGCGCCGGAGGCCAGCTTCGTTCCGATCGATGCCTTTAAGAACGGAGAGGGGAAATACCTCAAAGAAATGTACAATGAAAACGGTCTGTTCTCCTTCATCCCGAAAAGCAGCAAACACGCGGAGCTGGCCATGAAATATCTGAACTGGATGGCCGACCCGGATGTGTTGTTCTTCCTGCAGTTCGGGGAAGAAGGCGTCAACCACACGATGGTGAACGGAATCCCGCAAGGGATCGCGCAAACCGGCGACAATATGCAGATGAGCAATCTGAATCTGGATTATACGCTGATCGTCAACGGCGCCGAGCTGGGCGATACCGAGAAGAACGTCAAAACGTACGCGGCGGCTTTGGCAACCGGAGATCAGAGCTATGAGAAACTGGCCGTCGATTCCTACAAGATCAATACGACGGACGGGTATACCGGCTTCTACTACGGTGTCCCGAACGAAGCGAATATCAAGTACGGCAAGACGCTGGGCGATATGAACAAACAAATGATGGACCGGCTGATCGTGGCCAAGCCGGCCGAGTTCGACGCCTTGTACGATAAGCTGGTGAAAGAATACATGGACGCCGGCGGCAAGGCGGTTCAAGACGAAAACGTGAAGCACTACAGAGAAATCAAAGCGGGCAGCAACTAAGCCGCTATCCGTCAATCCTCCTCGCGATCGGCAAATCATCTTCTCTATACGGATAAACCATCGAAGGAGCCTCCGCGTGGTTTATCCGTATTTCGATTGCCATTCCCTCAGGCCTTTGCTATTATTTCCAAGAAATCCACAAGTTCAGGAGGAACCCCATGCACAAGGTCATGATTGTCGATGATGAGTCGTGGGCGATTAAAGGAATCCGCAACGCCTTTGACTGGGAAAAGCACGGTTTTGAAATCATAGGACAATTTACAAGCGCTTACACGGCGTGGGATGCCATACAAGCGAACAAACCGGATTTGGTCGTGACGGATATTCGCATGCCGGACATTTCCGGATTGGATCTGATGAAGCGGGCAAAAGCGCATGAGCTAGACACCGAATTCGTCGTCGTTAGCGGATACGCGGAGTTTGAATACGCCCAGGAAGCGCTGCGCTGCGGCGCGCTCAATTATTTCCTGAAGCCGCTCGATGTGGATATGGCCGATCCGTTCCTTGCGGGGCTGGCCATGCATTTCGCGCAGAGAAGCGCAGCGCGCAATCCCCTCATTCTGGAGTCGCTGACCTCGTCGGATCTGGCTGAAATCAAGCGTTGCCTGCCGCTTCCCGATTCCGCGGAGGCGTGCTATTTCCAGGTGCTTGCCATCGATTTCGAAGGAGCGGACAGAGAGTTCGGACAGCTGCTGGCTTTGGAAGGAAAGCCCGTCTATGCGCTGGAGGTCGAGGCCGGAACCCAAAAAAGGTTGATCGTTCTGATGGCGGAGGATAAAGCTTGCTTGGAAGGACTCCGGGATGAATTAACCGTGAGTCGACCACCCGGCATTCATGCGATGGGCATTAGCAGCATTTCCGGCCAGCTCGCCCAGATGAGCAAGCTGATTAAAGAAGCGGACCTGTCGGCCTCCCAGGTTTTTTTGAACGAAGACCCGGGCGCCGTTCATTACGAGCCGAAGGTTCATTTGGTCAAACCGTGCATCGACGAGCTCCATCGCATCGTTCAAGGAAACCAATATGACGATTATATGGAGGCGTACATAAACGGGCTGCCGGCTTACTTCGAGGTTCATCGCCTCGGCATGAGCGAAGTGGTCTACTTGTGGAATCAGGCCGTAGGGATCCTGATCAACGCCTACGCCGAGGAATGGAAGGATATGGAGCTCGAATTCCTGAATTATGCCGAGATTAAGGAACGGTTCGAACACTTCGCGTCGCTGTGCGGCTTTTTGCACGACGTCTTCGCATCCATCAAGCAAGGGAATAGCCGTTCATTGCCGGAAGGGGACATCTTGTCCTGCTTTAACCGGATGGTCGCCTATATTGAGGGTCACTATGAACAGCGGTTGTATTTGAAGGAATTGTCGGCCCAATTCTACATTAATCAAGTGTATTGCTGTCAATTATTCAAAAAAAAGCTGGGCAAGACCTTCTCCGAATACGTGTCGGAGCTCAGGATCAAGAAAGCCCGCGAACTCCTGAGACAGACGAACCTGTCGATCGAGGAAATCGCCGTGAAGACCGGGTATGCGGAATATTACTATTTCAATAAAGTGTTCAAGAAGCATTGCGGAATCACGCCTACCAAATTCAGAAAAAGTTAACGCGAACGGAGCGGCAGGCCGCCATGAAGACCAGTAAACTGAAATTGAAACATCAAATTTGGCTGATCTTTTTTATCGCCATCGCGCTGTTCGCCGTCATGGTCGTTTATTTCTTTTATAGCTTCTCTCATCTAACGCAAGCTAGAGCCGCCAAATTCGGCAATCAAATGATCGAGCAAACCCGTAGCAAGATCGATTCCGTGTTCAACGACATTCGCGTCAGCGCCGGCATCGCGGTCAACAGCAAACTGATTCAGGAATACGCCGTCGAGGACGACGATTACAAGAGGGCGTTCGATAGCGGCAATTATGCGCTGGATCTCATGGACTATATGAGATCCTTCAATTCGTACGTGAACGGAATCGTGATCGACGACATTCGGGGAAAGCAGCTTTACAGCTTGGATTCCTCGGGCGGCGATATTTTCTTTCTCCATCGGTATGCGAGCTTTATCCGGACGTATAAGGACGATCCTTCTCTTCGGGATAAAGGGATGTTCACGACCCTGTTAAAAGACGATCGAACGAAAACGGAACAGTTTTTCTATATCGCGCCGATTGTGGAATCGATCGGAGGGATTCATTTCTCGCAAATCACGGGCTACTGCACCGTGATGATCGACATGGACAAGCTGCAGAGCCTCGTGGAAAATACGGAATTGACGCCCAACTCCACCTTGTACATTCTGAATAGCCAGGATGAGGTCATTGCGTCCACGAATGCCAAGGCCCGGGGCACATGGTTCAAGGATGCGCTGTCCAGGGATAAGGACGTCCTGCTTAACGGCGTGAAGACAACCATCGGCGGGGAAGAGATCCTCGTCCAGGTCAAGGGCTTGGAGCAGGCGGACGGATGGCGGATCGTGAGCATGATTCCGGTTCCTGAACTGACGTCGGATATGAACCCCATGCGGAAGGTCAGCATCATCGTGGGGATCGGGATTATATTAATCCTGATCATGATGGGCCTTTTTTTTATGAACAATCTGATGGCTCCGGTGATGGGGCTTGTCATGGATATGAAGCGGGTAGGGAGAAGGGACAGGGGGTTCCGCATTAAAGTCCGGTCTACCAACGAGGTGGGCTCGCTGGCCCGCGACATTAATCGGATGATGGATGAAATGGACGACATGACAAGGGATATGTTCACGACCCAAGCTCAATTGTACAAATCCGAGTTGAGCCAGAAGCAGGCGGAGTTTTCCGCCCTGCAGAGCCAGATCAACCCGCATTTTCTGTATAACACGCTGAATTGCATCAGCGGCATCGGATTGGAATACGGAAGCAGGGAGATCGCGCAAATCACGTCCTGCATGTCCAAAATCTTCCGGTACAGCATCAAACAGGACGAGCTTGTACAGCTCAAGGAAGAAGTAGACTGCATACAGGCCTATATCAAGATTATCGCCATTCGATACGAGAATAAATTCGCGATGGGCATGGATGTCGAAGAAGGCCTGCTCGAGCTGAAAACCCCCAAAATGATCCTGCAGCCTCTTGTCGAGAATGCCGTCTATCACGGGCTTGAGAGGATGGACCAAGGGGGGAGGCTTCAAGTGACCGGGTGCTTGGATGCGAACGGCGATGTATGCTTCCGCATTATGGATACCGGGAAGGGGATGGAGACCGGGGAGCTGACCGCCCTACGGACGAAGCTGAACATGGCGCTGTCGGAACGCGAGCCGCTCGGCCATTCGGCGAAAAGCATCGGACTGACCAATATCCACAACAGGCTTCGGCTCCTGTTCGGCGCGCGGTACGGGATCGCCATCGACAGCCGGTCGGGATACGGAACGACCGTAACCGTCAAAATTCCGTCGCTGAGCCAAGCACCGGAACGGAATAAACGTGATGCGACAGGGGGAAGGCCATTGGAAGGCGCGTAAAGCGCAGGTCTGTTTTCGTTCCGGAGTGGTGACAATAGTAACGACTTCGAATGGACCGGAAGGGATCTTGTTACTGTGCCGAACGCAATGCCGTATCTTGTTCTGATCGCGATTTGCGCGATCGCCTCTTCCGTGCTGCTGGTTCATAAACGCGCGGCGTGGCCGCTCATTCTGCTCCTTTCCTTTTCCGGCATGATCTACGTGTTTGAATTTTACATTTTCGTGCTGAAGGATTGTTACCGCTATTCGCCTCATCTGCTCGCGATCCCTTATTACGACAACGTGTTAGGGGCTGTCTTTTCCAATCTTCTTTCCGTGCCGGTTGCCGCTCTCTTTATCGCCGTTTACCGGTTGAGCTGGAGGTGGATCGTTGGCCTATCGCTGGCGTACGGCGGGGTGGAATGGTTATTTCTCCAATTGGGGATCTACCAGCATCATTGGTGGAGAACCGGGTATACGATCCTCGCGTTGATCCTGTTCTTCCGGTTCGCCCGGCAATGGTTGGTCTGGTTGGCTGAACGCGGCCGCGCGTTCCGGTTCGTCACGCTGCTGATGTTTGCGTGGAGCGTCGTGGCGACGGTTGTGTTCACGTTGGCGGTAACCGGCATTCGCGTCTTTCATAGCGGGTATTTCCAAGATCCCTATCGGGACGATATCTTTCTTTCGGCGATGTACGGGTTCTTTAAGGCGGCCGTGATTTCCGTCACCGTGACGGCAACGCGTCACCATTGGCGCAGGTTGATTTCGCTGGCCGTTATTCTCGCCGCGAATCTGGTCCTCATGAAGCTCGGGATATTGCGGGTCCGGATTCCGTTATGGCAATATTGGCTCATTTACGGGCCATGCTGTCTGCTCGTGTTGTGGCTTGTTGCCGTTGGCAACCGCAAGCTGGAACAATTCAGAATGAACCATTAAATGGGCGGAAAGGGTCACGATAAGCTCAACGGGCAGGAGAAGGCAGCCGGTCATTCATGACCGGCTGCCTTTATTCGATTAACCTCTTCTATGATGGTCATCGATATTTCGATATTGATCAAATTAATCGGATTTCATACAATGAGGCAACAGATAAGGCAATGGGGGGTCGGAAAATATCGCAGAAATGAGGAAATGGACTTGGAACGATTATCTCTGCAAGGAAAAGCGGCGTTGGTAACCGGAGCGTCGAGGGGAATCGGGCGGGCAATCGCCGAACGGCTTGGCCGAGACGGCGCCGGCGTGATCGTCAATTACTACCCCGGTTTCCATCAAGAGGCCGAGGAGGTTGCGCGCGGTATCGTGCAAGGAGGCGGCAGCGCTCTTGCCGTGGAAGCCGATATCGCCGATCCGGCTCAGTTACGCAGACTGTTCGCTGTTACGGAAGAGCAATTCGGTCACGTGGACATCGTGGTCCTCAACGCCGCCAACGTGAAGCACGGCACCATCACCGACACCACGGATGAACAGTTCGATGAGCTATTCGCGACAAACGCGCGGGCAAGCTTCATTGCCCTCAAAGAAGCCGCGATCCGAGTTCCTGACGGAGGGCGGATCGTGGCAATCTCGGCCGGGCTGACGCGCATGCCCCGTCCCGGAACGGGCGTCTATGCAGCGAGCAAGGCGGCTGCCGACCAATTGGTTCGCGTGCTTGCGCATGAAATCGGCGCTCGGGGCATCACCGTCAACAGCGTGCTTCCCGGCGCCACCCTCACGCCGGCGCTGATACAGGCCGGTCAGGCGGTTATCGACGGAGAGATCGCGATTACACCGCTAGCTCGCGTAGGAACGCCGGAAGACATCGCCGACATTGTCGGGTTCCTGGTATCGGATCAAGCGCGATGGATCACCGGCCAGACAATCGGAGCCGGCGGAGGGATGTTCTGATCCCATTGGCGAAGCATCATACCGAGGTTTACGTCGCAAGCGCGCAAACGCCAACAACCCATTCGTATCTACGAATGGGTTGTTGGCGTTCCGCGAGAGACGGGGAAGGAAACGGAGTTGACATTCAAGTGCTTGGGTTGCACGACGGCAGCCGTTCGGGTGGCCGGCGTCTTGCTGGGAACACGGCGCGGATGGGCGTACAATAGCGCTACACCCGATGCGCTTTCCGGTAAAAGGAAGGGGTCATGCCGCGCTTGTGACGGAATACGCGGCTTAAATAAAAGCCGTTTTCATACCCGCACCGGGAAGCGATTTTATCCATGCTGAGGGTGGTTTCCTCCAGCAGCCGGCATGCCCGGGCAAGCCTGAGCTCCGTGACGAATTCGGACGGCGTCATTCCATAGGCCGCGCGGAACCGCCGGGTGAGCTGAACCGGCGTCAGCTTCAGCGAATGCGCTAAGCTCCGCATGTTCAGCGGCGCGTAGGCATGGACCGTCATATATCGATGCGCTTCCTGCAGCTCCGTGGCGATGCCGCCCTGTACCGGATTCGCATCGGCTCCCCGCTCCAAGCTCGACAGCCGCAGCAGGTCGTTCAATAAATGCTGTTTATGCGCCTGCGCGATCCGGTCCCGTTCCGGTGCCAATCGCTTCAAATAACGGAAGTCGGACGACAATCGTTCCGCATCCGCGACGCTGATCTTCCCCTTGGGTCCAAGCTCTTCCGCGGACCGCGATTCCGTATCCGCCTCCCAACCGAAATGGAAGAAGTGAAAGCTAAGCGGGCTCACGGTTCGACGATGGAACCATGTATTCGGCGGACAGATCACCAAGTCGCCAAAACCGGCCTCCCCGGTATGATCCTGTATGGAATAGACGAATCTGCCTTCCTCGGCAGCAAACATCGACCAGTAAGGATAACGATCGCGGTCAAGCGCGAACCGTTCTTTCCGGTCCCAGTACACATGCGAAACCAACCGTGCGTCTTCACCCGACTTCATCCGCGTCACCGCCTTTGTCAAACCTATGAAATAAAGTATATCCATAATCGTAATACGGTGCATGTTATTTGGAAAGAGGAACTTATATGATGAAATTACGGATATTCATCCCATTCGAAGGAGTGCATGCGACATGAGGCAGGAAGTCGTATCGTCGGATATTACGGTTATTGGCGGCGGGTTGGCGGGGGTGTGCGCGGCGGTCGCCGCGGCCCGGCTGGGCAGAACGGTAGCGCTGGTTCAGAACCGGCCCGTGCTCGGCGGAAATTCCAGCAGCGAGGTGCGGGTATGGGTGTGCGGCGCTACGGCGCACGGAACGCACCGCTATGCGAGGGAAACCGGCATTATGGGCGAAATGTTCATCCAAAACCAGTATCGCAATATGGAAGGAAACCCCTATTTCTGGGATTTGGTCGTCATGGAGACGGTGCGGGCGGAGACGAATATCCGCTTATTCCTCAATACGGACGTGCATGAAGTCGAAGCCGACGGAGACGAGGATCACCGGACGATACGCTCCGTTACCGGCTGGATGATGGGATCGGAGCGGCGGATCCGATTCGAAAGCGCCGTGTATCTCGATTGCTCGGGCGACGGGCTGGTGGGGTTTCTCGCCGGAGCCAAGCATCGCGTCGGCCGCGAGGCGAGAGACGAATATAACGAGGATTGGGCGCCAGCCGTCGCCGACGACATCACGCTCGGCAGCACGCTCCTGTTCTACACGAAGGATGCAGGCCAGCCGGTGACCTACATCCCGCCTTCCTTTGCCAAGGACATCACGCAGACGACGATTCCGTTGAAACGGGTCATCCGCAGCGGCGATAACGGCTGCGCCTATTGGTGGATCGAATGGGGCGGCGAATTCGATACGGTTCACGATAACGAGCGGATACGCGACGAGCTGTGGGCCGCGATTTACGGAATCTGGGATTATATCAAAAACTCGGGCAAGTTCGATGCGGAGACGATGACGCTGGAATGGGTCGGCTCTCTCCCCGGAAAAAGGGAGTATCGCCGATTTATCGGGGATTACGTGCTCAATCAGAACGACATCGTGGCGCAGCGCGAATTCGAGGACCGCATCGCGTTCGGCGGATGGTCCATCGATCTGCATCCGCCGCAAGGCATGTATTCGACTGAAAGCGGATCCAAACACCTGCATATGGACGGCATCTATCATATTCCGTTCCGTTCGCTGTATTCCGTGAACGTCGACAATTTGCTCATGGCCGGCCGCGACATCAGCGCGTCGCACGTCGCGTTCGGCACGACGCGGGTCATGGCGACCTGCGCCGTTATCGGGGAAGCCGCGGGCACCGGGGCGGCTTTAAGCGTGGAGAAGGGCATCACGCCGCGCGAGCTGCATAACGGCCATCTGCATGCGTTGCAGCAAACGATGCTGAGGCAGGATGCCTCGATTATCGGATTGCGCAACGAGGATCCGGCCGACCTGGCGCTGCGGGCGAACGTCAAGGCATCCAGCACGATGACCCGTTTCGCGGCGGACGCGCCGGCGGAAGCCTATCCGCTTGCGTCCGACGTCGGCTTGCTGCTGCCGGCGGACCCGGACATTGACGGCATCGAACTGTTGGTCGATGCCGCGGAGGCGGCGACGCTGACGGTCGAGCTCTGGAATACGGGCCGGGGCGAGAACTACGTGCCGCATACGCTGCAGACGGCTGCATCGACGCAGGTCGGCAAAGGCGCGAGGCAGTGGGTGAAGCTGGAATTGCGCTGGAAACCGGCTGCGCCGCAGAACGCTTTTCTTGTGATCAAGGGCAACGAACGGCTGTCGTTGTATCTGTCCGCTCAACCGCAAACGGGCGTCCTGTCGTTCGTCAAAGGACCGACGCCGATCGTATCGGCAGACCTCGAGGACCATCAGCCGTCGCAGCCCGTCATCCAATGGAGCATGCGGCCGTTCGTTCGCAAGCCGTTCTGCTTCCGTCTGCTCTCGCGGACCGATGCGTTCTCCCCGGAGAAAGCCGTCGACGGCTATCACCGTCCGTACGCGGGGCCGCATCAGTGGTCGTCCGTCGCCATGCGGCCGGACGCGCCGGAATGGTTGGAGCTGAATTGGGCGAAGCAGGCGCATGTCCGGTCGGTCCATGTGACGTTCAACGACGACGTCAACGAGGACTTGATCAATCTTCATCACCACCGCACGCCGTTTCCCATCATGCCGGAACTCGTTCGAAACTATGCCATCGAGGGGTATGCGAACGGCGAATGGATGACGCTAGCGGAAGAACAAAACAATCATAAACGCAAACGCGTCCACACGCTTGACGCGGCGGTCGCCACGGACCGGATCCGGATCTCGGTTTACGCGACGAACGGAAGCCCGCGCGCCGAAATCGTCGAAGTCCGGGTGTACGAATAGATCATAGGCGATAACAATAAGATGGTACTGCGGCTGTTCCGCAGGCCATCTTCTTGCTGTCCGTTTCTATTTCATCGATCCTTTTTATTCGATTCTATTTGATTGTTAGTTATCGTTACTAGCCGAACGTTACTAGTTGATTGTTTCTATCGGGGGAGGTGCCATATGAACGACGATCGATTCACGGTATTGGTAGTCGATGACGAACTGCCGATCCGGCAGGAGCTTCGTTTGTTTGCCTGGGAGCAGCATCAGGCCGAATGGATCGGAGAAGCGGAGAACGGCGAGGACGCGCTGCGTTTTTGCCGATGCCTGGCGCCCGATATCGTCATCACGGATATTACGATGCCGGTCATGAACGGACTCGAGCTGTTTCGTAGCCTGAAGTCGGAGTTCCCGCGCATCCAGGTGATTCTGCTGACCTGCCACTCGGAATTCGCCTATGCGAAGGAAGCGGTCAAGCTCGGCGCGGTCGAGTACCTTGTGAAAGTCGCGATGGATGACGGCGATCTCGCAGAAGCGCTGCAGCGGGCGAAGGAGCGCGCGTATCGCGAAAAATCGCTGCAGCAAAGCGAGGCGGAACGCCTGCGGCGGAAGAGGCCGGAGCAGCTCATGGTCATGATTCGGCAGTCGGCCGATGACGGCGGGCTTGCGGCCTGGCTGCAAGCCGGTTTCCGAAGCCGGTTTCCGTTACGGCTTGCCGCGCTTCATGCGGAAGCGAGAAAAGAAAGCCGTTTATTCGTTCATCAAGCCATCGAAGAATCGCTGACGACGTTGGAGAACCTGAAGCCGTTTTCTTGGTTTCCGGCCGATACCGGCATTTACGTGCTTATGTTTCGTGCGGAAGAAGGCGATCCGCCGGAGGTATGGCGCGAAATGGAGACGATCACGGAAGAGCTGTATCGCTCGATCGACCTCAGGCTTCCTTTTCTTAGCGATGCGTACAGGCTGTACGGCGTCATCAGCGAGCCCATCCGGAGAAGCGCGGATTTTGGCGCTGCGTACCGAGGCGTTTGCGAGAGGCCGGATGCGGTCTTCTATGACGGCACCGGCCGGGTATTCGCGATGCCGTCAGCCGGACCGGCTTCGCTCGACGAACAATCGGCGAACGACATGTCGGACAAGCTTCGCAAAGCGCAATGGGACCGGGAGCAGCTGGCGAAGGTCATTCGCGGGGATTTCATAGCTTGGGCGATGAGCGGACGGTTCGCGCCCGAGGAGCTGCGCATGTTCGTCGCCGAGCGGCTCCGGGATCGGCACCGGGAACAAGCGGCGCAAGGCGGCAGCGGACGGAAGGCGCCAAGCCGGATCGCCGATGCCGGTACGCTCCACGAACTGGCGGAAGTTTTCGTTCATGAGATCCTCGAGTCGTACGCCAGGATCAAGAAGTGCCGCAGGGAAATCGCGGATGCCAAGGCGTTCATCGCGGAGAATTTGGAGAAGAATATCACGCTGAGCGCCGTTTCCCGGGAGGTCGGGTTAAGTCCGAATTATTTGAGCCGGCTGTTTCGGGAAGAAACCGGCATTTCGTTCAATGATTTCGTGACCGGGACGCGAATAGAGAAGGCGACCGAATTGCTGCAGCACACCTCGCTTCGCGTATACGAGATCGCGCAGCAGGTCGGCATCCCGAGCTATCGCTATTTCTCCGCCATCTTTCGCGAATGGACGGGAACTGCTCCGACCGAGCTAAGGCTGGCAGAACAAGGCGGCAAAGGGTGATGGCGAATGAACCGGATCTATCGCTGGTACCGAAGATGGAGCTTGGCGACCAGGCAGTTTTTGTTTTTATTCATCGTCACGTTTGCGTTTTTTATCCTATTGGCCTGGAATAACTACTATCGGGCGGCCGACTTGTTTAAGAACCAGATGGTATCGGATTCCGTGGTCTTGGTCGCGCGTACCAACCAGTTTCTCGACACCTATCTGGACAACGGCCGGAACGTGCTGCTGTTGTTGTCGACGGACGCCAATCTGCTGCGGGAAGGGGACGGCGGCAAGTTATCCGAATCGCTCCGGTTCATCGCCGAAAACAACAGCGCGCTCGTGAAAACGTTATATGTCATCCGCAGGGACGGCAAGGTGTTCTCCAGCTCCCAGGTCAATTACGAGATTATCGGCAATCCGAAGCTGAACGAGATCTATGACAAGTCGCAGCAAACCTACGGGGCGGCCGTCGTGAGCCAGCCCTACGTCTCGCCGCTCTCCGGCGAGACGGTAGCCATCTCCCGTCCGATCAGCGCCGACAACGGGGAAATTATCGGGGTTGCGGTCATCGAGCTCGACTTGGATAAATTGAACCGGAAAATAAGCGAACTGACTTCCGGCACCTATCAGACGTTCGTCATCATGTCCGATAAGGACAAGGTGGTGACGTTCGACCGCGATAACGGCATGCTGCCGCAACGACCGGGCACGTATCACGAGGATCTCCCCGAAGCGTTCGTCGATCGGCTGGCCGGGCTCCCGGTGACGGCAACCGATCTGAGCGGGCCGACCGGCAAGCTGGTCGTCGTCAAATCCGGACAGAACCGGCTGGGCTGGACGCTGCTCGTGCTGATCAAAGACCGGTATTTCTATCAGAACGTCATCCGCCTGTTCGATAATTACAAGACGGCGGCCGGCATTTGGCTCGGCGTCCTGCTGTTCATGGCGTTTGCCATGTCCCGCTATATGACCAAATCGATCCGGATGCTGGCGGTCAAGATGGACCGGGTTCACGACATGGGCGTGATTCCGAGCCTTGTCGTGAGAAGGGAGGACGAGATCGGGCGTCTCGCCCAAAGCTTCAACGCCATGATGGAGCGGATCCGCAATCTGCTTCAGGAAACGAAGCGCATGGAAGAGCGGAAGAAGCAGCTCGAATTGAAGGTGCTGCAAAGCCAGATCGCCCCCCATTTTCTGTACAATACGCTGGCCTGCATCGGAAGCTTGGCCAAGCAGCATCGGACCAAAGAGGTCAAGGAAACGATCAGGGCGCTTGTCGGCGTGTTATCGTTCAGCTTCGATAAAACATCGGAGTTCTTGACGGTGGAGGAAGAACTGGAAGGGCTGAACATGTACATGCAAATCCAGAAGATCCGGTATGGAGATAAATTCAGGTACGAGCAGGACATCGATCCCGAAGCGTTATCTTGCCGGATCCTGAAGCTGACGCTGCAGCCGATATTGGAGAATGCGGTCTTTCACGGGATCGCGCCCAGCCGCCGCGAAGACGGACTCATTCGCGTACGGGGATCCGCGCGCAAAGGGAAACTGCGGTTCTTTATCCGCGATAACGGAACCGGGATGGAGAAGCCGAAGCTCTTGAAAGCGCTTAACGAGCAGCAGGCGGATCAGATCGGAGGGCACGCCTCCGGCATCGGAATGGCGAACGTTCACCACCGTCTGCGGCTGCGCTACGGCGCGTCTTACGGGCTAAGGATCGGCAGCCTGCCCAATAAGGGAACGGTCGTCTGCATTACGATCCCCGTTGAGCGAAGATGATCGGAAAGAGTGTCGGTTTTGTGCTTGATTTCGTAAGATCGCTGCATAGTTAAGGCAATGCTTGCCTTGCTATACTTGGGTTGGCCATTCGAAGAATGCGCTTACAACGAAGCGAGGTGATCCTATGCTATGAGCCAACGGACCGCAGTGCCGCCCGTCCAGGAGACCGCGCCGAAGCCGGGCGTCGTTTTCGCCCTCGGCAGAACCGTTTGGCGCTACAAGGCCTTTTATTTGATGCTGTTGCCGGGACTCGTTTATTATATCGTCTTCAAATACATCCCGATGTACGGCGTCATCATCGCGTTCAAGGATTTCAACATGATGGAAGGGATCTGGAACAGCTCGTGGGCAAGCCCGTGGAACAAGCATTTTTTAACCTTTTTTCATTCGCCTTACTTCTCGCAGCTGCTGACGAACACGTTCCTGATCAGCCTTTACAAGCTGATTTTCGGCATGATACCGCCCATTGCCATGGCGCTGCTGCTTAACGAATGCCGGATCAAATGGTTTAAGTCGCTGATCCAAACCTTAACGTATATGCCGCACTTCTTGTCCTGGGTCATCATCTACGGCATTTTGCTCGCGCTGCTGTCCCAAAGCTCCGGATTGGTGAATCAATGGGTGAAAGACGCGGGGGGAGAGGCCATTCCCTTCCTGACCTCGACGTCATACTTTCGATCCCTATTGGTCGGATCGGAAATTTGGCAGAATCTAGGCTGGGGGGCGATCATCTATTTGGCCGCGATTTCCGGCATCGACCCTACGCTTTACGAGGCGGCGCGGGTGGACGGCGCGGGACGAATGCGGATGATCTGGCACATTACGCTCCCCGGCATCCGGACCGTCATCATCATGCTGCTGATCTTGAACCTGGGCCATATCCTCGATGCCGGCTTCGAGCAAATTTACATCATGTACAACATCCAAGTGTATGCCGTCGCCGACATACTCGATACCTGGGTGTTCCGTACCGGTCTGCAGCAGCTGAATTTCAGCCTGGCGTCCGCGGTCGGATTGTTCAAGGCCGCGATCGGGCTGATCCTGGTGCTGGGATCGAACAAACTCGCGAAGCGTTGGGGGGAAGGCATATGGTAAAAAGCGCGAACGACCGCATCGCGAACGCCGTTGTCTTCGCGATCCTGCTCGCTTGCGGGCTCGTCGCGGTATTCCCGCTGCTGTACGTCCTATCCGTTTCGCTCACGCCGTTCAGCGAGGTGCTCAAAAACGGAGGCTTCATTCTCGTTCCGAGATCGATCACCTTCGACGCGTACCATAAGCTGCTCACGGAATCGAATATCCCGCGCGCGTTCGGCGTTACCGTGCTGATCACGGTCGTCGGCACGATGCTCAATATGGCCATCACGGCGTTAATGGCTTATCCGCTCAGCCGCAAACAGCTGCCGGGCCGCAATTTTTTTCTCATGATGGTCGTGTTTACCCTGCTGTTCAGCGGCGGGATCATCCCGACTTACCTGGTCGTCAAGTCGCTCGGGCTGCTGGATTCGATTTGGGCGATGATTTTGCCGAACCTCGTGTGGAGCTTCAACGTGCTCATCATGAAGAGCTTCTACGAGTCGCTCCCCGAAGAGCTGTTCGAATCCGCGAGAATCGACGGGGCCAAGGAATTTCGCATCCTGCTGCAAATCGTCGTCCCGCTGTCCGTGCCGGTCACGCTGACCATCGGACTGTTCTATACGGTGGGCCACTGGAACGAATTTTTTCAAGCCATCATGTTCGTGACCGATCGCTCGTTGTTTCCGCTTCAGGTGGTCGTGCGGGAGATTTTGATTCAAACGCAGCAGCCGCTCGAAAACGCCGAAAATATGACGCCGAGCGAAACGCTGCAAATGGCTTCCGTTATTCTGGCCAGCCTGCCCATTATTATCGTGTATCCGTTTTTGCAGAAGCACTTTACGAAAGGCATGCTGCTCGGCTCCGTCAAAGGTTGAAGCTCGGCCCCCCGTTACTGCAGGAACGGGCGAGGCCGGTTGAAACAATATAAGGGTTTTAGAGTCTGGCGAGAACGTTGGCCGAGCAAACATGACTTGCATCCCGAGATTGGATCCGCCGCCTCTTCATCGCCCGGCCCTATTAGAAAGGGGAGCGTAACTCATGAAGCGAACGTTTAGCAATGTGCTTACCGTCAGTATCCTGTCGTGCCTCGTGCTTGCGGGCTGTTCGTCCGGCAATTCCTCCAACCAAGAGCCTTCCGGCGGCGCGCCGGCCGACAGCACCGCGAATGCCGCCGAACCGGCCGGCGCGGTCAAACTCGACATCATCGAAACCGGCAATAACTTGCCGACCCCGGATAAGGATTTTATTAAACAAGCCATCGACAAAGCGATTCAGTCGGATTTGAACTTAACCGTCTACGCGTCCGGGGATGATTACAAAAACCAGTTGAACGTGCGGCTGGCATCCGGTAATTTTCCCGATCTGTTCCAGGTGCCGGACCGCGCCTCGCTGAAGCAATTCGTGGAGCAGGGACTGTTGCTCGATTTGACCCCCTACATGGATAAGCTGCAGCCGGTTAAAGGCTTTATCGGCGACGACAGCTTGAAGAAGACGACGATGGACGGCAAAGTCTACGCCATTCCGAAAGCGCCCAACATCCCGTACAATACCTATTGGATCCGCAAGGATTGGCTCGATAAGCTCGGCCTCCAGCCGCCTGCGACGACCGACGAATTTCTGAACGTGGTGAAGGCGTTCGCCGATCAAGACCCCGACGGCAACGGCAAGAAAGACACGCTTGGCCTTACCGGAAGCAAGCTCTCCGCGTTCGCCCCGATCTTCGGCGCATTCGGCGTCGGAGACCCGAACACGTTCTACGTCAAGGACGGGAAGCTGACTAATTCCTTGTACGACCCGGCGATGAAAGACGCGCTCGGCTATATCAAGAAGCTGATCGACACCGGGGCCGTCGACCCGGAAATCATGGCCAATACCGGCCTTCAGCATCAGGAGAAGGCGATCAAGGGGCAAGCGGGAATCGTCTGGATCGATTGGCCGAACCTCAGCAAGGATCAATTTACCGAGCAAATCAAAAAAGTGAATCCAAACGCGGATTGGATCCAGCTTGCCCCTCCGAAAGGTCCGGGCGGTCAATACGACGGTCCGTTCGACATCGGCGGCACCTCCGGCATTTACGCGATCCCGAAGGCGCTGGAGAACGACAAGAATAAGCTGCAGAAAGTATTCGATCTGCTGAATTACGTTTCCGGCCAGGACGGCTCGATGCTCGTGCAGTTCGGCATCAGCGGAACGCATTACAACCTGGATGGCGATAAGGTCGTGCCAACCGAGCTAATGGGCAAGGAAGCGGGCTTCACGTGGCTGTACCAGTTTACCGGCCGGCCGGAAATGACCTACCTGCAGACGAAATTCGCGCCGCAAACGAAGTACATCGAATTCGCCAACAGCCAGCCGAGAATTCAAATTCTGAACGGCTTCCTGACCAATCCCGATGGCTACAACCCGGCGGATGCCGGCCGTTTCATCGAAGAAGAATTCGTGAAATTCATCTACGGCAAAAGCCCGCTCACCGGATACGACGCCTTCCTTCAGACGCTTGAATCGAGCATGAACTTCAAAACGTACATGGATGCGTCGACCAAGCAGCTGGAGGAGCTCGGATACGGCAAATAAAAGGAGGAAGGGGTCGCCATGACAACCCAACAGCCCGATATGGCGGAGTTGGTCCGGCAATTCCGCCGGGACGGGTACTTGATTCTGCGAAACGCGCTGTCGGAAGAACGGGTAGCGCGGCTGAATCTGGCCGTCGATGAACTGCTGGCCGGCGAAGCCGAATCGCTGTCCTATAATTGGTACAACAGCGTCGAGCGGCATCCGGAAATTGCCGGACTGATCGATGAACCGTCATTGCTGCCGCTCATGGTCCATCTACTCGGGTTCAATATTCAGCTGCACATCTCGCACCTAACGGTGCGCAAGCCGAATCCGGACGATATCAAGACGAATTCCCAGAGCTTCATCAATTGGCATCAGGATGGACCGCATCCGCAGTTTCCGCGCATTCACGGGCTGACTTCGATCTATTACGTGAAAGTAGGCTACATCTTGAGCGATATGTCGGAACCGGATCGCGGCAATACGAAGATCATACCCGGCAGTCACCTGAAGGCCGACTTCTCGCCGGTGCAAACGGATGTGGATGTGCCGGTCCAAGGGGAAATCCAGGTATGCGGCAAACCGGGCGATGCGTTTATCTTCCCGCAAAACCTCTGGCATGCCGGCGCCCCGAACCGATCCGGCTTTACGCGGCGGCAGTTGTTTATCGGCTACAGCCCGATATGGATGCGGCCGATCGATTATCACCGGGCTTCGGACCGCTTGCTCGAAGGGGCTTCGCCGATCCGGCGCCAGCTGCTTGGCGACATCAGCAGCAACTGCTTCAAGTATTACGTGCCCGAGGAATCGATGGTGCCGCTCAAATCGTTATGGCTGGGAGCCGGCCACGGTCATGACGCCTATTCGAATGAATAACGCGGCACGCGACAAGCCCCTCGATGGCATCATGGAATCGCATGCAAACGCTGCTGAACGAACGGGACGCGAATAATCGATGAAACCGCGGTAGTCTAGGACTTTCACATCAGTCCGAGGCTGCCGTTTTTCGTTTGTAACGAACGGATCCAAGTAACTCGGTAGTTGCCCCGAATAGGTGGCAGCCGATCCGGGTAGCTCGGCTGCCTTATCGTATTCTTCATAATCGGGATATGTAATTAGTGCCATAAGCGGGTCCAAAGCATTCCGTAATATGGTAGATTAAGGTAGAAAATCCATGATAGGAGGAAAGTTGGATGAAACGGTCGTTGCTGCTTTTCTTTTGCGGGCTGCTGTTGCTGATGCTGCTTTTACCCTTTCGGGCATCCGCCGCCGAAACCGCTTCCGCGAAGGCGGCGGGGAGTTCGAAATCGGGTGTAACGAGGATTGATGCCGGAGGTCAAGCGCTTACGGAGGACGGATCCGTTTGGCAGTGGTCGCCGGGCTTTCGAACTCCCGTTAAGCTGCAAGGACTCGGTTCTGCAGCCGCCACATCGGTAGGTACTCGGCATAATTTGGTGCTCCAAAGCGACGGAACCGTCTGGGCGTGGGGCAGTAATTACGAGCGCCAGCTCGGATTATGCGATCCGACGGACGGTTCCGATCGCTCGACTCCCGTTCAAGTATGCAACCTTAGCTCCATGGTCGCCATTGCTTCAGGGGCTATTCATAATGTAGCACTCAAAAGCGACGGGACCGTCTGGGCGTGGGGGGACAATCTATGGGGCCAACTCGGCGATGGAAGATATTCGTCGAGCGATGGATGGAGCCCCTCGGATAACGCCGGTCCCGTTCAGGTGAAAGATCTTCGTTCGGCAGTCGCGATTGCAGCGGGAATAGATCATAGTTTGGCACTCAAAAGCGACGGAACCGTTTGGGCGTGGGGGAGAAATGTGTACGGCCAGCTGGGCATTGGTAACCGGGACATCGACAAATCCAATATCCCCATTCAGGTGCAGGGACTAAGTTCGGTGGTCGCCATTTCTGCGAATGGTTATCACAATTTGGCCGTCGAGAGCGATGGGACGGTATGGCAGTGGGGATTTACGACAGGCGGCGAAATGTACCGTTTTACGCCTGAACAAGTGAAGGGCCTCCAGTCTGTCCGTTCCGTCGCTGCGGGTTACGACCATAATTTGGCGCTTAAAAGCGATGGAACCGTCTGGGCGTGGGGGGGTAATTCTTCTGGCCAACTGGGTGATGGAACAACGACGCGCCGTTTTTATCCCGCTCCAGTGAAAGGTCTGGGCTCGGTGGAGGCCATCGCTGCGGGAGGTGAAGACAGTTTGGCGCTTTCAAGCGACGGAACCGTCTGGAGTTGGGGATGGTTTGCGATTAACGCCACGACGCCCATACAAGTTCAAGGCATTGGCGGATCCGCTTCAGATACGCCGCAGTGGCCTAAGGGCGACGTGCTGACGGTTACCGATGCGACCTCTACCGGCGTACGGCTGAATTGGCAGCCGGCTTCGGATGATACGGGCGTAGATAAGTACTTGGTATACCGGGACGATACGCTGCTGGCTACTCTGAACGGGGACGCGAACAGCTATGCGGCGGAGGGGCTGTCTCCCAAAACCTACTACCGCTTTACAGTGGTCGCCGTCGATGCCGATAATCATGAAAGTCTGAACCAAGGCGTGATCGTCGCCACGACTGCCGTTCCGATTTCCGGTTCTTTTCAGCTATCCGATTCCAAAACCTATTCGGATGACCGGCACGCGTATCGGGTTTCGTTATATTACGGGTACCTTTCGTCGCCAAACCAAGTGTTGAGCGGATCGTGGACCTTCCCAAAAGGCGAGCATGGGAAAGTGAATGTCTCCATGCTATCGCCGTCAGGCAAAAATTATGACTTGATCATGGAGGCCTCGGGAGACGGTCACCCCTTACCGATCACGACGGACAAGCTCCCGGACGGTATCGAGCATAGCGCTGCCGATATACCGGAAGGGTACACCGCATCGTGGAGCGTGAAAGGACATTCGGACCAAGATTACAGTCCGACGAAGAAGGTATTCGTGTATGTGACGATTCAATCGGATCGTCGCTGAAGAACGTACGGAGGCGTGGAAGAGACCGGTTACGGATGCGGAAAAAGAAAACCGCTCCGGAGAGCGGCTAAATCAATGTCTTAAGCTTGAAGAGCAGCTCTCTTACGTCCTTAAGCTTGTAGCGGTTCCTTTCATCGGAGAAGTCCAACGTGAATTCTCTTGCTGCGGTCGAGATGGTTGCGACGAAAGGAAGCCTACTGAATTCCACGTCATCGTCTGGATCAATGTTGAACGCACTGAACGTGATGTTGATTTTGTTGATGTCCTTGAATGAAATGGCATCCAAGCTGACCGAGAGCTGATCCCCTTCGTAAGAAGTGACCTCATCCAGCGAATTTTCGGTAAGATAGAAAACATGAAGCGCTTCTGCGGTTCTGAATTCAAAGGCGTATGTAATCTTGTCAAGCTCATGGACATGTGCCATAAATGCGAGGAACTTCGCTTCTTGCCAGGACAACGCTTTCAATCTAGTAAAGGCTTCTGTAGCCACGGGTATCGCCTCCTTTTATGTATGTTCGGTATGATCCGGAAATTTCCTTCATTAGTTACAGACCAATGAAGAGTTGGCGGGCAGGATCGCGCGATCCTGATCTCGAACACAGTCCATGCAGGAAGCTGAAGCTGTCCCGATAGACAATCGCACCCTGCCTTGAAACGTCTAAAGGACGACAGACGCACACAACGTAAAGGAGTGAATGGTATGAAATTATTGCTCACATCGGGAGGCATCATTAACAAAAGCATACGCGACGCGCTGGTTGACATGCTGGGCAAGCCGATCGCCGAAGCCAACGCCCTGTGCATCCCCACCGCGATGTACGGGCACCCCTGGGTCGGCCCCGGCGTCAAAACCTGGCAGTTCATCAGCGGGAATTCCGAGGATCGTCTGGTCGACCTGGGCTGGAAGTCCGTCGGCGTGCTGGAGCTCACGGCGCTGCCAAGCATCGACGAGGACCGCTGGGTTCCGCTGGTCCGGGAGACGGATGTCCTGCTGGTGTCGGGCGGCGACGCCCTTTACCTATGCCACTGGATGCGGCAGTCCGGACTGGCCGATCTCTTGCCGTCGCTCAGCGCCGTCTATGTGGGACTGAGCGCCGGGAGTATGGTGATGGCACCGAATATCGGGGAGTACTTCGTCGGCTGGACGCCGCCGGGCGGCGGCGACGAAGCGCTGAAGCTGGTCGATTTCGCGATCTTTCCGCATCTGGAACACGAAATGCTGCCGGGGAACACCATGGCTGCCGCGGAGAGATGGGCCGCCGGGATGCAGGGACCGGCGTATGCGATGGATGATCAGACCGCCATCAAAGTGATCGACGGAGCAGTCGAAGTGGTCTCCGAAGGACAGTGGAAACTTTTTTCACCCTGACCGTTACATCGCTGCGGAGCTAACGGGACACGATCGGTTCAAACGTATCTTGGAGCAGCTTGCCGGCGGCAGCTGCTCCATTATTTCGTTGCGCCGATGGGCGGGATCGTTACGATTCCTATTAAAATGTAGAGTAAGCCGTATGCCTAGCTTATCGACTACCGACTTCATTGCTTGATCGCCCGCTATAGGCATGCGAATGCGGGTTACTGCCGTCGATTGTCGTAAACCCTTCAAATAAGTGGTAATGTCCGCCGCCCGGAAGCGCGATGGCAGGACCCGTGGTCCCCTGAATGCGATGCGCATGACCTTGATTCATGGAAGTAAAGGTATCATAGCTGTGGACATGAGGCACACCGGTAGGGGCTGTGGCAGTCCAGCTCGCATACTGGTGAGAGTGTCCGTCATTGATGGCTGTTATACCGGAAATGGAATGAACATGAACCGGGCTTCCATTGAAGGAAGTGATATAAAGTTTGTGTGAGTGCTGACGATCATCGTCTTCAGAATCCATTACAAACCCAGTAACGGGAATTTTCATAAGGGGCTCCTTCTCTTTAAAGGCATAAAGTACAGGATTAGTCTATGGAGATAGAGGATGCGGGAAGCGGCTTAAGCCCGCCCAGCACAAACTTTACCCGTGATAGATGTTACGCGTTTGGAAGGAATTAGAAATCTCTGATAAAATCAATAGGAAGGTGATCAGGCAGTACAATGCACCCCTAAGGAGAGATAAATGATGGAAAAAAACAAATTACTACGAATGGACAATGTCGGCATCGTCGTAGAATCCCTTGACGGCGCCATTTCTTTCTTCGAGGAGATCGGCTTGAAGCTCGAAGGGCGGGCTACCGTCGAAGGCGAATGGGCCGGCCGCGTAACCGGGCTGGGTTCGCAGCGTGTCGAGATTGCGATGATGGTGACCCCGGATGGCCACAGCCGCCTTGAACTTTCGCGATTTCTCGCCCCGCCTCCCATATCGGATCACCGTACTGCCCCTGTCAATGCCCTCGGATATCTACGCGTCATGTTCGCCGTTGAAGAGATTGACGAATTGGTAGCCAGGCTCATGAAGCATGGCGCTCAGCTCGTTGGCGAAGTGGTTCAATACGAAAATTCGTATCGGCTCTGCTACATTCGCGGACACGAAGGACTTTTAATCGGTTTGGCGGAACAACTCGGAAATAAATAAGCGACCTTGAAAATCGCATGACGACCCGGACGGGATTCCGCTGACGAAGGCGGCCGACCAAGATGGTTCGGAGGCCTTTGTTCGACTAACGGGCGTAAACACGACGGAGTGGACTGCGCACTTCAACTACTATTTGTCATGATCTGCGGAGGAACAGCATATGGATGATCCGGAAAAGCCATTTGAGTTTGTCGTAAAACCTGCTGATGCGGTTCAAATCGATTGCGTGCATCGCATCTTCTCGCCCGGGGACTATTCCCGCCCCCAACATCGAAGATACGAGGTCCAGAGCAACGGCGAAGGCGTATATCTGATTGCCTGGCATCTCGAAACTCCGGTCGGCGGCTTCCTCGTTCGATGGAGCGGGCCTCAGGATGAAGCAGTATCCGCTCGGATCGATGTGGCGAACAGCGCCTTTCTTGAAGGCGGATTGACGATTGATGAATACCGGCGCAAAGGGGTCGCTACGGCAATCATAGGCGAAGCGGAGCGGTTGGCAAAAGAGCATGGTTGTACCCGTATCGGCTTGGAAGTCGGCAGCAGCGACAATCCGGATGCGAAACGGCTTTACGAAAAGCTCGGCTACGTCGATTGGGGCCATGGCGACTTTACGATTCGCTGGGGTTCCATGGATGCGGAAGGGAACACCAGGATGGACGCTGAAGTTGTGACCTATATGGATAAACCGCTCTAACCGCGCTAACCGATTCGATGACAGGCCGCAGCTGCTAAGGCGCGGGCGACGTCGGATTCGAACGAGTTCGCAACCGAATGGACGAGCTAGCAAACCAAATTCGGACGGGACCGAAAAACGTTTAGGAACCCGCATAATGAGTTTTACTCGGTCTAGCGCAAGCCCAGGATGAAGATCCTGGGCTTTTTGCATGGGCGAAGAGGGAACGCTTTTCCTTATGCATTAGGGTTCGGCGGAATATTAGCGCGATCCTAAAAATATTCATAACAAATAAATGAAAATCGCATAACAGGCAATGTACTATTTGATAACCGTTTGCTATAGTAGAGTTATGGAAATGAAAGCGTTTACCAAATTGATGCCGCTTGACGAAGGGGGATTGATTTTGCGTGATTCAGAGGCTTCGCGGGCTCCGATACTGGATGTCCGCAACGTGACGCGCGTATTCGGAAGAGGGGAAACGCGGGTTTATGCATTAAGAGGCGCCACGCTCAGCGTCGGCGCGGGTTCCTTGATCGCGTTGAAGGGCCGGTCCGGCTCGGGCAAGACGACCTTGCTGAATATTATGGGCGCGCTGGACGCTCCGAGCGAAGGGGCGGTCTTCTATGGCGGCAGAGACGGAAGCCGAATGAGCGAACAGCAAAAAAACGAGATGAGGAAAAAAGAAATCGGTTTGATTTTTCAATCGTTCGCGTTGGTGCCGTACTTGAGCGCGTTCGAGAACGTCGAGCTGGGACTCCGGATTGCCGGCGCGCCGGCTTCCGACCGCAAACGGCTGGCCGAAGAAGCGCTCTCCTTCGTCGGACTGGCGCAGCGCATGCACCATCGCCCGCAGGAGCTCTCCGGCGGCGAGCAGCAGCGGACCGCGATCGCCCGGGCCATCGCCCACAAGCCGAAGCTGATCTTGGCGGACGAGCCGACGGCCGAATTGGATTCCCGCATGGGCAAACAAATCATCGAAGTATTCCGTGAACTGGTAGGCACCCTAGGCGTAAGCGTCGTGCTCACGACCCACGACCCGCACATCATGAATCTCGTCGATCAGGTTCATGCACTGGAGGATGGACGAATTGGTTCGGATACCATCAAGCGTGTCTAAAGCCCGGGCGCTGGCGCTCGGCGCGCTGCTCATCGCGAGCGCCGCGTCGGCCGGCTGCAGCTTGCTGCCGAACGAGCAGGCGCCGTTGAAGCCTCCGCTCGTCAAGCCGGCGCAGGCCGAGATTCGGACGATCGACGCCAAGAGCGGCAGCATCGTGAAGCAGGTTTCGGGCTCCGCGGCCTTCGTGCCGACGAAGATCGCGTACTACCAACCGCAGGACGCGGGCGTCATCCGGTCGGTGGACGTCAGGGCCGGCAGCGCCGTGAAGAAAGGCGACGTGCTCGTCACCCTGGAGAATAACGGGTCCGATATCGAGCTGCTGGAGCGCCAAATCGAATACGAGCGCAAGAAGCAGGCGCTGAACGATGCGAATCGAGACGGAGACGCGGAGAGCGCGCATATCGCCAAGCTGGATTTCGAGCTTGCCGAGCTGCTGTACGACAAGGCGAAGAAGAAGGCCGACGGCAGCGTCATTCGCGCCAAAACGGACGGCGTCGTCTCCTATTCGACCGATTTGCAGCCCGGCGATCATTTCGACGCGGGGCGCGTGCTGGCGGCGGTCGCGCAGCCGGACGGCATGCGGCTGGCGCTCGAGTCGGCCGCCAATCCGGCGCTGGCCGATATTAAGATTGGCATGGAAGCGGACGTCACGTATAAGGACAAAACGTACAAGGGCAAGGTGACGCAGACGCCGGCCTCCGCTCCGGAAACCGCCGATGAACGGCTGCGCGACGAATACGGCAAGACCGTGTACATCGAGCTCGGCAAGCTGCCCGAAGGCGCCGCGTTCGGCGCGCATGCGGAGGCGACGATCGTCGCGGCCCGCCGCGACAACGTCATCGTGCTCCCGAAGAGCGCGATCCGCGCGTATTTCGGCCGTACGTTCGTGCAGGTGCTGGAAGGCGAGCGGCGCAAGGAGATCGATATCGAGACCGGTCTCGCGACCGCGACGGAATACGAGATCGTGAAAGGCGTTCAGGAAGGAATGAAGATCATTCTTCCGTAAGCCACCGGGGGGAATCGAGGGAATGCTATCCGTTCTCATCATGCTGCTGCGAAAGATGGCCCGAAACTATTGGCTCGTCATCTGCTTGTTCGGCGGCATGCTCATATGCATCGCGCTGACGTCGAGCATGCCGATCTACAAGAACGCCGTGCTGCATCATATGCTCGTACTGGACTTGGAGCGGAGCTACGAACAGACCGGGGAGCATCCGGGCATGATCGCCGCGCAGTTCACCATGCAAACGGACAACGCGAAGGTGCAGGCGAGCGTGTTGAAGCGGTTCGACGCTTATTGGTCCTCGCATGTTGCCGGGAATCCGCTGCTCCACGTGACGCAGAATCAGAAGCTGGTCGAGACGGTTCGGTTCGGGCTCGCGCCGGCCGATCCGACGCGCGTCGATCCGAACGCGAAGCGCAGCGCCAAGCTGGCCATGCGCTCCGGCATCGAAGACCATGTCCGGCTGGTCGACGGCAAACTGCCTTCGGCGGCGAAGGCGGACGGCGTCTACGAGGTCATGGTCACGGACAGCGCGCTCGGACAGCTCGGCATGCTGCTCGGGCAAGAATACGACATCAAGGATCCGAAAGTGAAAGATCAAGCGATCCGCGTCAAGCCGGTCGCCGTCATCGCGGAGAAGGATCTGAACGATCCGTTCTGGGGCATGCAGGATTTGAAGAACGACCAGAACACGCTGTTCCTGCCCGAGCGGTTGTTCGAACGGGATTTCATCGCGAAGCGTCCGATCATCATCGGCAAGCTCGGCGGGACGGCGATCGGCGATTATTCGCGATTCGACCTCGATACGGCCGCTTACGCGCTGCAGCTGAAGACGAACCTGGCGCCGGACATGATGGGGGCGTACAACTATTCGGTCAGCTCCTCCGTCTCGGTGCCGGGCAGCGAGGCGATGACGGCTTACGGCGAACGGGAGAAGACGCTGCGCGCGCTGCTCTGGTCGCTGAACGTGCCGCTGTTTATTCTGATCGCGTTCTATTTCTTCATGGTGACGAGCATGCTCGTCGAGCGCCAGCAGTCGGAGATCGCCGTGCTTCGCAGCCGCGGCGCGTCGCGGAATCATCTCGTCTTGATGTATGCGGCCGAATTCGGGCTGCTCGCCCTGGCGGCCTTCGCCATCGGCCCTTGGCTCGGCGTCGCCTTTACGCGCGTGCTCGGAGCGACGAGCACGTTCCTGAACTTCGTCGACCGCGGATCGATGAAGGCGGATATGGACGCCGAGAGCTGGAAATACGCGGCGGGCGCGGTAATCGCCGCCTGGATGCTCAACCTGATTCCGGTCTTCATCGCAACGAAGCATTCGATCGTCGACCAGAAGCGGGCGAAGGCGCGCGACGGCAAACGGCCCGTTTGGCAGCTCTTCGCCGTCGACCTCGTGCTGATCGCCATTGCGTTGTACGGCCATTACGTGTTCCGGCAGCGGATGACGGATCTCGTCAAGCTGGGGCTGGACGGTAAATCGCTGTCCGCCGATCCGCTGCTGTATACGATCCCGACGCTGTTCATTCTCGGCTTCGGCCTTCTGATGATTCGGCTGTATCCGTTGTTCGTGGCGCTCGTCTACCGGATGGGGCGCAGGCTGTGGGCGCCGCAATATTACACGACGCTGCTGCTGGTCATTCGCCGGAACCGCATCTATCACGGGCTCATGCTGTTTCTGATTCTGACCGTCGGCACGGGCATCTATAACGCGAATACGGCACGCACGCTGAACGTGAACATGGAAGACCAAATCCGGTACGCCGGCGGCAGCGACATCGTGCTTCGCCAGCACTGGGAGAACGATGCGCCGCCGGCCGCCTCGCCGGTTCCGCAGGCGACGCAGCCGGTGCAGTCGGCGCCGCCGCCGGACATCATCCATTACATGGAGCCGCCGTTCGAATGGATCGAATCGCTGCCGGGCGTCGATACGGCCGCCAAGGTGTTTACGAAGGAAGAAGGGGAAGCCTGGCTGGGCACGAAGAGCGGCAAGGTCAAGCTGGTGGGCATCGATACGGACGCCTTCGGCAATGCCGCGTGGATGAAGGACGGCCTGACGCCGTACCCGTTCTATGATTATCTGAACGTGATCGCTTCGGATACGCATGCGGTGCTGCTGTCGAAGACCGCGGCCGATTATTACGGCGCCAAAGTCGGCGATACGCTGGACGTGGGCTGGGAAGGGATTCGTCCGACGCGCCTCGTCGTATACGGCATCGTGCCTTATTTTCCGGCCTTCAACCCGAATCCGGTCGCCGGGCCGAAGGACAGCGACGGCAAGCCGCGGAATCCGATGCTGATCGTCGGCCACCTGGATACGATCCAGAACGAGCTCGGCATGGAGCCGTACGACGTCTGGCTGAAGCTGAAGCCCGGCGCGAACAGGCAGGCGCTGCTAGGCGAGATGGAGAAGCGCCGGATCAAGCTCGAGAAGTTCGAGGATACGATCGGCAGCATTGCCGAGAGCCGCATGGATCCGTTCCGGATGGCGATCAACGGCGTCATGACGCTCGGCTTCATCATTTCGCTCGCGGTCAGCTTCCTTGGTTTCATGCTCTTCTGGCTGCTCTTGCTCCAGGGGCGCATGCTGCAATTCGGCATCTATCGCGCGATGGGGATTTCCTTCAAGCAGCTTCTCGGCATGATGACGCTGGAGCAGCTGCTGACGACCGGAGCCGGCTTCTTCATCGGCATCGCGACCGGATTCGCCGCCGGGCAAATATACGTGCCGTTGTTCCAGCTTTCCTTCGATCCGGGCCGGATCGTGCCGCCTTTCCAAGTCATCAGCGATCATGCGGACGTCTTCCGGCTCGGCATCTCGACCTGTCTCATGCTTGCCGCCGGGCTCGTCATTCTGTGCTGGCTGCTGAAGCGGATGAATATTCACCAAGCGGTCAAGCTCGGGGAGGATTAGCTATTGATTACATGCGAGAATCTAGTTAAAATCTATAAAACCGCCGAAGTCGAGGTCGTTGCGCTGCAAGGATTGAACTTGCAGGTGAATCAAGGCGAAATGGTAGCGGTCATCGGCAATTCGGGCAGCGGCAAATCAACTCTGCTGAACATGCTGGGCGGCTTGGACCGCCCTTCTGCAGGCGGGTTGACGATCGCCGGCAAGGATATGCTGAAGCTGACCGACAACGATCTGAACGTCTATAAACGCGAAACCGTCGGGTTTATTTGGCAAAATAAAGCGCGAAATCTCGTCCCTTACTTGACCGCGCGCGAGAATGTCGAAATTCCGATGCTGCTGCACGACCGGAGGCAAAAACGGCTCCGGGCGATCGAGCTGCTCGAAGCGGTCGGACTCGGTTCGCGGACCGGCCACAAGCTTCAGCAGCTCTCGGGCGGCGAACAGCAGCGCGTGGCCATCGCGATCGCGCTGGCCAACCGGCCGAAGCTGCTGCTCGCCGACGAGCCGACGGGCGCGCTGGATACGCGGACGTCGGACCAAATCATGGCGTTGCTCCGCAGATTGAACGCCGAAATGGGCTTGACCATCGTCATCGTGACGCATGATCTGGATCTGGCCAAACAGGTGCAGCGGGTCGTGCTCATCCGGGACGGCCGGACGTCGTCGGAGATGATCCGGCGAACGGAGGAGCGCGAGGCGGAAGACGCGGCGGGCGAAGAGACGGAGCTCGATACCCATATCGAATACGCCGTCATGGATCGTTCCGGCCGGATTCAAGTGCCGGAGCGCTACTTGGAAGCCATAGGCGCCAAGGACGCGGACAAGGTCGTGCTGCGGCTGGAAGAGGACCATATCGTTTTGCGGCCCTTCTCGCCGGCAGGCAAAACGGGGGGCTGAACGCGCTATACGCTACGACGACCAAACGAAAAATTAAAAAGAGAAACGGATGGGACATCATGAGAGGAAAAGTGAGAATTCAAGAAATCGCCGATTTAGCGGGTGTATCCAAGTTCGCCGTTTCTCGCGCCTTGTCCGGGAAGAGCGGCGTGAGCGCCAAGACGCGGGAGAAAATCTTGCGCGTCGCCGGCCAGTTGGGTTACTTCAAGAACAACGAGCAGCAGCAGCAGCGATTCACGGGCGAGCTGCAGGAATTCGAGGAGGTCAAGTGGGACGGCACGATCGTGGTCATGTTTCCGAACTTGCGGTACCAGAACAAGGAACACATTTATTGGGGGCCGGTATTCGAAGGCGTGTCCTCGCGTCTTCGCCAGCGCGGGCTCGACATCATCACCATAACGGAGCCTTCCGACGATAACGTATTCAAGCTGCTGAATCCGGCGGCGATTCAGGGCATAATTACGATCGGGACCGTCTCGACGCAAATGCTGCTTAAGATCAAGCAAATGGACATTCCCGTCGTCATGGTCGACCACAGCGATCCCGTCTTTGCGTGCGATACGATCTTCACCGACAATTTTAACAGCATGCAGCAGATGATGATGACGCTGATCAGCAAAGGATACCGCAAGTTTCAATTCGTCGGGAACATCAAGGATGCCCAAAGCTACTTCGACCGATGGCTGGCCTTCCGCTCCGCCCTGGAGAACTGCCAGATCGAACTGCAGCAGGACCCCATGCTGATCGGCCCCGAAGCGCAGGATATCTATCTCTTGTTCAAGCAATATCGGCCGGTCGACCTGCCGGAGGTCTACGTATGCGCGCATGACGTCAACGCGAAGTTCCTCATCGAGCAGCTGGGCTATCTGGGGATCGAAGTGCCGGCCCGCTGCGCGGTAACCGGCTTCGACAACACCTGCGATACCCATCCGATTCTCGCGACGGTGAACGTGAACAAGGAGCTGCTCGGGATGCGCGCCGTGGACCAGATGTTATGGCGCATTCAAAACCCGGGAACCGCCCATGAGAAAAAACTGATCTATGCGGACGTGATTCTGCGGGAGAACTTCGCCTACCCGTTAAGCGGCGAAGCCGGGCAAGAAGAGCAGGAGGCAGCGGAGGCAGAAGCGCAATAACAAGCGGCAGACAACCTAAATTTTTGCTAAAAAATTTGCCGTGGACGCTGCCGATTTGATTTCGTTTGCCTGCATCGGATCACCGAATCCTACGTCTAACCGTTGTTTCCCTCTCCCGGCCCAAATGGGCCGTCTTACGGCTGCGTAAGCGGCTTGTCATCCTCGCTGCGCCGTCTCTCCGTTTCATCGCGCTTTGCCTGCCACCAACTAGAGGAATACGCAGCCTGCTCGCGCTAAGAAAGATCAATATTAACGATCGGATTCAACATGGCTTGACCCGGAGTCTCCGCCTTTCAGTGTAGGTTGTAGGCGCTACAAACCAATGCGATGCGAGGAGGGGCTCTTTTTTGCGCGCGGTTACGGGCGATCGAATACCCCTAATAAAATAACAAAATGAAAACAAAACTACATTAATGTTGCCAAAATGTTGTGAATGTTGCAAAAATTTGATTGACTGATTTTGGATCGCGATGCTATTATTGACATGCAAGTCATCAAACACTTCGCAAACCGGTGGTGATGGGGGTACGCTAAAACAATAGAATGAAAACGGTTACGAAGAAGAGGGAACTAAAAAATCCATCTCGGAAACCGGTAGACCTTGCCGGAGCAAACGGATATTGCTCATTAAAAAGCGGGAGGTTGTTTTGCAAATGAAAAAAGTGAAAGCACTTACATTTCTGCTTGCGACGACGATGCTTACGTTGACGGCATGCGGAGGCGGCAGCAATAACGCGGGCGGCAACGCCGCGAACAATCCGCCTGCCAACGACGCGTCGACGGGCACGGCAACCGGCAATGACCCGGCTGCGAACAACGCTCCGGCCGGCAACGACGCCTCCGGCAACAACGCGGCGGCGACGAACGAGGACGCCCCCGCTCCGCTCGACCTCGGCGGCCGCGAAATCCATATCTCCGCCTGGTGGGACGGCACGCCGAAGGGCGACACGGCCGACTCCAAGAAAGCGCTCGATAAACTGCACGAAATCGAGAAGAAATACAACGTCAAAATCAAATACGACAACATCCCGTTCGATAAATACATGGATAAGTTCACGACGGCCGCGCTCTCCGGAACGCCGATGGCCGACATCTCCATCCTTGAGTTCAAGCGCGCGCTTGCCCCGATCAAACAAGGCTTGATCCTTCCTCTCAGCGAGTACACCCAAGGCACCAGCGATATCAACAACGAACAAGAACACACGGTCAAGCTTCCGCAGCTCCTCGGCGACGAGTACTTCTTCGGCGGCAAAGGCGTATCGACCGTAGGCATGTTTTACAACCGCGATCTGTTCAAGAAGCTCGGCCTGCCGGATCCGCAGGACCTGTACGCGGGCGGTCAATGGAACTGGGATAAATTCCTCGAAGTCGCGAAGCAGGCGACGACGGATACGAATAACGACGGCAAGCCGGATACCTGGGGCTTCTCGGATTGGGCGCCGGGCGCGGCCCGCGACTTCGGCGTAACGAACGGCGCGCTGTTCGTCAACGACGACCTGACCGTCGGCTTCACGGATCCGAAAATGATCGAAACGCTGGAATTCATCAACCGGCTGTACAACAAAGAAAACGTCGTGAAAGTCAAAAAAGGCGACAAAAACAGCTGGGATGAAACGTCCACGTTCAAAGACGGCGACGTCGCGATGTCCTCGAACTTCGATTGGAACGTCGGCGGCCTGCCGTTCGAGGTCGGCGTCGTGCCGAACCCGCAAGGTCCGAGCGGCGACGGCAAGTTCACTTACGCGAACACCGCCCAGAATGGCTGGGTCATTCCGAAGGGCGTAAAAGACCCGCAAATCGTGTACCAAATCTACGAAGAGCTGCAGGACGTGCCTTCCACGGAAGAATACCTCGGCCAAAACGGTCTGGAGGCGCTCTTCAAAAACCAAGCGGACATCGACATGGCGCTGCAGCACATCAACAATACCGGGCGGATCTCGCTTGAAGAAGGCGTTGCCGACTACCCGTGGTTCTCGGTCCTGGACGACATCATCAAGAAGAACCAATCCGTGACCGCCACGGTCAAGAAGTACGAAGCGCCTGCGCAAGCCGCGCTCGATAAATTAAAATAACGCCTGGACACCTGTTGATAGGGAAGGAAGGGAGGGGAGGCCGGACGTGCCGGTACAACCCTCCTTTTCTATGCAAAGCGAGCCTAACAACCGGCTAACGAAACGGATAATACGATCAAACATTAGGCTAACGTGTTTGGTGTCCATATAGGTGCGTTCCAGGAAGACGACGGTACGCGAGTGCGCTTTCGTCAGCGGGATGCGAGAACCGCAGATCAAGCCGCCGCTTGGGAGGGCTGACATTGAATGGGAGAAAACGCCTGAAGAAATGGGGAATGACGGCCGCATGCGCCGTCATCGCGATTGCGCTGCTCGCCGTATGGACCCGATCGGGAAAGGACGGCACGGCAGCCGCGGGAAGCCGATCGGCGTTCGCCGAAGGCGCCTGGTCGACGCTGCAGGAGGGGCGCGGCGATTACGCGGACTATCTGTCGAAGCACGAGAACGCCGGCTTCGCCGATCAAGAGATCGTTCTCGATGCCGCCAGCTACGCCAAGGTCGAGGGCGGCGGCTTCGAGAAGCTGGACGATTATGAAGGCCGGGCCGGCACGTCCCTTAAGACCGGCGAGCAGGGCAGCGTATCCTGGGACATTCAAGTGACGCAAGAGGGCTTCTATAACATCGGGCTTGACTATTACCCGATCGCGGGCAAGAGCTCGAGCATCGAGCGATCGCTGCAGATCGACGGCGTCGTTCCGTTCACGGAAGCGTCTTACCTGCAATTCGATCGCGTATGGGACAACGAGCTGGATCATGTGAAGCAGGACAATCTGGGCAACGACCTGCGCCCGGAGCAAATCGAGAAGCCGGCGTGGCGCGATGCGCTGCTCGAGGATTCGGACGGCTACTACGCCGATCCGTTCAAGTTTTACTTGAGCGCCGGCCAGCACACGCTCACGTTCGTCTCGCAGCGCGAGCCGATGGTTCTACATCAGCTGAAGCTGTTTCGGCAGAAGCAGCCGCCGTCTTATGAAGCCGCGCTCAAGCAGTACGAGAAGGACGGGCTCAAGAAAGCCGACAGCCGGTTGATTACCGTGCAGGGCGAAGCGGCCGTCGCGAAGTCGTCGCCGACGCTGTATCCGCAGACGGAGCGTTCCACCTCCTCCGTTACGCCATACAGCCCGAAGCTCATCCGGGTCAATACGATCGGCGGCTATAACTGGCGTCTGCCGGGACAATGGATCGAGTGGGAAGTCGACGCGCCGGAAACGGGACTCTATAAAATCGCCTTGAAGTCCAAGCAGGAATTCGTTCGCGGCTTGTACGCGACGCGCCGACTGCTGATTAACGGCGAGGTTCCGTTCAAGGAAGCCGAACGAATTCCGTTCCGCTACAAGAACGGCTACCGCATCGACGTCATGGGCGGCGACGCGCCGTACCTGTTCAAGCTCGAGAAAGGCAAGAACGTCATTCGCATGGAAGATACGCTCGGCGAGTTCGCTCCGCTCATCCGCGAAGTGAAAGAGAGCCTGTACACGCTCAATGCCATGTATCGCAAGATCATCATGATTACCGGCGCATCGCCGGATAAATACCGGGATTACCGCTTGGATAAGCAAGTGCCGAAGATGCTGGAAACGTTCCAATCCGAGAGCGAACGGCTTTCCGCCGTCGGCGCAGAGCTGAAACGGCTGTCGGGCGGAAGCAGCGATTCCGAAGCGCTCCTGAAGACGATGGCGCTGCAGCTGAAAGAATTGGTGAAGGAGCCCGATACGATTCCCCGCCGCCTCGCCGCGTTCAAGAGCAACGCCGGGGGTCTCGGCACCTGGCTGCAGAAAGCGATCGAGATGCCGCTTCAGCTCGACGAATTGTACATTGCGTCGCCGGACAAGACGTTTCCTTCGTCCGGAGAGGGCTTCTTCTCGAAGCTGAAGCACGAGCTCTCGACGTTCGCGTATTCCTTCGTGATCGATTACAACCAGATCGGCAACGATTCGGAGGAGAAGAACCAAAAGTCGATTACCGTCTGGATCGGCAGCGGCCGGGACCAGGCAAACACGCTGAAGGCGATGATCGACGAAACGTTCACGCCGCAAACGGGCATCAACGTGAATTTGAAGCTGGTGCAAATGAACACGCTGCTTCCGGCAACCTTGGCCGGCCGCGGCCCGGACGTCGCGATGCAGATCAGCAACGATATTCCGGTCAACTACGCGATGCGCGGCGCTGCCGCCGACTTGTCGCGATTCTCCGATTATTCGGAAGTGGCGAAGCGGTTCCGCGACAGCGCGCTTGTTCCGTACACGTACGAGCAGGGCGTCTACGCGCTGCCGGAGACGCAAACCTTCAATATGCTCTTCTACCGCAAGGACGTGCTGGCGGAGCTTGGGCTTGAAGTGCCGCAAACGTGGGACGACGTCTATAAGCTGCTCACCGTCCTAAGCAAGAACCGGATGCAGTTCGGCATGCCGATCACGGTTCCGCAGACATCGGTGCCGGTGCCGGGCCAGAACATCCCGCCGAACTCGATCTACGGCTCGCTGCTCATGCAGAACGGCGGTCAATTCTACCGGGAGGGCGGCAGAGCGTCCGATCTGGATTCGAAAATCGGCGTCGAAACGTTCAAGACGTGGACGGACCTGTACGGCGACTATAAGCTGGAACGCGAATTCGACTTCGCGAACCGGTTCCGCACCGGCGAAATGCCGATCGGGATCGTCGATTACACGACGTACAATCAGCTCACCGTATTCGCGCCGGAAATCCGCGGCATGTGGGGCTTCGCGCCGATTCCGGGCACCAAGCAGGCGGACGGCACCATCCGCAGAGATACGCCGAGCACGGGCAACGGCACGCTGATGCTGAGCGGCGCGAAGGACAAGGACGCGTCCTGGGCATTCATGAAATGGTGGACCGACGAGAAGACCCAAACGAATTTCGGCCGGGAGATGGAGGCGCTGATGGGTGCTTCCGCGCGCTATCCGACGGCGAACATCAAAGCGCTCGACAGCTTGCCTTGGCCGGTCGCCGATTACGATAACCTCAAAGCGCAGTTCGCGTACGTCAGGGGCGTTCCCGAGGTGCCGGGCGGCTACTTCACCGGGCGCCATCTGCAGAACGCGTTCCTGAAAGTGGTCGTCGAGAAAAACACGGAAGCGCGCGAAGCGATCATGGATTACACCCAATACATCCAAGACGAGATCAAAGCGAAGCGCAAAGAATTCGGCCTGCCGGAATAAGGAGGGATCCGCGTGTCAACGATCGGTACACCGAGTCAGCCTTCCGTGACCGTAGCCGCCGGGACGCCAGCCGTGAAAACGTCAAGCTGGCTGGCGATCAAATGGAAGGAAATCAAGGCGCATAAGCATTCCTATATCCTCATGTCGCCCTACATGCTGCTGTTCGCCGTCTTCACGGTGCTGCCCGTGATCATGTCCGTCGTCATCAGCTTCACGTACTTCAACATGCTCGAATTCCCGCGCTTCATCGGCTGGCAGAACTACTCCCGCCTGTTCCTCGAAGACGACGTGTTCTTGATCGCGATCAAGAATACCATCCTCTTCGCCGTCATTACCGGACCGCTCAGCTATATGGCCTGCTTCGTCTTCGCCTGGATCATCAACGATCTTCGCCCGAAGCTGCGCGCGTTCATGACGCTGATCTTCTACGCGCCGTCCATCTCGGGGAACGTCTACTTCCTCTGGCAGATGATCTTCTCGGGAGACCGTTACGGCATCGCGAACGGGTTCCTGATCAAGACGGGCGTGCTGCTCGACCCGATTCAATGGCTGAAGACGGAGCAGTACATCATGCCGATCATCATCCTCGTGCAGCTCTGGCTCAGTCTCGGGACTGGCTTCCTCGCCTTCATCGCGGGACTCCAAACCGTGGATAAAACGCTGTACGAAGCGGGCGCGGTCGACGGCATCAAGAACCGCTGGCAGGAGCTGTGGTACATCACGCTTCCTTCGATGAAGCCGCAGCTGATGTTCGGAGCCGTCATCCAGATCACCTCGTCCTTGGCGATCGCGGACGTGTCCATCTACCTGGCCGGGTTCCCGAGCGTCAACTACGCGGCCGAAACCATCGTCACGCACTTGATCGACTTCGGCACGATCCGCTTCGAGATGGGCTACGCATCGGCGATCGCGACCGTGCTGTTCACCTTGATGGTCGGGACGAACCTGATCGTGCAGCGACTTCTCAGGAGGGTGGGGGAATAGAAGATGAGGTTAGCGCTTCCCATTCGCAAGAAACGAGTGAACCGTTCGTTCGCCGGGACGTTCTGGATGTTCGTGTTTCTGGCTGCCGTCGCCGCTTTCATGGCGCTGCCGCTCGTATACGCGATCAACGCGGCGTTCAAGCCGCTCGACGAAATCTTCCTGTTCCCGCCGACGCTCTTCGTTCGGCATCCGACGACGAGCAACTTCATCGACCTGATGACGCTGCTCGGCCAATCGTGGGTCCCGTTCTCCCGGTACATTTTCAATACCTTCTTCATTACCGGAGTGGGCGTGGTCGGTCACGTGCTGCTGGCTTCGGCCGCGGCGTATCCGCTCGCGAAGCACAAGTTTCCCGGGTCGAAGCTCGTCTTCACCGTCGTCGTGCTCTCGCTGATGTTCACGCCGCAAGTAACGGCGATTCCGAATTACATGGTCATGTCCTGGATCGGCTTCATCGATACGTACTGGGCCGTGATCGTGCCGGCGTTCGCGTTCTCGCTGGGCTTGTACCTCATGAAGCAATTCATGGAGCAAATTCCCGACGCGCTGCTGGAGTCGGCCAAGATCGACGGCGCGAACGAATACCGGATCTTCTGGCAAATCGTCATGCCGAACGTGAAGCCGGCTTGGCTGACCTTGGTCATCCTGCTCTTCCAGATGCTCTGGGGAACGGACGGCAACGGCTTCATCTATAGCGAGCAGCTGAAGACGCTTCACTATGCGTCCAACCAGATCATCTTCGGCGGCATCGCGCGCGCCGGCGTCGGCTCGGCCGTCGCGCTCATCCTGATGAGCGTGCCGATCGCCCTGTTCGTCTTCTCGCAAAGCCGCATTATCGAAACGATGACGACTTCCGGCATGAAGGACTAAGGGAGGTGGAAGCGTGCGCTTGAAGAGAGTTTTGCTGCTGGCCGCCATTCTGTCGCTGGCCGCATCGATCGGCATTCCCTCGGCGGCTGCGGCTGCGCCATACGAAGCCTACACGTACGATTACTACGGCGATTCATCGCCGCTGCCGGCCCCGTACGTGCCGGATGCCGCGATAACGGGCGAAAGCTTGGGGGTCGGCGACTTCAAAGAACCGAGCGACATGTACGTTGCGCCGGATAAGACCACGTATATCCTGGACAGCGGCAACGCGCGGATCATCGTGCTGGATCCGGAGCTGCGCGTCGATCGCGTCATCAAGACGTTCACGAACAACGGCAGGAAGGACGGCTTCGCGGCGCCGCAAGGGCTGTTCGTCTCCGACAAGAACGAGCTGTACGTGGCGGACACCGACCACGGCCGCGTCGTCGTGCTGTCCGAGCAAGGCGAGCTGATCCGCATAATCGCGGATCCGAAGTCGGATATATTGCCCGCGGATTTCAAGTTCGTGCCGCTCAAAGTCACGGTCGATGCGGCGGATCGCGTATTCGTCATCGCGCGCGGCGTATTCGAAGGCATCATGCAGTTCGACGACAAGAATAGTTTCATGGGCTATGTCGGCACGATCAACGTGTCGCCTTCCGTCTGGGACCGGCTCTGGAAGTCGTTGTCCACCAAGGCGCAGAAGGCGCAGATGCAGCTGTTCATCCCGACCGAATTCTCGAATGCCGACATCGACCCCAAGGGCTTCGTGTATGCGACCGCGATCGATATCGCGTCCGACACGCCGATCAGGCGGCTGAACCCGTCCGGCGACGACGTCCTGAAGCGGCTCGGCTACTGGCCCGTCAAGGGCGATATCCGCTTCCGGATGTTCGGCAACAATTCGGGTCCGTCCAAGTTCACCGACATCAAGGTGCTGGGCGGCGGCATGTACGCCGCGCTCGACGCCAACCGCGCGCGGCTGTTCACCTACAACGACGAAGGCGACTTGCTGTATGCCTTCGGCGGCCGGGGCAACCAGCTCGGGGTCTTCAATACGCCCGTCGCCGTCGAACAGATCGGCGATCGGCTCGCGGTGCTGGACAGCGGCAAGAAAAACATCGTCCTCTTTCGTCCGACGGCGTTCGGCACCCTTGTCCGGCGGGCGACGACGGAGCACTATAACGGCAACGACGACGTCGCCGTCCAGCTATGGAGCGACGTGCTTCGCTTGAACACGAACTATGAAATTGCTTACCTCGGCATCGGCAAGTCGCTCCTGATGCAGAAGAACAACGAGAAGGCGATGGAATATTTCAAGCTCGGCATGAGCCGCAAAAACTTTTCGATCGCGTACAAGCGCTATCGCCGGGAAGTGCTGAAGGAGCAGTTCGGCACGGTCATGACCGTCGTGCTAACCCTCGTCATTGCGTTTATCGCGTATCGCGTTGCCAGACTCGTCAATAGAAGGAGGGCTGTGAAGCGTGAAGCAGGACTTTCTTAAATTTCCGCTCCATCTGATCGTGCGTCCGTTCGACGGATTCTGGGACATGAAGTACGAGGGCAAGGGCAAATTGAAGGTTGCGCTGCTGATCTTGCTCGCGCTCGTCCTGACGACGATCTTGCAGAAGCAATTTGCCGGCTTTCTCGTCAACATGGCGGATCCGCGCTCGCTCAACAGCCTGGACGATTTGGAGTTCACGATTCTTCCTTTCTTGTTATTCTGCATCGCGAACTGGTCGATCACGACGCTCATGGAAGGGGAAGGGAAGTTCAAAGAGATCGTGATGGCAACCGGGTACGCACTGCTGCCGATCGTGCTCATCAACCTGCCGATGACGTTCGTCAGCCGGTTCATGACGCAGGAGGAGACGGCGTTCTATTATCTCTTGAACAGCATCTCCAGCCTCTGGTTCGTCGTGCTGCTGTTCGTGGGGATCATGACCGTCCACCAATACACGCCGGCCAAGACGGTGCTGACGATGGCGCTGACCGTCATCGCCATGGGGTTCGTCGTCTTCATCGCCACCTTGGCGTTCAGCCTCGGTTCGCAGATCTACTGGTTCATCTATGACGTCTACCGTGAACTCATATTCCGGACCTAAAGGAGGCCGCGCCCATGAAACGAAAAACAAAATGGTATGCGGCGCTGGCCTGTGCCGGGATTATCGTCGTATCGGCATTCGCCTATCGCTTGTACGCGAAAGGCGCTCCCGCGGCCGACATCGCGGCGTTCGCGCGATCGGACGTGAAGCCTGCCGCGGCGAACGAACTGACGTATATGGCGGACGGCAGCAACGCCGTCCCGGGCATGAAGCTCGTCGCGCGGACGGATGCGCTCGCGCTCTACATGAATCCGGACACGACCGAGATCGCCGTCCTTAACCGGGCAAGCGGCAAGACGTGGCACAGCAATCCGGGGGATATCGGCTCGGATGCCAAAGCGTCTCCGTTCGAGAAAGACCGCTTGGCCGCGCAAGTAACGCTGAACTACCGCGATTCGATCGGAACGCTCGGCGCGATCACCAATTTTACGGACAGCATCCAGCGGAAGCAGTTCAAGGCGGAGGGGATCGGGAACGGCGTGCGGATCACCTATACGATCGGGGATACGTCGCTCGGGATCGACGCGCTGCCGAAGCGGATCAGTAAGGAACGGTTCGAGGAGAAGGTGCTCGGCAAGCTGGACAAGAAGACGGCGGATTACGTATCGAACCGGTATTATCCGCTGGACGACAATCCGGACGTGCTCGAGCGGCTGGATACGGAAGTGTCGCGGGCGCTCGTGCTGAAGCGGATGCTCGACGCCTTCGCCAAAGCCGGGTACACGCCGGAGGATCTGAAGGCGGACAACGACGAGAACGGCACGTCCGGCGGCAGCGCGCAGGCGAAGCCGAACTTCACGATTCCGATCGAATACCGGCTCTCCGGCGATTCGCTGCTCGTGCGCGTTCCGGTGAAGGACATTCGGGAGAGCCCGGGCTACCAGATCCGCTCCGTCGAGCTGCTCGACTTCTTCGGCGCGGCGGGCCAAGATGAGCAAGGCTACATGCTCGTTCCGGACGGTTCGGGCAGCTTGATCAACCTGAATAACGGCAAAACGGGCGAAGAGGTCTACGCGCAGCGGGTGTACGGCGACGACGAGAACGACAATTCGAAGCGTCGCGGGCAGATCGCGGAGGCCGCGCGGCTGCCGGTGTTCGGCATGAAGACGGGCGACGAGGCATGGTTCGCCACGATCGAGAAGGGCGAGGGCATCGCCAGCATCAACGCGGACGTCAGCGGACGCAAAAATTCCTACAACAGCGCCTACGCCAGCTTCGCCATTCGCGGCGAAGACGAGCTCGAGCTGTACAAAGGCAACAAGGTGGACGAATTCCAGCTGCTGACGGACGATCGTTTCGCGGGCGACATTCAGCTTCGGTACGATTTTCTTTCCGGCGACCGGGCGTCGTACTCGGGCATGGCGGCGTTGTACCGGAACAATCTGGCGAAGGAAGGCGTGCTGCAGCCGCTGAAGGCCCAAGAGCAGCTGCCGTTCTACGTCGATCTGCTCGGCGCGGTGGACATACGCAAATCGTTTCTCGGCGTGCCGTATAAAGGGCTGATGACGATGACGACGATCGGCCAAGCGAGCCAGATCGCCAAGGAAATCAAGGACGCCGGCGTGTCCAACGTGCAGATGCGCTACGTCGGCTGGTTCAACGAAGGAATCGATCACACGATCCCGGAGACCGTCAAGCTCGACGGCCGGCTGGGCAGCAAATCGGACCTGTCCAAGCTGGCGGCTCAGCTGAAGGACATGGGCGGCAACTTGTATCCCGACGTCGCTTTCCAGCATGTGCTGCGCGAAAACCATGACTTCAAGCCGGCATCGGACGCCGCCCGCTTCGTCACGCGAGAGCAGGCGCTGCTGCAGCCGTACGACCGGGCGCTGAACGCGATGAACGCCCAGTGGGGCTCCTTCTATCTATTGTCGCCGGCGAAGCTGCCGTACTTCGTGGACCGGTTTGTCGATAGCTATAAGAAGTACAACATGGATTCGGTCGCGCTGCGCGACATGGGCGATACGCTGACGGCCGATTATCGCGTCAATCGCGTCGTGTTCCGGGACGTCGCCAAGAATATCGTGACCGATCAGCTCGCCAAAATCGAAAAAAGCTATCCGAACGTGATGATGACCGGGGGCAACCGCTACGCCTTGCAGTATGCCGACCGGCTGCTGAACGTGCCGATGGCTTCCAGCGCGTTCAGCATCGAGGACGAGGCCGTTCCGTTCTACGAGATGGTCGTCCACGGCTACAAGGAGTACGCCGGCGCGCCGATCAACCTGGACGACGAGCAGGACTTGACGTACCATCTGCTCCATTCGCTGGAATACGGCGCCGCGCCGCATTTCTTCTGGTCTTACGAGTCGTCTTCCAAGCTGAAGCTGACGGCGTACGAGTCGCTGTTCTCGACGCATTACTCGGATTGGCTGGGGGACGCGGCGGAGTTGTACGGGAAGCTGAACAGCGTGCTGGCCGGGCTGCAGCGCGAGACGATCACGGAGCATGCGCGGTTAAAGCCCGGCGTCGTCAAGGTCGGCTACAGCAACGGGACGTCGATTTACGTGAACTATACGGATCAGCCGGTCAACGTTCAAGACGTGCGAGTCGGCGCGAAAAATTTTACCGTGGGTGGTGACGAACCGTGAACATCCGACGATTGACCTTGACGCAGAAACGCGCGCTGCTCGGCATCCTGTTCATCCTGCCTTGGCTGCTTGGCTTCGTGTTTTTGTTCGCGACGCCGCTGTTTCAATCGATTCATTTCAGCTTCAGCAATATGAAGATCGCCCCGGGAGGCGGGTACACGCTCGACTTCATCGGATGGGATAACTTCAAGAACGCCCTGTCGATCGATCCGAATTTCAACCGCATTCTAACGCAGTCCTTGAGCGAGATGGCATGGAACGTGCCGATGATCCTGTTCTTCAGCTTGTTTACGGCGACGATGCTGAACACGAGGTTCGTCGGACGCCCGTTCGCGCGCGCGATCTTCTTCCTGCCGGTCATTCTGGCCTCCGGCGCCATCGCCGCGGCCCAAACGTCGGGCCTCATTCAATTGACCGGCAGCTCGGAGATGGCGAAGGAGCTGGGGCAGCAGCAGAACGGCTTCGACCCGCTGACGCTCGCCTTCACGTTGTCCGACGCGGGACTGCCGATGTGGTTTATCGAGTACATCATCAGCGCCGTGCAGCGCATCTACGAGATCATCAAGAGCTCCGGCGTGCAGATTCTGATCTTCCTGGCCGCGCTCCAATCGGTTCCCGTGTCCATGTACGAGGTCGCCAAGATGGAAGGCGCGACGGCGTACGAGACGTTCTGGAAGATCACGTTCCCGATGGTCAGCCCGCTAATCTTGACGAACATCATTTATACGATCATCGACTCGTTCACGAACAGCCAAGTGACGACGACGATCTACAATACGGCGTTCCAGTCGCAAAACTTCGGGCTCAGCGCCGCGATGTCCTGGATATATACCGCGGTCATCAGCGTCATTCTCATCATCGTCGGCATTCTCGTGTCCAGAAGGGTGTTCTACTACAATTGAGCGAATGGGAGGGCGAAGGCATTGAAATTCCCCGATTTGCAAAACGAAGCCGTCGTCATACAAATGCAAAAGGCGCGCAACAAGACGGCGTCGCTGCTGTGGCTCATATTCCGTTACGTGCTGATCATCGGGATTTCGTTCATCATTCTGTATCCGATCCTGCAGCAGCTGTCGGTCGCCTTCAAGGATAAGGCGGATATCTACAATCCGACGATCTACATGATTCCGGTGCATTTCACGATGGAGAACGTGCGGTATGCGATGGCGGTGCTGAATTACTGGCCGCTGCTGAAGAACACGCTCCTCTTCGCGGCGTCGACGACGCTTCTCCAGGCCGCTTCGTGCTCGCTGGCGGGCTACGGCTTCGCCCGGTTTAACTTCCCGGGGAAGAACATCCTGTTCACGCTCGTCGTGCTGACCATCTTGATTCCGTCCAGCACGCTGATGGTCCCGATGTACATTCATTTCCGCTCGTTCGATTTGTTCGGCGTCATCCATCTGATCACCGGCAAAGGGGGCATCAACATGCTCAATACGTACGGCCCGTCGATGATTACGGCCGCCTTCGCCAACGGCTTGAAGTCCGGCTTGTTCATCTACATTTTCCGTCAGTTCTTCCGCGGCATGCCGGGCGAAATCGAAGAGGCGGCGCTCATCGACGGCGCCGGCGGCATCCGCACCTTCTTCACGATCATGCTGCCGAACGCGATTCCGCCGCTCATTACTGTCATTCTGTTCGCGTTCGTCTGGCAGTACAACGACATCTTCTACGCCTCGTTGTTCAACAGCGCGAGCGACCTGATGTCGATCAAGGTATCTTCGCTGCCCGCGGACGTGAACCAGTACTTGCCGGGCATCATGGGCATTGGCAGCGGCACGAACGTCAAGGTGGATCCGAACCAAGTGTCCTTGATCGTCGACACCGGCATTCTGCTCGCGATTTCCCCGCTGATCGCGATGTACCTGTTCGTGCAGCGCTTCTTCGTCGAGAGCGTCGAGCGTTCGGGCGTCGTCGGCTAAGCACGGAAACGGCGGAATAGAAGCGCGGCAAGGCGGAGGAGAAGCACGGCAAGAACAAGCGAACCGACAAGGGGGAAGCGGCATGAACGTCGAATGGGCGCGGCGGATGAACGTCGAACCGAACCTGATTAACCCGCAAGCCGACGATTGCGCGAAGCGGCTGATGGCGTATCTGTGCGATACGTACGGCAAACGGATGCTGACCGGTCAGCAGATCGGCGTCCGCGCGACGCCGGAGATGGACGTGATCTTCCGGGAGACGGGGCGTTATCCGGCCGTCGGCGGCTTCGATTTCATGAACGATTCGCCGTCCCGCGTCGAGCGCGGCGCCGTGGGTACCGATACGGCGCTTGCCTTGGCATGGTGGCGGGCAGGCGGCATCGTCACCTTCTGCTGGCATTGGAACGCGCCGAAGGATCTGGTCGATCAGCCGCCCGACAACGGCTGGCACCGCGGCTTCTATACCACGGCCACGACGTTCGATTTGGCCCGGGCGATGGACGATCCGTCGTCGGAGGAATACGCCCTGCTGCTGCGCGATATCGACGCGATCGCCGGCTTGCTCGCCCGGCTCCGGGAAGCCGGCGTCCCCGTCCTGTGGCGGCCGCTCCACGAAGCGTCCGGCGGCTGGTTCTGGTGGGGCGCCAAGGGACCGGAGCCGTGCGTCCGGCTCTGGAGGCTGATGTACGACCGGATGACGGGGCTGCACGGCCTGCACAATCTGATCTGGGTGTGGAACGGACAGCATAAGGACTGGTATCCGGGCGATGCCTACGTGGACATCATCGGCGAAGACGCGTATTCGCCCGCGCGGAATTATGAACCGCACGCCGACCGCTTCCGGCAGGCGTTGAGCTATACGGAGACCGCGAAGCTCATCGCGCTCTCCGAGAACGGACCGCTTCCGGATCCCGATCTCATGATCGCAAGCGGCGCGCTCTGGCTGTGGAATTGCACGTGGTACGGCGATTTTCTGCATAAGCGGGAGGATGGCGAGACGGTCGTATCGGAGCGCTATACCGAAGCGGAGATGCTTCGGAAAGTCTATCGGCATCCCTTCACGGTGACGCGCGACGAGCTGCCCGATCTCCTCCGTTATCCCGAAGGCCGGACGAATCGCGAAGGCAAGGCACCCGAAGCCGAAGACGCTTCAGGAGCCGTCTAGGACGGGAATTCCGATGAGGAAAGCGTCCAATTCTAGCAGAGGAGTTGATGGAATCATGCCTATGCGCGTGCTGACGGCCGAACAAATCGAACAGTTCATCGACAAAGGCTATGTGCATATTAAAGGCGCCTTTCCGCGGGAAGCGGCTCTGGAGGCGCAGTCGTTCCTGTGGGGCAAGCTGGAAGAGAAAGCCGGCGTCGTGCGCGAGGATCCCTCGACGTGGCGGGAGCCGATGGTCAACATCCGCGAAAATTACCGCCACGCCGCGTTCGACGTCTGCAATACGGCGCTGTTCGCCGACGCGGTCGAGGACTTGACCGGCGCGGGCCGCACGATCCACCGCTTCGTCGCCGGCGAGACGGAAGGCGGCAAGCTGCCGGGCTGGGGCTGGTGGCCGGTCAATTTCTTCGTCGGCAAGGGCGAGCCTTGGTCCGTGCCGACGAACGGCTGGCACTGGGACGGCATTCATTTCCGGCATTACGTCGATTCGCCGGAGCAAGGGCTGCTCTGCCTGTGCCTCTTCTCGGATATCGCGCCGCACGGCGGCGGCACGTTGGTCGTGGAAGGCTCGCATAAGACGGTCGCGCGCCACCTGACCCGGTATCCGGAAGGCGTCGAGCTGGGGGATGGCATTCGCGCCCTGCATGCCGAGCACCCGTATTTCGCCAAGCTGACGGGACGGGACGGCGAACCGCTGAGCGCGGAGGAACGGAACGCTTATTTCATGGAGCGGGACTATATCGACGAAGACGGCACGCGGCTGCGGGTCGCGGAGACGACGGGCGAGGCCGGGGACGTCATACTGTGCCATCCGTTTCTCGTGCATGCCGCATCGCCGAACCACAGCGGGAAGGTCCGGTTCATGTGCAACCGGACGTCGCCGCTGAAGGAGCGGCTGTCGCTGCAGCGGGAAGAAGCGGACGGTTACTCGCCGCTCGAGCGAAGCATCCGGGCATCGGTCTATCGCTAAGCTGCATCGGCTGCACGATCCGAGTCCCGCATGCGGCTCCCTGGACCTGTAGGTTTGTTACTCGTCGGCAATCGGATGGATGGATGAATACGGAGGGCTGCCCGGTGGAGATCGCGATCAGATTGATCGAGGAATCGGATTATGAGCAAGCTTATGCCTTTCAATGCGAGTATTTGGATCGCGAGACGTATGAGGATTTTATGCGGCGGGTGAAGAGCGAGCCTGACTTGTACTTCGTCACCGCGGATGGCCGAGACGTGGTCGGCGTGTGCTACGGAAGTCCGTCCAAGAAAGACGAGGCGGTCATGAATGTGAACGGGATCGCGGTTAATCTGGACGTTACCAAGCCTTATGCCAGAGTCGGGCTGGGAACGAACATGCTGCTTGTATTCGAAAAAGCCGCGAAGCAAAAGGGATATAAGACGTTGGGCGTAGGCTCGGCGGATGATCCCAAAGTAGAAGCGTTTTATTTGAAAAACGGCTATCAACCGACGGAATTGGTCGTCATCGGAGCCGACCATGAGCAATGGGAGCGCGTCCGGGTCGATGACTATGAAAGCGGGAGGTTGCGAAGAGAAGAGCTAAGACGCAGCTACAATCCCAAAGAAGTGATCTTCATCTTGGCCAAGGCGCTGCAAGAAACGTAGCGCGAGCGGACCGGTCAGATCGGCTGAGGGGGGCGTTGGCATTGAAATTACGGACGATTGCGCTCGCGGTCTCGCTGCTCGCGTTTGTTTTGGCAGCGGGATGCAAGGGCAACGCGCAAACCCATGAAAAGGAGGCAGCCGACAAGGCGGAGCCTGTCGCGAAGGCGGAGGCGGCGAACGACGCGGAGAAGCGTCCGCCGTCTCCCCATCCGGAACCGGCTCCGGCTCCGGCTGCTTCGTCCCAAGCGGCGCCGGACCCGAAGCTGCCGAAGCGCGCCCCGCAGTCGGCGCCCCTTGACGTCTTTCAACAGGCGAACCAGCTCGGGAGAGGCGTCAATCTCGGCAACGCGCTTGAGGCGCCGACGGAAGGGGAATGGGGAGTTACTTTACAGGAAAGCTACTTCAAGACGATCAAGGATGCGGGCTTCGAAACGGTCCGCGTCCCGATCAAGTGGTCGGGGCATGCGGATGCGAAGGCTCCTTACGCGATTGACGCCGGATTTTTCGACCGCATCGATTGGGTCATCGGCCAGGCGCTGAAGCAGGGGCTGAACGTGGTGCTGGACATGCATAATTACGATGAGCTCTATCTGGATTCGGTTGAGCAGGAGCCTCGTTTCCTGGCGCTATGGAAGCAAATCTCGGCGCGGTACAAGGAGCTTCCCGGCAACGTGTATTTCGAGCTGCTCAATGAACCGAACGGTTCTCTGACGTGGTCCAAATGGAACCGGCTGCTGAAGAAGACGCTCGATGCGATTCGGAGCGAGGATCCGTGGCATACCGTTATGATCGGTTCCGTCAACTGGAGCAACTTCGCGGATCTCGCGTCGCTCGACATTCCGGATAACGAACGGAACGTCATCGTGACGTTCCATTATTACGATCCTTTTCCCTTCACCCACCAGGGTGCGGAGTGGGCAGGGCCGGAGATCGGGACCGTCGGCGTCGAGTGGCCGGGCCCCCCGTCGCGGAAGGTGGAACCGATCGCGGCTGCCAAGCAGGTGAAATGGGTGGACGATTGGTTCCGCGATTACAATGCGAATCCGGCGGAAACGAATCCGGCAAGTCCCCGCTCGATCGCGGAAGCCTTCGATAAGGCGGACAATTGGGCCAAGGAGCATCATCGTCCCATCTATCTCGGCGAATTCGGCGCGTACAGCAAAGCCGATATGCCTTCGCGGGCGCGCTGGACGGCCGCCGTGCGCGAGGAAGCGGAGAAGCGCGGCTTCGGCTGGGCTTATTGGGAATTTTGCGCGGGCTTCGGCGTCTATGACCCCGCGGCTAATCAGTATCGGCAGGAATTGCTGGACGCGCTCGTTCCGCCGAACCAAGCCCATTGAAGGGGACTGTATGGAAAATGGCAGACAGGTAAGGCGAAAGGGATTAACGAACGCTTACGAACGTTTCATTAAGGGGTGAATGCTATGCACGCGCAAGTTCCCGTGTTAATAATCATAGGACCCGTTGGCATCGGAAAGTCGAGTACCGCGGACGCCCTGTCGGAAGTGCTGGAGTACGACCATGGGCTTCCGCATGCGGTGGTCGATCTGGATCATGTGAGACGCGGCTTCCCTCCGCCCCAAGACGATCCGTTCAACAAGGAGCTCGGCTTTAACAACCTGGCTGCCGTCTGGAGCAACTATCGCTCGCATGGCGCCAAGTGCCTGATTATTCCCAGCGTCATGGAAAGCCAAGAGGATCTGAACAAGATTCGACGATCGGTACCCGGAGCCGAGCTCTTCTTAGTTCGTCTGGTTGCTTCGCTTGACGTCAACCATGCCCGGATTCGCGGCAGGGAAAAGACCGCCGAATCACTGAATTGGCATCTGCGGCGCTCGACCCAACTCGCCGCGGAACTCGCCGTCAAGAAGCTGGAGCACGTCGTCGTAGACGCGGAAACCAAGCCGCCGTCCGAAATAGCCCGGGAAATCATCCGCAAATGGGGAATCGCGGAATGGCACGGTTCAATGGGTAAGGGATCATAACCATGTTCGAGACGCCGCGGGCAGCCGGCATTCGGCATCGATACCCGCAATCATGCTAGTCCAGCCGGAATTATCGGCTGGACTATTTTTGTCGCGAGGAGGTGTGAAATCCCGGTTCCCTTCCATATTTCGCATGATGCTCCTCGCCGCTCCTGCATTGACTTACGCATAAATATCGTTTACTATCTCGTTATACAAACGGTGAATGAAATCGAAGGACAGTGAGGCGAATGCAGTGACTAGGATTCCCAGAACGAGCAGAGACATGCAGGCGGCGGAGCGGAGAGGCCAAATTCTTCAAGGGGCCAAGGAATTGTTCGCGGAGCACGGCTTTCACGGCACTTCGATGCGGATGATCAATAAGCACGTCGGCATTACCGACGGTTTGCTGTATCATTATTTTCCCGGCGGAAAGCAGGAGATCTTGGAAACCGTCTTCGTCGAAGCGCAGGAAGCGCGGATGGCCAGCATGGATAAGCTGCTTGCTTCGATCGAGCTGAACCAGCGGCTGGAAGACGCGCTCGCCCAGTTTCTGATCGGGTTGTACAGAACGCTGACGGAGGACCGGGCTTTCATCCGAATGATGTTCCGCGACGCGGAGTCCATTCAATCGGAGCAGCGCAACTTCATGTCCGAGATGATCAAGCTGCGCCACCAATCGCTCACCGAGGTACTGAAGAAGCGGGCGGAGGCAGGCGAAATCCATGAGATGGACTATGCGTTGGCAGCGCATCAATTGCTGGCGCTCGGCGTCGTTTGCGCGCTCCGCGAGGTTTCCTTCATTAACGTGGTTGACGTCGAAATCGAGAGTCATATCCGTAACATGGTCGCTTTCTCCGTGTCCCAATGGCGAAAGTGATTTCTTTTTTGTCATTTTGTTAACCGAACGTAGAATGAATTAAGAATCAAGTGGAGGCTCGAACTTGTTATGATCCGTTTTTTTCGACAGAGGCATCCTTATCTTACCGTCTTCCTAGTCTTTCTCGTCGTGCTCGTCCTCGGCCTAGCCCAGCTCGGTTCAAGCGTTAACCCGGTGCCGCGCGACTTGCCCGTACTGCTCGTGCAGGGCGATGCCGGGACCAAGACGCCCGCCGGCGGCACGAATTTCGGCCACGATCTATCGGAGCGCCTTCGGCATGCCGTGCCGCCGGGAGGGGAGGGACCGGCGCTGGTCTGGCGCGTCGTCGCTTCCGAGGAGGCGGCAATCGAGGCGATGAACCGCGAAGAGGCTTATGCCGCGCTTGTCATTCCGGCGGACTTCTCGAAGAAGCTGTCGAGCCTGCTCTCGCCCGATCCGCAGTCCGCTTCCGCCGTCTTGTACGTGAACCAGGGCATGAATTATAACGGCGCGACGATGGCAAGCGGCATCGTGACGCAGATGCTCGGCGGCGCGAACGCGCAGCTTCGCGATCGGCTGCTGGCGAAATCCGGGCCGGACGGCGCGCTGACGCCCGCGCAGACGGACGCGCTCGCCGAGCCGATCCGGGTAACGAGCCGCAGCATCAACGCCGTCGGCCCGAACAGCTCGAACGGCAGCGCGCCGGTCGTGCTGACCCAGCTCGTCTGGTTCGCCGCGATGGTCTCGACGATGATGCTGTTCGTGGCGGCGAACCGGGCGACCGCAAACGGGTTCCGCCTGCATCGCTTCGGCATCCGCGTCTCCCAAATCCTGATGGGCATCGCCGCGTCGGGCGCCGCCGCGCTCAGCATCCTCTGGATCGCCGGCCAATGGTTCGGCCTGCGCATTCCGGACTACGCCGGCATCGGCTGGTACTTGTTTTTCGTCTGCTTCGTGTTCTTCCTGGTCCAGACGACCGTCGTCAGCTGGCTGGGCTTCGCGGGCATGCCGCTCTTCATCCTGCTCTTCTTCTTCGCGGCGCCGCTCCTGGCGCTGCCGCCGGAGCTGCTGCCGGCGTTCAGCCGGCGCTTCGTGTACGACTGGCTGCCGCTCCGGTTCGCGGCGGAAGGACTTCGCGATCTGTTTTATTTCAGAGGATTGAATTTGGACCGTCCGACGTGGACGCTGGCCGCGATCGGCGGCGTTGGCGTCGCCTTGATCCTGTTATCGGTGCTGAAGCGGCATCGGTCGGCCGATAACGAATTGGAGAATCAGCTCCCGGCCATGAAGGTTCCCGGCGATTTTTCCCGCTTGGAAGCGAGCGAGCCGTTGGCGCAGCCGGCTTTCGCGGAGGCGGCGGCTCACGCGGACTTGCCAATCAAGGATCGCGAATTCCGCCATGCCATCCGAGAATTTCTAACCCCTTCTCCGCCGGCGATTGACGATGGGCATTTCTCGGACAACGAGTACCGGAAGGCGCTGCTGAAGCTGAAGGATGCCATGATCAAGGAGACGGACCGATACGAAGAAATGTCCCCCGATCAAGCCTACCGGCAAACGCTGAAGAAATTGACGGGACGCCAAAAGGAACCCGAGTAAGGAAGCGCGTTCGAACAACCATCCGGAGAGGAGATCAATCGATGAAAATCTATGTTGTTTATGATAGCGAAGCGGGGCATACGGAACAACTGGCCCGTTCCATTGCCAAAGGCGCCCAAAGCGTGCCCGGCGCCGAGGTGTTCATTAATCACGTTAATAAGGCGAACGTCAGAGAGCTTGCCGATATGGATGCGATTATTTGGGGATGTCCCGGACACTTCGGCACGATCAGCTCGGGTTTGAAGGAATGGATCGATAAACTCGGGTATTTGTGGGCGAACGGGACCCTAGTGGATAAAATCGGCGCGGCATTTTGCACGACGGTTACCATTCATGGCGGAATCGAAGCGACCTTGTTGAACCTGATTACGCCCATGCTGCATCAAGGCATGATGGTTGTCGGCTTGCCGGCGAACATTCCGGAGAATGCGCTGTATGGCAGTTATTATGGCGTCGGCGTGACGTCTCCCGTGGAAGATGCCAACGATGAGCTGATTCAATCGCTGTTCAAGAAGGGGCTCGGACTAGGGGAAATCCTAGGCAAGCGCGTGGCCCATACGGCACTTACCATTGCGGCAGGCAAGCAAATGCATGGTGGATTGCCGCAGTATTAAGTCATTTTTATAAATAATTGTTCGCTTGATCAAGATTTCCCATTTTATCTTTCCATCATCACGATCCGGCAGCCGAACGACGCGAGCGCGAGCGAAAATCCTCGTCCGTCCGACGGGTGCCGGCTAGGTAAAGGATGAATACGCAAGCAGCCGACCATAACCGGTCGGCTGCTTGCGTATCTTCGCCTGTCGGCTTGAATGGGCAAATCCTTATTCTCCTTCAGTCTCCTTGACATAAGCCCGCGATGATGAATATGCAACCATTCGACTCACTAGTTTTCCGACAAAATGCGGAAGAAAGCGACTGATAATAAATACGGCAACGAAGGCGATACTCCAAGCCTCCATCCATGTTCCAGAAAAATTCGAATCAAAACCCCGCTGATTAAAGAGGGTCAACGTAAAGGAGATCATGCACGTCATGATGAGGGGAAATAAGAAAAGAGTTACGATCTTACTCCCACGCTGAAATTTGCGTGCAAGGTATCTAATCGGCTTGGGCAGGAATAAGTTCAGGACGTAGGCAGTTAAGAAAGCAACCGTCCAATTTTCGATCCAAGAGCTCATAAAATGCGGTTTAATTCCTCCACTCAGAGTAAGTACTAATATTCCAGACACAAGAAATGTGAGTATTAGGGAATACAGCAACAAAAATACGATTTGGCGTTTCTTTGAGCTTACATTCATCGCCATGCTCCTTTTTTCATTTGATGCCAATTGAACGATTAACAATATTGAGTTGTGACATGACGAACGACCTTAACACGGGTTGCGGGTATGCACGGCTTGTCGCATATCTTGACTAAATATCGTCTAAGGCTAGGCTGACCTTGTTTAACGAGGGATCTTTTTTTTTGCCGTAAAAAATGCTATAGACATGCTTCTCGATATTACGACAAATGATTTTTGCTATTATTTGAGGTGAGATAAGAAAATTACCTTTAAAGGAGGAGAAATAGGACCTCAACCGGGCGTTCCGTTTCTTGGAGGGAATAACACGCAGCGAAGGTGCTGCTCGCTCGCTAATCGCGATTAGTTGGCTTCTGCGCCGAAAAGGCCAGACCTCGGCGATCGTGGCACGCAGAACGAGAAGCGTTCGTATCATCACGAGGGTTCAAGTGCCGACTGCTAATAGAGAATGAAAATGACAGAGGCGGATGGCGTGAACGAAAAAGAAAAGTACTTATTTGATTTACAAGGTTTTATTGTCATTAAAGATGTCTTGACTGCGGAGCAGCTGACGAAGCTGAACAAGGCCATCGACGAGCAAGCGGACATAGCGCCGGAAGCGCGCAAAAGCTTCATGCTTTGGGAAGAACAAGCCTTCCGCGATCTCATTGACGATCCCAAAACAGAGCCTTATCTGACGGAAATTCTGGGTGAGGAATATCGTCTGGATCATGAATATTCGATTATTCATCGGAAGGGAGCGCCGCCGCTTGGTCTTCACGGGGGAGGCGTTCCGTATGACCCCGGTCAATACTATACTTTCCAAGATGGGAAAATGTACAGCGGATTGACGGTCGTATCCTATGCCCTTACGGATATCGGCCCGGAGGACGGGGGGTTCTGTTGCATTCCCGGCAGCCATAAATCGAACTACAGAACACCGGCCGAATATAAGCATTATTCGGAAATCGGGCCGGTGGTCCATATACCGCAACAAGCCGGAGACGCGATCCTGTTCTCGGAAGCGCTGACACATGGCACGTTTGCCTGGCAAGCCGCGCACGAACGGAGATCCCTGCTCTATAAATATTCGCCGGCGATGATAGCCTGGGCACCGTTCAACAGGTCTCCAGAGCTTCTCGACCTGCTGACGGAAAGGCAGAAAGTAATCGTTCAAGCGCCGTCTTCATTAGGTTACCGCTATTTTGGGCAGAGCCGAAAGAAGTAAGAAGGCAATAAAAGCAACCTAAGCCTTGCTGTTTGTCAGGCTGCCGAGAACGTCTCGGCAGCCCTTTCTTCGTCCAAATCGTTTAACGCGTGACCGCGTTAAATTCATGCACAGTAAGTCCGGGCGCCTTACCAAGGTCGACTCTAAAGTCACCGGGTTCCATAGATGATTGCTTCTCTGCGCATAAAATCACCGAATAACAGTCCAATGAGAAGATTCAAAGAATACTTTATCAATCAATGTATATTTTGTCGTGATCAATGAAGGCAAAGTATGTTATAGTACGAACAGCATGCAACCCTTGGCAGCGAAGGGTATAACGAAGCATCGGCCGCGGAACGAACGGGGCGCGGAATTCAGGCCGATCCGCGCCGATCCGCGCCGAGCAGTCCCGGGACGCGCTTCAACCCGGCTGCTTCGAACGAAGCCGCTCGCGCGGCAGATCACGAAACCGATCGGGGAGGAACGGGAACATGCGGGACAACGGATTCAGAAGCGATCAATTGGGCGGCATTGACGGGCTGGGAAGAGAGCTGCCCGCGTATGCCGATGCGGGGCCGCTTAGGGAGGGACGGTTCGTCGGGTTGTTTTACTTCCTGTGGCTTGGGCAGCACGGGAAGTCGGGTCCGCATGACAACACGCGGATTCTGGCGCGTTGGCCGGAGGCGGCGAAGGACCCGGATCATCCCGCCTGGGGACCGGCGAAGTCGTTTCACTTTTGGGGCGAGCCGCTGTTCGGATACTACTTGAGCGACGATGCGTACGTGCTGCGGAAGCACGTCCAGCTGCTGACGACGGCGGGGGTCGATTTTCTCGTCTTCGATACGACGAACAGGGCGACCTACAAGCAGGCGTACGACGTCCTCTTCGGCATCATGGATCACGTCCGCGCGCAGGGCTTCAAGGTGCCCCGAATAGTCTTCTATACCAATACGGAATCCGGCAGGACGGTAACGGAGCTCTACGAGGACATCTACCGGCCGGGGCGCTATCCGGAGCTTTGGTTCCGCTGGAAGGGCAGGCCGCTTATCATCGGCGACCCCGGCGAATGCAGCGAGGAAATCCGCGGCTTCTTCACCTTCCGCCTCAACCAGTGGCCGAACGAGGAAGCCAAGGTTAACGGCTTCCCATGGATCGAATTCCGGCGACCCCAGCGGGTTTTCTTCAATGACGAGGGGGAGAAGGAAATCATCAGCGTGTCGGTGGCGCAGCATCCGAGCGTGGCGATGAGCGACACGCCCTTCTACGGGTACGGGGACAATTGGGGCAGAGGTTACCGGGGGGAAACGGAAGGAAGCGATACGGCTATCGATTCGGACGAAGCGGTCATGCGCGGACTCAATATCGCCGAGCAATGGGAATTCGCGCTCCGCGAGGACCCGCGGATCGTCTTCGTCACCGGCTGGAACGAGTGGATCGCGATGCGCCTGCAGGGGCCGAAGGAACGCCCCGTGCTGTTCGTCGATCAAGCGACGCTCGCATTCAGCCGCGACATCGAGCCGATGAAGGGCGGGTACGGGGATCATTATTTCATGCAGCTGGCCGGGTATATTCGCCGGTTCAAAGGCATGTCCGAACCCCCGGGCGGCTTCCGGCTGGAGCAAAGCATCCCGATCGGAACGGATTTCGGACCGTGGGCGGCGCGCGGCCGGGAATACCGTGATTTCGAAGGCGATACGGAGCCAAGAAACCATCCCGGCTACGGCGAGCTCCATTACCGCGACGAGACGGGGAGAAACGACTTGATCCTCATGAAAGCGGCCCATACCGACGCGCATCTTTATTTCTACGTCCGCACGAAGGAAGCGATCACTCCGCATACGGGCCGGCATTGGATGCTGCTGCTGATTCGCGTCTACGGCGCGGCGGATGAAGGCTGGGAGGGCTACCACTATATCGTGAACCGCCGTATAACGACCGAGGCGAAATCGTTGCTGGAGAGGAGCTCCGGCGGCTGGAATTGGCACGCGGTGACGGAAATCGGCTTTGCCGTCGGCGGAAACGAGCTGCAGCTCGAGATTCCGCGAGACGCGCTGGGAATCGTCGACCCGGGCCGCGAGCTGCGCATCGGCTTCAAGTGGATCGATAACATGCAGCAGGAAGGCGACATGCTGGATGCGCTGCAGCATGGCGATACGGCTCCGGAGGGCCGGCTGCACTTTATGTACAGCGCGTCCGCCTAAGCGCATGATAGACGCAATATAACCCATGGACAAAAAAGTATATTTTATTTATATTAAAGTATACAATGATATCATTTCATACGTGGAGGCATGGGTTATGGAAGTGAAGCAATGGCGCGCGAAATGGATTTGGTCGGCGGGCACGGCCGGGGAAAACGACGTTTATGTCGAAGCACGCACCACCTTTCCGATCGAAATGAAGGTCATCGGCGCGAAGCTGCGCATATCGGCCAACCAAACCTATGAGCTTAGCCTGAACGGAACGAGGGTCGGCAGAGGGCCGGCACCCGCCGACCTGGCTTGGATGTCGTACGACGAGTATGACGTAGCCGCTTGCCTGCGCGAGGGATGCGATAACGCGATCGCCATTCTGGCGCATAATTTCGGAACGGACCGTATTGTTACCGAACAGCTGCAAGGTCCGGGCGGACTCATTTGCCAGCTGGATCTGTCGTTGGAGGATGAAGCGGGCACGGTGACCGAACGGACGGTCGCCACGGACGAGGGGTGGAGATGCCGCCGTTCGCCGCGCTGGGCAAAGGGGGCAAGCCGCCTTCATCTGTGGGGCGGCTACCGCGAAATCCTCGATCTGTCCAAGGAAGACGGCTGGGAACGGGCGGACTACGGGGATGAATCGTGGCCGCGGGCCGTCGTCGTGGCCGAAGCCGAACAGCCGGGTACCCCCTGGCCGCGTCTTATCCCGAGCGAAATTCCCCGCCTGCGGGAGACGCTCGTACGGCCTGTATCCGTCGTGTCGGCCGAAGCCTTCCTGGGAGCGGTGCGATCGCCGGATGCCGTCCTAAGCGGCAGCGACGCGGACGGGGCGGCGATCGACGCTTCCGTTCCGGGATCCTTTCCGCAGCTGACGTATGATTTCGGCAAGGAGATCGTCGGTTATCCCGAGCTGGAGGTCGAGGCGGAAGAAGGCGGCGTGCTCCAGCTCTACTACGGGGAATCGCTCGAGGTTGCGCTGATGGATACGTTCCTCCTTCGCAAGGGGAGCAATACGCTGCGTCCGCATGGCCGGCGCGCGTTCCGCTACCTGAAGGCGGCCGTTCTCGCGACGCCGGTTCCGATCCGATTGCGCAGCCTTCAGGCGGTCTTCGTGCATTATCCGTTCCGCGCAGGCGGCCGGTTCGTCTGCAGCGACGAGAGGCTGAACCGCATCTGGGAGACGGGCCGTTATACGACGATCGTGAACAGCCAGCATCATTTCGAGGATTGCCCTTACCGCGAGCAATCGTTATGGGTGGCGGATTCGGTCGTCATGGCGAAGGTCGTGTATCAAACCTTCGGAGATGCGGCGCTCGCGCGTAAATCGCTGCTGCAGGCGGCGCGCATCCAGAACGAGGACGGCTCCATCGCGGGTACCGGGCCGCAGCGCAACCGGTTCCTGCTTCCGGACTTCTGCGCGCATTGGCTGTTCGGCGTGTGGGAGCATTACCGGCATACCGGGGACGACGGCTTTCTGCGGGAGGCTTGGCCGCATGCCGAGAAGCTCGCGGACTGGTTCGCCGCGCAGGAGGACGGGACGGGGCTGTTCGCGAACGCGAGCCGGGACGGCTGGTGGTGCTTCATCGATTGGACGGACGATATCGAGCGACAGGATCGCGTAACCGCGCTTTCCTGCTTCTATTATAAATTTCTGAACGTGGCCGCTCTGATCGCCGAACAGCTGAACGAACCCGGGCGAGCGGGCGGCTTTCGTTCGAAGGCGGCGCGCCTGCGCGCCGCGGTCCGCGCGCAGCTGCGCGTTCCGGGGACGTCGGTCTACGCGGATTGTTTGTCCGCGGACGGATTGTCGGCCAGCATGACCGCGCAGACCAATTTCGCCGCTGCCTGGTCGGGCATCATGGAGGAGCCGGAGACGATCCGGTTCGTGGAGGACTACTATTTGGAGGGGCGTCTGCCGCGCATCCGCGGCGCTTTCTTCTATCACATCGTGCTGGAAACGCTGTTCCGCCACGGCTACGCGGAGGAGGCCTGCCGGCAAATCCGGGACTATTGGGGCGCCATGCTGGATCGAGGCGCGACGACATGGTGGGAGACGTTTGATCCTACGCTTCCGTTCCCGACCGTGCCAAGCCCTTACTTGGGCCATACGCCGACATACCTCCACGATGCCATCCCCGTCAGCTTCTCGCACGGCTGGGGAGCGTCTCCGACCTATTTGCTCACGAAGGAGGTGCTTGGCGTCGACGCTTCGGCCGTCGGAACCGGCGCCGTCGTGCTGGATCCGGCGCCCGTTACCGGCATCGATTGGGCGGAAGGGACGGTACCCACGCCGCACGGCGACATTCAAGCCTCGTGGAGGCGAGAAACCGATGGCTCGATCCGGTTCCGGGTCCAGCTTCCGGTCGGCATGGCTTGGCAGACCGGGCAGCTGTCGGAAGTCGCCGCCGCCGAAGAAGCCGGAACCGTCGTCGTGACGGGGATCGTCCAGGCGACCCGGAAGCGGGCGGCATCGATGCCGTAACAGTGAAATATTCATTTGGTATAAGGAATGGATGCCTGGAGAAGTACCCGGCGCTATGCCCGGAACCCGTCGGTCGCCTGCTCCGCTATGCCGCGGCAAAAAGCCGGCGGCAACCGTGTGGCCTTTGCTTGCGCTGTGTTTCCGATTAACGTATACTTAATCCGAAACAAGGGGGCGCATACGAATGACAACCGATAAGCCGGCCAAAGCGCCGATGTACCAATATATCATGGACGACATCAAGCGCAAGATCGAGACCGGCCGCCTGAAGCCGCATGACCAGCTGCCGCCCCAGATCGATCTGGCCAATCAATACGGCACGAGCGAGATTACGACGCGCCGCGCGCTCTCGGAGCTCGTGCTGGCCGGGTACGTTTACCGCATCAGGGGCAAAGGCAGCTTCGTCCAAGAGCATTCGGCGCCATCCGAAGCGCAGGCGATGCGCGAAATTTATTTCGTCCATCGGGACCATGACGCGACCAACTTCAACCACCCGTTCTTCACGGATATGTTTCAGGGGATCCGGGACGTATGCATGGAGAACGGCATCGGCTTTCATGTCTGGGACATGGGCGAAGACTATGCGCTGCCCGAAGACAAGCAAGCGGGCATCGTGCTGCTCGGGAACCCTTCGTTCGATTTGTCGCGCCTGGCCGCCTGGCAGACGGAAGGCCGGAAAATCGTGACCGTGCATTTCTATTACCCGCATCTCGGCATTCCGTATGTCATCGTGGACAATCTCACGGGGGGCTATCTGGCGACCCAGCATTTGATATCCCACGGGCACCGGCGGATCGGCATTATATTGACGGGCGCCTCGATCCTCGAGCTGAACCAGGAATTCTCGCTCCGGCTGCAAGGCTACAAGCTGGCGCTGTCGCAGCATCAGATTCCGTTCGATCCCGAGCTCGTCTCCGTCGTCAGCGGCGAAGTGGAGAGCACGAGCATGGGGAGAACGGGGTTCAAACAATTGATGGCGCTGCCGAATCCGCCGACGGCCGTCTTCGCGACGAGCGACTACAAGGCGATGGGGGCGCTGAACGGCGCAAGGGAGCTCGGCCTCATCGTGCCGGAGGACGTTAGCGTGATGGGCTACGACGACGTGCTGATCAGCGCGTTGACGAATCCCGGGCTCTCGACCGTCAACCAGAACACGAGGAAGCTGGGGGAGCGTTCCGCGGAGATCCTGTTGTTCGAGTTGAAGGATGCGGAGGTCAGGTCCGTCAAAGACGAAATCGTGCCGGCGCTGGTCATCAGAGGCAGCACGGGACCCGTCATGGAGTAAGGGCATGCGAAGCAAGCGGCAATCAGGAAAGCCGGCATCGATCGAGACGATCGGTGCCGGCTTATTTGTATGGTGCAAGAGGGCTAAACGAAAGTATACAATGTTATCCGTGCTACCAGTTGAGTATAGGCTTCAGGTTGATGGTCGATCGAACCAAAAAAGCGTTGCATTTGCCCACTACCCTCTGTATACTGTGACTTATAAAGTATACTTACTTTTGTATATTATACTTTGCTTGGGGGACGGCGGTGCGGTTGGCGTGACAGCCGTTAGGCTGCGCGCGCATGCGGCATTCTGCCGGAGGGTTGATCGAAACTAAGACGAATGGGGAGCGATTCAGGTGAAGAAAAGGAAAGTCATTGCCGCGTTCGCTAGCGGCATTATGCTGATGTCCGTCATGGCGGCCTGCAGCAAGAACGACAATTCCGGCACGGATGCGGCGAACGACCCGAACGACTCGAACACGCCGGCCAATGCGGATGCTTCCGCGAACACGCCCGCGAATTCGGATGCGAACGAGCAGGAACCCGCTGCTCCGGCTCGGACGGGCACGATCAACATCTCGCTGCCGAACGCGTCGGCTTCCGTCTGGAACGCAGTTGCAAGCGGTTACATGGCGAAGAATCCCGGCGTCAAAGTCAAGGTCGACAACAAACCCTCGGACGGCTATAAGGAATGGCTGACGGCCCAGCTCGCTGCCGGCAAACCCGACGTCGATCTCGTCGTCAACAATGAAGTCGCGGGCTTGATGTCGAGCGGCGCATTCATGGACTTATATCCTTATTTCGATAAGGCGAATCCGTATACCGGCAAAGCATGGAAGGACAGCTTGGACCTGGAGACGATGGGCATCAACATCGACGGCGTCGGTCCGGACGACCATCTCTACAACCTGAATTTCGAATCCGTTCAAATCGTTTGGGTCTACAACAAAGAAATCTTCCAGAAGGTCGGCATCGCGAATCCGCCGAAGACGTTCGACGAGCTGATGGCGGACTTCGAGAAGCTGAAGGCCGCCGGATACACGCCGCTCGCGTTGGGCGGCGACTCCAATTCGATGTGGAGCGGCCAAGCCGGCTGGCTGGTCCGAATCTACGCCGACCAATACCTGCGCGATTACATCACGATCTCGCATTCGCAGGAGCAGGACTATACGTACCTGCCGGATATCGACGACAGCTGGAAGTTCGACGCGGCGGATGCGTTCAACGATGCCAACAGCAAGGTCACGAAGAACGACCTGCGCGCGTGGAAAGCCATCAAGGATAAAGCCGGTCCGTATAAAATCGCCGGCAATCCCAAGTGGGAGGCGTACGCGGATAATCTGAAGCGCTTGTTCCAGTACGTTCCGGACGGGTTCTTCGGTCTGAAGGAGGATCAGGCGTACAATCTGTTCCTGACCGGCAAGGCGGCGACGATGGTGGGCACGCCGGCGTCCTACTGGCAGCTGCCGAAGGACTTCCAGGACGAATCGAAGACCGGGGCCAAAGGCGCGGTCAAGCCGTTCGACTACGGATTCTTCAAAATGCCGACGATGGAGGGCCCGGAGGTCATGGCGCCCGTCCGGACGATTCAGATCCCGATCGGCTTCTACGGCTTCGTCAACAAGGATGCCGAGCAGAACGCGCTCGATGCCGACTTCATGATGTACGTGACCAGCCCCGAAGGCTACAACGTCTACTTGAAAGCCATTCAGGACAGTACCGACGCGGCGCTGTCGGGCGCGCCGGCGCTTAAGGATATCACGCTGCCGGACGAAATGGGCAAGGCGTTCGCCGACTTCAAGCCGATCGGGAATACCGAGGGCTTCTCGAGTCCCGGCAACAATCTCGCCCGCGGCCTGTGGGACTATCAGCCGTCCGTTCAGGAATGGGTCGGCACGGTGCAGAAGTTCTTCGGCGGCCAGCTGACGACGAAGCAGTATCTGGAGCAGCTGCAAGCCAACGTCGACAAGAACTTCAATGCGGTGCTGAAGGAGCGGAATCTGGAGCCGTCCGATTTGGAGAATCCGGAACGCAAGCCGCCCGAACGCAAAAAATAAAACCGAGCGTACGGCATGATCACGATCTGCACGGGCCTTTCGCCGTGCAGATCGCATTTTGTTTAACAACCGGGTACCGAAGGAAATCCGCATCGCGCGGCGCGCCGGGTAAGGCGAATGCCGTTCTTTGCGCCCGGACGAGGAGGCAGACATGAGAAGAACCTTGTTTACGCTGTTCGCGCTGCTGCTAGGGGCCGGACTGCTTCCGCAGATCGTCTTCGGCGCCGATAACTGGACGATCGAGGGCGCCGGCAGCATCACCTCCATCTCCGTCGCGGAGGACGGCGGCCGCCTGGCGGTCGGCAGTTACGGGGCGAAGGCTTACGTATACGGACCGGACGGGAAGGAACAGTATCAGGCGCAGGCGAACAACGTCGTGACCGGCGTCGAGCTGCTGGCAGGCGGCGAGCTGCTCGTCGCGTCGGACGACCGGCACCTGTACGCCTATGACGGCCAGGGCAAACCGCTCTGGAATACCAATCTGAAGAAGCAAGTCACGGCGATGTCCGCTTCCCGGGACGGCTCGGTTATCGCCGTGATCCTGCAGCGTTCGAACGAGATCGCCTTCATTGACGGCGCCACGGGCGAGGTGAGGGGAACCGCGCCGATCGGCACGACGATGCGGGCGCTCAAAGTATCCGCGAACGGGCAATGGATCGCCGCCGCGACGACCGACCAGTACGTTTATCTGCTCGACGGGCAGGGGAAACAGCTGCGCAAGATGGGGGCCGCCGACCAGATTAGCGCGGTAGCCGTCTCCGACGAAGGCGCCGTGGCCGCCGCAACGGCCTCGAACGAAGTCGAGCTATTCGACGCCGGCGGCAAGGGGCACAAGTCGCTGCCGACCCGCGACGACGTCACGGACGTCTCGTTTTCCCGGGACGGCAAGGTGATCGGCGCCTCGGACTTGTCGGGCGGGTTCTACCTGTTCGGCGAGAACGGCAAGAAGCTGTGGGAGACGAACGTCGATGCCCCCGGGCGCAACGTCGAGCTGGATCGTGACGGCAAGACGCTCTACGCCGGCACGGAAGACGGCCGGCTGTTCGCGTACGATACGGGCCAAGCCATCGGGCAGGCGAAATCCGACGCCCGGCTGCGAACGGGGATTCTGATCGCCGTGCCGGTGCTGATTCTGGCGCTTATGCTGCTTGGGCTGCGCATGCTGCACAAGCGGAGGCGCCTCGGCGTGTTCCGGCAGATCTGGCGGGCGAAGCTGATCTATCTCGGACTTGCGCCGACTTTCGTGCTGCTTATCGCGTTTCTTTACGTGCCCGCGTTCTCCGGCCTGTTCCATTCGCTGTACGATTGGCAGCCCGGCGGCAGGACGATCTTCGTCGGCCTGGATAATTTCAAGCGGATGTTCCATGACGCGTATGTGACCAAAGGGCTCGGGAACCTGCTCATCCTCATCGTGACGGGGCTGATCAAATCGATTCTGCCGCCGCTCATTACCGCGGAGCTGATCTATCATCTTCGGAGCAAGCGGCTGCAGTACGTGTTCCGGACATCGTTTACGGCGTCGATGATCATTCCCGGCGTGGCGCTGCTGCTAATCTGGCAGAACCTGTACGACCCGAACGTCGGACTCATCAATAATTTCCTGCAGCTGATCGGACTCGGCGGCTGGGCCCACGGGTGGCTCGGCGATCCCAAGTCGGCGCTCTGGGCCGTGATCTTCATCGGCTTCCCGTTCGTCGGGATTCTCCAGCTGCTTGTCCTGTACGCCGGCCTGCTGTCAATTCCGGGCGAGCTGATCGAATCGGCGAAGATGGATGGCGCCAGCCTGGCCCGAATCATCCGTTCCATTCACCTGCCGCTTCTGGCGGGACAGTTCAAATTCCTGATCATTTTGACCTTGATCGGCACGGTGCAGGACTTCAACGGTATTTTGATCGTGACCGGCGGCGGGCCGATGGATTCCACGTACGTGCCCGCGCTGCAAATGTACTACGCCGCCACGAAATTCAACGATCTCGGGTATGCGTCGGCGCTCGGGGTCGGCATGTTCCTGGTCATTCTGGTCATCACGGTCATTAATCTGAAAGTCATCAAAACGGCGAACGAATGAGGAGGACCGGACTATGATAACCTCTGCCAACGGCGGCGGATCCGCGATGCCCGCGACCGGCGCGAAGCCGGCGGCAAGCAGGCGGCGTCACGGAAAGATGAAGACGGTGAATCAGACCGTCATTATTTTGCTGCTGGCGCTGCTCGTGCTGCTCACCCTCGTCCCGATCCTGTTCATGGTATTCAGCTCGCTGAAAAGCAACGCGCAGATCTTGAGCAGCTTCTGGTCCATGCCCGACCCCATCCGCTGGGGGAATTACGGCGAGGCATTCGCGAGCATCTGGCGGTATATCGTCAACACGCTCGGCTATGCGATCGTCGCGAGCGCGATCGTCATCCTGCTGTCTTCCTTGGCCGGCTACCTGTTCGCCAAGAAGACGTTTCCGGGCAAGGAATTCCTGTTCGTTATGATGCTCGCGATGCTGATGATCCCGGGCGTGCTGACGCTGATTCCATCCTATGTGCTGTACGAAAACCTCGGACTCACCAATACCCCGTGGGTGATTATCGTCGCCAGCGCGGCAGGCGGCCAAATCTTCGGCACGTTCTTGTGCCGCAGCTACATGGCGGGCTTGCCCGGTGAATTGTTCGAGGCGGCGCGGATGGACGGGGCGTCGGAAGCGCGGGTGTTCTTCGGCATCGTCATTCCGTTGTCGCTGCCGATTCTCGCGACGCTGTTCATCATGCATTTCATGGGCGTGTACAACGATTACATTTGGCCGCTGCTCACGATCCAGGACAGCAAGCTGCAGGTCATCGCGGTGGGGCTGACGATCTTTAAGAAGCAGTTCGGCATCTCGGACATGGGCATCCAGTTTTCCGCGTATGCCATTTCGGCGGTGCCGCTTGTGCTGATCTTCACGTTCGGGATGAAATATTACATCCAAGGCATGACCCAGGGCGCATTGAAGATGTAAGCGGCATTCGGCAAGGAAGCTTTTCGGTTCGAATGCGTTCCGCCGGGCTTGCAGACCCCGGTCATTCAATCAGGCCGCTCAATCGCGCAGGCCGGCGAACGCGTAAGGATAAGGTATTCCATAAAGGAGGAAACCCGTTATGAAGACCAGAAGGAGAAGCGTCGTTTTTGCCATTGTAACCGCATTCATCCTGCAGCTGCTCGCGCCCGCCGGCGCATTCGCGGGCGCCTACGATCCCGCGCTCGTCCCGAAGGACGCGTACGCCGGCAATGCGATCTATCCGGACCGCGTGATCAACGACTTCAACTCGCCGGATCAAGCGGCCGGCTGGGCCGCCGGCACGAACGTCGACTCGGTAGGCGTCGTAAGTTCGCTGCTCAATTCCCCGGGATCGCCGTTCGAAGGCGCGGGCGCGCTCGAGGTCATGCCGAAGCAGGTCAAGGCTTACGAGTGGCGGACGATTTCGCGGGCGTTCCCGGAGCCGCTCGATCTCTCCGGCGACAACTTCATCGCGCTCGCGGCGAACATTTGGGGCTGGAAGCAGGACGATTTCTTCTTGAAGATGACGCTCACGAGCGGCTCCGATACGTTCGAAGCGGTGTCCGGCCTTGGGGCGAACAAATGGAACGTCATGTACTTCGATATCCATAACTGGACGCATCGGAACGCGATCGACCGGATCGAGTTCTCGTATATGAAAAACTACGACCTGGACGGCATGTCGCCGGGCGATCCGGGCTATGCGTACTGGGACGGCAGGCTTCAGCTCGACCGGCTGAGCGCCGCGAAGATCGCGGGGTTGGACTTCAACGTTCCGGGCGTCGCGGAAGGCTTCGCGGCAGCAGGCGGCACCGCGGACGTCTCCGTCTCGCCGACGAACGGCTCGCTGCAATACATCATCACGGACCCGGCGAATGCCTACCTGGAATCGCCGGGGCTGGGGCTTGACGCGTCCAAGCGCAACGTCGTCAACCTGCGCATGAAGAACGACACCGGCGCCGCCAAGCTGAAGATCTCCTGGATCACCGATCGGGACCCTGGCTGGGACGAGGCCAAATCGATGTCGTTCGACCTGTCCGATTCGGCTGCGTTCGCGGATTACGAATTCGTGATGTCCGGCGCCGCCTGGAAGGACACGATCGACCGGATCCGGATTTCGCCCGTCGCGGCGGCCGCCGGCACGATGCTGGATCTGGACCGGATCGATTTCTCGCTGCGGAACGTGGACGCTTATGCCTATCAAGGCAGCATCGACCATGCCGCCATCGACGAGGGCGGTACGGCGATTACGATCGGCGGCAGCGTGAACGCCGATTATCTGAATGCCAATCCGGGCGCGGAAGCGCAAGCGTTCGAGCTGCCCGTCTACGCCGACGAGAAGACGGCGGACTATGCGGCCATGACGCCGCTCGCGGCAAGCGCGGCTTCCGGGACGGTCGGCCTAAGCTTCGCCGTCCTCGATAACACCCGGACCCGCGCGTATTCCAAGTTCGCCGTCGTCCTGAAGAACGGCAGCGGCGCTTACGCGCTGCTCGATAAGGCCAAATACGTGACGAACCCGGAAATCCTCGCGCCCAACAAGGATCCGTACACGCCGACCAAGAGCATCAAGGGCCTGCAGGTGCAGCTGCCCGCGGATGCCGAGCGGCTGGGCGTGCAGCACGGCGCGATCAACATCGCGTACGATCAATTGCTGACGGTGAGCGACCATGGCGCGAACTCCATTCCGTATGCGTTTAACGGCAGCACCTATTATTTCCGCAAATCGTCCGTCTCTGACCTGGACAATCAAATCTCGTCCATGACGAACAACGGCATGGCGGTCACGGCCATTCTCATTCTTTACCGCACGGGCATGACCGACCCGGATTCGCCCAACAAGGATCTGGTTCACCCGGACAGCACGCCGGACGGCACGGTGTTCGCGCCGAACCTGACCGACGAGACCGGCGTCAATTACTACGAAGCCATCACGAGCTTCATCGCCGAACGCTACTCCAGGGCGGACAAGAAATACGGCAGGGTAATGGGCTTCATCGTCGGCAACGAAGTGGGCCAGAACAAAGTATGGAACAACATGGGGCCCAAGCTGCTGGACGACTACGTCGACCAATACGAACGGACGCTGCGCGCCACCTATAACATCGTCAAGAGCAAGATGGAGAACGCCCGGGTGTACATCTCGCTCGACCATTTCTGGAATGCCGGCAACTCCCCGGAATCGCAGTGGGTCTACGATAACAAGGCGGTCGTCGATAAGTTGAACAAGCGGGCCCAAGAGGGCGGCAACTACGATTGGAACATCGCCTTCCATCCGTACCCGGAGGATCTGTTCAATCCGCGGACGTGGAACGATGTCACGGCTACGGACAGCTTCGATACGTACCGCATCACCTTCAAGAATTTGCAGGTGCTGACCGATTATCTGCAGCAAGCAGCCTTAACCTATAACGGCGCGCAGCGCCATGTCATCCTCTCCGAGCAAGGCTTCCACAGCGGCGGCAATACGCAGGCGGAGCAGGAGGTGCAGGCCGCGGCCTATGCGTACGCGTACTATAAGGTGAAGTCGCTGCCCGGCATCGACGCCTTCATCCTGCACCGTCACGTGGACCATGCGGCGGAAGGCGGGCTGAACCTGGGGCTCTGGACCAACATGCCGGGCCAAACGAACGAAGCTTACGCGCAGAAGGTCATTTATGACGTCTTCAAGAAGATCGATACGGCGGATTCGCTCGGCGTTACGGCGTTCGCCAAGGGCATTATCGGCGTGAATGACTGGACGGAGGCCATCCCGGAATTCGATCCCGCCAAGCTGGAGGAGCGGCCGGCGCAGGCGTCGGCGCCGATGGGCACGCCTTCGGACGCGTCGGGCGAAGTGACGCTCAGCAGCTTCGACGCCGATCTGAACGGCTGGTTCGCGACGGACAACGTCTCCGGCGCGGCGCTGGACACGGCGGATCAGGCGGCCGGAGCGGGCAGCTTGAAGGCAAGCGTTACGGGCTCGCGTCTGCAGGATTACAAAGGCGTGACCCGGGTGTTCGATTCGCCGCAGGATCTGTCCGCGACGCCGGTCGTCCAGGCCGCGGTCAAAGCCGTCGGCATCGGCGCGGGGGAGAAAGCCCGCTTCATGATCCGCGTCTATAGCGGCGACCGCGTCATCGAAGGCTCGGTCGCGGCGGCGGCCGAAGCCTGGAACGAGGTCGCGATCGACCTGACGGGCTGGGCGGGCCTCGGAAGCGTCGACCGCCTCAAGATGTGGGCGCAGCCGGAGAAACCGGTCGTCTGGTCGTCGGGCGCGCTGAAAGTGGATGAGGTATCCGCCGCCGCGTCGGCCGTAGTCAAGCAGTTGGAGGTCACGCTCGATGCGCCGGGCAAGCCGGCCGCCGGAGATACGCTGACCGTTCATATCCGCAACTCGGGGAACGGAAGCTTCGCGGGCAATGTCGGGCTCGCAGGACTGAACGGCATCACCGTAGATAAGAGCAGCGTTCCGGTGACGATTCCGGCCGGCGGCGAAGCGGCGGTCGGGACGAAGATCGATTCGCTCGTGCCCGTCGATTACCGAAGCGGCGCGCTGCAGGTAACCGTGGACGGCGGCACGTACGTCTTCACGCTGACGGAAGCCGGCTATCCGGATTATACGGCGGATGCGGGCGAGCTCGTATTCGGCGATTTCGAGTCCGGCCGCACGGACGGCTGGATCGCGGGCGGCAAGACGGCCGCGGTGGCGTCCGTGAAGAAAGACGCGCAGAACAACGCGCCTTCGGCCGCGCATCACGGGACGTATATGCTGGAAGCGGTGAAGTCCGCGGACGTCGCGACGACGGAGAGCAAGGTGGTCAAAACCTTCAAGAACCCGGTCGATTTGAGCGGTTATGTCAAGGTACGCGCGGACCTGTTCGGCTGGGGCGGCACTTCGTCCGCCTACGTGGCCAAGATGAAGCTGACCGCCGCAGACGGCACGTCGGTGACCGCCGAGCAGGAAGTAAACCCGAATACGTGGGTCGATCTGGCGGCGGATTTGACGAATTTCGCCGGCAAAACCAACGTAACGGCGATTGAAATCTCATACAGGGGCAAGGATACCGCCTACTACTCGGGCGCCTGGGGCGGACATTTCTACGTGGATCACGTCAGGACGGAAGCGCCCGAAAGCGTAAGCATCCCCATTGGAGGCGGCAGCGCGACGGCAACGCTCGATCCGGCGGCCGGGATTCTGAACGTCGATTTGCCGCAGGGTCTCCTGGCATCGGCGTTCGCCGATACGGAACCGGATCGGCGCGGCGTCAAGTCGCTCACGGTGAACGTTCCCGCGGTCGGCGGTGCCGAAACTTACGTATTGGCCTTTACCGCCGGCAGCTTGTCGGCGAACAGGGCTTCGGAGCTGCTTACGGTGATGACGCCGATCGGAACGGTGACGATTCCGAATAATCTGTTCCATCAGCCGGGGGTCGCTGCTTCGCAAGCCGTCGGGATTCGGGTGGAAGCCGTCGACGGAACCGGCATAAAGCTCTCGCTGCTCATGGACGGGAAACCGGAGGATTGGAACGTTCCGGGCGCGAAAATCGCGGTCACGATTCCCTATGCGGCGACGGCGGCCGAGCAGGGTTCGCCCGAGCGGATCGTCGTCAAGCGCATCGACAAGGCGGGCAAAGCGCTGCCGGTTCCGAGCGGAAGATACGATGTCATGACCGGCACGATTTCGTTCGATGCGGACCGGTTCGGGCAGTACCGGGTTACGTTTTTGCCCTAGGACCATGCGTTTCGCATTCATTCATCAAGGGACTTTAGACGGCTCGGCGATGCGAGCGCGCGATGAAACGCAATAACATCGATTTGAAAGGCGGCTTCCGAACCTCGGATGCCGCCTTTGTCGCATATCGGAGAGCCTTACTCCTAGGACAGGAATAATCGACGCGAGGACGTGCGGAAAATCGTCCGCGGATAGGTAAACTTTGTGACGTTAAACGCTTACATTGCTGGTATACTGGTTCGGGGGAGGGGATCGCGGAGTGACGTTTGTGAATCGGATCCGTCAATACCGGGTATATCGGAGACTGATCATGTCCTATCTCGTCCTGATCGTGATGTCGATCGCGGTCGTCAGCTCGATTCTGTATGCGCTGTTCTCGCTGGAAGCGGTAAAGGAGATCGACCGCTCGTCCAAGCAGGTGCTGTCGCATGTCAGCTACACGGCTAACGTGGTGTACCAGCAGATTCAAGACGTGTCCAGCCAGCTCCTGGTCGACAAGGACGTGATGTCCTTCTTCGATGCCGACGAGGTCGATAAGCTGAAGAATTACAGAGCCTACATGATCATCGCGAAGGTGCAGAGCGTCTACCCGTTCATCAAAGATATCAGCATGTACAATTTTACGAACGGCGAATACATCGATACGTTCGGACTGCCGCGCGATCCGAAGGTGAACGCGCGGTCGAACGCGGATTATCTGAGCTTCTATCCGCGCGCGGCGATCGTCGATACCGATGCGAGCCTGCGGCTGCTGACGTTCAGCATCGTGCCGGAACGGAAGCTGGACACGAACACGCCGAAGTATGCGCTCGTGCTCGACCTGGACGAGGCGTCGATCCAGAATACGATCGGAAGCCTGAATACGTCGTCGAAGCGGGGCGACACCTACGTCATGAACGCGAGCGGCGAAGTGCTGTCCCATTCCGACGCCGCGAATTTCATGCGCGATTTCTCGGGACGGCACGAAGTGAAGCGGATTTTGGGCGAGGGACGGAATCAAGGCAGCTTCGTGCAGAAGACGGGCGGCAAGAAGAATTTGATTACCTACGTGAGATCGCCCGCGCTCGACTGGTACTTCGTCAGTTCGCAGCCGTACAGCGAGCTCCTGTCGAACATTCATACGCTGCGCAGCTGGACCTGGATCATTTCGCTGCTCTTGATCGTGCTTGGCGTCGGCATTTCGCTGCTGTTGACCGGCAACTTCTACAATCCGATCCGCAGGCTGCTTGATCAAGTCACGACGGTCCAGACCGCCGAGCAAGCTGGCGGGACGCTGCTGCATCAGGACGAGTACGCGCAGCTGACGAACGCGTTCCTGCATTCCAGGCAGTCGGCCGAGAGGCTGGAATCGAAGCTGAACCGTTCCCGGAGGGTGCTGAAGAGCAGCTCGATCGTATCCCTGCTGCAAGGCATCGACAAATTGACGGCGGAACAGATCGGAGAGGAATGGGGGAAGCGGCTGACGGGACCTTATTTTCGCGTCCTGCTGTTCAAGATCGACGACAAGGCGCTGTTTAAGCAAACGTATCCGCCGTTCGAGAGGGAATTGATCCGGTTTGCGATCGGCAACATCGCCCAGGAGCTGCTCGGCGGCAATTTCGAGAACGCCGCCGCCGTGACCGAGGACGAGCTGGCCGCCATCTTGCAGCTGCCGGACGAAGCGCTCGGCGATACGCTCTATTTGACGCTCTCGGAAATTCAGGACGCGGTTCGCGCTTATTACAAAATCAGCGTCACCGTCAGCATCGGCGGTCTCTGCGATTCGTTCGCCGGCCTGCACGATTCGTACCGCTCCGCCCAGGAATACGGCGACTATCGCCTCTTCTTCGGCTATAATGCCATCATTGACGCCGAACGGGCGAACCGGAACCGCGACGGGGATCTGCAGTACCCGACCTTCAAGGAGCGGAAGCTGATCGACGCGGTCAAGCTGAGCAACGCGAAGTCCGTTCAGGCGGGCATCGCCGACTGGATCTCGTTTATTTCCGCGTGTACGTACGCGCGGGCGATGCAGTTCACCAATTTCCTGCTGCTGACGATGATCCGGGAATTCGGCCCTATCTCGGAGCTCGGCGGTACGAATACGAACGGGTTGTACGCGTATTTCCACCTCATCGAGCAAGTGGAGACGCTGGATCAGCTCGGAGCGGCGCTGACGGATTTCTGCGGACGCGTCGTGACGGTCATGGAGGAGAACAAACAGCAGGTCGCTTCGCTCAAGAGCACGCGCGTGATCGAAGAGGTCAAACAGCTGATCGAGGAGCGTTACGCCGACGCTTGCTTGTCGCTTGAATATGCGGCAGGGCAGGTTGACCTGTCTACCGGCTACTTAGGCAAATTGTTCAAGCATCAGACGCGGTCGACGTTCAACGATTACGTGACGCTCGTGCGCATCGAACAAGCCAAACGTCTGCTGACCTCGACGAACGAAATCGTCTCCGAGGTCGGCGCGAAAGTCGGCGTTCCGGGCGCCGCGTATTTCTCCACGATGTTCAAACGCCATACGGGCATGTCGCCGTCGCAGTACAGGGAGAATCATCGCATTACCGGTTAGCGGGATTGACCCGGACGGACTGCGGAGGCAGCGGCGCGCATCAATACGGTTCATGCGGCAGACGATAAGCGGCTTCTACCCCGCTTATCGTCTTTTCGTTTCGCGCACTCGCTTTCGAAATGGAGCGAATAGCGGTTTTTCGCAAGTCATAGCGCAAGCTTGAAATTTACGATGCGCCTCCGGACGGGATATGCTGAGGCAAGAAACAGAAGGAGTGCATGCCGATGAAAGACGCGAACGTAAAGTTTCGGACGTCTTCGAATCCATCTTTGAATCCATCTTTGAATCCGTCTTCGAATCCAATAGAGAGGAAGGTGAAGCCGAAGAAGCCGGGCGTGCTGCGCGAGCTGTCCAGAAATCGCTTCTCGTATTTACTGGCGCTGCCGGCCGTCATCTATGTGTTTATCTTTTCGTATGCGACCTATCCGTATCTGGTCATCGCCTTCCAACGATTCAACTATCAACAAGGGATCTTCCGCAGCGAGTGGATCGGGTTCAAAAACTTCGAATTCTTCTTCAAGTCGAGCGACGCCTGGACCGTCATGGCCAATACGATCAAGCTGAACGTGCTCTTCCTGGTCTTCGGCACCGTCTTTGCGGTCGCGCTGGCCATGCTGTTCAATGAAATCCGCCATAAGCTGTTCATTAAGCTGGCGCAGTCCACGATGATATTCCCGAGCTTCCTGTCCTGGATCATCGTCAGTTACTTGATGTACATGCTGTTCGCGACCGACGGCGGCATGGTCAACCGCTTGCTGGATGCGCTCGGCCTAAGCGCGCCTAACTGGTATTCGGAGGCGAAGATGTGGCCTTGGCTGCTGACCGGCATGAAGATTTGGAAGGATGCGGGCATGGGCTCGATCATCTATTTGGCCGCGATTACGGGCATCGACCAGTCGCTGTACGAATCGGCCGATATCGACGGGGCGTCGCGCTGGCGGAAAATCCGGAGCATTACGATGCCGCTGCTGGCGCCGACCGTGGCGATTCTGACGCTGCTGAACCTGGGCAAAATCTTCTACGGCGATTTCGGGATGCTCTACGCGATCATCGGGGATAACGGCGTGCTGTATCCGACCACCGACGTCATCGATACGTACGTGTTCCGCGCGCTGCGGCAAATCGGCGATCCGTCCAACGCGGCGGCGATCGGCCTGTTCCAATCCGTCGTCGGCTTCCTGCTCGTCTTCATCGCCAACTTCATGACCCGCAAATTTTATAAAGAAGGGGCGTTGTACTAATGAGCCGGCGCCGTTTCTCCGTCGTTTCCGCCTGCATTTACGCGTTTCTTGCGGTGTTCTCCCTGTTCTGCCTCTTCCCGATGGTGCTGACGATCATCGTCTCGTTCTCGGACGAGAACAGCATTACGGCGCACGGGTACAGCTTGTTCCCGGACCGGTTCACGCTGGACGCCTACCGGCTCGTGTTCTCGCAAGGCAGGATCATCTTCCACGCGTATCTGATCTCCGCCATCGTCACGATCGCCGGCACGTTCCTGGCCCTGCTCGTCACGAGCATGGCCGCTTATACGCTGGCGAACAAAAACGTCAAGTACCGCAACGGGCTGGCGCTTTACTTCTTCCTTACCACGCTGTTCAGCGCCGGGCTCGTGCCGTGGTACTTGATGTGCCAGAAGCTCGGCTTGCTCGAGAACGTCTGGTCCTTGATCGTGCCGAATCTGATGTTCAGCGCGTTCAACATGTTCCTGGTGCGCAACTTCATGGACAGCCTGCCCGGCGAGCTGCGCGAGTCCGCTTACGTGGACGGGGCGAACGATTTGCGGATCTCGTTCCGAATCTATCTGCCGCTCTGTTTGCCCGTGCTCGCTACGGTATGCCTGTTCTACGCGCTCGGCTATTGGAACGACTGGTTCAACGCGATCATGCTCGTATCCGACAAGGACTTGTATCCGATTCAGTACTTGCTGCTGCAGATCAAATCCAACATCGACGCGCTGAGCATGATTCCGAAGGGGGCGCAAATGGCGACGATCCCGGCGGAATCGACCAAGATGGCCACCGTGGCGCTGACCATCGGGCCGATCGTGCTGCTGTATCCGTTCCTCCAGCGTTATTTCGTGAAAGGCTTAATCGTGGGTTCCGTGAAAGGCTGATCGAGAAGAACCGATCTCCGACGAGCAGGACATAAGCGGCACGCCTGGAAACATCAATCAAAGGGAGTGGGTCAGGTTGAGAAGAAAATCGGCTTACATGCTTACCGCAGCGGTGCTGAGCGCGGCGCTCTTGGCGGGATGCGGCAATAACGGCGGCAATTCCGGTAACTCCGGCAATTCCGGCAACGCGGGGAATAGCGGCTCTGGTTCGGGTAACGCGAACGCCAACGCCGATGCGGGCAGCGGCAACGCCGCCAAGCAAGACGTCGTCACGATCAAGTACGTCATTCCGGGCACCGAGCCGGCCAGCTGGAAGGAAGTCAGAGACGCGGTCAACAAGAAGCTGCTTGCCGACGGCGTGAACGTGCAGATCGACGAGCAGTACATCGACTGGGCGGCATGGGATCAGAAGCTGAACCTGATGCTCTCGACCGGCGCGGATTTCGATATGTTCCAGGTCATGAACGACGTCGTCTCGCTGTCCAACTATATTGCCCGCGGCGCGGTCAAAGACATTTCGGCGGAACTGAACGAATACGGTTCGAACATCAAAACCGCGATCAGCGACGATATCTTCAATGCGGTCACGAAGGACGGCAAAATCTACGGCATCCCGGCCAACTGGATGGAGCCGGCGGTCGTCGACTTGTTCACCTCGAACGACTTCCTGCTGAAGAAGTACGGCATCGACAGCAAGGTCGCCACGCCGCAGGAGATGCTGGACGCGATGGCGCAGCTGTACGACAAGGCGCCCGCGCCGAAGCCGCAATTCCCGTTCACGCTCATTAACGTCTCCGCGACCGGCATGGACTTCCTGCACCGGACCTTCGATTCGTTCCCGTTCGACGTCCGCGACGGCATCGCGATGATCAACAACGACGGCACGGTCAAGGACTGGGTGGATACCGACGAGTTCAAGCAGGAGAGCGCCTTCTTCCGTCAAGCGTACGAGAAGAAGCTGATCAACCCGGACGTGCTGACGCTGAAGCAGGATCAAGTGCAGAAGGAAGCGGGGAAAATGAACTGGGGCTTCGAGATGGGCACGCTTGCCAACACGCAGGCCGCGCTCGACAAAGACCTGCCAGGCGCGAAGCTCGGCGATTTCTCGCTGCAGGAGTTCAATCCGGAGAAAGGGCACTACCGCTTCACGAACGCCAAGAACCTCAACGTCGTGGCGGCGAACAGCAAGCATCCGGACGCCGTCATCCAATTCTTGAACTGGCTGTACGCCAACCAAGATAACTACGACTTATTCATGTACGGGATCGAAGGCAAGACGTACAAGAAGACGGGCGATAAATCGATGGAAGCGATTCTCGATCCGAAGACGCAGGCTTCGCTCATTCCGAACGCGGATTGGATGATCGGCAACCTGAACTTCATTCGCGTCGGGGACATCGTTACGGCGACGCGCAAGCTGTACGAGCCGGACGACGAAGCGAAGAACTTCATTTCCTCGGGCTTCTTCTTCGACGCCACGCCGGTGAAGACCGAGCTCGGCAACGTGAAGGCGGCGATCACGTCCGACATCGCGCCGATCTATGCCGGCGTCGTGGATTACGACGGCCACATCGCGCAGGCGCAGCAGAAATTGAAGGCTGCGGGCGTCGATAAAGTCATCGCCGAATACCAGAAGCAGCTGGACGCTTATTTGGCCGGCGCGGCCAAGTAATCGGCAGCATCGCCGAGATGAGAGGATCGCTTCCGTTCTCGCCGGCATCTTCCGTCAGGCAGCCGTTCGCTCGTTGAACGGCTGTCTGATTCCTATTTATCGTTCGGAGCAATTCTACTCGATGAAGTGAATGGCTTTCTTGGCAAGCGCGGCGATTTCGAGTCGCTCCAGCGTTTTGCAGTATGCCTCCTTGATCGCCCCGTCTATCGGCTCCAGGTCGTCTTCCAAATAATCCGCCGCGCGCGGATCATGAAACCAATCCCCCGGTTCGGCTTCCGGCTGAGCTGCGTTCTTCCAAGCATCCTCCAATTTAGGACTATAAAATCGTTGTGCATCGTTTTGAATTCGGCATGCTTTTAGCCTTAAGGGATAGGGAATTCCCGGCACGCCTTCATTGACGCTGTTGAATAGATGCGGCCAGTAATCCTTCCTCGATCCCGTATGCGGATTGCGTTTTGCCCATTCCAAGGCCTGCCTGTTAAATTCCGGATTCTTAAACAAAACGGCATAGAGCCTTTTTCCCAATAAGATTCGCTCATGGAGCGACTGGAATCGAGATAGCGTCTGCCCCTGTAATTGATTGCCTTCGGCAGGAAGAAGAATTTGATTGATGGACAGCCAATCCTGAAGGTGAAATTTCGCTATGACTTCTTTTTGATAATAAGGGTTCTGAATGACCCGTTCTTCCAAGTAACTTTGTTCGTTAATGACTAATCCGATACAGAGAATATGCGGATCCCGCGCTCTCCAAAAAGAGTGCCAAACCGCTTCCATGAAAATCGAAACCTTCAGACGGGGGAGTAAATAAAACAGCGGTTTATTTGTCGTTACGCTCTCTTCATAGAGCAGAAGCTGCGGGTAGACGTCTTGGAAAATCAGCCAATTGCCGCGTTCCAAAAAACGGAAATAGACGTCGCGCTCCTTTTCCGAGAGCAGGTTCGTTAGAAACTCTCCCTTTAGATCGGTCATGTTCCAGCCGCCGTTTCGCGATACCATATGACCTAAGAACGCCCAATGGATTTCGGGGTGACGGAGATAATAGGCAAGATAGGCTTTTGTTCTCGTTACATTATTCAGGTTAAGGTCCCGGGTCATCCCGTTTATGTGGTCCAAGAGATTTTTCTCCGAAGGCGTTAACGCATTCGAGACGTCCGGGGCGTGTTTTAATCGTTTCTTTAATTCCTCGCGGATCGCTTCAAGCGGCGGTTTTTGACGGTTTCTAGTAAAAAAGATAGGCGCTTCCCTCCCACTAATTGAACGCGTATTTCTAGCGATGCTTCTAGGATCAATGTATTATGGACGTTAGAGATTGATGATGAATTCAGCTGTTCAGCATGGGAAATGGCGGAGCAGCCGAACTGCTGGCGAACTCGGCATTTAGGAGCAAGCCTGCCCTTGACGCCTGTGCGGATGAAATTATTGAACGGGAAGGTGAGGGGGGTAATCGTTAAGAGCAATAACAAATTTGCCCCTGCAGATCCTGCAACGACAAGTGTCAAACTCAATCGCAATAAAAAAGACGCCTTATCAGGGCGTCTTTCTTACATTCTATAACAACAATTAGATATCGGATATCTCCGAAAGTTTTTCTGTATAGGCTCGCAGAATATCCGGTTGAAAAACAAGACTCATATACTTTCCTTCACGGATGTTATGAATAAGGCCTGCAATTTCGAGCTCTTTGAGATGATGCGAAATCGTGGCGGGACTGACGTTATGTTTTTCTTGCAAGACGCTGCAAGGCATCGGTTCCGTACAAGAACTGATTTCTTTTAGCATTTGATAACGTCTCGGTTCAGCAAGCGCTCGAGAAATCCTTGCAAATTGTTGATCGGAAAGTTCAGTCATATAACCCGCCTCCATGTAAATGATCTTTATAAAATTATATATCCATCTAACTATGGAGTCAATCGATTGGAATGCGATCCCTTGTACAACTGTTCTCGATTATGCTTTTACGATTATCTAAATATCTTATTGACAAACGTCTCTTTACGTTGCATGATTGATTGCGACGCTTTTATAAGTGTCGAAACGATGAGGAGGAGGAGAAACAGCATGAGTATTAATATTTATTCATTAAAAACCATTAATTCTTTCATTTGTTCAAAATATACATGTAGGAGAGCACTCAAATGAAAACATCGCAAACGTTTATGATTTATATCTTAGCATTCGGAATCTTCGGCATCATCAATACTGAGATGGGCGTTATCGGCATTTTGCCTCAAATTGCGGAGCATTATAGGATTAGCGCATCTCAAGCCGGGTTGCTCGTAAGTCTTTTTGCGCTGGCTGTAGCGATCTCAGGATTGTTTCTGCCGTTACTGTTCTCCGGGGTAAACCGGAAGCGTTCCATGTTGTTTGTAGTTGCCGTTTTCGTTATTGCCAACGTCGTATCCATATTTGCCCCGAATTTTACGGTTGCTCTAGTGGCTCGCGTCGTACCGGCGTTCCTGCACCCTGTATACTTCTCGGCTGCATTTACGACCGCGGCCGCTTCGGTCAGTCAAACACAGGCACCGAGAGCCATCGCTAAAGTATTCATGGGACTAACTGCAGGGATGGTCATCGGCATACCGATAACGTCTTTTATTGCCGACATTTCATCGCTTGAGTATGCAATGGCTTTCTTTGCCATTGTTAATGCAATCACGTTCTTAACGATGGTTTTCTTTATCCCGTCAATGCCCGTAACAGGCAGGCAATCTTATGGAACGCAAATTGTGGTCATGAAAAAGCCCATCGTCTGGATCAGCCTCGGCGCGGTCATTTTTATTGTTTCGGGCATGTATGCGGTCTACAGCTACTTCGCGGAATACTTGAAAACCGTAACGCGCATGTCACCCAATCAAATTAGCTTGATGCTGATTTTGTTTGGATTGACTGGAATTGCAGGCAATATGCTTGCTGGTAAATGGCTAAGCCAAAAGCCCCGTCAAGCAGCTATAGGATACCCTTTGTTAGCCGCATTAATTTATTTTCTTGTATTCGTTTTTGGTCACAGCACAGTCCTGATGGCAATTTTTATTGCGTTGTGGGGAGTATTATTTACTTTTGCATTGAATTTCGCGCAATATTGGATTACCTCTGTCGCTCCGGAAGCGCCGGATATGGCTAATGGCTTATTTGTGTCTTTTTCCAATTTGGGCATTACAATCGGCACCACTATAGGCGGATTGTTTATTACTGGACTCGGAACACATGAAGTCATATGGGCAGGATTACTGTTGATTTTACTTGGTTTTGTATTTATTGTGATAAGAATGTCCGTTTACCACCCTAACAAAGCACTAATAAATATGAATTAAATTTGTGGTTGACAATCATCAAGAATTCATGTAGTGTTTATTTCCGTTCCACGAAAATGAAATCACGAAGGGAGTAAAAATGGCGAAGCAAAATGTGTATCAATATCGTTAGCGAGGCAAACATTTTTTTTGAACTTCATTTCGATGATTGTAAAAGTGTCAAATCGATATTTACAACAGCGGCACGGATGCTTGAAGGTTTATCAGGGCAATGAAATTTTTTTATCCTTCAATTCGATGCTTGTAAAAGCATCATACGAAATGAGGTCGAGGAGCATGAAAAGGCTGACGGGCAAAACGGCATTGGTTACGGGTGCCTCCAAAGGAATCGGCGCCGGTATTGCGAAAAGCTTGGCCAAAGAAGGCGCTTTCGTTATCGTCAACTATTCATCAAGTAAAGAGGCAGCAGATGAAGTCGTTTCAGACATTCAACAGGATGGGGGCAAGGCGATCGCGCTTCAAGGAAACGTTGCAGTGGCTCAAGATGTAAAAGCCTTGTTTATGAAGGTAAAAGAAATCTCGGGCTCGGTTGATGTCCTTGTAAACAATGCCGGCGTGTTCCAATTTGAACCGGTGGAAGAAGTGACGGAAGCGGAGTTCCATCGTCAATTCAACACGAACGTGCTTGGGACCATCCTTGTGATTCAGGAGTCGCTAAACTTTTTTTCCCGCGAAGGCGGAAGCATCATTAACATTAGCTCCATCGCAAGCAAGAACCCGGTTCCGGGTTCGGTGCTCTACGCATCGACGAAGGCTGCCATCGATTCGCTGACGTTAGCGCTCGCGAAGGAACTCGCGCCTCGGAATATCAGGGTAAATATGGTGGCACCAGGTCATACTGAAACAGAAGGAACGCATCGGATTGGTCTGGTTGGCAGCGATCATGCAGAGGCGCTTGCGGCAAGTACCCCCATTGGCAGTCGCTTGGGGCAGCCCGAAGACATTGCACCTGCGGTAGTCTTCCTGGCTTCAGACGATGCTGCGTGGCTGACGGGTGAACGAATCAACGCTTCCGGCGGGATACGCTAATTATTTGTTAATTCGATGAAACGAACTCATTTGGAACCAACAATCGAGAGGAGAATATCAACAATGGCAAATTTAACGGGAAAAGTAGCAATCGTAACCGGCGCATCGAAGGGGATCGGTGCCGGCATCGCAACTGGCTTGGCAGCGGCTGGCGCGGCCGTCGTCGTTAACTACGCGTCCAGCAGGCAGGGTGCTGACCGCGTGGTAGAGGAAATTACCGCGCGAGGCGGCCGGGCCATCGCGGTTCAAGGGGATATGGCCAAGGCCGAGGATGTCGAACGGCTCTTCGAGGAGACCAAAAAGGCGCTCGGGACGCCAAGCATCCTGGTCAACAATGCGGGCATCTTCGAGTTCCAACCGATCGAGGACGTAACGGAAGAGCTGTTCCATCGCCATTACAACATTAACGTGCTTGGACCGATTCTGACGACGCAGCAAGCACTGAAACATTTCCCGGCGGAAGGCGGCAGCATTATCAATATCGGTACGATCGCAAGCAAGAACCCGGTACCGACCTCGATGCTGTATGCTTCGAGCAAAGGCGCGGTAGATACGATGACGGCGGCGCTTGCGAAGGAGCTCGGACCGCGTAATATCCGCGTCAATACGGTTGCTCCGGGCTTCACGGATACGGAGGGCAACGCCGGATTCGTCGCAAGCGAAGCAGGAAGGGCGCTTGCCGCGTCTACCCCGCTGGGCGGTCGTTTCGGACGTCCGGAGGATATTACGCCGACCGTGGTCTTCCTCGCTTCGGATGAAGCAGCGTGGCTGACGGGCGAACGGATCAGCGCTTCGGGCGGCGTGCATTAATTCTCGTCGTATTTTTCGATCGAGGTAACTAGGAATACCCGGAATGATCCGCTGAATCATGGAATGAAAAGGTCGCTTTCCTTTAGGGAAGCGACCTTTTTTAACGTCTTCGTTTTAAAGAACGGCTAAACCTTGCGATCCAAAATAAGGAAGTTTGGTCCAAGCAGCAACCTGCAGATGTCTGAGACTACCGTCTTCATCGATTTGAAATACGGAGATTGTGCCCTGATTCCCATTGAGCGCATAGAAATAACGTCCATCTTTACTTGTTCGAATATCGATCGGAAGCCCTGTTGGGATACCTGGAGGAGTGCTGGGAACGTTACGAATAAAATATGCGGCGCCACTATAGTCGATACGGTAAATCGCTATGGTTCCGCTTAAGGTATTTGAGGTGTAGGCGAATTGTTCATTCCGCGTTGCAGCGACCCAGCATGAAGTTTTTTGGCCATTTGGTACGGATCCGCTGATGACGCTAAGGTTTCCATCGCGGTTCAAGGAATACGAGGAGAGCGCACTGGAGCCTGCTTCTGTAACCAACAAGACGCCAGATGACAGGAAGAGCGAACCGAATGGCAGCGTTCCGCTAGATTCGTTGATTACCGGGCCTATGAGCGAACCATCACGATTCACATTAAATACGCTGAGACCATCCCCGGCATAGGATAGCTCTCCTCCTTCCAATGGGGTTCTAGATAATCGATTCATCGTATTCATCTGCCCGGAAGAAAATGAAAAGAAGTTGATTTCTCCTTCTGCTGTTTTTGCATTCAGGGATTCCGGCACCTGTAAGGGGCTTAATTCGCGCAGTCTTCCAAATAAAGCATAAAGTTCCTGTATTGAGGTAATCTATAACTAACTTGCGTATCGATTTACCCACTCCCTCATGAAAGTTGAGAACAATCATGAAAATTGGTGCAGACCTCAAAGCGAATGAACAAGCGTTCAGGGACATTTTTCTGCATTGTTCGGATGTCAAATTTCGTGAGATTACGATCAACGACCAGCCCAGGCTGCTCATCATTTACACGGACGGCATGGTCGATACGGATATCATCTTGTCGCACGTTCTTAAGCCGCTTCTTTATAACGGGCTGCCGAAAGGCTTGGGGGCGATGGACAGCATGGCCCAGATGTTCGATCAGGAGCTCTTATCCATCCTGGAGACGAAGAAGCTGTCCGATACGACGGCTATTGCCGAGTTGATCATAAAGGGGAACCTCTGCCTGCTGATCGACGGGGAACCGAACGCGCTTATCGCGGATATCCAGCGTTTCGAAACCCGCAGCATCGAGGAGCCTACCGAAGAAACGACGCTCCGGGGCTCCAAGGAAAGCTTTACCGAAAACCTTCGGACCAATACCGCCATGATTCGCCGCATACTCGGGACGCCGAAGCTGAAGATGGAATCGTATACGATCGGCAGCCTGACGCAGACGGAAATCGTCATCAGCTATATTGAAGGCAAGGTTGCCATGGAAGTACTGAAGACCTTGCGCGAGCGGATCGGCAAAATCGAGATGGAGGGCGTTCTCGAGTCGGGCTACATCGAGGAATCGATCGAGGACTTTCATTTCACCCCCTTTCAGCAGTTGGGCAACACGGAACGTCCCGACGTCGCAGCGGCTGAATTACTGGAGGGGAAAGTCGCCATTATCACCAACGGAACGCCGTTCGTCCTTATCGCCCCGGTCACGTTCTGGGGCGGTCTGCAGGCGCCCGATGATTATTACGAGCGGTTCTTGTTCGTTGATTTCAGCCGCTGGATCCGCTTTGCGTTCATTCTCTTCTCGGTGCTCTTCCCGTCCTTGTATATTGCGCTGACCAACTACCATCAGGAAATGGTGCCGCTCAAGCTGATGACGACGATTGCGATGCTGCGCGAGAAATCGCCGTTCCCGACCGTCATTGAAGTGCTGCTGATGGAGCTCATGTTCGAGGGGCTGCGGGAAGCGGGCATCCGCCTGCCGATGCAGATCGGCCCGCTCGTCACCGTCGCCGGGGCGCTCGTCATCGGCGAGGCGGCCGTCCGGGCCGGCATCATCTCGGCGCCGATCGTCATCGTCGTAGCGGCCGCCGGCATCGCCTCCTTCGTCATTCCGCGCTACCGCGCCGGCTATCCGCTGCGGATGCTCCGGTTTCCGCTGCTCATTTTGTCCGGCCTATTCGGCCTGTTCGGGATGGCCGCCGGGATCATCGCGATCCTGATCCATATGATCCATTTGAGCTCCTTCGGCACCCCGTTTTTCAGTCCGGTCGCGCCGCTCGCCTCCCGCAGGCTTAAGGATATTCTGGTGCGGCGGCCGCGCAAGCTTGTCAAAAAGTCCGATCCGGAGGCTGAACCGACATGAGGAGGGCGGGCAAGCTCATGCTGCTGCTGCTGCTGGTCGTGCCGCTTACCGCCTGCTGGAATCTCGAGGAACCCGACGAGCAGGCATTCGTCCTCGGGGCCGGGCTTGATTATACGAAGGAAGGGGAAGTCATGCTCAGCTCCCAGATCGTCATTCCTTCGGGCATCGGCGGCTCGGAAGACGGCGGCACCCAGAAGCAAGACAGCTTTCGCATGATGAAGGCAAACGGCAAGAACGTGTACGACGCGGTGGAAAATCTCCAGAAGCAAATTTCGCGGACGCTCTTCTTTGGCCACCGTCAGACCATCATTATCGGTCACCGGATGGCCGTCCACGGTATCGGCGGTTTTATGGATATTTTCATCCGCAACCCGCAATCGGAGCTGCGCTCCACGATATTCGTGGTGAGAAATTCCGAGGCGAAGGACATTTTTACCATTACGCCGATCTTCGACCCCATCATAACGCCGACGCTGGCGCGGGAGATCAGGTCGATGGGCTTGAAGCCTTACTATTTCCGGGATTTCCTGACGGTATCGATGAGCCAGACGACGCAGCCGCTGGTGCCGCTGATCAGCAAGAATAAACTGCATAAGTACGTGTATGCGGGAGGCGCTATCCTAAACAAGGATGACGACCTGAAGCTGATCGGGTTCCTGGACGCCAGAGAAGCGCAGTATGCGAACTGGATACTCGGCAATCTGAAACGATTCGCCGTCACCGCCCCCGTCAAGAACGGAGACGGCAACGTCAGCGTGAAGATGCGCACGATGAAACATCAGGTTCGCGTGAAACCTTCCGGTTCGCATATAGACGTCGACGTCCATTTAACCGGGAAAGGCATCATCGTCGAAAACAACTCCGACCTGGATCCGACGAAGCGGACGGATCTCATGACGATTCAGAAGACGCTGAGCGAGTCGACTCAGACGGCGATCGCCGAGATGGTCAACAAGGTGCAGAAGCAGTACAAAGCGGATATATTCGCGTTCGGGGAAAACTTCCATCGGCAGCAACCCGTTCGGTGGAAAACGGTAATGCCCAAGTGGAAGGAAACCTTTCCCCGGGTTCATATCACCGTGAAGGTGGACATTCAATGCAAGGACCCGGGCCAGACCAGCTCTTCCTTGAAGAATCATTTTAAAGCCGGCTAAAAGCCTGTGCTGCCGGCCGGACAGGAGGGAGAACGACTCGTGAAGCTGACAGGAATTCAGGTCGTGTGGATCATCGCGACCGCCGAATTGGTCATGGAGGTCTGGCTCCGCATATCGCCCGCGATCGAGGCTGCCAAGCAGGACGCCTGGATGTCGATGCTGCTTGCCGGCCTGATCGGCATCGTCTTGACCTTCCTGGCCGTTCGCGTCAGCATGCTCCATCCCGGCCAGACGCTCGTCAAGTACAGCCAGAAGCTGCTCGGGAAATGGTTCGGCAGAGCGATCGTGCTGCCGTACTTTGCGGCATGGTATATGCTGTCGATCGACGTGCTCCGCTCCTTCACCGATTTTATCCATCTGATCCTGCTCGACCAGACGCCCGTATGGCTGATCGAACTGATCATGGTGATGTTGATGGCCTATATTACGTTTGCCGGCGGCATTACATCCATCGGCCGGTTTTGCGAGATCGCCGGCCCCCTCACCGTCATCACCATGATCTTCACCTTCTTGATGAATGCGGCCAATGTGGATTGGAGCCAGCTGACGCCGGTATTCAACGACGTCGGCTGGAAGCAAGTCGCGAAGGCTTCGGTCGCTCCCGGTTCCTTCTTCGGGGAAACCTTCATGCTGCTTTCGGTCATTGCGTTCATGAAGAAGCCGGAAAAAGCGATGTCGAGATCGATGATCGGCCTATTTATGACCATTTTCGGCGTGTTCGCGGCAACCGCTATGGTATTGCTCGTTTTCGGCCCCAATTTGTCCGCCGAGTTCAGGTTTCCGTATTTTATGATCGTACGGTCCATCAATATTTTAGACTTTATCCAGAACGTCGATATCTTCGTCATCTACATTTGGATTTTCGGCGTGTTTGCGAAGCTGTCGCTCTATTTGTTCCTGACCAGCTACGAAATGTCGAACTGGTTCAATGTCAAGGATTGGCGAAAAATGATTTTGTTCGGAGCGCCGCTCATTTTCGTCTCGGCGATTATGGTTCCGAATCAAACGTGGATCATGATGTTTCAGAAATTATGGCAGGACGCGATTATTCCCATTTGCGGAATCGGGGTTCCTCTTCTGCTTTGGATCCTGTCGGCCGCGAGAAAAAAATCCGTAAACGCGTAAACGCCGCTCCGATATTTTTCATATTCGTTGTTCGGACGTGTCGATCGCGGTCTTCCTTATTCGTTGTCTAAGCGTAAGGCACTTCATACGGGTGAACCGATTCGGCGAAGCAGGCGCCCGTCATTCATAAGGAGGAACAATGATGATGAATATCGAACGGGAAAAGCAGATGAACTTCGGGACGGCTGCAGCCGGCGGCCGGTTATGGACGGCAAGGATCATGAGCTGGATTGTCATTCTGTTCATGCTATTCGATGGAATCGGGAAGATCGCCGGGCTTACGTCCGCGGTAGAAGGCACGCTCGCGCTCGGATTTACGGAACGCCATATGGCGGCAATGGGCATTTTGGGGTTGGTATCGGCTCTATTATGCGCGATTCCCCGCACGTCGTTCATTGGCGGACTCGTGTTGACCGCGTATCTGGGCGGTGCGGTGGCCGCTCAAATTAGAGTGGATGCTCCGCTGTTTACGAACATTCTCTTTCCGGTTTACGTCGCGGTTTTGTTCTGGTGGGCGTTCTGGCTGCGGGACGAGAGGCTGCGCAGACTCCTCTCGTAAGAACGACGCTTGCGCCCGGCCTGAGCTCTTACATAAATTTGCCGATATTGGATAGGATAAGGTTGGCGGTTCCATCATTTGGCGAAAGGGATGTTCAGATGAACAATAATGAAATAACGGATCCCAAACAAGAGGTTAGCCAAGCGAAGCATAAGAACGCTCAGGCGATGAATGAGTCGGGAATCGACTTCATTTGGGGTAGCGACCAAGATGAGCTAGTCGAGGAGCCTAAGAAAGAGGAGTAAGCCCTGAAGTAGAAGGTACGGGCGCAAAAGCGATGGATCTGTTCCATCGCTTTTTTTGCGTTGCAGCGCCGAGTCGCGTTTGGTCTTCTTGCGGTTGATCGACGCTCCTGCTCATTCACCGTCGCTCAAGAAGTGTTGGATTCGTGCTTGGATGGCATCTCGAACGTTCCGGAATTGTGCCATAATCTCTTCTTCGGTTCCTTGCGCTTTCGCAGGATCCTCAAAGCCCCAATGCCATTTGATCACGGTTTTGTTCGTAATTACAGGGCAATGCTCATCGGCGTGTCCGCAAAGCGTAATCACGTAGGTCGCGCGGTTGAGCGTCTCCGAATCGATGACGTTAGAGCTATTGCCGCTGATATCGACGCCGGCTTCCTTCATGACTTGAACGGCACGAGGGTTCAGCCCATGCGCTTCAAGCCCCGCGCTTTTCACTTCGTATTTGTCGCCTCCAAGGGCGGTAAGAAAACCATCGGCGATTTGGCTGCGGCAAGAGTTGCCGGTGCAAAGGAAATAGACGAGCGGTTTGTTCATGATTAATGATCTCCTTTATCCTGAATTCGATTGATTTTTAACACTTTATTTAGGTCTTCTTTGTTCTTCCTTGAACGGAAGAGAGCTTTCATCAGTACTGCGATGAGAACCGTAATTACAACGATAATGCCGATCAGAAACCAACTATTAATGCTGGTTGAATGGATCATGTGAAGCCACAAATACAATCCCGTTAAGGTGATAAAGAGAGTCGGAACGGTAAGGATGATGCCTGTTCTAAAATAATGTCCCCAAGTGATCTTCACGCCTTTGCTCGATAGCACATGCAGCCAGAGCAGGGTGGCAAGCGATCCGATCGGCGTGATTTTTGGGCCTAAATCCGAACCAATCACATTGGCGTATAGGAACGCTTCACGAATTATACCTGTCGGATTTGTACCTTGGATGGCCAGCGCGTCAATCATCACGGTTGGCATATTGTTCATAATCGAAGAAAGGATGGCGGCAATTAAACCGGAACCTACGGCTGCAACGAATAAGCCTTGTTCCCCCGTCCATTTGAATACATCGCCGAGCTCATCCGTCAAGCCAACGTTACGTAGGCCGTATACGACCACATACATGCCGATGGAGAAGACGACAACGGCCCAAGGTGCGCCTTTGACGAGCTTCCAGGCGTGAATTTCTCGGCTTTGACGAGCCAGAATTAAGAAGACGATAGCCGCTGCGCCTGCAATGATAGATACCGGAACCTCGATCAATTCACTCGTCAGATAGGCAATAAGCAAAACTGCCAGGATGACCCACGAGATCTTAAACAACCTCATGTCCTTAATAGCATCGACCGGCCTTTTCAATTGGCCAAGTTCGTATTGCTCAGGAATGCTTCGCCTAAAGAAAAGGAAAAGCACGAGCAAACTGGCCGCAACGGAAAAGAGCGTGGGTACGATCATCCTACTGGCATATTCAGCAAACCCTATACCGAAAAAATCCGAAGAAACAATATTCACAAGGTTGCTGACGACGAGTGGAAGGGATGCCGTATCGGAAATAAATCCGCTTGCCATAATGAAGGGGAGAATCATACGATCATCAAACTTAAGTGCCCTTACCATCGCCAATACGATCGGCGTCAAAATAAGGGCCGCCCCGTCATTGGCGAAGAACGCGGCGACCGCTGCTCCAAGCAAGATAACGTACACAAACATGAGTTTGCCATTTCCTTTGGCGAAACGGGCCATGTGGAGCGCTGCCCATTCAAAAAAACCAATCTCATCAAGAATGAGTGAGATTAAAATAATGGCTACGAATGTAAAGGTGGCGTTCCATACGATTTGAGTTACATCCCATACGTCATGAAAATCAACGACACCACAAAGCAGGGCAACGACCGCGCCACCGCATGCGGACCAACCGATAGCAAGGCCTTTCGGCTGCCAGATCACGAATACTAACGTGACCAGAAAGATAATCGATGCAAGTGCTAGCATAATGCCTCCTGCATCAAGTACAACCTTGTGATTTAAAAGCATCGATCTTTTCTTGCATCGATGGAAGTTGATCGATCACCTGCTTCAAATAAGGCTTATCGTCCAGATTCAAGGAGTAATAAACCCACTGACTCCGCCGTTCTTCATGGATAAGGCCACCGGTCTTTAGCTTTTTCAAGTGCTGGCTGGCATTCGGCTGCGTCGTCTCCAATAAATCAACGATGTCGCAGACGCACATTTCCCTATGGCGGAGCAAAGCCATGATGGTTAGTCTGGTTCTATCAGAGAGAAGCTTAAGGGAATCGGACATTTCCTCAATGGTTTGCAAATAAGTCGGACCACCTTTCCTCACGTTAGCGATTAATCCAGCTACTTTGTATTATACTTGCCCTATGATATAAGTAAATGATTATATTAGTGAGTAGTGATGTTGCAGTTAAATCAAATATTTTTGATATTCTCTTGATTTTCCATTTTCTCCATGCTACGCTAGCTCCATCAAGAAATTTTGATGAATGGGGCGGTGACCGGATGTTGAATCATTACGCGATCGAAAAGCTGATGAAGCTGCAACAGAATGAATTGGAGCAACGTGCAAGACAGGCATGGAAGCGGGAAAAATCGAGCACGAATGCGGAAGCGGCCCGTAGGGAACGCATCTTCAAGCAGACGACACTAGCTTGCTGTCCGGTGTGCTGCTAACGGGAGGCGATTTCGATGATAAAAGAAATTCCGGTCAACTTCGCTCCCGGCGAAGCAGTTGATTTTGCAGCCTACGAAGCCAAATTCAAGGCGTTATCCGATCAAAAGAGGCTGCAAATCATGTACGAACTGACCCAGAAGGGCAGTGTGTGCGTGTGCGATCTAGCGGAGATCGTGGCTATGTCCCAATCCAAACTATCGTATCATTTGAAGATTCTGCTCGACGCCGGACTCATCACACGCGAGACGAAAGGCACCTGGAGCTACTACGAGCTGAACCAGGCCGAGGTGAACCGCCTGCTGTCGCCCGAACTGTGCTGTGTATTCCGTAAAGCGGAGGAGCGTCCAAACGACTGCTGTTCATAAGCCCGCGCCGTGGGTTTTATATTGTCCTCTATATCAAAATAACTTGATTTAAGGAGAGATGAAAATGAGTCAGGTTCAAAACGACCAGGTACGTCAACATGTGCGCAATCGATATAAGGAAATCGCCACCCAAGACAGCAATAATTCAAACTGCTGCTCGCCTTCTTCGGCGGGCTCGGGCTGCTGCGGCAGCGTCGATGACGTTGCGGCTAAACTCGGCTATTCAAGCGAAGAGCTCGCGGCGGCGCCTCAAGGCGCAAATCTCGGGCTGGGATGCGGGAACCCGCAAGCCATTGCTTCCATTGCGCCCGGGGAAACGGTCCTCGATCTGGGGAGCGGCGCAGGGTTCGATTGTTTTCTTGCCTCGCTACAAACGGGGGAGACCGGCCGAGTGTACGGGGTCGATATGACGCCCGAGATGGTGAGCCGCGCACGCGGGAACGCCGTGACGAACGGGTATGCGAATGTCGAGTTCCGCCTTGGCGAAATTGAACATTTGCCGATTGCGGATTCGTCCATCGATGTCATCATCTCGAATTGCGTCATTAATTTGTCTCCCGATAAGCAGCAGGTGTTCAATGAAGCCCACCGCGTATTGAAGAAAGGCGGGAGACTCGCCATATCGGACATCGTGACGACCACGGAGCTGCCGGCAGAGGTAAAGGGGAATTTGGACGCCTTAGCGAGCTGTATTTCCGGGGCTTCAACCGTGGAAGAGGTTCAAGCCATGCTGCGCGCGAGCGGCTTTATCGACATCGTTGTCGAACCTAAAGACGATTCCCGGTCATTCATTAAAGATTGGGTTCCGGGCGCGAATATCGCAGATTATATTCAATCAGCTGTCATTCAGGCAACGAAGGAAGGAATTAAACCGCAATCATGAAACCATGCAACAAAATGCGCGATTGAACAGCCGTTTTCCAAGTTGGAAACGGCTTTTTTGCGTTAAAGCGGCGCAAGTTTATCGATTTACCGATCGCCATAAGGCCTCTAACTTGTATATAATGAACGAAAGAAACGAAACAGGGACTGGCTGTACGGGAGAAGCGAACGACGGGGCAATGGTAGATTGACAAGCTGAAAAAACGACAGGCTGCATAGGTAAGATCCTAACTTGGCGGAGGAACCAAGCATGACCAACATGTTGCGTTTTTTGGGGAAATACAGGGTTGCGGCCGGAATGGCTGTCGTCATGGTGCTGGTTGAGCTGGCAGTGGAGCTGATTCAGCCTTATCTCATTTCGGTCATTATTGATGAAGGTATTTCGCAAAAGGATACGTCGGTGGTGCTGCTGTGGGGCGGAATCTTGGTAGGCGGCTCGGCTGCCGCATTCCTCGCCGGTATTCTGAGCTCGTTTTTTGCCTCGCATGCCAGTCAGGGGTTTGCGTTCGATGTTCGGGAAGCTCTTTACACCAAGGTGCAGGAATTCGCCTATCCGGTTTTTAATCGCTTTGCTACCTCATCCCTCATCACCCGGCTAACGAATGATGTGACGCAGCTTCAGGATACGGTATTCATGGGACTGCGGTTTATGCTGCGCATGCCGCTTGTTGTCATCGGGAGCATCATTATGGCGCTAGTCGTGCATGTGCAGCTGGGATTCCTGCTTACCCTGACCGTTCCCGCACTGCTCGTATTCGTCATCTGGATTATGAAGCGGGCTTCCGTATTATTCAAAACCGTCCAAATGAGACTGGATACGCTGAACCGCGTGATGCAGGAAAATCTGTCCGGCATGCGGCTGATCCGCGTGTTCGTCCGGCGTGCGGAAGAAGCGAGCCGGTTTGCGCGGCTGAGCCGGGAATTAATGAAGAGCACGGTCTCCGCCTTGCGTCTGACGGAGATTACGATGCCTTTTATCCTGCTGATCATGAACGCGGGCATTATTGCCGTGCTGTGGTTTGGGCAGCGGCAAATCAGCATGGGGACCGCGACGGCGGGCGAAGTGGTGGCGGTCGTGAATTATTCGCTTCGCACGGCGGGCGCCCTGTCGGCCTTCTCCATGATTGTGGCGGCCTTCTCCAGAGCCCGCGCGTCTGCCCAGCGGGTCGATGAAGCGCTTCACACGGACAGCGAGGCGCCGGTGAGGTCAGGCCGAAATCCCGAAGGAACGTGTGAAGGGGGGATTGAATTCGATCAGGTTTCCTTCCAATACCCGCACTCGGAGGCGCGCGTGCTGACGGATATTAGCTTCAAGGTCCGTCCGGGTGAAACCGTGGCGATCTTGGGGGCTACAGGCTCGGGCAAATCCTCGCTGATGCAGCTTGTGCTGCGGCTGTACGAGGAAACCGCCGGGGTTGTGCGCATCGACGGTCGGGATGCCCGCGAGCTGGATCTGGACGATTTGCACCGCTCTATCGGCTATGTCTCCCAGGAGGTGCTGCTGTTCTCGGGCACGATACGCGATAATATCGCTTGGGGCTTGGAGGATGCCAGTATGGAGCAGGTGATGGAAGCGGCTAGGCTGGCGCAAATTCACGAGACGATCGAGAAGCTGCCGGATCGGTACGATACCCTTCTCGGACAGCGGGGCATCAATCTCTCCGGAGGGCAGAAGCAACGGCTGTCCATCGCCCGCGCCTTGATCCGCAAGCCGGCTATTCTGCTGCTGGATGACAGCACCAGCGCGCTTGATACCCGAACGGAAGCGGCATTGCTGCAGGCGCTCAAGGGCATGTCCTGCACGACGCTTCTGATTACGCAGAAGATCAGCTCCACGATCGGGGCGGATTTGATTCTGCTGCTGGACGAGGGCAGTCTCATCGCGCAAGGAACCCACGGGCAGCTGATGGCCGGCGATGGCTTGTACCGGCGAATTTACGAATCCCAAATCGGGAAGGAGCGGGCAGCGTATGTGGAAAGCTATAAGTGAGCCCTTCCGGTATCCCGGGCCGTCCGTGAAAGATGCCGCTCCGGTTGCTTCTCCAACGGGCAAGCGGGCCAAGTCCCAGGCCAAGGATTGGCAGGGAACGCTCAAGCGGATCTGGCAGTATCTGTCCCGCCGGAGAGGCAGGCTGTTGCTCGTCATGCTGCTGGTTATCGGAAGCTGCGGGCTCACGCTGCTCGGTCCGTATCTGATCGGCATGGCGATCGACGATTATCTGGAGGGACCGGGCGGCCGGCCATGGCTGCTGTTTCTGCTCGGATTGACTAGCGTCTATGTGCTTCAGTCCCTTGTGGGTTGGCTGCAAAATATCTGGATGATTCAGATCGCCCAGGAAACCGTTCTGAGGATGCGCACCGATCTCTTCGCGCAGCTGCATCGCCTGCCGATCCCGTTCTTCGGGAAGAACCGGCAGGGCGATCTCATGAGCCGCATGACCAACGATATCGACAGCGTGAGCTCTACGCTCAACAGCTCGGCGATCCAGCTGTTATCCAGCGTGCTCATGCTGGCGGGCACGGTCGTCGTCATGCTGCTGCTCAGTCCGCTGCTTACGCTGCTGACCTTCTTGGTAGTTCCGTTGATGGCGCTCGGCATGCGGTGGATTACGCGGCGGACGGGCGCGCTATTCAAGGAGCGTCAGCGCAATTTGGGCGAATTGAACGGGTTCGTGGAAGAGACGCTGTCCGGTCAGCGGATTATCAAAGCGTTCTCCCAGGAAGAGCGGGTCATTCAAGTGTTCCATGAACACAATGCGCGCATCAAGCATTCAGGCTTCTGGGCGCAGACCATATCGGGCTTCATTCCCAAATTAATGAACGGTCTCAACAATCTGAGCTTTGCGATTATTGCCTGCGTCGGCGGACTATTGGCCATCCGAGGGGCGATAACCGTTGGCGTCATCGTCGTTTTCGTCGAGTACGCCCGGCAGTTTACCAGACCGCTTAACGATCTGGCCAACCAGTGGAATACCCTCTTGTCCGCCATCGCAGGGGCAGAACGGGTATTCGAAATCGTGGATGAACCGGAAGAAGAGGCGGACGAGAGTGCGGCGGTCGCGCTTGATACCGTGGCGGGCGGAATCGTCTTCCATAAGGTATCCTTCGCTTACGAGGCGGGAGGAAGCACGCTTAAGGAGATCAGCTTTGAGGCGAAGCCCGGTGAAACGATCGCGATCATCGGTCCTACTGGAGCCGGGAAGACGTCGCTTATTCAGCTGCTCTCCCGTTTCTATGATGCGCATGCGGGGACGATCACGCTGGACGGACGGGATCTCCGGACGATCCGGCGGGAAAGCCTCCGCTCCCATATGGCATTCGTGCTGCAGGATTCCTTTTTGTTTGAAGGAACGATCCGCGACAATATACGGTACGGCAAGCTTGAAGCCACCGACAGCCAGGTGGAAGAGGCCGCCAGGCTCGCCAATGCCCATTCATTCATTATGCGGCTGTCCGGCGGATATGACCGGGTACTGGCTGCCGATGGCAGCGGCATCAGTCAGGGACAGCGGCAGCTGCTTGCCATCGCGCGCGCCATTCTGGCCGATCCGGCCATTCTCGTGCTGGACGAGGCGACGAGCAGCATCGATACCGTGTCCGAAATCAAGATCCAAGAGGGCTTGAAGCGGTTAATGGAGGGACGAACGAGCTTCGTCATTGCCCACAGGCTGAACACGATCCGCGAGGCCGACCGCATTCTGGTGCTTAAGGATGGACGTTTAGTAGAACAGGGGCCGCATGAAGAGCTGTTGGACAAGCAGGGGCTGTATAGCGAACTGTATCATGGCCAGCTGGAGCGATAACCGGTGCAGGCGGCAGTAAGGGATGAAGGTTATTGGCTATATGACGCTCGGGAGTGCCCGTTAATTGATCGGCACCTTGAAAAAGACCACGATTGCAACGGCAAACAGGATGGAAATCAGATACGCCTGCAAGGGTCGGGAGAAATGCAACCGAAGCAACGGGAACATGATCATATTGAATACAACCGAATAAAACAGATTCCACCCGTTAAAATATCGGATCGCGTCTAAAAAAATATAGAGGACTTCGTCCACCCGTTAAAATATCGGATCGCGTCTAAAAAAATATAGAGGACTTCGATCGCGGAATAAATGACGACCCACAATGCCATCCAGCGTATGGATTTCATGACTCCCTTCGGGAAGGACCCCAGGTAGATCAGCGACGTAGTTGCAAAGCAGATCAAACAGCATAGTTCGACACCGATATAACTAGGAATCGGATGCCACGGCTGATGCTGCCATAACGGATAATTGCATGTTAGACGCAGATAAAAAACGTTCCCCAATAAGAAAAACAAGAGGGTTGAATGATAGGTTTGCCAATGCCGCCAATCTCCCCAGCGCCATGCCGCAAGTATGAAAAATACGTCCAAAGCGATAAACGGCATTTGATCCTACCCCGAATTGTTGAAAGTGTCGTGTACCTGTTATAGTAATTCTCCAATCCATTCGTATGTATACGCGTGTCTTAGTTACAATGCATGCACGTAACGGTTAGCCCGACAAATGAAAACAAACCGTTATGCGGATTAGCATGCGTCGAGATTAACCTAGCGGTGAAGGCATGCAGCTACAAGAACCCATTCGTAAAATACGAATGGGTTTTTGTTGATAGCGCGTGACGATCTCCGCCGCCCGGCAATAGCACGCGAGGCGGCGGGTTAGTTGATGTTTATTTGTTCACCTTGTAGAGGCTGACGCCGATCTTGGTTGGTGCTTTTTGTATTCCTCTCCCCATAACATGACGGCGTCAAGAATGGGTTTGAGCTGCATGCCGATATCGCTCAAAGCATATTCCACCTTCGGCGGTATTTGGGAATAGACGGTTCGCTCTATAATGCCGTATTCCTCCAGTATTCGCAACTGCTTAGTCAATGTCGCATGCGTAATGTCTGGAAATAAGCGTTGAATTTCATTAAAGCGCATGGTTTTTTCACTCAAAAACAAAATAATCAGCATCGACCATTTGCCCGATAAAATTTTTTGAGCACTGGTGAAACCGCATTCCTCCAGCATTTCATTAGTATATGGCATCATCGCCACCTCTTTCGCTTAGTATCCAATGACATACTTACGCTCTAGTTATAGCGTAGAAACGCAGGAACAACGTTCTTATAATACGATTATACGATAGAAAACTATCCTATGATATTCTTTTTGAACAACAAACAAGGGAGAGTGCGGATATGGCTAGTAAGAGAGAAATCAGCAAAGAACAGGTGTTGGCAGCCTTGCAGAACAGACATGCGACAAAAGCGTTTGACTCGGAACGGTTAATAAGCGACTTGGATGCTTCGTATATTTTGGAAGCCGGCAGATTATCGCCAAGCTCCGTCGGCCTTGAGCCGTGGAAATTCGTCGTGGTGCAGCATCGCCGACTCAGAGACAAGCTCAAGCCGTTTGCGCCTGGAGCAGAGAGACAACTGGACACTGCCAGCCATTTTGTTATTATTTTGGCCAGAACGAATGTTCAGTATAATTCCCCTTATGTGCTGGATCATATGAGACAAGTACAGCAAATGCCGGAGGAGGTTGTACACTATATATCCGGTGCTTTGAAGGATGCTCAACAAGCGCGCGGCATGCTGGACGATGAGCGGCTGCGGTACGAGTGGTCCGCGAAGCAAGCCTACATCGCATTGGGCAATATGATGACAGCCGCAGCGTTAATCGGCATTGATTCATGCCCGATGGAGGGATTCGATTATGCGGAAGTCGACCGCATACTGGCAGATGAAGGCTTGTTGGAGAACGGAAACTTTCAAAGCGCCGTTATGTTGGCGTTAGGCTACCGGAAAGAAGAGCCGCATCGTGCCAAAATGAGAAGTGATATGGAAAAGCTTGTAGCATGGCGATGATAAAAAAGCAGCCCATCCTCCAGGGATGAGGCTGCTTTTGCATGCGATCGGCAAACGCTCTTTAGTCGGATAGAAGAGAATAGACTCGAACTTCATTTCGGTTGTCAGGTAAAAACGGAGAGGGGAGTTCAGCTAGATCAGTTCGCCGCTTTCAAGGAACGGCTTTATTTCCAGCGCGAAGCATGGTACGTTTAGGAAGATTTGCTAGTCTTGCGGCGTCAGCGTCTTCACAGTTACCTATTCAAACCAAGCACGGCAGGCAACACGAAATCAATCGAGGTGAGGCGGCAATGGAAACGTACAAACGGCAAGACAGACCGGTTAGCGAGCGCATCGACGATTTGTTGTCGAGAATGACGCTTAAGGAAAAGGTTGGTCAACTGAATCAACGGATGTACGGCTGGGACGCATATGAGAAGAAGGAAGACGGCGCGTATACGATAACGGACGCATTCAAGCAAGAGGTTGAGCGGTTCGATGGCATGGGCGCTCTCTTTGGATTGTTCCGAAGCGATCCGTGGTCGGGCGTCGATTACGCGAACGGCATTGCCGCGGAACACAGCGCGGCCGTCGCCAACGAGATCCAGCGGTACGTCAAGGAGCATACCCGTTTGGGCATTCCCGTGCTGCTGAGCGAAGAAAGCCCGCACGGCCATCAGGCGCTGGACGGAACCATGCTGCCGGTCAATCTGAACGCGGGTTCGACCTGGAATCCGGAGCTGATGGAGCGGGCATACGGCTTGACCGCAGCCGAAATTCGCGGCAGAGGCGCCCATCTCGGCTTGGTCTCCGTGCTCGATATCGCACAAGATCCAAGATGGGGACGCACGGAGGAATGCTTTGGCGAGGATCCGTATTTGGCTGCTGCGTTCACGAGAGCGGCGGTAAGAGGCATGCAGGGAGAGGGCGGCCTTGCGAGCGACGGAAGCGTCGCCGTCGTGCTGAAGCATCTTTGCGCCCAAGGCGCAGGCATGGGCGGCAAGAACGCCGGTCCCGCCAACATCGGGGAACGCGAGCTGCGGGAGATCCATTTACCCGCGGCGTTCGCGGGAGCTAAGGCGGGAGCGGCAGGATTCATGGCGGCTTATAACGAGATCGACGGCATGCCTTGTCATGCGAATCGCAAGTTGTTGACGGATATTTTGCGGGAGGAATGGGGCTTCGATGGCATCGTTATGGCCGACGGCCAAGCGATTGACCGGCTGCTGGCGTTAACGGGCAGCCATGAAGGCGCCGCTGCGCTCGCTTTATCCTCGGGCGTCGACTTAAGCTTATGGGACAAGTCGTTTACGACGCTCGAAGCGGCGGTGTCGTCCGGACTCGTCGACGAATCCGAAGTCGATCGGGCCGTACGGCGCGTGCTTCGCCTAAAGTTCGAATTGGGCTTGTTTGACCAGCCTTACACGGACGAATCGAAAGCGGCTTCCGGCATCGGCAGCCCTGAGCTGACAGCCCTTAATCTGAACATCGCGCGCGAATCGGCCGTGCTTCTCAAGAACGACCGCGACCGGCTGCCGCTGAACGGGAGCGGCAAGCGCATCGCGGTCATCGGACCCAATGCGGATCAGATGTACAATCAGCTTGGCGACTATACGAGCGTGCAGCGTCCTAAGACGGGCTCGACCGTCCTTCAAGGCATCCGCATGGCTGCTCCTGCCGATGCTTCCATCGTCTATGCGCGCGGCTGCGGCATCCGCTCGTCGTCCGCAGAAGAATTGGAAGAAGCCGTTGCCGCAGCCAAGGCTTCGGATGTTGCCGTGTTAGTGCTGGGCGGCAGCAGCGCAAGACAGTTCGGCGGTCTGTTCGACGGCAACGGCGAAGCGGTCATCGGACAGGAGACAGCATACGAGATGGATTGCGGGGAAGGCGTCGATCTTGCGGATCTGCGGCTGGGTGAAGCGCAGCGGCGGCTGGCGGAAGCCGTTGCGGCAACCGGCGTGCCGATCGTCGTCGTGCTGATCCAAGGCCGCCCTCATGCCATCGAAGAGGTGGACAGGCTGGCGGACGCGATCCTATGCGCTTGGTATCCGGGCAAGGAAGGCGGCCAGGCGATCGGCGAAATCTTGTTCGGCATCGTAAATCCAAGCGGCAAGCTTCCCGTCTCCATGCCGCGTTCGTCCGCTCAGCTTCCGGTCTATTATAACCAGAAGGACCCGGGGCGGGTCCGCGATTACGTCGATATGCCGTCCGCGGCGTTATATTCGTTCGGACACGGGCTCAGCTACACCCGATTCGTCTATGAAGAGCTCAGCTTGTCCGCCGCTTCGGTCGCCGCTGCGGATCTCTCGAACGGCGAGCAAGTGAAGGTGCGCGTCATCGTTCGAAATGCGGGCGACATTGCAGGCTTGGAAACGGTGCAGTTGTACTTGAAAGCCCGTGAATCAGGCATTACCAGACGGATCGCGGAGCTCAAGGGCTTTGCTAAGGTAGCGTTGCAGCCGGGCGAGACGAGAGAGATCGCGTTCAGCCTTGGTGCCGAGGAATTAGGCCATTGGGACAACGCCATGAACTTCGGCGTGAAGGCGTGCAAGGTGACCGTCATGGTCGGCGGCGGTTTGCGGCAAACACTCCAAGCGGAGCTTGCGATTATGTAACGACGTATCATGGACAAGCACCTTACCGAGAAATACGGTAAGGTGCTTTTTTGGCATACGACCGGCGCGGGCGCTTCAAGTACGCTTATTGAGCTTCATCATTCCGGGATAGAAATGAACGCTCACTGAAGGAAGCCAATCGATGAGAGAGGGGGATTAATCGCTTCCTCCTGTACGATCCGTTGGGGCGATCACGCTCGCGCCGCTTCTGCACTCGCTTGGGGTAATGGCGGTCCAGCGCTTGAATTGGCGGCTGAAGTGGGCGCTTGTTTTATACCCGAGCATCATTGCGATATGGTCGATCGACATGTCCGTTTGAAGCAGCAAGCGCTGGGCCTCGCTTAACAACATTTCCGACCTATATTTGCGGGGAGCCTTCCCGTAAACCTGTTGAAAGATCCGATTCACTTGAGATGAACTCAATTTCAAGGATTCGGCTATATCTTGAACGTATGTTTTTCCGCTGTCTTCCGGTTGGCCATGAAGCAGGCTGCTGCGGATCGAAGCCTCGATATTCTCGGCGATGCGGCCGGCCAATAATTCCTTTTTCGTAAGGACGACGTGATCGGTTTGGGACAGCTGGTCCACCAGCGTTCCTAGAAGCTCAAACACGGCCGCGTAAACCTTCATGGTTTTGGCGGCGGAAAGCGGTCGGCTCCTGTTTTCAGTCGCAAGCTTGCATAAGTCCGTTAGGAAGGGGGCCAATTCTTGGACAAGGGGAGAAGATACTTCGTAGCAGGCGGTTTGATGGCGCTCCAGCTCCTTGGTGAAAACGGGATCGGATACGCTGAAATGCACGCAAAAATAAGTGAAGCCATGAGAGCCTGCCGACTTGCACGAATGGATGATTCCCGGACGTATAAAGAGCAGATCTCCTTTCTTTTGAACGTAGTTCTGGCCTTGGACGATCATTTTCATGTCCCCTTCGATCATCCAATGAAGCTCGTACATCGGATGTTCATGGGATGGATAGGTCCAACGGGAACTCACTTCGCGAATATGCAGCCCCATCAGATGAAAGGCCATTCGAACGTCGGGAAGCCTGCCTATTTCAATTTCGGCGGTCATTACAGACATCATTCTACGTCCCCCTTGTCCTCCAAACTCTTCCATACCGATTATACAGCGCTTTCATTTGCGAGAAATGCTTGAAATGGGTAAATGTTGTTCACGATTAGCGCATCGTCAATACCGCTGAGGGGGTGGTATGTTAGTCATATCACAGGCCAGAGCGAGCAATCAATCGATCCGCAAGACGTTAACCGATTGGATGGTTGGCAAGCATCCACGCAAAGCGGACGGCCGATTAAAGCCTCATACGGCGATCCGGAACAAGCCGCTCATGCCGGTATACTAGGATAACTAGTCATCCTGACTTTTTTGCTTGCGCTTTTTGTAAGCGCTTATCGTACGTGCGTTTCGTACCTGCCGGAGTGGAATCGCAATTCATCGTGTTGGAGGAATCGTATGAGCATTCAGATTGACGTTTCAAGAGACAAAAGAGGACTCATCCGGGATTTCGTATACGCCGCCTTGAAGAAAAACATCATGGAGCTGAGACTCGAACCGGGGCAGTTTATCTCGGAAAAAGAACTGGTCGAAATGCTGCAAGTAAGCAGGACCCCGATTCGCGAAGCATTAGTCAAACTCACGCAGGAGGAATTAATCGAAACCACTCCTCAGAAGGGCTCCATCATATCGCTTATCGATCTGCAGCATGCGGAAGAATCCCGGTTTGTCCGAAAAACCCTGGAATCCGCCGTTGTTCGGGAAGCCTGCGGGCTGCTCGACAAGGAACAGGTGCTTCATCTGCAGCATCTCGTCTCGCTGCAAGAGCTGTGCCAATCCGAACAGAATTACGGGCGCTTGTTCGAGCTCGATGAAGAGTTTCACAAATCGATTATGATCGGCTGCGGCCGAGCCCGTACGTGGGGATTGATTCAACAAATGGCAACCCACGACAACCGCATTCGGATTTTACGGCTCGCTTCCGATTCCGACTGGAAAATCATACTTGCCCAGCATCGCGGCATTGTTCGCGCGATCAAGGAGAGGGATCCCGACCAAGCGGAAAGCATGCTAAGGGACCATTTGGATTTGGTCGTGATCGAGAAGGAAAATTTAAAACAGAAGCACGCCAAATTTTTTAAATAGGACTAAGGAGTGAAGAACGATGATTAAAGTAGCCGTTATCGGTACCGGCGGTATCGCAAATGCGCATTTGGAGGCGTATGTCTCCGCGTTCGGGGGAAGATGCCGGGTCGTTGCGTTATGCGACATTTACGAGGAGAAGGCAGTCCGGGATAAAGAGAGATTTCAGCTCGACTGCAGAGTCGAACAAGACTATCGCAAGCTGCTGGACAGCGATATCGATCTGGTGTCGATCTGCACCCCGCCGTATACGCACGCTCAACTCGCGATCGATTTTTTGCGAGCCGGAAAGCATGTATTGGTAGAGAAGCCGATGTCTTCTTCCATGGAAGAATGCGACCGCATGCTGGAAGCGGCTTCGGCGTCGAAGCGCATCTTGTCCGTCATCGGGCAAAACCGGTTCAGGGATCCGATCATGAAGCTGAAGCGTACGCTCGACACCGGGAAGGCAGGCAAAATCGTGCACGCGCAGGTGGATTCGCACTGGTGGAGAGGGCACTGCTATTACGATCTGTGGTGGAGAGGCACCTGGGAAAAGGAAGGCGGGGGCTGTACGCTGAACCACGCCGTTCATCATATTGACATGCTGCAGTGGATGATGGGAATGCCGGACAAAGTCCATGCGGTGATGAGCAATACGTCGCACGATAACGCGGAAGTCGAGGACATCTCCATCGCCATTCTTGCTTACGGCAACGGAAGCCTGGCGCAAATTACAAGCTCCGTCGTGCATCACGGCGAGGAACAGCAGCTTATTTTCCAAGGGGAGAAGGCCAGAATTTCCGCCCCTTGGAAGGTAGATGCGTCCACCTCCAAGGAAAACGGATTTCCCGTTCGGAACACCGCGCTCGAGGAGGAGCTCGAGGACGCCTACAACGGCATGGCGGACCTCCCGTATACCGGTCACGCCGGACAAATCGACGATGTGATGAAGGCGATTGAAAGCGGATCGCTGAGCGTGCTCATCGACGGTGGCGAAGGACGCAACACACTGGAATTGATCACGGCCATCTATGAGGCGGCGGCTACGGGCAAGAGCGTAAGCCTGCCTTTAACGAAGGACAGCCCGTTCTATTCGAGGGACGGCTTGCTCGCGAACGCTCCGCGTTTTTACGAGAAGACCTCGTCGCTCGTTTCCTTCTCGAAGAACGACATTACGCTTGGCAGCGATTATAAGAAGTAACCCATGACGCCTTTTGGAGGAATGGACGATGAGAATGGTATTCAGATGGTTTGGCGAAGGCAATGATACGGTAACGCTTGGCCAAATCAGACAAATTCCCGGCGTGGAAGGCATTGTCTGGGCGCTTCACGACATCCCTGCGGGGGAAGAATGGCCGCTCGAAAGAATGCTGGAGATCAAAAAGCAGGCGGACGAATACGGCTTTCATACGGAGGTTGTAGAGAGCGTTAACGTTCATGAGGATATCAAGCTGGGCTTGCCGACCCGGGACAACTATATCGACAACTATAAAAAAACGATCGAGAGGCTGGCAAAGGTCGGCGTGAAAGTGATTTGCTATAACTTTATGCCGGTTTTCGACTGGATCCGCACGCATTTATTCGAACCGCTGGCGGACAATTCCACTGCGCTCTTTTATGACAAGGCCAAGATCGACAGCATGAATAATCCCGAGGAGCTGGTGCGCGTCATCAACGAGAATCCGGACTTCACGATGCCGGGCTGGGAGCCGGCTAGAATGAAGCGTCTGCCCGCGCTGTTCGAGGCGTACAAGAACGTGACGGAAGAGGACTTGTGGAACAACCTCCGCTACTTTTTGGAGCAGATCATCCCGGTTTGCGAGAGCAACGACATCCAAATGGCGCTTCATCCGGACGATCCGCCGTGGTCGCTGTTCGGGCTGCCGAGAATCATCACGGACCGGGACAATATCCGCAGGCTGCTAAGCTTGGTGGACAGCCCTTATAACGGCGTCACGCTGTGCAGCGGGTCGCTTGGAATCAACCCGAACAACCATGTCGCGGACATGGTGAGGGAATTCGCGGACCGCATTCCGTTCGCCCATATCCGAAATGTCAGGCTGTACGACAACGGCAATTTCATCGAGACTTCTCACCGATCCCAGGACGGCACGCTCGACATCTGCGATATTGTCAAGGCGTATCATGAGAAGGGCTTTACGGGCTATGCCAGGCCGGACCACGGCAGACAAATTTGGAACGAGCAGTGCCGTCCCGGATACGGACTGTACGACCGGGCTCTCGGCATTATGTATTTGTGGGGCATATGGGACTCGCTCGAAAGAACGAAACGGGGGGCGGCGGCATGCATGCAATCAACGTGAATTTGAAAGGCAAGGTAGCGGTTATTACGGGAGGAAGCGGCGTGCTATGCTCCGCCATGGCGCGGGAGCTTGGCCGGCATGGCGTGAAGGTGGCCGTATTAAACCGCACGGCGGAAACGGGAGAGAAGGTTGCGGCGGACATCAGAGAAGCCGGCGGGGAAGCGATCGCCGTTGCCTGCAACGTGCTGGATGCGGAAAGCGTGAAGGCGGCGGAACAAACGGTGACGCGCCGGCTGGGCGCCTGCGACATGCTCATCAACGGGGCGGGAGGCAACCATCCCATGGGAAGCACGACGAATGAAACGCTGAGGCCGGAGGATCTGGAAAATAAAGCAATCACGACATTCTTCGATCTGACCGAGGAAGGCTTCAGCCACGTGCTTAACTTGAATCTCCTCGGAACGCTCATTCCTGCGCAGGTATTCGCCAAAACGATGATCAATCGCCAAGGCGCGGTCATGATCAATATTTCTTCGATGAGCGCGCCAAGCCCGATGACGAAGGTGCCGGCGTATAGCGCGGCGAAGGCGGCGATTGATAATTTTACGCAGTGGCTGGCCGTTCATATGGCGGATGCGGGCATCAGGGTCAATGCGATCGCCCCGGGCTTTTTCTTGACGGAGCAAAACAGAAGGCTGCTTCAGAACGAAGACGGCTCCTTAACCGACCGGTCTCATAAAATCATCGCCCATACGCCAATGAAAAGATTCGGCAAGCCGGAAGATCTGCTGGGCACGTTATTGTGGCTGGCGGACGATAAGCTGTCCGGTTTTGTAACCGGTATCACGGTGCCGGTAGACGGGGGGTTCATGGCTTACTCGGGCGTATGACAGGGAAACGGTCTCGGATTGGGGGAACGGGGTTGGGATACGTCTTCCAAGCCTACGCTCAAAGCAAGTCGAGAAACCAGCAAACGGAGGTGGTCGTTGATGAAAGCCATGAATAGCAGCGCTGCTCTGGATAGGAAGGGCAGCGTTGGAGAGCCGCGGCAACAGAAGAAAGGATTGTTTTATTATCTTAAAAAAGATGTTGTGCTGTACCTAATGCTGCTGGTCCCTGTTGCCTATATCGTGACCTTTAAATATGCGCCCATGTATGGCATCCAGATTGCATTTAAGGATTACAACCTTTTTCAAGGCGTCAGCAGGAGTCCGTGGAATCATTTTGAAACCTTCAAGCAAATTTTTTCATCGCCGCAATTCTTTCAGGTTGTTCGCAATACGTTGATGCTGAACGGGTTGGATTTGATTATGGGATTTCCGGCGCCGATACTATTGGCTCTTTTGCTGAATGAACTGGTATGGAAGACGTTCAAAAAGGTAAGCCAGACCATCCTGTATCTGCCGCATTTCCTTTCCTGGGTCATTATCGGCGGAATCGTCGCGCAGCTGCTTTCTCCCACGGGGATGTTAAACGCCTTGATTAGCCATATGGGCGGCGAGCCGTTCCCGTTCCTCACGAACAAATACGCGTGGGTGGCAACGTATGCGTTGGTCGGCGTATGGCAGAACGCAGGCTGGGGGACGATTTTGTATCTTGCCGCCATGACGGGAATCGACAAGCAGCTGTATGAAGCCGCCGACGCGGATGGCGCGGGAAGATTCAGGCGGATATGGCATATTACGCTGCCGGGGATCAGACCAACCATCGTGATTCTACTGATCCTGCAGCTCGGCAATATTATGGCGGTGAACTTCGATCGTCCATTCAACATTCAAAACAACCTCGTGATGGATTACGGCGACGTTATCAGCACCTATGTTTATCGGGTAGGCATTCAATCCGCGAACTTTTCGGTCGGTGCGGTCGTCGGCCTGTTCCAGTCCGTGATTTGCTTAATCTTCCTGGTGACCTCTAATTTTCTTACCCGTAAATTAGGCGAAAACGGAATCTGGTGAGGAGGTACCGACATGTCGCATCTTTCAAAAAATAGAATCGTGGATTATACGGCAGCCTTTGTTATTTTATTGACGGTCATTGTATGCCTGGTTCCTTTTCTCTATATTCTATCGCAATCCCTTAGCTCTAATAGGGCCATTATTTCGCAGGCGGTCACCGTCTATCCGATCGACTTTAACATCGAAGCCTATAAAGTCGTATTCGGGGATGCCGGTATGTTGTACGCCTTGTTCTATACGGTGATCTTGACGGTTGTATTCGTGCTCCTTGCGTTGACCGTTACCATACTGGCGGCGTACCCGCTGACCAAAAAAAGACTCAAGGGCAGGAATGCGTTATTGTTAATCATGCTGTTTACCATGTATTTTAGCGGCGGGTTGATTCCGGATTATCTGAACGTCAAGAGCCTGAGCCTATTGGACACGCCATGGGCGCTGATTCTTCCGGGTATGATGAGCGTCTACTATATGATCATCTTAAAATCGTTCTTTCAGAACTTGCCCGATAGCCTGGAGGAAGCCGCGCACTTGGACGGATGCGGCGAGCTGCAGATTCTGCTTAAGATCGTGCTGCCTCTTTCCAAGCCGGCTCTTGCCACCGTCAGTTTATTATATGCCGTATTCCGGTGGAACTATTTTCAGGATGCGCTATTCTACATTACCGACCAGCAATTCTATACGATACAGCTCAAGCTGTATAACGTGATCAATATATCGCAGCAAATGTCCGGCGAGAACGTCAACGTGAATCTGCCTTCGGAGGCATTGAAAGCAGCCAGCATCATGTTCGGTACGGTTCCGATTCTGCTCGTGTACCCGTGGCTCCAGAAATACTTTGTATCCGGGATTATGATTGGCGCCGTTAAAGGTTGATATAGGTACGCGAAACGGATGATGTCGATCTATTTCGCGAATTTATATAAATCAATTTGCTGACTGGCAAAATTAAAAAGGAGTGATTTCATTTGAAAGCAAAAGCACAAAGATCGATCTGCATTGCTTTGGTAGCGCTGTCATTTTCATCGGCGTTGGCCGCTTGTCAGAGCAATTCGCCAAGCGACGCGCAAAATGGCGCAGCAGGCACCGCAGACGAACATCGAACCCTAACGGTCGAAGTGTTCGACAGAGGCAAACCCGGACAGCCGGATTTGAATCATAACTTCTGGACCACGTATATCAACGATAACTTCGGCAAACAGTTCAATGCCACGGTCAAATTCGTGTCCGTTCCCAGAGCCCAGGAAGTCGACAAGTTGAATGTCTTGATGGCAGCCGGACAGGCCCCTGACATTTCCTACACGTACAACCAGGGCGTTGTTTATAATTATGTGCAGCAGGGCGGCTTGGCAGAGCTGGATTCGGTCCTTCAGGAGCATGGATCCACGCTTACGAAGTATCTTGGCGATGATGTCTTAAAGTACGGCAAATTCAACGGCAAGCAGTATGCCGTACCGGGCAAGCGGACGGTTCTCGCGGGTTCGAATACGTTTATCCGCAAAGACTGGCTCGATAAATTGGGTCTTCCCGTTCCTACTACGCCGGAAGAATTCTATGATACCATGGTTGCGTTCAAAGAGAAGAACCCCGGAAAGGTTACCGGCGTCATTCCTTATGCGTATTCCCTGCAACCCGCAAATCCCGGGCTGAGCTATATACCGGAAGCCTTCAAACCATCCAATCTTACCGAGGAACAGGTTGCCACGCTTCAGCCGAAAGCGATATGGGAGGCGAACTGGAGCATGCCAGGGTTTGATAAAGCCGTTCAATACATGAACAAGATGTATCATGCAGGCTTGATCAGCCCGAATTTCGCAACCGACAAGGATGGAAAACTGTCGGATGCGGATATTTCCAACGGGAAAGTCGGAGCATTCCAAACGAACTGGGATGGTCCGTACAGGACGGCTCCCGGTACCTACGCCAACCTGGTAAAGAACGTTCCCGGTGCCGAGCTTATTCCGATCGATCCTTGGCAGAACGACGCGGGCAAGCATCCGAAGAACGGGTACAGCCCGAATGGCATGTACGTCATTATCCCTAAATCCAGCAAGAATGTTGACCTTGCCATACAGTACCTGAACTGGATGGCTGACCCTAAGGTAACCCTCTTCCTTCAGAACGGCGAGGAAGGCGTCGACTACAACATGGTGAACGGCGTTCCCAAACAGACAGGGACGACGAATTCCGGCGATAAGATGATGACGGTAGCCAACAACCTCGACTATGATATTCTTTCGAACGGGATCGAACTTGGGGATCCGAAAAAGAATGAAGCCGCCATTTCCACGGGTTATCCCGGTTATGAGAAGGATGTCGAGAATGCGTTGAAGGTAGGCATGGTCGACTATTATACGAATTACTTCTATTCCATACCGAATGCGGCCGATGCCAAAAACAACGCGGCGCTTAAGAATCTCTCGGCTCAAATGCTTGCCAAACTGATCGTTGCGAAACCGGCCGAAGTAGACAGCCTGTACCAAACATTGGTTCAGCAGTACATGGATCAAGGCGGCAAGGCGGTCGAAGACGAGTATATCAAGAACTACAAGGATCAGAATAGCAAATAACCCCGCGTAGAGTCCAAATAGTCGCCTTGAGCGGCTATTTTTTTGCACAGCGACCCCGCGCGTTCCTTTGCATGCGAAAGGGGTCGTCTACAGCGTCTGTTAGAGTCCGGCCGCGGCTGTTGACCGCCGGTAATTGCTGGACGGAAAAACGCTCCTCTGCTAAGATGAAATTATATTATAGCATGCTGTTTGATATTATAGAACATTAGAAAAGGCTGATCATCATGCCCATCATCCAGGCGTTGGACCGCTCGTTAAAAATCATCGACCTGTTCGACGAGCAGAACCGGGAACTGAAAATAACCGATATCAGCCGGCAGATGAATTTGCACAAAAGCACCGTTCATTCGCTGCTCAAGACGCTGCAGCTGCACGGCTACATCGACCAGGACGAGGAAACGGGCAAATACCGGCTGGGAATGCGGCTCGTGGAGAAGGGACAGCTGCTGCTGCAAGGCTTGGACATTCGCCAAGCGGCAAGGCCGCATCTGCTCAAGCTGTCCGAGCGGACGGGGCAAACCGCTCATCTGGTCGTGCTCGACAGGGCGGAAGGCGTGTACATCGATAAGGTCGAAGGGGCCAAGGCGGTTATCCGCTATTCCCGGATCGGGCGGCGCGTGCCGCTGCACAGCAGCGCGGTCGGCAAAGTGCTCGCGGCGTATCAGCCGCCGAATATGCTCGCGCGGATGCTAAGCGGATACAGCTACAGTCGGCACACGCCGCATACCATCGACGGCGAACCGGCGTTTCTCGCGGAACTCGAACGGGTGCGCGAGAGCGGAATCGCCTATGACCGCGAGGAGAACGAAGCGGGCGTACGCTGCGCCGCCGCTCCGGTATTCGACCATAACGGCCATGTCGCCGCCGCGATCAGCATGTCCACGCTCCTTTCCCATGTCGACGAAGCGATGCTGGCGCGTTTTGTCTCGCTGCTGCTGGAGGCAACCAAACAGATTTCGTTGCATTTAGGTTACCGCGATTAGCGCTTGACCCTATGCAAGCCGCGGTTGTTCGATGCGACCGCATCTTCCATATTTTTCGCGAACGTGGTTTTATACTTTAAAATGAATGGGTGATCTTATGCGAATCATTCGATTTGTGGAAGGCGATGCTCGCGTACTGGCCGCATTGACGGACGAGAATCAGGTGTACCCGCTGCCGGACTCCGATTTTATGACGCTTGTCCGAAGAGCGGACCGCGAAGGTTGCTCGGTATTGGAAGCGGTTAACCGCCAGATTGCCGGAGCCGTTCCTTCGGATAAGGACTTCGGGTCCCTCGCTCTCGCGGCGCCGATCGATGCTCCCGAAGTGTGGGCGGCGGGCGTTACCTATCTGCGGAGCAAGGAAGCGCGCAATTACGAAGCGACGGGCGGCCGGCTGGATGCCTCGACGTTCTATGACAAGGTGTACGACGCGGAACGGCCGGAGCTGTTCATGAAATCGACGGCTGCCCGTACGGTAGGACCGGGCGGCGACGTTTGTCTGCGCAGCGACTCGTCCTGGCAGGTGCCGGAGCCCGAGCTTGCGCTCGTGCTCGACGGCGGCGGCGGCATTATCGGCTACACCATCGGCAACGACATGAGCTGCCGCGATATCGAGGGCGAGAATCCGCTCTACCTGCCGCAGGCGAAAATTTGGCGTCAATCCTGCTCCATCGGTCCGGCGATCAGATTGGCCGACACGATGTCCGATCCGTACAAGCTGACGATTACGTGCCGAATTTTCCGGGACGGCGAGAAGGTCGTCGAGGAATCGGCGAGCACGGGCCAATTGAAGCGGAAGCTGGATGAGCTGGTCGCTTATTTGGCCAAGGACAACATCCTGTTCGACGGCACCGTGCTGCTGACGGGCACTTGCATCGTGCCTCCGAATCAATTCACGCTGGCGCCCGGAGACCGGATCGAAATCGACATTACGGGAATCGGCACGCTGACGAATACGGCCGTCTCCGCTTAGCGCTAAGCGCGTTTGTTTAATAGGAAGTCGTTCATTTCTATATTTCTTTGCGAGAGGATGGATCGTCCATGCATGCTGTTCAAGAGCCTCAAATGATCGGCAATTATATCGGCGGCCAGTGGAAGGCGCCGGCAGGCGGCGGGAGTACGCCGAGCATCAATCCCGCCAGGAAGAGCGAAATCGTCGGCTACGTGCCCGATTCGCAGATCGGCGATCTGAATGAGGCCGTCGAAGCGGCGGAAGCGGCCAGACGGTCTTGGCGCAAGCTGGCCGGCTCGCAGCGCGGCGCGCTGCTGTTCAAGGCGGCGGACGCGATGGAGCGCAGACTCGACGAGATCGGGCGGACGATGTCGCGGGAGATGGGCAAGACGTTCGCCGAGGCGAAAGGCGAGACGGCGCGCGGCGTGGCGATTCTGCGCTATTATGCGGGGGAAGGCATAAGGAAAATCGGCGACGTCATTCCGTCGACCGACGCCGATGCGTTCATGTTTACGACCCGTTCGCCGCTTGGCGTCGTGGGCGTGATTTCGCCGTGGAATTTTCCGGTGGCGATTCCGGTCTGGAAGATGGCCCCGGCTTTGATTTACGGTAACGCGGTCGTGTGGAAGCCGGCGACGGAGACGGCGGTAACCGCCGCGAAAATCGCGGAATGCTTCCATGAAGCGGGACTGCCGGCCGGGGTCCTGAACATGGTCATCGGCGGCGGCCGCGTCATCGGGCAGGGGATCGCTTCGCATCCCGGCATTCACGGCGTGACGTTCACCGGTTCCAACGAGGTCGGCAAGCAAATCGGCCAAACCGCATTGAGCCGCGGGGCGAAATATCAGCTGGAGATGGGCGGGAAGAATCCGATCGTCATCGCCGCGGACGCCGATCTCGATCTGGCCGTCGAAGCGACGATTAGCGGCGGGCTGCGCTCCACCGGCCAGAAATGCACGGCTACGAGCCGCGTTATCGTCGTTCGCGACGTGTACGAGGCTTTCAAGGAAAAGCTGGTAAGCCAGGTCAAAGCGCTTAAAGTCGGCGACGGCTTGGAAGCATCGACGTGGCTCGGGCCTTGCGCCAACGAGAAGCAGATGGAAACCGTCCTGTCCTACATCAATCGGGGCAAAGAGGAAGGCGCGGTCCTGCTGTGCGGCGGCGAACGGCCTGAAGGCGCGGAGTTGGCGGACGGGTTCTACGTCACGCCGGCCGTATTCGACCGGGTGACGAGCGGGATGGCGATCGCGCAGGAGGAAATCTTCGGACCTGTGCTGACGCTGATCGAGGCCGACGATTTCGAATCGGCGATCGGGTTGGCGAATGATACGGAATTCGGGCTGAGCGCCTCGGTCTATACGCGGGATATCGGCAACGTGCTGTCCTTCGTTCATGAGATGGATGCCGGTCTTGTCCGGATCAATGCCGAGACGGCCGGGGTGGAACTGCAGGCTCCGTTTGGCGGCATGAAGCAGTCGAGCTCGCATTCGAGAGAGCAGGGACAGGCGGCGATCGAGTTCTATACGTCCGTCAAAACGGTGTTTATTAAACCGTAACCGCTTCGGATAAGGTGGAATGAAAGTTGGGCAAACCCGCGGTATTCAGCATTATCGGAGGGGCCGGATTCCGGGCGCAATATTATCTCCGCATTGCGAAGGCGCTTCCCGACCGGTTTCGGGTAAGCGCCATGACGGTCCGCGACGAGGCTAAAGGACGGGAAATGGAGAAGCGGTGGCAGGTGCCGGCCTATCGGACGATGGAGCAGATGCTGGAGAAAGACCGTCCGGACTTCGTCGTGGTGTCCGTCAGCGGATCGGCGCAGCCGGGCTATTTGCTTCAGCTCGCCGAACTCGGCATTCCGGCGTTGGCGGAAACACCGCCCGCGCCGAACCTCGAAGGGCTGATCGAGCTGCACGAGAAGCTGACGCTCCCTGGCGCCCGCATTCAAGTTGCCGAGCAGTACCAATTCCACCCGCTGAACGAGGCCAGAATGGCCGTTATTCGGGACGGAAGGCTCGGGGAAATTACGCAGGCGACCGTATCGATATCCCATCTGTATCATGGCGTCAGTCTGCTGCGCAAAATGCTCGGCATCGGGTTCGAGGACGTCGCGATTCGCGGAATGCGGTTCGAATCCGACTGGCTGGCCGGCCCGAACCGGAGCGGTCCGCCGAAAGAGGAGAAAATCGCGACCTCGCGGCGGGATCTGGCTTGGCTCGATTTCGGGAATAAGCTCGGCATCTACGATTTCACCTCCGACCAGCACCGGTCTTGGATTCGCTCCAATCATCTGTCCGTCCGCGGCGTGCGCGGCGAAATCTTCGACCGCCGTCTGAGTCTCCTGCACGATTACAAGACGGCGCGGCCGCTTGAATTCCGGCGGATCAACAAGGGCGAATGGGAAAACGCCGAAGGGTATTTCCTGCAGGGGATTATGGCGGGGGACCAATGGGTATACGAGAATCCGTTCATGCCGGGCAGGCTGTACGACGATGAGATCGCGATCGCTTCCTGCTTACAGAAGATGGCCGCTTATGCCGCCGGCGGGCCGGATTTTTACGGGCTGCCGGAAGCGTCGCAGGACTGCTATCTCGGTTATTTGATCGAGCAGGCCATTCAAACCGGCGAGAACGTGCCGTCCGTCCGCCAGCCGTGGGCGCCGAAATAAGCGGCAAGGCGCGTTAGACCGACAAGCTGCGCCGTCCAAAAGGAAGATATGAGCTCTACTCCCGCAAACTTCATGCCTAACTCTAAGGAGGCAATACCATGACAATGCCGCAACGCAAGCTAGGTTCGACGGGAATCATCGTGGGGGAAATCGGAATGGGCGGCATGCCGCTGTCCGTTACCGGGCGCCCTTCCGAGGAAGACGGCATCCGAACGGTGCATGCCGCATGGGAGCAAGGCATAACACTGTTCGATACGGCCGATTCGTACTGCTTGAACGCGACCGAGAACGGTCATAACGAACGACTGCTGGCCAAAGCTTTGCAGCATCATCCCGAAGCGGTCATCGCGACAAAAGGCGGCCACATTCGTCCGGAAGGACGCTGGGAAACCGATGGCCGTCCCGAACACTTGCGTCAAGCGTGCGAGGACAGTTTGCGCGCGCTCGGCGTGGAAGCGATCACGCTCTATCAATTCCACCGGCCGGATCCTAAGGTTCCGTTTGCGGAATCCGTGGGAACCGTCGCGGAATTGCAACGGGAAGGGAAGATCGTTCACGTGGGCCTGTCGAACGTTTCCGTTGCTCAATTGGAACAAGCCCGCCAGATCGTAACGGTCGCGTCTGTTCAAAACCGCATGAATTTGTTTGACCATTCGTCCATGGACGTGCTGAAGCGCTGCGAAGAGCTCGGTATCGCGTTCCTGCCATACAGCCCCCTGAACGGCATGGGCAACGCGCGCGGCATCGGCAGCAACGAGACGTTATCCCGGATCGCCGCAAGCCATGGCGCGTCGCCGCAGCAGATCGCGCTTGCCTGGCTGCTGCGGTTGTCGCCCGTGATTCTGCCGATTCCCGGCGCCAGCAAAGCGGCGAACATCGTGAACTGCGCCGGCGCTACCGACGTGAAGCTTTCCGCCGCGGACATCGACGAGTTAAACGGAATCGCCGCTCAAATCACGGCCTAATTCCATCGGGTATGTATGTACGAAACCATCGCCAAGCGGGTGATGGTTTTTTACGCACCCGGTTCCGCGGATCTTTACGGGCCGAACTTAACCTTACAATCCTGGAGGAATGGCTGCATGAATACGGATCGAAGAGAAGGCATGAAAGTCGACAAGGAAAAGCTGAAACGTTTGGTTCGCGTCATTGCGCAAAAAGTCGGCATGCCGGAAGAAAAAGCGGCATTTCTAGCCGAATTATTAGTCAAAAACGACCTTAGAGGCATATTTAGTCACGGCACCGTACAGATCGCCGCCTATGCCCGGATTATGCGCGACGGACTGATTAATCCGGATCCGCAGTGCCGTATCGCAACGGATTCCCCGGCGACGATGATGATCGACGGAGACGGAGGTCTTGGCTATTTTGCTGCTTTCAGGGGAGCAGAGGAATTAATCGACCGCTGCCGCAAGACCGGAATTGCGGTCGCCGTTACGCGCAATCATGGACATATCGGCGCGGCGGGGATTTATGCCCGTTTATTGGCCGAGAACGACCTCATTGGTTATGTCACGTCCGGACATCAGCTATCGCTGCGCCCCGAGGATTCCATTATGCGGGCAGCGGGAGGTTCTCCGATGTCGTTCGCCGTGCCCGGCGGGGCAGAGGGTCCGATGGTGCTTGATTTTGGCGCCATGCATGACTTGTATGAAGACTCTCCCCATGTATCGCAGCTATTCGAATTAGCGCCCGGCCTTGTTTTTCGCAGCATGGGACTGGGGTTCATGTGCCAAGCCTTGGGAGGCTTTCTGGCAGGCGTTCCGGTAGAAGAAGAGCGGGCTGCGCGCAGGTACCAAGGCGCCAATCAGGGTTCTCTGATTATTGCGCTGGATCCGGGTTCATTCATAGATACCGGAGCCTTCAAACATGAAATGGCAGCTTATAGGAAGTTAACCAGCCACATGCGTCCAATGCCGGGGTACGATAGGGCGACATTACCCGGCGTGCTGGAATCCGAGCGCGAGGTCGATTTCGGCAACTCGGGCATTCCGGTAGACGAGCATCATAAGGCTGTCCTATCCGAGGCTGCGGCTGAATTCGGCGTGGAGATGCCCTTCTGAAGATCCTTCCATCACCCCCTCCGCGAACGGAGGATAACGAGAGGAGTGAATACGGATGGCAATCCCTTTATTATTCGGTCCGTACGGGAGCGGGGAGCTCCCCGTTGACGTGAAAGACTATGGCGTCAACGCCAGATGGTTTCACCTGTTTAACGAAGCCGCTTTCGAAGCTTGCGCGGAGCAGGAATTGGAAGCCTGCGTGGAATTCAAAACGTTCCGTGCCGATTTTCAAGCGCATCCCGAGCTCATTCCCATCGGAGTCGACCGAAAACCGATTCGTTACGGCCGCTTGGTTCAAGGAATCTGTTTATCGCAAAAGGAGTACTTGGCCAAAATCGAAGAGGAACTGCTGGCGGGCATCAAGCAATTTAAACCCAGAGGAATATGGCTCGATTATTTGACCTACGCCGGCTGGTTCGAAACTTCCGAGCCGGATCTGCAGGAAAGCTGCTTTTGCCCGGACTGCATTGCTGACTTCTGCAATACCGCCGCTGTCGACGCCGCGGATCCGCAAGAAATATTGGCCTGCTATTCGGAAGAATGGAAGCAGCATAAATGTCGTAAAATCGCCGATTTCGCGCTCCACTATGCGAGGTTGATCAAGGCACATGGGCCGGATTGCATCGTCGGCGCTTATATGTGTCCATGGACCCCCGATGAATTCGATGGCGCGCTGACCCGAATATTTGCCCAGAGCTATCACGACCTTGCGGAAGCGATTGACGTGTATACGCCGCTAATTTATGGTTCGAAAAGCGGGCGCGGCCCCGCCTGGGGAAGGGAATGGCTCGCACAATCAGCCGGATTTGTTCCCGAAGGCCGCAAGGCTCAACTGATTTTGGATGCGTTGGATTACCCGGAGAGTCTGGAGGAAACCGCGCGATCCGAGGTTCCATCATGGGGCATTCAGGTATTTGCAGGCGCTTCGCTGTTTCGCGATAAGGAAAAAGCGATCGTGTTCAGGAATTCGGTTGAGACGATCCGGAACCTTCTCCCGGGCGATCGAAGCGTTTGAAGATCGTCTTCTCTTCCTGTAAGTTCATTTCGAGGCAAGCGAAGCGGCTCACCGGAGCAAGAAGAATAATTCGGCTCCGCTGCGGGAAAACCAACTAAGAAATGCAAACTACCCGTGGAGGAGTGAATGACCGTGAGAAAAAAATTTCTTCTTACCTTGGTGCTGGTGGGTTGCTTGACCTTACTAGTAAGCGCCGGTGTACTTAGCGCTCGTGGAACAGTCACGAACAACGCTAACGACGGCGGAATGAATAACCAAACGTATAACAGCCAAGGGATGAACGCAAACAGCTACAATGCTACATCCACTGCAGGCGGCAACTATCGCGCCACTGCTGCGAACGATGACAATGGCATGGATTGGGACTGGCTGGGCTGGTTGGGACTGCTCGGATTGTTCGGCTTGAGAGGACGCAGTCATAATCGCGAGCCGGAGCGTCGATAGTCACTATCTATAGAGCCGAACAGCAAATAAATAGGACCCGGCGGCGCTTATAGTCAGGGCGTCAAGAGCATAATGCCAAAAAAGCTGCGTGAATCGCAGCTTTTTTGATTTGAGACATCGAGTTGTTAATATTTTTTTCGGCTTCGAAACATCCGGAAGATCGCGAAGATCACGATCAGCCATAAGCCGATGCTTAGCAGCGAGAGCAAGGGAGAGCCGAGAGTAAAACCGGCGAACGGATTGAACAGGGAGCTCACAATCGTACCCAATGCCAGCCCTCCGAGAAGGCCGCCGAAAATTCCGCCAAATCCGGTCCGCTGCGCGGGGGACGTTCTCGGTGCCCCCGGATTCCGGACATTTTGGTCTTGTCTGGGCGCCGTGCGGCCGGGGCCGACTCCGGGATTAAAGCTTTGTCTGGGTGAGCGTATCGCGCCGCGGCGATAAGGCTGAACCGTATAGGTTCGTTCGTTTTCCTTTTGGTTCCCGATCCGCGTATCGTACGACGGTTTCTCGTATGAGCTGCCATGCGCGGGTAATGACGAAACTCCCAGAACCCAAGAGAACAGCAGAATGAACGCCAACGTTTGTCTCATCTTGTATAGGGTCACCTCACCCGTAGCATTCCCCGCCTCAGGCAGAACATTCGCGATGCCGGTCAACCGTTTCAATCGCTGCGTATTTATACTTGCCTTTCATGGTCGCGATGGCAGCCGAGCCAGCAGGCGTCCGAGTAGGGATAGTTCGTGTAACGAAGCCATTGACTTGGTAAAGAAAATGATATATCTTTATATTAAGATAATTGATTTAAAGATATTTACTCAGTCGGATCAGTAACCTTATTTTAAGGAGGAGTCGTATATGCGCAGCCTACTACAAAGAATAAATGAGTTATCCCGAATGGAAACGATGAATGGCTTAAGCGAAATGGAAAAAACGGAGCAGGCTGCTCTTCGTCAACAATATCTCCAGCAATTTCGCGGCTCGATCAACAGCATTCTCATGAATGTGACCATTTATGATCCGAACGGCGTTGACGTAACGCCCGAGAGATTAAAAAGGGAGCAAGGCCGATTCGAATAAGGTTCCACGGATCGTTAAACGCTGTGCCGAAGGCTGATTTTTGCGAATGACGGTCGTTAAGTCTAAGGAGGCAAACAAATTGGCGCCTGAACGTCGAACGAAAACGGTAGGATTGATCGTAGGAAGTTTAAGAGAACACTCGTTTAATCGCATCATTGCCGCGGCTATCCCCGAGTTGGATACATCTCTTGCATTCGAGTGGATCCCCTTAGCGGATCTTCCGCTCTATAACGAAGATGTGGATCATGGAGACGGTCCCGAACCGGTCCGGCGCTTTCGCGAAGCGATCAATCGGGTCGATGGCGTCATCATCGTCAGCCCCGAATACAACTCGGGCATTCCCGGCGTACTGAAGAACGCGCTGGATTGGGCTTCGACTCCGGCCAAAACCGCCGCGCTGCGCGGCAAGCCGGTCGGGCTGGTCGGCGCTACTCCGGGCGTCAAGGGTACGATTCTGTCGCAGCAGCAGATTAGACAGACGTTGGAAGCCATTCAAGCCCGCGTGCTTCCTTTTCATAAAATGTACGTTTCGCAAGTGGGCGATAAGGTAGACGCGGAACGGCGAACTTTAACGGATGACACAACCCGCAAGTATCTGAAGCGATACGTGCAGCAATTCATCCTTTGGATCGATCAAGCTCGTGCTTTGGATTAAAGGCCTCCATGCAAAAACGACGGTTCGAGACGTTTGGTTCACGTCTTGAAGCGCCGTTTTTTGTAAGGAGAGATCACATATGAACCGGAATTACGAATTTTCCGCGTCGATGACCTCGTCGAGGGAGGTATGTACATCGCGCTCTGCGGTTTCAATAATGGCTTGATCGGTTTCGTTCGCGCCTTGGATGGCCGCGGCTGCTTCGGCCTGCCGATTCAATTGCGCTTCGGCTTGACCAATCCCGTGGGCTTCTTGATGATTCCGGCTAGATGTCATTGTTATCACCTCCAACGTTCCATTCAACAAACTCGGTGCAATTGGCTGGACTTAGGACGCGCTGGTCGCCAATTAGAGTATGTCCCTCCGGGTTTCCCGTCATTCGATTTGAACCGAACCATTTGCCGATTCCAATTGAAATCGCCAAACTATACAAGAGCCGCTGCCCGATATTTAACCGCTCCTTTTATGCCGATTATGTCTCGCCCGGGCACGAGCCTTTCCCGAAGACGGAGACTTGGTTGTGGATGAAGGCGGACTCGGCTTGATCGCAAAAAGCGCCAATACCGAGCAAATCAGCGCGCTGCCGGCGAAGAGGTAGAAGAGCCAGGCTTCCCGGTTCATCATGACCGAGGCGATTAACGGGCCGAGCGCAACGCCGATGAATCGCGCGCTGCTGTACAAGGACGTGATCGTGCCGCGCTGTTCCTTCTCGATGCCTTCCGTAATGAGCGCATCCAAGCTCGGAAGGACAAGGCCGATCCCGGCACCGCTCACGCACATCAGCGCGATCAGGAACCACATGCTTCGGGAATCGGCGATCCCGCAGGATAGCATGGCGGCCATGAGCACGATTAGCCCGACGACGCTGAACAGCTTCATGCGGCGCTTGTTTTCGCCGACGATTTTACCCGTGAGGTAGGACAAGAGGCAGATGGCGCTTAACGGAATCGCGAGCAGCAGCCCCTTGCGAATCCCGGAAATCCGGTGATGGTCTTCGAGCACCGTCGAGAGGTCGTACAGGAACCCGAACATGATGAACATGCTGAGGCAGCCGATCGCGAAGATCGCGTATAGCCAGTGTCCCTTCTCGGCGAGGAGGGACGCGGTCGTATGAACGAACTTGCCAAAGCCTCGATCCGCCGCCGCGTCGGAATCGCGCGGAGCGGGCGTTTTCACCAGGAACGCGACCGCGAGGATCGAAATGACCGAGATCGCCGGAATGACGGCCAGGGGCAAAAACCATACAACGGCCGCCAGCGCGGAGCCGAGCACCGGACTCAGCACTTTCCCGAAAGTATTGGACGTTTCGATCATGCCAAGACCGCTGCTCACTTCCTCTTTGCTTTGGAACATATCGCCGACCAAGGGGAGCACGATCGGGAAGGCGCCGGCCGCCCCGACGCCTTGGACAAGCCTGCCCAGCAGAATCAGGCTATAGCCCCACTGTGCCTGCATGAGCCAAGCCGCCAAGCCCGATACGAGCCCGCCGGCCGCCACGATGCAAAGCCCGATGAGGATAATCCGTTTACGTCCGAAGACATCGGATAAATAGCCGGCGACGGGGATGCAGAAGATCGATACGGCGGCGTAGACGGTGATGATCAAGCTGGTCTGCAGCCCGGATATCTTCAGTTCCCGCTGAATCAACGGGAGAACGGGGATGAGCATGGAGTTCGCGAGCGTCATGATCAGCGGGATCGTGGATAAGGCCGCCAGATCCAGCTTCTTTTTTTCCTTCATGTCGGCCTCCTTCTTGTCTCCGGCAGCCGTTCGACTTCATCGACCGCGCATGAAACGGATATAATGTCTCTCTATTTAGTAGGAATTATCCGTCGCGCGGGCCAAAAAACTCGCCGGTATGCCGAATAGGGGAGAAGCCGCCAGGAGATTGTAATGGTGGCTGACGATACCGAATAAGGAGCGCTGCGCATGTATTACTACAAAGAGGAATTAATCAACAAGATCGAAGTCGACCAACCCGATCCCGCGGCGGCAAAGGTGCTGCAGGAGACGCTGGGCGGCCAATTCGGCGAGATGCGGACGATGATGCAGTACTTTTTCCAAAGCTCTAATTTCCGCGGGAAAGACAAGCCGTTCCGCGACTTGCTCCGCGGCGTGTTCCTGGAAGAAATCGCGCATGTCGAGCTTGTCCAGAACACGATCAACCAGCTGTTGAACGAAGCGGGCGGTTCGATGCCGGGCAATGAAGCCGCGGATGCGGCGCCGCTGAACGAAGCGATCAAGCACGCGAATCCGCATCATTTCATCATGGGGGCGAAGAGCTCGCTTCCGGTGGATGCCGGCGGCAATCCGTGGAACGGTTCCTGGGTCTACAGCCACGGGAATCTGATCGCCGATATGCTGAACAACGTGGTTTTGGAATCGACGGGCGTCCTGCAGAAGACCAGAATCTATGAAATGAGCAGCAATAAGGCCTTCCGCGAAACGCTCGGCTTCCTGATCGTCCGCGACAATGCCCATCAGAACGCGTTCGCCAAAGCGCTCGAGGCACTGGGCGTCGAATGGGGAAAGCTCTTCCCGGTACCGAATTACGATATTAACAAGTACCCGGAATGCCGTAAATTCGTGGATATGGGGTACCACAACGTGCAGTTCAATTTCCGGCTGGACGATACCCGAATCGGCGAAGTGCTCTACGGCAAGTCGCCAAGCCGCAACGGCGAGGCCTTCACGGTTACGCCGCCGCCCGCCGGATTCCCGGTGCCGCAGCTCCCGGATATGCCGAACGAGCATAGCCCGGGCTTGGTGGACATGATGAACTAACGAATCGTATGGCGAACGGGCCCGAGAGAGGATCTCGGGTTTTTTGCGTTTGGCGGAATATCCGTTGATGGCATCAAGCAATGGTTTGGATTCATTTGAAGCGGGAGTCGAATTCCTGGTTGCAATGGATGGTCAGCCCAGATTGATTGTCTGAAGCTGGCAAGTATAGCTCCTTCGCGTTCAACAAACGTTATAGCATGTGCGCAAGTAAGAGCGCGGATTCTGTTGGGGGGAATAGCATGAAGTTCGTACTTAAATGGATCGTTAACGGCGCGATCATGGTCGCGTCGTTGATGTATTACGCCCACGCCTCGCTGTGGTATGCCATTGTGACCGCTACCGTCATTACGATCATTGCTTATTTCGTGGGCGATCAGCTGATTTTACGGATGACGAACAACCCGGTAGCAACGATCGCGGATGCCATATTGGCTTACGTTCTTCTATGGCTTGCGGCGGATTCCTTTAATTGGAGTCTGAGCGTCGGGGAAATCCTAATCATCGCGGTCGTCTTAGGCATCGCGGAGTGGTTTATTCATCGGTATGTGCTGCAATCCGATTTGGAGGTCCGGCCAACACGATAAAAGAACGATGTATAGGAAAACTTGAATTCTTCGTCTACTATGAAAAGGAGTGAGCCGATGGGCATTTTAAGCGGTAATCCCAAGCATGAGCCATTGCATTATGGAGAGGTCTTTGACATATGGTCGGCTTCCACGGCTGCCAAAGGCTGCATCTCCTCCTATCGTTTGCTTAAAAATCATTGCGGGGACAAGGATTTGCGAAAAATCCTGGATGACGTCATTGATCAGGCCGAGTTGGAAGCGAGCGAACTCGATACGATTTTAATCAAGAATGGCATTGTTCCGTCACCGACGTTTCCTGACCGTCCGAAAGCGAACGTAGAGGATATTCCGGCAGGCGCACGGTTTACTGACCAGGAAATCGCGCCAATGGTATCCGTAGATATAGCTGCCGGGTTGGTCGCATGCAGCCAGACCATTGGAAAGTCTGTCCGGGAAGATCTCGCGGCGCTCTTCAAAAAATATCATGACGCAAAAGCAGCGACCGGGCTTAAAATATTGAGGTTGAGCAAAGAAAAAGGCTGGCTGATCCCTCCGCCCTTGGTATTAAATAAGCCGGAAACGGTAGAGGTAAACGCCTAAACGGACTGGCGTTAGCCTGTTTCGAGCAGATGGCGTGTCCATTTTAGACAAAAAGCTCAGCAACGCAATCACGCTATGTTCTACGGCTTGCCCTGTCCCGGTTGGGTCAGGGCTTTTTTTGCATCCCGCCGCTTGTTCGCGCCGCGGAACGTCCGCGCGCGGCATTCGTACGACTGGCGTTAACTGCTCGGAAGCGAAAATAACACAGGAATTTATCCTGCGTAATCTCAACGTCGCGGCAGACCGATCGCGATATCGCCGGGATACCGATTCCGATGCTATAATATAAGCACAAGCAGAGAGAGTGTCAGGATGGTAGTCAACACGCGGAAAATTCAGCTTGCCCTCGCGGCGGCGGCAGTGCTGCTGACCGGCTCGTTGGCGGGCTGCACGCCGAACGGGAACGGCGTCAACGCGGCCGGCAACGAAAATGAAGGCAATAAGGCCGGCGCGGATGCGTCAACCCCGGGGAACGCGAACAAAGGGACGGCCGAAAATGAAGGCGCTTCCCAAACACGTTCATTCACTTACGGTTGGAGGAGAGCAACGATGGACTTTCTGAAGGTTGAGGGACGAAGAATCGTCGACGGCCGCGGCCGCGAAGTGCGTCTGCGCGGATTTTCGTTCGCGAGCTGGCTGAATTGGGAAAATTTCATTCTCGGCATGCCGGGGCATGAAACGGGCGTGCGTCAGGCGCTCGTAAGCGTGCTGGGCGCAGAGCGCGCGGAGCATTTCTTCACAAGCTTCTTGAACCATTTCATTCAAGCGGACGATTTTCGCTTCATCCGGAGCCTGGGCTGCAATCTGGTGCGCATTCCGTTCAACTATCGGCATTTCGAATCGGACGAGGCGCCCTACGGCTATTTGCCCGAGGGGTTTGCATGGCTGGACCAAGCCGTCGGTTGGGCGCGCGACAACGGCATTTACGTGATCCTGGATATGCATGCCGCGCAGGGCGGGCAAAATCCGAACTTCCACTCGGACACCATAACCGGGCACGCCGCCTTCTGGGACCACCAATCCCACCGGGACCGCGCATCCGCATTATGGCGGGAGATCGCCCGCCGATACCGGGACGAGCCGGCCATTGCCGGTTACGATCTGCTGAACGAGCCGATTCCGCCGCATATCAGCCAGTTGAACCGGTTCTATCTCGAGGCGGTTCGGGCTATCCGCGAGGTGGACGAGCGGCATATCGTGTTTATCGAAGGCGACGGCTATGCGACCCGCTTCGACGAGCTTGATCCGCCTTTTGACGAGAATGCGGTGTACAGCATGCATTACTACTCCGCCTGCGGGATGGGAAATACGGAATATCCCGGGACGGATCCGCATTCAGGCCGATACTGGGACCGCGAAGCGCTGAAACGGGAATATATCGAGCGGAGCGCGTTCATGCGCAAGCATGGCGTGCCCAACTGGTTCGGCGAGACGAGCGTCACGTTTCCCGCTTCGGTCTCGCAAGCATCGCGGATGCGTTTTCTGGAGGATACGCTCTCGATCGCCGAGGAGCAGGGCGATTCCTGGACGTTCGGCATCTACAAGGACCTGGGCAAAACCGGCATCGTCCATGTCGATCCGGCATCGGAGTGGGTGAGGCGCACCGCTCCGGTCAGCCGCGCGATCGACGCGCTGCATTGTAATCCGTTCGCGGACCATGCGGACGAGAACGATTGGATCGCCTTGTGCCGCAAGCTCGGCAACCATATCCATCAAACGATTGGCGGCCTGGACGGGAGCGCCTCGGCCGAGGAGCTGAACCGAACGGTTCTGTTCCGCCTGAGCGAATGCATCGCGCCGGTTCAGCTGCAGATTCCGTTCGCCCGTCAATTCTCCGCGCTGAGCGAGGCGGAGATCGACGGCATGATGCAGTCGTTCCTGCTGCGGAACTGCCGCCGGCACGAAGGCTGGGCCGATATCGTGCGCCGCACGACCGGCGCGGACGCTCAGTGAGCGATTGCGTCGTCCAGATATTCCAAAGATCGGCCGCGGGAGCGCCCCGCGGCCTTTTTTGCCGTTCGCGTATACGCCTTGGAATAGCGGCATGGTAAGTCGGAAAGGCGCCTATTTTAAACACCGTTCAAAATATGCATCGCACTAGTAACCTCTTTTGAAAGTCAACTCGAATTACGCGGAAAATGCCGGGGAATGGCGTCGAAATTGCAGGGTTTTTATTCGTTGACACCTATCCGCGCGTGATTTATTATCGGCTTCAGAAGCGGATGATTTTACTAATAAAACGCTGTTCAATATTGGAGGTGAACCGAGCGTAAGTCTTCATTACAATTAATCGGAGGCGAAACGATGCAAACGATGCAAAGGATGAAACAGCAATACCGGCAGATCGCCGCGCTGGTCGTTTTTGCGATGTTGACGGCGCTGGTCACAACGGGAGGCAAGCCGATTCATGCGGCGGCAAGCGGACAGAGCGAAGAGCAGACCATCTTCACCGTCCAGACGCCGACCGGCTCCGACAGCGATACGCGCTATGAACTGGGAACGCGGTTCGCCGCGGAGGTAGACGGCCTCATTACCAAGGTTCGGCTTTACGCATCGGCGAGCGAAGGCGGGACGCACACCGTCCGGATTTGGAACGCGGAAGAGACGGCCGTGGTCGGAGGCCCTTATGAATGGACCTTCGAAGCCGGGACGGCGGGCTGGAAGGTATTCGAGCTGCCGAAGCCGGTAGAGGCGGCCGGCGATACGGATTATATCGTCGCGGTCTCGAATGGCGAAGACAAGTACTATTCCCATGAAAGCGGCGGTTTCTCCAAGCCGATCATCAATGGCAATCTCATTACGTATAAAGGGAGCGGTCTATTCACGACCAAACTGGGACAAATGCCTTCTACGTCCTTCGGCGACGCCAATTATTTCCGCGACGTCGTCTTCGTGCCGAAGGCGGCGGAGGCGGAGACGCTGTTCGGGAAGAGCCAAAGCCCGGAACCGACTACGGACGCCATTCCGTACGAGCTCGGCGTGAAGTTCTCCTCCGACGCAGCGGGCTGGATCACCGCCGTCAACGTGTTCGGGGTGAAAGGCGAGACGGGCGACCACACGGTTCGGATCTGGTCGACGGACGATGGAAAGCTGCTCGCCGGTCCGTATACCTTCGCCTTCGCGGGCAACAACGACTGGGTCGCCTTCGAGCTTCCGGAGCGATTGAGCATTCAAGCGGGCGTCACCTATACGGCAGCCGTGTCCACGGGCAGCGACGACGCCAAGTATTATCCCGTCGTTCCGGGCGGTCTGAGCAAAGCCGGCTCCAATGGAAGCCATCTCGCTTATCCGGCGAATGCGGGCGTGTTCTCGACCGCTGTCGGCGCGATGCCGAAGGATTCCTTCGGCGGAGGCAATTATTTAAGGGATATCACGTTCCAGCCGAACGCCTCGATTCCTCAGGGGATCCAACGCTTCAACCGGGTTAAGGACACGATCGAGGCGCTTGGCGCGATTCAAGATTTACACCTCGACTTGTCCGACTACGAGAGGCTGACCGTGGTTCAGAAGGTGCAGGCAGTCGAGCTGCTTCTCGCGAAGCGTCCCGAAACAGGCTTCGTTTCCCGGGCCGACGCGCAAGCCGCGCTTGATACCGCGATCGCGGACGTTCGGCGGCAATCGATGACCAAGGCATTGAAATACGTGAATTGGGCGGCGGTGCCGGAAGCGATGGAGGATGCGCTTCTCTCGCCCGATTTGCAGCTGGCTTTGGGCTTCTTCGACAAGCTGAGCGAGACGCAGAGAAAGGCGGTTACCCGGGAAATGATCCGGAAGCGGCCTGCTGCCGGGTATGCCGACCAGGCCGCGGTACAGGCCAGGTTCGACAGCTTGGTCTTCGGCGATATCAAGGGGCGGCCGGAGGAAAGCATGCTGGCCGATTGGATCAACCGCGGTTTCCTCGTCGGTCATCCGGATGCCACGATCCGTCCGGACGAGATCATGACCGCAAGCGAATTCGCGGCACTCGCGAACCGCGCGCTGCAGCTCGGCGACGGGGAAGCACTTCGCTTGAGCGACTTCGGTTATCCCGCCGGCAAACCGTTGACCATCGAGGACGGCGCGGTTCTCGTTGCCCGAATCGCCAATCTCGATACCGGCGTTGCCGTCAACAAGCTCGACAACTACAAGGATGCCAAACAGGTGAAGCCAGACAATCGAAAATACGTCAACGCCGCGTTGGCAGGCGGCTATCTGAAGCCGGTCTCCGGCGACAGGCTGGGTGCGAATCAGAAGCTCACCACGGCAAAGGCCGTCTCCCTGTTGTACAGCGTGGTGGATCCCGATGTCGGCCAGCCGAACTTCTATCCGGTCGGCGTCTGGCAGCAGAGCGCGAGCAACGCGATGGCTTATCGAAATATCGGCATCAACATGTACGTGGGACCTTCTTCCGGGCTGACCGATGCCAATTATCGCTTATATGACGCCGCGCATATGAAGCTGATTCTCGGGCAGGATGCAACGGATCGCAAATTCTGGCCGGATTCGATGATCTATGCGTGGATGCAGTCTGACGAACCCGACAACGCGCAGTCGGACGGCAGCGGCGGCTACGGTCCGCCCATTCAGCCGGACGCGGTCGTGCAGAACTACAACCGGTGGAAGGCGGCGGATCCAACCCGACCCGTGTTCCTGAATCTCGGTCAAGGCGTGGCGTGGAAGGATTGGTACGGGCGCGGCACGGATACCGGCAAGCAGGAGCTGTATCCGGAATACGCGAAGGGCGCCGACATCGTATCCTTCGACATCTATCCGGTCAATTCGACGGATGCGCCGGTCGCGGGCAAGCTCCATCTGGTCGCTGAAGGCGTGAGTAACTTGAAGACGTGGACGGAAGGCCGGAAACCCGTCTGGACCGTAATCGAGACCTCTAATTACAACGGGGTGGAAGGTCATACGCCTACCCCGGAGCAGGTACGATCCGAAGTATGGATGGCGATCATTCAAGGAGCCTCGGGTTTGGAATATTTCACGCACTCGTTCAATCCGACCTTCATCGAGGCAACGCCGCTCCAAGACGAGACCATGAAGGCGGCGCTTGCCAAGCTGAACCGGCAAATCCGCAGTCTCGCTCCCGTTATCAACAGCGGTAGCATCGCCCAAGGCGTATCCGTTACAGCGGCCAATTCGGCGGCTCGGATCGATTCGGTCGCAAAGGAACACAACGGGGACCTGTACGTATTCGCGTCCGGCGCGAGCAGCGAAGACACGAAGGCTACGATTCATGTGCCTTACGGCAAGACCGTCGAGGTCATCGGCGAGAACCGCAGCCTCGCCGTCAAGAACGGCGCCTTTGCGGACAGCTTCGCGGGCTATGGCGTCCATCTCTATCGAATCGTCAAGCAATGATGCACTCGAATGAAGCGACGCGCTGCTTCGCCTGCCCGACTGCCGGTTGAACCCGGCAGTCTTCTCGCGGGATCGCAAGCGGCACCTCCGGTCGCATGTGCTCCCCTTCAAATAGAGCGGTTGTCGATCGCGCTTGAAGGGGAGCATTTGCGTCCAAAAGCCGCGCCGCGGATAAAGAGGCGATAGGGGGAAGAAAGGGGGAGTCGCGGGGGCGATAGTCCGCCAACCGGCTGTGCGAATGCTAACGACCCTAAAAAAACGAGGTCGGCCAGAAAGCGCTGGCGACCTCGTTGAATGCGGCATGATCAATTCAACCATCAACTTAGGGAGAGGTTCCGATTTTTCTAAACCGGCCCGGTTACAAGTCCTCGAACGTAAACATCGTCACGCTGTATGCGGGGCTGTAGACTTCGCAGAAAAAAGCGGCGGCCGTATCGACCTCGCGCTGCTCGACGGGCAGCAGCTCCAGCGATTCGGCGGACCAGCTTCGCTTCTCGTCAATCCGGTACACGCGGATCATCCGGCGGCCGGGCGCCAGGTTCGCAAACGCCAGCTTTACGATCCGGTCTTCGGCCGATTCGATGCCGTAATTGACCAGCAGCGCGGCGATTCGGCCCTGGCTTCGAACGGCATGGATCAGCAGGTCGTCCCGGTCCGATGACGCGGCAAGCTTCTCGTCGCCCATCCGACTGAGCATCTGATAGACGAAGTAATGCGGCCGGACTTCGGTATGGACGCCGAACATGCCGAAGCGGTGCGGAGTTTCGTTCCAATGCCGCGTCATGATCTTGTTCACGTGCTCGTAGAACGGCTCGAATTCATGGACGTAATTGACCTGGTCCCAGACGTGGTAGTAGAACGAATAATCGAGGCCGGCGTCCATCATGGCCATAATGCCCGCCGCGATCATCGAAGCGCGCTCCGGCGCGTAGGCCAGCTCTTCCACGTGAACCGTATCGAAGCTCGTACTATACTCGGTTACGAGCATCTCCGGAAGCGGAACGATCCCGGATTGTTCCAAATAGCCGCGAAATTTGTTCGTGTACGCCCGGTGCACCTGCGGGTCGCGATTATAGACGTGCCAAGAGATAAAATCAAGCGGTGCATTCCCGGCCGCGCAGTAGTCGATGAACGACTTCATCATGGCATGGTCCGGATTGGCGAGCGCCGGCCCACCGATGACCGCTTCGGGAAACGCATCCAGAATCGCTTCGGACGTAAACCGGTAATATTCATTGTAATCGTCCGGGTTGCGGAAGAAATACGGGCATCCGCCGTCTTCGCCGATATCGCCTTCGTTCCCGATCTCCCAGTAGGTCACGATCTGTTTTTCGACGGAATACCGGTTGACGAGCGCGCGAATGACCTGCTGCCACTCGGCGATGTCGTTCGGCATGACTTCGTACTGATTGACGGCCGGATACAACGGCTTCGGCTTGATGGTGACCGCGGCTACGACCTTGGCGCCGGTCGCCGCTAGGGAATCCATATACGGGTCGAGCTTGGTCCAGTCGAAACGGCCGTGTTCGGGGTAAATCGCGAAATATTCCTGGATGAACGTGCGGAGCAGCCGCGGCTTTAATTTCTTCGCGCCTTGGACGACCCGCTCTGGAAGCGGATGGCTGTTGATGCCGCCGTGGCTGATCGTATGCCGCCACCATTCGTAAGGTCCCTCGGGCGATTGCGCATCGACACGGACGACGGAACGCGGCATGGAATAGAAGCGTTTTGTCAGCATGAGCCCATCTCCTTTTTTGCGGCTTGCTTCAGCCCTTGACGGAGCCGATCAGCAGGCCTTTCGTAAAATGCTTTTGCAGAAACGGATAGACGAACATAATCGGCACGACCGTAATGATCGTAATGGCCATCTTCAGCGTCTGCGGCGAGACGAAGGACTGCGTGCCCGTAATCGCCTGCGATTTGATCTGGCTCAACGAGGAAGCGCCCGACAGCGTTTGATAGAGCACGTATTGAAGCGTGTACAGCTTCGGATACATGGTGTTGTAGATTTGCGTGTCGACGAAGGAGTTCCACTGTTCTACCGCGCTGAAGAGGACGACCGCGGCGATGACGGGCGTGCATACCGGAAAGACGACCTGCCAATAAAGCTTGAAATCGTTAGCGCCATCGACGATGGCGGCTTCCTCCATGCTTTTCGGCACCGATTCGATATAGGTCTTGATCAGAATCATGCTGAACACGTTGACCGCGGACGGAATGATGTACACCCAGAACGATCCGATCATGCCCAAATTCTTGATCAGCATATAAGACGGGATAAGGCCGCTGGAGAAATACATGGTGAAAACAAAGAAACGGCGTATGTACCGGACGCCGATGAGTTCGTCCCGCGTGATGCAGTAGGCGGCCATGGAGGTGACGACGATCATGACGAGCGGACCGAGGATCGTTCGTTCCACGGATACGACGGCGCTTTTCACAATAGCGGGGTTCCCGAGCGCGATCCGGTAGGAATCCAGATTGAAGCCCTCCGGGAAGAGCATCAGGCCGCCTGTCATCTTACTCGCCGTACTGAAGGAATAGCTCAAAATGTACAAAAAGGGATACACGGTCGCGACAACGATGGCAAGCATGATAATGACGTTGAGGCAATCGAATGCAAGGCCGCTTGCGCTGCTGCTTTTCCTCATGGATCCTCCTCCTTACATGATCGACTTGTCATTGATTCGTTTGGCCATGGCGTTGACGAAGAGAAGCAGCGCGATACTGACCGCGGACTTCATGATGCCGACGGCGGTCGCATAGGAGTAGTTGGTCAGCTTGATGCCGTAATTGTAAATATAGATGTCCAACACTTCCATGCGTTCGTAATTGGTCGCGTTCGAGAACAGGTAGTACATGTCGAAGTTGGAGTTGAGAATCCATCCGCTATTCATGATCAGCAGCACGATCAGAGTAGGGAGGAGGTTCGGCAGCGTGATGTAGATGATCTTCTGAAACCGGCTGGCGCCGTCGATGTCGGCCGCTTCATACTGCTCCGACGAGATCGAGGCGATCGCCGCGATGAAAATGACGCCGTTATATCCGATCGACTTCCATAAACTTAAGGCGACCACCAGCCACCACGAGAATTTGGGATCGCCGAGAATGTTAAGCCCCTGCTCGAGAAGGCCCCATTTGATCAACGACACATTGATTGCGCCGCTGGATACGGCCATCAGCGCGCTCATGATGGAGTACACGATGACCCAAGAGATGAAGAACGGGAAGAAGGAGAGCGTTTGCACGACTCTGGCGAATTTCCGGGACTTCACTTCGTTGAGCAGGATGGCGAAGATCATCGCCGCCGCCAGATTCACGACCAGCATCATGACGTTCATCGAGAGGGTGTTCTCGAGCAGGCGGACAAAGTCGGGACTTTCCAGCAGGAAGGACTTGAAATGGTACCAGCCTGCCCAGTCCGCGCTCCACATGCTCTGTCCGATTTGGTACTGCTTGAAGGCGATCACCCAGCCGCCGAGCGTCAAATAACTGAAGGTGAATACCAGCAGCACGGCCGGCGCGAGCATCATGAACAGGTAGCGCTGACGGTACAGCTTGTTCAAGAACTTTCGGGTGGGGGCGATGTCGGGCGAACTGTTGATCTTGGCAGTCTCCGCGATGGCCATCGTTCGGCTCCTTTCTTAGGTCGAGCAAGAGAATGCCCGGATGCAGAATCAAGGCATTCCCTTGCTCTTGCTTGCTTTCGGCTGAATGGGAGAGGCTGGTTACTTCGCGGCTTCCAGATCGGCCTTCGCGGCTTTGTAGCGCTCATTGTAGAGGTCGACGATCGTTTCGGGTTTGAGCGCCTCGTATTCCTTCAGCACGTCCTGATAGATTTTGTCGAATTCGGCGTCGTTCTTGGCCATGATCAGCTTCGGCGTATTCCGCACGCGCACTTCGACGAGGCGCTGCTCCAGACGGCCCTCTTCGGAATTCGGATCCATGAAGATGCTTTGCGCCGTACCGACGATCGCTTCCGTGGAATTCTCGCGCCACCATTGCTCGGAGTCCGTCCAGCCCAGCTTCGTGTACGTATCCTTGACCCGCGCGTCCATTCCCGCTTCCTTGACCATCGTGACCTTCGAAAGCGCGTAAGGTTCGCCGTCCGGCGCGGCGATCAGAGCGCTCGGAAGCGGAGCGCCCGCGCCGAAGCCTTGTTTGTAGCTCCAAGCGGGATCGTTATGGTTCTTCATGTATTCGTCCGTCGGCACCCGTTTGCCATTCTCCATCGTGTAGTGCACGCCTTCGATGCCGGATTGCAGAAGCAGCTGGCCTTCGTTGGACGATGCCCACTCGATCAGGTCGAACAGGCGCTTCGGATCCTTGGCGTTCTTCGTGATGACGACCATGTCGAAGGGGCGCGTCGCCTGCGTCATTTTGAGGCGCTTCTCGCCGCTCGCGATCTGCGCCGGCAATTGAATCGGCAGCACGATGTACTGCAGCTCCGGATGACCGGCCGCGACCTGCCCGGCGTTCGCCTGCCAGTTGCTGATGTACCAAGAGGCCATCGGCGCGCCGGTAGCCAGCTTCTGATTGACCTGGTCCGTCTTGTCGGTGAAGCTGTCGGGGTCGAGCAGGCCGTTGACGTACATTTTGTTCAAGAATTTGAACGATCCGACGGCGTAGTCGTCCTTCAGCATATCGACGAACTTATCCTCCGTCGGCGACCAGATGACGGCGTTGTTCGCGATCTGAACGTACTTGCCGCCTTTCTCGTACATAACCGGCGCGATGCCCGCCATGCCCCACGGCTCGGCGAACGGCGCGACCATGCCCATCGTAGTCTGGCCGTTCGTCGTCGGGTTCATTTCTTTGGCCTTCTTGAAGAATTCGACGTAATCATCGGTGCTGAGCAGTTTCGGGTAGCCTTGCTGCTCGAGGAGGTCGGTGCGGACGTAGATGTCGTTATGCTCCGGGAAGCCGATCATGTCCTGCGGGAGGTTCATGCTGTAGTTGTAGATTTTGCCGTCGCCCGATTCGAACTTCCAATACGGAATGGCGTCTTTAAATAGCTTCTGGAAATTCGGCGCGTTCTCGATGTAGGGGTCGAGCGGAACCAAGGCCTTGGAGTCGATGTACTTTGCGAGGAGGTCTTGATCTTCGATTCGCATGATCTCGGGGTAATCCCCGCCGGCGAGCATGAGATTGAGTTGTTCCTTCGCCGTGTTGGAGGAAGTAATGTACTCGAAGACAATGTTGAATTTATCCTTGATGACCTTGCCGATCACGGTTTGATCGCTCTTCGTGATGCCGTACGTAGCAAAGTTGGGGTCGGCGAAAACCTTGATCGTGTAGAGCGGAAGATCGGAGCCAGGCGGTGACGTTCCCTCCGGCGAAGCGCCGTTCGCCGAGCCGTTGGCCGGCGCAGCGGACGGGCCGTTCGCGGCTTTGTTGCCGCCGTTGCCATTGTTGTTACCGGAACAAGCGCTGATCAGGACGGAAGATGTCAGCAATAGCGCAGCAAGCATTGTCTTCTTTCCCATTGGTATCCCCCTCATTCAACTTATTTGAACGACGTTCCACATATAGAATTTAATGGACGGCTATAGGAACTGTCAACATGATTTTTGGAATTTGTAAACTGGTGGATTCATTCATTGAAAGTCGTTGTTCTTCGAGTTTTATTTCATTATACAAGTCGATTTTTCGCGATTTATGGCGATTTTAATGAAATTGGAAGCAAGACGCGGAAGTTTTCTTTTTCCCTTTTTTATCCTTCGTCACACAGGAGGAAAGGGTTCGAAATTTTTACGAACGACGTTTTATATATTGAATTTTATGGTTGACTTTGATGGGGAGGGGAAATATATTGAAATTGAAACGGTAGAGAGGTTGCGGAAAGCTGAAGCATGGCCGATGCTATAAGCAGGGCTTATTACTACGGCTTGCAGCAGACGCTCGCTCCGCAGTCTCATGTGAGGACGGCATTCTTCAATCAGCGAACGCATCGCGACCATCGCCGGCGTCGACCGTTTTGCGCGGTAGGCTAATTGGAATACTTCCGAGTCTTATGTTATCCCCGCTTGCGATAGCGCTTCATGAGGGACTTGCCGGGGATGGCGGCACAAGCACCTAATTCGAGGAGGAAGCTCACATGCAGGATGCGCAGTTGTTTGAACTGATGAGGAACAATCTCTACACCGGCGTGATCTGCGATACGCTCGACGCGCTTGGCTATCGCAATCAGGCCATGGCCGAGAATATTCGGCCGCTCAGAACCGGCGACATCCTGGTTGGCAGGGCGAAGACGATTCACGCCGTCGACACCTTCTACGCGCACGACAACTGCTACGACAAAGAAATCGAAGCCATCGACAGCATCCGGCCCGGCGAAGTCGTTGTCGGCGCCACGAACCAATCGAAGCGGAACGGGTTGTGGGGCGAGCTGCTGTCGACGGCTTCGAAAATGCGCGGCGCAAACGGAGCGGTCATTGACGGTTTGGTTCGGGATACGAGAAAGATATTGGAACTTGCGTTCCCCGTCTTCTCGACCGGCTTTAAACCGGTGGATTCGAAGGGCAGGGGAATGGTCATCGACTATGACTGCCCGGTCGACGCGGGCGGCGTGATCGTGAAGCCCGGCGACGTGATCTTCGCGGATATCGACGGCGTGGCCGTTATTCCGAAGGAAGTGTTCGAGACGACGGTGGAACAAGCGCTCGGGAAGGTCGAGAGCGAGAACAATACGCGGCGGGAATTGCTCGAAGGCAAGTTACTGCGCGAAGTGTACGATAAATACGGTGTCCTATAATCCGCAGGAATGGAGAGGGAATCATGCGAGTATTGGCAATCGGCGCCCATCCGGACGACATCGAGCTGCAATGCGCCGGCTCGTTGGCCATGTACGCCAAGCAGGGCCATGAAGTCTTCATGGCCGTATCGACGAACGGGGACAAAGGCAATTTCGACGTGGAGCCGTCGGAGCTGGCGCGCGTCCGCGAAGCGGAGTTTCGGGCATCCTGCGCGATTATCGGCGCAACGCCGATTTGGCTCGGTTACGAGGATGAAATGCTGATCAACGACTTGCCGGCCCGGCTTCGTTTCGTCGACGCGATTCGAAGCGTCAATCCCGATCTGGTCATTACGCATGGCCCGAACGATTATCATCCGGACCATCGGTATACGCACGAGCTGGTGTGGGACGCGGTTACGCTAGCCGGCGTAGGCAACGTCAAGACGGAACATCCGGCGACGGACCGCCAGGTGACCGTTTACTTCATGGATAATTTGGGCGGCATCGCGTTTCAGCCGACGGAATTCGTCGATATTACCGAGACCATCGCGCTCAAGCAAGAGGCGCTTGCCCAGCATGCCAGCCAAACCCGGATTTTCCGCGACCTGCTGGACGTCGATCTGCACGACGTCGTCGAGACGGTCGGGAAGTTCAGGGGCTATCAGGCCGGCTGCAAATATGCGGAGGGCTTCACGAAGGTGGAGGCTTGGTATCGCGGACTGTCGCGAAGGCTGCTTCCGGTCGGGAGCGGCGAGAGCCGCTTCATCTATAAAACGACGCAAAACGGCATCGAATCGATCTGATCCGAAAAGGTGGCGCACGCATGAAAATCACGGGCATTGAACTCTCGATTCTGGAAAGTCCGTACAATTACGGCATCGATGCGGGCAACAGCGATTCCCGCGGTCCCAAGTACGCCTTGATCGTCCAGCTTCACACCGACGAAGGCATTACGGGCATCGCCGACTGCGATTCGCATCCGCATGTTATCAAAGCCTTCATAGATGCACCCTGCTACATCTCGAAGTTCTCGGAAGGCTTGAAGTACGCGGTGCTCGGCCAGAATCCCTTCGAATACGAGAAAATAGGGCGGGCCATGTACCAATCGGCGTTCTACCAAGGCCGCAGAGGCGCCGCCATTCATGCGATGAGCGCGATCGACATCGCCGTCTGGGACATTATCGGCAAAGCGACGGGCAATCCGGTCAGCGTCATGCTCGGCGGCCGGAATCACGAACGGATCACGGCCTACGCCAGCACGCTGTTCCGCGGCACCCCGGCCGAAATGAAAGACGCGGTACAGAAGTATCGGGCCATGGGCTTCAAGGCGATGAAGTTCGGCTGGGGCGTCGTCACGCAAGAACCGCGCAAGGTCGTCGAGCTCGTGGCGGCCGCGCGCGAGGCAGCCGGAAGCGAGATGGAGATCATGGTCGACGGGATGTGGTCCGCCGACGTGAAGCTCGTCATCCAGCTTGTGAAGGAGCTGGAACGCCACGGCGTCTTCTTCGTCGAGGAGCCGCTTCATTCCGACAATTTGAACGGCTACAGGAAGCTGGCCGAATCGGTCGACGTCCGCATCGCCTGCGGGGAGCAGCTTGCCGGTATGTACGAATACGAGCAGCTGATCAGAGAAGGCGGCGTCGACGTCATCCAGCCGGACGTCTCGCGCATGGGCGGGCTCACCGAAGCGCGCCGGCTCGTCGATCTCGCGGAGAAGTCGGGCAAGATACTCATTCCGCACGCCTGGACCTCCGATGTGTTGACGGCCGCGTCGCTGCACTTGAACGCCTATCAGAAGCATCCGCATTTTCAGGAATTCTGCACCAACGACACGCCGCTGAGCCGGGAGCTGGTATGCGAACCGCTCCGTTTGGAACCGGACGGGACTTTGGTCGTGCCGGATAAGCCCGGTCTCGGCCTGGAACTGAATCATGACGTGATCGCCAAATATACCGTGGAACATACCCGCATTACCGATCTTGATTAATGGAGCTGCAGAATGATGAAAAAATACAGCGTTCCCGCATTAGATAAAGCAATGGCCATACTGGAGCTCCTTGCGGAAGCCGAAGCGGATATGACCGTGACCGAAATTCATGTTCGATTGGACTTGCCCAAGACGAGCGCGTTCATGATCCTGAACGTGCTGGAGATGTACGATATGGTGTACAAGAACGCGGCGGGGCGGTATTCGCTCGGCGTCAAGCTGTACAATCTCGGCATGCGCTACATGACGAAGATCGAGCTGAAGAAGCTCGCGCGTCCGTTCCTGGAAGCGCTGGCGAAGGATACGGGCTACACCGCGCATCTCGGTATTCTGGTCGACGGCCAGATCATGTTCGTCGACAAGGTGGAGTTGAAATCGTTCATTAAGTTCTCGACCTTCGAAGGGATGCGCTCCGACCTGCATATCAGCAGCCTCGGCAAAGCGATGGCCGCGTATCTGCCGGAGGAGAAGCTGTGCGAAATCCTGGAGCAGAAGGGAATGGGGAAATACACGCCCAACACGATCACGTCGCCGGACGTGTTCAAGAAGGTGCTCGCTTCCATTCGCGAAACCGGATATTCCATTGAGGACGAGGAAGGCGAGCTCGGCGTACGCTGCGTCGGCGCGCCCGTCTTCAACCACGAGGGCGAAGTCATCGCCGCGGTAAGCATCACCGCGCTGCAATCCGATTTGCTGCATGATTTGATTCCGGTAACGGGCAAGAAAGTCAAGCAGGCGGCCGAAGCGCTGTCGCGGCAGCTCGGCTTCTCCGAGCAGCACGGGCAATCGGCCGTATCGCCTACTTAAGAGACGGAGGAATAGACGTGATATTTGATTGTCATACGCATGTCTTCGGACCCGGTCACGTGGGCGGGAGCTTTTTGGCGGACGCCAAGCGGGCATGGGGCGAGCAATATGAATTGATCGCCACGCCCGAGCAGCATTGGGAGACGGTCAAGTCGTTCGACGGCGCGATCGTCCTGGCCTTCAATTGTCCGGCAACGGGCGTCGTGGTGCCGAACGAATACGTGGCGACGTACGTGAACCGGCATCCGGGCAGGCTCTACGGCTTCGCGAGCGTCAATCCGCACGACGAGGATGCGCCCGATCAGCTGGAGCATGCGGTCAAAGAGCTGGGCATGTCGGGGCTGAAGCTGGCGCCGATCTACCAGAATTTCTATCCGGACGACAAGCGGTACTTTCCGTTGTACGCCAAAGCGGACGAACTCGGCATTCCGATTCTATGGCATCAGGGCACTTCTTTCGTATCCCAAGGCTTTCTGGATGCGTCGAGGCCGGCTATGCTGGACCCGATCGCGCGGACGTTTCCGCAGTTGAAAATGATCATCGCCCATTTGGGGCATCCGTGGCACGGCGAATGCGTGTCCTTGATCCGCAAGAATCCGAACGTATACGCCGACATGTCCGCGCTCGGCAGCCGTCCTTGGCAATTTTATAACGCCATGATGAATGTCGTCGAATACGGCGTTCCGAACAAAGTGCTGTTCGGCTCGGATTACAGTTTCTTTACGACCGCGCAGACGATGGATTCGTTTCGGCGCATAAATGATTTAACCGAAGGAACCAAGCTGCCCCGCATACCGGAGGAGACCATCGAAGCGATCATTCATCGCAATACGCCGGAAATTCTCGGCTTCGTATAGGCGGAACCGCCGATGAGCGTAATCGTTCATAAGCCTCCCCATGGTCCTTCCGGAGCCGAGAGACATTTTCTCCGGCGCGAGTTCGAAGAGATCCGGCGGAGCAAGGGGATCTCGGGCACGTTGATCGAGCAGCCCTGGGAGACGTGGGCGCATGACTTGACCGGCCTCTTAGGAGACGGCTCGACCCATTTGATCTACATCCCGGGGGGCTGGCTGCCCGCTCTTTCATCGCAAGGAATGCTGCGCAACCTATCGTCGTGCATGCCGCTTGAAATCGAACGTTGGCGAGCGCTTTATCCCGATTCCGTCTTCAACATCGGGGCATGGAGCGGAGCGCAATTCGGGATTCCCGCTTATGGAGCAGTCTGGTGCTTCATGTATAACGAGCAGCTGTTTGAAGAGGCAGGCATTTCATCCATTCCCGAGACCTGGGAGGACCTCAAAGCCTGTGCGGACAGATTAAAGAGGCGGTTCCCGGATGTGATTCCCTATGGAATCAACGATGATTCGGACGGACATTTTATCGACCATGGCTACGTCTATTTGTTTGCCGGAGGTCGAAGCGAATGGACGGACGACCAGGGAAACTTGCGCTTTGATCACGAGTGGTCGGTAAAAGGGCTCGCGTTTTTGCAGGAAATGGTCGCGCGGGGCTTGGCCAACATACCGCTCGATTCGCCCAGCCATTCGATTGCGGAGCAGCTATTGGATGGACGAATCGGCATGACCGTCGGGCCATCCGACTGGCTGTTGCTGCAAAGGCAGCGGTATCCGCGGACGCGGCTGCGCGTCGCGATGATGCCATGTCCGCAAGGAGGGAGACCGTTATCCTTCGCCTCCTATGGTTTTTACGGTCTGGTATCGGGAGGAGAGCCCGTAACCGAAGCCGCGGAATGGCTGCGCGAATTGATTCGGCCGGAGCGTCTCGCGCGTCATATTCGCACGATCGGCATGCTTCCGGTGCAGAAGGGCATGCGCTTGTACGACCAAGATTCGGCATTTTCGGTATTCGCCGAGCAGGTCGTCCACAGCGGTGCTTTTCCGACGGCCGATCTAAGCTTTGCCGACGCGCTCACGCCCGAGATGCTGGCTTGCTTGAGACTGAAGAAGTCGGCTGCCGAAGCGCTAAGCGGCGCAACCCAACGTATTCGCGAAGTAGGAGGGTCCAATGGAAGCACTCGTGTGGATTGAAGACGGGACGATTCGGTTCGATGCGGATTGGCCGAAGCCCGCGTTGCTAGACGATGAAGTGTTGGTTGAGATCAGGGCCGAGGGCGTATGCATGACGGATATCCATATGGTCAGGGGAACGCTGGATTTTGCCAAACCGCCTTGGGTGCTGGGTCACGAAATGTCGGGCGTAATCGCCGAGACCGGCCCCAAAGTGACCGGTTGGCTCGCCGGAGAGCGAGTGGTCGTCGACCCGGTGGTCACTTGCGGACATTGCAGGCCCTGTCTATCCGGAAAAAAATACTTGTGCGCATCCGGCGGCGAACTGGGCACTACCTTCGGCAGCGGGGGATACGGCCGTTACGTTGCCGTCAAACCAAGCAATTTGTATCGCCTGCCCGATGCGTTGACGTTCGAAGAAGGCGCTATGATGGAACCGCTGAATTGTACGCTCGGCGCCATGGAGCGCGTTCCGCGCGTCGCCGGCAACAAGGTCATCGTGTTCGGACCGGGACCGGCCGGGCTGTTATTCCTTCAGCTCGCGAAGGCCTACGGCGCGCTAAGCGTAACGCTCGTCGGCATGAGTGACGAACGTCTCGCGCTGGGCAAACGGCTTGGGGCGGATCGCACGATTAACCTTGCTTCTTCGTCGTTGCGGGAAGTCCTCGGAGAGGAAACCTTCGATATCGCGATCGAAGCCTCCGGCAGCGTGGAAGCGGTTACGGATAGTTTTGAATATGTCGGCAAGGGCGGAACGATCGTGTTGTACGGACTTAACGGGTCCAAGAAGCCGACGATCGAGTCGGATCTTATCGTTTCCAAGGATCTGACCCTCGTGACATGCATTTCGGCGCCGCTGCTGTGGAATAAGGGAATGGATCTCGTGGAGGCGGGTAAAGTCAACGTCAGGGACATCATCACGCACCGCCTCTCCTTCGAAGAGGCGGCAGCATCCCTTAACCGGCTGGTTGCCGATCGATTTCATCCGATCAAAGCCATGATTCTCCATCAGGACGAGGAGACGAAGCGATGATAAGCATCCGAAACGCTCATGCCGCCCTTTACTGCAAGGAAGACGGAAGCCGTCTGGCTCTCGTCGATTTGCGCAGAGGGAGTCGCTGGGAGATGGATGAAGAATCGCTCGGCTTTGATGCGGATCCTGCCCAGCCAAGCGCCAAATCAGCTCCCCGGCGCCTGATTCCGTTCAAAGCAGGGCTAACGGAGGATCGCTGTCTTTCGGTTTCGTATCTTGCCGGCGAAGAAGAAGTCGAGATGCGATATCGAATGGAAGCGGACTATGTAGAGGTACGTCTACTGGCGGATCGATTGCGGGAAGCGGGAAACGTCTCCCTTCCCGGCTCTTTCGTTCCATCCGGCGAAACGCTGGAGCTGGTGCTCCCGATTATGCAAGGCATGCTCTGGCGCGGCGGCGGAGCGCCATTCGATTGGCGATTAGGCGAAGGCAGGCACGGCGGATTTGCCATGCCGCTTGTCGGCTATCTGTCGCCAAGCGGCGGGCTGCTCGTCACCGCGGAGACAAGAGACGATCTGGAGCTCAGAGTGGGCAAGGATTCGACCGGCCGCTGCTGGGCGAACTACTTGCAAACCCAATCTCTCGGAACGTTAAGATATGACAGGGTAGCTCGAATTTACGTTACCGAACCCGATATCGTCTCGCTTGCCAAGACGTACCGAAGCAAAATCATCGCGCAAGGCAACTTCAAAGGATGGGAAGAGAAGATTGCCGAACGACCGGCGCTTGAGCGGCTGTTCGGCAGTTTGATGTGCTTCGCGGGCTACTGCCAAGACGAACTTGATTATGCCAAGGAATGCGAAAAACTGCGGCAGTTCGGATTCGACCGTGCCTTGATTTATCCGGCTCGATTCAACACGTATAACAATGACATTCTGATGGGCGGCTTGCCCCCGATTCATATGAGCCGCCAAACCGTGGAACAAATCAAACGGTTAGGCTACGACCTTGCGCCATGGAGTTGGCTGAACGAGGCGCTTGACGACAATTCCGGTTTCGTCGAGCGCATCTACCGGAAGAGCCCGGACGGCAATCGTATCCCGCATTGGGCGATCGACGATCAAAAGTGGTATTGGGCGTGTACGACATTTATGGAGGCATTCCAACAACAAGCGAACGCCGGCGCGTTCTCGGACATGACGTGGGATCACTTCGACGTCATTACTTGCGCAGCCAACAACGAATGTTACGCGCTGGATCATCCGGCCCACGCGGGACGTCCGCTCTCGCGAACGGAAGACCGGGAATGGATCAAAAAATTGCTGGCCGCGGGGCAAGCCGGCACGCGAGCCGTGAGTTCCGAAGGCTTCAACGACGCGTATTCGAAGGAATACGACTTGGGCTCGGTCAAGGCGTTCCCGATGTTCAACCAATGGCCGTTTTGGCCGATTCCGCTCACCATGCTCGTGTATCACGACAGCATGATTCATTCCTGGTGGGAAATGCACAGCTACAATAATCCGTATTTCGGCCGGATCAACGGGAACAACATGTACGAGTACGGAGGGGGCCGCGCAAGGATTCAAGCGGCGATGGACGCCTTAATGGGCTGCCCGCCGGACGTGTTTCCGTTCGGAGCCCAGTATATGTGGACGGGGAAAGGGCAAGAAACCTTTGCCTATCGCTATCGCTTCGAGGATCCCGAAGTTCAATTCGCTCTACGGGAAGCGCTTCCGGTCGCGCGGCTGCATCGGAAAATCGGGAAGCAGGAGATGATCCACTTCCGTATCTTGTCCGAAGACGGCAACGTGCAGGAAACCGCTTTTGCCGACGGAACGACGATTGTCGCCAACTTCTCCGCCTCCATTCGCGGCGACATCCCGGGTCACGACCCGCTGCTCGGCGAGAGCTGGAGGCAGGCGCAATGAACGCAGCGTCTATCAAGGCAGAACGGAGTATGATTCAGGGATGATCCGCGCCGGTACTTAAGCGGAGTCGAAAGCCTATTCAGCTATCAAGGAGGAGCTTTCTTGATGACAGAGAGCGCATTGGAACTGCTGGTCGACGCGCGCGCGACGCTTGGCGAGGGACCTTGCTGGGACGAAACAAACAAGCGGCTGTACTGGGTCGATATCATCGAGAAGAAGCTCCATTGCTACAGTCCTGCCAAGCAGACGAATGAGACGTTCGTCTTTGAGGAAAGCCCCGGGGCCGTCGCGGTCAGAAAATCGGGCGGCGTCGTCCTCGCCATGAAACAAGGCTTCTATGCCGTTGACCAAGCGCGCGTGACCTTGTTGGCCCATGTGGATCAAGAGCCGCGGCTCAATCGCTTCAATGACGGTAAATGCGACCGGATGGGGCGATTCTGGGCAGGTACGATGCCGCTGGAAGGTTCGGATCCGACCGGAAGCCTCTACTGCCTCGATACGGATTTACAAGTTCGACATCTGTTCGGAGAGGTCGCTTGCTCGAATGGGCTCGCTTGGAGCCCGGACGATACGACCATGTACTATATTGATTCGCCTACGAAGCAGGTCGTGGCGTTCGATTATGATCGCGGCAGCGGCGCGATTACCCGCAAGCGGACCGTCGTGACGATCCCGGACGGGGAAGGGGTGCCGGACGGAATGACGATTGACGCCGAAGGCATGCTCTGGGTCGCACAATGGGACGGCTGCCGGGTTTCCCGCTGGAATCCGCGCACCGGAAACCGGATAGACGCCATCTCGTTACCTGCCGCGCGCGTCACCTCCTGCGCTTTCGGAGGCGATCGGCTTGACGAGCTCTACATCACGACGGCCCGGAGCGGCCTTGATGAGAAGGCATTATCGGAGCAGCCTCAAGCAGGAGGACTGTTTCGAGTCAAAGTTGGCGTGAGAGGGACGTTAAGCCATCCATTCATGGGTTAAGGGGGACTGTTCGCGATGTCCGCAATCCTGCATGCACATACGTACCGTTTACAATACCGCGAAGGGGAGGGAATCCTTCTCGAGGACCGGTCGTCGGGTCAGCGTTGGCTGTGGCCGGAAGCGACGCTCGGTGCCGTCAACGTCACGCCGGTTACCGTCCCGGCAGCTTCTTTTTTCGTAAATCATCACTGCGGGAAGGATCAGGTGGAACTCGCTGCCCAGGAGGAATGGGCGGTGCAGTCCGTCCTAACCGATCAGCAAGCGCTGCACGTCGAGCTTGCCGGCCCAGGCGGGCGCATCGTTCAGGTATGGGAGCTCGACGCCATCGGCCTGCGCGTACGAACCGATGTTATAGCGTGGGACTATGGGAACGCGGAGACGCGATTGGTTTCACCGGGCATTGTTCGAGCGGCGTCCGGAGAATCGCCGGCCGTCGTGCCTATCTACCAAGGGATCGTGCATCACAAGGGAGAGTATGCGGCGCTCATTGCGCCCGGTTCGCATGGCCGTTATTAACTCGGCGTAGCGGGGCTGCTCGGATCGGACGGCGCGCTCTCGGCCATCGTCGAGTTGAACTGGGAGCATGACCTTTATGTGCGCGCGCGCGACAACCTGGAGGACGAGATCGCATATGTGCCGATGACCACGTTCGGACAATACGCGCCATCCTATACGACGTATTTCCGCCCTTGCCGTTCTCGCGTCTTCGATGTGGCTCAAACCTACCGCGATTATAAAATAGCGAAAGGGCAATTCGTCACCTGGGACGAAAAGCTGCAAACGACGCCGGGACTCGAATCCATGTTCGGAGCTGCTCAATTCTTCATCGGCTACTTCGATAGCGGGCATGACTACCTGGCGGCGATGAAGCAGACCAAGGAGATGGGTTTCGATAACGCCTTCGTATACCCCACCGTGTTCCGCAGCTTCAATCCGGATCTGCCGCTGAAAGAAGGGGCAAGGTGGATCGATATCAGCCGGCTGCACGAGGACATCAAGCGCTTAGGCTATCACGTTGCTTCCTGGTCATGGCCCGGAGAGGCGGCCGTGCAATCGAATTCCGATCGGGGCTTATGGGCGATCATGGGGCTCAATGAGGAAGGGGACTATGCCGGAGGCTGGTCGACGGGCGATTACAAGTGGTATAGCGTCGCCGGGGATGCGCAAGTCCAATTCATGCATTGGGCGCAGCGGCATATGTGGCCGGAGTTAACGGCGCAGCATTTCGACGTGACCGGCAACCTTGTTTTTCCCCACTTGTATGGGAAGAAGACGTTTGATCGAGCCGCCGATGCGGAATGCCGGAGGCATCTATTCGAACAAGCGTCGGTTGTCGGTCCCGTATCGACGGAGGGCTTCTGCGACGGCTTTCAAGAGGCGATTCATTGCGGAAGCGTCATGGCGTATCCGTCTTGGGGAGAACGCGATTGGTGGACGGTACCGCTGAATTCCCTCGTGTTCCATGACAGCGCGATGAATGTGTGGTGGGAATGCGACAGCTACAACAATCCGCATCATCAACGGCAGCATCATCGGGACTTATACGTAACGCCCGCGGGCGGCGGCAAGGCGCTCGAACAATCGCTCTGGGATGCTTTGCAGGGAACGCCTCCGCATGTATTCCTTTGCGGCAAGATGTATCGTCCCGCGGACGATGTTTTCTTCTCGAACGGCTATACCTTCTATGAGATGGACTTCCATGATGAACAGACTCAATATGCGCTAATGCTGGCCAAGCCGATTGCCGATCTGCATCAAAAAGTCGGCCGGCAGAGAATCGTCGCTTATGACGCGCTGACCAAGAACGGGCAGGTACAGCGAACGGCCTTTCAAGACGGAACCGTCGTGACGGTTAACTTCGGCGATGCGAGCTGGACGGATGGGCAGCAGGTATACGAACCGAAATCCTGGACGTTGACCAATTCCGGCTGAACCCTTGCGAAAATCGGGAAATAGCCGTTCATCCGAACGGCGGATTCAGGACGACGACACCGGAAAGGCGGTTCGAGATGAGAAGAGTAAAAGTCGGCATTATCGGTCAAGGACGAAGCGGGCGGGATATTCACGCCGCCACGATGATGAACATGCCGGAGCTGTTCGAAATCGTCGCGATCAGCGACCCGGTTCCGGAACGGCGCGAGCGGGCGCGGAAGGAATTGCGCTGCGACGTCGCGGCCGACGATCAGGATTTGTACCGGATGAGCGACATCGAGTTGATCGTGAACGCCACGCCGAGCCACATGCACGTTCCCGTATCGATCGCGTGCATGCAACGCGGCTTTCACGTGCTATGCGAAAAACCGCTCGCGCGGTGGACGGCCGACGTGGATCGGCTGATCGAGGTTTCGAATCAGACGGGTCAACGGGTTGCCGTATATCATCAGCTCCGGTTCGCCCCCGCATTCCGTAAGCTATGCGACATTATCGATTCGGGCCGCATCGGACGCGTCGTGCAGGCGAGTCTTTCCTTCAACGGGTTCTCGAGAAGATGGGACTGGCAGACGCTTCAGGAAAAGAACGGCGGGAACCTGCTCAATACGGGGGCGCATGCCGTCGACCAGGGCGTGCGGTTATTCGGGCAGGGGGGACAGCCGGAAGTGTTCTGCCTGATGGATCGGGCGAATTCGTTCGGCGATGCCGAAGATTACGTCAAGCTGATTCTTCACGGAGCCGGGCGGCCTACCGTTGATATTGAACTGTCGTCCTGTTCGGCCTATCCCGGCGCAGCTTACGTCGTGCAGGGTACGCATGGCGGCATCAAAGGCACGCACGGCCGGTTGGATTGGAAATATTTCAAGCCGGAAGAAGCGCCAGCGCAGCGGTTGATTACGGAAGCCTTGCAGCATGCGGACGGAACGCCGGCGTATTGCTCGGAGCAATTGACGTGGTACGAAGAAAGCTGGGAACCGGCGAATGAACGGGAAGCGAACCCGTATACCGCGGCGGCTGAGTCGTATTACCGGGCGCTGTACAATACGATCGCGCTCGGGGAACCGCTTCCGATCACGCTTGAAGAAGTCCGCAGGCAGATTCGGGTTATCGAACAATGCTTCGAACAAAACGAGGCTTTCGCAAGCAAGCATCGGAAATCGAGCGGATCGTAAAGCGTTACGGAAGCGGTTTCGACGGAATAACGCTTATTCTCTTGGAGGCTGATCGGATGAAAACGGCTTTTACGACCCTGGCCTGTCCGGCCTGGAGCTGGGATAGAATCGTAAACGAAGCGGCAAGGCTCGGATACGACGGCATTGAGCTGCGCGGCCTCGAAGGAGAGCTGTACTTGCCGAAATGTCCGCCTTTTCGGCCGGACGCCATCGAACATACGCTTCGCCAGCTCGAAGACAACCGGCTGGAAATCTGCTGCATCGATACATCCTGCGCCTTTCACGATCCGAACCGATACGAAGCGGCAATCGAAGAAGGGGTTGCAAGCATCGACCTCGCCCATACACTGAATGCGCCTTTTATCCGCGTTTTCGGCGACGCGATTCCCGTCGGCGCGAACAAGACGGCGATCATCAACCGGGTGTCGGCAGCCCTCGAACTGCTGGGCAATTACGCAGCGGACAAAGGCGTGCAAGTGCTGCTTGAGACTCACGGCGATTTTTCAGCGTCGGCAAACGTGCTGGCCGTTCTCGACCGCACGTCAAGCCCGGCCGTCGGCGTGTTGTGGGACGTCAACAATCCGTATAAGCACGGCCGGGGCGAAAGCGTGGAGGAAACCTTCCGGCAACTCGGGCCATTCATTAAGCATACGCATCTGAAAGATTCGTTCGGCAGAGGGAAAGAAGAAGCGATTCGGCTGCCGGGCGAAGGCGACCTGCCCTTGGCGGACTGCCTCTCCATCTTGAAGCGGAACGGCTATGACGGATGGCTTTCGTTCGAATGGGAGAAAAAGTGGCATCCGCATATCGAAGAGCCGGAAGCGGCGCTGCCTGTTTACATCCGGTTCATCCAATCGCTTGGCTAGGCGAGTTCCGGCCCGCATCGAGACAGTGAACGAAAGCCGATGCCCGGAAAAAAGGAAAAGTGCCCTTCTAGTCGTGACTAGAGGGCACTTTTTTACTGAACGAACATTCCTGTCGGCACCGTTCGCCGGATAACTCAGTGCGAAGCCATGGCGGCCGTCGGCACGTTTCCCGACTTGACACGCGTTCGACTCCAATCCAGCTTGCTGTATCGCAAGCCGTTTAACAGCGCGCCCAGCACCATGTTACTGCACAGCGCGATCCAGGCGCCGACCTGGCCGTAATCCAGTACTACGGTCAGCAGTAAGGTACCCGGGATGAAGACGATCCAATTGAGCACGAACGCCACGCGGAACAGATACGTCGTGTCGCCAATGCCGCGCAGCCCTCCGCCGAAAATAATGCCCGACGTATTGAAGATTTGAATAAACGCCGCCAGATGGATCAGCGGAATGACGGCCAGGTATACCGCCCGCTCCGGCGTATACAGCTTCGCGATGGGAAGCGCGAAGATGAACATCAGAATGGAGATCAGCACCATCAGCAGGACGCCTAGCACGACCGTCATCAGACCAAAGCGCTTCGCCTCCTCCGGCCGTCCTTTTCCGATTTCCTGTCCCGTGCCGATTGTGGCCGCGGCTCCGAAGCCGTTCGACGGCATGAACCCGAACGAGAGGATATTCAATGCGATCTCGTTCGCCGCGATGGCGACTGTCCCGAGGCGAGAGATGCACATGGTAAAGACCAGCATCCCTAAGCTGTTGGACATTTCCATCGTGCTGAGCTTCGCGCTTTCGCTGATCATCAGCTTGACTTGCTTCCGGTCGAACCGCTCGCGGCTCCGGGTCAGCAACGTGGCGTTCAGGTAGCCGTAATACACCCAAAGACACATGCCGAGCTGCACGAGCTCCGCAATCACGATGCTCCACGCGGCACCTTGAAGCCCCAGATCCGGGAAACCGAATTTTCCGTAAGCCAGCAAGTACGTGAGCACGACCACCAGGCCGCTATTGATGAGCGCGATCGTCATGGGCGTCTTGGTGTCGCCAATGGCGCGGAGGTAGGCGAAGAACGCGCCGCTAAAAATATTGAATATCAGCGCGATCATCCGCACCATCACGTAATCGGAGCCAAGCGAGATGATCTCTTCATTCAACCCCATCGCCCTCAGAATGAGCTCGGGCGCAAGCAGGCTGCCGGCGAATAACAGGAACGCGAGTATACCGGTCAACAGCAGCGCGATCTGCATCCGTTGGTTGGCTAAACGCATTTCGCCGGAGCCGAAATTTTGGGCGACCAGATAGTTGATCGCATTCTGGATGCCGGCGCACAGTGCCCACATATTGTAAATGAGAATGTTCGTCACGCCGACGACCGCGATGGCCGCCGCGCCAAGCTTCCCTACGATCATAAGCACGAGCAACCCCGTAAAGGTCATCGATGAGAACGTAGCGATAGAAGGTAAGGCTAATTGTAAAATTCGTTTTGCCAGCTGCACCTGCGAAAGCCTCCTGCACATCGTTATTGCGTTGAACTCCAATCCGAGTTCAAGCAGACATAACTACTATTATATAGGGGCATTCGCGATAATATCTAGCTGGTTTTTGTAATTATTTCATGTATTTGACCGATCTAATCATGAAGTCCCTTACCGCTTCGGAAAACAACGCCGGCTTCTCCATATGCCCCATATGTCCGCACTGCTCGATGGATACAAGCGTCGACGCAGGAATAGCGGCGGACATCTCGTTGGCCCATCTTGTCCCGCAGATGAAGTCGTGCTCTCCGACCAGGACGAGTGTCGGGGTCTGGATTGTACGCATCGCATCCCGTACATCCCACATCGCCGGTTTTCGATTCGGATCCATGGTCGCGTCGATTGAAGCTTTCCAATCGTCAAACCCCGCGGGCATAGCCCAATAGTTTCCGAAGTAAGCAGGCAGGAGTCTTTGCATGACATTAAGGAACGACTCTCTGTCGTTGACCGAGATGGCCCCGCTCGTCATATCCGCCCATGCCTGCTTTGCTTCTTGCGCTTCCGGTTGTTCGGGCCAACGCCGCGCGAAGAGGTCCATTTGTTTGGTCGCTTCCCTGCCTAAATCCTTCCCGTTGCATGGAGCGCCGTCATACACGATCAGCCCTGCGAGCTCATTCGGATAATCCAGCGCATATTGAAGCCCGACAAAACCGCCATGCGAGTGTCCGAGAAAATAGGCATGCGGAGCCCCCGCATGCTCGAGCACCTTCCGGGAGAAATAAGCGTAGGCGGCCATTCGATATTCGCCATCCGGTAACCAATCCGATTGACCTGTACCGATCGGCTCCATATAAATCATCGTCATAAAGCGTTCAAGTAGCGGCATACGTAAATAGTTCCAATGAAAACCAGGTCCTCCGGGATGAACAAGACAAAGGGGTCCGCTGCCCATTACGTGATAGGTCTGCCGAAGCCCGTCGATCCGAATCTCGTGCGTGCCCGGCGTTAGCGCGGCGTTATTCATAAATTTACCTGCTTTCTGTTGGTTGGGTAATCGTGCCTCGTTAGGAGCGTCCCGTAGATAAAAATCGGTACAGGAGAATTATAAGCGTGAGGTTGAACGGTCACGGTAGAGAGATTTAGCTGATTGGGCTGCTTATCTTGTTGATTTGTATATCACTAGAGCGAGATGAGTGATTTGGCCGTATAATTGGATTGGGCCTGCCAAGTTGAACTTGATGAGGGCTGCCGACTTGGCGGAAGGTTTGAGTCACGCCTACCGCGGGTATAATGGTTGATGGCCTCACGAAGGTTCAAGTTAGTCGAAAATACGTTGCCTTTCCAACGCGCGACGACGTGGAGAGCGGGGGCTAAGGCAATATCCCGATCAGGCTGAGGAGGTTTAACATGCATGAGCGCGCTGTACTCGCCGGGGGATGCTTCTGGGGAATGCAGGACTTGATCCGCAAGCTTCCCGGCGTCGTTTCGACTCGCGTCGGTTATACCGGCGGCGACACTCCGAACGCGACCTATCGCAACCATGGCACGCATGCGGAGGGAATCGAAATCGTCTTCGATACCGCGGAGACGAGCTATCGGCGCATACTGGAGTATTTCTTTCAAATCCACGATCCAACGACGCGGAACCGTCAGGGCAACGATGTCGGCATGAGCTATCGTTCGGCGATCTACTATGCGAGCGACGAGCAGAGAAAGGTGGCGGAGGACACGATCGCCGACGTGAACGCGTCGAATCTGTGGCCGGGCAAGGTCGTTACCGAAGTGACGCCTGTCGGCGACTTCTGGGAAGCAGAGCCGGAGCACCAGGACTATCTGGAACGCTATCCGCACGGCTACACCTGCCACTTCCCGCGTCCCGACTGGGTCCTTCCCAGGAGAGATTCTTGATGGAAGTATCCCCGCAAGCAGACATTCAAAAACAAACCTTCCGGTAACAGCCGGGCGGACAAGAACAGGATCTCATCGAAAGCTGCGAATACCGCGGCTTTTTTTATTTGGGAACCTCAGGTTCCATCGCTTGGCCAACGAAATGCGATTGTTGAGGTCGTTCTTAATAAAGGAACGGCATGGATTGAGTGCGAATTAAGCTGCAAGTCGAGGCTGCCTTCCGGCAGCCTTTTTTATTTTCACTCGTGATCCGGAGTGAGCGATGTGCGAGGCTTTTAGCGAATATACCCCGCACGTCTTTTTGCCATGCGCGCTAGAAAGGCTCATGCCTATAAAGGGAGTTCGCGCAGAACAGCGAGAAAACTAATAAGATGCGGTCCAGTAAATAAAAGGTTTCATTGGGCTTATTTGGAGAGAGGGAGCGACATTCCGGCATTCGATTACAACAATCGTGAAATAGAGGAGGAACATGATGAACGAGATGCCATCGCTATACACCGCAATCGATAACTACCCATCCGGGTGGAAAATGGGGATGCATAAACATCCCCATTTTGAAATCGCCGTCGTGATGTTGGGCAGCGGCGCCGTTTATACAGAAGACCGGCACTATTCGATTCAGCAGGGGGATGCCATTCTGATTAATCCCGGCGTGCCTCATGATTTCAGCTCCAAGACGCCGATTCGCATCGCCGTCTTGCAAGTGGACCCGTTGTCCTCGGAGCATCGACAGCTCTTTCATCAAATCACGAATGAAGAATCGCTATGCTTGTTTCCCCTCGCGTACTATGCGTTGGAACGATACGAGAAACTGTTTAGCATCTGGATCCACATTTCATCCTTGCGCGCGACGAAACTGTTTAACCAATTCGTTCGGACGTGGGTCCAACTGTTTTTGTTGTTTTTATTGGAATGCGTCGAAAACCGGGATAACCGGGTTACGTTGGGCAGCATTTCCGCGTATATTCGTTCCAATATCGATAAGGATATTCGGATTTCCGAGCTGGCTAAAATGATGCATGTATCCGAGAGCGGATTACGCGCCTCTTTCAAAAAAACCTACGGCCTATCGCCAAAACAATATTTGCAACGATACCGCATGTCGGAAGCCAAAATGATGCTTAAACTGTCGGACAAAAATATACAGCAAATCGCCCAGCAAGTCGGGTTTCCCAGTATCCACGCCTTCTCCGCCTGGTTTCAAAAAGAGACGGGCGCATCGCCATCCCTATGGCGAAAAGACCATATAGCCAGCCGCGAGGATTGAAGTGTTCTTTTTTACAAAGACTGTCCTTTTATTTATAAATACCCATCCGACGTATATGGGTAAAATGGCCATGTCAGTTAAATAGATGAAGGAAGGAGGGCCGACGGTTTTGAAGGTAAACGTCCGCCATGTCGTGTTGTAACCGCTTTACCGAGTCGTTTATGGGAGGTGACCGCTTGACGAGCGCAAGGACCGAGATTGGAGACGCATTTCAAATCCGTTCAACCCCCCGCAAGATGAGCAGCATGACGAAAAAAAACCTCCGGAACGGCTTGCTCTTCGTATCGCCGTGGTTGGTCGGGTTTGCCGTGTTCTCATTGATTCCGTTTCTATTGTCGTTGTACTACAGCTTCACGAATTACGATGCGGTAAGTTCGCCCGTGTGGGTGGGCGTCAGCAATTTCACGCAATTGTTCAATGACGTTTTGTTTTGGAAATCGATTTCCAACACGATCTACTATACCGTTTTCGCGGTTCCGCTGGGCATCGTTTTCGGCGTCGCCTTGGCGCTGCTGCTGAATATCAAGATCAAAGGAATGGTCGTCTACCGAACGATCTTTTATTTGCCCAGCATCGTTCCTGTCGTGGCGTCCTCCATCTTGTGGCTGTGGCTGTTCGACCCGCAGTTCGGGCTGGTCAACAGCATGCTGAATGCCCTCGGCATTGCCGGTCCGGGATGGCTTGTCGATCCGTCTTGGTCCAAACCCGCCCTGATCGTGATGGGGCTTTGGGGTGTCGGCGGCTCGATGATTATTTATCTTGCCGGTCTGCAGGATATCCCGCAGGAGATGTATGAATCGGCGCAAATCGACGGAGCCGTCTGGTGGCACAAGATCGTTTACATCACGCTGCCGATGATCAGTCCGGTTATTTTCTTCAATCTCATCATGGGGCTGATCGGATCGTTCCAGTACTTCACCCAGGCGTATATTATTACGTCCGGCGGTCCTAACGACTCTACCTTGTTCTATTCGCTGTATCTGTACAAGAACGCCTTCTCTTACTTCCATATGGGACTTGCCTCGGCCATGGCATGGATCTTGTTCCTGCTCATCATGGCGGTTACGCTGCTCGTATTCAGGAGTTCCGCGCGCTGGGTGTTCTACGGGGGAGAAAGATAGACAATACCGGAGGTGTAGGTCCATGATCCTTAAACGATTGATCGCGGTTTCTCTTATTACCGCCATGTCCGTCAGTGTAATCGCCTGTTCTTCGTCGGGCACGAACCCGGCGAAGGAAGACAATCCGAACGCCGCCGATTCCGCCGCCGATGATCAACCTTCCAATGCAGGGAACCAAGGGGACGGCAAAGTCGTTGAAGTTACATATTGGCATATGTGGACGAGCGATTGGAAGAAGCTGATCGATAGTCTTGTCGATGAATTCAACAAATCTCATCCGGGCATCCATGTGAACGCGCTGTCCATTACCGGCGATGCCAACGCCAAGTTTCTTACCGCGCAAGCCGGGGGAGATCCGCCGGATGTCATGACGCAATGGAACCAGATCATTCCGTCGTGGGCCAAGAAGGGAGCCATTGCCTCGCTCGACCCCTACATCCAAGCGGATGCGCCGGACATTGAAAATTGGATGTATCCGACGGTAAGAGACATCGGCAAATACGACGGACACATGTATGCGATTCCATTTTCCATGAATTCGTTTGCCATGTTCTACAACAAGGATATCTTGACGGAAGAAGGCTTCGATGCGGAGAACCCGCCTAGGACGATTGAAGAGCTTGACGCCATGCAGGACAAATTGTGGAAGACGGACAGCCGCGGGTTCATCCAGCGTGTCGGCTATATGCCGAGCGGTCTTACGATGTGGACGCCGTCGTTCGGCGGAAAATGGGCGGACCAGGAGGGCAACCCAACGGCGACCGATCCGAATAACTTGAAGACGCTCGAATGGTTCCGATCCTATGCCAAGAAGTTCGATCCGAAGAAAGTAGCCGCCTTCAACAAGAGCATGTCGTCCAACGTGAATTCAGCTTGGCCGTTCCTGAGCGGCAAACAGGTCTTCGCCATGGACGGGATGTGGCGCCTTGAGGATTTGAAAAACTACGCGCCGGATCTGAAGTATGGCATTACGCCGCTGCCTTACCCCGAAGGAGCGGGCAAAGAGAATGCAACCTGGGTCAACGGGAATTTCAACATCATTCCCGAGAAGGCCAAACATCCGAAGGAAGCATGGGAATTCATCCTGTGGCTGACCGGCTACCATAACGAAGATTGGGCGGCCAGCATGCTGACCAAAGGCGGCTGGATTCCGCCTTCGCCAATCATTACGGAGAAACAGGCGTACCAGGACTTCATCAATGAAATTCCGGCCAGGAAAACGTTCGTCGAATTGCTCGGAAGCCCCAATGCGCAGATAACGCCCGTCATTCCGGTTCAGCAGTATTATTGGGATCGGGCGGCGAAAGCCGAGGAATCCGTCATGACCGCGAACAAGGATCCGAAGGAAGCGCTGGAGAACTTGCAGAAAGAAGTCGAGGCCGAAATCGCCAAAGATAACTAACGTTCCGACGCCGGGCGGAAGGAAGCCGCTTCCTTCCGCCTTATGGCGGATACCGTGAAAGGAGTGTTTCAATGCTAGCGGTTAAAACGGAAGGTTCGGGGAGTTTAAGCAAGCGGAGCAGGGGGACCCTCGCGCATGTTATCACCCATATTAGCTTGATCGTACTCGGCTTATCGTTTCTGTTTCCATTCGTATGGATGCTGTCTACCGCCTTGAAGCCCGAAGCGCAGATCTTTATCTGGCCGCCGGAGTGGATTCCGGATCAATTCTTATGGTCCAACTTCCCGGAAGCGCTGACGTTCGTTCCGTTCGGCAAGTATGTCACCAACACGTTGACGATCTGCATCTGGGCCATGGTCGGCACATGCGCGTCTTCGGCGCTTGTCGCTTACGGATTCGCCAGAATCCAATGGCCGGGGCGAAACGCGCTGTTTATCATCATGCTCAGCACCATGATGCTGCCTTCCCAGGTGACGATGATCCCCATCTTCGTGATTTTCAAAAAAATCGGTTGGGTCGGCACCTTTAAGCCGCTCATCATACCCGCTTTTTTCGGCGGGGCGTTCTTCATCTTCTTGCTGAGGCAGTTTTTCCTGACGATCCCGCACGAATTGTCCGAGGCGGCAAAGATTGACGGCTGCTCGGAATTCCGGACGTTCTGGCAGATCATTCTTCCCCTTGCCAAGCCTGCGCTCGCTACGGTGGCGTTATTCACGTTCATCAACAACTGGAACGATTTTATGGGGCCGTTGATTTATTTGAGCGATGAAACGAAATTCACGGTTTCGCTTGGCTTGCAGCAATTCATCGGTCAGTACGGCACAAGGTGGGGAATGCTGATGGCGGCTTCGACCGTTGCGACGCTGCCGATCATCGTTTTGTTCTTCTTCGCCCAGCGTACCTTTATTCAAGGGATTTCAACGACGGGCATCAAAGGATGACCCGGCGTCCTGCCGGAACCTGTTACGCGATCATAAGGGAGGATTGACGATGAAAAAAATCGTATTCATCGGTGCGGGCAGTCTCGTCTTTACCAAAAATCTCGTTCGCGATCTGCTTACGTTTCCCGCATTCTCCGCGTGTACGATCTCGCTGGTCGATATTGACGAGGAACGTCTCGGCTACGCGAAGAAGACGGTGGAGCAAATCATCGCCGCCGGGCAGTATCGCGCCCAAGTGGAAGCGCATACCGACAGAAAAGACGCGCTTCCCGGAGCGGACGGGGTCGTATGCACGATCCTGGCCGGCGGCTTGAACGTATGGCGCAAAGATATCGAAATCCCGAAGAAATACGGCGTTGATATTAATGTCGGCGATACCCGGGGACCCTCGGGCATCTTCCGGGCGCTTCGGACGATTCCGGCGATGCTGGACATTTGCCGCGATATCGAACGGTATTGCCCGCAGGCCATCGTTCTGAATTACACGAATCCGATGGCGATGCTATGCAGGGCGATGCAGAGCGAAACAAACGTCGCCGTGACGGGGTTGTGCCATAGCGTTCAAGGGACGGCTGCCATGCTGGCAAGATGGATCGGCGCGCCGAAGGATGAAATTACTTATCTATGCGCGGGCATTAACCATCAGGCGTTTTATTTGGACTTCCAATGGAACGGCAAAGACGCCTATCCGCTTATCCGGGAAGCGATGAACGATGCCAAGATCTACAACGAGGAGCAAGTACGAAACGAGATGTTTCTACATCTCGACTATTACGTGACCGAATCGAGCGGCCATAACTCGGAGTACAACGCGTGGTTCCGAAAGCGGCCCGACTTGATCGAGGCATACTGCACGCACGGAACGGGCTGGAATCCGGGCGAATACGCGTATATCGTCAAAGGCTACGAGAAGCGGCAGAGCGATTGGAGAGCGCAGATGCAACGATGGATGGACGAACCCATCGATTTGAAGCGAGGCGAGGAATATGCGGCTTCGATTTTCAATGCTACGATCGGGGACGGGACGTTATTCAAGTTTAACGGCAATGTCCGCAACACGAACCTGATTGATAATTTGCCAGGCGGCTGTTGCGTCGAGGTTCCTGTATTGGCGTCCAGAAAAGGGCTCGAACCCATTCATGTGGGAGCGCTGCCCAGTCAGTTGGCCGCGTTGACGAATATCAGCGCCAGATGCGAGGAGATGGCTGTCGAAGGCGCTCTGACCGGGGATCCGAGGAAGATTTTCCATGCCGTATGCTTCGATCCCTTGACATCGGCCGTGCTTAGCTTGAATGAGATCAAATCCATGGTCGACGAATTGTTCGAAGCGAACCGGGATTATCTGCCGCAGTTCAAGCATTTGAGTTAAAGGCCAAAAGGCACTCGAATCTTTGTTAAACGATCGGACAGTTTGGCGCAACTATCCAAGTATTGGAGGCGTAGAATGTGTAGGATGTATTTCCGCGTTAGAGGGGGGTGGAAGTAAACCCCCTTCGGCGAGATCGTTATGGGAGGCCGCGATGAACGAGACCGCATTTGACGAATCATTATTTGCCGGCTTGAAGCCGGGCTTAACGTCGTTCTGTTACCGAATGCTAGGCTCTATGGACGATGCGGATGACGCCGTTCAGGAGACGTGCATTCGGGTCTGGCAGAGCTGGAGCACGTTCAGACAGGATGCTTCGTTCAAAACGTGGGTCTATCGGATTGCCTCCAACCTATGCTTGGACAAGCTGAGACAATCCAAACGCCGCGCGCTTCCCGTTGACCTGTTCGACCCGGCCGTCGCCATCGCCGAGCCGCGCGATACGCTGCCGGACACAGCCTGGATCTGGCCGTCTCCCGACTTTGGGGGCAATCCGGAGGATCGGCTCGTCCGCAGAGATACCCTTCAACTGTGCTTCATCGCGCTCCTGCAGACCTTGCCTCCGCGGCAGCGCGCGGTACTCATTTTGAAGGATGTATTCGAATGGTCCTCCAAGCAGATCGCGGAAACGTTGGCGATGTCGCCGGCAGCGGTGAACAGCGCCTTGCAAAGAGCGCGAGAGACGATGGACCGGGCGCAGCTTCGCTCGGATGAGCTCAGCAGCATGGACGTTCAACCGGAGCAGCAGCTGCTGTCCCGATATGTGGAAGCCTTCGAGCAATTCGATATTGCCGCGCTCGTCGCGTTATTCCACGAGGAAGGCTGCATGTCGATGCCGCCCTTCGAGATGTGGATCCGCGGCAAGGAAGATCTGTCCGCCTTCTATTCGCTTACGCGCTGGCATTGCGAAGGTTCGCGATTCGTGCCCATTACGGTCAATGGCGGTTATCCGGCGCTGGCCCAGTATATGCCGGGCGAAGAGGGCACTGGCTTGGTACCCTGGGGCATTCACGTCATCGAAACCAAAGAAAATCAAATCCTGCACGTTCAGAACTTCATTCATACGCCATTATTTTCGCGATTTGGGCTGCCTGAGCGAATGGACCGATGAATTTCGTCATTGGCTTTCGTCTATATCATCGAGAACCAAACGACGAATATCATGAAAGAGGTGTCTATTTAACATGGAAACGAGTCAACCGATCAAAGTAACCGTGCAAGCCGTCATTCAAGCCCCTGTCGAGAAGGTATGGCGCTATTGGACCGAGCCGGATCACATCACGCAGTGGAATCAAGCGTCCGAGGACTGGCATGCGCCGAGAGCCGAAAACGATCTGCGGGTCGGCGGCAAGTTCCTGACGCGGATGGAAGCGAAGGATGGCAGCATGGGCTTTGATTTTGGCGGCGTCTACGATGTCGTGAACCGGCATGAGGCGATCGGCTACGCCATGGAAGACGGGAGAAGAGTGGATATTGCTTTCGCCCCGCAAGGGAATGAAACGAAGGTCGTGGAAACGTTCGACGCGGAAAGCTCCAATCCCGTCGAGTTCCAGCAAGCAGGCTGGCAAGCGATCTTGGACGCTTTCAAAGCCTATGCCGAACAAAACTAATCATCGCGAAGAAGACGCCGGGGAAGATGCCCGGCGTCTTTCTTGTTGAACCTATGCACGAGCGTGCCGTTCGCCTTAACCTCGGGCCGCATCCGTGTTCATGTAGTTAATGGCCCACAGATGGCCGTCCAAGTCCACGAAGCCCCAATGATACATGACCCCATGATCTTCCGGCTCGGCGTGCAATTTCCCGCCCAAGGAGACCGCGGTATTCACGATTTCATCGACCTTTTCCCGGCTCTCGAAGGCCAATGCGATCGTCATCTGCGCGTACTTGCTCGTATCGACGGATTCTTTCTCCGTGAGCGTAATAAAGAAGGCTTGATTGATCAACATGACCTGCAAGTTGTCGCCGATCACGATGGCTGCCGAATTCTCGTTCCCTGGGAATTGCGGGTTGAGCTCGAATCCGAGTCCGGTGAAGAACGCTTTCGATTGTTCTACGTTTTTGACAGGCAGGTTGAAGCTCGTGAATGCGGACGTTAATGCCATTTTCAAAACTCCTCTTCGTCAAATTAGTTTGTGATTATATACCTTCGTTTATATAGACGACAGCCGATCCGGGAATTCATCGGTCTCAAGGATTCGAAAGCGTACCTATTGAAAAATGAACGATTCGGCAGAATTCATCACGCAAACGGGCAAGTTAGCGTGGCCGGTTATGCTGAACCTTTAGCGGCTTTTCCTTCGCTCGATGAGAGGATGAACGTTGAACAATAACGACGAACGAGACCCGGTAGATTCATAGGACACGACGGTAGCCGGCCTTAGGATGAACGGCTGCCGTACCGTTGTTGCACGTGGGATGTTGAGTGATTTATGGGAGGCATATGAATCTGAAAAAACGGATTCGAAACCTCCAAGCCAAGGCGGCTCAATGATGATGAACGCGAGAAATGAATGGAGAATGCACGCCGGTATGTAGGCTTTGAGTCTTCATTAAATCAGCGGTATCAAGGGATATGATCAATTTCCCGAACTCTGGAGAAATGTGAACTTCGCCGCAAGCGCATGCGTAACGCATGAAAATGCATATATGCCTAAATAACCATTTGCTTTGGTCGAACTGGCCGGTATGCCGAGGGATATTGACGAATTGAAAAGAACGCGACAAAAATAAATGGTCGCTTGGACTTATTGGAATAATTATCCATTAAACTAATAATAAGGAGTGGGATACGCCGTTACAAGAGGATGACCTTTATGGTCGGATAAATCTGCAAGTCAAAACAAAGACGAGCATGTATTGACGACACCTTCCATCACATTGCCCAAGGGCGGCGGGGCGATCCGCGCCATGGGCGAGAAGTTCGCCGCCAACCCGGTCACGGGCACCGGTTCCATGAGCGTACCCCTCCATTGGCGCTCGATCTCCAAGGACAACATCCTCACCCTCTACGGCTATGACGCGAATTCGCGCATTGCCGACCCGCTCGACGCTAGCCGCATCTTTTCATGGCTGATCTGCGAATCGCGCGATGACAAGGGCAACGGCATTCGTTACCTCTATAAGAAGGAGGACGGCGCCTGCCAACCCCGGCCAGGTCAAGCCGATCCGTTCAATCAAGTCCACCAGCGCAACCGGGGCCATGCCTCCGATCCGCGCCGCACCGCGCAACGCTACCTGCAGCGGGTGCTGTACGGAAACCTCAAGCCCTTGCTGGATGCCCAGGGCCGGCGCCCCCGCTACCTGAGCGACCTGCCACCGCTGCAGGCTCTGTCCGGCTCTTCTCCGTAAGACAGGAGTTTCCGTCTGAATGGGCCAAGTTCCTGACCCCAACGACGGCACCCGGTCAACGGTATGAATTGTCCCTCGCCTTGCGGCCGGAGCACTATCCGTTCTGGGCTAGAGAGTTGCTGAATGGTGTGTCACGCGTGGACATCTTGGTACGCAGCGCGAAGGCCCAGCCCCCTGCAAGCATGGACGTCTTTGACCAAGTCAATGATCAGCCGCAGGAGGCGAAGAAGGATACCCTAGCCAAGGCAGCAGAACTGTCCAACTTGCTGATCGGCAAGCTTACCGGCGGAGCAACCGGCATAGCCTTGCCGGCAAAACCGAAGGGAGAGTTGAAACTATTCTTCGGCGAAAATTCCATTGCCGACTTGTGGCTTGCGATAACGTGGAATGCATAGTGGCCAGCTGTTTTTCCTTTATTGCTAGTGTACGGTTTTCATTGCGGAACCCGATAGTTCAATCCTGACACGACGGCAGCCGGCCTTAGAACGATCGGCAGCCGCCGCTGTGCGAACGGGCAATTTAGCGTGGCGGTCAACCGACTTAGTGGCTGCTTATTCTCGACTGATGGAAGGGAAGTTCTATTCTCTCGCGAATTCATTAGCTATGCCGAAGAGGCGATTTTCGCGAAAAAATCGCGGCAGCGCAATTGGAAAGCGCCTTTTCGTTTTCTATATCTTCAGAGAAAGGTGACTACGCATGAACCAAAGAGCGTCAGAAGAAGAATACGCAGGAGACGCCGGCGAGTATATCCGGTTGGTGCCCGAAGGCAACATCATCGACATTCTGCTCGCCCAGGAAAAGCAAATGACCGAGCTGCTGGCATCGTTGACCGAAAGCCAGAGCGCCTATCGGTATGCGGAAGGAAAATGGACGCTGAAGGAAGTCGTGGGCCACATCGCAGACAGTGAACGCGTCATGTCCTACCGGCTGCTCCGATTTGCAAGAGGGGATGAGACGGCGCTGCCCGGTTTCGACCAGGAATTGTTCATTTCGCCTTTCGGAAGCTGGACAACCGCGCAATTGGCCGAAGACTACCGGGCCGTACGGCAAGCGACGATCACGCTGCTGCGCGGGTTGCCGCCGGAGGCGTGGTCCCGCAAGGGCACAGCCAACAACGCAAGCATTACGGCGCGCGCCCTCGCTTACGGCATGGCAGGACACGAGCTTCATCATGTAGGGGTTATCCGAAATCGTTACTTGCGTTAGTCGTCCTTGCTTAGGGCACTCTTCCCGCCCCGTTCATAAACTGATAAGACGGGTTGAAAAACCAGCAGCACAAGAAAAAATCATTCAACGAACGGGACACGATTGCCCAATCCAGACACGACGGCAGCCGGCCTCGGAACGATCGGGCTGCAATTCGGATACTACTGGGTAATTGAAGGCGAAAAGATGAGCAAGTACATATTTTTTAGGAAGCGTGCCGACATTGAAATAGCTGAAATAAAACGGATTGAGGCCTATAAAGTAGAGGAAATAGGAGGGATTCATTTTTATTTAGGTAAGGGACCACATGAAGATGAATATCAATTTATTATGAAGGATGGACGTGTAATTAAGAGTTACGCACATTGCTATCATTCAAACGGCTTAACGCTAGGACGTTATTTGAATAACGAAAAAAGAATAAAGTTAATCGAAAAAACTACCTATAAATTCTTGAATTCTTAGGTTTTGGCGCTTCTTTCACCGTGTATTCTGCTGCCCAAGCAGCTCAAGATTTGGCTTTCCCAAACGATCTCGCATTAAAAAACCATCGTTTTAGCACGATGGTTTTTTTGGTGTAGGAAAATGCGGTAACACGTGATGTCGTTCGATCTTAATGCGATCTCAACCGAGAATCAGATATGAAAGTGCTATCAATGGCAGAAAAGTGATATTTCATCCTTTTTTAGGACTCTTATAATTAAGTTGTTACAGCAAGGCTTGCTCGACTATATTGCATGCGGGAGGATGAGCAATGAG
>NZ_JAGGDJ010000030.1 GCF_017652985.1 Paenibacillus artemisiicola
ACCTGGCCGCGGCTGCTCCGCCCCCGGGCTCGCGCCCGCCGCAGGCGTCCGCCCCGAACCTGGCCGCCTGGGGCCTCAGCCCGGCCCAAACGGCAGCGGCCTCCGCAGCGCTCGCCTACATCAACGCGCCGCCCGGCCGGCGCGGCGCGAAGCGCCGGTTTCTGCTCTGGGCGGTAACGGGCGCGGGCAAGACGGAAATGATTTTTCCGCTGGTCGAGTCCTGCCTCGCCCGCGGCGGGCGGGCGCTCATCGCGACGCCCCGGCGGGACGTCGTGCTCGAGCTGGACCCCCGGATCCGCAAAGCGTTTCCGGCCGCGGCCGTCGTCACGCTCTACGGCGGCAGCGAGCAGCGCTGGGAGCAGGGCGACATCACGCTGGCCACGACGCATCAGCTCTTCCGTTTCCGCGAAGGCTTCGAGCTGGTCATCGTCGACGAAATCGACGCGTTTCCCTATCACGGCGATCCGATGCTGCACTTCGCCGCCGAGCACGTTCGCGCGCCGCATGGCACCCACGTGCTGCTGTCCGCGACGCCGCCGGCCTCCCTCCGCATGGAAGCCAGGCTCGGCCGGCTGGCGCATGTGCGGGTGCCCGTGCGGTTTCACCGGCATCCGCTGCCCGTGCCGGCGCTGCTTCGCATCCCGCCCGTGCGGAAGCTGCTGCTGCGCGGCCTTCCGCGGAGCTTGACCGCCGCGCTTGGGCGGTCGCTCGAGCGCGGCGCGCAGCTGTTCGTGTTCGTCCAGCAGATCCGCGACGTCGAGCCGCTCGTCGCGAAGCTGCGGACCGCGTTCCCGTCCGTCCCCGTCGCCGGCACGTCGTCGCAGGATCCCGACCGCGCGGAGAAGGTTCGGCAATTCCGGGCCCGCGCCATCCGGCTGCTCGTCACGACGACCATCTTGGAGCGGGGCGTCACCGTGCCGAAGAGCGACGTCTTCATTCTCGACGCGGACGGCAAGCTGTTCGACGATGCCTCGCTCATCCAGATGGCCGGCCGCGCCGGCAGGTCGAAGGACGATCCCGCGGGCAGCGTCTACTTTTGCGCGCCGGAGCGGACGCGCGCCCAGCAGGCGGCGATCGCCCAGATTCGGGGCATGAACCGCATCGCCGGGCGCCGCGGTTACTTGCTCGGCAAGGAAGGACGGTGAGCGGGCGATGACGACCGGAGATCTGTGGCAGTCGCTCCGCAAAGCGTTTCCGCTGTTCACGTCCTTGCTGGCCGCCGGCGGGAGCGGCTGCGCGGTTTGCGGGAACCGCTGCGAACCGGGGCGGCAGGGGGCGCTCGGCTGTTTGTGCAAGCGATGTTTTCGGTCCATTCCTTGGATCGCCCGCGTGTATTGCCCCGTATGCGGCCGGCCGGAGCAGTGTCCCGATTGCGCGCGCCGGACGCGGACGGCGTTTGTCGCGAACCGGTCGGCCGTCCGGTACGATTCGACGATCCGGGAATGGCTCGCGCTGTATAAGTATCGCGGCCACGAGGCGCTCGAGCCGCTGCTCGGGGAATTGCTGACGGCGGCCTACCGCGGCCTCGCGGCCGAGCGTTTCCGGGAGGCGGGTCCCCGTCCCGTCCACGCCGTTATCCCGGTGCCCGTCAGCGAGGCGCGGCTCCTCGAGCGTGGCTTCAACCAGGCGGAACGCCTCGCCGCCCGCCTCGGGGAGGCCGAGGGCATCCCGCTCTTCGACGCGCTGCGGCGCACGCGGCATAGCGCGAAGCAGAGCGCCAAGACGCGAGGCGCCCGGCTGCGCGACACGCGGAATCTCTTCAAGGCCGACGAGGCCGAGCTGGCCCGCATGCTTGAGACGGCCGGCCGGGACGGGCGCTGCCGCTTCGTGCTGGTCGACGACATTTACACGACCGGCAGCACGGCGAACGCCTGCGCGCAAGCCTTGGCAGAAGGAATCGGGCAGGCGGCGCCCGGACTCCGGTTCGACGTGTACGTGTTGACGGTGGCGCGCTCGTAGCCGGAGGCCCTAAGCTCCCCTCTATGCGGCGCCCGGGCTCCTTTACGCGTTGACGGTGGCCCGCTCCTAGTTGGAGAGGCCCTAAGCTCCCCTCTAGGCGGCGCCCGGGCTCCTTTACGCGTTGACGCTGGCCCGCTCCTAGTTGGAGAGGCCCTAAGCTCCCCTCTGTGCGGCGCCCGGGCTCCTTTACGCGTTGACGGTGGCCCGCTCCTAGCAGGAGGCGCCTTAAGCTCCCCCTCTATGCGCCGCCCGTCCGTTTCGCATGCCGTCCTTCCCGGTCCCGTCCAAAAAAAAGGATGAATTTTGGCTATATTTGCGATAATATGGAGTCACGAATCGCGACCTGGAAGGGAGCATGCAAGATGGAACTCGATAACTGTCCCCGCTGCGGCAAACTGTTCGCCAAGAACTTTCGCGACGTGTGCCCCGCCTGCATCAAGGCCATCGACAACGAATATGCGCTGTGCGCGGACTATCTTCGTAAACATAGAGGCGCCAATATCACCGAATTGAACGCGGCTACGGACGTAAGCATCAAGCAGATCACGAAGTTTATCAAAGAAGGCCGGATCTCGCTGGTCGGCGCGCCGAACCTGATGTACCCGTGCGAGATGTGCGGCACGTTGATCCGCGAGCACAATCAGTGCGAGAGCTGCCGGGCCAAGCTGCTGAACGAAGTCGGCCGCGCCAAGATGGGCTTGTCGGACAAGGACGAGAAGGACGACAAGGAAGCGTACCATTCCTCCGGTTCCGCGGCTTCCTTGTACCGAAACCGGAACAACAACTGAACGTATTTATCGCTTCATGCGCTTCCATGCCCGGCACAGCGGCTCGTCGTCCGCCTTTGCCGGGCATTTTCTATGGTTTCGAATCGCTATAAATAATCGCATCGAATTGCCGATAATAGTGGTATCGGCGAATCGGTTTTTCGAATTGTTGGAGGGATTAAACATGAAAATCAACCATACGCAGCGCATCGGCGCGGTGAATCCGTACCAGAAGCAGAACGAGCAGCAGGCCGGAAACGTCGGCCGCAAACGGAAAACGGACGAGGTCCAAATCTCCGCGCAGGCACAGGAAATGCTGTCCGTCAGCCGCGTCGCCGATCCCGAGCGGGCCAAGCGGATCGACGAGCTGAAGGCTTCCGTCAGCTCCGGCACCTACCGCGTGGAATCCGGCAAAATCGCCGAGAAGCTGCTGCCTTACCTGAAAACTAACAAACAAGAATAGGTGGGTTTTCCGTGAACGTCGAGACGATCATCGCCACGCTGGAACAGCAGGCGGAAGTATACGAGCGGCTGCTCGCGCTGGCGAAGGAGAAGACGCCTTACCTGGTCGGCAACCAGGTGGAGCTGCTCAATGCCACGATCCAGAAGGAACGCAGGCTGCTCAAGGCGGCGGAGGAGCTGGAAGCCCAGCGCATGCGGCTGTCGGGACAATACTTCACGTCCGTCGGCATGCTGCGGTACAAGGGCGGCAAAATCAGCGAGATGATCAAGACCGTCACGTCGCCCCACGAGAAATCGCGGCTGATCGAGCTGCACGGGCGGCTGACGAGCCTGCTCGACGAGCTGAAGCACGCGACCCAGCTGAACCAGCAGCTGATCGAGCAGTCGCTGAAGTTCATCGACTATACGATCGATCTCCTAAGCGACGACCCGAACAGCCAATATACGTACCAACATCCGCGGCACGCGCCGTACGGCAAACCGTCCTACGCGCGGTACGACCAGAGAAGATGACGAAGGGGGCGAGAGGATGACGTCCACGTTTCACAGCATCGAGACGGCCAAGCGCAGCTTGCTGACGACGCGGGTCGGACTCGGCACGCTGGGCCACAATATTTCCAACGCGAACACCGAGGGCTACACCCGTCAGCGGGTTCAAATCCAGGCGACCCGTCCGATCGAAGCGTTCGGCATGACCCATTCCGCGGCGGCGGGGCAGATCGGCACCGGCGTCGAAGCCACGGCGATCAACCGGGTCCGCAACGCGTTCCTCGACACGCAGTACCGCGACGAGAACAAATATTTGGGCAACTGGGAAGTGCGGTCGGATACGCTGAGCAAGCTGGAGACGATCGTGAACGAGCCGTCCGAGACGGGACTGCGCACGGTGCTGGACAACTTCTGGTCGGCCTGGTCCGACCTGAGCAAGGATCCGGACAATACGACCAACCGCGAGATCGTGAAGCAAAACGCGCTGGCGCTCGCCGACTCCTTCAACCAGACGGCCAAGCAGCTGCAGAGCCTGAGCGACGATCTGACGGGCTCGATCGACACGAAGGTCCAGCAGGCGAACGTTCTGCTGCATTCCATCGCGGATTTGAACGTGCAGATCAAGCGCAACGAATCCACCGGCGACAGCGCGAACGACCTTCGGGACCAGCGCGACCTGTACGCGGACCAATTGTCCAAGATGATGAACGTCAACGTGTCCGAGAGCGGCGACGGCTACACGATCGCCATGGGCGGCACCGCGCTCGTGGCCGGCGAGCAGGTGACGGATTTGACCTCGGCGGGGGTCGAGGCGGCCTATGCTTCGGGCGATTTGAACAACGGCGACCTGTACGGGACGATCGTGTCCCGCGACCAGTACGTGAAGGGCTACCAGGACCAGCTGGATACCATCGCCAGAACGCTGGCCGAAGGCGACCTGCAGGTTACCATTCCGAAAGGCTCCACCTATAACGGCGTCACGCTGGCCGCCGATCAGGTCGTCACCGTCAAAGGCATCAACGGCCTGCATCAGCTCGGCTTTACGAACGAATCGCCGGCCGCGAAAGGCGAGGATTTTTTCACGTTCGCCACGACGTCCGGCGCGACGGGCATCACGGCCGCGAGCATCCGGCTCAATCCCGCGATCGAGACCGACAGCAACAAAATCGCCGTGTCCATGCGGACGACGACGGACGCGACGGGCACGTCCGCGGTGAAGGGCAACAATACGCTGGCGCTTCTGATCTCCCAGCTGAAGGACACGAAGTTCTCGTTCGATCAAACGTCGACCGGCGGACCGGTGACGCAGGCGACGATGGGCGTCTTCTACAATTCCATGGTCGGCGCGATCGGCATTCAGGCGCAAGAGGCGAACCGGCAATACGATAACGCGAATACGCTCGTCACCCAAGCCGACAGCGCGAGACAATCGGTCAGCGGCGTGTCGCTCGACGAGGAAATGTCGGACATGATCGTGTTCCAGAACGCCTATAACGCGGCCGCCCGGTTCATGACGGTCATCGACGAAACCTTGGATAAATTAATTAACGGCACCGGATCGGTCGGCCGATAAGCAGGGAGGCAACTAACCATGTCGATGCGGGTCACCCAGAACATGACAAGTTCGCGGCTCATCCAGAATTTGAATAGCAACATGCGCAAGATGGCGATCCAGCAGGATCAAATCTCGACGGGGCGCAAAATCAACAAGCCGTCCGACGATCCGGTCGGCCTCACCTACGGACTGCGGTACCGGTCCGATCTGACGGCGAATACGCAGTATCAGGACAATATTTCGTCGTCGCTGTCGTGGTTGGACTTTTACGATACGCAGATGGACCAGGCGACGCAGGTGCTGCAGCGCGTGAACGATTTGGCCGTTCAGGCGGGCACGGGAACGAACACGCCGGATTCCCTCGACGCCATTAACAAGGAAATCGCCGAGCTGAAGAACCAAATGACGGATATCGCCAACAGCAGCTTCAACGGCAAGTTCGTCTTCGGCGGGCAGCTGTTCGACGAGCAGCCGTACCCGTCCGGAACGGATCCGAAGACCGTGTCGGCCGATGCCGGCGCGGTCACGTACGAGATCGGCCAGGGCATTACGATCGACGTCAACATGACGGCGAACCAAGTGTTCGGCGATGCGGATCCCGCAGGCACGACGGACAACGTCTTCTCGATGTTCGACCGGTTGTCGGGCGCGCTCCAGTCGAGCAACTATTCGGCGGTCACCGCCGAGATCGATAACGTCAAGTCGCGCATGAACAAGATCATCTCCGCCCGCTCGGAGAACGGCGCGAAAACGAACCGGACCGAGCTCATGCAGAACCGGATGGAAGAGATGAACGTCGGCTTGACCGCGCTGCAGTCGAAGACCGAGGACGCGGACATGGACCAGCTCTACATCGACTCCACGGTCAGCCAGAACATCTACCAGGCGTCGTTGTCGGTCGGGGCGAAGATCATTACGCCTTCGCTGGTCAATTTCTTGAACTAAGATGAGGCTGCCGCAGCTTCAAATCACGAGCCAAACCGCCATTCTCGGCATTCGGACGGAATGGGGCGCAAGGACGATCCGTTCGGAGCGCGCCGAGGTCGAGGTGCATACGGACAGGCCGCCGACGGAAGCGCAGTCGTACAAGCCGGTCATGACGATCGACCAGTCGGCGACGTGGGACGCGATCAACGGAGGACGGCCGGAGGGCTTGGCCAAGCGGTTGATGTCCCAGACGACGAGCTACGTGGCGCAGCATATTGCGTCCGTGAACGAGAAGTGGCGCAGCATCGGGGATTTGGCGAATAACAAGGCCAACCCGATTCCGGACCTTGCTTACGCGTCGATCACCCGTCAGCGGCCTGCCCTTCCCGTCTTCGGTCCCGCCTCGCGCCTGAATACGAAGGTGTCGTTCGAGGTGCGCAAGCCCGATATCGAAGTGAAACCGTGGAAGGTATCGATCGACGTGGAGCCTCATCGGAAGCCCGATATTCAATTCACGCCGGGCAAGGTGCGTTACACGATGGAGCGCTACCCGAAAGTCACGGTTACGCCGCCGCCGATTGTGGATTTAATGGTATAATTGCCTTCAGGATAGCGTACGACGGAAGAGCTATGGCATCGTGCAAACGAGCTATGGCTCTTCCACGTTTATTCGCCAGCGAGACTTGGTTTAAAGGAGAGAGGGACGCCATGATTTTACAGACCACCAGGTTCGGCCAGATCGAGATTGAAGATCACCAATGGATTGTTTTCCCGTCGGGCATTCCGGGATTCCCCCAGCATAAGCGGTATACGCTCGTTTCCATTGAAGACAGTCCGTTTTATGTGCTGCAGTCGGTCGAAGAGGGGAGTCTGTCTTTCATCGTGACGTCGCCCTTCGATTTTTTCCCCGATTACGAATTCGAGCTGGAGTCGAACATGCTGCACGAGCTGGGGCAGCCTTCCCCGGAACAAGTACGCGTCTTGAACATCGTCACCGTAAAAGACAAGCTCGAAGAAGCGACGGCTAACCTGGCGGCTCCGATCGTCTGGAATACGGCCAATCGACAGGCCGCCCAAGTCATTCTTCAACATACTTCCTACCGGACGAAGCATGCGTTATTTTCGCCGCCGTCCGGCAATAAGGGGGAAGCGTCATGCTAGTGCTGAGCCGTAAGAAGGGCGAGACCATCATGATCGGCAACGATATTGAAATTACGGTGCTGGACGTGCTTGCCGACGGCGTGAAGCTGGGCATCACGGCGCCGAAAGAGGTCGGCATTCTGCGCAAAGAATTGTTCGTCGCGATCGCGGATACGAACAAGGAAGCGTTAAGCTCCATGCCGGCCTTGACGGATCTTCGCAGCCAATACAAGAAATTTATTCAACCGAACGACTAAAATAATGGGCTTCCTTTCCGATATATAAAATAGAGCGATCGAGGGCGGCCGACCTCTCATCGGCTTTACCGCAAGGATGCGGGCTATTTTAGGTACTCAGGGAGGAAACGACGATGATTATCAACCACAATATCAGCGCGCTGAACACGCACCGCAACATGGGCCTGAACAACGCAGCCGCTTCCAAAAACATGGAAAAACTGTCCTCCGGTCTTCGTATCAACCGTGCAGCCGACGATGCCGCGGGTCTGTCGATCTCCGAGAACATGCGCGGTCAAATCCGCGGTCTGGAACAAGCGCAGCGCAACACGCAAGACGGGATCTCGTTCGTGCAAACGGCCGAGGGCGCGCTGAACGAAGTATCCGCGATGCTGAGCCGCGTGAAGGAACTGACGATCCAAGGGATGAACGGTACGTACCAATCGACCGACACCACGAACATCACGACCGAGATCGCCGCCCTGTCCTCGCAAATCGACAACATCTTGGACAACACGACGTTCAACGGCATCACGATCACGGCAGGTGCTACGATCGTAACGGACGACAAAGGCACGCAAATCTCGATCGGCGCAATCACGACGACAAGCTTCAAGAACCTCAGCGCGGCTACGCCTTCCTCCGCTACGCTGACCTCGGTCAATGACGCGATCACCGCGGTTGCGGCTGAGCGCGGCAAGCTGGGCGCGGTTCAAAACCGTCTGGAATACACGTCCAACAACTTGGGCACGACGACGGAAAACCTGACGGCTTCCGAGTCCCGCATCCGCGATACGGATATGGCTAGCGAGATGGTCAGCCTGACGAAGAACAACATCCTGCTGCAAGCGTCGCAATCGATGCTGGCGCAAGCGAACTCCGCGCCGCAAGGCGTGCTGTCGCTGCTCCGTTAATCTATCTTAGCGGAATGAGAACAAAAGGGAGCTTCCCGAAGGTCATCTCGGATGACTGGCGGGAAGCTCCCTTTTTATCGCTCGGTCGAAAGGAAGCGTTAAATATATTGTCGGAACGCTGGATATAGCTCTAAAGTAATGCGAATCGTTTCCGATATATAAGATAGAGTCGATCAAGGGCGGCCGACCTTTCATCGCCTTACCGCAAGGATGCGGGCCATTATAAGACATTCAGGGAGGAAACTTCAATGATTATCAACCATAATATCAGCGCATTGAACACGCACCGCAACATGGGCCTGAACAATGCGGCAGCTTCCAAAAACATGGAAAAGCTGTCCTCGGGTCTTCGCATCAACCGTGCAGCCGACGACGCTGCGGGTCTGTCGATCTCCGAGAACATGCGCGGTCAAATCCGCGGTCTGGAACAAGCGCAGCGCAACACGCAAGACGGGATCTCGTTCGTGCAAACGGCCGAGGGCGCGCTGAACGAAGTATCCGCGATGCTGAGCCGCGTGAAAGAACTGACGATCCAAGGTTTGAACGGCACGTACCAAACGAACGATAAAACCAACATTACGACCGAGGTAGCCGCTCTGTCCTCGCAAATCGACAATATCTTGAACAACACGACGTTCAACGGTATTTCCATCACGGCGGGCGCTACGATCGTAACGGACGACAAAGGCACGCAAATCGCCATCGGTTCGATCGTGACGGCAAGCTTCAAAGGCCTTGCTTCCAACGCTACGCTGACGGCTGTCAACGACGCAATCACGCAAGTTGCCACGGAACGCGGCAAGCTGGGTGCGGTTCAAAACCGTCTGGAATACACGTCCAATAACTTGGGCACGACAACGGAAAACCTGACGGCTTCCGAGTCCCGCATCCGCGATACGGATATGGCTAGCGAGATGGTCAGCCTGACGAAAAACAACATCTTGCTGCAAGCGTCGCAATCGATGCTGGCGCAAGCGAACTCCGCGCCGCAAGGCGTGCTGTCGCTGCTCCGTTAATCGACGCTTCGGTCGCAGCAGCAAAGGGGGCCTTAGATATCCATCTAAGGCCCTTTTCCTTTCCTATCCTTATATCAACAAGGTGGTTGAATCATGCCTATCCGCTTGGCCCTCGTCATGATCGTACGCAACGAGGAGGCGAAGCTCGCCCGTTGCCTCGAAAGCGCATCGCCCTATATGGATGACATCATTATCGTGGATACGGGATCGACGGACCGAACCAAAGAAATCGCGGAGCGCTTCGGCGCGCGCGTCTTTGACTTTGCGTGGCAGGACGATTTCGCGGCCGCGCGCAACTACGCGTTGGATCAGTCCGTGTCGGAGTGGAATCTCGTACTGGATGCGGACGAATACATCGTTCGGTTCGATAGGCAAGCCATGGACGGTCTGCTGCAGGAAACCAAGCATCTCGGGCGCATCGAAGTCGTGAGCTTGACGTCGGAACAAGAAGGCGAAGGCCATGCGAAGGGCTATATCACGCGCCTGCTTCCCTCCCAGGTTCGATTCGAGGGAAGAATTCATGAACAAGCCGTATCCGGGCTGCCGCGCGTCAACGTGCCGATTGCGGTGCTGCACGACGGGTATTTGCATACCGATAAGTCCGCGCGGAACATTCCCATTCTTCTCGCGGAAGCCGCAATGAAACCGAACGATGCTTACGTAAACTACCAACTGGGCAAAGAGTATCAAGGCGTGAACGATTTGGAGCGTGCTTGCCATTATTTCGAACGCGCGTTTCGCCGCTTGCATGGAAGAGAAAGATACGCGCCGAACGCGGCCGTTCAATATATATATGCTTTAAAGGATGCTAAGCGCTATGAAGCGGTGCTCTCGATGATTAACCTGCGGTTGTCCTGGGTGCAGTCGTTCCCGGACTATCATTTTGCCTGCGGCGTGTTCTATCTGGAGCTTGTCTTAAGCGATCCGGGTCGTTATATCGCCTATCTGCCGGAAATCGAGGCCTCCTACTTGAGGAGCATTGCGCTCGGCGAGACCGATCGATACGACACCGTAGAAGGAACCGGATCCTATCTGGCTTTATACAATCTGGCCGTCTATTACGAGATATTCGGACGGACGGGGGAAGCGCTGGACTGCTTGAAGCGTGCCGGGGAGCTGGGCTATGAGAAGGCTAAAGCCAGATTGTCGGCCCTGAAGGGTTAATAAGCCTTCAAGGAGCTGCTGTTTTTGTCGATAACATAGGTATAAAGACTTGATTTCGATCTGCTTGAACGCCGGTGGACAACACGCGAAGTTCAAGCTGGATATATTAAGGAATGGCCGGCCTGTACCGATATATAGGGTAAAGCGTTATTCAACGGAAGGGGTCGTATCTCAATGTCCATGAATGTTTCTTCTGTCACTTCCAGCCGGTTTGTGTCCTCGGATTCAGGCACGAGCGCCCAAGGTTTGGACAAGGCTACCCAGACGACTGGCGAACAAAGCGTATCGTCGACGATCAACACAACGGAAGGGATGCAGCTGGCCGAGCTTCGGGGAGCCAAGATTTCAGCCGGGGACGAACAGAAGATCAAAATGCTGGACAAAGCCATCAAGGCGATGGAAGGCCCCAAAACATCGCTCCATCTTTCGGTACATAAAGAAACCAACACCATCATGATTAAAGTCATGGATAAGGATACCGGCGAGTTGATTCGGGAAGTGCCGCCGGAGAAGACGCTCGACGTCGCGGCCAAGCTGATGGAAATCGCGGGCATCCTGGTCGATCACCGCGTCTAATCGTTACGGAGGGGGAAGAGCAATGACAATGCGCATAACGGGGCTTAGCTCCGGCATGGATATCGATTCCATGGTCAAGACCTTGATGAAGGCGGAGCAAGGCAAGCGGGACAAGCTGGTCAAACAGCAGACGTCGATTACGTGGAAGCAAGAAGCGTACCGGGACGTCGCGACCTCGCTGGTAGACTTCCGCAACAACAAGATGTCCAAGTATAACACGATGTCCTCCCTGACGGCCAAAAAGGCCGAGGTCACGGGAAATACGGCAGCGGTTTCCATTACGTCCGCCAACAGTGTGGCCTCCGGCACCATGTCGGTGAAGGTGGATAATGTCGCCACCGCAGCGAGAAACGTGTATGCCACCTCGGCGGATCCTTTAGCCTATGATGCGAGTAACCCCGGGCAGTACATTACGGTGAACGGCAAGAGAGTCGACATCGTAGCGGGGGACACCACGGATACGGTCATTGCCCGCATCAATGCCGACAAGGACATCAATGCGACCGTCATGTATGCTAACGGCCGGTTATCGATTACGAATAATAAGACCGGCAATCAGTCAGGTACGGATTCGGGAGGCAACCCGATCGATAAGAATGCGGTCATCACGGGATTAGGAACGGCCGATGCCGCCTACCACGTGGATGGCGTCGATGCGAATTACTCCGTGAACGGGCTGAGCTTCACTTCGCAGTCGAATAACGTCACGGTGAACGGCGTCAGCCTGCTGTTGAAGTCCGCCACGGGCACGGGCGGCGATTCCGTGATCTCTTCTACCGTTGACGTGGATAAAATCGTCGACACGATCAAGTCCTTCATCAGCGACTACAACGCCATTCTGGATCAGGTCAACGGCAAGCTGAACGAGCCGTTGTATCGCGATTATCAGCCGTTGACCCAGGAAGAACAAGACGCGATGTCCGACAAGCAGGCGGAGCTCTGGGAGACGAAGGCGAAAAGCGGCCTCCTCGGGAACGACTCGATCCTGTCCTCCATGGTGACCAGCATGAGAACCGCGATGGTGACGGGGTTTGATCTTGGCGGCGGGAAGAGCATCAGCATCCAATCCATCGGCATCTCGACGGGCAAATGGACCGACTACGGCAAGCTCGTCATCGAAGACGAAGATAAGCTGCGCCAAGCCATAACGGAGGATCCCGACAGCATCGCCAAGCTGTTCAACGGATCGGGCGGCAATGCAAGCGATCCCGCAAGCACGAGTTCCGGCTTGGTGACCAAGCTAAGCTCGACGGTCCTTACGGCCCTGCAGGGCATGACGGACAAGGCGGGTACCTCCTCCTACAGCACGGACAAAAACGGCTCGTTCATCGCGAGCTCCATGCTAAGCGAGCAATTGCGGACGATCGCGAAACAAATCTCGGACCAGGATGCCTTGCTGCAGCGCAAGGAAGACCAGTATTATAAACAATTCTCGGCCATGGAAACGGCGATGAACAGATACAGCTCGCAAGCGTCGGCATTCTCGAACTATGCTTAGTTTGTAAGGAGGAACCGGATTCATGCTATCACCTCAACAGAAATACCAACAGTCGTCCGCGCAAACTGCGACGCCGATCCAGCTTGTTCTGATGCTCTACGATGGCGCCATTCGCTTCACGAAGCAAGGCATCGAGGGCATTCAGCAGCAGCAGCGGGAGACCGCGAACAAATACTTATGCAAAGCCGAGGCGATCATTCACGAGCTGATCAGTTCGTTGAATTTCGATTATGCGATTTCCAAGGATCTGGTTAGGATCTATGAATATCTGCTGCATAACTTGATTCAAGCGAATTTGAAAAAAGAAGCTTCGTACGCCGTCGAAGTTCTGGCTCATCTGGAACAGCTGAGGGAGAGCTGGAGACAACTATCCAAGACGGCTGTCGCTGTCGGCAACTAGGAGCGAATCCGTGAGCGTTCAGGCATTAATTGAACTTGATGAAATGACGGAAGCCATTATGGGACAGCTGGCGGATGCGGACTATGAACGGTTCGTAGAGCTGGTCGACTTGCGCGAAAGGGCCTTGGCCGCGCTTGGATCCGGCGTTCCGCTCGAGGAGTCGGACCGGGCGATTGTCCGAAAGCTGATGCGTTATGACGAAGTCTTGATGAGGCGCATGGAACAGCTGCGCGGCGAAGCCTCGGAGTCGCTGTATAAGATTCATTTCTCCAAAATGCAAAAGCGGGTCTACGATTCGGATTTCGTTGAAAGCAGCCTATTCTTCGATAAAAGAAAATAGCGCCGCGATTGTCGGACCGCAAAAAAACCTCTTACCGCGTGAAATCGCGTAAGAGGTTTTTTTTTGCGGTGAATCACGCAAGCGTTAAGCGTTCAGCAACCGCGCGAATGCGGGAACCTTGCGGAAGTGCGAGATGCGGTCCGCGTGCTGCCGCAGGAAGGCTTTCTTCTTGTCGGCATCCGGGCAATAGCGGAGATAGAACGTATAGAGATGAATGAACTCCGGACGCTGGTTCAAGGTCGACTCCAAGAATTCCAGTCCATCCTCGATATATTCGCGGGACAAATGATAATGGGCCAAATTTTCGAGGCTGGTTGCGCTTAATTCGCCATTTCTCAGCAAGATCGAATAGTATTGGAGCGCGACCTCGAACTGCTTCTTGCCATAGAAGAAATTGGCCAGCAGGTTGGTGACGTCCGCATTGCTGTACCGTTCGACGAACCGATCGTAGGGATCATAGAAGCGGTAGAGATAGCATTTGGTCAAAAAGAGATAGACTTGGGCGTTGGCATCGACTGCTTCGCCTTTCACGATGTGCTCGTAGAGGTCATAACCGGCCGCAATGTCCGGATCCTCCGGCCGGGGAAGGCGTTCGACGTAAGCCGGGTTGTCCCAAGCCGCGGCGGCCACCGCGCATAGGACGGGCAGCTCGTCCTGATTAGAAGGGCCGGCGGCCGCAATGCCGTCGAACGCCGCGGAGAACATGGCCTCGTCTTGGACCAGCAGCGCGTAGGACAGCCGGGAGAAGGCATCGAGCTCGGACCAGCTGTCCTCCATTTTGTCGCGGATATAGGAAGCGAGTTCCCGCACGCCGAGCGCGAGCGCGACTTTGAATAAGAACAATTGGTACTTCAGATCGTCGGCGTCTCCGATTTCGCAGAGCAGCTTGATGATCGCGTCCGTCGGCTGCGTCACGAGCAAGACTTCGATCAACTGGCTGAGCGCATTGTAATCGTAGGGGTTCTGGATAAGAAGCTTGGTCAAGTAATAAATGTGCTTGTCCGCATCGTTCTCTTGATTGGCGATATCGGCCAACGTCCGAAAAGGAAACGTCGATGCATGGGCGGGGCTGTCCAGCCAAAAGACATCCGACTTCTTCGCCATGCTTTCGGCGGCTTGATAGGCCTCCGTATAGGACTGCTTGGCTTCTTGGAAGAGACCGAGATAGAAGAATATCGATCCTTTCAAGGAATGATAGTCCGGATAAGCGTTCCACCGGATCAGCTTGGTTTCGACAACCGTCCATGCATCGTTAACGCGTCTGAGCGTCAGAAACGATTGAATCAACGAGATGACGCAGCGGCAATACCAGGAGGAGCCGGACAGCTTTTCGCCTTTTTTCAAGGCCCGCTCGTAATAATAAATCGCGCTCGCGTAATCGCCCTTAACGGCCTTCTCGTTGCCGATCGTATAGTAATCATAGGCGGAGAACCCTTTTTTATTTTTCAATTCCGTGAAGATGCTGGCATTTCGATTGAGCTTGTCTTTGGCGTCGAGGTTTTCCTTGAGATAGCCCGTATGGAACAGCGAGCCCTGGGCCAGCATGAATTGCAACGCGGTGCCGTCCAGCGAGCAGAGCTGCTCATGAATGGGACGCGTGTAGAACACGTTGTGATGGTTCGGGAATAACCGCGCGACCTCCGCCGTGTTCATGGACGTGCTCTTCGCTTCCGATTCCCCCATCAAGTTGACGATGTTGACGGCATAGACGATGCCTTTGACCGGCGTTTCGTTCTCGAGGAACCGGCGCATTTTGTCGGCCTCGGCCGGCGGGAAATATTCGTCCGCGTCCATGACCAGCACCCAGCGGGACGTCGCGCGCCGAATGCCTTCGTTACGCGCTGCCGCAAAGTCGTTTATCCATTGAAAATCGTACACCCGATCCGTATACGAGCGCGCGATTTCCTTCGTACGGTCGGTGGAACCGGTATCGATAACGATAATTTCATCGGCGAGCGACCGGATGCTGTCCAAACAACGCGTCAGAACTTTTTCTTCGTTTTTGACAATCATGCAAACGGATAACAGCACCATCAAAACCCCTTCATGTCATGTATCTTTATTTTCGTCACGATCGCGCGCGAAGTTAATACCCGGTCCCATTTTCTCCGGCGGCCGAGTAGGGGCGAGCATTCATTTTGGCCGAATCCGATCCGATATAAGGGATAGGAATCAGTCGACCTCTACTTGGAATGGAGCATTTGGCCTATGAATAAAGCCGTCATTTTAGATAAAATCAACCAGGGCAGTTTCGAAGAAGCCTGGTCGTTGCTGACGCAATTGGAGCTCGAGGACGGAATCGACGCGGAAGCCTGTTCGATGAAAGCGGCGATTGCCGTTTACGAGGGGCGGATTGCCGAAGCGGAACGGATTCTGAAACAAGGGCTTTCCCTCGATTCCGATTACGAAGATCTGGTATTCAATATGGGGCATGTGCAGCAGCTGCTGGGCAAAGAATCGGTCGCGGAGCGCTACTACCGAAAGGCGGCGCGCATGACCGGGAGGGAAGACGTCAAACTGCTGGCCGAACAGCGGATCGAGGAATGCCAGGCGATGCTGGCCGAGCGGCCCGCGCCGTTGGTCAGCATCGTCGTGTTGGCGTATAACAAGCTGGAATATACGAAGTTGTGCATTGAGAGCATCTATCGGTACACCGGCCACATCGACTTCGAGTTGATCGCCGTGAACAACGCGTCCTCCGACGAGACGGAAGCCTACTTCGACGCGCTTCCCGATAACGCGCGCCCCGTGCATCTGGCCCAAAATCAAGGCGTGGTGGGCGGGTTCAACGCGGGCATTCAGGCCGCCCGCGGGACGTACACGGCTTGCGTCGGCAACGATTGCATATTCACCGCGAGGTGGATGGATAACTTGCTGGCGTGCATCGAATCGGATCCGTCGATCGGATACGTCTCGCCGGGCGCCAGTTACATGAGCAATCTGCAGCAAATCAGCGGGGATTACCAAACCTTCGACGAAATGTTCGCGTTCGCGGAGCGGTACAATCATTCCGATCCGCGCAAATGGGAGGAGCGGGTGCGGTTAATGCCCTGCGTCCTGATGGTCCGCACGCCGTTCCTCCAAGAAATCGGCGGCTACGACCCGGCGTTCTACTACGGCGAATTCGCCGACGACGACATCAGCTTCCGGATTCGCCGGGCCGGTTATAAACTCGTTTATTGCCGGGATACGTTCACCTATCATTTCGGATCGGTTACCGTGCGGCAGGACCAAGTGAAGAACAATTCGATGGAAGTCAGCCGGAAAATCTTCTGGGATAAATATAAGCTGGACGCGTGGGCCGATACCCAGTTCAGTCCGCTGCTGCTCAGCAACCTGTCGGTCGGTCTATCGGAGACCGAGGCCCATATCCTTGGCGTGAACGCGAAGTGCGGCAGCAATCCCCTGCAGTTGAAGAACATGCTGAAAGAGCGGGGCGTCGCGGAGCTCACGATTACGAACTATTGCATGGACGAGAAGTATTTGCCCGACCTGCATACCGTGTCGGATCGTGTCGTGGAAGGCGGCTGGAAAGAACTGCGAATCCGTACCTACGGGATGAAATACAACTATGCCGTCATCGAGGTGACGGCCGAGGAATGGAACGACATGATCCTGCATCAAGCGAACGCGAACGATTGGCTTGAAGCCGGCGGCCAAATCGCGATGAGCATCAATCATGACGTCGTCGATGAAGAACTCATGCAGCGGCAGGTGCGGCATCTTCGCGACTTGGGCTTCCATATTCAGTTTGCGTCGGCCGCTCCGAGTCCGATCAGCGGCGTGGATCTGCTTCTTACAGCCAGAAAGGGAGTCTAACATGAAAGCGATCATTCTCGCCGGCGGCCTGGGTACGCGACTAAGCGAAGAAACGGTCGTGAAGCCGAAGCCGATGGTCGAAATCGGCGCGCAGCCGATCCTTTGGCACATCATGAAGCATTATTCGCATTACGGCATCAACGAGTTCATTATTTGCTTGGGCTATAAAGGCTACTTAATCAAGGAATACTTTTCCAATTATTTTCTGCATACGTCCGACGTGACGTTCGATATGCGGACGAATCAGATGCAGGTACACCGCAATCATTCGGAGTCTTGGAAGGTGACGCTCGTGGATACGGGCGATCATTCCATGACGGGAGGCCGGCTCAAGCGCGTGAGCGCCTACATCGACGACGAGCCGTTTTGTTTTACCTACGGCGATGGCTTGAGCGACGTGAACATCACCGATTTGCTAGAAGCGCACCGGAAGAACGGCCGGCTGGCAACGGTGACGACGGTTCGTCCGCCGGGACGGTTCGGCGCCGTCGAGCTGGACAACGAACAGGTGACGGGCTTCAAGGAGAAACCGGAGGGCGACGGCAACTGGATCAACGGCGGCTTCTTTGTGTTGGAGCCGGAGGTGTTGAACTACATCGACGGCGACGAGACGCTCTGGGAGCAAGAACCGATGGAGGCGCTCGCGCGGAACGGCGAATTGTCCGCTTACAGGCATACGGGCTTCTGGCGTCCGATGGATACGCTCCGGGATAAAATGAAACTCGAAGAGCTGTGGGTTTCGGGCCAAGCTCCCTGGAAAGTGTGGGCCTAATGACGACCGCATCGTTCTGGAAGGACAAGAAGGTTCTCGTCACCGGTCACACGGGGTTTAAAGGCACGTGGCTGTCGCTTTACCTGCAGCTGCTCGGCGCGAAAGTATACGGGTATGGCTTCGCTCCCGAGCCGGGCGAACAGCTATATACGCTAACCGGAGCCGCCGAAGGCATGGACAGCGAATACGGCGACATTACCGATTATGCGTCGCTCCGGGCATGGATGGAACGCGTACGTCCGGAGATCGTGCTGCATTTGGCCGCGCAGCCGCTGGTGCGGGCGTCGTATCACGAGCCCGTGAACACGTTCGCGACGAATGTGATGGGGACGGTGCATGTGCTGGAAGCGGCCAGAAGTTCGGATTCCGTGCGCGCGATCGTGAACGTGACGAGCGATAAATGCTACGACAACGCCGATTTGAACGCTCATGCGTTTCAAGAGGACGAGCGCATGGGAGGCTCCGATCCGTACAGCGCCAGCAAGGGCTGCGCGGAGCTCGTGACATCGTCTTATATCAAATCGTTTTTTAGCCATTCGGATCAGGCGTTGGCGTCGGCCCGTGCCGGCAATGTGATCGGCGGCGGCGATTTCGCGAAAGACCGCATCATTCCGGACCTGATTCGTTCGGCCGAAGCGGGACGGCCGCTGGTCATCCGCTATCCTCGCGCAACCCGCCCTTGGCAGCACGTGTTGGATTGCCTATACGGTTATTTGACGTTGGCCGAGAAGCTCTGGAAGGGCGGGCAGGCGTTTGCCGGCGGATGGAATTTCGGTCCGGACGAGCAATCGGTCTTGTCGGTGTCGGATTTGATCGAACGCGGCCGCTCTTGGCTACATAAGCCGGTAGACGTGCATTACGAGACGATCTCGCAGCCGTACGAGGCAAAGAACCTGATGCTCAGCAGCCAAAAGGCGCGGTCGGAGCTTGACTGGCTGCCCAAGCTGAACGCGGACGAGGCGATTGCGTGGACGATCGAATGGTACAACCGTTACTTAGACGGGCAAGCCATGAAACGGTTCACAATGCAGCAAATCGAGAGCTTTATCGAGAAGGAGGCGGCCGTACATGTTCAGCCAGGCCTGCCGCTTATGCGGCGAGCAACTTAATCAACCGTTTCTGGATCTTGGCGTTTCCCCGCTGGCCAATTCATACGTGAAGTCGATTCACCACATGGAGTACGTGTACCCGCTCCGGGTTGTCGTGTGCGAGCATTGTTATCTCGTGCAAACCGAGGACTACGAAACGCCGGACCATATATTCACGGACTATGCTTACTTCAGCAGCTTCTCGGACAGCTGGCTGGAGCACTGCGAGCGCTATGTCGGAGAGATGACCGCGAGATTCGGCTTGACGTCGTCCCACCAAGTCATGGAGATTGCGAGCAACGACGGCTACCTGCTGCAATATTTTGCCGAGCGGGGGATCCCGGTCATGGGCATCGAGCCGGCCGCCAACGTAGCGGCGATCGCGATCGAGAAGGGCATCCCGTCCGTGGTGGATTTCTTCGGGACGCGCCTCGCCGAGAGCCTGTCCGCGCAAGGCAAGCGCGCCGATCTGTTGCTTGGCAATAACGTACTGGCCCACGTGCCGGATTTGAACGATTTCGTCGCGGGCATGAAGGTCGCGTTGAATCCGAAGGGCCTAATCACGATGGAATTTCCGCACCTGATGCAGCTCATCGAGCACTGCCAATTCGACACGATCTATCACGAGCATTTCTCCTATCTCTCCCTGACCGCGGTCCGCCGCTTGTTCGACAAGCACGGGCTGACGATATTCGACGTCGAGGAGCTGCCGACGCACGGCGGATCGCTTCGCATCTATGCGTCCCACGCGGACGATCCGCAATATCCGGTTTCCGGCAGGGTTGCGGCGCTGTTGGCGCAAGAGACCGTATACGGCTTGACCGACCTCGCGACATACCGGAACTTTCATCGGAAGGTGTTTCGCCTAAAACGCGCGCTGCTCCAGTTCCTGCTTGAACGGAAAAGCCAGGGCAGGCAGATCGTTGGGTACGGCGCCCCGGCCAAAGGGAACACATTGATCAATTACTGCGGCATCAATCATGAATACCTGGATTATACGGTCGATCGCAGCACGTACAAGCAAGGCCATTACTTGCCCGGGTCGCGAATTCCGATCTATGACCCCGAGAAGCTGAAGGAAACGAAACCGGATTATCTCTTTATTTTGCCTTGGAACATCAAAGAAGAAATTATGGAACAAACGGCGTTTATCCGCGAGTGGGGCGGACGTTGGCTGCTGGCGGTTCCGGAATTGCAGGTCGTCGAATGAGATTCGCGGAGACCCCCTTGCCCGGCGCTTACTTGATTGAACCGGAGCCGGTCGCGGACGGAAGGGGGTTCTTTGTCCGCACGTATTGCGAGAAGGAATTCGCCGCGCACGGCATCGCGGCGCCGCCCGTGCAGTGCAACGTCTCTTACAATCACAAGCGGGGTACCGTCAGAGGCATGCATTTTCAGCGCAAGCCGTTCGAAGAGAAGAAGCTGGTTCGCTGCACGCAAGGAGCCATTTATGACGTAATCGTGGATATACGTCCGGATTCGCCGGCGTTCGGGCGATGGTTCGGCGTCGAGCTGACGGGCGCCAACCAGCGCATGCTCTACATTCCCGAAGGATTCGCGCACGGGTTTCAAACGTTGGAAGACGAGACGGCGGTGTTCTACCAGATGAGCGAGTTCTTCGCCCCCGAGGCAAGCGAAGGCGTCCGCTGGGACGATCCCGCCATCGGGATTCAGTGGCCGCTCCCGTGCGCCATCATCTCGGAAAAGGATGCCGCCTATCCGGCGTTGGCGCGATGAAGAGGCTGTTATTGACCGGGGCATCCGGATTCGTGGGCAGACACGTCATGGCCTGCGCAAACACGGGCGAATATGAAATACATATCGTTTCAAGGCGAGAACGGGGGGCAGTTTTGCCGCCTGATACCTCCTGGCATTCAGCGGATTTGTTTGATCGAGCGGAGCTTGAGCGGGTGATCTCCGCCGTGCGGCCGACGCATTTGCTGCATCTGGCGTGGGAGGCGACTCCCGGGATCTACGTGCATGCTCCGAGCAACTACGAGTGGGTGGAGGCTTCGAAGACGCTCGTGCGGTTGTTTCATCGTTATGGAGGGCGGCGCGCCGTCGGCGTAGGCTCCTGCGCCGAGTACGAATGGTTGGAGCGGGAACTGACGGAGACGGAGTCGCCCCTCTCGCATCGAACGCCGTATGCCGCATGCAAGAACGGGCTTCGTGAATGGTTGGAGACATTTGCCGAAGAAACGGGCCTCAGCTGCGCCTGGGGAAGGCTGTTCTTCTTATATGGTCCGTTTGAGCACCCGAGCCGGCTGGTTGCCTCGGTCATGCAAGCCGTCCTGCGCGGCGAACCCGCGAATTGCACGGAAGGGACCCAGAAGCGGGACTTTCTTTTCGCGGCCGACGCGGCGAGAGCGCTTCTTTATCTGTTGGAAAGCGACCAAACGGGAACGTTCAATATCGCCTCGGGCAGCGCGCCGGAGGTGAGGGAAATCGTCGAAGAAGTCGGCAGACTTTCCGGACGCTCGCATCTCATCCGTCTCGGGGCGATCGAGGCACCGGCGCAGCCGCCGCTCGTCGTAGGCCATATCGGCCGTCTGCGAGCGTTGGGCTGGCGGCCCGAACACGACCTGCGCTCCGGGTTGCTTCAGACGATGGATTGGTGGAGCAAAACCATGGCGAATGCGTGCCGCAATGAAGAGTGATGCGCAGCGAAAGTCCGGAAAATATGCAATGTATTCGCTTACAAAAATATATTGACAAATTTGTGAAGGCTCTGGTATATTCGACTTGTGGGCCACGCCTCGTGATCTCGCAGCTATATGAGAATGAAGGGAATGTTCTGAATGCAAGGTAAAGTGAAATGGTTCAACGCTGAAAAAGGTTATGGCTTCATCGAGACGGAGCAAGGCGGCGACGTATTCGTACACTTCTCCGCAATCCAAGCTGAAGGGTTCAAAACGCTGGAAGAAGGCCAGTCGGTTGAATTCGACATCGTCGAAGGCGCTCGCGGTCCTCAAGCAGCTAACGTTCAAAAACTGTAATTATCCCGCTGTTAAGCGGCTCACATCATACACGGTATGCGCGCATAACCGAATGTGATAAGCAGCAGCCCCGGGCAACCGGGGCTTTTTGTCGTGCTCGGAGAGCTATAGAGTGCTAGATAACGAATCTGAAAATCTACGAAAACCTTGCATTTCATATATTTTTAGATAATTCCAAAAATACTGAAAATAACTTTGAGCCCGCCCGAATATAGTGTTATACTAAGATCATGTAAAGGAGGAATGCCTGCATGAAATACAATATTCGAGGTCAACGCATCTTGGTGACAGACGCCTTGCGCGATTATGTCGAGAAGAAACTGAGCCGCCTGGAAAAGTATTTTGAAGCGCCTTCTACCTCCGAAAGCATCGTTACGTTGTCCGTCACGAAGGGCGTGCACGCCGTCGAGGTGACGATCCCGCTGCCGAACGCCATGCTTCGCGCCGAAGAGAAACGCGAGGATATGTATGCTTCCATCGACCTCGTGGTGGACAAACTGGAACGGCAAATTCGCAAACATAAAACGAAAATCAACAGCAAATTCCGCAAAGACAGCGGCGTTCGGACGATGTTCAAGGACGAAGGCTCCGCGGTCAGGGTCCTCGACGAAGAGGACGACTACGAGCTGGTCCGCACGAAGCGGTTTCAATTGAAGCCGATGGACATCGAGGAAGCGATTCTACAGATGAACATGGTAGGCCATTCCTTCTATATGTTCGCCAATTCCGATACGAACGAAGTGAACGTCGTTTATCGCCGCAGCGACGGCCGGTACGGCGTGCTGGAAGCGGATTGACGCTAGCGTTTGGAGAGCCCCGGGCGACCGGGGCTCTTTGCGTCCCCGCGCGCGTTTAACCATCTTATCCCTAGGGCCGCGAACATTGCGGGAAGGGCCGCAAACTGTTACAATTTATGCAAACAGGCGTAACATCGAAAGGGGAAGACCATGCTCGGACTTGTAAAGAAATTATTCGGAGACGCCAACGAACGAGAGATCAAGCGTCTTTTGCGCACGGTAGAGGAAATCAACGGATTGGAGTCGCAGATCGCTCAACTTTCGGATGAGGCGCTTCGAGAGAAGACGGTCGAGTTTCGCGGCCGTCTGGAACAAGGCGAGGATATCGATGCGCTGCTCCCGGAGGCGTTCGCCGTAGTCAGAGAGGCATCCAAGCGCGTGCTGGACAAGCGCCATTACGACGTCCAGCTGATCGGCGGCATGGTGCTGCACGAGGGCCAGATCGCCGAGATGAAGACCGGCGAAGGCAAGACGCTCGTCGGCACGCTGGCCGTTTATTTGAACGCGCTGCTCGGCAAGGGCGTCCACGTCGTCACGGTCAACGATTACCTGGCGATGCGCGACAGCGAGCAAATGGGCCAAGTCTATACCTTTTTGGGCATGACCGTCGGCTGCAACCTGCACGGACTCTCGCACGACGAGAAGCAAGCCGCGTATGCATGCGACATCACATATGGCACGAACAACGAATTCGGGTTCGATTATCTGCGCGACAACATGGTCCTCTATAAGGAACAAATGGTTCAGCGTCCGCTTTACTTCGCGATCATCGACGAAGTGGATTCCATTCTGATCGACGAAGCGCGTACGCCGCTCATCATTTCCGGCCAAGCGGCCAAGTCGACCGAGATGTACTTCGCGGCCGACCGTTTCGTGCAGCGTCTGAAGGAAGAAGACGACTTCACGGTCGACATCAAGCTGCGGACCGTGACGATGACGGAGGCGGGTGTGGAGAAGGCCGAGAAGGCGTTCGGCATCGAGAACCTCTACGATCACGCCAACGTGCTGATCAACCACCATATTCAACAGGCGCTGAAGGCGCATGTCATCATGAAGCGCGACGTAGACTATGTCGTGCAGGAGGACGAAGTCGTCATCGTCGACGAGTTCACGGGCCGTCTCATGGCCGGCCGCCGGTACAGCGACGGCCTGCACCAAGCGATCGAAGCGAAAGAGCAGATCAAGGTGCAGAACGAGAGCATGACGCTCGCGACGATTACGTTCCAAAACTACTTCCGGATGTACCGCAAGCTGGCCGGCATGACCGGTACGGCGAAGACGGAGGAAGAGGAATTCAAGAAAATCTACGGGCTCGAGGTTATTCAAGTGCCGACGAACCGGAAAAATATCCGCGACGACATCTCGGACGTCGTGTACAAATCGGAGAACGGCAAGTTCAAGGCCGTCGTCGAGGAGATCGTCAAGCGCCATGCGAACAAGCAGCCGGTGCTCGTGGGCACGGTCTCGATCGAGAACTCCGAGAAGCTGTCCGAGATGCTGAAGAAGCGCGGCATCGAGCATAAAGTCCTGAACGCGAAATACCACGCCGAGGAAGCGGAAATCATCTCGCGCGCCGGCCAATCGAACTCGGTTACGATCGCGACGAACATGGCGGGCCGGGGTACGGACATTTTGCTCGAGGACGGCGTGGCCGGTCTCGGCGGCCTGCATATCATCGGCACGGAACGCCATGAGAGCCGCCGGATCGACAACCAGCTCCGCGGCCGGGCGGGCCGTCAAGGCGACCCGGGTTCCTCGCAGTTCTACCTGTCGCTCGAAGACGATCTCATGCGCCGTTTCGGCTCCGAGAACATCATGGGCATGATGGAGCGCCTCGGCTTCGAGGAAGACCAGCCGATCGAGAGCCGCCTCATCTCCCGCGCCATCGAGTCGGCGCAGAAGCGGGTCGAGGGCAACAACTTCGACCAGCGGAAAATCGTCCTCCAGTATGACGACGTCATGAACCAGCAGCGGGAAATCATCTACAAGCAGCGCCGCGAAGTCTTGTTCTCCGAGAACATCCGCGAGATCGTGCTGGAGATGATCAAGCCGACGATCACCAAGATCGTGCAGGCGCACTGCCCGGCCGACGACATCCCGGAGAACTGGGAGCTGCAGGAGATCGTGGATTTCGCGGAAGGCAACTTCCTGAACGAAGACATGATCTCGAAGGACGACCTGTGGGGCAAAGAGCCGGACGAGATCATCGAGTTCCTGTACGATAAAGTCGTCGAGCTGTACGATCGCCGCGAAGAAGAGATCGGCGCCGAGACGATGCGCGAGTTCGAGAAGGTCGTCGTGCTCCGCGCGGTTGACAGCAAATGGATGGACCACATCGACGCCATGGACCAGCTGCGCCAAGGCATCCACCTTCGCGCGTACGGCGGCACGGATCCGCTGCGCGAGTATCAGTTCGAAGGCTTCGAGATGTTCAAGGAAATGGTCGAGCACATCCAGGAAGAAGTCACGAAGTACATCATGAAGGCGCATGTCGAGAACAACCTGGAACGCCAAGAGGTCGCCAAGGGCCAAACGGAATCCGGCGGCAGCAGCGAAACGTCGCAGAAACGCCCGGTACGCAAGGAAGAGCGCGTGAAACGCAACGATCCGTGCCCGTGCGGCAGCGGCAAGAAGTACAAACAGTGCCACGGACAATAAGTCCGTCCGGCGCATAACCATAAAGCAAGGCCAAGAAGCGAAATTTGAGGTGAACGACGGTCATGATCGATACAACGGTTAAACAAGATTTGCGAGAAGTGGCGAAACGTCTCCAAGAACTCAGGGGGTCTCTTTGACTTAGATCTGAAGCAAGAGATGATCTTGAATTTCGAAGAGAAAATGAGCGCGCCCGACTTCTGGGATGATAACGAGCGCGCGCAGAGCACGATCGCCGAGCTGAACGCCGTCAAATCCGTCGTGGATCAATACGAGCGGATGCGGAGCGACCAGGAAGATCTGGAGACGATGCTGGAGCTGGCGGAAGAGGAAGAAGACGAGGATATGGACGCCGAGCTCAAGAAGAGCGTGGCGGAGCTCGTGGCCAAAGTAGGAGAGTTCGAGCTGCAGCTGCTGCTGAACGAGCCGTACGACCGCTTGAACGCCATCCTCGAGCTGCATCCCGGCGCGGGCGGCACGGAGTCGCAGGACTGGGGCCAGATGCTGTACCGGATGTATACGCGCTGGGCCGAGAAGCACGGCTTCAAGGTCGAGCTGCTCGACTACCTGGCCGGCGACGAAGCGGGCATCAAGAGCGTCACGATTTCGGTCAAAGGCCATAATGCCTACGGGTATCTCAAGGCCGAGAAGGGCGTTCACCGGCTCGTGCGGATCTCGCCGTTCGACGCGTCGGGACGCCGGCACACGTCCTTCGTTTCCTGCGACATCATGCCGGAGATCGACGACGATATCGAAATCGAGATCCGCAGCGAAGATTTGAAGGTCGATACGTACCGGGCCAGCGGCGCCGGCGGACAGCACATCAATAAGACGGAGTCGGCGATCCGGATCACGCACGTGCCGTCGGGCATCGTCGTCTCGTGCCAAACGCAGCGGTCGCAGATCCAGAACCGGGAGCGCGCCATGCAGATGCTTCGGTCCAAGCTCTACGAGCGGAAGATCGAAGAACAGCAGAAGCAGCTCGCGGAGATTCGCGGCGAACAGTCCGATATCGCCTGGGGCAGCCAGATCCGTTCGTACGTGTTCCATCCGTACAGCATGGTGAAGGACCACCGGACCTCGGTGGAAACCGGCAACGTGGGCGCGGTCATGGACGGCGACCTCGATCCGTTCATCGACGGCTACCTGCGCAGCCGCATTCGCCACGAGGAGAACTAAAGCGTCCCGCGGCATGCATAGTCCAGACAAAGAGTTCCGACACTGATAAAGGTTGGAACTCTTTTTGCTGTGCCCGGAAACGCATGGCCGCGTTAAAGGAGCGGCCCGGCAAAGCAGTAATCCGCCAGCGTCCATGGAATGGAATCCACGGCGGCAACCTAAAGGAGAGACGTACATATGAGCATTCATACGGATTATCGGCAGGATCAAAAACGGCGGCAGGAGGAAGCCGGGCATCCGGCGGAGGAGCGACCAGCAGAAGAAGCGGGGAGGCCGACGCAGGCGGAGCAGGGAGAGAAAGCGGAACGGCCGGCGCAGGGGGAGCAAGGGGAAGAAGCGGGGCGGTCGGTGCAGGCGGAGCAACCGGAAGAAGCGGAAAGCTCGGCACGGGAGCAGCAGGGGGAGGAAGCGGAAAGGTCGGCACAGCCTGCGGAGAGGAAACCAGAGTCAGGGACGGCCCGGCCGGATCGGGCAGATCAAGCGGCGGCAGCGCAGAGGCCGGAGAGCGGACCGGCGATGCCCGCCGCGCGCGCCAAGAAGCGCCGCTCGCGGGCCATGGGCGGCAAGACGGAAGCGCTGGTCAGCGTGCTGCTGCTGCTCGCCGGCTCGTTCCTCATCGCGGTCAGCTTCAACATGTTCCTCGTGCCGCTGGGCATCGCGTCCGGCGGCGTCTCGGGCATTTCGATTCTGGTGCATTACATGACCGGCATCCCGCCGGCGTACACGCAATGGGCGCTCAACGTCCCGCTGTTCTTCGTCGGCCTCTGGCTGCTCGGCAAGCGCTTCGCGCTGAAGACGGCGCTCGGCTCGTTCGTGCTGCCGCTGCTCGTGCTGGTCACGTCGGATTGGAAGCCGCTCACGGACAACGCCATGCTGGCGTCGATCTACGGCGGCATCGGCGTCGGGGCGGGGCTCGGGCTCGTCTTCCGCGGGAAGGCGTCCACCGGCGGGCTGGACCTGGCCGCGCAGCTGCTGCACCGGTTCACGGGCATCCGCCTCGGGCTCGCCGTCGCCTGCTTCGACGGCCTCGTCATCGCGTCGGCTGGCATCCTGATCGCCCCGGAGAACGCGCTGTACGCGCTGATCGGCCTGTTCGCGACGAGCCGGACGATCGATTTCGTGCAGACGGGGCTCGCGATCTCCAAAGTCGCGTTCATCATCTCCGATTGCCCGGATGCGATCACCCAGGTCGTGCTGCATGATTTGGACCGCGGGCTGACGAAGCTCGACGGGCACGGCGGCTATACCGGCTCGGCGCGCACGGTGCTGATGGTCGTCGTCGGAAGGGGCGAGGTCTCCAGGCTGAAAAGCCTCGTCAAAGCCGCGGATCCAAGCGCGTTCGTGATTATCAGCGACACGGCGGAAGTGCTCGGGGAAGGGTTCCGATTGGCATGAGCATCCGGCTAATTTAGCGTTGTATTTATATGAATACGTATGTATAATAATACAAAGCAAAAGCTATTTCCACGATCCTTTCGTTTGTGTACAATGAAGTACTAGAAAGGATAAGGATGGGAGAGAACGGACATGAGCACAACGGTTAGAGCGGCAATCATCGGATCGACCGGCTACGGCGGCGTGGAGCTGATCCGGCTTCTGGCGGGCCACCCGCAGGTCGACATCGCGTCGGTCGTATCTTCTTCGAGCGCGGGCGCGCCGATCGCGGAAGGATTTCCGCATTTGAACGAAATTCGCACGGAGCTGCTGGACGACGTCGATCCGGCCTTGCTCAAGTCGAAGGCGGACGTCGTGTTCGTCGCGACGCCGGCGGGCGTGGCCGCCAAGATCACGCCGTCGCTGCTGGCGGAAGGCCTTAAGGTCATCGACCTGTCGGGCGACCACCGGCTGAAGGACCGCGCGGAATACGAGACGTGGTATAAGAAGGAGCCGGCCGGCCAGGACTACTTGGACCAAGCGGTATTCGGCCTGTGCGAGATCTACGGCGACGCCGTGCGCGGCGCGGATTTCGTCTCCAATCCGGGGTGCTACCCGACGGCGACGCTGCTCGGACTGGTGCCGGCCGTCAAGGCCGGCTTCATCGATCCGGCTTCGATCATCGTCGACGCCAAGTCGGGCGTGTCGGGCGCGGGCCGGGGCGTGAGCCTGGGCAATCACTACGCGGAAATCAACGAGAACTTCAAGGCATATAAGCTCAACAAGCATCAGCATATTCCGGAAATCGAGCAGGTGCTGTCGGACGCGGCGGGCCGCAAGGTCGTCACGACGTTCTCGACGCATCTCGTGCCGATGACGCGGGGCATCATGAGCACGATGTACGCGACCGTGACCGGCAATCGTACGTACGACGATTTCGTGTCGCTCTACCGGAATTACTACGAGGGCCGCCATTTCGTGCGGATTCGGCGGGACGGCGCTTACCCGGCGACGAAGGAAGTCGCGGGCTCCAACTATTGCGACATCGGCTTCGCCGTCGACGAGCGGACGGGGCGCGTCACGATCGTGTCGGTCATCGACAACCTCGTGAAGGGCGCCGCGGGGCAGGCCATCCAGAACCTTAACCTGATGATGGGCTGGGACGAGACGCTGGGCCTTCGTTTCGTGCCGGTCTATCCGTAAAATAGAGACTTTTGCGCAGAAGGAGAAGCGATTGAATCATGGGACAGGGGAACGCATCCGCATCATTCACGGTCGTGCCGAACGGCTCGGTCACGACCCCCAAAGGCTTTAAGGCCGCCGGCCTGCACTGCGGCCTGAAGAAAACGACGCGCCACGACCTCGGCGCGATCGTCTGCGACGTACCCGCGGCGGCGGCCGCCGTGTACACGACGAACGCGTTCCAGGCGGCGCCGATCGCCGTCACGCGCGAGAGCATCGGCGCCGGCGGCAAGCTGCGCGCCGTCATCGTCAACAGCGGCAACGCCAACGCCTGCACCGGCAAGCAGGGTGACGCCGACGCGTACGAGATGCGCGGCGCGTTCGCGGCCGCGATCGACGTGCCGGCGGAGCAGGTGGCCGTGGCGTCCACGGGCGTCATCGGCGAGCTGCTGAAAATGGACCGCGTGCGCGGCGGCATCGCGGAGCTGCCGGCGCGGCTCGGGGATTCGTACGAGGCGGCGGACGACTTCTGCCAGGCGATCCTGACGACGGACCTCGTGAAGAAGGAAGCGTGCGTCGCGGTGACCGTGGACGGCCAAACCGTACATATCGCCGGCGCGTCCAAGGGCAGCGGCATGATCCATCCCAACATGGCGACGATGCTCGGCTTCGTCACGACGGACGCGGCGATCGGCAGCGAGTTGCTGCACAAGCTGCTCCGCCAAGCGACGGACCTCACGTTCAACATGATCACGGTCGACGGCGACACGAGCACCAACGACATGCTCGTCGCGATGGCGAGCGGCTTCGCCGGCAACAACGAACTGTCGGAGCGCCATCCCGGCCTGGCCGCGTTCGCGGAAGGGCTTCGCTATGTCTGCGAGGTGCTGGCCAAGGCGATCGCGCGCGACGGCGAAGGCGCGACGAAGCTCGTCGAGGTCCAGGTGCGCGGCGCGGAAAGCGACGAAGCGGCACGGGCGATCGCGAAGACGGTCATCGGCTCGTCGCTCGTGAAGTCCGCCGTGTTCGGCGCGGACGCCAACTGGGGCCGCATCATCGCGGCGGTCGGCCGCGCGGGCGTGCCGGTCGATCCGGAGACGGTCGACATCGCGCTCGGCCCGATCGTTACGCTGGCGCAGTCCCGGCCGGTCGCGTTCGACGAAGACGCGGCGCTGGAATATTTGAAGGGCGACACGGTCGTCATCCACGTGGACCTGCATATGGGCGAAGGCTCGGCTACGGCGTGGGGCTGCGATTTGACCTACGATTACGTCCGCATCAACGCGGCGTACCGGACTTGACCGCGGAAGGAGACGGAAGATACATGGATACGCGGTTTGTCATGAAATGCGGGGGAAGCACGCTGGCGGCGCTGCCGGCGTCCTTCTTCGAAGAGCTGCGCGACCTGCAGGCGCGGGGCGTGAAGGCGGTCATCGTGCACGGCGGCGGGCCGGCGATCTCCGAGACGCTCGGCAAGCTCGGCATCGAGAGCGAATTCGTCGGCGGGCTGCGCAAGACGAGCGACGAGGTGCTGGACGTCGTCGAGATGGTGCTCGCGGGCCGGATCAACAAGGAGATCGTCCGGCGGATCCAGCAGAGCGGCGCGAAGGCGCTCGGCCTCTCCGGCGTGGACGGGGAGCTGATCCAAGCGCGGCCGGTGGCGAACGCGGCGGAGATCGGCTTCGTCGGCGACGTGACGCGCGTGAACGCGGCGATCATCGAGGGCGTCATGGCCATGGGGTACATCCCGGTCATCGCGCCGATCGGCATCGACGCCGGGGCGCAGCGCTATAACATCAACGCGGATACGGCTGCTGGCGCCGTCGCGTCCCATCTCGGCGTGGAACGGATGATCGTCGTGACGGACGTGCCGGGCATCCTGAAGACGGCGGACGGCGAGAAGCGGGTGCTGCCGACCGCGACGGTGGACGAGATCGAGGCGATGATCGCAAGCGGCGAGATTTACGGCGGCATGATCCCGAAGGTGCGCGCGGCGATCGCCTGCATCCAGGGCGACGTGAAGGAAGTCGTCATCGTGAACGGCGACATGCCGGGCGTGCTCGCGAAGGCCGTGCTCGAAGGCGGCATCGGCACGCGGATCGTGCAGCGCGGCTAAGGAGTTTATTTTCGACGAGAGGGTGAACGTAAGATGAGCGAATTGAACAAGCAGGCGGCAAACGGCGGCAGCTCGCTGTTCCCGACGTATGCCAGATATCCGATCGCGCTCGTGAAGGGCGAAGGGAGCTGGCTGTGGGACGACCAGGGCAACAAATACCTGGATTTCATGTGCGGCATCGCGGTGACGAATCTCGGCCACGCGCCGAAGCCGGTGAAGGACGCGCTCGTGAAGCAGCTGGATGAGCTGTGGCACGTCTCCAACCTGTTCCACATCCCGAATCAAGAGGCGGCGGCAAAGCTGCTGACGGACAACAGCCACGCGGACGCGGTGTTCTTCTGCAGCACCGGCGCGGAGGCGAACGAAGCGGCGATCAAGCTGGCCCGCCGGTATCAGCAGAAGGTGAAGGGCAACGGACGCTACGAGATTCTTACGTTCGCCCAATCGTTCCACGGACGGACGCTCGCGACGCTGACGGCGACCGGCCAGGAGAAGGTCAAGGAGGGCTTCCTGCCGCTGCCGGAGGGCTTCCGCTACATCCCGCTGCATGACGTCGAGGCCTTGGAAGCGGCGATCACGGACAAGACGGCCGCGGTCATGATCGAGACGATTCAAGCGGAGGGCGGCGTCCTTCCGGTCGATCCGGCGTATCTGCAGCACCTGGCGAAGCTCTGCAAGGAGCGCGGCGTTCTGCTGATCTTCGACGAGATTCAGACGGGCATGGGACGCACGGGCAAGCTGTTCTCGTTCGAGCACTACGGCATCGAGCCGGACATCTTCACGCTGGCGAAAGGGCTCGGAAGCGGGTTCCCGGTCGGCGCGATGCTGGCGAAGGGCGAGCTGGCCGAGGCGTTCTCGGCGGGCAGCCACGGCTCGACGTTCGGCGGCACGCCGATCGCGACGGCCGCCGTGAAAGCGACGATCGAAACGATGCTGAGCGAGGACGCGGCGGGCCGCGCGGCGGAGACGGGCGAGTACCTCGTGAGCGAGCTGCGCGCGAAGCTGGCCGGCAATCCGTTCGTGCATGACATCCGCGGCCAAGGCCTGCTCGTTGGCATTGCCTGCGCCGGACCCGTGGCGCCCGTCGTCGCGGAAGGCCAGAAGCGCGGCTTGCTGGTCATCACGGCCGGGCCCGACGTCGTGCGCCTGCTGCCGAACCTGCTCGTGTCGCGCGAAGAAGTCGATCAAGCGGTGAGCATCCTGGCCTCGATCTTCGCGGACCTGACGGCTGCGGCGCAGCTGACATGAAAGGAGAAGCATCCATGTCCCAACTGCTGAAGGAAGAGCTCGCGGTCAGCCTGAAAGGCCGCGATTTCATAGAATTGACGGATTACACGCCGGAGGAAATCCGGTACCTGATCGACCTCGCGATCGAGCTGAAGCGCAAGCAGAAAGCCGGCGAGACGCATCATCCGCTCAAGGGCAAGACGCTCGGCATGATTTTCGAGAAATCGTCCACGCGCACGCGCGTGTCGTTCGAGGTCGGCATGTACCAGCTCGGCGGCCAAGCGCTGTTCCTGAGCCGCAACGACCTGCAGATCGGCCGAGGCGAGACGGTGTCCGACACCGCGCAGACGCTGTCGCGCTACCTTGACGGCATGATGATCCGCACGTTCGCGCACCGCACGGTCATCGAGCTGGCGCGGGCGGCGACGGTGCCGGTCATCAACGGCCTGACGGATCTGGCGCATCCGTGCCAGGTGCTGGCCGATTACCAGGCGGTGCTGGAGCATAAAGGCCGGCTGGCCGGGCTCAAGATCGCCTATATCGGCGACGGCAACAACATGGTGCATTCGCTGCTCATCGGCGCGGCGAAGCTCGGCCTCCACATGTCGGTCGCGACGCCGGAAGGCTACGAGCCGGATGCGGACGTCGTGCGCATGACGAAGGAATACGCGGCCGAGTCGGGCTCGCGCATTCACGTCTGCCGCGACCCGCGCGAAGCGATCGCGGACGCGGACGTCGTGTACACGGACGTCTGGGCGAGCATGGGCTTCGAAGCGGAGCAGAAGGAACGCGAGCTCGCGTTCGCGGATTACCAGGTCAACGAGGAGCTCGCGCGGCACGCGAAGCCCGATTACATTTTCATGCACTGCCTGCCGGCGCACCGCGGCGAAGAGGTCAGCGAGGGCGTCATCGACGGCAAGCATTCCATTATTTTCGACCAGGCGGAGAATCGCCTGCACGCGCAGAAGGCCGTCATGGCCGCGATCATGGGCTGAGCAGAGGGAGCATCCGCAAACCGGACATCATAAATTTCCTTATCAAGGGAGCGTAAACGAGCAATGGCGAAGGAAAAAATCGTGTTGGCTTATTCCGGCGGCCTCGATACGTCGGTCATTTTGAAGTGGTTGAAAGAAACGTACGACGCGGAAATCATCGCGTTCACCGCCGACATCGGCCAGAAGGAAGAATTGGACGGCCTGGAGGCCAAAGCGCTGGCGACCGGCGCGTCCAAGGTGTACATCGACGACCTGCGCGACGAATTCGCGCAAGACTTCATTTATCCGATGTTCCAATCGGGCGCCCTCTATGAGGGGCAATACCTGCTCGGCACGTCGATCGCGCGTCCGCTCATCGCGAAGCGCATGGTCGACATCGCGCGGGCCGAAGGCGCGACGGCGATCGCGCACGGCGCGACGGGCAAGGGCAACGACCAAGTGCGCTTCGAGCTGACGGCCGCGGCGCTCGCGCCGGACATCGCCGTGATCGCGCCTTGGCGCCTCGAGGCGTTCCGCGAGCAGTTCCCGGGCCGCGCCGAGATGATCGCGTACGCCGAGAAGCACGACATTCCGGTCCAAGCGTCCGCGGCGAAGCCGTACTCCATGGACCGCAACCTGCTGCACATCAGCTTCGAAAGCGGGATGCTGGAGGATCCGTGGTTCGATCCGAGCAGCGAGGAGAACAAAGGCATGTACGTGCTGTCCGTCTCCCCCGAGGATGCGCCGGACCAAGCGGAATACGTCGAGCTGACGTTCGACGCCGGCGACTGCATCGCCGTGAACGGCGAGCAGCTGAGCCCGCTGCAGGTCATGGAGAAGCTGAACGAGCTGGGCGGCAAGCACGGCATCGGGCGCGTCGACATGGTCGAGAACCGGTTCGTCGGCATGAAGAGCCGCGGCGTGTACGAGACGCCGGGCGGCACGATCCTGTTCGCCGCGCACCGCAAAATGGAATCCTTGACGATGGACCGCGACGTCATGCACCTGCGCGACTCCCTCATCTCCAAATACGCTTCGCTCGTCTACAACGGCTTCTGGTTCGCGCCGGAGCGCCTCGCGCTGCAAGCGCTCGTGGCGGAGAGCCAGAAGAACGTGACCGGCGTCGTCCGCCTGAAGCTGTACAAAGGCAACGTCATCGGCGCCGGCGTGAAGAGCCCGGTCAGCCTGTACAACCCGGACATCGCGACGATGGAGGCCGATCCGTCCAAAGCGTACGACCAAGGCGACGCGACCGGCTTCATCCGCCTGAACGCGCTGCGCCTGAAGGTATCCGCCGGCGTGGAGCAGAACAAGCAGCAGTAAGCGATCGTTCGGCCCCCGGCGGCATGCGCCTCCGGGCGGCAGGCCGATCCTTCGGCAGCGGCCGGACCGGCTTCCCGGTCCCGGCGGCGCCGCCTTTCGCAGACCCGGCCCGGTGCGCCGCACCGGGCCGGGTCGTTCGGCAGTACGGGAAGAACCGACAAAGGAGTGCACCTGAGTGAGCAAATTATGGGGCGGCCGGTTTACCAAGAAAACCGACCAACTGGTGGAAGAATACACGGCTTCGATCACGTTCGACAAAGAGCTGGCGGAGGAGGACATCCAAGGCAGCCTCGCGCACGTCACGATGCTCGGCAAGCAGGGCATCCTGCCGGCCGCGGACGTGGAGGCGATCAAGGACGGTCTTCACCGCGTCCTGCAGCGCATCAAGCGCAACGATTTGGAATTTTCCGTCGCGGACGAAGACATCCACATGAACATCGAGAAGACGCTGATCGACGACGTCGGGCCGGTCGGCGGCAAGCTGCACACGGGCCGCAGCCGCAACGACCAGGTCGCGACGGACATGCACCTGTACCTGCGCAAGCGCGTCGTCGAGTTCGTCGACCTGCTGCATAAGCTGAGGGAGGCGCTCGTGTCGCAGGCGAAAGCGAATCTCGACACGATCGTGCCGGGCTACACGCATCTGCAGCGCGCGCAGCCGATCCTGTTCGCGCATCACCTGATGGCGTACGTGAGCATGTTCGGCCGCGACATCGAACGGCTGCAGGACAGCTACAAGCGCGTCAACACGCTGCCGCTGGGCGCCGGCGCGCTGGCGGGCACGACGTTCCCGATCGACCGCCATTTCGTGGCAAGCCAGCTCAAGTTCGACCGCGTCTACGAGAACAGCCTCGACGCCGTCAGCGACCGCGACTTCATCCTGGAGTTCCTGTCGCAGGCGTCGATTATCATGATGCACCTGTCGCGCCTGAGCGAGGAGCTGATCCTTTGGTCGAGCACGGAGTTCCGGTTCGTCGAGCTGGACGACGCGTTCTGCACGGGGAGCAGCATCATGCCGCAGAAGAAGAATCCGGACGTGCCGGAGCTCGTCCGCGGCAAGACGGGCCGCGTTTACGGCAATCTCGTCGGCCTGCTGACGGTGCTGAAGTCGCTGCCGCTGGCGTACAACAAGGACATGCAGGAAGACAAGGAAGGCATGTTCGACACGGTCCGCACGCTGCAGGGCGCGCTTCAGCTGTTCGCGCCGATGATCGCGACGATGAAGGTCAACAAGGACCGGATGCGCCAGGCCGTGAACCAGGACTTCTCCAACGCGACGGATATCGCCGACTTCCTCGTGGGCAAAGGGCTGCCGTTCCGCCAAGCGCACGAAGTCATCGGCAAAACGGTGCTGTACTGCATCCAGCAGGGCAAATATCTGCTCGACCTGACGCTGGACGAGTTCAAGCAGTTCTCCTCGCTGTTCGACGACCGGATCTACGCCGTCCTGCAGCCGGAGAACGTCGTGAACGCCCGCGACGTCTACGGCGGCACGGCGACGAAGCAGGTCGCGGAAGCGATCGGCCGCGCCGAAGGCGAGCTGGCCGAAACCGCGGCATGGGTCGCGGAATACGCCGAGCGCAGCCGCTAAGCCAAGCGGCCGCGGGCAGCGATAAAGCCCCGTCCGGGACCGGCCCTTCATGGGGCCGGCCCCGCGACGGGGCTTTTTGCCGTGCGGCGGGAACCGGCGCCGGGCAAGAACCGACGGAGCGCAAGAACCAACGTCGCGCGAGAACCGGCGCGCGCGAGGCCGCGCGGCTGCCGGCGAGCGCGGCGCGGCCGTACATGCCAGGCGTCGCCGCCGAAGCTGCGTGCTTGCACGGCGTTGCCTTACAACCGCGGGGCGCCGCCGAACTCGCTCGCTTGCCTGAGGGTCGCCGTGCAAGCCGTCGACGCCGCCGCCAAGCCGTTTACTCCGCCACGCCGTCCTCGAGCAGCGGCTTTTCGCCGGAATGGCCGTCCGGATGGACCTGCTCCGGCGCCACGGCGTACACGGACGGCTGCGCCTTGTACGTGTCCCGCGATACGCGGCTCGTGGCGACGACCTTGCCGTTTACGAGCTTGGAGCGGTACGTCTCGACCACGTAGCCGGATTTGCCGGACGCGAGCAGTTGGCGGGAGCCCGGATGCAGCGAGGGGCGCGGCACTTCTTTGACGGCCGGCGCGATCGTGCCGACCGTCTTGGACGAGATCGTATAGCGGACGTTTTGGGGCATCGTGCCGAACAGCTTCACGGTCAAATGGCGGCCTTCCGCTTCCGTGCGGATGACGATCGTTTTGCCGGTCGTGTTTTTGAACCGGAAATTGATCGCGCCTTCCGCGAACGTGGCGTCCCGGCCCATCGGCAGGTAGGCGACGGGCAGCGAATGGTTGCGCCGCTCGACCAGCTCGAGTCCCGCCCGCAGCACCGCGTTATACAGCGTGCTGGATACCTGGCAGATCCCGCCGCCCACGCCGTCGACGAATTCGCCGTTCAGGATGACGGGCGCGGCGCGGTAGCCGTATTTTTCGTTCGTGGCCGCCACCACTTTGCTGTAATCGAAGACTTCGCCCGGCGCGAGCACCCAGTCGTTCAGCGTGCGCGCCGTCACGTCAACATTATAGGCGCGGCCGGCGCCGCTCGTCTTGAAGTCCGTCGAGAAGGAGGCGATCCTGCGTTCGACGCCTTGGGCCTTCAGCCGGTCAAGCGTGACGGCGGGATGGACGACCTTCAGCTTGACGGACAGGGAGAGGGGCGCGAGCGTTCCGTCCCATCCTTGCGCGAGCGCCTGCTCCACCGTCCGCACCGCCGTCTTGAACATCGCGTCCGCATCCAGCACATAGGCGTCCTTATGCGCCGTATAGACGACCCGGTCGTCCGCGGTGATCGTTCGTTTCGCGTTCACGGGCTCGCCGGCGTCCAAATAGCCCCATTGGCTGCGGATCCGCTTCTCGAACGCCGCTTGGTTCCAGCTGACGCCGACGCTCAGCCGGTCCGGAAACTGCCACCGGGCTTTCGCGCGCGTCCAGACGCCGCCCGTCTCCAGCGTCGCGAGCGCCGCTTCGGCGGCCTTCGTATCGACGGACAGGCCGAGCTCGGCCAGCGTCCACGTCGTCTTCTTCGCGCCCGCGGTTCCGCCGTCCACGGTCAGCTTGAGCTGACTGAGCGCGGTCTTCCGCTCGAGAAGCTTTTGCTTGGCCGCGGCGAGGTCCAGACCGCCGAGCCGGACGGCCGCGTCGCTCGCGAGCGCGGTCGAACCCTTCGCGGGACCGGCGCCGCCGATCGTCACGGCCAGCGGCTTGGGCACGGAATGCTGCGAAGCGTACACCCAGACGCCGCCCCACCCGGCGGAGAACAGCAGCAGGCAGGCGACGAGCAGCGTCCAGGCGAGATGGAGGCTTTTGATTTTCATTGGCGTCAACTCCTTGGGCGGGGGTCTCTTCATGTATATGCACGTCCAAGGCGGTTTTTGCATACGGGTTTGCAAACCGTGCGTTTGTCGAAAAATCTTCGTCCTCCATCCCCGAAACCGCGCGATCCCCTTGATGAGAAATATGAAAAAATGCAGAATGTGGGACTTTCGTAGAGGATTTCGCCTGCTTCTGTCGAATACCTAGAAGCTGACTACCTACAGGATGTGATATCGTGATCGAGCTTCAAGACATTTGGAAAACGTACGCGGACGGCACTCATGCGCTGCGCGGCGTTTCCGTTCTCATAGAGCGCAATGAATTCGTTTATCTGGTAGGGCCCTCCGGGGCGGGAAAGTCCACCTTCATGAAACTGATCTACCGCGAGGAAATCCCGACCAAAGGGCAGATCTCCGTCAACGGATTCAACATCGGCAAGCTGAAGCCGCGCAAAATCCCGTTCGTCCGCCGGAACATCGGCGTGATTTTCCAGGATTACCGCCTGCTTCCGAAGCTGACGGCCTGTGAAAACATCGCCTTCGCCATGGAGGTCATCGAAGCGCCGAGACGCATCATCAAGAAACGGACGATGGAGGTGCTCGAGCTCGTCGGCCTGCGCGGGAAGCACAACAGCCTGCCGCAGCAGCTGTCCGGGGGCGAGCAGCAGCGCGTCGCCATCGCGCGCGCCATCATCAATAATCCGTCCGTCATCGTGGCGGACGAGCCGACGGGCAACCTCGATCCCGAGACCTCGTGGGGCATCATGAACCTGCTCGAAGAGATCAATTTCCGCGGCACCACCATCATCATGGCCACGCATAACAAAGAGATCGTGAACACGCTCCGCAAGCGCGTCCTCGCCATCGAGAACGGTTCGATCGTGCGCGACGAAGCGAGAGGGGAGTACGGGTATGAAAATTAGCACCGTCCTCCGGCATTTCCGCGAGGGGTTGAAGAACGTCGTGCGCAACGGCTGGATGACCTTCGCCTCCGTGAGCTCCATCGTCATCTCGCTGTTCATCCTCGGCGTGTTCCTCCTGCTCGCGATGAACGTCAACGTCCTGGCGGGCCAGATCGAGAGCCAGGTTCAGATCCGGGTCTACCTGCAGCTCGATACGCCGGAGGCGAAGATCGGCGAGCTCAAGAACGCCATCGGCAACATGCCCGAAGTGAAGAAAGTGACGTTCGTGTCCAAGGAACAGGGGCTCGAGGACTTGCGCAAGAGCATCGGCGCCGACGGCACGGATCTGCTCGAAGGCTACGACGAGACGAACAACCCGCTGCCGGATTCCTTCACGGTGGACGTTTTCGATCCGCAGAACATCGCGTACGCGGCGAAGAAGATCGACGCCCTCGGCAACGCGGATGCCGCCAAGCCGTTCACGAGCGTGAAGTACGGCAAGGGGACGGTCGAGAAGCTGTTCCGGATCACGAACGCCGTCCGCAACATCGGCCTGGTCATCGTGGCGGGGCTGGCCCTGACGGCGATGTTCCTCATCTCCAACACGATCAAAACGACGATTCTGGCGCGGCGCCGCGAAATCGGCATCATGAAGCTCGTGGGCGCGACCAACAACTTCATCCGGTGGCCGTTCTTCATCGAAGGGGCGCTCATCGGCTTCATCGGCGCGGCGGTCACGGTCGCCGGCCTGCTGCTCGGCTACTCGCAGCTCGTGGACGCTTCCCAATTCGAGCTCGGCCTCATGATGATCAAGCTCGTGACGCTGAAGGAAGCGGGTCTTACCGTATCGGCGGTCATTTTCGGGCTCGGCATGCTCATCGGCATTTGGGGAAGCACGCTGTCCGTACGCAAATATTTGAAAGTGTAGGAGTGTGACTGTGAACGTGAAGAAAGGCTTGCTGCTATTCGCGACGCTCGTGCTCGCGGGAGCCATCTTTCAACCGACGCCGGGCGAGGCGTCCTCGCAGCTGGACAAGATCAACAAGGAGCTCGCGCAGGTCCGCAAGGAGATGAGCGCGGCCACGCATAACCGCAACCAGGCGGACAAGGACAAGGCGTATATCCTGGAGATGAAGGACAAGACGGCGCAGTCCGTTACCGAAATCGTCTCCCAGATCAACGAAGTCGGCACCCAGCTGAATACGGTGCAAACCCAGATCGACGGCAAGGAAGCGGAAGTGCGGAAGACGGGCGAGGAGCTCCAGGCCGCGGAGGACCGGCTCCAGAAGCAGGACAAGCTGCTGAAGTCCCGCGTCCGCCTCATGTATACGAACGGCATCGTGTCCTACCTGGACGTGCTGCTCAGCGCGACGAGCTTCAGCGATTTCATCGACCGCATGGATTCGCTGTCCTCCATATTGGGGCAGGACAAGGAGATCCTCGCGAGCCGCAAGGAAGACAAGGCGCTCGTCGAGCAGAAGAAGCGGGAAGTCGAGAGCTCGCTGGCCGAAGTGAAGACGATGTACGGCAAGCTGGCAGACTACCACGAGCTGCTGAAGGACAAGGAACAGCAGAAGGAAGTCATGGTGCAGAAGTACAGCAGCCAGGCGGACGAGCTCGACGAGATCAGCTCGGACCAAGAGGAGCTGCTGATCCAGCTGGCGAAGAAGGTATCCGATCTGGAGGCGAAGAAAAACTCGCTCAAGGTCTACTACAATCCCGGCGGCAAGCTGGGCATGCCGCTTAAGGCCAACTGGCATTTGAGCTCGCCGTTCGGCTACCGCATCCACCCGATTACCGGCGCGAAGAAGCTGCATACCGGCATGGACATGGCGGTACCGAAGGGCACGCCGATCTACGCGGCCGAGTCCGGCCTCGTCATCGTCGCCCAATGGTGGAGCGACTACGGCAACTGCGTCATCATCGACCACGGCGGCGGCCTGTGGACCGTCTACGGCCATATCCGAGACGGCGGCATTCTGGTCGAGAAGGGCCAGCAGGTCAAGCGCGGCCAGAAGATCGCGGAGGTCGGCAGCACGGGCATGTCGACGGGCAACCATCTCCATTTCGAAGTCCGGCTGAACCAGAAAGCCGTCAATCCGGCGCCGTATCTGAAATAAATAGCAGGCCCGAGCCGTGCGCTCCGTGGCCGAACCGACGCGCCGCACCCAAGCAGCAAATAATTGGGTGCGGCTTGTCATATACTAGGAAAGTTGCGAATACGGACGCCGGCCGAACCGCCGGCGCGTGAAGGGGTGTTGACGTGCAGTTTAGAGGACGAACAGTGGCGGCGTTCATGTTGCTGACGATGGCGGCTTCCGTGCTGGTCACGCTGACCGTGGCGGACCGATTCATCGTCATCGGCGGCGAAGGAGCGGCCAGGGCGGCGGCGTCGGAATCGTCCGGATCATACGGACTCACCGAGAATGAGCTGCGGAAGCTGAATACCGTGCTCGGCTTGATCGAGACGAAATATTTCCGCGAGGTGGACCGGGCGAAGGTGCTCGACGGCGCGGCCAACGGCATGATGGAAGCGCTCGGCGATCCGTACTCGGTGTACATGCAGAAGGACGTGGCCAAGCAGTTCTCCGAAACGATCGAAGGCTCGTTCACGGGCATCGGCGCCGGCGTGCAGCTCAAGGACGGCAAGGTAACCGTGGAGTCGGCGATCAAGGGCTCCCCGGCGGAGCGCGCGGGCGTGCAGCCGAACGACGTGCTCGTGTCGGTCAACGGCGAGAAGCTGGCCGGCCTGCCGCTGAACGACGCCGTGGCGAAGATCCGCGGGCCGAAGGGCTCGAAGGTCAAGCTCGTCATCCAGCGCGCGGGCATGGCCAAGCCGCTGCAGCTGACGATCGTGCGCGACGACATCGATTACGAGACCGTCTACGCCCATCTGCGCGACGACGGCATCGGCGTCATCGAGATCCGCCAATTCTCGCTGAATACGGGAGAACGGTTCGCCGAGGAGCTGGACAAGCTGGAGAAGCAGCACATGAAGGGGCTCGTCATCGACGTGCGCGGCAATCCCGGCGGCGTGCTGCCGGTCGTAGTGTCGGTCGCGCAGCCGTTCGTGCCGAAGGGCGAGCCGATCGTGCAGGTGGAGGACAAGAGCGGCCACCGGGAGAAAACCGTGTCGAACGGGCCCGGGAAGAAATACCCCGTCGCGGTGCTCATCAACAAAGGGAGCGCCAGCGCCTCCGAAGTACTGGCCGGCGCGCTCAAGGAAGAGGCGCATGCCGTCCTCGTCGGCGAGACGTCGTTCGGCAAAGGCACGGTGCAGGTCAGCTACGACAAGCAGCTGGGCGACGGCAGCCTGGTCAAGATGACGATCGCCAAGTGGCTCACGCCGCTCGGCAATTGGGTGCACGAGAAAGGGCTCAAGCCGGACGTGGCCGTGCAGCCGCCGGATTACTACACCGCGGCGCGCATGTCCAAGACGAAGACGCTCACCCCGGACACGATCGACGAGGAGACGAAGAGCCTGCAGATCATGCTGGCGGGGCTCGGCTACAAGGTCGACCGCAAGGACGGCTTTTACAGCGCGGCGACGGCGAGCGGCGTCAAGGCGTTTCAGCAGAAGGAAGGCCTGCCGGTCACGGGCAATGCGGACAAGGCGACGGCGGAGAAGCTGGAGGAGCGGATCATCGCGAAGATCCGCGACGAGAACGGCGACACGCAGATGCGCAAAGCCGTGGAGGTGCTGGGCGCCAAGCTGGGGATTGCAAAATAATCCAGCAGGAAATCGAACCCGCGCGTCGAATAACAAGAAGGCTGAGCTTCCGCGCCATGCGGAACCGGCCTTCTTTCTTTTTTAGGCGGTTTATGCGGGATTTACATAGGGCGAACGACTCGCCGGCGCCGGCCGTTCATCTGGATGCACAAGGGAGTGAAGAACTTGGACGCGGTCATGGATGTGCTTCGCATGATGGGATCGGCGGCTCTCGGGCTGCTGTTGTCCCCGTTTTACTATATCGGCGTGATTTTGATCATGCTCCAATATTTCCGGCAGACGCGGCTGGAGCGCAAGCTGTTCCACGTGCGCCTGCACGCGTGGCCGAACCAGCTGGCGCGGACGATGCTCGCCGGTCTTGCCGTCGGCGTGCCGCTGTCCCTCGCGGGGTTGTTTCTCGGCGTCGCGGTCGACGGCGAAGCGGTGCTCTGGCTGTGGGGCACCGCGATCGTGCTGCTGCTCGTGCGCGTGCGCTACCTCTGCTTCGCCTACAGCGCGGGCATGCTCGGCCTGGCGCAGTGGGGGCTGGGCTTCACGGCGTTCGACGGGCGGAGCGATTGGATCGGCGAGGCGGTCCGTTCGATCGCCGGGCTGGACATTCCCGGCCTGCTCGTGCTCGTGGCGCTCATGCATCTCGCGGAAGGGCTGCTGATCCGCTGGCAGGGCGCGCGGTTCGCGAGCCCGCTGTTCCTCGAAGGCAAACGCGGCAAGCTGATCGGCGGCTACATGCTGCAGGGCTATTGGCCCGTGCCGATGCTGCTGCTCGTGCCGGCGGCCGCGGGAAGCGGGGATGCCGTCCACCTGCCGTGGTCGCTGCTGCTCGGCGGCGGCGGGACATGGAGCCACGGCGTGACGATGATCGGCTTTCCGATGATGATCGGCTTCTCGGAATTGACCCGCACGATGCTGCCCGGCGCGAAGACGCGCAGCTCCTCGAAGGCGCTGCTGGTTTACGGCGTTATCGTCGGCGCCGCGGCGATCGCGGCCTATTACTGGCCGCCGCTCCTGCTGGTTGCGGTGCTCTGCGCGCTGCTGCTGCACGAAGCGCTGGTCGCCGTCAGCTATTATAAGGAAGACTCGAACGCGCCGCTCTTCGTCCACGACGATCGCGGACTGCGGATTCTGGCCGTCATCCCGGGCACGCCGGCGGAAGCGATGGGCCTGCAGGCCGGAGAGATCATTCAGAAGGCGAACGGCGTCCGGGTACAGACGAAGGAAGAGCTGCACGCGGCGCTGTACTTGAACTCGGCCTTCTGCAAGCTCGAGGCGATCAACCTGGAAGGCCACGTGAAGTTCGTGCAGCGCGCGCGCTACGCGGGCGAGCATCATCAGCTCGGCGTCGTCCTCGCGCCGGACGATCAGGCGGCCTTTTACGCCGCGGCGTCGCCGGCGTCGCTGTTCGACCTGCTGCGGAAGCGGACGGCGCGGAGCCGAAACCGTTCGACGACGGCATCGATGTGAACGGGCGCCTTAGGGTCCCGGCCATGCCGCTCCGGCATGCGCCGGGGCTTTTTTTCTTGGGGCGAGGCGGCTTTTGGCATGCTTGGAAAGATGATCCGTCATTGCAACATGGGGGGCGACACGGTATAATAAGTAAGAATGGGAACACATATTCTTATGTCGATTGCCGCTTATCCGAGGCCGGCAGGCACCGGGCGCAGCGCGCGTTTGCGCATTCGGATCGGGCGTGTAATTTACTATAGTCCGTCTATTTTTTCGACCCATTATGGGCATACAGTTAATAGGATCATTCATAGAACTCATAGGATCGGGGTGTAGCGAATTCATGATCGAACAACGGGAGCAAGGCAAGCTCTTCGCGCTGAAATCCGATTATACGCCGCAAGGCGACCAGCCGGAGGCGATCCGGGAGCTCGTCGGCGGCGTGCGCGAGGGAGCGGTGCATCAGACGCTGCTCGGCGCGACCGGCACCGGCAAGACGTACACGATCGCCAATACGATCGCGAAGCTGAACCGGCCGACGCTCGTCATCGCGCATAATAAGACGCTTGCGGCGCAGCTGTGCAGCGAGTTCAAGGAGTTTTTTCCGGGTAACGCGGTTTCCTACTTCGTCAGTTACTACGATTATTATCAGCCGGAAGCCTACATCCCGTCCTCGGATACGTTCATCGAGAAGGATTCCAGCATCAACGACGAGATCGACAAGCTGCGGCACTCCGCCACGAGCTCGTTGTTCGAGCGGCGCGACGTCATCATCGTCGCCAGCGTTTCCTGCATCTACGGTCTCGGTTCGCCGATCGAGTACGGGAATTTGGTGCTGAGCCTGCGCGTGGGCATGGAGAAGCCGCGCGACGCGATTCTCCACAAGCTGGTCGACATCCAGTACCAGCGCAACGACATTAATTTCATCCGCGGCACGTTCCGCGTCCGCGGCGACATCGTCGAGATTTTTCCGGTGGCGAACAACGAGCGGGCGCTCCGCGTCGAGCTGTTCGGCGACGAGATCGAGCGCATTACCGAGATCGACGTCCTGACCGGCGAGATCGTCGGCGAACGCGACCACGTCGCGATTTTCCCGGCATCCCACTTCGTTACCCAGGAAGAGACGATGAAGGTCGCGATCAAGAATATCGAGCGCGAGCTGGAGGAACGGCTGGAAGAGCTGCGCGGGCAAGGCAAGCTGCTGGAAGCGCAGCGCCTGGAGCAGCGGACGCGCTACGACCTCGAGATGATGGCGGAGATGGGCTTCTGCAGCGGCATCGAGAACTACTCGGGTCCGCTCACGTTCCGCGAACGGGGCGCGACGCCGTATACGCTGATGGATTATTTTCCGGACGACATGCTCGTCGTCATCGACGAGTCCCACGTCACCATCCCGCAGATCCGCGCCATGTACAACGGCGACCGCGCGCGGAAGGAAGTGCTCGTCGAGCACGGCTTCCGGCTGCCGTCCGCCATGGACAACCGGCCGCTTCGCTTCGAGGAATTCGAAGGCAAGGTGAAGCAGGCGATCTACGTCTCCGCGACGCCGGGCCCTTACGAGATCGAGCATTGTCCGGAGATGATCCAGCAGATCATTCGTCCGACGGGCCTGCTGGATCCGATCATCGAAGTGCGCAAGACGAAAGGCCAGATCGACGACCTGCTCGTCGAGATCCGCGACCGGATCGCCAAGGACGAGCGCGTCCTGGTCACGACGCTGACGAAGAAGATGTCCGAGGACTTGACGGATTACCTCAAGGACGTCGGCATCAAGGTGCGCTATTTGCATTCCGACATCAAGACCCTGGAGCGGCTGGCGATTCTGCGCGATTTGCGGATGGGGACGTTCCACGTGCTCGTCGGGATCAACCTGCTGCGGGAAGGCTTGGACTTGCCGGAGGTGTCGCTCGTCGCGATTCTGGACGCCGACAAGGAGGGCTTCCTCCGCTCGGAGCGGTCGCTCATCCAGACGATCGGACGGGCGGCGCGGAACTCCGAGGGCCGGGTCATCATGTATGCGGACAAACACACGGATTCCATGAATACCGCCATCGCGGAGACGGAGCGCCGGCGCGCCATCCAAGTGGCGTACAACGAGAAGCACGGCGTTACGCCGCAGACGATCCGCAAGAAGGTGCACGACGTCATCGAAGCGACGAAGGCAGCCGAGCAGAAGAGCGATTATTTGACGGGCGTCGGCGTCGACAAGATGTCGAAGAAGGAGCGCCAGTCGCTGCTGCAGCGCCTGGAAGCGGAGATGAAGGAAGCCGCGAAGAGCCTGCAGTTCGAACGCGCCGCGGAGCTTCGCGACGCGCTGCTGGAGCTTAAAGCGGAGTTGGGCCTGTAGGCCGGGAGGAGAGGTAAGAACGTGGCTAGTGATTCGATCGTAATCAAAGGGGCGCGAGCCCATAATCTCAAGAACATCGACGTGACGATTCCCCGCGACAAATTCGTCGTGCTGACGGGCCTGAGCGGCTCCGGCAAGTCTTCCCTGGCCTTCGACACCATTTACGCGGAGGGGCAGCGCCGGTACGTGGAGTCGCTGTCCGCTTACGCGCGCCAATTCCTCGGCCAGATGGAGAAGCCGGACGTCGATTCCATCGACGGGCTCTCGCCGGCCATCTCCATCGACCAGAAGACGACGAGCCGGAACCCGCGTTCCACGGTCGGCACCGTAACGGAAATTTACGATTACCTGCGTCTGCTGTTCGCGCGCGTCGGCAAGCCGCACTGCCCGGATCACGGCATCGAGATCACGTCGCAGACCGTGGAGCAGATGGTCGACCGCATCATGGAATACCCGGAGCGGACGCGGCTGCAGATTCTGGCGCCGGTCGTATCCGGCCGCAAGGGCGAGCATTCCAAGCTGCTGGCGGACGTGCAGAAGCAGGGCTTCGTGCGGGTGCGCGTCAACGGCGAGCTCCGCGAGCTGAGCGAGAGCATCGAGCTGGAGAAGAACAAGAAGCATAACATCGAGGTCGTCGTCGACCGGATCGTGGTGAAGGAAGACATCCACAGCCGCTTGGCGGACTCGCTCGAGACCGCGCTCAAGCTGTCCGGCGGCCAGGTGCTCGTCGACGTCATGGAGAAGGAAGAGCTGTTGTTCAGCTCGAACCTGGCGTGTCCGGTGTGCGGCTTCAGCATCGACGAGCTGGCGCCGCGGATGTTCTCGTTCAACAGCCCGTACGGCGCTTGCCCGGACTGCGACGGCTTGGGGGCGAAGATGATCGTCGATCCGGACCTGCTCGTGCCGGACGGGTCCAAGTCGATCGCGGAAGGCGCCTTCGAGGCGTGGGCGGGCAGCACGTCCAACTATTACCCGCAGTTTCTGGACGCGGTGTGCAAGCACTTCGGGATCGCGCGGGACGTGCCGGTCGACGACCTGTCGCCGGAGCAGCTGAAGAAGCTGATGTACGGCACGGGCGGCGAACGCGTCCGCTTCCGGTACACCAACGACTTCGGCCACGCCAAGGAAGCGCTCGTGCCGTTCGAGGGCATCGTGAACAACCTGGAGCGCCGCTACCGGGAGACCGGCTCGGACGGCATCCGCGAATATATCGAGCAGTACATGAGCGCCAAGCCATGCTCCGGCTGCAAAGGACAGCGCCTGCGGAAGGAAAGCCTGGCGGTGACGATCGGCGGCGAGAACATCGCCTATGTGACGTCGCTCTCCATCGGCGAAGCGGATCGCTTCTTCAGCGAGCTCGGCCTGAACGAGAAGGAGATGCTGATCGCGCATCTCATCCTGAAAGAAATCAACAGCCGGCTCGGCTTCCTCGTGAACGTCGGCTTGGAATACTTGTCGCTCAGCCGCGCGGCGGGCACGCTCTCCGGCGGGGAAGCGCAGCGCATCCGGCTGGCGACGCAGATCGGCTCGAGCCTCATGGGCGTGCTGTACATTCTCGACGAGCCGAGCATCGGGCTTCATCAGCGCGACAACGACAAGCTCATTCAGACGCTGGAGCATATGCGCGACCTCGGCAATACGCTGATCGTCGTCGAGCATGACGAGGATACGATGCTCGCGAGCGACTACATCATCGATATCGGACCGGGCGCGGGCATCCACGGCGGACAAGTCGTCTCGATGGGTACGCCGAAGGAAGTCATGGCGGACGAACAGTCGCTGACCGGCGCTTACTTGAGCGGCCGCAAGTTCATCCCGGTTCCGCTGAAGCGGCGCGAGCCGAACGGCAAGTGGCTGGAAGTCCGCGGCGCCAAGGAGAACAACCTGCGCGGCGTCAACGTCAAGTTCCCACTCGGCGTGTTCACGGCGGTGACGGGCGTATCCGGCTCCGGCAAATCGACGCTGGTCAACGAAATCCTGTACAAGACGCTGGCGCGCGATCTCAACAAGGCGAAGGTCCGTCCCGGCGAGCATAAAGAAATCCGCGGCCTCGAGCACGTCGAGAAGGTCATCGACATCGACCAATCGCCGATCGGCCGGACGCCGCGCTCCAATCCGGCGACGTATACGGGCGTATTCGACGATATCCGCGATCTGTACGCCTCGACGAACGAAGCGAAGGTGCGGGGATACAAGAAGGGCCGCTTCAGTTTCAACGTGAAGGGCGGCCGCTGCGAATCGTGCCGCGGCGACGGCATCATCAAGATCGAGATGCACTTCCTGCCGGACGTCTATGTGCCTTGCGAAATCTGCAAAGGCAAACGGTATAACCGCGAGACGCTCGACGTGAAATACAAAGGCAAGAGCATTGCCGATCTGCTCGAGATGACGATCGAAGACGCGTGCGAGTTCTTCCGGAACGTGCCCCGGATCCACCGCAAGCTGCAGACGCTGCTGGACGTGGGCCTCGGCTACATGAATCTCGGTCAGCCGGCCACGACGCTCTCGGGCGGCGAGGCGCAGCGCGTGAAATTGGCGGCCGAGCTGTACCGTCGGAGCACCGGCAAGATGCTTTACATTCTCGACGAGCCGACGACGGGGCTGCATGTCGACGACATCGACCGGCTGCTCACCGTGCTTCATCGTCTGGTCGATTCGGGCGAATCCGTGCTCGTCATCGAGCATAACCTCGATGTCATCAAAACCGCCGATTATCTGGTCGACTTGGGTCCGGAGGGCGGCAAGAACGGCGGCTTGATCGTCGGCACCGGCACGCCGGAGGATGTGATCAAGGTTGATGGCTCTTATACGGGCCGGTACTTGAAGCCGATTCTGGACCGGGACCGCGAGCGTACGCTCGCGCAGCACCGCGAGGTGGAGCGGGTCGCGGCCGGAGCCGAACAATAAGCAAGCAGGCACGACTCTGCCTTCGCCTGGCGGCACGGCAGATCGTTCCGCCGGCCGACAAACTAAAACCGGGGACTCCGCACGAAGCGGAGTCCCCGGTTTTATTCGTATATAACATCCTTTTGGGATTAGCTTGCCAAAATTTCGGTCAGCTTCTCTTGGAAGGCCGGCACGCCGACGCGGTTGACGTAGTTGTGGAACGTCTCGCCGGATTCGCGTCCTTCTTTGTAGAAGTTGATCAGCTGCACGAGCACGCCGCCGAGGTCGTCGCCTTTGACGCGGCCCTTGAGCGATTGGTTAAACTTGGCGCCAGGGCCGAGGATGCCGCCGACCGCGATGTCGAACGCGTCGACCATGCCGTCCGGCGTCTTCACGAGCGCGCCCTGCAGGCCGATATCCGCGATATGCTTCTGGCCGCAGGCGTTCGGGCAGCCGATGAAGTGGATGCGGATCTTCTCGTCGAGCTGTACGTTCTCGTCCAGGAATTCCGCGACGCGGCGCGCGCGTTCTTTCGTCTCCACGACGGCCAGGTTGCAGAACTCGTTGCCCGTGCAGGACACGGTCCGGCTCATGAACGGCTTCGCGTTCGGGGATAGGCGCTGCAGCACCGGCAGTTGAAGCGCGGCTTCGACCTTGTCGTCCGGAACGCCGGCCAAGATGATGTTTTGCGACATCGTCGTCCGGATCGTGCCGTCGCCGAATTGATCGGCGGCATCCGCCAGCTGCTCCAGCTCCGAAGAGTTCGTGCGGCCGACCGGCACGTTCAGGCCGATGAAGTTCAAGCCTTTCTCCTTTTGCGGGTAGACGCCGTCGTAGTAGACGGCATTCCAGCCGACGATTTTGTTCTCGCCTTTAGTCGGCATGTCGCCGATGATCTCCTTCAGCTTCTCGAGGAACTTCTCCGGTCCCCAATCCGCCACGAGGAATTTCAGGCGGGCTTGGTGGCGTTTCTCGCGGTAGCCGTAGTCGCGGAAGATCGTCGTGACGCCGATCGAGACCTTCAGCACGTCTTCGGGACGCACGAACAGGTCGAGCTCCTTCGCCAAATGCGGCTTGGCGGACAGGCCGCCGCCGACGTAGACGTGGAAGCCGACGACTTCTTCGCCGTCGATGACTTTCGTCGCCGGCGCGAAGGCGAGGTCGTTGATTTCGGCATTGGCGTTGTTATAGATGTTGGAGGAAATGGACATTTTATATTTACGCGGCAGGTTGGAGAAGTCGCGGTTCAGTAGGTAGAAGTCGTTGACTTGCTCGACGATCTCCCGCGTGTCCATCAGCTCGTTCGGGTCGATGCCGGCAAGCGGATTGCCGACGATCGTGCGCGGGCAGTCGCCGCACGCTTCGTACGAATACAGGCCGACCGCTTCCAGGCGCTTGAAGATGTCCGGCAGGTTCTCGACCCTCAGCCAGTGGTACTGAATCGCTTGGCGCGTCGTGACGTCGATCAGGTCGCGGCCGTAGTCGCGGCCGATGGAAGCGATTGCGCGCGCTTGCGCGGATGTCATAATGCCGGTGTTTATCCGGATCCGCATCATGAAGTGGCCGTCCTTCGGTTTTTGCTCATAGACGCCCGCCCATTTGAACCGGTTCATGTCGTCCTCGGGGATGGAGGCATAGCCTTCCTTCGCATATTGGTCGATGATGGTGCGAATGACGTCGAGACCGTCCTTTTCCCGTTTGACGAACTCGAATTTATTCAATTTATCCGGGTTGTTCATCCATACGGCTTCATAGGCCATGGTTCATTGTTCCTCCTTGGGTGATGTAGCCCGGCCGTCACGGCCAGGGCCAATTCCGACGATTTTTGTATGAAATCATTACTTGAATCGTATCATACTTCCGGGTGACCGACAATGAAAAGCGGCGCCATACCTATAAGAGTTTGTTATATTTAGAAGGCCGATCGTTTATAATAAGCGAAACGTCTTCCGGAAAATGGTGACAAACTTGTTACGATTCCCAATTGCGGCTTGCAACGGACCCGTGATGAGGCTAACATAAGTAATATAGGCTACGTGCGAAAACGAAGGAGGATCTCCCCCCATGTATCTTGCTGAGACTGCAACAACGGCACTCGCGAAATTCGATCCCATGGATATCATGATGCTGCTGTTCACGATCGTCATCTTCATCGGATGGATTCGGCTGATCACGAGTCCGAAGAAAAATAAATTCGCGATCGGCTGGACGACGGTGTCGCTGCTCGTATTCCTGTTCGCGAACTACGTGATGATCTTCAAAGTTTGGGCGTCGTAAGACTCCCGCGCGAAGCGCAATGAACGGACTGCTCGGACGAGCATGCAAGGCCGGCGATTCTTGAAGCCCAAGAATCCGCCGGCCTTTTGCGTTCCGTCTTATCCTTTTCGAGCAGCTATACCCGTACAAAAAAGCTCCGGCAATCGGCCGGAGCTTTTCGCGTTCGTTCGAACGCTTATACCCACCACATCTCGCCGAGCGGCTCGCGAATGAGTACGGATTGGAGGTTTTGGACGGCTTTCGTGAAGCCTTCGTCCACGGACATCAGGCCGTCTTCGTGCTCGATGCTGACGACGTAGTCGTAGCCGACGAGGCGAAGCGCGCTGATAATGTCGGACCAGACCTTCATGTCGTGGCCGAAGCCGACCGTGCGGAACTGCCATGCGCGGTCAAGCATGAGCGTGTAGGACTGCATGTCCGTGACGCCGTGGCGGTTGACGTTGACCGGATCGATCGACGTGTCCTTCGCGTGGAAGTGGTGAATCGCGCCGGCGCGGCCCAGGATATGGATCGCTTGAACCGGGTCGATGCCCTGCCACCACATGTGGCTCGGGTCGAGGTTGGCGCCGATCGCGTCGCCGGCCGCTTCGCGGAGGCGAAGCAGCGTCGCAGGCGTATGAACGGAGAAGCCGCCGTGCAGCTCGAGGCCGATTTTGACGTTGCTTTCCGTCGCGAGCTTGCCGATCTCGGTCCAGTACGGGATGACTTTGTTTTCCCACTGCCAGTCCAGGATTTCTTGATAGTCGTTCGGCCAAGGCGCGACCGGCCAGTTCGGATACTTGGCATCCTCGTGGTCGCCCGGGCAGCCGGAGAACGTGTTCACGACCGGAACGCCCAGCTTGGAAGCGAGCGCGATCGTCTTGCGGATGATGGCGTCGTGTTCGCTGGAAATTGCTTTTTGCGGGTGCAGCGGGTTCGCGTGGCAGCTGAGCGCGCTGATCGTCAAGCCGCGGGAATCGACCGCTTCTTTAAACGCTTTCAGCTTGCTTTCGTCGGCAAGCAGCGCGTCCGGGTCGCAGTGCGCGTTGCCGGGATAGCCGCCCGTGCCGATTTCGACGGCGTCCAGGCCTTTGGCGGCGATGTAGTCGAGCGCGTCTTCAAACGATTTTTGCGCGAATAGAACGGCGAATACTCCGAGTTTCATACGTGTATGGTTACCTCCCAAATGGATATGTATTGCGGGTCTGCAATTCATTATAGCATGGGCAATTTGCAAGGGTAAGATTCCGGCAGGCCAATGACAAAAAAGCATACATAATGGACAAAAATGAAACCGCTTATCATTTTTAGTCCATTATTGTTATTTTTAGACAGTTATAGTAAAGTGGACCTAGTAAAACTAGCAAAAATTACTAGAGCCATGAATGGAGGAGCATACAGTGAGGCACAAGGGTTTACGGCTGGCAGGCATCATCGTTGCCGGAGCGCTCCTCATGACCGGAACCGCGTGGGCGGCCGGCGGCACGGGCGCGTCCCGGCTGGACGCGAAAGTGATTGACGGCGAGGTGTACGTGAAGGCGAGCTCGCTGATGAAGTCGCTGGGCGGCACCGGCGCGTACGATGCCAAGACGCACAGCTACGCCTATACGCCGCCGCAGACCCAGTCGCAGGTCCCGGACGTCATCAAGAACGTGTCGCCATCCGTCGTAGGCATCATCGGCAAGTACACGGACGACCGGTTCGCCCTGGAGCACGGGACGGGCGTCATCTGGAAGTCCGACGGGTGGATCGTCACCAACGCCCACGTGGTCAAGGACATGAGCAACATCGTGGTCGTGACCGCCGACGGCAAGGAGTACCAAGGCAAGCGCATGAACATCGACGAGACGAGCGACCTGGCGCTGGTCAAAATCAACGCGACGAATTTGAAGCCGGCCGCATTCGCGCCGGTACCGTTGCAGCTGTCGGTCGGGGAGACGGTCATCGCCATCGGCACGCCGGTATCCTTCTCGCTGCGCAATACGGCGACGACGGGGGTGCTGAGCGGCATGAACCGTTCCGTGTCCTCGTACTACAAGCTGCTGCAGACGGACGCGGCCATCAATCCCGGCAACAGCGGCGGACCGCTCGTCAATTTGAAGGGCGAGGTCATCGGCATCAATTCGCTCAAATTCGTCAGCGACGGCATCGAAAGCCTCGGCTTCTCGATTCCGACCGATACCGTGCGCTACGTCGTCAATCAATTTTTCAAATACGGCCGCGTCATGCGGCCTTCCCTCGGCGTCGAGCTGGAGGAGAGCTGGTCGGCCGTCGTCGGGCTTCCGACGACGGAACCGCTCGCCGTCAAATCCGTCTGGGGCGCGGGCGCGAAGAACATCGGCCTGCGGCAGGGAGATCAGATCTACTCGATCGCCGGCAAGCAAGTATCGTCCATCGCGGAGGTCAACGAGCTGTTGAAGTCGTATCTGCCCGGACAGACCGTTCAAGTCCTGGTTCAAACGGACGGGGACCTGGTCACGAAGAAACTCGTGCTGTCCACGGAACAATAATTCAAGCATTCATCCTACTATCCATTATCGGGGAGAGACGATCAAGATTATGAAGAAGAAGCTGCTCGCTTTGCTCATTACCGCCTGTATGCTTTTCGCGCTTGCGCCCGCAGTCGCGGGCGCAGCCGCCGAACCGCTTGAAATCAAGCTGGCCATCGGCAGCCCGACGCTTTCCGTCAACGGCGCGACCTCGACGATCCAGAAGCCGTTCAAATCGAACGGCACGACGATGGTGCCGCTCAGCGTCATCACCAAGGCGTTCGGCGCCGGCCTCAAGCTGGAGAAAAACAAAATCATCACGCTGTCTTACAATAAAACGACCGTCGTCCTGACGATCGGCAGCAAGACGGTCAAAGTCAACGGCGGCGCGGTCGCGCTGGCGGCCGAGCCGAAAATCGTGAACAGCGTGACGATGGTGCCGCTGCGCGTCATCGTGTCGGCGTTCGGCGCGACGCTGAACCTGAGCGGGAACAACATCACGATCAAGGGCTTCAAGGCGGAATCCGCGTCGACGGGCACCGGAAACAATACCTCGGGCATCGATTCCGACGCCGGCAAAACCAAGGTCGGGGACAGCTACTACGGCTGGTCCATGAACTACCCGTCCGACCTCGCCCTTGCGGATCAAAGCGATAACGGCAGCCAGCTGATCTGGACGTCCGTTGCCGAAGACAGAAGCATCTACTTGGCGATCGAGGAAATCGATCAAGCATATACGCGCCAAGAAGTTCGCGACCATATCCAGGAGTATTTCAACGAGACCGAGTTCGCCGTCGAATCGACGACGGTGAACGCAGGCGGCTTGAGCTACGAGAAGACGGTCAGCCGCGACCGCAACGGCTGGTATTTCGAATACCACGCGTTCCAAGCGCAAAACCGCATCTACTTGATCGCGGCCGGCGTAAAATCCGATTCCCGCGACGACTTGAACGCGTACAAGAGCATGCTGGACAGCTTCAAACCGTCGTTCCCGTCCGGCGACAAGTCGGTGAAGGACATTACCCGCGTGAAGGACGGCTTCTACACCGCGGTCGACAAGGATTACGGCTTGGCGGTCAAGCTGCCGGTCAACTGGTTCCGCGACGATAAAAGCGCGAACCCGACGTTCGTGAGCGAAGACGGCTTCATGGATTTCCAAATCAGCTCCCTGGCGCCGGGGGATACCGCCGAGGCTTGGCTCGATCGCAGCCGCAAAGAGCTGGAGAACGAGTTCCAATCGGATTACGTGCGCAGTACGAACGAATCCACGATTCAGCTGGCGGACGGACCGGCCCAGGTCCTGAGCTACGAATATTCGTGGGACAAGAAGACGTGGTACAAGGAATACGAGATTTTCTTCGTCTCCGGCACGCATAAGTACGAAGCGAACTTCTTCTACAAGATCGACGGCACGACCAAAGGCGACACGCTGTATAATCAAATCGTCGGATCGCTCGATATCGATATCGCGTTCGTCGAGAAGAACTTCAGCGAACTCGACGATACCGACGCGCTGAACGATCTGACCGTGACGAAAACGAGCAAAACGTACGGCTACTCCATCACGCTTCCGCAATCCTGGTACGGCAGCAAGAAGGATTTCGAGGCGGACGAAGTCGAATACGGCATGCCTTACGGCAGCTTCGGCATCTCCGTCGGCGGCGAACTTGCGGCCAGCGACTATCCGCAAGCGATCACGGAGGCCGTCGGTACGGATCCCGATCTGAAGAAAGCCGGCGCAACGGTCCTGTCCAGCACGACGACGACGATCGGCGGCGCGACGGCCTACAAAATCGCGGTGGGCTTGGACAATTTGGACATCCCGCAAGTCATTACCTACCTCGCGCTGGATCATAACGGCAAGACGTATCTGCTGACTTACACGCTCGATAAAGCGGCTTACACGGATGCGAATCGCGGCAAGATCGAAGGCGTCATCAATACTTTCAAATTCAATAACTAAATTTTCATCTTCAATACGAAGCGCTCGCTTAAGAAGCGCCGCTACGCACCGTGTTCGATTCGGCGCGCAGCGGCGCTTGCTTTTTTCGCCGCGCGGCGAAGGAATGCGCGTCCCCAGCCGTTTCCTCCTTGCAGGCGGCTTTTGTTTAGACGCCCGCTCTGGTACACTTACAATAAATAAGCGAATTGAAAGATAGGATGGCGGAAGTAAAGATGACAACGATCAAACGGCAAGACGTCGAGCTGCTGGCGCCGGCCGGCGACTGGGATTGCATGCGGGCGGCCGTGGCGAACGGGGCCGACGCCATATTTTTCGGCGTGGAGAAGTTCAACGCGCGGGCGCGGGCGAACAATTTCCAGACGGACGAGCTGCCGGAAATCATGGCGTTCCTGCACAGCTACGGCGTGAAAGGATTTTTGACGTTTAATATATTGGTCTTCGAAAACGAATTGGAAGACGCGAAGCGGCTCATGGAAGCCTGCATCGATGCGGGCGTCGACGCGGTCATCGTCCAGGACCTCGGACTCGTGAAGCTGATCCGCGAGCTGTCGCCGGATTTCCCGATTCACGGCTCCACGCAGATGACGATCACGTCGCCGGAGGCGGTGGAATTCACGAAACCGTTCGACATCGAGCGGGTCGTGCTCGGCCGCGAAAACAATTTGAAGCAAATCAAGACGATCGGCGAGCAGGCGAAGCTGCCGATGGAAGTGTTCGTGCACGGCGCGCTCTGCGTGTCGTACTCGGGGCAATGCCTTACCTCCGAAATGTGGGGCGGGCGCTCCGCTAACCGCGGCGAATGCGCGCAGGCGTGCCGCTTGCCGTACGACCTCATGGTGGACGGCGAACAGAAGCCGATGGGCGACGTGGCGTACCTGCTTTCGCCGAAGGATCTGGCGGCCGTCGAGCTCGTGCCCGAGCTGATCGAAGCGGGCGTCTCCTCGTTCAAGATCGAAGGACGCCTGAAGAGCCCCGAATACGTCGCGAACGTGGTCGGCAAGTACCGCCGCGCGATCGACAAGTATTTCGACGGCGACCGCTCCGCCCCGTCCAAGGAAGAGATCCGCGAGCTGCAGCAAAGCTTCTCCCGCGGCTTCACGACCGGCTTCCTGGAAGGCACGAACAACAAGAAGCTCGTGGAAGGCACGTTTCCGAAGAGCCGCGGCGTCTACCTCGGCCGCGTCGAGCGCGTGCTGCGCGACGCCGTCGTCTGCCGCGTCGAGGCGCCGCTGAAGCGCGGGGACGGCATCGTCTTCGACGCCGGCGATCCGACGAAGAAGGAAGAGGGCGGCCGCGTCTACGACCTGCGCCGCCAGGGCGTGAAGCTGGAGGGCGAAGCCCAGGAAGGCACGGTGCTGGAGCTGGTGCCGGGCCGCAACGACATCGACCTGCGCCGCGTGCACGTCGGCGACCGGATCTGGAAGACGAGCGATCCCGCGCTCGACAAGCGCCTGCGCGCGACGTTCGAGACGGAGAAGCCGTACCGGGTCTTCCCGCTGCGCGTCGAGGTCGAAGGCGCGGAAGGGCAGCCGCTCCGCACGCGCTGGACCGACGTCGAGAAGGGGAATTCGGTCGAGGTGCTGTCGGAGCTGCCGCTCGAGCATGCGTCGAAACGGCCGATGGACGAAGCGCTGCTGCGGGAGCAGTTCGGCCGGCTCGGCGGCACGGTGTATCAGCTCGAGACGCTCGACGTGCAGCTGAGCGGCGATCTCATCGTGCCGATGCGCGAGCTGAACCGGATGCGGCGCGAGGCCGCGGAAGCGCTGGCGGGCGAACGGCCGAAGCCGCCCGCGTATATCAAGCGCGAAGTCGACGCGTACGCGGACGCGCGGGGCGGCCATGCCGCCGCGCGCGCTGCCGGGGGCGAGGCTTCGCCTGCCGCCGCGGCGGATGAGCCGGGCGCCAAGCTCACGGTGCTGTGCCGGAGCTTGGCGCAGTTGGAAGCGGCGGTGCGCAATGAACGCGTCGGCATGGTCTATGCCGATTTCGAGTTCATCAAGCAGTTTCCCGCCGCGATGGCCTTGGCGCGGAGCGCGGGCAAGCCGATCGCGCTGGCGACGCCGCGGATCCATATGCCGGGCGAGAACGGGTACCACGCCAACATTTTGAAGCTGAAGCCGGACGCGGTGCTCGTCCGCAACACGGGCGCGCTGTATTACTACCTCCGCGCCAAAGCGGCGAACCCGCTCGAGCCGTTCCCGCGGCTGATCGGCGATTTCTCGCTGAACGTGGCCAATCACAAGGCCTCGGATCTGTTCCTGGACGCGGGCTGCGACGTCATTACGCCGTCGTACGACCTAAACGTGCAGCAAATGCTCGACCTGCTGCGAAGCAGCGACGCGTCGCGCACCGAGGTGGTCATCCACCAGCATCTGCCGATGTTCCATACGGAGCACTGCGTCTACTGCACCTTCATGAGCGAAGGAACGGATTACACGAACTGCGGCCGTCCGTGCGAGGAACACCGCGCGTCGCTGCAGGACCGGATCGGCATGTCCCACCCCGTCCGGGTCGACGAAGGCTGCCGGAACACGGTGTACAACGCCATCGAGCAGTCCGGCGCGGAGTACATGGTTCAATTCCGGGATTTGGGCGTTAATCATTTCCGGATCGAGTTTTTGGAAGAAACGGCCGATAAGGTCGAAGAGGTCATCGAGCTGTACAGCGCGGCGCTCGCCGGCCGCATCGGCGGCACGCAGGTGTGGCGCAGCCTGAAGGCGATCAATCAGCTGGGCGTCACGAGAGGCCAGCTGGCGAAATAGCACGACGCATGCGAGAGACCTGCGGACCAGGTCTCTCCTTTTGCATATAGGCGTCCGCGCACTTGCACAAATATAGCCAGATCGGGCGACGCAAGAGGATTTCGCGGACCTCGGGGCGAATAGTAGCAACTATTAGCGCCGGGAATGAGCCGTTCGACGGATTGCCATCGATCGCGATGCCCGGGCGGCGAATAAAGGAAGCGCGGTGAGGGTGCCTTATGAATCAGAAAAACAAACGAGCCTCGCAGCAGGATCATTGGCTGGGCCACGTGATGAAAGCCGAACAAACGATACTGGACGGCCAGATGCTGCCGATCGGGCAGCTGCTGGCCATTCCGGCCGATATACGCATGAAATCGCCGTTATTGCTGCGCGCGGAATGCGAGAACGGGCTGCTGAACGGGCGGCTGATGGAGACGAAGCAGCGGCTGGAAGCCGCGCTGCGCGGCTTCGCGGCGCAAGCGGACGAATCCGCCATGCTGACGATGATGGCCATGCTCGGCCTGCTGCACGTGCAGGTCGGGGATCGGCACGAGTCGAAGCCGTTCCTGTCGCTGCTCGCGCAGGAATGGGCGCGCAACCCGGAGAGCTGCAGCGGCTTCGTGCCGTGGGCGCTCGCGCGGGCGGCCGCGGGCGGCGCGGAGCCGGCTTCCCGGTTCGACGAGGCGCGGAGCTTGCTGTTCGCGGCCGCGGAACGCTTCCGGGAAGAAGGGCGGGCGCTGTGGGCGGGCTTCGTGCTGCTGGACGCGCTGCTGTTCGACCGCGAGGCGCGGGCCAATCCGGAGTGGCCGTTTTGGATCAATTGGCTGAAACGGCATACGGCCGAGCAGCCGCTCGCCGCGGCGGTCGCGCGCCTGCTGGGGAGCGGGACGCCCGATGCCGGGCTCTGCGCCGACATGCCGGTCCGGTACGCCTACCTCGGCAAGGCGGTGCTGCTGAACCAAGCGGAAGAGCAGCTGCCGGAGGAGCTTGCCGACGATATCGAGAGCGGCTTGTACGCCGCGTCGGCCGCCATTGGGCGGCTGCTCGCGGAAGGTCAGACGGATGCGGCGGCGAACGCGCTGCGGTCGTTCGACCGTCAGCGCCGGCTGTTGTCGACGCCGGAGCTCGAGCGGCTCGCGGGCGAGCTGCGGGAGCGGCTCGATGCGGCGGTCGCCGCCGCGGCTCCGGTCCCGGCTGCCGCGCCGGAAGCGAGGGCGGATCGCGGCCATGCGCCGCGGCAGGCGCCGAGCGGCCGCGAAGAAGGCGGCGAGCCGCAGAGCGCGGCGAAATGGACGATCAAGCTGTTCGACGGCATCGGCTTCAGCGCCGGGAACGGGCCGATGGCCGAGCCGGTCTGGAAGCGGCGGAAAGCCGGCGAGCTGTTCGTCTATCTGCTGCTGCAATCGGGTTATAAGAGCAACCGCGAGCACGTGGTCGAGCGGGTATTCGGCGAAGGCGACGCGGCGAAGCGATCCAATCAGCTGTACGTCACGCTGCACGACCTGCGTTCGGCGCTCAAGGAGATCGGCTTTCAGGACGAAGCCGTCTACGCCAAGCGGGGCGTCGTCGGCATCGCCGAGCACGCGGTGGAGGCCGTGGACGTCGAGACGTTCATGACGCTGTCGCGCGTCGGCGACCAGCTCTGGATGGACGACCGGGAAGCGGCGTCGCGCTTGTACGACAAGGCGCTTCCGCTCTACGGCATGCTCGCCACGGAGCTGCCGCACGCGGAATGGCTGGATCGGACGCGAGAGCAGCTGCTGGACCGGCAGACGACGATGCTGAAGCGGCTCGCGGCGTATTACGGCGAGCAGGGCGACGAGGCGCGAGAGGAGCAGCGGGTCTCGGATTGGATCGCGCTGCGGCCGAACCAAGAGGATGCGTACGAAGCGATGATCCGGCTTTGCCTGCGCGGAGGCCGGCGCGTCGAAGCGATCGGCTGGTACCGGCGCCTCGAGCGCATCTGCCGGGAGGAGCTCGGCACCGAACCGCTCGAGGAAGTCAGGCAGCTGTTATGGAGCTGACGGCCAAGCGGCCCAAGCCGGCCGCTTACCACAACGGCATGCTGCTCAACCGCCTGTTCGCCGTTTATTTGGTCACGATGCTGGCCGGCGTGGTTATTTTGCAGGCGGAGTCGCTGCTGGCCTCCCATTTCGAAAACATGTTTCCGTTCCCGCTCGTCATCGTCAGCCTGGGCGCGCTCATCCTGGCCTTCGCGCTGCTGATCGCGTCCGCGATCCGGCTGAGGCCGGTGTTCGGGGTGCTGCGGATCGGCCTCGGCCGGGAGGACGAGCCTAGCAAAGAGAGCCAGACCAACACGGCGCTGTTTCGGCTGTACAGGCTCCCGTACGAACTGCTCGGCGGCATCTTTCTGTTCGGCCTGCTGTTTTCGCTTACGTTTCACGGCTACGACATCGTGCGGAACCTTCTCGACGAGAACGCGGACGGCCTGCGGCTGCTCGGCACGGTGGCGGGCGAGCAGAGCCTGTTCATCTTCATCGCGATCGTGCTGTTCACTTCCGTGCGGCGGATCCTGCGTCCCGTGCTGATGCGCCTGCAGCCGCTGCCGAGCGGGTTCGACGGGCGGGCGTCCGTCGCGCAGCCGCTGGTCATTACGTACACGTGCACGTTCATCGTCACGATTCTGAGCCTGCTGCAGCTGGCCATCGTCACCGCGCGGCCGCATCAGGCGATGGACCCGTACAAATTTGGCATCATCGCGCTGTTTTATTTTATAATGGGGTTAAGCTTATTCAGCTACGTGACGATGCAATTCCGTCAGGAGCTGCGGGGATTGGTCCGCGGCATCCGGGGCCTCGTCGGGGGCTACGGACTCCCGCTGCACGAAGCGGGGCCGATTCTGCACGACGAAGCGGGGGAGCTCGCCATCGCGTACCGGGAGCTTCAAACCCGGATCAACCGGGAATACGAATCGCTCGAGCGCGAGCTGAAGCTGGCCTACAACGTGCAGCAGAAGCTGCTGCCGCCCGGCGACTTGACCATCGGCGCTTACCGGATCACGGCGCGCTGCCAGTCCTACCGGGAGGTCGGCGGGGATTTCTTCGACGTGGTCTCGCTCGGCCCGAGCCGCTTCGCGATCATGATCGGCGACGTATCCGGCAAAGGCTTGCCCGCGGCGCTGCTCATGTCCGCCCAGCTGCTCGTCTTCCGCTCGGAGATCCGCCGCAACGGCAGCCCCTCCGAGGTGCTCGCGCGCATGAACCGGCAGCTGTGCGAAGCGATGGGCGAGGAGGGCTCCGTGACGATCGGCGTCGGCGTCATCGACCTGACGAACAACCAGGTGCAGTACGCGAGCGCGGGGCATCTGTCCCCGTACGTCGTCGCCAAGGACGGCCGCTTCAAGGCGGTGGACTGCAGCTCGCTGCCGATCGGCATCGACCCGGAAGCGTCGTACGACGAAATCAGCCTGCAGCTCGAGGACGGCGACCGCTTCCTGCTGTATACGGACGGTTTGATCGAAGCCGTGAACCGGCAAGGGGACATGTACAGCTTCGACGGCTTGGAAGCCGAGATCGCGACCTGGGAGCCTGCCGCGGACCTCGCCGACGTCGTCGACGATTGGCTGGCCCGCATGGACAAGGAAAGCGGCCCCGGGCAGGACGACCGGACGGTCGTCGTGCTGGAGCTGGCCGGCGAATACCGGAGCGTGCTCGCGAAGCTGAATTTGGTTTCGGGCGAGCAGGGCGCCGCGGCCAGCGCGTTCGACAACCCGTTCATGTCGCGGGAGTGGTCGCTCCGCAGCAAGCTCGGCGACGAACGCCTCATCGCGCTGAAGCTCGGCGATTGGATCGCGGAGCGCTGGCCGGAGTGCGACATTCGCGAAGACGTGCAAACCGCGGTCTGCGAAGCGATGATTAACGCCATTGAACACGGCAACAAGCTGCAGCCGAACAAATACGTGACGCTCATCGCCCAAATCGGCGGCATGCTGGCGGTCTGCCGCGTGTACGACGAAGGCGGGGGCTACTTCCCGCGTCTCTCCCGGGACGAGGACGAAATGCGCAAGAAGCTGGAATCCGAGGATCCCCGCGGCTGGGGGCTTGTCATGATCGACACGCTCGCCGATTATTGGACGACGGGGCGCGACGAGCGCGGGTTCTACACCGAACTGTATTTCATGCGCAAATCGACGGAAGCGGCGGAAGGGCAGCCGATATAGAAAGGGAGTGGAACCGAGTGGCGGAACAACCGTTCATGATGCATACGCGCAAGTTTCCGAACGGCATGGTGCTCGAATTGAGCGGCGATCTGACCAAGTCGGCGGAAGCCAAGCTGATCGCGGGCTTGGAGCAGGAAACGGAGCTGGGACGCGGCATCCGCTTTCTGGCGCTGGATTTATCGAAGGTGGTCTATATCAACAGCGGCGGAATGGCCGTGCTGATCCGGCTGGCCCGCATGGGGAGCAAGGCGGGCGTCCATACGTTCTCCTGGGGCGTCACGCCCCACTACGAGAAGTTGTTCCGCATGGTCGGACTGACGGAATACCTGATGATTTACCCGAACGAATTCGCGGTGATGCAGCGCATCGAGGCGCTTAATCTTTAACGCCGCGAACGAACGGACGCGACACGACGATGGAGGCTGACATGGACCGGCAAACGGCGATTTACAAACAATGGCGGCACGCCTTCAAGCTCGACCCCGACCGGGAGATCGACGACGACCGTCTGGACGCGATCTGCATGTCCGGCACGGACGCCGTCATCGTGGGCGGCTCGACCGGCGTGACCTTCGACAACACGGTGGACCTCATGTCGCGCATCCGGCGCTACGAGGTGCCATGCGCGCTGGAGGTATCCAGCGAGGAAGCGGCCGTGCCCGGCTTCGACCACTATTTCGTGCCGCTCGTGCTGAACACGGACCGCTCGGAATGGACGACGGGCCGCCAGATCGGCGCGCTTCGCAAATTCGGCGCGTTCATCCCGTGGGAGGAGACGTCGGCGGAGGGCTACCTGATTTTGAACGGGGACGCCGAGGCCGCCAAGCTGACGGGGGCGCGTTCGTCCCTCGACGCGGAAACCGTGACGGCGCATCTCTACATGGCGGACAGGCTCATGCGGCTCCCCATCATTTATTTGGAGTACAGCGGGGTGTTCGGCGACATGGCGCTCGTCAAGCGCGCGGCGAGGCTGACGACGGGGGCGCGGATTTTTTACGGCGGGGGCATCGACGGTCCCGAGAAGGCGAGGTTGGCCGCGGAGGCGGCGCATACCGTCATCGTCGGCAACGTGATCTACGATGACCTGGCGGCGGCGCTTTCGACGGTCGCGGCGGTGGCGAACGTGCCGCCCGTCGGCTAGAATTGGCTAGAGGCTAGGGGATGCACACAATTTACGGCTGTGAAAACGAACGGGCTTTCGTTTTTCATGGCCGTTTTTCGTTTGATCCCTACCCATCCGATTCTAATTGACACGGCCCGAGCGGTTGTCTAGACTGGAATTAGGCGAACAAAGGCGAACAAAGCAAAGGAGTTTTCATTCATTATGATCAATGATTTCAGCATCGATCAGGCTGTCGGCAGGCTGAATCCGCCGCAGCGCGCGGCCGTTCAGGCGACGGAAGGGCCGCTGCTTATCATGGCGGGGGCGGGAAGCGGCAAGACGCGCGTGCTGACGCACCGCATCGCCTATTTGCTCGAGAAGAGACGCGTGGCGCCGTGGAGCATCCTGGCGATTACCTTTACGAATAAAGCGGCACGGGAAATGCAGCAGCGGGTCGGCGTCCTCGTCGGGCCGACCGCGCAAGATATTTGGGTGTCCACGTTCCACTCGATGTGCGTGCGGATTTTGCGCCGCGACATCGGACGGATCGGGTTCACGAACAGCTTCTCCATCCTGGATTCCGCCGACCAGCTGTCGGTCATCCGGACCTGCATGAAGGAGCTCAACATCGACACGAAAAAGTTCGAACCGAAGAGCGTGCAGGCGGCGCTCGGCGGAGCCAAGAACGAATTGATCTCGCCGGAGCAATTCGAGCTCAAGATCGGCGATTATTTCGACGGCATCGTCTCCAAAGTATATACCCTCTACCAGAAGAAGCTGAAGAGCAACAATTCCCTCGACTTCGACGACCTGATCATGAAGACCATCCAGCTGTTCAAGGACGAGCCGGACGTGCTGGCCTTCTATCAGAACAAATTCCGCTACATTCACGTCGACGAATACCAAGATACGAACCGCGCGCAGTACATGCTGTGCAAGATGCTCGCCGATAAGCATCACAACATTTGCGTCGTCGGAGACAGCGACCAGTCGATTTATCGCTGGCGCGGCGCGGACATCACGAATATTTTGAATTTCGAGGAAGACTATCCGGAGGCGAAGACGATTCTGCTCGAGCAGAACTATCGCTCCACGTCGAATATTTTGAACGCGGCGAACGCCGTCATCAAGCTGAACACCGGCCGCAAGGACAAGAAGCTGTGGACGGATCAGGGCGAGGGCGAGTCGATCACGGTGTACCAGGCGGACACCGAGCACGACGAAGGCTATTTCGTCACGGGGCAGATCCGGCAGCAAGTGAACAAAGGGAAGAAATTCGCCGATCACGCCATTCTGTACCGGACGAACGCCCAGTCGCGGGTCATCGAGGAAACGCTGATCAAATCCGATATTCCGTACCAAATCGTCGGGGGCGTGAAGTTCTACGACCGCAAAGAGATCAAGGACCTGCTGGCGTACCTGCGGCTGATCTCCAACCCGGACGACGACATCAGCTTCCAGCGGATCGTCAACGTGCCGAAGCGGGGCATCGGCGACACGACGGTGGGCAAGCTGCTCGACGAAGCGGGGCTTCGCGGCGTGTCCGTCTTTAACCTCCTGGAGCAGTTGGACTGGCTCGACGTGACGGGACGGGCGCGCACGGCGCTCGCGGAGTTCCGGGAGATCATTCTTAACCTGACGCGGATGGTGGAATACTTGTCCGTGACGGAGCTGACCGAGAAAATCCTCGAGCTTAGCGGCTACCGCGAGGAACTGGAACGCGAGAACACGCTGGAATCGAAAGCGCGTCTCGAAAACATCGAAGAGTTCCTGTCCGTGACGCAGGATTTCGAGAAGCGCAACGAGGACAAGTCGCTCGTCTCGTTCTTGACGGACCTTGCGCTCATCGCCGACATCGACACGATGGACGCGGAGGAGCCGGAAGGCGGGGTGAAGGATGCCGTCGTCCTGATGACGATGCACAGCGCCAAAGGTCTTGAATTCCCGATCGTGTTCATCATCGGGATGGAGGAGGGCGTCTTTCCGCACAGCCGCGCGCTGAACGACAACGACGAGCTCGAGGAGGAACGCCGCCTCGCGTACGTCGGCATTACCCGCGCGGAGAAGCAGCTGTTCCTGACCTGCGCGCGGACGCGGACGCTGTTCGGCCGGACGAACGCCAACATGGCGTCGCGCTTCCTGAAGGAAGTGCCGGACGAGCTGAAGAACGACGCGTCCGCGGTCGGACGCGGCCGCCCGGCCGGCGGCGGCTTCGGCTTCGGCGGCAGCCGCGCGAGCGCTCCGGGGGCGACCGGCGGCTTCGGCTACCGCAGCGGCGCCGCGGCT
>NZ_JAGGDJ010000031.1 GCF_017652985.1 Paenibacillus artemisiicola
TGCCGCCGACGGCGTCCGCTTGCGCGCCGCCTGCTCTTGCCGCGCCGCCCGCGCTCCCGAGAGCCGAGCCGCCATCGTCCGCGCCCCCGGCGCCCGCGCCGCCGGCCGCATTCGCACCGGCGCCGAAGCTCAGCCGCACGTCGCACAGCGACAGGTTCGTGCCGAAGTTGCCCTTCTCGGCCTGCAGCAGCCGGCTCGCCATCTCCTCGCCGCCGGCGTAGTCGCCCGCGAAGAACCGCTCGCGCATCGCGTCGAGGTCCGCCCGTCCGCGCGAAGGGGTCGGCGACGGCTCGCTCCGTCCCGACCAGTACGTGATCTCCGTCACGCACCACGTCTCGCGTTCATGTCCCCCGTACGCCACCGCGCCGAGCCGGCCGTTGCCGAGCGGCAGCCCCTGCTTCCAGCCGTCCGCCGGCCCGTCGTACCGAAGCCTCATCCCGCTCATCTTGTCGCTCATCATATCGCTCCTCTTATTTCACCCGGTATTCGTCGAAATAGCGGGGAATGATGTCCGTGGACGCGCCCGGCCGCTCCGGCAGCACGTACAGGCCGTTCTTGACCGTCGCCGGCTCCTCGAAAATATGCCGGATCCACGGGATGTACTCCAGCATGAACGCGCCCGGCGTCGCCGCCACGAGATGCTGGTGAATCTGGCCCATGTCGCCGACGTGCGGGCAGACCGGCACGTCGTACGCGGCGGCGAGGCCCGCGACCTGCAGCCATTCGGTCACGCCCGCGACGCGCGTCACGTCGACCTGGCAGTACTCCAGCGCGCCGTTGTGGATGTAATCGCGGAACGCGTACTTCGTGTACACGTGCTCGCCAAGCGCGATCGGCACGTTCAGCGCGTCGGCCAGCTTCTTGTGGCCCATGATGTCGTCCGGGTTCAGCGGCTCCTCGAGCCAGAACAGGTTGAACTCCTCCAGCCGCTTGCCCCACGTCATCGCCGTATTCACGTTCCACTGCTGGTTGACGTCGATCATGAAGATCGGGTCCTCGCCGATCGCCTGGCGCACTGCCTTGACGCGATCGTAGTCCTCGCGCGGATCCGGCTTGCCGACCTTGATCTTGACCCCGGCGAAGCCCTGCTCGACGATCTCGGCGACGTCCTTTAGCAGGCGGTCCTTCGACCAGTTCAGCCAGCCGCCGTTCGTGTTGTACGCCTTGATGCCCTTGCTCTTATGGCCGCCGAGGTACTGCCAGAGCGGCTTGTTCGCGGCCTTCGCCATGATGTCCCAGAGCGCGACGTCCACGGCGGCGAGCGCCATGTGCGTCACGCCGGCGCGGCCGATCCAGTGCATTTTGCCGAAGCGCATCGCGTCCCACAGCTCCTTGACCATGAACGGATCCTTGCCGATCAGCTCCGGCGCGTAGTAGCGGTCGATCGTGTCGACGATCATCTCGTCGCCCTGCGCGCACGTGCCCGTGTAGCCGCAGCCCGTAATGCCTTCGTCGGTGTGGATCCGCACGCCGGACAGCCCCCAGTGGGTGGCGACGTTGATGGCGTCGGTAATCGGCGGCGTGATCGGCACGTGCAGCACGAACGTTTCGACTTTGGTAATGATCATGAAGGATTCTCCTTTTTCGCATGCGTGTAATGGGGGAAATGATCCGGCCAGCCGCTCTCGCGGGGGAATACAGGCCGTTAACGGTTAAGCGCGCGAATCGTCAATCGCCTAAAGAAGCGCCGTCTTCGACGGGCAGCGCGACGCCGGTTACGAACGCCGGCTGGCCGCTCGACGTCGTCCTCACGCGAGACGTCCGCGCGCGCCGCGATGGCCCGCGGACGTCCGTCCGCCGCCACCGGCAGTTGCGCATTGATCCGCTCCGCCGCGCGCTCGCCGCCGGCTTCGTTCCCGTCCGCGGCGACGGCGGACGCGCCTTCCCCGGCGAAGCGCATCGCGGCGGTCTCGCCGATGCCGTAGCCTCCGCCGGTCACGATCGCGAATTGGCCCGCGAACCGCATGGCCATCCCCTTCTTTCGCCGCGCGTCCGCCGTCCTCCAATGGCGCCGGGAAGGCCCGCGGCGCGCTTTTTTTCCTTGTCCGTTTATCGTATCATGGGCGGTAGCGGCCGTATTTGCACGCCGATCCAAAAAGTTGACGATTCATCCGCTAATCGGATCGTTCGCCACCTATGCCATGCGCCGAAGGAGCCTGTTTATGAAAACGTTGGCGGAGCTGACGCCCCATGTCGGCGATTCCATGCCCTACCTCTACGACGGCAGCTCCAACGAAGGGCTGCGCGTCTGCAGCGTCTACGCGTTCCATCTCTTCACGGACGGACCGGGGGAGATGGAGATCGACGGCGTCCGCTATCCCATCGGCAATCGCACGCTCGTCTTCCTGCGCCCCGGTCAGCCGCACGCGTTCCATATCTCGCCGTCGCATCCGCTAGCTTCACACAACCTGTACTGCGACCTGTGGAACGACCGCGCCCCGGTGTCGACGCACCGGACGTTCATCTACGCGCCCCAACCGTTCCGGCTGCCCGAGCAGTCGGCCGCGGAGCCGTGCGCGGAGCTCGGCGGCTTGCCCGGCGTGTTCTCGCTGCAGCCGCATCCGCAGCTGTACGACGCGTTCCTGCATATCGTGAAGCTGTACAACGAGCTGAGCTTCTACCGCGCCGAGACGGTCAACAGCCTGCTGTACGCGTGGATGCTCAGCTGGCACAACGCCGTCCATGCGCGCCGCCCCCGGGATTACCGGATCGTCCGCCTGCTGGAGCAGCTGGAGACGAACCCCGAGCGCCGCGAAACGGTGGAGCAGTGGTGGACGCTCTGCGGCCTCAAGCGGACGTACTTCCACGAGCTGTTCCTGCGCGAAACGGGCATGACGCCGAAGGCGTACCAGCATCGGCTGTGGATGCGGCGCGCCCTGCACCTGCTGCAGGAGAGCGACCTCAGCATCACGGCGATCGCCGAACGGCTCGGCTATCCGTCGATTCACCCGTTCACCCGCCACTTCAGCGCCTACTACGGCGTCAGCCCGAAGCAGTACCGGCTCAACCCGCGCCGGGAACGCGCGGACGGCCCGGAGACTCCCGGCGGGGGGCCGTGACGCACGAGGCGCGGACGGCCCGGAGGCACGGAGCGGGGAGCCGTGACGGTCGGCGCGCGGGCGGCCCGGAGGCGCGGGGCGGGGAGCCGTGACATTCGGCGCGCGGACGGCCTGGAGGCGCGGAGCGGGGAGCCGTGACGGTCGGCGCGCGGACGGTCCGAAGGCACGAGTAGGGCGCCGAGAACGCGCGGACGGCCCGGAGACGCGGGGCGGGGAGCCGTAGCGGTCGGCGCGGACGGCCCGGAGGTGCGGAGCGGGGAGCCGTGACGGTCGGCGCGCGGACGGCCCGGAGGCGCGGGGCGGGGAGACGTGACATTCGGCGCGCGGAGGCCGGCGGCCAACCCGTGGCCAACCCGCGGCGTCCGTTGACGCCGCCCGCGGCCGTCCCGGCCCCTCGCGCCGGCCGCGCGCCCGCACCGCGCCTCCCCGCTCCAAACGCAAAAAAAGGCCGCTCAAAGCCGCAGTCGGCCTTGAACAACCTTTCCCTTCCAATCAAGCCGAGCCCGGCGGCTACGGCTTCTTCGGCAGCCACTTCTGGTACTGCCGCCGCAGCCGATGCAGCTCCTCGCCGCCGCGCAGCGCTTCGTCCTCCCGCCGCTTGCCGACGGCGGCGACGAGCGCCTCGATCATCGCGACCGGCGCGACCATGGAGTGGAACTCCCACAGCTCGCCCCGGGCCGTGTACAGCATGACGTCCGCTTTCTCCGGCATGGCGCTCACGACGAGATCGGTCACGAGCAGCGTCCTGCAACCCCGCTCCTTCGCGAAATCGAACAGCACCGCCATCTCCGGCGATTCGGAGACGAAGCCGAAGACGACGATGACGTCCGCCGGCTTGACGTGCAGCAGCCGGTCGAACAGCTCGTGGCCGCCGCGGTCGAGCCGCCGGACCTGCACGCCGAACCGGGTCAGCCGGAAGTCCAGGAGCGCCGCCAGGCTCTCCGCCGACCCCGGCCCGTAGAGATGGACGCAGCCCGCGCCGCCGAGCAGGCCGACCGCTTCGTCGAACGCCGCCTGGTCCAGCCGGTCCGCCGTCTGCCGCAGGTAATCCGCCGTCGCCAGCACGTTCGCCCCGGCGCCGTGGCCGCCGCCGGCCTTGTCGAAGGCCGACTGCAGCTTGCGGGACGGCGACAGCAGCACCTCGTCCTTCACCCGCTGCTTGAACTCCTTCATGTTCCGGCAGCCGATCTCCGCCCAGAACCGCGACACGGTCGAGATGCTGACCTGGCACGCCTGCGCGAGATCATCCTCGACCATGAACGGAATGCCGTCCATGTGCTTGCTGATATAATCGGCGAGCCGCTGATGGCCCCGCGTGAATTTCTTGTCCGCGAACAACGTCTCCACCCTCGCATTCCCCTTCCGGTCCCCGTCCGCTTCGCGGCGGCCGGTCACACGACTTCCTTCTTGTTCTTCAGCAGCTTCTTGACCGTGTTCGCCGCCCGCACCTGCAGGTCGAGCGAAGGCGAGATGACGCGCTTGTACGCGCCCGCCCGGATGGCGGCCTTCAGCTCCGCCACGGTCTCGAACGTCCCGGCGAACTCGTTGTGCACGCAGCCGACCTGGAACAGCTGGTGCGCGTCGCTGCCCGCGACGACCGGCACGCCCAGCTCCTCGCCGAGCGTCAGCACCTTCGCGATGTTCTCCTGGATGCCGATCTCGTGGAGATCCTTGCCGTTCAGGTCGAACGCGTCGAACCGCCGCAGCAGGTCCCGGCCGATAGGATGCAGCGGGTTCGAAGCGCGGAACGGATGGCCGCCGATGACCAGCATGCCCCGCGGCTCGCACAGCTCGAACAGCCGCCCGAGGCCGATGAAGCCGCCCGGCGCCGTATGCGGCTCCAGCGCTTCGCGGATTTCCAGCAGCTTGCCCTTCGGCCCGCTGACCAGAATATGGCCGCCTTCGGCGACGTCGACCTCCATGCCCGTGAAAATGCGGAAGCCCTCCACATTGTAATAGTGATCGTTGCACGGGTAAAGGCCGTCCAGCGTGCCGTACACGTCCGCGAACCGGTGCGTGTTGAAATGCTCCGTCAGCGTGATCGCGTCCAACCCCTGCGCCCGCGCCTCGCGGACCATGCTTTCGAAATGCTCGCGCTCGAAATTCGTTTTCTTGGACAGCTTAACGTGAATGTGAAAGTCGATCTTCATGTTGCGGTTCCTCCATCGGGTTCGGAATCGGCGCGACATGCGCGAGGCGCATGCCGGTCCGTTTGTCGTAGAAATTCAAGTTGGACCTTCGCAGGTCCGCGTACAGCTCGTCGCCGGGCTCGTACTCCGCGTCGCCCATGACGCGCGCCGTCAGGGACGCTTCGCCCGCGCGGAGCTGCACGAGCGTCTCCGCGCCGGACGGGAACGCCGCTTCCACCCGCGCCGCCATGCGGCCTTCGCCCGGCCGGCCGTGCAGCCGGACGTCTTCCGGCTTGATCGTCACGATCGCCTCCTTGCGGTCCTCGAGACCGCGCTGCGCGAGCGGGATCGCCGCGACCGGCGTCTTCAGCCAGGCTTGGCCGCCTTCGCGCGCGATGACGCCGTCGAGCCGGTTCAGGCGCAGCCCCGCGCTGCCGAGGAAGTCCGCCACCTCCAGCGTGCGCGGATGCCGGTACAGCTCCCGCGGCTTGTCCGTCTGCACGATGCGCCCGCCGAAGAACACGGCGACCCGCGTCGACAGCGACAGCGCCTCCTGCTGGTCGTGCGTCACGTAGACAATCGTGGTGTTCAGCTCCTGATGGAGCCGCTTCAGCTCGGCGCGCATCTCCACGCGCAGCTTCGCGTCGAGGTTGGAGAGCGGCTCGTCGAGCAGCAGGATGTCCGGCCGCGTCACGATGGCGCGGGCGATCGCCACGCGCTGCTGCTGCCCGCCGGACAGCTCGCCCGGGTAGCGGTCCGCGAGCTCCGCGATGCGCATGTCGTCCAGCGCGGCCCGCACGCTCCGCTTGATCTCCGCCTTGCCGAGCCGGCGCACCTGCAGGCCGAACGCGACGTTGTCGAACACGGTCATGTGCGGCCACAGCGCATAGCTCTGGAACACCAGGCTGAGTCCGCGCTTCGACGGCTCCAGATGGAAGGCCGTCGCGCCGTTCGCCACCTCCCGGCCGCCGATCGCGATCGTGCCGGCATCCGCCCGCTGCAGGCCGGCGATGGTGCGCAGCAGCGTCGTTTTGCCGCAGCCGGACGGGCCGAGGAAGGTGATGAAATCGCCCGGCTCGATCGTCAGGTCGATGCCGCTCAGCACCTGCTTGCGCTGCAGGCGCACGTGGATGTCCGTCAATTCGATGGCCGCCATGTCACGAACCTCCTATTCCTTGCGTCAGATCCGCCTTGCCGAACTTGACCGCGATCGCGTAGACCGCGATGACGATCGCGATGATGATCATCAGAATGACGTTGGTCAGCTGCTCGTAGCCCTTCTCGGCATAGTAGAAGGTGAGCGTCGTCAGCGTCTCGGTCCGCGGCGTCACGAGCATGATGATCAGCTCCATCTCCTTCATCGCGCCGATGAACACGAGCAGGAACGTGGACACGAGGCTCTTGCGGGTCAGCGGCAGCAGGATGCGCCGGAACCGCATGAACCACGACGCCCCGCCGATCTGCGCGGCCTCTTCGAGCTCCACCCCGATCTGCATCATCGCGGCGCCGCCCGCCTTGACGGTGAACGGCAGCTCCTTCACGACGGTGATCAGCACGAGCAGCGAGATCGTCCCGTACAGCGCCGGAATGAACAGCGTGGGCTTGGCGAACATCGAGATGTAGATCGCCGCGAGCGAGATGCCCGGGATGAGATACGGCAGGAACGACGCCTGGTCGACGGCCCGGCCGAGCCAGGTGTGCCGGCCGCGCGCCGCGACGTAGCCGAGGACGAGCCCCGCGACCGCCGCGATGACCGACGCGGCGCCGGCGATGTAGAGCGAATTGCGAAGCGCCAGCAGGAAAATCGGGTTCCGCATGACGCCCTTCTCCCCGGTGTTGATATCCGGGTCGGAGCCGCCCCACCAGTAATGCGCCGTGAAGTTGCCGAGGCCGTAGTGGCCCTCCTTCAGCATGAAGGACTGCGCGAGCAGCACGAGCAGCGGCACGGCGGCGACCGCCGCCATGGCCAGTCCCGCCGCCGCCGCGGCCGGCTTCCGCCAGGCGCCGAGCGGCGTCAGCGTGCGCGCGGCGCCTTTCCCCGTCACCGTGACGAAGCTGCGCCGCCGCCCGACCGCCCGCTGATTGAGATAGATCGCCAGCATCGAGATGAGCATCAGCGTCAGGCTGAGCACGTTGGCCTCGGTCGTCAGCCGCGAGCGCATGCTGGAGTAGAGCATGGTCGAGATCATGTAGAAATCGACGGGCGTGCCGAGCAGCGCCGGCACCCCGTACGCGCCGATCGCCTTCGTGAAGATCAGGATGAACCCCGACAGGATCGACGGCAGCACGAGCGGCAGGACGATCCGCCGCAGCACGGTCAGCCGCCTCGCTCCCGCCACGCTCGCCGCCTCCTCGAGCTGGCCGTTCATCGCGTTCAGCGCGGCGCCGACGATCAGGAAGAAGAAGACGCTGTCGTGGAGCGACAGCGAGACGACGATGGGCACGAAGCCGTACGACAGCCAGTCCGGCGGCGAGACGTGCAGCAATGACTGCAGAATGCCGGGCGTCCCGCCGATCTTGCCGTTCTTGAAGAACGTCAACCACGCCTGCGACAGAATCCAGGCCGGCAGCAGGTACGGAATGACCGCGAGGAACGAAATCGTCCGCTTGAGAGGCATGTCCGTCCGCGTTACGAGCCAGGCGAGCCCGCAGCCGAGCGCCAGCGAGAGCGCGGATACGGCCGCGCCGACGGCGAGCGAGTTCAGGATCGGCTTATAGAAGAGCGACGCGCTCATGTCGCTGGCCAGCACGCGGGTCCAATGGTACAGCGTGAAATGCCCCGGGTTCGCCGCAGCCGTCAGGCGGACGTCCTGCTGCCGCCAGACGAAGGTCGTGCTGGCGATGCGCAGGACGGGCCAGACGACCGTATAGGCCAAAAAGAGAAGGGCGGCCGTCCCGATCGCGTGGACGGGATGCCGCAGCCAATCGAGCGCCCGGTTCAGCGGGCGCCACCGGTATCCGGCCGGCGCCGGTTTGTTCGCCAATGCTCTCTCCACCTCTGCCGGTTACTTTTTGCTCGTTACTCGTTGCTTCTGCTCGTTATCTGTTCGTTGCTTCTGCTTGTTGCTTCTGCTCGTTATTTCTGCTCGTTGCTTCTGCTCGATGCTCTTGCTCGTTACTTCTGCTTGATCCAGAAATCGCGCACCTTCGGCGCGGCATTGTAGAGCGCTTCGCCGTCGAAGGCCCACAGGTTCAGCTGCTCGTACGGCCTATCGTTCTTCGTCTGCACGTCGGAGCGCGGCACCCACGAGCCGACCTCGTTGAACGGATCGAGCCCGGCGCCCTTGCCGTCCGTCTCGCCCATCATCCAGCGGAGGAACAGCTTCCCGGCCGCCTCGTGCGGGGCCTTGTTCGCCAGGAAGAAGTAGCCCGAATCCGGCACGGCCGTCTTCGGCTTGATGTCGTAGATCGGCTGGATCGTCCAGCCGTTCTCCTCGTTCTTCGAGACGTCGCCCGATACCGCGAGGCCGACCGCGTCGCTGTCCGCTTTGCCGATGGCGTCGAGGACGTCGTCGCTGCCCTTCAGGACGATCAGGCCGTTGTCGAACAGCTCCCGGATGTATTCGTAGCCGGCGTTCTCCGTGCCGTGCAGCTCGATGTCCTTGCCGAACTTCTCCTTGTACGCCGCCGCCATGTCGTCGCTGTTGTTGACCATCGTCGTGAACAGGTCCATGAACGCCGGCGAGCTGAGCGGATCCGCGGTGTAGACCTTGCCTTTGAATTGGGGCGTCGTCAGGTCCCACCAGTTGGTCACCGGCGCTTGCGCGTAATGCGAGGCGTTATAGAAGATCGTCCGGAACTCCACGTAGTCGGCGTAGCCTTCCGCCTGCGTGCGGTACGGCTCGTCGACCTTCGGCGCGATGTCCGCCGGCAGATATTTGACGTAGCGGCCCGGCTTCACCATCTCCTCCTCGACCGCCCCGCTCACTTCCTTCGTGATGATGACGTCGGGATTGAATTGGCCGGCATCCTGCTCCTTCATGACCTTGTCCATCATTTCGTCGGACTTGACCTTGCTCACCTCGACCTTGACGCCCGGGTACTGCTTCATGAACGTCTCCGCGGCGTCGTTGGCGCGTCCGGACGTGGAATAGACGATGACCTTGCCCTCTTCCTTCGCTTTCGCGTACAGCGCGTCCGGCGAATCCTCGGCCGCGCCGGCGCTGCCGGCAGCCGCGTTGCCGCTTGCGCCGCCGTTCGCGGCCGCGTCACTGCCGCCGTTCCCGCCGGACGCTTGGCCGTTCGCGTTCGCGGACGTATCGGCGTTCGCGGCGTTGTTCGCGGCATGATTCGCGCCGTTGGCGCCGCCGTTCTGGCCGCAGGCCGTCAGCAACAAGGCGGCGGATGCGAAGACGAGCGCGGCTTGCGCGGGCTTGCGGGGATGGAGCCGATTGAACCGTTTCATGATATCCTCCTAGGCGATGGGCCGATGCGCGGCCGCATCTCGTATGGTTGTCTTCTCTCCCTGAACTATAGGCCCGAATTGTCAGCGACATGTTACCGTCACATGGATATTTGGTAAAAAACTATTTATTTATTTCAAATGGTAATTTTAATTTATTTCTGCCGGCATGCCCGCGTTCACGCTGCGTACACAAATGACTGGTATCGTAGAGGAGGCCGTCCCGCGCGAAAAAAAAGGACATCCCGAGGGGATGTCCCGTCATACACTGGTAGCGGCCGCGCCTCGCGCCCGGCCGCCGGTCAGCGCCTTCAAGCGGCCATGCCGCGGCACGCCTTCGCGCAGGCGAAGCACGCCTCGGCGCAGAGGCGGCAGTGCTCGCTCGCGTGCTTCAGGCACGTCTCGCCGCACGCCTCGCAGGCGTCGGCGCACAGCCGGCAGAGCGCCCGCGCGTACGAGCTGCCCCGGTCCAGCGCCTGCGCAGCGAAGGCGCACAGATCGGCGCATTCGCGGTTATGGCGGATGCAGTCGGCCATCATCGGCGCCTCCTCCTCGCGCAGACAGGCGTCGAAGCAGTGGTTGCACGCCTGCATGCAGGCCAGGCATTGCGCGATGCATTGTTCGATTTGTTCCCGTGACATGGCGGAAGCCCTCCTTCGGCGGTTCGTTTTTCATTGCTTTATTACCCCGCCGGAGCCGATTGAAGCGGCTGAAGCGCGTCCGGTTTGCAAGAACCCCACCTTCCAAGGAGGACATGGCATGCTGCTGGTCGATCTGATTTTTTTCGCGCTGGAGCTGTGCGCCCTCGCGGCGTTCTGCTACTGGGGCTTCCATCTGAAGGGCGCCGAGACGTGGGTCCGGACGCTGGCGGGCATCGGGTCTCCGGTGCTGGTCGCCGTCTTCTGGGGCACGTTCGTCGCGCCGAAGGCGCGCGTCCCCGTCCGGCCGCTCGTCCGCTTCGCGCTGCAGCTGCTCGTCTTCGCCGCGGCGGCCGCCGTGCTGCACGGATCGGGACAGCGGAAGCTCGCGACGCTGTTCCTGCTCGTCGCGATCGTCGAGGTCGTGCTCTCGCACAAACTCAAAAAAGGATAGCGAACCGAAACGGCTGCATGCGCGGTCGTTTTTTTTGTCGTCCCTGGCCACAAGCCCGTCGGAACCGCCGGAACCCGATATGGAATAATTCCCATAAGTTGCGGAACGCTAAGCTTGCCAATATCCGCCGCGAGGGACGTAACCGTTATGGATAACTACCGGAATCTCGAAAATAAATTCCGCCGCTATAAGGCGCATGTCAGCATCGCCGGCACGACCCAGATCCACTTGCGGAACCCGTACATCATCGCCTGGTGGTCGGCGGCTTTCCCCGGCTTCGGCCACCTGATCTTAAGCAAATATTTGCGCGGCTTGGTGCTGTTCATGTGGGAGGTCGTGGTCAATTACAACGCCAAAATCAACCTGGCCATGGTTCAATCCTTTTGCGGCGACATCGAACTGGCGAAGCAAACCTTGGAACCGCGGTGGATGTTGATGTATATTCCGGTTTATCTATTCAGCATCTGGGACAGTTACCGCACCTGCATGGATATGAACAAAGTGTCGTTGCTCGCCGAACGTGAAGACGCCCCCGTCAATTCCTTCGTCATCGGAGCGCTGGAAATCAATTACTTGGACAAGCGCACGCCGTTCATGTCGGTGCTGTGGTCGCTGTTTATGCCCGGGCTCGGGCAGCTGCATATCCACCGCTTGCTGACCGCCTTTTTTTCGCTGGTGTGGACCATTATTTTCTTATACATGTCGAAGACGCTCGTCGCCGTCCATTTGCTCTTCCTCGGAGAGATTCATGCCGCTACGGCCGCGCTCGATGAACAATGGCTGCTCTATATGCCGTCCATGTGGGGGTTTGCCGTGTACGATTCGTATATCAACACCGTCGAGAACAACAAGCTGTTCGAATGGGAGCAGCAATCGTTTCTCAAAAAAAAGTTTCAATCGCCGGGCTTCAAGATCAAGAAAGGAAACGTGGTGAATTAATCGACATGCTGCAAATCTTCTCGACCTTCGAGCATTCGGCAAGCCTGGAGCTGGCGATCAGCTCGCTGGAGAATAACGGCGTGAACAAGGAACGGATCTTTGCGGTGCCGCTGACGAATCGCAAATCGGAACGCAGATTGTTCGACAGCACGCACAACGAAGACGGCATTTCGCTGCTCAGTACCGGGGCCGCGTTAGGAACCGCCTTCGCCGTGGTCGGAGCGAGCGTAGGCTTCCGGCTGGCGTGGGGTCCCATCTACTGGGGACTGATCGGGACCGCGGGCGGGTTCCTGTTAGGGTTTCTGATCGACTGGTTTTACTATAAAGTCGTCAAGAAAAAGCAGCGCCTGCTGCGCGGGAAGAATTCCGAGGTCATCCTGATCGTGGAGTGCCCGGAAGATCAAGGCGATCTGGTGGAGCATATCCTGTGGCACCATTTTGCTTTCGGATTGGCAAGAGTCCAATCCCAGGCATGAACGCGCCGTTCCCGCTATCTCCCTCCCCCTAGCGCGCCTACACTTAGATTGCCTTCCCGCTTACATACAGAAAAAGGACACCCCAACCGTGTTGAGATGTCCTGCCTCCATAGCGCCTGATTCCTTAGTCAAGCTTGCGCGGAACCTGCCCCGTACGCCTTTCGCCGCAGCCCCCGGCGCTTAATGCGCGTGACCGTGAGCGGTCTCGGCAACGCGGGCATGATGATGGTCGTGCGCCGGCTCCGAGCCGTCGCACAGCATCGTCTTGGCGTGCGGATGCCCGTCGTCCTCCATCTGCACCGTGCAGTGGCCGATGCCGAGATGCAGCAGCCGGTGCTCGATTTCCCGCAGCATCGCCTGGCTGCCGCCGATCGTGGCCGTGCCGTCCAGCGTAACGTGGCAGCAGAGCGCGTTTTTGCCGCTCGTGATGCTCCACACGTGCAGGTCGTGCACGCCGCGGACGCCCTCCACGCCTTGAATCGCCTCCGCCACCTTCTTCAGATCGACGTCCTTGGGCGTCGCCTCCATGAGGATGCGGATCGTGTCGCGGACGAGGCCGATCGCGCCGTAGGCGATCAAGAACGCGATCAGGACGCTCAGGATCGGGTCGACGACGTACCACCCCGTAAAGTGGATGATGATCCCGCCCACGATGACTCCCGCCGAAGCCGCCGCGTCGCCGAGCATGTGAAGCACCGCGCTCTTGACGTTGACGTTGTCCTCCTTGCTGAGGCCGAGCCCGAGGTACAGGTTCATGACGAGCCCGACGCCCGCGCCGATGAACATCCACGTGCTGCCGACTTCCTGCGGGGACTGGAACCGTTGGATCGCCTCCCACAGAATGACGAACGCGATCAGGATGAGCGAGACCGCGTTGATGAACGCCGCGAGAATGCCGGAGCGATGGTAGCCGAACGTGTAGCCCTCGGACGGCGCCTTGAGCGACTGCTTCATCGCGTACCAGGACAGGCCGATCGCCGCGATGTCGGTCAGGACGTGGCCAGCGTCCGACAGCAGCGCCAGGCTGTGCGAGATCAAGCCCCCGACGACCTCCACCGCGAGGATGATGAAGCTGAGGAAGAACGCCTGTTTCATTTTGCCGATCGGCGCATGCGAGTGAAAGACGTCGCCGTGGCCGTGGCTATGGCCGTGCCCGTGGGCATGGTGATGACTGTGGCTCATCTGCGGATTCTCCTTTAGGCTTGATGCGCCGCGTGCGCGAGCCCGGTCTCGAACAGCGTCAGCACGTGCTCGTCGTCGATGCTGTAATAGACTTGGCGGCCGACCTTGCGCCGCTTGATGAGCGCGAGGTTCTTCAGATAGCGCAGCTGATGCGAGATCGAGGATTGCGTCATCTCCAGCACGGCGGCCAGGTCGCAGACGCACATCTCCGCGTGGATCAGCGTATGCACGATGCGCAGCCGCGTCGGATCGCCCAGCGCCTGATAGAAATTCGCCATCCGCTGCACCATGTCGTGGCCCAGCTGGATCTTGGCCGCTTCCGCGACCACGTCGTCGTGAATGATCGTGACGTCGCAGCACTCCTTATCCTTCGCTTCCGCCGTAATCAGGTCTTCCATCGCCGCCACCCCGAATCGTAATTATTATGATTAATATATGAGCAAGTATTCATATATTGAGTGTAGCATAGGGAAGGCCCAGCATTCAAGCATTTGCCATTTCGCCGGCCGTTATTCCGTCCCGCGCATCCGTTCCGCGGCCCGAACGATGAACGCGCGCTTGCATGTACCGCGAATCCGCGCAAACGGTACACGGAGAGAAACCGGGCCGCCTGTGGCCGGGCCTGTGCTGGCCCGTGGCCGGGCTTCTCTCCGCGGTAGAATGGTCGCCGCTGTCCGCCCAGGATAACGGGCCGCGGGGGCCCGGCCTGCGGCGGCTTAAAGGGTTAAGGACAGCTTCCGGATCAGCTCGGCCTGCGTATACGGCCGCTTCCGTCCCCAGCGCTTCACGCGGACGAGGTACGGGCTGGCCGGGTTTTTCCGGTGATGGAAGCCGGGCACGCGCATGACGCGGGCGAGGTCCGTGATTTTGGGATCGGAATTGAACTTGCGGGCGAGCGCCCGCTGGATGGCCACGAACCGGCCGAGCTTCCCGCCGCGGATGGCCCAGTACACGTGGAAGCCGTTCTTCGTCTCGACGATCATCGCGCCGCGGATGCGCTCCCGGTGTTTGGCGAGAAAGCGCCGTTTCAGCTGGCGCACGCGCCGTTTGCCCCGCAGGGCGACCAGCACGTAACGCTCCTGCGATGTGCGCGTCACGGTCACCGATTCGATCTGCTCCGCGGAATCGGCCTGCAGCTCCTGCATGCGGCGCTCCGCCTCCTCGCCCGTCCGGTACGTCTCGACGAGCTTGTTGAGATCGACGTCGATGAAATGGGCGCGGACCCCCTGGAAGTCGCCCCGGTCCCGTTCCCGGTAATTGACGGTCATGAACACCGCGTAGCCTTCCTTGTTCATTTGCAGCAGCGGCACGCTGCGCTTCGCGCGGGTGTACAGCGTGACCTGCGACAGCCGGCGCTCCAGCCGCTTCATCGGCTTGTGCAGCGTCATCGCCCGCGCCTTGCTCTGCGAGGTGGGCGCGGGCTTGCGCGACATCGTATCGTGGACGAGCGTGAAATGCAAGGTTTGGTTTCGTTTGCACCCGAGCTTCTTGATATACTGCCGGAATTGGCGGGAACGCAGCCGCATGCGGGCGGCATGCAGGCTCAAGCGCTGCTCCACGGTATCACATCCCTCTGTGTAGGCTGACGTCACGCGTCGATTGTGGCTTAACCAATCTTATTCCGCGGGGCCGCCGCGCGTGTGGTCGCCCGTACCGGTGGCGCGGGCGGAACGGCAGCCCGCCAAGCCCCGCGGCGCCGCGAGGCGCCGGTCCGCGCGGCGTAGGTTCGCGCGGCCGGGTTCGGTTTCCCGCGGCGCGGCGCGCGGGACGCAAAAAAGGGATGGACCGGCCGCAGGCCGATCCATCCCTTATTGTCGTTTATACTTCATGCCGTTAACGGCTCGCGCCGCCCGCTTACGGCGCGATCGTGAGGCCCGCCGTGTAAATCTCGCACGGCCCGAGGTCCGCCGCGAACGCCCCGTTCGCGTCCGATGCCGCGAGCCGCTCGCCGGCGCGCTCGAGCACGTCGCTCGCGTACGCCGCGCCGACCGGGCCGACGTTCGGCCGCACGCGCAGCGCCGCCGCTTCCGGACGCATGTTGAACCAGCGCAGCATGAGGTCGCCTTCCTCGGCGATCTTCGCCGAGGAGAACGCGACGCCTTCGCCGTCCCACGCCAGGAACGCGTGCTCCGGCGCGAGCGCGCCGTCGTGCACGCCGGTCTGCACGGCCGTCCACGGCGTCTGGAACTGGTACGCGGCCGCGAACGCGCCCGCCGCCGCGCCGTCGCCGCTATGCGGCAGGATCAGCAGCTCGGTCGCGTGCTCGCCGAGGCATTGCGCCTCCGGCGTCGGGAAGACGCCCCAGTCGCCGAGCTCGGCGACGGCGCGGAGCAGCGTGACGGAGATCGTGTTGCGCCCGTCGCGCAGCACCTCGTACTCGTTCAAGCCCTTGTTCGCGATCGTGAGCCCGTGCGCGCCGTCGCTGACGTCCGCGAACGCCTGCTGATGCTGCGCGTTGCTCGGGTTCTCCCACTCGGCGGCCGGCTCGTTGTCGCGGACCGCCACCTCGAAGATCGCGTCGGCCCGGTGCACGGACGCCGCCAGGTCGGTCGGGAACAGCGCGCGCACGCGGTGGTCCTTCGCCCGGTTGTCGAACGTCGTGCGGACGCCGACGCCTTGGCCGGAACGCTCCAGGCTGACGACGGTGCGGATCGTGAACGGCACGAGCGCCTTCGACCGTCCGGCCTTGCGCTCCGGATAATAGACGGCTTCCTGCTTCTCCTGCTCGAACAGCTCGTCCGCCGAAGCCGGGATCGCCCATTCGTGCACGATCTCGAACGCCGCGCGGTACGGCGTGTCCTCGACGACGCGAATGCTCGCCGCGAGCCCTTTCGTCGTCAGCGCCGGCTCGCCGTCCGGCTGCTTGAACATGTATTCGTTGCCGATGTCGCCGGCGTCTTCATAGATGAGCAGGTCGCGGTATGCGCGGCCGGTCGCGAGGTCCGTCACCGCGAGCGTGCCGTCCTCCGCGATCTCGACGCGCAGGTTCGCGTTCGCGAGCGCGCGCGGGCCGGCCACGAGGGACGGCGCCGGCGCCGCTTCGGCCGCGCCGTTCACCCAGGCGTACGTCTTCAGGCCGAGCGCCGGCACGCCGGCCGCCTCGAACGTCAGCCGCACGCGGCGCGCCCAGTACGGCTGGCGGAACTTGTCGTCCGGCAGGTCGTAATCGAACTGCAGGCCGAGGTCCTCCATCGTATAGGCCGCGGCGTTGCCTTCCGCGTCCACGAGCGTCCGCTCGCCGATGCGGTATTCCTTCATCATGCGAATCATCTCGCTCGGCGCGATGCCTTCGCGGTAATACACCCGCGCGACGTCGAGCTCGACCGTCACGGGGCCGCTCTTCGCCCAGCCCGTCGTGTTGAACACGACGAGCGGCAGCGCGTTCTGGCCGTGCCGCGCGAACGCGCTCGTGTCGACGGCGCCGGCGAGCGCGTGCTTGCTGTCGTCGACGATCGTCTCGGCGACGTGGCGGCTCTTATCGAACCGCGTGACCATCTCGCGGTGCACTTCGTCGACGCTGCAGCCGCAGATGCTGTCGTGCGGGTGGTTCTGCATGAGCGTCTTCCACGCGTATTTCAGCAGGTGATGCGGGTATTGGGCTTTGCCGGCCGCGTGCGCGAACGCCGCGAGCGGCTCGGCGACCTTCTCGAGGATCGTCTGGCCGGCTTGGTTCATCTGCTTCAGGTACACGCGCGCGGACGCCGTGTTGACGAGCGTCGACCAGCCGTCCGTCCGCTGGCTGCGCAGCTCGCCGCGCACGACCGACAGCTGCTTGTCCGCCAGCGACGCCTTCAGCGACGCCAGGTAGTCCGGGAAGTTCGAATGCACGAAGTCCGTGTCCGGATACAGCTTGCCCGCGACGCGGATCGCCTCCGGCAGATCCGTCTGGATCGGCTGGTGGTCGCAGCCGTTCATGAACAGCAGCTGGCCCGTCGAGGCGTACTTGCCGGCGTCGGACAGCTTGCGGTCCCAGTACGCCTTCGCTTCCGCTTCGTCCGTCGGCACTTCGTTGCCGTTGCTGTACCAGTTGGCGAACAGGATGCCGAGCACGCGCGAGCCGTCCGGCCCTTCCCAAATCAGCTCCGAGAAGGACGATTCGTAGGCGGCGTCCGACACCGTGTTGTTGAAGCCCGTCGGCTTGACGCCGCGGCCGAACACCGCGTTGTCGATGCCGGCCTGCTTCATGAGCTGCGGCGCCTGGCCGATGTTGCCGAACGTGTCGGGGAAATACCCGATCTTCGCGATCGTGCCGTAATGCGCGGCGTCCTGGTGGCCGATCTGCAGGTTCCGCACGTTCGCTTCGCTGCTCGTCAGGAACGCGTCCTGCAGCACGTACCACGGGCCGATGTGAATGCGGCCCTCGCGGATCCAGTGCTCCAGCCGTTCGCGGCGGTCGGGCCGTACCTGCAGGTAGTCCTCGAGAATGATCGTCTGTCCGTCGAGGTAGAAGCTGCGGTACTCGCCGTCGCGCTCGAGCGTGTCCATCAGGGTGTCCATGAGCGCGATCAGGCGCACGTGGTGCTTCTCGTAGGGCAAATACCATTCGCGGTCCCAGTGCGTGTGCGAGATGATATGGGCCGTTCTTCTATTGTCAGCGTTCGCCAAGGCGATCGTCTCCTTTCGATTCCAAGTCCGCCGGCAGCGCCAGCACGTCCACTTCGTCCGGACGGTACACCGCCGTCACGCGCCCGTCGCGGTCGGCGGCGAACAGCACCGCGCGCTCCCGCTCCAGCACGAACGAATACGAGGCGCCCGTCGCGGCGGATTTCACTTCGACCTGCGCGTCGTGCGCGTATTCGGATACGAACACGAACAGCTCCCCGTCTTGGAAACGGAGGCTCCGGCCGTAGACGCCGGCGAGGTCCCCGCCCTTCACCCACTCCAGCTCCCGCCGGACGCCGGACGCGGCCAGCGCGTGTGCGTACAGCGCCGCGATCGGCTCGTCGCGCTCGTTCAGCTCGAGCGGCAGCGGGCTCCAGACGATCCGCCCCTTGCCATGGGCCGCTTCCAGCACGCGGTCCGCGCCCGCCGGGCCGTCGCCGCGGCCGCAGGCGGTCTCCTTGAACAGCTCGGCGATGCGCCGGCGGCCGTACGAGACCGGATAGGACCGCTCGCCGATCGCGAGCCGCTCCTCGCGCACGACGTTGCCGAGCTTGCGCTCGCCGAACGCGTCCGCCAGCCGCTCGGTCTCGCGCCAGTACGCGTCGAGGCCGAGCGGCCCCGTGAATACCAGCGTCGCGCCCGTCGACCCGACGATGCCGAGCAGCCGCGCGAACGCCTCGTCGGCGAAGTTATGCGCCGACGGCACGAAGATCAGCTTGGCCGGATCCGTCTCCAGCGGGGCCAGATCGTACTCGGACACGCCGCGGAACGGCACCTTCAGCTCGTAGCCCAGCACGCGCGTCAGCCGCGTCGTCGCGTCGAACGCCAGCTTGCGGTTCGAGAAGTCGTTGGAGTACGGGTACACGACGGCGACGTCCTCCAGCGCCCGCTCCCGGAACAGGTCGCGGATCTCGCCCATGAAGCTGCCGAACCGGTACGACACGTCCGCCTCCGGCTTCTCCGTTCCGTCCGCGCGCAGCGCGCCGATATGCGATTCGTTGGCGTTGTCCATGTAGAAGTTCGTGTTCCAGATCCACTGCACGGCGCCGGCGCCGCCCGCCGCGAAGGCGTAGGCGTACTTGCGCTCCAGCATCGCGCGCAGCTCTTCCTCCGACCGCTTCGCGAAGCCGGCCGGCGTCTCGACGTACATGATGCCCGTCTCCTGCACCACGTTCGGCTTGTCCGCCGTCTTGGCGAAGATGCCGTCCCAGAGCAGGTTGTCGTTCAGCCACCAGGAATGGACGGTCGTGTAGTCCACCGCTTCCCCGTAGAAGAACGGCGACGGCCGCTGCGCGCCGAGCGCTTCGTCCTGGCCGACCGTCACGAGCTGCGACGGGTTGCCTTCCTTGATCGCGCCGACCAGCTGCTTCGCCCAGCGGTTGTGCATGTCCATCGAGAACAGCGCGTAGTCCAGCCAGCGCGTGCCCCGTTTGCCTTGGTGCATGTCCTGCACGTCGAAGTTGATGTCTTCCGGCTCCGGAACCGCAGCCGCGGCGAAGTCCGGCAGCTCGCCCGAGGTCATGCCCCAGCGCTCGCGCAGCGCCTCGACCGTGCCGTGGCGCTCCGCCAGCCAAGCGGCATACGCTTCCCGCTCGAAGCGGTCGCGGCTCGAGCGCGGCCCGTCGGAGAAGATGCGCGGCGGGTCGAACATCGACGGCTCGTTGATCAAGTCCCAATCGACGTTCGTCGTCTCGCGGTGGCGGCTGACGATGGCGCGGATGAACCGCTTCTGCGCTTCCACGCTGCGCGGATCGAGGTACGGATTGACCCCTTCCCACGTCTCCGGCGTGAAGGAGAAGAACGTGAACGTCACCTGCAGCCCGTGCTTCTTCGCGGTCAGGAAGAACGCGTCGATCGAGCGCAGCACTTCCTCGGACGCGTGCCCGTCCACCTGCATGATGTTGCGGTACGCCGTCCAGACGCCCGTGCGGATCCAGTTGATGCCGGCCTTGCGCATCTGCGCCATGTCGCGGTCCCAGACCGCCGCGTTCGGCAGGAACAGGAACTTGCGCGCGACGTCGCTCGTCATATAGGTCATGCCGACGACCGGCATCGGCCGGCCGTCCTTCTCGAAATAATCGCGGCCGCGCTTCAGCGGCTCGCCCTCGCGCAGCAGCGCCTCGTCCGCGCCCCAGAAGCCTTGGCGCAGCAGGCGCGTCTCGCCGTCCGCCGACGCCGCGACGCAGTCCACTTCATAGAAGCCCGGGCGGACGTCGCCGAGCAGCGGGATGCGCTTCATCTCGAGCGCCGCGCCGACCTCCGCCTCGTGGCGGTACGTGAACACGATCGCGCTGTCCCCGCGGCGGCGGACCTTGATATCGAACGTCCATCGCGTCTTCGCGGCGGACGCGCCCGAACCGGCGTCCGCGCCGGAGCGGCCCAGCTTCTGCGCCTGCAGCGTCAGCATCGGCCGTTCATGCGGCTCGTACGACGCGTAGCCCGGCTTCAGCCACAGCTCCGTCACGCCCGCGGCGCAGAACGCCGCCCAGTCGAGCAGCGCGTCCGCGCCGCCGCGCGCGAAGAAGTCCGCGCCGAGCGGCTGGTTCACGAACAGCCAGCGGCCGCCGGCGAAGTCGCCCTTCGTGTTCTCCCACAGCACCGCCGGCGCCGCCACCTCGCGGCCTTCGGCCGAGACGCCCTTCAGCAGCGCGTGGATGTGCGCGTCCATCGGACCGGCCGAGCCCATCTGCTGCGGCAGGTCGCTCGCCTTCGTCACGTGCGGCACGAGGTTCCACGTGTCCGCCGCGCCGAGCAGCGCTTCCCGGCCGCGGAACAGCGGAATGTCCGCCGACGCGGCGTATGCCTTGACCGGCGCCGAGGCGACCGGCAGCATCTCGTGGATGCGCAGCTGCCGATGATACGCCGTCTGCTCCGGACCGGCGAGCCACGCGCCGGCTTCCTTGCGCACCGGCACGCGGAACGGCGCGCCGCCCGCGCTGATCAGGCCGCCGCCGCGCTTCAGGAAGCCGACCAGCGCCTCCCAGGCCGCGACGGGAAAATAAGGCGCGTGCAGCGAGACGAACACGCCGCCTTCCGCGCCTTCGAGACGGGCCGCGAGCTCGTCCGCGCCGCAGACCTCGCCGGCCGCGCGCAGCCGCTCGAGAGAGGCCCCGTCAATGGCAGAAGCGCCCGGAAAGGCGCCGTCAAGAAAAACAATCGTCGAATTAGGCATCGAGCAGCCCTGCTTTCATCGCTTTATAGACAAGCTGAGAGAACAAGCTGTTGGACCAGGCGAACCATTTGCGCGTGAATACGGCCGGGTCGTCCGCGTGGAACCCTTCGTGCATGAAGCCCGTGTCGGCGTCGGTCGCTTCGAGCGCCGCGATCATCGCGAGCTTCTCGTCGTCCGTCGACGCGGTCAAGCCCTGCATCGACAGCGCCATGTGCCAGATGTAGCCCGGAGGCGTGTGCGGGCTGCCGATGCCCTTCGCCGCCGTGCCTTCGTAGTAGAACGGATTCTCGAAGCTGAGCGCGAAGCGGCGCGTGTTTTGGTACACCGGATCGTTCAGGTCCGCGTAGCCGAGGTACGGAATCGAGATGAGGCCCGGCGTGCCGGCGTCGTCCGCCAGGCAGTAATTGCCGAAGCCGTCGGTCTCGTACGCGTAGATCGGGCCGAACTCCGGATGGCGGTAGATGCCGTACAGCTGGATGCCGTGGTCGATTTCCCGCTCGAGCTTGGCCATCTCCTTCTCGAACGACAGGTCGCGGAACACGAACTCGGCGATCTCGCGCATCTGGCGGAGCGTTACGACGGCGAACATGTTGTCCGGGATGTTGTAATGGAAGTCGCACGCGTCGTCGCTCGGCCGGAAGCCCGACCAGACCATGCCCGTGTAGTTGACCGGCATGCCGAGGCCGTCGTTCTGCAGCGAATCCGTCATAATGCCGTTATCCCGCTCGAAGCGGTACGGCGAGCGCTCGAAGTGGTGCTGCTCCCGCTTCCACAGGTCGACCGCGGCGCGCATCGCGACCTTGAAGTCGGCGTCGAAAATGTCCGCGCGGCCCGTTTCCTTCCAATACGCGAACGCGAGGCGCATCGAGAAGCAGATGGAGTCGAGCTCGAACTTGCGCTCCCAGACCCACGGCGACATGTCCGTCTTGTCGTCGGTGTTCCAGTGCCAGTCGTTCGCCATTTCGTTGAACGCGTTGGCGTACGGATCGAGGACGATGTAGCGCATGTGCAGCTTGATCAAGCCGGCGATGACGCGCTGCAGGTCCGCGTCGTCCTTGGCCAGCGGCACGAAGTGGATGACCTGCTCGACGGAATCGCGCAGCCACATCGCCGGGATGTCGCCCGTGATGACGAAGGTCGTGCCGTCGTCCTGCAGCTTCGTCGTCGTCTCGAGCGTGTTCGGGAAGCAGTTCTTGAACAGCTGCAGCAGCTTCGGCCGGTGCGCCAGCCGCGTCTCCGCTTCCGCCAGCACGTCCCGCACCGCCTGCGGCAGCGGGAGATGCGGCATGTCGATTTTGGGCAGTCTGAATTGTTCCATGGTCGTTTTTCCCCTTTGTCAGTTCTCGATCGCGGGCACGGCCGCGGCCAGGCGAAGCGCCGCCGCGATCAGGCGCGCGCGGTTCCGGCGGCGAACGGGGAGCCTTGCGCTATTCCGCGCAAGGCTCCCGCCCGCCGATCCTTTATGCCGCAAACCGTTTGCTTCGCGCAATCGTTTAGCTTCGCTAACGTTTATCTGCACGAAATTCTTAACCTACATATCTTTCGTCGCCGAACGCGTTATTCCTTCACGGCGCCGACGGTCAAGCCTTGGACGAAGTAGCGCTGGAAGAACGGGTACGCCAGGACGATCGGGCCGGTCGCGAGCACGACCATCGCCATCCGCGACGTGTCCTGCGGCATCGACTGCAGCACGCCCACGCCGAGCGACGTGTTGTTCGAGTTGGCCAGGATGAACTGCATGCTGTTCTCGATCCGCATGAGCATCGATTGCAGCGGCACGAGGTCCGGATTCTCGATGTACAGCTGGGCGTTGAACCAGTCGTTCCAGTAGCCGAGCACGCTGAACAGCGCGATCGTCGCGAGGCCCGGCAGCGCGAGCGGAATGATCAGCCGGAAGAAAATGCCGAACTCGCCGGCGCCGTCGATCTTGCCGGACTCGATGATCGCGTCCGGGATCATGGTCGCGAAGAACGTGCGCATGATCATGATGTAGAACGCGTTGACGGCCATGGGCAGAATCAGCGCCCACAGCGTATCCCCCAGGTGGAGAAACTGCGTCGTCACGATGTAGGACGGCACGAGACCGCCGTTGAACAGCATCGTGAAGAACGCCATGAACGAGAAGAACTTGCGGTATTTGAAGCTTTTGCGCGAGATCGCGTACGCGAAGAACGAGATCATCGCGAGGCTGATCGCCGTGCCGATGACCGTAATGAGGATCGTGACGCCGTACGAGCGCAGCAATTGGTCGCCTGCCTTGAACAGGTAATTGTAGGCCTCGAGGCTCCATTTCTTCGGAAACAGCGAATACCCGTCGCGCGCCAGCGTCTTCTCGTCCGTGAACGAGACGATCATGACGAGCAGGAACGGAAACACGCACGCCAGCGAGAACAGGCCGGCGAGGAGATTGAACACGACGTTCCACGCGGGCGTAAGCCGGTGGAAGTCCTTGGATTTCGTAAGGGATGCCATGATGATGCTCCTTTCTGCCTAATTGCTTACGAAGCGGACGAATGCTGCATTCCCTGTCTCCGACAGTGAACGCAAACCAATCGTCTTAGAATAACGCGTTATCCTTGTTGAACCGGCGAACGATGTAGTTGGACGTGATGACGAGCACGAAGCCGACGAACGACTGGTACAGGCCGGCCGCGGTGCTCATGCCGATCTCGCCCGTCGTTTTCAGGCCGCGGTAAACGTACGTATCGATAACGTTCGTGACGCTGTAGAGCGTCCCCGAATCGCGGGGCACCTGGTAGAACAAGCCGAAGTCCGCGTAGAAAATGCGCCCGATCGCGAGCAGCGTCAGGATCGTCATCAGCGGCGCCAGCATCGGCAGCGTAACGTTGCGGATCTGCTGCCACTTGTTCGCGCCGTCGATCATGGCCGCTTCGTACAGGGACTTGTCGATGCCCATGATGGCCGCCAGGTAGACGACGCTGTTGTAGCCGAGCGACTTCCACAGGAACACGACGATGATGATGAACGGCCAGTACTTCGGCTCGGAGTACCACTGCTGCGGATCCATGCCGAGCCCGAGCGCGATTTTGTTGATCACGCCGCGGTCGAAGCTGAGGAAGCTATATACGAAATAACTGACGATGACCCAAGACAGGAAGTACGGCATGAACATGCCGGTCTGGTACCATTTCGCCAGCTTCTTGTTTGCGATTTCGGAGAGAATGACCGCCATGGCGACCGCCAGGACGAGCCCGATGAAGATGAACACGATGTTGTATAGCAGCGTATTGCGGGTAATGACGTACGCGTCGTCGGTGCTGAAAAGGAATTTGAAGTTGTCGAAGCCGACCCAGCGGCTGTGCATGAAGCTCGACAGGAACCCTCCGTGTATGCGGTATTCCTTGAACGAAATAATGGCGCCGAGCATCGGCAGATACGAGAATAAAAGAAACCAGACGGTCGCCGGAAGCACCATCAGGAGCAGGGCTTTATTGCGGTTCATGTCTCTGAAGAAGCGCCCTAAGGCTTTCATGGGGTTCACCCACCCTTTCTAGCGAAGTCGGTTCGCAGCGCCAGGAAAGGCCTGCGGCTGTTCGTTTCGTCCCCGGCGATTCGGGCGGCGCGCTCTGCATGCAGCGTCCCGCCGGCCATCGCCGCCTAGGATCCGGTACGCGCCGGGGCATGAAGCCCCGCGCGTCCGTCATCCTAAAAAAAGGGCGAATGCCGAACATTCGCCCTTCGGTGCTATAAGCGGCTTACTTGGCTTGCGTCGCCTTCCAAGCGTCGAGCTGCGCTTGCGCTTCGGCCATGACTTTGCCGAGGCCCGCGTCGTTCAGCTTCTTGATCGCTTGCGGCAGGTATTTGTCCGGATCGACCGTACCCGTCATCAGCGGTGCCCAGAACGATTCTTTCGCGTTCTGCACGGCCGCGATTTCGCTCGAGACCTTCGTCGGATCGAAGTTGAAGCCGAGCAGGGCGGCCGGTTTGCCCGCGTCGTTGTATTTCTTGAACTGCTCCCATTTGTCCGCAGGGTCGCCAGGGTTCAGGTACGTGATCATGATGTTGCCCAGGGCGAACGTCGGCATGTCGTAGTTCTTGGACTCCGGCAGGTTCTCCATGTAGTTGCCGTCGGTTTTCTTGTAGTGCGTGCCTTCGATGCCGGAGTCGACCATGTTGCGGAGGACCGGATCGGTGTTCAGCAGGTTCAGGAATTCCATCGCCTTCTCTTTATGCTTCGAGTTCGCGGAGATCGCCTGCATGGAGCCCATGACGGACGAGTTGTAGATCAGCGCGTCGCTCATCGGCGTCGAGACGATCGGGTAGCCGTAGCTCGTCGACCAGACGTTGTCCGCGAACGGCTGCGTCGTCGCCTTGTCGGCGAACCACTTGCCCGTCGCTTGCACGTCCGAGGACGATTCCAGCGTCGCGGCTTCCGTCGGGATGTAGCCGGCTTGGTAGTACTTGTGCATCGTTTCGAGCGCTTGCTTCATTTCCGGCGTTTCGAAAACGTTGACGATCTTGTAGCCCGAGTCGCCCAGCTTGACCGCGAGCGGGAACTTCTCGATCAGGTAGTCGTACGGGATGTACGGCGTGAAGTTCTTGTCCACTTGCAGCGGCGTCACGTCCGGGTTGTTCTGCTTGACCGTCTTGAGCAGCGGCTCGAGGCTTTCCAGGGAACGCACGTCCGTGATGCTCAGCTTGTTCTGGTCCAGGATGTTCTTATTGAAGCGCCATACTTCGGCCGTCGGCAATTCTTTGTTCGCCGGTACGCCGTAGTTCTTGCCGTCGACCTTGGAGCCCGTCAGGAACGCCGGGTCCAGCGTGTCCACGATGCCTTGGCCGTGCTGCTTCAGCAGGTCGTCGATCGGAGCGAAGGCGCCTTTGCGCGCGTTTTGCACGTAGTCGAACGCCCATGCGGCCGTGAACATGATGTCCATGTCCGCGCCGGAAGCCGTCAGGACTTGCATCTTCTGGTTGTAGTCGCCCCAGTCGATCATCGTCATTTTTACAGTCGCGCCGATCTTGTCCTTCGTGTAGGCGCTAACCGCTTCCATGACCTTGTCGACGTCCTTCTGCGGCGTGCCGATCGTGTACCAGTTCAATTCAACCGGCTCGGAGCTGGTGTTGCCCGATCCGGACGCGTTGTTCGCCGGCGCGTTGTTCGAGCCCGCGTTGCCGTTGTTGCCGCCGCTTCCGCAAGCGCTTAACAACAACATCGCCGCCATGGCGGACGTCAGGCCGATCGCCGCTGTTTTTCTGTTGAATGCCATTAGGTGTTGCCTCCCTTTTGTCTGTGAGTCGAAGCCGAGTCGCGACTTGGTGCTTCTTCATCTTAGAAGATGAAACCATTTTCAAAAATAATAGAAAACAAAGAATAAGTGTACAAAGTAAAGAAAGGAACCGCATGCGGCGCCGGCGGCGTCACAGCAGCTCCTTATAGTCCCCCGGCACCATGCCGACGTGCTTCTTGAACTGTTTGTAAAAGTAACCCGTCTCCCAGTACCCGACCTGCCGCGCGATCTCGCCTACCTTGAGGCGGCTGTCGGCCAGCAGCTCCTTCGCCCGCTCGATCCGGTACTTGTTCAGGTAATCCGTGAACGTCTCGCCCGTCTGCTTGTGAAAGAGCTGCCCCAGGTAGTTCGGGTGAATGTGGAACTGTCCGCCCAGCGATTTCAGCGTCAGCGCCTCCGCGTAATGCTCGTGGATGTAGCGCAGCGCCTGCTTGATGACGGGGCTCATGTCTTCCCCGGCGAACGAATCCGCCGCGAAGAACGCCGCCGCCCGGACGGCGTCTTCGACGTCCTCGAGCGCGATGGCGGCCACCGCCCGGTCCAGCACGCCGCGGAACTGCTCCGCGGCGTCCGCGCGGCCGAGCTTGTCCACTTCCATCTTCATGAGAAGGATCAGCTCGACCGCCGCGGCCCTCGCCCTTGCGGGACTTAAGCCCCCCGCCGCCCGGATCGCCGCGAAGTCCCGCCCGATGCGGGCCAGCAGCTCGTCCTTGTCCTTGGCGAGGATCGGCTTGGCGTAGGCGTCCCAGTCGAACAATTCCGCCGGGACGGCCGACGTCTCCCGCGAGATGGCGGCGTAATCGAGCAGCCGGCTGTCCGGCAGCACGAGGAAGAACTGCTGCGCCTTGCGCGCCTGCGCGAAGCCGGTCGCGGCGTCCGCGGCCGGCGCCAGCCCGCCGAGGGCGACGCGCGGCGCGAGCCCGCGGCGTTCCCAGCGGTCCGCCAGCCGTGCCAGCGCCTTCGCTACCTTAGCATGATCCGCCTCTCCGCCGTTTATGCAGCAGCAGGCGACGGTGAGGTCGTCGTCTTCGTTCAGGAACGGCACGAACGACAGCCCGTCCGCTTCGCCTTCCGCCGTCAGCGCCGCGACATCCGCAGCCAGAACGGGGAACGCCGGGACGGCTCCGTCCGGGAAGAAGGCGTCCCTTCGGCCGCCCGCCGTAACGGCTTCGGCGGCGCGAGCCGCTTCGCCGCCGTCCGCGCCGGCCGCTTCCGCGCCTCCGCCCGCGGCCGGCCCGAAGCGGACGATGGCGAAGGCCGCGAACGGCTTCGTCAGGTCGACGCCGAGGAGCGCCGCGCGTTCGGCCAGCTCGGGGAACGCGATCCGCCCGTTCGCCCAGCGCGTCAGGACGTTGTCGCGGAGGATGCCGATCTCGTCCTCGCCGAAGACCGGCATCGGCTTGTCGGCGTCCAGCTTGCGCACCGTGTCGGCCAGCGTCGCCTCCAGCTCCTCGAAGCGGATCGGTTTCAGCAGGTAGTTCTCGATGCCGAGGCGCATGCCTTCCTTCAAGTAATCGAACTCGTTGTAGCCGCTCAGGATGATGACCTTCAGCTGCGGCCGGATCAGGCGCGCCCGGCGGATCAGCTCGAGTCCCGTCATGATCGGCATGGAGATATCGGTAATGAGCAGGTCGACGCACACCTCGATGATCCGCTTCAGCGCCTCGTCGCCGTCCTCGGCGGTGCCGACGACCTCGAGGCCGAAGGCGGACCAGTCCACCGCGTCGCTCAGCCCTTCCGTGATGAACGGCTCGTCGTCGACGAGCAATACTTTATACATCGCCAGCTTCCTTTCCGTACTCCGCCGCGGGCCAGCTCACCGTCACCGATGTGCCGCTCCCCGGCGCGCTCTCGAGATGGAGCCCGTAGCCGGGCCCGTACGTCAGCCCGATCCGCTCGTGCACGCTGCGCAGGCCGAAGGACTGCGATTCCTCGGCTTCCGGCGCCTTCAGCCGGCGCATGATGCCGGCCAGCCGCTCCGGCTCGATGCCCTTGCCGTTGTCGCGGACGCGCACGACGATCAGCCCGTCCTCCCGCGCCGCCGCGATCGTCAGGCGGTTGTCCCTGCGCCGGGAGTCGAGACCGTGCACGATATAGTTTTCCACGATCGGCTGCAGCAGCAGCTTCGACACGGGCGCCGGCACGAGCTCCCGGCCGCAGCTGATCGCGTACGTAAATTTGTCCTTGTACCGGATCCGGAACAGCTCCAGGTACAGCCGGCACATCTCCAGCTCCTCGCCGAGCGTGCTCTCCGCCTTCGCGTCGACGGAGCCTCGGAACAGCGCGGCCAGGCTGTAGATCATCTCGCCGACGTCCGTCGCCCCCTGGGACACCGCCCGCATGCGGATCACCTCGAGCGTGTTGTACAGGAAATGCGGATTGACCCGCGCCTGCAGCGCCGCCAGCTCCGTCTGCTTGAGCCGCAGCTCGGCCTTGTACTCGCGGTCGATGTGCCGCCCGAGCTCGTCGAGCATGTCGTTGAAGCTCTGGGAGATCTGCCCGAGCTCGTCCTCGCGGGCGTCCTGCAGGCGGGCCGACAGGTCGCCGCCTTCGACTTTGCGCATGAAATGGACGATGCGGTTCGTCCGGCGCGCGATGCTGAAGATGACCGCGGACGGCACGATGACCGCGACGATGATGCAGGCGGTGCTGATCAGGATGATCGTCCGCTTCAGCCCCGCGTACGCTTCGGCCATCGCCCGCTTCGGCATGATGCCCACGACGGTGAAGCCGGCCTTGCTCTGCGCGAGCGTGTTGATGTACGCGGGCTCGTCCAGCACGACCGTGTCCTTCAGCGAGCCGAGCTGGCGCATGTACGGGAACGGCTTGCCGTAATAGCGGTTCGCCGAATCGGACAGCACTTGACCGTCCGGCGTCAGCACGACGATCTCGCCCTTGAGCGGCGTCCGGCTCTGGTCCAGCGACCGGCTCACCATGCCGGCGTCGAAGTAGACGAGCAGCTGGCCGACGTTCTTGAGCGAATTGCGGTCGTTGACCTGGCTGCGCATCGAATACAGCTGCGGATTCCACTGGCCGATCAGCCTGCGGATCCAGAGGTTCGGCGTCGCCGCGGCCGGCCCTTCCGCCGCCATGATCTCGGGGATGTAGGAGCGGATCGGATTGGTCGTATACAGCCGGCGCGGCCCGTTGCGGTTGAACGCGTACAGCTGCTGCATGTCGGCGCTGTAGAGCAGAATGTTCTGGATGTCGGCATCCGCCTCCATCCGGTCGGACAGGAAGCTCAGAATGTCGACCGCGCTTTCGTTGCCGCCGGCGTAATTCTGGTCGAGCAGGTACTGCGCGTAATCGCCGTACGAATGGCGCAGGAAATACGAGGCGTTGCTCGCGAGCGCGCTGTTCCGGTAAATGTCTTGCACCGTGTTTTGCACCCAGTCGTACTTCTGTTCCATGTAGCGGTTGACCCGCTCCATCGCCTGCTTCTGATTGTTCAGCTCCCCGTTCACGACGGAAGCCGACATGAGGGTAAAGAGGAAATAGGAGAGCGTGATGATCGTCAGGTTCACGATGACGGCGAAGACGAGGATGACCTTCACGAACAGGTTGTTGCGGATGTAGTTGTTGTAGATCTTCCGAAGTCTCACGCAGCTGCCCTCTCTCGCGGATGGTTGGGATTTGCGGCCATTATACCATTAAGTCCGAAGGCTCGCCTATTCGGCGCGGGAGGCGGAGCGCCCTGCGGCGGCGCGCGCCCGCGGCTGTCGGCGTTTGCCGATCCTTCACGCCGCGTTTACGCGTTTCTACGCCTTTTGTGGTAGAATAGTGGTTCCATTGGCAGACGCTGTGCCCGAATTGCTAGAATGAAAGCATGAAAGCAGGAATGAAAGCTTAGTCCCCTGTCAGTCAGAAGGTAAGGAGTGATGGATTCGCATGGAAACGAACATCGAGACGACGGCGCCGCGCTCGGCGGAACGGACCGCGCGCCGCTCGAAGCCGTCCGTTCCGCTGTTCCTGGCGGTATGGGTGCTGCTCATCGGCTGCGGCGTTGCCGGCACCGTCTGGTACGCCGGCCAGCTGAAGGCCAAGCTGACCCGGGAGATCGGCGAGCAGACCTCGCGGCAGATCACCGCCATGCAGCAAAACTACGATACGCAGCTGAAGCAGATGCAAACCCAATTCTCCGGCGAGCTGAGCAAGGTGCAGGGCAAGGTCGACGCCTTGAACGAGCTGCTGGAATTCACGAAGGATAACGCAAACTCCAAGACCGACAACAGCAACAAGCTGTTTACGCAGCTGAGCGAGGTCGAGAAGAAGCTGGCCGCGCTCCAGAAAAGCTTGGACGTGCTAAAATGAGGGCGCTGAAATGAGGGTAACGGTTAAACGCATTAACCGCTTCTGCCTGCTGACGTGCGCCCCGTTCATCGGGCTCGTCGTCTGGCTGCTCGCGGCGGACCTGTCGGTCACGCTGCCGGACGACGCCTTCCCGCAGCCGGCCGCGGCCCCCGCGGCGGCGAACGTCGACAAGCTGGCCGCGGGCCTCGACCAGGCGAAGCAGACGGCGCTCGCGACCGCCAAGTCGCTCAAGAAGTCGATCGCGCTCTACACGGCCACGAACAAGAGCATGGGCGCCATCGTCGCGATCGCCGACACGCAGGCCGACCGGCCGTACAAGATCTACGACCGCCGCATCACGCTGAAGATCGGCGCGCCGGCGAAGCAGATCGACTCGGACAACATCCGCGCGCAGCTGTTCGTCGTCCGGGCGCAGCACTTCACCGGCTACGCACTCAAGGTCAAGCTGAAGTCGCCGGACGCGATGAAGATGGTGCTCGGACAGGACAAGAACGGCGGCGCCGAGACGACGCTCGCGGCCGCGCGGCGGTACGGCGCGATCGCCGGCGTGAACGCCGGCGGCTTCGCGGACGACGGCGGCAAGCGGTATCCGCTCAGCACCACGGTGATGAACGGCAGCTACCTGAACGGCTTCGATCCGTCGTTCAAGGACTTGTTCTTCGTCGGCATGAACGACAAGATGGAGCTGATCGGCGGCAAGTATGCGAACGAGGACCAGCTGGACCGCGAGAACCCGCGGTTCGGCGCCTCCTTCGTGCCGGTGCTGCTGCAGAACGGACGCGCGCAGCCGATTCCCGCGAAGTGGCAATCGAGCCCGCTGCGCGCGCCGCGGACGATCATCGCGAATTACAAGGACAACCAGCTGCTCTTCCTCGTCATCGACGGGCGCAACGAGAACGGCAGCTCGGGCGCGACGCTCGCCGAGGCGCAGATCCTGCTGCAGCGGTTCGGCGCCATCGACGGCTACAACCTCGACGGCGGCGGCTCGTCGACGCTCGTGTTCGACGGCCGCGTCGTGAACCATCCGTCGGACGGGACGCCGCGGCCGGTGCCGACGCACTTCCTGTTCTTCGAGTAAGCGAGCAATCCAAGTCCAATCTGCCTCATCCGAAACCATCGGCCTCATACGCGCTTTACGGGGACCGGCCGCTTGCCGCGCAAGCGCCGGTCCTTTTTTTGCGCGCGGCCGCCTCGGCCGGGGGCACCGGGCAGCGGATCGTCGCGACTATTTTTCGAGACCCCGATAGTATGCCCGCTTTTTCCAGCCGGCGCCGCCTCGGCCGGCCAATCCGGCGCGAAACGCGGCGAAAAAAGCCCGGTCCCCCTCGGGGACCGGGCTTTGCCCGCGGCGCAGCCGGAGCGCGGCCTTGCGGCACGGGCCGCATGGACCGGACTGCGCAGCGCGCCTTGCGGGCAGGCCGTGCGGGCAGGCCTTGCAGGCCAAGCGCGCCTGCGAGCGTGCTCCGCCGCGGCCTATTCCACCGCCGCCGGCTCGACGAACAGGTGGCGGTATTTCTCGTAATCGGCCTGCCGGCACTCCATCGTCAGGCGCGTGCCGTTCGGCTCATAGCTCGTGGCGAGCACGTTGCCGTTGGCGTTGAAGTACGAGACGAGCCGCCCTTCCGTGAACGGAATGACGACGTCGCAGCGCACGTAATCCTGGAAAATCCGCTTCTTCACGACCGCGATCAGCTCCTCGAGCCCCGCCTCCTCCTTGACGGAGAGATAGACGGCGTCTCCTTCCGCGCGCGGATAGGCTTCGCCCGTCAGGTCGGTCTTGTTGTACGCGTACGCCATCGGGATGTGGTCCGCGCCGAGCGCCTTCAGCGTCTCGTTCGTCACCTCGATCAGCCGCTCGTACTCCGGGTTCGCGTAATCGACGACCTGGATCAGCAGGTCGGCTTCCGCGACCTCCTCGAGCGTGGAGCGGAACGCCTTGACGAGGTGATGCGGCAGCTGGCTGACGAAGCCGACGGTGTCGGTCAGCAGGAACGACTTGTTGTCCGGCAGGTCGATGCTCCGCACGGACGTCTCCAGCGTCGCGAACAGCATGTCTTTGGCCAGCACCTGCTTCGCGGAATCCGGCATGTACCGGGCGAGCAGCGCGTTCATGAGGCTGGACTTGCCGGCGTTGGTATAGCCGACGAGACAGACGACCGGCACGCCGGTCTTCCGGCGCTGCTTGCGCTGCACCTGGCGCCGAGCGACGAGCTTCTCGAGGTCGTCCTGCAGCGCGGAGATCCGCTCCTCGATGCGGCGGCGGTCGAGCTCGAGCTTCGTCTCGCCCGCGCCGCGGTTCTTGAGGCCGGAGCCGCCGCCTTGGCGGCCGAGCGATTCGCGCAGGCCGACGAGGCGCGGCAGCATGTACTGCAGCTGCGCGACCTCCACCTGGAGCTGCGCTTCGCGCGTCTGGGCGCGCTCGCCGAAGATGTCGAGGATGAGAATCGTGCGGTCGATGACGCGGCGCTGCAGCTCGCCTTCCAGGTTGCGCAGCTGCGACGGCGACAGCTCGTCGTTGAAGATGATCGTCGACGCCTCGAGCCCCTCCGCGAGCGCGGACAGCTCATTTACCTTGCCGGTGCCGAGGTAATGGGAGCCGTTGATCTTGACCGCCTTCTGCGTCAGCTCGCCGACGACCTCCATATTGCAGGCTTCCGCCAAGTTCCGCAGCTCTTCCATCGCGTAGTCGAAATCCGGCCGGTCGTTCAAATTGACGCCGACGATTATGGCTTTTTGCAGGATCGGTTGTTCCATCATATACGTCATTCCTCCTTTGTCTGCGACAAAAACGGGGACAAAACAAAAACGCACGGCGCGCCGGCCCGTGCGTGATCGGAGGAACTCGAGGTGGGCGCCCGCGCCGCGACGGAAGCCGAAGCTTCCCGCAGGCGGGCGAAAGGTCGGTTCGGCGACGGATGCCGCGAAGAAGCCCGCCGATAAGCGGGATGCGGCGCCGTGCCGAGTATGAAGCCGAAGGCAACGACGCGAACCGGGCCGGCTCCCGGCCGGCGGTTCGTAAGCGTCGATCTAGCTGCGGGTTACCTTCAACGGACAGACCTATCCTGAGATCCTCTGCACAGGGCAGAGCATTGGCGCTATTCAATTAGCCGCGCAACGTTCTCAATCGGATAAAGTCTATCACACGTAACCCTCCGTTCCTTTGTAAGTATCGCCATTCTAACACAGGACGAGCGGGCATTGCAATCCATTGGAAACGAATTGGAAATCAACGGGCGGCGCGCATCCCGGCCTCCCCCGCTCCCGTCCGGCGCCTTACGGCACCCAGGTCACGCCCATATCCTGCAGCGGTTTCTCCCAACCGGCGGGCGGGCCTGCGTCCGAGACGACGTAGTGCGCGTCCGACAGGTCGGCGATCTTGGCGACCGTCCGCTTGCCGATCTTGGACGAATCCGCTACGACGACGACGGTCTCGGAGCTGCGCACCAGCTTGCGCGTGAACAGCGCCCGCTCGTAGTCGAAGCCGGACAGGCCGCCCTCCAGCGACACGCCGTCCACGGAGATGAACGACTTGTTCACGTAGAAGTCCTCCATCATCTTCTCGGCGATCGGCCCCGACACCCGCAGATGCTTGGCGTTGACCTCGCCGCCGATGAAAATGATTTTGCCGTCGAAGCTGCCCCGCTTCTGGTATTCGATCAGCAGGGTGAGCGCCGGGATGGCGCATACGAGAATCGTCAGCTCGCGCTTGCCCTCCAGGCAATGGATGATCTGCATCGCCGTGCTACCCTCGTCGATGACCAGCACGTCGTGGTCGTCGATCAGCTTCGCCGCGTGCTGGCCGATCAGCCGCTTCTCCTCCGCGCGGCTCACTTCCCGCTCGTGGTACGCCGGCTCGATCTCGTGCGCGAACTTCACCGCTCCGCCGTACACCTTCTTGAGCTTGTTTTCCTTCTCCAGCTCGTCCAGGTCGCGCCGGATCGTTTCCGTCGTCACGTCGAACTTCTGCGACAGCTCGTTGACGTTGACTTTGCCCTTCTCGCTCAGCATGTAGAGAATGCCGCGTTTCCGTTCTTCGCCCGCCAGGGACATGACGTTCTCCCCTTCGAATCCGTTTATTGCCTATTATAGCATTTGCGCGGTTATTCGTAACCGCGGCCGTGCGCGACTTCGCGGATGCACTGTTCGATGATCTCGAGCGCCCCGCGCATCTCGTCCTCGGTAATGAGCAGGGACGGACGCAGCGTAATCACGTTGCCTTCGATGATCTTGAACGCGACGCCGCGCTCCATCGCCTTGTACATGACGGCCTCGGCTTCCGCGACGGCCTTCTCCTTCGCGTCGCCGTCCTTCACCAGCTCGATGCCGATATGCAGCCCCTTGCCGCCCACGTGGCCGACGAGCGGACAGCGCGCGCGCATGCCTTCGAGCCAGTCCAGCGCGAACGCGCCGACGCGCTCGGCCTGCCGCACGAGGCCGTGCTTCTCGACGTACGCGATCATCGCGAGCCCCGCCGCGGCGCACAGTCCGTTCTTCTCGTGCGTGTAGTGGCCGATCGAGACATGCGGCAGCGTATTGTACGCCTCGCGCGTCACGATACCCGCGAACGGCAATAGCCCGCCGCCAAGCGACTTGCCGAGGACGAGCACGTCCGGCGTGACGCTGTGCTCGCAGGCGAACATGCGGCCCGTGCGGCCGAAGCCCTCGATGATCTCGTCGAAGATCAGGAGCGCCCCGTACTTCTCGCACATCGCCTTGACCCGCGCCCAGAAGCGCCCGCTCGGCACGACCGGCGTCGACGAGATCGGCTCCCCGACGACGCAGGCGATGTCGCCCTCGCGCTCGAACAGCAGCTCCATCTGGCGCAGAATCTCGTCGTCGACCTGCTCCTCCGTCGCGAAGCCCCACGGGTTGCGGTAATAGTTCGGGAATTCCACGTGCAGCGCGCCGGGCACCATCGGGCCGCTGCCCGTCTTGAACAGGCGCTCGCCGCCGACGCTCGCGGCCTGGAAGCCGTTGCCGTGATAGGAATCCCAGAACGAGATCGTCTTCCACTTGCCGGTGACCTGCTTGGCCAGCATGACCGCCATCTCGATCGCCTCCGAGCCGCCCGGCGCGAACAAGACGCGATCCAGCCCTTCCGGCGTGATCTCGACCAGCTTCTTCGCCAGCGCGACCGCGTGCGCGTTCGTGTAGCGCCGCGGCGCGAACGTGTTCTTCTCCCGCAGCGCCGCGACGACCGCTTCGATGACCGCGTCGTTGTTGAAGCCGGCGTTGTGCACGCCGTTGCCGTGCATGTCGATGTACGCCTTGCCGTCCATGTCGTAGATATGGATGCCTTCGGCCCGCGACAGCACGTTCAGCACGGGCGTCGACAAGCTTTGGTGCAGAAAATAGCGATGGTCCGCTTCGAATACCGCCCGCGCGGCCGGCGACAGATTCCGTTCCCAGTACCGCCCGCGCGCGTCGCTCGCGTTGATGTCTCCTTGCTCCCGGCTGTAAGTCATTTTCCCATTCGCCTCCTGCGATTGTTGCGCGTCCGCCCCGTCGGCGCTAACCCTGCCGCCGCGTCAGGTTGAGACCGTTCGCGGCCGCGTCGAACACGTGAAATTTATCGTCGCGCACGCGCATGTAGATCGTATCGCCGGCCTGCACCCGCGCCTCGTTGTCCGCGAGCAGCCGGATCATGCCGCCGAGCTTCATCGCCGGGTCGACGGCCTTGACCAGCTTGCCGCTGCCGAGGTGCTCGACCAGGTCGACCTTCATCGCGATGCCCTGCGGGTCGGACGCGTCCGTCAGCCGCAGGTCGTGCGGCCGGATGCCCAGCCGCACCGCCTTGCCGGCATGGCTGCCCTCGAGGCGCCGCGCGTCCGGAATCGGCAGCGAGAAGCCGCTCGTCACGACCGCCTGAACGCCGTTGTCCTCCATGATGAGGCCTTCGATCAGGTTCATCGGCGGGTTGCCGAGGAAGCTCGCCACGAACAGGTTCGCCGGCTCGCCGAACAGCTCGTGCGGCGGCCCGTACTGCTGGATCTTCCCGCCGTTCAGGATGGCGACGCGGTCAGAGATCGCGAGCGCCTCCTCCTGGTCGTGCGTCACGATGATCGTCGTGACCCCGAGCTCCCGCTGCAGCTTGCGGATCTCGTCGCGCACGTCGAGCTTCAGGCGCGCGTCGAGGTTGGACATCGGCTCGTCGAGCAGCAGGATGTCCGGGTCCTTCGCCAGCGCCCGCGCCATCGCGACGCGCTGCTGCTGGCCGCCGGACAGCTGCGCCGGCTTGCGGTCGAGCAGATGGTCGATCTGCACGATCCGGCTCATGTCCTTCGCCCGCTCGTACGCCTGCGCCTTCGGCATTTTGCGCTCGCGCAGCGGGAAGGCGATGTTGTCCCGCACCGTCATGTGCGGGTACAGCGCGTAGGATTGGAACACCATGCCGATGTTGCGGTCCTTCGGCTCCACGTGGTTGACGAGCTTGCCGCCGAAATAAATCTCGCCCGACGTCGGCTTCAGCAGGCCCGCGAGCATCATCAGCGTCGTCGTCTTCCCGCAGCCGGACGGACCGAGCAGGGCGACGAACTCGCCCTTTTTGATCTCGAGGTCGAGCCCGTCCACCGCGCGGCCGCTCTCCTTCTTGTTGTCGTACGCCTTCACGATATTGCGCAGCGTGATCACGATTGCTTCACTCCTCCCAGGTTGACGCGCATGAACATTTTTTGCGTAAAGATGTAAAAGACGACGACCGGCAGCGTGTAGAACAGGCCGATGGCGGTGATGAGGCCGTAATCGATGATCTGGCTGTCCTTCGTGACGAGCTTCGCGAGGTAGCCCGCCAGCGTCATCAGATCGTCGTTGAACAGCAGCAGCTGGAACAGGAACCATTCGCCGTAGGCACCGAGGAACGCGAACACCGCGATCGCCCCGATGCCGGACAGCACGTAGGGGGCCAGGATTTTGCGGAACGCGCCGAACCGCGTCGTCCCGTCGACCATCGCCGCCCACTCGATGTCCCAGGGCACTTCGTCGAAGAAGCCTTTCATGATATACACCAGGCCCGGCAGCGAGCCCGTGATCGCCACGAGAATGATGCCGAGGTACGTGTTGAACAGCCCCATCTTGAATACGATGGCGAAGATCGCGATGATCAGCGTGTTGCCGGGGAACGAGCGCATGAGGAACAGGAATTTCATCGCCGCGCGCTTGCCCTTGAAGTCGAGCCGCGAGAACGCGTACGCCGTCGGCACGGCGACGCCCACCTCGATGAGGACGATGAGCAGCGAGTAGACCAGCGTGTTGCGCACGATCGGCCAGATGACCGGCAGCTCGATGCCTTCGTACTCCGTCGCGCGCGAGAAGAACGCGAAGTTCTCGAGCGTGAACGCATGGGTCGTGAAATTCATCGTCGCCGCCAGGAAATACCACGCGATCATGCCGACGATCGGCAGCGTGAACAAAATCATATACGTGTGCACGAGCGCCTTCTTCAGCGTGCTGCTCGACATACGTTCACCTCCGTCAGGATCTGGATCAGTCTTCGATTCGGGACGGCTTGATCATGTCGTCGAAATCGAACAAGCGGAACAGCAGCAAGGTCAGCGCCAGCGAAATGAACACGACGATCAGCGCCACGGCGGAGCCGTAGCCGTAGTAGTGCAGCTTGAACGCCTGCTCGTACGCGTACAGCGACAGCGTCGTGGTATCGCGCATCGGCCCGCCCTGCGTCAGCAGCATGATGAAGAAGTAGGACGACACGAAGCCGATCAAATCCGATATCGTAATGTACATGAGCGGCCATTTGAGCGTGGGCAGGATGATCTTCAGGATGACCGATTTCTCGCTCGCCCCGTCGACGCGCGCCGCCTTGTACAGGTCTTCCGGAATGGAGTTGATCGCCGCGGACAGCAGGATCATGCCGCCGGAGATCGTCGAGACGACGGTCGCCAGAATGACGATCGCCATGGCGCCCTTGGTGAACCAGGAGATCGGGTCGCCGATGATCCCCAAGCGGTGCAGCACGTCGTTAATGAGGCCGCCCTCGGTGGGATCGAAGATGAATTTCCAGAATGTGACGTAGACGACGGACGGAATGATGCTGGGGATGAGCCACAGGACGCGGTAGACGACGGCGGAGAGGCCGCCCTTCAGGAAGTATTGCGTCGCGATCGCGATCACGAGCGCGAACAAGAGCGAGACGACGAGCGACAGCACGGCGAAGACGGCCGAATGCCCCAGCAGCTCGGGCAGGTTGTAGTCGGTGAAGATGCGCTTGAAATTGACCAGCCCGACGAAATGGGGCTTCATGGACACGTTCAAATCGGTAAACGCCATGAGCACCGTCGCGATCGCCGGCAGAATGAAGAAGACCAGGACGAGCAGCGAGAACGGCAGGATGAACAAATACGGATACGCGATTTTGCGGAGGGGCTTCCGGTACGGCTTCGCCCCGGTATCGACCCGCCCGGCGACGGTTTCCATCTGGTTCATGCGGAATGTAGCACCTGCTTCCTTCGGAATGGGAAATGAACAGGCGCCCTAACCGGCTTGATTAGAGCGCCTGCGCTCGCGCTTGCGTGCCGCGCGCGATGCCGGGACGTTAGTTTTGAATCGTGACGCGGTCCGCGGGCACGTTTTGCTTGACGTCCTTCTCGAAGAGGGCGAACGCGTCCTCGGCGGATGCGCCTTTCGTCAGGATCGCGTCCACGCCGAGCGTGTAGCCCTTCACGAACGTCGCGTAGTCCGGAAGCGCCGGGCGCGTTTTGGTGAACTCGACCAGGTAGGCGTGATCCTTGTAGAACGGCATTTCTTTGAAACGCGGATCTTCCTGCGCTTCCGGCGTAACCGGCAGCTTGCCGCTCGCGAGCGTATGGTTGATCTGCAGGTCCGGATCGAGCACGTGCTCGATGAGCCCTTGGACGTACGGCATCTTCTCGTCGTCCACCTTGGCGCCGACGAACATCATGGCCGGGTTGCTGTACGAGACCGGCTTGCCGCCCTTCTCCGCGGGCGGCACCGGAATCCACACGACGTTCTCGTCGAACCACTTGTTGTAGCCCGGGATGTCGTCCTTCATGCCGTTCGCGTCGCGCATCATTTGGTAAAATTCCGTGCGGGCGAACTCGGCGAAGATCTCGCCCTTCACGAACATCTGAGCCGCTTTGTCGGTATCGACGTCGCCGATGCCTTCCGCGATGACGCCGCGCTTCTTGACGTCCGCCCAGAACGCGTAGACGTCCTTCGCCTTGTCGCTCAGCAGCAGCTTGTTCGCCTCCGGATCGTAGTTGAAGCTGCCGAACGCGTAGTTCCAGCCTTCGAAGCGCGTGTCTTCGACGGCGAAGCCCGTCTTGACGAGGTTCTTCTTCTTGGCTTGGTCCGCCAGATCGACGAGGTCGCCGAACGTGAAGTCCCCGCTGTCGACGCGGCCCTTCAGGCCGTCGATCCGGTCCTTCGTCCAGCCGATGCCTTCGAGCGCCTTGCGGCTGATGAACACCGGCGAGGCGTCCATGTCCTGAATCGCGCCGTAGTAGTGGCCGTCGTACTTCATGATGTTCGTGTACGATTCCGGCACGCTCTTGAACGTCTTGGAATCCTTCACCCAGTCGATGTCGCGGATGAGGCCCGCGTCGCGTTCCCAGCCGATGTCCACGCTGGAGTTGATGAAGACGTCGGCCACTTTGCCGGCCTGCGCCTGCAAGACGAGCTGGTCGTCGTCGATGCCCGGCCACCAATCGATCTTGACTTGGACGTTCCGGGCCTTCAGATCTTCGTTCAGCCGCTTCTCGGCCTCCTGGAAGTTGTCCTTCCGCGCGCCCCACGTGTTCTCGCGCACGGAGATCGTCACGACCTTCGGCTCCGCGCTAGCCGCGTTGCCGCCTGCGCTGCCCGCCGCGGCGTTCGTGCCGCCCGCGTCCGCGCCGTTCGCGCCGTTTGCCGTATCCGCGGTGTTCGAGCTGCCGCATCCCGCCAATACCCCGACGCTCATTACGACCGTCAATGCTGCTCCTGCAAGCTTCTTCACTGCCAATACCCTCCCTAGAATTTCCTCGGTTATCAACCTTACGAGATCGAGTGTAGCGCAGACATGTTATTGGACGGTTAAATCAACGTAAATAATTTGTTTTATTGTTGTTTTATTATTATTTATGTTGTTTTTAAACGACAAAAACAAAACGGATCGCTTCTTCCACGATGTCGAGCGCTTCTTCGATCTGGGCCTGCGTCGCGATGAGCGGCGGCACGAGGGTCAGCACGTTGCCGCTCGCCACCTTGAAGCTGAGGCCGCGCTCCATGCAGCGGTACATGATTTTCTCCGCCTGCTCGATCGCTTTCTCCTTCGCGGACCGGTCCGTGACGAGCTCGATCGCGGCAAGCATGCCCTTCACGCGCACGTCGCCGACCGGCTCGTACTTCGCCTTCATGGAATCCATCCGTTCGCGGAACACATCCTCCATCCGGCGGGCGTGCTCCAGCAGCCCGTTCCGTTCGATGTATTCGATCGTCGCCAGCGCGGCCGCGGAGCCGACGGAGCTCTTCTCGTGCGTGTAATGGCCGAGCGAGATGTCCTGCGCGACGTCCAGCCCTTCGCGCGCGATGATGCCCGCCATCGGGAACACGCCGCCGCCGAAGCCTTTGCCGATCGCGACGATGTCCGGGACGATGTCGTAATGCTCGTGGACGAACATCGTGCCGGTCCGGCCGAAGGCGGTCGGGATTTCGTCCAGGATGAGCAGCACGCCGTGCTTGTCGCACAGCTCGCGCAGCCGCTTGAAGTAGGCCTTCGGCGGAATCTGCACGTCCGTGCTGCGGATCGGCTCCATCACGATGGCGCCGACGTCGTCCTCCCGCTCCAGCATATATTCCAGGTAATCCAGGCACTTCAGGCCGCAGCCGTCGCAGCCGCCGATGAAGCACCGGTACGAATTGTAGGGCATCATATGCTCCGTGCCCGGCAGCAGCGGGCCGATCCGGCTGCGGAAGACGCCTTCGCCGCCGACCGAGATGGCGTCCAGCCCGGCGCCGTGGAACGAATCCCACGTGGAGATGGTCTTGAATTTGCCCGTCGCCCGGCGCGCCAGCTTCAAAGCCATGCCGATTGCGCTCGTGCCGCCGGGCGTGAAGAGCACCTTGTTCAGATCGCCGGGCGCGAGCTCGGCCAGCTTCTTCGCGAGCCGGATGGCGACCGGGTTCGTGAAGCGCCGCGGCAGGAAGGGCAGCTCGTCGAGCTGGCTCTTCATCGCGTCGATCACGTAGCGGTTCTTGTAGCCGACCTGATGCACGCTGTTGCCGTGGAAATCCATGTACCGGCGTCCGTCCATATCCTCCAGGAAGATGCCGTCGGCGTCGGTGATGACGTTCAGGCACGGCGTCGACATCGACTGGTGCAGGAAGTACCGCCCGTCCTCCTCCAAGACGTCCAGCGACGCTTCGCTTAAGTTCGCCTCCTGCCAGCGGCGGCGCTCCTCGGACAGGTTCACGTCCCCTTCCGTCCGCAAATACGGCTTCAGCTCCATCGGAACGCCCTCCCCCGCAACGCGGAAACGGAAGCCGTGCGTCCTTCGCCGGCCGCCGTTCCCGTTCGCTTGCCGCTTCTCTCTCTGCTTGTCATGGCGATAGCGCCCCTTTCGTGTTGTCGTCTAAGCTGTCGGCCGTGAGGCGAGGCCCCCGTCTCAGGACGAGAGGCCGGGCCGGACGAGGCTGTTCGCCCACCGGTTCGAACGGTACCGGAAGTAGCCGATGCACGCCTTCGAGACTTCCTCGAGCGCGAACATGATGTACACCAGCTCGACCGGCCAATGGAGCAGGCACGCCCCGGCGAACACGAGCGGCAGCGCGATCAGCCACGTCGTCACGAGAATCAGCTTCATCGTGTACGCGTTGTCGCCGCCCGCCCGGAACAAGCCGACGATCCACAGATTATTAAGAAAATACGCGAGCATCACGCCCGACTGAATGAATAGGATATGTTCGAAATCCGTCCGCACTTCCGCGCTCGCGCGGCCGAACAGCCGGACGATCCACGGACTCGCGGCCGCGCTCGCCGCGCCGACGGCGAGCGCGATCAAGACGGTCCACTTAGTGAACGTACGCGCGTACCGGATCGCCTCGCCGGCGTTCTCCTGGCCGAGCTTGCGGCCGATCATGACGTTGGCCGCGTAGGCGAAGCCGAAGACGCCCATCATGAAGTAGCCGTTGAACGTCCGGGCGAGCTGGAACGCGGCCAGCGCGGACACGCCCATGTAGCCGAACGCCGCGGCGTACAGCATGTTGCCGAGCGACCACAGCCCTTCGTGGAAGACGAGCGGCAGCGTCTTCGCGTACACCCGCTTCGCGAAGGCGAAGTCGACGGCCAAGATCTCCCGCGGCGACACGTTGAACGGCAGCTTCCGGGCGTACACCCAGCCGACGAACGCGGCGGCGCCGACGATCGAGGAGACGAGCGTCGACCAGGCCGCGCCGACGATGCCGAGCGGCTCGAAGCCGAAATGGCCGTAGATGAGCGCGTAGTCGAGCGCGACGTTGACGGCCATGGCGGCGAAGCCGACGACGAGCGTCAGCTTCGCCCGGCCGATCGCGCCGAGCGCGCCGCCGTACGCGTCCTTGACCGCGTTCACGGCGTAGACCGCCAGCAGCACGGTCAAGTACGGCATGCCGTACGCGGCGGCATCCGGGTCGTGGACGAACGCCAACAGCAGCGGCTTCCGGAAGAGGAAGGCCGCTGCGACGAGCGTCAGCGTCACGGCCGTGCCGGACAGCAGCATCAGGCCGAACGCCTTGCGGACGGAGGCCTGGTCCCGGCCGCCGTCATATTGCGTGATGAACGCGTTCATGCCGTAGACCCCCGAGAGGATCATGCTGAGCATGAAGCCGACCTGCCCCGCCGCGGCGACGACCGCGATCGCGGCGTCGCCGAGCCGGCCGACCATGAGCGTGTTGACGAGGGAAAACGAATTGCCGACCAGCGGGATGACTAGCGCGGCGACGTCTTTGCGGAATGTCCGATCCAAGCTGGAGGCGTTCACGGGACCCTCTTACTTCAGGTCGTCCGGGAAGACCGGATTGGACCACGCGACGTTGCCTTCGTAATCGACGCATTCCACGCGCACGTAGACCTCTCCGCCGTCGAGGCGGAAGGCGCCTTCGCGCACCGGCGACGCGTCGCGGTTGAAGATCGTCCGGCCGTTGAACGGATGCGTGATGAACTTGATGAATTTGACGTCGGAGCAGGTCACCTTCAGGTAGCCGTCCTCCACGCGGAGGTCGCGGATCTCCGGCCCGTTCGACGAGTAGTAGCGGCCCGCCTTCATCGCGTCGATCACCGCGTCCTGCTTCAGCGCGTCCGCTTCCACCGCCACCCAGCCGCCGAAGAACTCGGAGACGGCCGCGTCGATCGGACCGCCGTGCGCGTCGTCCGCGGCGACGCCGAACACCTTGCGTCCGCGGGCGAGCAGGTAATCCCAGTGCCGCAGGCCGTAGCCGACCGCTTCGTCGAGCTCGGACTGATGATTGTAGATTTCCACGGCGGCATATCCCTCGAGCTGCAGCAGATCCTCCGGCTCGTTACGCGACCAGGTCGGATGGTTCAGGATGACGAGGTTGCCCTTCGCGCGCATCTCGTCGATCAGCGCCTGAATCGTCTCCAGGCCGGCGTAATCCGGCTTGGCGTGCTCCTCGTCGTGGGCGAACTCGTCGCTGGAGCCGAGGGAACGGTCGAGCAGGCCGTGAATGTGGTACTGCTGCCCCGTCTCCCGCCAGCTCATCTCGCACGCCATCTCGTAGCCGTCGAGCATGATGAAGCGTTCGTCGTCGAACGCGTCGGACTTCCAATAGATCTCGTGATCGCTCAGGCACATGAAGTCGTAACCGCGATCCTTATAGGCTTGAATGACCGTCTCGGGCGCGTATTGGCCGTCGCTCCGGGTCGAGTGCGTATGCAGGTTGCCTTTGTATTTGCGCTTGCTTCCGTCCAAATACACGATCGGTTTCATCCTCGGCCCCCTCCTAGTCCAGCAGGTCCGCGACGAACACCGGGTTCGTCCACGCGACGTTGCCTTCGAAATCGACGCATTCCACGCGGATGTACGTCATGTCCGGCTCGATGACCATCGACGCTTCCGTCAGCGGCTTGCCGGAGGCGAAATTGCCGATGAACGGGCCGCGCTGCGGGAACGCCTTGAACATGATGAATTTGCACGGGGAGCACGCGATCTTCAGCTCGCCGTCCTCGACGCGCAGATCGCGCACCTCCGGGCCGGAGCTGGAATAGAAGCGGCCCGCCTTCAGGCTGCGGATCAGCCCGGTCTGCGTGAGCGCCTCGGCCTGCACCCGCACCCAGCCGCCGCCGTACTCGGGAATCTTCCAATCCGGCTCGTGCGTGTGCGAATCGTCCGACGCGATGCCGAAGACGCGCTTGCCGTTCTGCAGGGCGTGATCCCAGTACGCCGCGCCGTACGAGCTGGCGGCGGACCATTCCGTGGAGTGGTTGTAAATCTCGACGGCGAAGAAACCGTCGTACTTGACCATGTCGTCGAAGCGCGTCAGATGCCATTCCGGATGATTGAACACGACGAGATTGCCGTGCGCGCGCAGCTCGTCGATGAGCAGCTGCGGCGATGCTTCGCCGACCCACGGCACCGGCGTCGGGAACTGCTCCAGATGGCCGTAGCGCGGCAGCTCCGGTTCGACGGTCGGGTCGTCCAGCACTCCGAAGTGGTAGCCGGGATTTTTATCGGGAACCGGATTCAGCTCGCCCCGTTCCGTGCCCGGAAGCGTGATGAAATCGGCCGTATCGAATTCGTCCGTGCGCGCGTACACGTCATGGTCGCTGATCGAGATAAAATGATAGCCCTTCGCTTTGAACGCCTCGACGACGTCCGCCGCCGGCAGCCTTCCGTCCGACCAGGTGGTATGCAGATGCAGATTGCCTTTGTACGCCGGTTGGTCGCGGTCGATCAGAATGATGTTTTTCACGAATGTCCCTCCAGTTGGTTTTATCATGTATTTAGTTGTTATTATGTTGTTTGTCCTCAGCATACAATGGCCTCTCGCGCAATTCAATCGTCTGCGGGATAATTAACAGTATATTAACATTCGCGGCCGCAAATCCTAGCTGTCATACCTGGTTTTGTAAATCGGCTTGGTGCGCGGCGGCGGTGCGGCGCGAAGCCTCCGGCATGCCGGGACCGGCCCCGCCAAGGCGGCGCGAACGGCGTCTTTACGTGAAATCAACAAAATCCAACATGAAAAAAAGCCGAGAACCGGGCCGCTTGGCGGCTTGGTTCTCGGCTGGGACGGATGATGGCGATGCGGCTTTGGATTCCGACCTTTGAATGACGGGCTTTTGGATTCAGGCATCGGAATTTGAACGCGTGCTTGCGCGATGACATGCGGGAACGCTTGCGGCCGCTAACGCGGGGCGAACGGTTCATGCCGTTAAGGACGGGGCCGGCGCCGGGATGCGCGCCGGCACGCCGGATCCGCGCGATCGGCGGCGACTTGCCCGCCCCGGCCTGGAAGCGAGAAGCCCGGCAGCCCTCTGCCAGCCCGTTCGCATCCGCTCCTGCCGTGCGACCATGCACGGCGAAAAGCCCGGCCGCCTCGGCCGGGCTTTTGGCGCTCGATTGCCGAGCTCCCTACTCGTTCACCATGACCATCTTGATGGCCGACCCGCGGTCATCGCGCAGCGCCTTCATCGCGTCCGGGAATTCGTCCAGCGCGAACGTATGCGAGATGAGCGCGTCGCCGTCGACGGCGCCCGACTTCAGCAGCTCGATGCATTTCGGGAAATACAGCGCCGGCGTCGCGTGAGAGGCCCTCAGCTGCAGTTTCTTGAAGTGGAATTCGTTCGCGTCGAACGAGATGCTCGCGCCCGCGCCGTATTCGATGCCGATGAAGCCGATCACGCCGCCCGTCCGCGCCGCCTTGAACGCCGGCGGGATCGTCTGCGGCGGCGCCGTGACGAGCACCCGGTCCACCCCGCCGCGTTCGAACGGGTACGTCTCGAGCGGCGTCTTGTCCGTGTAGATGATCTCGTCCGCCCCGAACGCGAGCGCCGTCTCGATGCGCTTGACGGAGTGGGAGCGGGCCGCCGCGTAGATTTTGCGCGCGCCCCGCAGCTTCGCGAGCCGAAGGGCCATCAGGCCGATCGGCCCGAGGCCCAGCACCAGCACGTCGTCGCCCATGCGGATGTCGACCGTCTCGGTCAGGTCGACCGCGACGCCGAGCGGCTCCACGAGCGAAGCGACCGCGAAGGACAGCCCCTCGAACGGCACGACGACCTCCTTCGGCGCCACGACGTATTCGGCGAAGCCCATGGAGAAGCGGCGTCCCCAGAAGCTCGGCCCCTTGTTGCACAAGTCGTACCGGCCGTCCCGGCACCATTCGCACGTCCGGCAAAACGTGCTCGTCTCCAGCGTCACCGATGCGCCGACGCCGACATGCCCGACGCGCGCGCCCGCCTCGACCACGACGCCCGCGATTTCGTGCCCGATCGCCTCCCAGCCGGCCGCGGCCGACTTCACGCTCGTCATGTCCGTACCGCAGATCCCGCACGCCTTGACGCGGATCAGCACCTCGTCCTCGCCGATCGCCCCCAGCTCGCCCTCGCGCAGCTCGAATTGAAACGGCGCCTTGGCGTACCATGCTTTCGTCTTCATTCCCGTATCCTCCCCGGCCCATCCTATTTCGTCCTTCCGACAACTCCATTATAAACCCGCGCGCGGATTCGGACAGTCCGTTATCGCGCCATGCCGCCCCGCTCCCCCGCCGCCGCGGACCGGCCGTCGCCCGCATGCCCCGCTTCCCGCGCTCCGCCGGGCGGCCGGATGTCAAATCCGTGCACCAAATGTTCGGTTTCCTTCATCGACTTTTCCGCCCCCCTTTGCCATGCTTAAGGACGAACGGGTCCCTGGCGGCGCTCGCGCCGTTATCCCCGTTAACCGAAGGAGGCCGCCACACATGAACATTCGCGTTTTGCCGCTTGACCGGATCGGCGCCAGCGTCGCCGACGAGATCGCGGAGGTCGTCGCCGCGAAGCCGGACGTCCTGATCGCCTGGACGACCGGCAACACCCCGCTGCGCACCGGCATTTACCGGGAGCTCATCGCGCGGGAGCAGTCGGGCGCCGCCGATTTGTCCTCCTGCTGGTTCGTCAACCCCGACGAACAGCTTGGCATCCCCCGCGAGCACGAAGAAAGCTACCATGCGTACATGAAACGCCATTTCTTCGACCACATCAACCATCCCGAGGAGCGCCGCTTCATCCCGGACGGCATGGCGGACCGCCCCGAGGACGAATGCGAGCGCATGGAGCGGTTCATCGAGGCGCGCGGCGGCATCGATTACCAGCTCGTCGGCCTCGGCATCAACGGCCACGTCTGCTTCATCGAGCCGGCCCCCTCGCTGCCCGCGCGTTCCTTCGTGACGCCGATCGCGGACGTCAACCGGCAGCTGTACGCGCCGCTGTTCGGCGGCCGGCTGGAGGACGTGCCCACGGCGGCCGTGACGTTCGGCTGGGGCACCGTGATGCGTTCCCGCCGAATCATTCTCGTCGCGGTCGGCCGGGAGAAGGCCGAGATCGTCGCCCGGGCGCTGCGCGGACCGATCACGACCGAATGCCCAGCGACCGTGCTGCAGCTGCATCCGAACGTCGAGGTCGTGCTGGACGAAGCCGCGGCGGAGCTTTATTTGCAGGCGGAAGCCGAATCGGCCGCGCGCCGCGAGGGCCGTTCCGAAGCGGCCGGGGAGCCGGCGCGATGAGGATCGCGGTCGCCGGCCTGATGCACGAGACCAATACGTTCACGTCGCTGCGGACGGGCCTAGCGGACTTCACCGTCGCGGAAGGCTCCGCCGTGCATGGCGTCGCGCGCTGGAAGGGGACAGTGTTCGCCGGCGCGCTCGAGACGCTGGCCAAACTCGGGGCCGAGCCGGTCCCGGTCTACTTCGCCCGCGCGCTGCCTTCCGGCCAGATCGAGGCCGAGGCGTTCGAGGCGATGTGCCGCGGCATTGCGGACGGCATCGCCGGCTGCGGGCCGCTCGACGGCGTCTGCCTCGCGCTGCACGGCTCGATGTGCGCGGAAGGCTGCGACGACGCCGAAGGCGAGCTGCTGGCGCGGCTGCGGGCCGCGGTCGGTTCGGCGCTGCCGGTCGTCTGCGCGCTCGACATGCACGCGACCGCGACGGCGGCGATGATCGCGCACGCGGACGGGTTCGCCGCGTACCGGACGGCGCCGCACGTCGACGAGTACGACACCGGCGCCCGCGCCGCGCGGCTGCTGCACGGTGCCGTGGCGTCCGGCAGGAAGCTCGCGAACGAGTGGGCCGCCATTCCCATGCTGCTCGCGGGCGAGCAGTCCGAGACCGGCGCCGAGCCGATGCGCGAGCTCATGGACGCGCTCCGCCGCGAGGAGGACGCGCCGGGCGTGCGCAGCGCCTCCTTCCTGCTCGGCTTCCCGTGGGCGGACTCGCCGCACGGCGGCTGCGCGGCCGTCGTCAGCGGCTACGCGGAGGACCGCGAGCGGCTGCGCCAAGCGGCCGCCCGGCTCGCCGAGTTGTTCTGGGCGAAGCGGCGCGACTTCGCCTTCTCCACCGAGGCGGCGCCGCTCGAGAAGGCGCTCGATCGCGCCGAGCGCGAGCCGCGGAAGCCGGTCGTCCTCTCGGACGCCGGCGACAACCCGACGGCCGGCGCGTCGCAGGACGTCTCGCTCGTCGTCCGGGCGCTGCTCGACCGGCAAGCCCGGCGCGCGCTCGTCGCCGCCGTCTGCGATCCCGGCTCCGTGCAGGCCTGCGCGGCCGCCGGGTCCGGCGGGAGCGCCGACCTGCTGCTGGGCCGGCTGGACCCGTACGCGGCCGGGCCGACGCCGCTGCCGCTGCGGGTGCGCGTCGTCCGCACCGGCACGGTGCACGGCGTCACCTATGCCGTCGCGGCCGCCGCCGGCGTCACGGTCGTCGTCTCGGACCGGCGCGTCGCCGTCTACGATCCGACGATTCTGGAGGCGCTCGGGCTGGAGCTCGAGACGTTCGACCTGATCGTCGTCAAGAGCGGCTACCTGAGCCCCGCCTACAAAGCGCTTGCGGCGCGCGCGATCCTCGCGCTGACGCCGGGCGACACCAACGAGCTGCTCGCCGAGCTGCCCTACCGGCGGCTGCCGCGGCCGATCTTTCCGCTGGACGCGATGTAGGGCGGGGTGCAGTTCGGCAGAAACTTGCGACGTTGAATATTTATGGCGTTCACGATGCCTAGCCGCACGAAAGCCCAGCCTCTGCAGGCCGGGCTTTTTTGGGGGTGGTTTTTTTGGATCGCATGCGACCGGGGACGGCTGTCCTCGGCATAAAGAGCGCGCCAGCTAGTTTGGCGGACACACATGCCGTTATTTCGCTGAAAACGGCGATTCTCACCGTTAAGCGGCCATACGTTCCGTTATTTGGAGGTCAAGCAGCTAAATCCCCTCGTTCAAGCTGAATAACGGCTCCTGTGGCCGCTTAATCTCAAAAATCGAGCTTTTCGCGCCAATAACGGATCTCCTGTCCGCATAACGCGCACTTGAGGGCAATCCTGTACCTCGAATGGCCCGGACATTCGGCGGCAACGCCCAAATATTTCCTGGCCCGGCTGCATCCATCGGTGTCACCCGCGGTATCCGGCCCAGTTAGCCGCGAGCGCCCGGAACAAACCGCCGCGAATAGCCATGAACCGGCCTTCCTCGCTGCGCCGGTATGCCTGCTCCACGACACCGCGAGGGCCCGAACCGTCTCCCTCGCCGTCCATGCATCGCTCTGGCAGCCCCCCGTGCCCGTCTCCTCGCCTTCGGCGAATCCGCTCTCCGCGCCGCGCGCCGCGCTACCGCCCCCGGCTAGCCTGCACCTGCGCTAAGAAACGCCGCAGCTCCCGCCGATGCGAGTACGCGAGCAGCCCGAAGCTGACGAACCCGAACAGCACCGTCGCGCCCGAATAGCCGGCGACGGCCAGGTAGCCCGTCAGCAGCAGCATGCCGGCCACGACCTGGAAGCCGTCCGCCGCCGACGTGGTCGGCTTGCCCCGCGTGAACAGCCGGGAGCCGGCCAGCAGCGCCGCCAAAATGACGGCATACGCAAGCGAGGCGGCGAAGCCCGTCAGTCCGCTCCATACGCCGAACGTCACGGCGATCGCCTTGCCGCCCCGCCCGCGCAGGAACGGGGAGAACATATGCCCGAGAATCGCGGCGGCGGCGGGCAGCACGAGGCCGTACCCGGCCAAGGCGCCCGACGCGGCGAGCGCGAAGAGCGGCGCGCAGCCTTTCAGAAAATCCAGCGCGATGCCGGCCAGCCCGTACGAATAGCCCGCCGATTTCCACAAATTGATCGCGCCCGGATTGCCGTCGCCGACGTCGCGCAAATTATGGTTCGCCAGCAGGCCGAGCCAGTATGAGAACATCAAGGAGCCGCATAGAAAAGACAGAACCGTCCACACGATGATCATCGATTTTTTCGGCCTCCCACCTCGATGCGCCTTCCCTTCCACGCGACGCGGCCCAGGAAGACGACCTGGTACGCCGAGTACGCCATCACAACCAGGAAAAACGCCGTGCTCAGCATATGGACCGCCGGCAGCCACCGGCCGAAGCGCCCCGTATAGCGCACGAAATAATAAATCTGCGCCGTGTAGAGCGCGTAGCCGGCGACGAACGGCCAAGCCCAGGACGTGCCGAGCAGAAAGGGCGCCGCCTCCGCGGCGATCAGCCCGACGAGCCATGCGGCCACGAGCGCGACCGTCCGTCCGTTCAGCTTGCCCGTGCTGAGCACCGCGCCCTTGCTGAAGCCCTCGATCTCGCTGCGGATTCCGCCGGGGTACATGCGGAAGGACACCATGCCGCGGCCGATGAAATTCGTGACCGGAATGCCGGCCTCCATGTATTTGGCGCCCAGGTTCAAGTCGTCCAGCAGCTCGGATTTGATCGCTTCGTGGCCCTGCGCCCGTTCGTAATCGTCCCGCGCCGTCAGGATGCACGATCCGTACAGCCCTTTCTTCGGATTGGTCCGCTCGAACGGGGACGTGAACGCGAACAGCCCGAGGATGTTCGCGATGAGCGCCAGCCGCTCGTAAAACCGCTCCGTCAGGTGAAACGGCACCACGGAGACGACGCCCCCCGCCTTCGCCCGCTCCGCCAGCAGCGATGCCAGCGCGTCCGGCGCAAGCCGCACGTCCGCGTCGAGAAAGGCGATCAGCTCCCCGGACGAACGCTTGTAGCCGTTCCAGACGGCCCAGTTTTTGCCCGTCCAGCCCGCCGGCGGCGGCGTGCCGGCGACGACCGTGACGCCGAAGCGCTCCGCGACGGCCCGCGTATCGTCCTCCGATCCGTCGTCCACGACGATGATCTCGAACGGCCGGCGCGTCTGCGCCTGCAGCGAGCCCAGCAGGTGAGGCAGATTGCGCGCCTCGTTGCGCGCCGGGACGACGACGGACAGCCTGCCGCCCGCCGGCGCGTCCGAAGGGAGGGCAAGAGGAATCGTATTCGCGCGAAACAAGACCAAGCCCGCGGCGCAACCGCACGCCAGCAGAGCCGCCAGCAGCAGCAAGCCCATATCCCCACCCCCGTATAGTTCCAGGATATGAATCTATCATAAGAGATATTGCTAGAAACTTCCACGGTTTGTAAACCGGCGAAGAAAATCGCAAAAACCGCCACGACGGCGCGCGCGGGAGGGCTTGTCCGGGCGTCGGGGCGGCGGGGATGGTCCGCTCGAAAGGCGGGCGGGACGACCGCCGGCCCGCGCGCTGCGGCCGAGCCGGCCGCGCGCCGTCGGTGCTCGTTGACCCGAGGCCAAGCTGCCGGCGGCGAGCACCGCGCCAGTCGTGACCCGCGCGCCCAAGACAGGAGCCCTCAACCCGGCCCCGGTCCGCCCTCCTCCCGCGCCAATCGCGCCTCCAGCTCCGCCAGCCCCTCGGGCGTGTCGGCGTCCAGCCCCCACGCCGCGTCGCCGAACGGGACGACCCGCAGCGCGGAGCGGTGCCGGACGAGGATGGACCTGCCGCCCTCGTCGCCGCCCAGCGTCTCGAACGCCGCGTACAACCCGGCGTCGAACAGCACGGGATGGCCCGGGGCGCCGGAATAGGCGGGCCGCACGATGCGGACGCCCTCGCCGCGGCTCCGGACGTACTCCCGCAGCAGCGCGTCGACGACGGCGCGCGGGACGAGCGGCTGGTCGGCCAAAAACACGAGCGCCGCGTCCGTCCGGTCCGCCAGCGCCGCGATCCCGGTCCGCAGCGAGGACGCCATCCCCGTCCGGTATGCCGGGTTCTCGGCGATCTCGATGCGCGCGCCGAACGGAGCCGCCGACGCGGCAAGCTCCCGCATGCGGTGTCCCCCGACCAGGACGACCGGCGACAGCCCCGCCGCGAGCGCGGTCTCCGCCGCATAATGGAACAGCGGCTTGCCCGCCAAAGGAACGAGCGGCTTGAACCGCCCCATCCGCGTCGACAGGCCGGCGGCGAGAATCACGGCGCCGACCCGGCTCATGTCGGCCTCCGGCACCGGCCGCTCCGGTGCGCGATCAGCTCCGCGACGATGCTGACCGCGATCTCCTCCGGCCCTTCGGCGCCGATGTCCGCGCCGACCGGCGCATGCAGCCAGCCGGGCACGGGATCGGGCGCGAGCAGCCGCTCCGTCCGGCCCCGCGCCCCCAAAACGCCGGCGTAGCGCGGCGGAGCCTGCTGCAGCCGCCGCACGATCTGCCGGTCCTGCGCGAAGCCGTGCGTCATGACGAGCACGAAGGCGTCCGCGGGAATCGGATGCCGCGCGAGGTACGTCTCCGGATGCAGGGCGACGAGCCGCGCGTCCGGATAATTCGCCGCGCTGCACCTCGCCGCGCGCGGGTCGACGACCGTGACGGCGAAGTCCGCTGCCGCCGCCAGCCGGACCAGCAGTTCGGTATCGGGCCCCGCGCCGAAGACGATCAGCCGCTCCGGCGGCCGGTAGAGCTCGAGCAGCAGCGCTCCCTCTCCCGCCGGCAGCGCCAAGGTTCCGATCGCCGCGCCGCGCGCGAGAAACCGGCCGATCGCCGGGAGCAGCCATTCGTCCGCCGCGCCGAGCCCCGCCGCGCGTCCGAAGGTCTCCCCGTCCTCCGCATAAAACAACCCGGCGCCATCGTCCCGCTCCCCGCCGCATTCGGATACGCCTCCGGCATCGGGATCTCCCCCGCGCTCCGGCCGCCTAGCTGCTTCGGCCGGCCGAGACGGCGCCTCGGAATTCGGATGCGGCCCCACCCCGCTCGCCTCGTTCTCGGCACCAATCGCCATGCATTCGCCGCGCAGCCGCCGCGCATGCACCACGCGCGCGCCCCGCTCCAGGCACGCCGCCGCGCGCGCCCAGACGGACGCGCCGCCGTCGCCGGCCCCGTCCGCCCAGGCGCACGGCTCGACGTAGACGGTGACGCGTCCGTTGCAGCCCGCCCCGCGCCCCCAGGACAGATCGTCCTCCGCCCGCAGGTCGTACGTCAGCGACATCGGCCGGCCGCCGGCAATGACTTCCCCGGCGCGGTGCCGCAGATCCTCCTCCAGGCAGCCCGCGCTGATGACCCCTTGCGCGTCCCCGTCCTCGCCGATCAGCATCTTGGCCCCCGCGTGCCGGTAGGCCGAGCCTTCGACCGCGATCACCGTCGCCATCGCGCAGCGCTGCCGGCCGCGCGCCTTCAACGCCCGCAGCATGCGGCAGCGGTCATTCACGATCGAGCACCGCATGGATCGCTTCGCGAATCTCTTGGTAACTCGTGCAGCGGCAAATATTGGACCGCAGCCATTCCGTCACGACCGCCTCGTCCGCGTCCGGAAACCGTTCGAGGAGCGCCTGGCAATTCATGATGAAGCCCGACGTGCAGAAGCCGCATTGAAACGCGAACTTGTCGATGAACGCCTGCTGGATCGGCGCGTCCTCCAAGCCCTCGATGGTCGTGATGCGCATGCCGTGCGTTTCGATGGCCAGCACCAGGCAGGATTTGACCGCGAGGCCGTTCAGCATGACCGTGCAGGCGCCGCAGTCGCCGTTCTCGCAGCCGGCCTTCGCGCCCGTGAGTCCCAAATGCTCGCGCAGCACGCGCAGCAGCGTATCCGCCGAACGGACGACGACGGGCCGCCGCCTTCCGTTGACCAGCAGCTCCATTTCGCCTTTGACGATACCCCGATCGCTCATATGCCCCTCCGTTCCAATTCCGCCATCGTATCCCGCAGCGTGTTGCGCAGCACGAACGTCCGGTACGCCCCCGAGGCGAGGATGTCGCTCAAAATCGGCGCCGGCCATTCCGCGATCGCGCGGTCGATCCGATCCTCCATGGGGAGCGAGGCGTCGTTCAGGATCGCCTCCAGCCGCGCCGAACGGAACGGAATGTCGCTGACGCCGCTGAACGCGATCCGGATGCCCTCGCCCGTCTTCAAGGCGGCGATGCGGACGACGGGATAGTCGATGCGCTCCATCTTCGTCTTCTTGACCGTCACGTACGGCAGCCCGAAATACCGGCGGTCGCTGATTACTTGCACGAGCAGCTCGCCCGGCGCGAGCCGCGGCTCGCCGTTCAAGATGTCGGCGACCGGCACGGTCCGCGTCCCGCCCGGCCCGGCGAGCACGGCCTCGCCGTCGACGAGCAGGAACGGCAGCAGCACTTCGCGATAGTAGAACTTTCCGCACAAATTGCCGCCGACGGTGATGCGGTTCCGATTCGTATGGTCGGCCACGTCCCGCGTCGTGTCCGCGAGCAGCGGGAACAGCGGATGCTCCTCCACCGCGATCAGCGGCACCGCCGCCCCGATGACGAGCCGGTCGCCGCGGAATTCCATGACGCAGCAGTCGGGGATCGCCTTGATGTCGATGACCGCCCCGGTGCGCAGCTGCTCCAGGCGCGCCATGGAGATGATCTCCGAGCCGCCCGCGTAATAGAGCGGCGATTGGCCTCTCGCCTCCGCTTGCCGGTACAGCCGGACCGCCTCGCCGACGGACGCCGGCCGGAAATATTCGAAATCGTACGCAATCATGGGTGTCCACCGCCCTCCTTATGCCGCCAAATGAGTTCCGGGGTCAGCGGAAGCTCGTTCAGCGGAATGCCGGCCGCGGCCGACAGCGCGTTCGCGAGCGCCGCCGGCATGCCGATCGTGCCGTGCTCCCCGATGCCCCGCGCGCCGTACGGGCCGTCGTGATACGGCGTCTCCACGAAGTCCACCAAGTACTCCGGCGTTTCCCCGTAGCGGGTGATCTTGTACGTGCGCAGCTGCGGGTTGAGCACCGCGCCCGCTTCGTCGAACAGGAAGCCTTCGCGCGTGGCGAAGCTGAGCCCCATGTTCATGCCGCCCATGACCTGCCCGCGCGCCAGCGCCTCGTTCAGCACGCGGCCGGCGTCGAGCACGGACGCCGCCGTCAGGATGCGGTACGTCCAGTCGCGAGTATCGAGCTCGACCTCGACCGCCTGCGCGCCGACGGTCCACTGCGGGCCGGGAATGCCTTTGCCCGTCTCGGGGTCGAGCGTCCGCAGCCCGTGCACCTTGTACGTCCCCCGGCCGATGACGGGCTTTCCGATCGAGTCCCCGTCCGGAAACGAGTAGCCGTTCGCCAGATCGCCGAACGTCAGGCGCCGTTCCGGGTCGTCCTTGGCGTACACCTCTCCTCCGGCGGTCTCCAGCTCCTCGGGCGGACGCTTCAGCACGAACGAGGCGTTGCGCTTCAGCTGCGCGAGGGCGTCGTCCGCGGCGCCGAGGACCGCCCGGCCGGCCATCATCGACGACGTGCTCGCGACCGTCTTCCAATGCTCGGGGGTCAGCTCCGTGTCGACGTCCATTTTGACCCGCACCCGGGACAGCGGAACGTCCATCCGCTCGGCCAGCAGCTGCGCCATCACGGTCCGGTTCCCCTGCCCGATCTCGCTCGGGCCGACCCCGAGATTCATGCTGCCGTCCGGGTTGAACGTGACGACCGCGCCGCTGCCGGTGTCGATCTTGGACGTGGACGTCTTCCATAGGCAGGCCGCCCCCTTCGCCCTCACCTTGCCGTCGCCGGCCTCGATCCGCCGGCCGTCCTCCCACCGGATCAGCGTCTTCAGCCGATCGATGCACCGCTCCACGTCGCCCAGGTTGCTCCGGTTCAAGGGCGCCTGAGTCGGCGTCGTATCGCCGGGTTTGACGGCGTTCAAACGCCGCAGCGCGAGCGGGTCCATGCCAAGGCGGTCCGCCAGCAGATCCATCGCCCGCTCGATGCAGTAATGCGATTCCGAGTGGCCGAAGCCCCGAAAGGCCGTCGCGTACGGATGGTTCGTGTACACGCAGAGCGAGTCGCAGCGCACGTTGTCGACGCGGTACGGCCCCGTGCAGTCGACCGCCGCCGCCGTCGCCACCGACGGCCCCAGCTCCGTATAGCCTCCGGTATCGAATAAATACGTGATGTCCACGGCCTGCAGCTTGCCGTCCCGCGAGGCGCCCACCTTCACGGTCGCTTCCAAGCCGATGTGGCTGGGCGAGCCGGCCATGTCCGTTTCCCGAACGTTGTTGATCTTGACGGGCAGCCCCCCGCACGCCTTCGAAGCCAGGTACGCGATATATTCCAGCTGCACGGAGCCCTTCCCGCCGAACGCGCCCCCCACGAACGGGACATGCGTCGCGACCTCGGTTTGCTTCAAACCGAAAAACCGCTCGAACAGCGGTCCCATATGAAAGCCGTCCTGCGTCGAAGACTCGATCCGCACGAGCCCGCCCGGCATGATCTCCACGATGGCGCAGCGCGGCTCCATCGCGCCGTGGTCGGACGTGCGGAACCGCAGCGCGGTTTCCACGACCGTCTCGCTGGCCGCCCACCCGGCCGCCATATCGCCTTTGCGGATGCGGGCTCGGCTGCCGATGTTGGAACGCGGCTCGGGGTACACGTCGCCGTACCGCCGGTACCCGGCCGGGTCGTCGTGCACGAGCGGCGCGTCCGGCAGCAGGGCGGCGCTCGGGGACTGCACGGCCGGCAGCGGCTCGAACGCGGCGCGGATCCGCCCCGCCGCCAGCTTCGCGAGGCACTCCGTGTCGGCGACGATGACCGCGATCGGCTCGCCGAAATAGCGCACCTTGCCGTACGCCAGCGGCGGCCGGTCGGCGAGCAGCGGTCCCGTCGGCTCAGGATGCGCCTCCCCGGTCACGACGGCCCGCACGCCTCCGAGCTTCAGCGCGTCGGACGCGTCGATGCCGACGATCCGCGCGTGGGCATGGGGGCTCGTCACCAGCCAGCCGTGCAGCAGGCGGGACGATTCCGTATCGTTCGTATAGCGGGCGAAGCCCGTCACCTTGTCCCGCGACTCCAGCCTCGGCACGCCTTTGCCGATCGTATCCATTGCCGCCGCCCCCTCCCTCGCCTGGCCGAATGCGCCGATGCCTTTACGGACGCCTTGTATCATCATATAGCCGCGGGACGTTGTCCTATGCGCGCGGGGGCTTTTCGCCGGCGCCGGCAGGGTGGCCGGGGGCGCGGCTAATGGCGGCACGACGCTTGGCAATGGGACAAGGCGGTGCCGGCCGGCCGCAGCCGCGGCCGGGAGCGCCGGGCCGCGCGCCAAACGCCGCCGGCTCATCGACGGATGGCGGCGTCACCGCCGCCATCCCCAACCCAAAAAGCCTTCGCCCCCTTGGGGGCAAAGGCTCTATCTCGTGTGACGTCCATCGGACGCGAGGCTTCCCTACTCCCGCGCCATCGCGCGCAGCTGCTTCCGCGCGCGGTGGATGCGCGTCTTCACGGCGGCCACCGTCAAACGCTGGACGCGCGCGATCTGCTCGTAGGTCAGGTCATGCGCGTAGATGAGCAGGAGCGGCTGGCGCAGCAGCGGATCCAGCCGCATGATCAGCCGCAGCGCGTCGGCGACGGCCGAGGCGCGGTCCGGGCCGTCCGCCGCCCCCGCGCTCCAGCGCTCGACCCGGTCCGTCAACAGGACGCGCCCGAACGCTTTGCGGCGATAATCGATCGCCTTGTTCCGCGCGACGGCCGTCATCCACGCCTCGGGATTCGCGGCTTCCCGTACCGAATCGAGCCGGGCATAGATATTCAAAAACACTTCCTGCGCGATGTCCTGCGCCAGATACCGGTCCTTGACGATCGCGTAAGCGGTCGCGTGGACAAGGCGTTCGTACCGCGCGTACAGCCGATTGAACTCTTGCTCCTTCGCGTCCCGCTCCGCCGCGGCGGCCGCTTGCAGAGCCCCGTTCATCGGGAGGCCCTCTTACAGCCGACCGCCGCGGAGGCGGCGAACGGCGCCTCAAGCGCGGCTCCGGCTTCCGGATCGGCAGCCTTTCGCCGGGCAACGGCCTCGCCGGACGCGGCTCCGCTGCCGCTCGCCGGCGCCTTGCCCGAGGTGCCGGATGCCGTGTTCGCGCCGGTTGCAGATTGCCCGGCTCCGGCTCCGTCGTTCTGGGCCGGGTCGCCGCCGACGACGAGTCGGCCGCCCGCCTCGCCGCCGGAAGCTTGTCCGCTCGGGGCATTCCCGTAAACGGAAACGGGTTTGGAAAGAAGCGGCCAGCCGCCGCCGGCCGTTAACGTTATCCGCGGCGCGGAGGGCAGCGGCAGGATGAGCAATTGAGGATTCATGTCGGATCGCGCTCCTTCGTCTAACGGCGGCGATCGTCGCCCCGCCTTGGTCTAGCACCAGTATACCGCCGACCTGTTGCCGATTGACGCAGCGATGTATCCGGTTTGCGGCCGACTTGTAACCAACTTGCAAAATAATCGCGCTTCGCGCGCTTTCCAAGACATCCGACGCCCGCGCCGCGGCCGACGGTCGCCTTGCAGCCGACGGTCGCCTCCGCTTGAAGCCATGCGCGCGAAATTGTCCCGCCAAGCAGGCTGCTGCCGCGATTCGCGCCATTAATCATTGACATGCCAAATGATGCACGCGATATAAGGATCCGCCCGCCGGCTGCGGCAGAAGGAGAACCGTACCTCGTTCATTCCGCGGGGAATGCCGCGTGTTTGACCTCTGGCCGTACACGCGGCCCAATCCGCTTCGTCAACATAAAAAATCCTCCGCCCGCGTAATCGCGAACGGAGGATGATGGGATATAGGCCCGGTGGGGGTCGAACCCACAACCTACCGGTTAAGAGCCGGTTGCTCTGCCATTGAGCTACGGACCTGTATTAAGATAGTTATACAACAATTTGAACGAGCTTGCAAGCCCCGCCGGTCGCCTAAAAGTCGGCCGCGGGCTTCGTGCAGCAGCGCCTGCCCGTAACCAAACCAGCCGAACGGCCCGAAATCGCCGTCAGGACGCCAAAACGGGCGCTAATCGGGTTTCGGCGGCTGTGTTAATAAAGGGCCGCCTTTTGGAGCCGGAATGTGCGGTTTTGCGCTCATGAGAGTGAGCCAATCGCCTTCTTGCGCGTGAATCCAACGTTCTCCCGCTCGTGTAGGTGAACCAGTCACCTTCTTGACACTCGAATCGTCGCGGTTGGACGCGTGATGTAGGTGATCCAGCCACCTTCTTGCGCGTGAATCCATGACGTCTCCGCTCATGTAGGTGATCCAGCCACCTTCTTGCGCGCGAATCCATGACGTCTCCGCTCATGTAGGTGATCCAGCCACCTTCTTGCGCGCGAATCCATGACGTCTCCGCTCATGTAGGTGATCCAGCCACCTTCTTGCGCGCGAATCCATGACGTTTCCGCTCATGTAGGTGATCCAGCCACCTTCTTCCGCGCGAATCCATGACGTTTCCGCTCATGTAGGTGATCCAGCCACCTTCTTGCACGCGAATCCATGACGTTTCCGCTCATGTAGGTGATCCAGCTACCTTCTAAGCACTCGAAATCGTGGCGTTTGGCGTTTGAATACGCAGCGGCCGGCTAACCGCTCATCCGCCAGCTATAACCCCTCCGAAGCCGCCGCCAAGCGGCCGGAGGTTTCATTCTTCTTGTGTTTCTGCGATCCGTTCCCGGAACGGCCCCGACGGGGCACGGTGCCGCGGCGGCAGTACCACACCGGCGGCCTGCAGTCCCACGCCGCCCAGGGCCAAGCCCGAGCTCGCTTGGACGGTCAACGCAGCCGCGCGAAGGAAATCCAGCTCAGCAGGTTGATCCGCGTCTTGACGCCCTTTTCCTTCACCATGCCGTAGAACTCGCCGAGGAAATGCTGCCACTTGCCGCCGAGCTCCTGCTTGGCGGACGGATCGGCCTGCACGTCGTCGATGCTCTGGTTGATCGCCTGCTCGAGATGCGCGAGCGCCTCCCGCAGATGCTGGTCAATGGCTTGGCTGGCCATGCGGCGCAACTCCCTTCTCCATCGCGAACGCGGATTCCCCCGCGATCTCGCGGTCCAGCCGTTTGCGCATCCGTTCGAATTGGGCTTCGGCGACGATGTCTTCGACCTCTTCGCGCGCCGCCCGCAGGGCGTACCGGAGCCGGTCCGTCACGCCCGCGATCACGCCAGCCGCGGCACCTGCGCCGCCTCCCGCATCCATGCCGGCTCCCGCATCCGCGCCGACTCCCGCATCCGTGCCGGCTTCCTCTCCTTCCCTCGCTCCCGTCCCGGCGAGCGGTCTCAGCGTATTTTTGACGATCGGCAGCAGCGTCGTCGCCGCGAAGGCGAACGCCATGCCCATGATGAGTTTTTCGGTGTTTCGTTCCAGCATGGCCGGATACCTCCTTCTAACGCGTATCGTTAAGGTCATTCAAGATCTGCTTTCCATTCGATGGGTTCAGAAGCGCATCGCCTCACGCGACCGCGGCGCTAAGCCGCGATACCGGCCTGCGCCAAGGGCGCGGCCGTGGCGCCTTTGCGTTCGAGCAGCGCCAATATCGGCTTGGACAGCCAGGATACCGAACCGGCGACGAGCAAAATCGGCGGCCATTGCCGCGGCGGAATCGGCGAGGTGTGGAAGAAGCCGTTCAGCGCCGGCACGTACAGCGCCGCCAGCAGCGCCGCGCAGGATAACGCCATGGCGCCGATCAAATACCGGTCCTCGCGCCACCGGCCCTCCGCCGGCTGCTTGCTGCCCTCGCGCCGCCAGGAGAGCGTTTGGCCGAGCTGCCCGGCCACGAGCGTCGCGAACGCGATGCTTTGCGCCACGGGCACCGGCTGGCCGGACGCCAGCGCCAGCCCGAACAGGCCGAGCGCGCCCGCGCCGAGCAGGACGCCCCGCGCGATGACTTTCCGGTACAGCGGCTTGTCCACGATGTCCGTCCGCTCCGTCTGCTTCGCCCGGCCGCCCGGGTTCACGGCCAGCATCATCGCCGGAATCGCGTCCGTCAGCATGTTCATGAGCAGAATCTGAATCGGCACGAGCGGGATCGGCATGCCCAGGATGATCGCCGTGCTCGTGACGAGGATTTCCGCGAGATTGCCGGTCAGCAGGGAGCCGATCGCCTTGCGGATATTGCCGATAATCGTGCGGCCTTCTTTCACGCCGTCCACGATGGAGCCGAACCGGTCCTCCTTCAGCACGATGTCGGCCGTCGCCTTGCTGACCTCCGTCCCGGCACGCCCCATCGCGATGCCGACGTCGGCCTGCCGGAGTGCCGGGCTGTCGTTCACGCCGTCGCCGGTCATCGCGACGACGTGGCCCTTGCGGCGCAGCATCGCCACGATGCGCTGCTTGTGCTCCGGCGCCATGCGGGCGTAGATGGACACGCGGTCGACGGCTTCCGCCAGCGCCTCGTCGCTCATCCGGTCGAGCTCGTGGCCGGATAGCACATCGCCCGGCCGGCGGCCGGCGGCGATGCCGATCTGCTCGGCGATGGCGATCGCGGTAATGGGGTGGTCTCCCGTGATCATGACCGGCTTCACCCCGAGCGCCAGCGCCTCTTCGATGCTCGCGCGGACGTCGGCCTTCGGCGGATCGATCATGCCGGCCATGCCGACATAGATCAGCTCCTTCTCGTCAAGCCCGACCTGGCCGTCGTGCTCGTCCGCCAGCAAGGGACGATACGCGAAGCCGAGCACGCGCAGGGCGCCGCCGGCGAGCCGTTCGCTCTGCGCGAGGATCCGCTGCCGAACCTGATCGTTCAGCGGATACACCTTGCCGTCGTGCTGGTAGCGCCCGCAGCGGCGAAGGATCGACTCCACCGCGCCCTTGGAGAAAATCGAGCAGGCGTGGCCGCCGTCCGAGACGTCCCGGCAGACGACGCTCATCTTGCCCGTGCCGGAATCGAACGGCACCTCCGCGCCGCGGTGCCAATGGGCGAGCCGCTCCGGCCGGATGCCGCCCTTGTAAGCCATCGCGAGAAGCGCGCCTTCGGTCGGATCGCCCTGCATCGTCCATTCGTCGCCCGCTCGGTCCAGATGGCTGTTGTTGCACAAGCAGGCGATTTGGAGCACGCGCAGCAGCTCCGGCTGGGTCACGGCGGATCCGTCCTCCCCGAACGACGTCCAGCCTTCCTTCAAGCCTTCCTTCAAGCCTTCCTTCAAGCCCTCTTTCAAGCCCTCTTTCAAGCCATCGGCACCGGTCCTGGCCGCTCTCTCCCGGAACCCGCCTGCCGGATCGTAACCGCTGCCCGATACGTCCCAGGCATGTCCCACGGAAGCGATCTGCTTGACGGTCATTTCGTTCTTCGTCAACGTGCCGGTCTTGTCCGTGCAAATGATCGTAGCCCGGCCCAGCGTTTCGAGCGCCGCAAGCTTGCGGACGTACACGCTGTTCTTGGCCATGCGGAAGAGGCCGGCGCTCAGCCCGATCGTAATGGTGACGGGCAGCCCTTCGGGAATCGCCGAAGCGATCAGCGTAATCGAAGACCCGACCAACGCCGGAAACGGAATGCCCCGCAGCAGGCCGGCCGCGAATACGACGCTGCCCGCGATGAACGCCCACTTGATGAATCGCTTGCTGATGGACGTGACCTTCGCTTGAAGCGGCGTCTGCGCGTGGTCGTCGCGCTTCAGCATGGCCATGAGGCGTCCGATCTCCGTGTCCATGCCGGTCCGCACGACGACGCCGAGCGCCTTGCCGCGGGAAATGTCCGTGCCCATGTGCAGCATGCAGCTGCGTTCCGGCAGCGGGCAGTCGCCTCCCGCTTCCGTCTCCAGCTTCGCGACGGGCAGCGATTCCCCGGTCAGCGCGGCTTCGTTGGCCTCCAGATTCCAGGCGCGGATGATCCGGATATCGGCGGGCACCCGGTCGCCGGGCTCCAGGCGGACGATGTCGCCGGGCACGAGCTCCGTCGCGCCGATCAGCCGTTCCTCGCCGTCCCGGAGCACCTTGGTGTCGTGCGGCTGAAACCGGTTCAAGCTCTCGACGATCCGCTCGGCCTTCCGTTCCTGGAACGTGCCGATCGCCGCGTTCGCCAGCAGCACGGCGCCCATCGCGAGCCCGTCGAACAGCCCGCCCGTCAGGAGGGCGAAAGCCGTCGTGCCGAGCAAAATGAGCGTCGTGAATTCCTTGAACTGGCCGAGGTACGAGACGAGCCACGGCGTCGGCGGCTTCTCCGCGAGCCGGTTGGACCCGTAACGCAGTCGCAAAGCTTCCGCCTCGCCGTCCGAGAGCCCGTGCTGGACGCGCACGCGGAACCGCTCGGCGGCTCGCTCCCACGGAAGGCCGTGCCACGGGACCGGCGGTGCGTCCGTTGCCGGCGGCGTATGGATCGCCGCAGCGCCGGCGACCGCCGTCTCCGACGCCGCGGCCGCTTCGCCGTGCGCCGCGAAAGCCGCATCCGGCGCCGGCCGCGCCGCGCCGCCGGCCGGGAACCCGCGCTGCGCCAGCCGCTGCGTGCGCGACAGGAAGACGAGCGACATCGCATCGCCGGCCAGGTTGGCGAGCGGCGCGCCGATGACGCCCGCCGCGGTGAGCAGCGCGCCGCACACGGTCCACACCCGCGTCAGCTTGAAATGCGTCCGGGCCGCCCCGCCGATCCGCCGCGCGGACCGCCGGGCGTCCAGCAGCCGGCCGAGCTCGCCCGGCGAGACGACCGGCGCGCCGCCCTCCTTCAAATACCGGAAGCCGCCGTCTTCGTCGCCGTCCGGCTCGCCGACCAGCAGCACCGGGTCGCCGGCCTGATGAAGCTTGGCGATGCGTTCCGCCACTTCGTACGCCGGCACGTTCAGCCAGTCCGTGCGCAAGCCGAAGCGCTCCATCGCTTCACGACCGAAGCCGGCGCTATCCTCCAGCACGGCTGGCCGCAGCCCCGCTTCCCGCGCGCGGGCAAGCATCGTTCGCCATTCGGCGCTCATGTCTTCCACGCGATAGAGCAGCCCGAGGCAGTGCCAGCCGCCGCCCGCCTGCTTCGCCAGGAACAGCACCTCGCAGCCTTTGCTCTCCAGCCGCTTCGCTTCTAAATAATAGGCTTCGTAAGGAATGCCGTGGCGCATCAGGCAGGCCAGGCTGCCGAGGCAGTACGGCACGCCGCCGATCAGGCCGCGCATCCCGTCCTCCTCGCGTTCGACGCGGAAGGCGGTGCGCAGCGTCCGGCACGAGTCCTTCGCCTTGCGCAGCACGTTCGCCTTCCACGGATGATCCGCCTTGGCCATCAGGCTCGCGGCCGCGCACACGAGCTTATCCGGGTCCTCGTCGTTCGACAGCGACGACGTCTCGCCGAAATCCGCTTCCGCGAGCAGCGACGTGCGCTCCAGCAGCAGCGTGCCGGACTGCGCGATATCCGCGAGCGAGACCGTCTCCGGGAGCGGATGGCGCGCTTCGCGGGCCGCCAGCTCGGCCTGCTGCCAGGCCGCCTTGACGGGAATGGTGGCCGGACGCGGATTGGACGCGAGCAGCACCCCGAGCGCCCGTAGCGGGCTGCGCGTCAGCAGCCACGTCGCGCCCGCGGCGGCGAAGCCGAGCCGGCCGGCGCGCTCGCTGTAGGCCCGAATCTCCGGGCTGAGCGGCTGTTCGTCCATGTCGCGGACGCCGAGCCGGCCGCGCTGCCAGTTCATGTACTGCAGCACGGTGAGGCCGCCGAGCACGACTAGGCTTTCACGGAATAGCGCGAGTCCGAGCGCGGCCGTGCCCAGCACGAGGTCGGCGTTCAGCTTCCGCGATGCCGCGAACCGGTCGAAGCCCCGCCGCAAAAACGGATAACCGGTGACGGCCGCGACCGCCCCGGACATATAAAACAAGCCCGGCTTCTCCGCGAAGGCGGATCGGCCGAACGCCAACTGCTTCGCGCCGAGCGCGAGCAGGCCGCCCATCGCCACGGCGAGCGGCAGAGGCACGCGATGCGCCGGCAGAGGGGACGCCGTTCTCGCGTCCGTCGTCCTCGCGGGCTCGCCGCGGTCCGGGGGGGGGGGGCGGGAGGGGGGGCGCCCCTCGAGACCGGAGGGGGCGGGGGCGGGCGCCGGGCTGCGGGACTGCGGGCGAGGCCGCGTCGGGCTGGGAAAGGGGGGGGGGGGGGGGGGGGGGGGGGGGGGGGGGGGGGGG
>NZ_JAGGDJ010000032.1 GCF_017652985.1 Paenibacillus artemisiicola
ATCGCATTCACCTGGCCTATGCTTCCGATGTGGTGATTGCTGACGGCTTCGCCGATTATCGCATTCACCTGGCCTATGCTTCCGATGTGGTGATTGCTGACGGCTTCGCCGATTATCGCATTCACCTGGCCTATGCTTCCGATGTGGTGATTGCTGACGGCTTCGCCGATTATCGCATTCACCTTAATCCAACAAACCGTACTTCAAATGCAGCGGAAGCGCCGCCGGGCGTTCGCTGCGCGGCTCGACCTGGACGCGCCGGCCTTCCTTGGACGACGCCAGAATCGCGAGCTGCAGGTCCAGCACGTCGCTGGCCAGCGCGCCGCTGGCGCGGTGCGGGCGGCCCGTGCGGATGGCGTACGCCATGTCGGCGATGCCGATGCCGCGGCTGTTCTCCGCGAAGCCGTGCGAATACGGGAACGCATGCGTCTCGCCGTTGCGCTGCTGAATCGTGACGGCACCGTTGAACGCGTTCGGGTCCGGCACGATCAGAATGCCTTCCGTGCCGTAAATCTCCAGCCGCGGCGTATAGCCGAAGCTTTCCTTGGCGGCCTGCAGCGTCGCCGTGACGCCGCTTTCAAAATCGATCAGCGCGCTCGCGTGCATCGGCGCGCCGATCGGCACCGTCTCGCCGAACCGCGGCGAGCGCGGATTGGTGACGGTATGCTCCGGTTTCACCTGGCCGACGGAACCGCTGACGCCCCGCGCCGGGCCGAGCAGGTGAATGAAAGCGGTTAAATAATAAGGCGTCATATCGAACAGCGGGTCCCACCCGAACTGCAGGTAATTATGAAAATTCGGATGCATGCCGTCGTATGCGTTGCCCATGAGAATCAGGCCGCTTGCCGCGTAAGGCGTACCGATCCAGCCGTCGTCGATGACCTTCCGGCTCGTCTGCAAGCCCGCGCCCAAGAACGTGTCCGGCGCGCAGCCGACGCGCAGCCCCTTCTCCTCCGCCAGCGCCAATACGCGGTCCGCGTCCTCGCGATTCATCGCGAACGGCTTCTCCGTGTACGCATGCTTGCCCGCGTTCAAGATCTGCAGGTTCACGTCCGCGTGCACCTGCGGCGCCGTCAAATTGACGACGATCTCGATCTCCGGGTCGTCCAGCAATTCCTGAACGGTGCAAGCTTTCGGAATGCCGTATTCCTCCGCGCGCTTGCGCGCCATCTCCGGCACCAGGTCCGCGACCGCGGCGACCTCGAGGTTGCCGAACGTTTTCGTGCAGTTTTCCAGATAGATGCCGCTGATGACGCCGCAGCCGATGACGCCGATTTTCGTCTTCTGCATTACCCTCACCTTTCATCTGCGTATTCGTATTACCTATTCCGCCTCCGTTCGCGTATTCCTCCCCGCGGCGCGAAAGTCTTTTGCCGAAACCTGCCGACCCCTTGCCGCGTTTCGTCTCGAAGAGCCGCATGCGTCTGACCCGCGCGCGATCGTTACGTCTTCGCGTACGCGTAAGCGACGATTCCGTCATACTCGACGACCAAGCCTTGCGCGTACCACGGCTCCGTCTCTTCGTTGCTCAGCGTGAAGGAAAATTGCCGGTCGCCCTGCCCGGCCGCGATCACGTCGATGTCGAGCTTCCGCCCGTTTCGGTCGTAGATTTGCCATAACGGCGCCTGAGCGTAGTAATGATAGCCGCCGCCTTCCTCGAACACCTGGTTGGACAAGAACATGCCCGCCGAACGGTCCATAGCCGGTCGAATCGAGACGGTAAACGTCATGCCCCCGTTCAGGAACGCCGTGCGTTCGAGAACAAAGGCCGTCTGCCGCGATTCCGCCAGCCGAATCCCCCACGCTTTCGCTTCGCGCATCCACGCCGGCTCGAGCGTCAGGCGAATCGGCACGGACCGCTGCACCAGGTCTAATTCGTAGCCCTGCCGGTTCACGACTTGCCGGTATACGCCGTCATCCGCGTGACGGCGATCATGCAACGCCAACGCCGCCGCGCAGCCCAGCAGGATGATGCAAGCGCCTAATGCCATTGCGACGGCGAATTTTCTTTTCATTTGCGAACGCCTACTTTCTTCGGGATCGATTGAGCCCCCCTATAAGCAGGAGCACGGCGCCGACGGCCGCCGCGACGAACAGAACCCCGACCGCGCTTACCCCGGACATCGCCATCCTCTCCTTCCTGCACGTTCATACGCGCCGCGAGCCGCGATCGTTGCTATTCGCTTCCGAATTCCGGCTTTCGGCCTATGAAGATACTCTCGAAGATACTCTCGAAGATACTCTCGAAGATACTCTAATAGAGGCGATAGATCGTGATTTACTTCCAGGAACGAACGTGTATAATACAACTTGTCGAATTTGTGCGAACATGCCGGATTTGTCCGGGAACGATGCGGCCGGACGCCGGACGGGCATGCGGATTGAACCGGGTACCGGCGGCCGGTCCGCACGAATCGATACGTTGCATTTTATCGGGCTGCTGCTCATTTCGGGAGGCTTTATGCTGGCACTTGCTTCGCTTATTTTCATCGTTACCCTCGTCTTCGTCATCTGGCAGCCGAAGGGACTGAACATCGGATGGTCCGCCTGCGGCGGAGCGGTCATCGCCCTGCTATGCGGCGTCGTGGATGTCCATGACGTCTGGACCGTCACGCAAATCGTCTGGAACGCGACGCTCACGTTCGTCGCCGTCATCTTGATCTCGCTGATCTTGGACGAGGCCGGCTTCTTTGAATGGGCGGCGCTGCACATGGCCCGGGCGGCCAAAGGGAACGGCAAGCGCATGTTCGTCTACGTCGTCCTCCTCGGGGCGGCGGTCTCGGCGTTCTTCGCGAACGACGGGGCGGCGCTTATCCTGACGCCGATCGTGCTGGCCATGGTCCGGGCGCTGAAGTTCGACGAACGGCTTATCCTCCCTTTCGTGATGGCCAGCGGTTTCATATCGGATACCGCGTCGACGCCGCTCGTCGTCAGCAACCTCGTGAATATCGTGTCGGCCGATTATTTCGGCATCGGCTTCGCCGAGTACGCGGGCAAAATGATCGTGCCGACCTTGTTCTCCGTCGCCGCCAGCCTGGTGATGTTGTTTCAACTGTACGGACGAAGCATTCCTGCCCGCTACGAGCTGACGCAGCTCAGACCGCCGAAAGAAGCCATCAAGGACATGCGGTTGTTCAAGGCGTCGTGGATTATTCTGGCGGTGCTGCTGATCGCTTACCTGTCGAGCGAATGGCTCGGCGTCCCGGTCTGCCTGATCGCGGGCGCGGCGGCGGCCGTCTTCCTGCAGCTTGCCCGCCGGAGCCGCGTCATTCACACCCGGAAGCTCGTCAAAGAAGCGCCGTGGGCCGTCGTCGCGTTCTCCATCGGAATGTACGTCGTCGTGTACGGGCTCCGCAACGTGGGCTTGACGGACGAGCTCGGCAAGCTGTTCGACTGGGCCGGCGAACAGGGGCTGTTCGCGGCGACGATCGCCTCCGGGTTCATGGCGGCCATCCTCTCTTCCGTCATGAACAATTTGCCGACCGTCATGATCGACGCGCTGGCCATCGAAGGCGCGCACCCGACGGGGATCATCCGCGAGGCCCTGATCTATGCGAATGTCATCGGGTCCGACCTCGGTCCGAAGATCACCCCGATCGGGTCGCTCGCGACCTTGCTGTGGCTGCACGTGCTGTCCGGCAAGGGCGTGAAGATCACCTGGGGCGCATATTTCAAAACGGGCATCGTGCTGACGCTCCCGGTCCTGTTCCTTACGCTGGCCGGCCTGTACCTCTGGCTGAAGCTCGTCGGATAACCGGGCGGCAAGCAACCGGAGGATGACTTTATAACAAAGAACGTCAATCGACCAAACGGGGCCGAAATCGGCCCCGTTTTTTTGCGCTGCCATGATGCCGGATAGCCGCTCTTTCATGGGGCCTTGTCCAATCACGCGAGAACCGTATTTCATAGAATAGAGCATGTCGGACAACAAAGGAGGGGAAATCCATGCCTGCATATTCGACAGGCGTCGTGACCAATACCCGCGACATCGGCACGGCCGCTACCACGATCGTGTTGAACGTCAGCAATATCGATCCTACGGCGACGTCCGTGACGGTCAAAATCGTGGCTTCGGTCGACTCGGATTTCTTTTATACGGCTTACGTGTCCGGATTTGTCGTCCCTGCCGGCGGCTACGAGGTCATGACGTTCAACATTGCCGGCAACGTGGCCTACGAAGTGCAAGTGTCCACGTTATCGTCCAGCCAAGGTCCGTTCGCCCTCGTGTCGGTTTACGGTCTCGATGAATTCGGCAATCTGGTGGCCAATCAACGCTTTGCGCCGGAAGAGCTGAGCAGCATTCCCGCAATCGACCTGGGTGCTTAAGAAAGAATGAAAAGGCTGCCGAATTCAAAGAGACTGCCGGTTCGGCAGCGTCTTTTTTCCGGGCGCCGTTGCGGAGACAGTGAAATGAATCTACGCTCAACGCGAGGATTCCGAGGCACGGAAAATAAAGACGGGGTCCAAAAGCCCCCGTCTTCCTTGCTATGACTTTGATGCTAAACAGGTGGTCCCCAAAAATAGCATCCTGTTGCACTGGACCGACCCCTATCTCCTGTAACGAAAGCAATCGAAAAAAACCTATTATCTCGCAATTCGAGACAGAAAATAAGCATATTCCAATGGCCTAATATAGATCAGATTTTTGAATGTAAACCCAGTAAGCTCTTTGTATAGATCTTTTTGAGGTTTTCCGTTAAGTTCAATAATCCATAGCTTCCTTTGTTCATCCAACACAAAATCAACACTCAGTTCGCCCAATGAACCTAGATGCGTTTCTGCGTCTTTTGCAGCTTGCACGCTTACCTCAACCAGAGAGCGGAAAATGTCTTTCATTTTATCCGGCGAAAAAAATCGCGGAAGAATGTCTGCAGCATCATAAATGGTATCGCACATGCTCGTATTATAATATTTCTTATACGCGACTCTACATGTTTTGGCGGTCACCATCCATTCTCCGAGAAAGCCTTTTTGAACAAGAACCCGAATATCAAAAAACTGATGATCAAGCTGACTCGAGCGAACCCCCTGCTGAACCACGTAATTTTTTTGGCCGAAACGTTCATCCAATTTTTCCTGAATGCTTTCATGCCTTCTGCAAATATATTTTGGCGTCAAGGTGTGCAAGGCGATATGAACGTCTCCATTTTCCTTTAACTCCACCCGATGCACGGATTCCCCCTTAGATCCGTATGCAGGCTTCAGGTAAACGACCTTATATTTCTCTAGCAGCTCCGATACATTCGTTTCGTCATATAAAAATGTGTCCGGTACATAGGATTTAAGATCCGACTGTTTAAACTGGTTATAGAGCTCCCATTTATTAAAAAAATTGATGTGGTTAAAGCATTTGTTCCTGCCGATCGCCTTCTCAAGACGGTGAATGGTCGTCCCTTTTTTGTTGTAACAACGATTATAGACGACCTGAGGGAAAGGGACCACACTTTGTTTCCAAATGCCCTTTTTCAGACTAAGACCGATAATCCGCTTTTCTTTCCAAAGGATATCTGCCGGAGTAAAGGCGAAAAGTTTCATATTCAGATGATTGTAACGTTGTAATAGCTTTAAAATTCCTTTTCTACTGCTTCTGCGACTTACAAGTATACCAACAGATGAGCGCTTTTCCAATCCCGTCACTCCCCGGCTGTCAATCTCTCTATTGTCATATGCCGATAGAGACACAATGGAAGGGAGAAATAACATAGACCAATAGAAAATCAGCGAATATAGCACTCTATTAGCCTATTTTAAGATTACTAGGTAATTGCTGTGTTTCTATGAGTAGGCTTTTAATATGCTGGATTAGTTTAATAAACAAGGAGCTGACAGAATGGGTAGATGTAAATGTCCGCCTGGACCTCCAGGACCGGAAGGACCTCAAGGCCCTCCAGGACCAATAGCGGAAGGACCGCAATTGCTGCAAGGCCTTGCGGGAGCAATCGGAGCAGCAGGGCCTGCCGGACTTGCGGGAGCACTTGGGCCGGCTGGATTAGCGGGACTTGCGGGAGCAATCGGAGCAGCAGGGCCCGCTGGACTTGCGGGACTTGCAGGAGCGCTTGGAGAAGTTGGCCCCGCTGGACTTGCGGGACTTGCGGGAGCGCTTGGAGCAGCTGGATTGGCAGGAGCAACAGGACCGGCAGGACCGGCAGGACCGGCAGGACCAGTTGGAGCAGTTGGACCAACAGGCGCAGTTGGCCCCCAAGGTCCGTCAGGACCAGCAGGGGGAGGATTGATTCCATTTTCAACGGGAATTATCCTTAGCGGCGCAGCAGTTGTATCGGCCTCCCCGATATTGATGGGTTTTGGCAGCAGCACGGTTGAAGTGATTGATGGTTCTGGAGAATCGACCATGCCGCCCGAAGCGGGTGGGTTTGCGTTCCCCATTCCTTTTGCGGGTACGGTTCAAAATTTGCAAATCAGCGCAGATCTATTGGTTGCCTCCGTAGTTTCCATCAATACGCTCGGACTGCAATATGATTTTACCGTATTCCGTTCACCGTCTGCTCCTAACAATGGGATCGACCATCTCTCTTCGCCTTACCTGACAACTCCGTTAACAAGTTCGGTCAGATTCGGGTTTCCGAATAATATCGTTACAGCGGGTACCTTCCGATCCGCGACGAATATTAATTTGGGCTCTCTAGTAGTTGCGCCTGGCGACCGTATCGGTATTCGTGTAAGGACGCTTGCTTCGACGGATCCTTCGGCAGCAGACATCACCCAGCTCTCTTTTAGCGCCAGTCTCTCTTATACTCCTTTTTAATAGCCGCGTTTTACTGCTTTACGCCGTCTCTGCCCATTAACTTCATGATGCTGCCGATGTATTTTCGGCAGCTTCTTTGTTATCTTTTGACAGTGCGGGCACTCTATTTTAATCTATAACCGGTTCCAAAAATCGTCTCTATGAATCTCTTTGCTATACTATATGTTTGTTTTAAACCATGGTGACCAAATTTATCCCAAAGAAACAATAAAAGCTTAGCTGGCTTTTGATTCAGAGACCTCACCATAGAGAAGAGCTACCTTCGACCCGAAGCCGTTGCACGCTTAGCGCGTTACGCGCGTCGTCCGGATTACGGAAGCGTATAGTGATTTCCAGTTTCATACCCGGACAGCACGCGTTGAGAACATGACGCATGGCTAAAAATCAGAACCTGCCCTTCAATGTGCCGAAAATCGGTTTGAGGTTATATCCGCGGAGTTGACAAAAAAGCATGTCTATTGGTAAGGCAAACCTCGTTAAATCACTCACGATGCTCACCAAATAAAAAACGGGGCCCAAGAGGCCCCGTTTTCCTTGCTATTGCTGAGTTTTGGCCAGCGGCTTACATCATGCCGCCCATGTTGGATCCATTCCCACAGCATTTCTGTTCTGTTTTATTTCCTGAAGAAAAGCTTGGATATAGAATGATTAGGTGAATAGTAATCCATTATGTTTCGAACTTAACCGCATAATATGTGGGGATTACCGTGAGGTTTTATAACTTTGTGAGTATTCTTTGCTGGATGCTGCTCCTGAAATAAAACTTAATGATAATGATCATTATTATTAAAATTATTATGTTTATAACCAACTAACTCTAAAAATAATCCTTCAGGTAGTTCATCCTTGTGTTGAGCCAGTTCGTCAAGTTGACTTTCTGAAAGACCTCTAATTCCTATTCGTCCGACTGGTTTACCTTTTGAAATGTACAATCTCATCTCAATCATGTTTTCATTTAAAAAGCCAAATTGATTTGTCCACTGAATAAACTCTTTCTTTTTGGTATTGATTAATTCTTCTTCGGATTTTTCACGCTTATCATCCGTAACGGATTTTCTCCAGGCCGATACACCAATAATTACGAATATGGATAAAGGAAAGACTGTTAAAAACATTATAGGGATAAGTAATTTTTGCTTATCAAAATTTTGTAACACAATAATTATGCCATAAATAAACGATGATAAACCCCAAAAAAAGGGGACTACTCTCGTTATTATTATTTTCGAAAATAAACTCGGGTTGATTGGAAAGCTCATTTTCCAACTTTTTAATCGAATAACGAAAAAGGCGATTGCATACCAAAATATTAATAATCCGACTTGGATTAAGAACCATCTCAGCATACAATCACCTTCTTCACTTAATTATTATTTTCTTCTTCCTCATCCAATTCCTTCATAATCAGACTAATCTCACGAAGGGCTGGAGTTGTATTTCGTGCATCAGTAATAATTAACTTAAATTTGTATTGAAGAAACATCGCGCCAACCGTGAATTCCCCATAAAATATTCCATCCTTATTTATTAACGGAGCAAGCTGTGTATCAGAAACATTCCCTGCTCTAAGCGGATGTAATCTTGCCCGTGGAGCTGTATGTTGGATACGCTCGTTTGTTCTTTCTGTAAGCAACTCGAAACTAAACGTGCAGCTTTGTCCAACCTCAAGTACTTCGGTAGGCGGTTTCACAAAATAAAGTGCATATTTTTCAGCATACATAACGTCAACCTGAATCCAAGAAGCATCTAGGCGGATTCCTTTTACGTCGTCGGGTGCAACTGTTCCATAATCAGTTTTTTGTGTAACTCGAGAGATGAAACTAGGAGTAAAGAGTATGATGTCAAATTCATTGTTATGGAATAGATTATGCCATACAGTTTCTGGTGTTACAATTGAAGGGTTCTCACCCCACATCAAGCCAGGAATACTTCTTAGGGATAATTTAACTGATTTTGGCTGTTCTTCGTTCCCAAATTCGTTTTTTGAATAAAATTGGATTTCCAAGAATTCCTTTGGGTCGATATCCACTCTTCCCCACTCAATAAAGTCAGTTTCTCCAATTCCTATGGGTTTCCATTCATTTTCATGCCTTCCCATTATCCTATAGTAAGTCGATGCTCTAGACCCGAGTGTCTGCGTTTCGAAACTCAACTCAAGTACATCCGGTTTTACTATTGCAAGTAGGCGCGTTTCAGGAAGTATGCTGTCAATATTAAAAATCGTATTTACTGGCTTTACAGGTCGCCCATAAATATCTTTCGCAAATGCTCTAAGAGTATGCTCTCCAGGCAATAAACTGAGGTGCCGGTTTTCTTCTGAGTATTGTACAGGTGGATTGTCATCAACAACAAAATATAAATCATCAATATCAGAGCTATCTGCTTTTATGTCCACAACAACATCACCCGAGAACACCAGACGATGTGAGGATTTCTTTTCACCTCTAGCTGGGTTAACTTTAATTTTCAACTTTGAAAGGGAGGGAAGTTGTTGGGTTAGTGTAGTCATCGGAAGATCCTGTAATCTAAAGCCTAATTCTTCTTGATTGCTCTTCACTAATTTCGCTTCTTCTAAACTTCTTCTTACAGGAATCGTTATTGTAGCTGCTTCTCCTTTTGTTACAGGTAATGGTTCAAACTTTATCTCTCTAGAGACATCAGGGTCAAAATAATCAACAGAAATATCCGCTATACCTGTTTGATACGAATTTACTTTTACAGTCACATCTTCATTTACACTTTCCGGAAAGAATACATATTTCGACTCACCAATCCCATAATACAACACGCCGGTTTCATTAAGAAATGGGCTAACTTGCTCAATGCTTGAATCAAACTCGCCCGCCAAATATTTTCCATCCTGATCCAGAATTGTTGTATCAACGGGGCACTTAATCTTCGCCATAAACCCATTATTCAAGTTTTCTGATACGCGATCCAATAAAGCTTCAGGTTTTTCACCTGTCTTGTTTGAAATTGACCACTTAATAAATTCAATGACGTCATGATTTGATGCCATTTCATGATGTTGCGCAGAAATATAGAAGACATTAGCTACGTGACTTGGATATGCGCTAAATACGGGAACGACACCATCGCCGTTTTTAAAAATTACATCCTTTTTAAATAAAATTCTTTCAATGACAGGAAGACCGGATGTAGGTTGTTCAGGCACTTGATATATAGTTGGGAATGAAGTACCAATTAAACAATCATGAATAATATTATCTGGAATAGGCTTTAGCATTGAATCGTGTACTGGCTTAATATATGTGTTGTACACATCTAAAGGATCGCATCCAGATTCTATATATTGTTTCTGAATGCTTTGCAAGGCGTTTATATAAAGTGAGTCCTCTTCTTTATCATTTGATATAAATTTACCATCCTCATGAGCAAAATAAGCCTCACTCGGTAGCAATTGGTATACGGATGGGAACTGTCTTGCTAACCATTGCGAATCCTTATCAGTAAATAAGTTATGTAAATGATATAGTTTTGGAAAAATGCCAGGTTCCCCATAGGTTAATGCCTTATATGCATCAGCAGAACCAAGCCAAGGTGTACCCAATGTTACAAATCTTTCTATATTTTCACTTAGTCCGAGTTCATCTAATGCAAGAATTGCTAGTTTTGCGAGCATGCCACCCATACTATGGGCAACCAATGTAATTGGACCATAGTCATTGGCGAGCTCAATTATTTTAGCTTTTAACCTATCAATATGTCTTCGAATATCATGACGCCAATCATAAGTAAAAAAAGTCAACTCATCTGGCCCGAATGCATCTAGAACCCCTTTATAAACCTCTACTGTTTGTATTTGAAATGCATTGACAATTCTAATGGGATTTCCAAAGCTTAATTCATTATGAATGGACAAACTTGTAATATCCCCTGGATTTTTAGGAAACCATACTTTTCTGTCCTTCTCAAATAACTCGGTTCCTTTTATGCCTGGTACAAATAAAATCTGTGCCATTGCGACTCCACACTCCAAATCTGCAGATTCATAATCTAGTACTATACTCCCTGATTATGGATTAGATAGCAATTGGAACATATATTCCTATCCCAATTAACTTAATTGATTTGAATTAGGAACAAATGTTCGCATATAATATAGAAAACAAATCTGCTGAGGATGATGAATTTTGAATGGATTTGATCCCATCATTGCTTTAAATGTTCGGATTGCACTGCTTGCAGCTTTGGAAAGTGCTGAGGAATTCGTTGAAGAGACAAAAGGCCTTACCCAAGCAATCGGTAAGATCGTTGGAAAGTGTATTCTTTTTGAGTTGGAGAAGTCCAAACAGATTATGAAGGAAAACAAAATGTGGGCTGATGATACGCCTATCAGGGGATATCGGTATCGGTACTTGCTTCAAGGGAGACGCGGAGAACATGAAGTATCGGAGGCAGAAATAAATTTACATCTGGGAATTGTTCAACGAACATTGGAGCACAAAATAAGTAATCGCAAGTAACTCAACTAAAAAAAAGAGAAGGATACAAAATAGCTCCCGCATCACTCATCGAAGTGAGGAATGATACGGGAGCTATTTTATTATTTGTACAGGTAAACTTTTTGTGTCATTCCATCCCACGACACTTGGCCGCCTAGGAGTTCCGCAACTGAACGAATGCCGACGTAGGTTCGACCATCAATCAACTGGAATGCGGCGACCGCCTTGCCGTCAACGTAAGGCTTTGCTTCTAAGGCGCTCCATTCGACATTCGCACCGAGTGCCTTGCCGAGATCCCGCAAAGGAAGAAAGACGTGGCTGTCGAGCATTCGGCCATACGAAAGAAGCTTGTCGTTAACGACGACCTTAATCGTATCTTCGGCGGTCGGTTGTGGGATTCCGGGAATTCCGGCATATTTATCAAAAAATGCCTTCTCCATGGCATTAATATCGACGTTGCCTTTAATGCCATCAACCTCCCCCGACGATGTGTATTGAAATGCCACCCATTGCGACCAGATGCTATTAGCCATTGGTGTCGTCGCGCCATAATGAGCGATCCAAAGCGACCATTTCCCGAGCGCATTACCGAGATAGGTGCGAGCAAAGCTTCCGCCCGAATAGATCATCGCCGAATGCCCCGTCAAACGTTCGACCTCCTGGAGCCATGCCACGCACCATGTGGTCAACGCCTCCGCGCCGATCTTCGAAGCCTGCCCTTCGACGTCCAGCGCATGCGGAAAGTCCGCCTTGATGTCTTTGACCACGTTCGCAAAATGCGCGGCCTCCGTAACTGCGCTATTAAGCTCTGGATGGGCGTAATGATAGAAACCTGTCTCGAGCCCCGCCGCGGCCGCTCCAAACGCGTTAGCAGGGAAGGCGAGGTCTTTACTAGCCCCGCCCTCCGTCGCCTTGATAAACGCGCCTGCAACGCCTCCGGCCTTGACCATTTTCCAGTCGATTGGTCCTTGATCGTTTTGATGGTGCGAAACATCGATCACTTTGACATTACTTGCCGATCTTGCTTGCATCTTCGCTTCCCCCTTGATTTGGATTGGTCGTCTTCAGACGTCCTGTCGCTCGCTGAATTTTTTGTTCCAGTTCGCTGCGTACCCACTTAAGGACGGGCTCAATGATCCAGTCCGGGAAGTAGTCCGCCCACCCCGCACGCAAAGCGTTTGCGGTCATGCTCTGTAGCGTGTGGTACAGGACGCCGAACGAGAAGATCCCGAAAATAATGCCATCCGCACCAAGCACTTGGTCCAACAGATGGCCGCCGGCGGGAAGCAGTAAAATGAAAAAGGTCCGGAACAAGCCGTCAAGTCCGTACTTGCTGGCGTACGTCATGTCTTTCTTTGCGGCCCGCGTGCCGGAAAGCCAGTCCATTGCGATGAAGAACACCAGCGCGACCACGATCGTTGTGACCGCTCGCCCCGTCCCATACAAGAATTCAAATGTCGGCACGCCAAGCGCGCCGACAAAAGCAGCCAAGCCATTTTGGATTTTAATCACCGATTCCATCCCCTCAAATTTTATAAGGCCCCGATTTCGGGGCCTCTCCGTCTCTTTATTCTGCGGTTTGCGCTTGTGGACGACGCGGCATGTCCGGATTCAGGTTTAAGATTTCCGCATGCTGATCCAGCGTAATCGTCCCCGCAAGCAGGGCGTCGTCGATCGTCTCCACATACAAGCCCGATGGCTGGAGCGCACCACCAACCTCCAGCGTGCCGGCGGCATACGCTTTGACGTCCGGCTGGTAGCTGGCCGGTGCCGTGGATAGCTGCCGGGTTTGGTCCAAGAAAATCGCCTTGCTGTACTGCTTCACGATGCTGAAAATGGTTGTCATGATGGTAATCTCCTTTTTCGTAGGCGCTCCGCTTAGGCGGGCAATGACGTTGCGACGGTTTCGAACAAATCAAGCAGCGCCTGCGTGGTATCGGCGCTGGCTTGCTCCAGTTCACTGACTTTCGTCTCGGTATCGTCCAGTCGTTCGGACAGCTTTGCTACTGGATCTGGTAGCGGAGGAGGCGGTTGATATGTCCCGGGGTCTTCCCTCGGATAATCGATGGACACTCCCAAAGCGTAGCAATCGGCGAAGTATTGCGCCTCTTCCTGTGTCATGAGCACGAAGCCGCTGCGGAACGGATTATGCTCGGCACTCATGCTGACGTCTTCACCGGTGACCACAAAGCCCCATCCGCCGTTCTCCAGCTGGTAGACCTCGATCGATGGCGCTTGTTTTGGCATCGTTTCTTACCTCCTCGCATAAATGGCGTCAGCCGTGAGAGTAGGGCTGCTGTAAAACCAGGCGCCAGCTTGTCCGCCGCCGACCATGACACAAGAGCCGTCGTCGAAGCTTACCCATCGCTGGTCTGTGGAGCCTAGGGTCAGGGCGTTGCTCACAAAGGTGATATTCTGCTTCATGATCGTAACCGGCTCGACGCCCCGCAGGTCGAAGCGTACGAGGCCGACCTGCGTATATCGGTAGACGAACGGGCCGCCGGCATACAGCAGCTCGGAATAGTTGATCGCGGTCGTCCCGCCGTCTGGCGGTGCTGCCAGGACGACCGGCAAGAACTGGTTCGCGGCGATACTGAACGCGACGTCCGACGCATTTGGCTGGACGGTGTCGTTCCGCAAGTAAACCCGGTCGCCGCCGTAGTACTGCATGTCGGAGATATGCGCGCCGCTGAATTGCTGGGTCCGCAGCGTCGTCCAGGTGTTCGTGGAAATGGTGTATTTCAGCATGGAGAACTCGTTATTTACGCCCGTACCGATGACCGCATAGATCGTGTTGCTGTCGATCATGCAAATCCGCATATCCGGGCTCGTGTAGATGCCGGATGGGTACGCGCGGACGGTCCACTGGTTGTTGGTCAGGTCCAGGTATCCGAACGTGTTCTTCGTGTTCCCCAGCTGCAGGTACATCTTGGTTCCAACTATGCAACCGTGGAGGTACCCGCCTGGAGCAGCAGGAAGAACGGCATTCATGACTGTAACGGACCCATTCGTCTTGTCCAGGCGCTGAATCGACGTACTGCCCGGCTGGAGCAAGTACGCGTACCGTACGCGGTCACTGACTAACAGGAAGTTGCTATTCCCGCCAGCAGTCAGCACTTGGGTCAGGCTGCCTACGTTGAAGTTGATATTCGGGCCGCGGGCCGCCGTCAGAGCCTTGACCTGGTTTTGCAGGTAGTTCAGCCGGGCGAAGATGCTAACGCCGGGGCCGGGGTCAGCGCCGGTTTCGTCCGGGTCACCGATGTAGGTCGGCAGATTCGCCGTGCTGTTCCCCAAACTCTTCAACCAACCGAAGATTGTCGTCACGCCTGCGCTGTCCGTGTTCGCCCCAATCAGGTCCGTCTTGCCCTTGATCGCGGCGTCCGTGGTGACGATCTGCGCCAAACGGGCCATGATAGAGCCCGATCCATTCGCGGCGTCTCCGTTAGATCCAAGAAGCCCGACGATCTGGGCGAAGCGCGCGAAGGCTGTCGATGTCCCAGAGGCGTCCGAATTCGCGCCGAGCAGATTGGAGAGGGATACCAGGCGCGAGAAAAGCGTTAGCGGGCCGGCGGTGTCGGAGCTTAGGCCGATACGCTGCGCGTAGGTCTCCGTGTTCTTTAGATGAGCGAAGAGCGTCGGTGCGTTGGGCGCATCCCCGTTTGTTCCGACTCCCGTCTTCACTGTGCCGAGGTCGGCTTCCAACGTGTCGACCGCCGCATAATTTCGCGCGAGCTGCGCAAACACGCTTGCGGCCCCCGCCGCATCTGTTGTGTTGCCAACCTTCGCGGCCAGTGTAAGCAGCTGGTTTAAAATCTCAGCCGTATCCGTCCCCGCAGCTGCGACTTGATCGATCGCCATGGCCAGCGCGTTCATATCTCGTGGCACATCCGCATACATGGATTCTTCAATAAGCGGCAAACCAAGATTCGGTGTCGTACTCACGTGCATTCTCCTTTCAAGCTAAAGATTCGCCGTCTTTAATTCGCCATAGGTGTAGCTGCTCAATTGCGCGTAGGTAAAGCTCTGCAGCTGCTCATAGCGGTTGTAGAGGAAAACGTACACGATCGCGAGGTGGGCCGGCTTAATTTGTTCCAGCGCGGCTTTCACATCGTCCATGCTGCCCGGTACCCCGAGCAGGTCGTTGAACACGATGGCGATCGTCCCATTGGCGAACGAAACGTCGGCGCTGCCATGTGTCCAGCTCGATACGACGAGCTTGATCAGCAGCACATCCACTTTGCCCGCGCCGCGCATCTTCGATTTAATTACGGAGCGCCGATCAAGCAGCGATTTCGAAAGGTCCGTCTTAATGCCGAGGTCCTTCTCGTAAATCACAAGCCCCCATGTTGCCGTGTCAATGTTCAACTGGGCTTCAAAATCCGTGAAGGAAGTATCGATTTGATCGGCCTCGCCGCCAATGGACGCGCAGAGTTCGTTCATGAACGGATCTTGACGCACCAGCTTGTGCAGCTGCCGGAGTAGTTTCACGCTATGCAAGGATAACCCCTCCGACGATCGCGACATGCTTCCCCGGAATGGCGATGTTAGTGGTGCCACCGTTAAGCTGCAGACCGGCATAATCCTCCACACCTTCGCTATTTAAGACCGCCTCGCCGACTTTCGCATAGGACACGTAATCGGCCTTCAGGGCGATGCTCTTCAAATAACTTCCCACGGACGATTGCATATGCTGGATGACATCCGCGTCCGTATAACCCGGCTCTTTTTGGACCTGGACCGTGATATTGACGGGCAACCCTTCCGCGCTGATGACGTAACAGTGCGCTCCTATGGGAGCCTGCCCGTTCCCAAGCCCTTCGCTGTTCGGGTCGATGTACGCTTGCACTTGAGCAATCAACGTTTCGCTCGCCGGCTGCTTGTTCTGGTCGATGATGACGACCTCCACGGTGTTCACCCCGCGCGCCAGCGGATACACATCCACATCCCCGACGCCGCTGATTTCCTTTGCCCATTGCAGATAGTGGAAGACGTTGCCGCTCGTGACCGGCATCTGCATGGCAATGTAATACCGTTCGCGGAGGCTTTCGTCAGATTCGGCCTCAAACCCGTCGTGCGTCGGCGCGCTGTTGTTGACGCCCGTAATGCCCGTCAGCGTGACCGGCATTTGCGTGATTTGATTGGCGGGCACATTCCCGATCGCCCCCGCCGCCGCGCAGCGAACGGGAACCGCGCCGGTGCCGACAACGGCCACGGTTGCGGTCGCCGCGAACTGAATGCCGCTTTTTGTTTCGAATAGGTCCCCGATGCTCACGGTGCCATTACCGGCGGCTTGCACGATGCCGATCGCAAACGTGGACGGCGTTCTGGTAATCCCTTTCCGCTGGAACACAAAGGCGGCCAGCAAATCGCCGATCAGGTTATCGACATCGAGCAGCAGCGCCGAATCGCGCTGACGCTGCTCGAGCTCGCCTAACTGGATCGCAACCGAACTGAGCAGATCGTAAACCAGGTACCCCGGCGTTTTATCGTAGCTGTCGCCTACGGCGTCAAGCAGGCGCTGCAAAAGGCTGTCAGAAGGCTCGGCCATCGATTACCATTCTCCTTTCCATGGTTACAGTTAGTCCCCGCAAGGTTTGCACCTGTAAGGACAAGACCGCTTCGTTCTCCGCCCGCGTGACCATCGCATTGTCAATGCCCGTGATTTCCGGATGGAGCAGCACCTTTTCTTCCAGCTGGCGCCTCAGTTCCGAGTTGATGACGCCAATCGGAATGTCACGCCGGCCGATAAAGTGCTTGAACTGCATGCCGAATCCCGTGTCCGTGTAGATCGGGTATTGGTCAGGCTCGGTAATGAGCAGCATCATCACCCATTGATAGATCGCCTGCTCATGGCTCGCTTCGACCGGCTTGCCGTCCTGCAGGACGAAGCGCCGGGTTTCGAAGTCAAATAAAAACACGCGGCCAAGCGGCGCGGCGCCTGACTGCGTGTTCGGTCCTACGGGAAGTAACGTCACGTTCGGAAACATCATCTGCCCACCTTATCCATGACATAATAGATTTGCCCGCCTTCAGAAGGCAGCACGATCACCACGTCCCCGGCCTGCAGCTCGAGCTCGTACAGCCGGCTGGCGACGATCAAATCCGCCGTATCCAGGATGATGTCATCGGTCAGTGACAAGCTCATTTCTGGCAGCGGCGAGATGACCGTGGCGAGCGCCACCCCGGAAGGCGGCTTATTGTCCCGCTCTTTCAAGAGGCGAGCGACGCCAACCGCCCAGGGCTTCATGCTGTCGCCTCCAATTCCACGCTTACTTTGTGAATGCCGCCGGCAACGGAATGGCTGGCGCTGGTAATCAAGTAGCGGCCCACAATCCCCGTAATCGGTTCGTTAAAATCCATCATTCGGCCGGCTTTGATGTCATCGTGGCCAGGCAAGGTCAGCGAACAGCTTTCGTGGACCCGGTTCGCTTCGGCCAGCGCTGTCTTCGCGATCTGGCGGGCCTGCGCGGCGTTTTTGCCCTCCAAGGTAACGACTTGCGTCAATTGGCCATAACGGACCACGCTGGCGCTGTCTGCTGCCTCCGCGAACACCTTAACGGACTCTTCGTCCTCACTGGCGACGAGGACCTTGTTCTTCATGTCCTCGATGCTCGTCGAACGTGATGATTCGGATATGAGGGCGGAAACCGGGATCAGCGGGGAACGATCGCTTAGGCGGATCATGGGCTTAATCAGCAGGCCCGCCCGCGAGCGCACCGTCAGCGTATCGCCGTTCATCTCCATGTAATACGCTGTCCCCGTCTCTTGCTTCGCCTGATCCAGCAAATCGGTAAGGATTTCGCTCACGACGTCGCCCTTATAAATCTTGGTGACCAACGTCTTGATGCTGACGATATCGTGCTTGATGCCGAACTTTTCGCAGAGCTTGGCGATTGCACTGCTCACGCTGATCTTCTTGAACTGGATCACCGTTTCGTTTTTGTTCAAGTACCAGGCGAAATCATAACAGGTGACGTTTTTCCCGAATCGGCCGGTCGGTTCTGATCCCGTCACGACGTACTGTCGAAGCAGCGTATGTCCATTCAGCAGGGCAATGACGTCCCCTTCTTGGATAAATGTCCGCGAGGGGAAGCCCGCCGCATCATTGGCGGCGTAGCTGAAGCTCAGCTCTTCTCCCAAGGTGTCCATATGACTGGACCAGGCTATATTTCCGGCCAGCTCGGTAAAGTCGAGCAGACGGCCGCCGCGGGTCACTGCGAGCCGGTGTGCCATCTACCTAACCTCCCTCACCGACGGGATGACGAATTCTTTCAGTTCTAGCGTATAAGGAATGTCCCCTGCCCGATCCACCCCATAGGTGAAGTTTTCAATGAGGCAGGCCATGTTCAGCACTTCAAGCCCCTCTTTCGTGGTCACGATAATCCGGATCGGCTGCCGGCTGCTCTTCCAGCGATTAATGATGTTTACGCATCGCCAGCCGATAATGCTTGCCGAAACGAACGAATACTTCCGGACCGGGAAGATGGAAGCCAGCGAAACCGCCTTCAGCCCCCGAAGGCCGGGAAGATTCAGCTTGCCCACGCCGCTTGCGCCGCCAATGACATCGAATTCCTCATTCCCGCCCGGGATCGGAAGGGAAAATTCCGAGGGCGGCATCGGCAGCGTCAGCACTTCGGCCATGTTGTTCATGCTCAGTACCACATTCACGCGTTTCCCTCCCTACATGTTTGCAAGCGCGAGCTTGATTTCCTGATGAAACAAGCTGCCCAGTTCGTCCAGAAATTGCGCATTGCCAATGACATTCCCTTGGATGGTGATCTGGACCTTCACCCCGCCACGGCTGCTTTCGATCATCTTTTCCGACTTGTCAGCCGGGATGACCTGCGAGCCATTCGGCAGGTTGATGATTTCGCCGCCGCGCTCGTTGACCTGCGCCAGGCCGCCTTGGAAATAGCTCGTGCCGAGCGCAAACGTCGAGATTTTAGGGATATTGATCCCGAAGGACTTGCCGCCGAACTTCGGCACCCAATCCGGAATCGTGACCTTGATACCGTTAACCTGGTCGATGAGTGTATTCACCATCGAAATGATGCCGTTGATCGGCGCCTTCGCATAGGTTTTCATCAGGCCGAACGTCCCTTTGAACACTTCCACGATGCCATCCCAAGCACCCTTCCAATCTCCCTTAAACACAGATTTGAAGAAGGTGATGATCCCGCCAAAGATCATCTTGACGTTCGCGACCGCATCGCGGAAGCTTTGCACAATGCTCTGCCCGAGCGGAAAGCTTTCGAGCCAGGCCGCGACCTTCGAAACCGCGCCGGTGATGGTGGTCTGAATCGTTCCCCAGATATCGGAGATGTTCGCGCCGAGTTTCTGCGCCCACGCAATCACCTTGTCCCAGTTCTTGTAGAGCAGGACCCCAGCGGCGACAGCCAGCCCAATCCCGATCGCAATCAGGCCGAACGGGTTCGCGCTCATGACAGTTTTGAAAATCACCTGCACAAGCGTCAGTTCTTTCGTCACCTTCTTGTACGCGTCCAGCATTTTAACGAGCTTGTTCACAGACTGTTGCGCGACAAACGCGGCAGTGAGACCGCCTATAACCGGAATGAGCCAGTTCGCGTTGTCTTTCGCCCAGGACAGTCCGTCCGCGAAATCGGCAATCAAGGACGATCCGAGCGCAAACGCCTGATTGATGCCGGCTTCGATTTCCCCGGAATGGGAGCTGAACCATTGCCCAAATTCGCTCAGCTTCGGCAGCAGTTTTTTCGTAATGGGGACCATGACGGACATTTCGAGCTGACGCCCGATGCCGGTAAACGCCTCAGACGCGCTGTTATACTTGATCTTGTTGATGCCGTCCATGGTGGTCTTCGTCATTTCAAACTTCTTGTCCGCGGTCCCCAGCGCGGCAATGACGTCCTTCTCCATGTCCTCGAACTGTGTGCCAAACAGCGCGACGCCGATCGTGTTCTTCTTGACGGGATCCTTGATCGACGAGATAGACTGTACGATTTGCTTGAACGCTTTCTGCGCGGCCGGGCCGCCTTTTGCGAACGTCTCCGACATCTTGGTTCCATTGAAGCCGAGCGCTTTAAACGCCTGCAGCGACGACTTGGACATGTCCTTGGAGCGAATTTCGAATTCTTTGACCGCATCGCCGACCTTGTCGAGGTTGAACGCGCCTTTCTCGAGGCCCGCCCCGAAAATGTCGAACATTTGGTTAGCGCCGAAGCCGAGGTTCTTGAAATACACGCTGTATTCATTGGCCGTGTCCAGCAGCTCGCCGGACTTGTTGAGCCCCTTCTGCGCCCCTTGGGCGAGCAGGTTATACGCCTGCGTGGACGAGATGCCGAAGTTCTTCATCATGGTATCCGCGACTTTCACGGAATCCGCAACTTCCTCCCCGAATACATCCCGGTAGGTCACGGCCAGCGCCGTCGTTTTCTTCAGCTCGTCCCCGACTTGCCCCGTCACCTGTTTCGTGGTGGTCATGGAGGAAACTAAATCCTTGAAGCTTTCGCCGAGCCCCTTCTTGTACAGGTCCGACGCGCTTTTCTCCATGTTGGCCAGTTCTTGCGCGCTTGCGCCCGTTGCGGCTTGGAAATCGGACATCGTGGCCGAGTAGTCCTTTACGAAATCGATACTGCCTTTCACGGTCTCGATCGCCGCATGAATGCCAAGGAAGGCGGTTGTGGTCACCGCCGCTTTCTTGACGACACTCGAGAAGCTGGAGACGGCCGAGGACTTGAAGTGCTGGACATTGTTGTCCAGCAGCTTCATCGCCCGTGCCTGCTTCTTGGTTTCCTCGCCCGTCCGCCGCATCGGGCCGGAGAACTTGTCCTTCAAGTTGAGAATCGTATTAATTACTTTCTTTGCCAATCCTTCACCCCCCGGCAAGTTGCTTCAGCAGGGCCGCTTCCGCCTCGCGATACTGGTTCATCCAGTGGAAATAGACGGTCTTTTCCATTGGCGTGAGATTGACCAGCCGTTCGTGATCGTGTCCCCGAACGACAAAGAAACCGATCATCGTCAGCTCAGCATCGCCGTCAATTAGTTTTTTACGCCTTTCGCCGCCTCTTCCGGCTTGGCGTAGCCGCCTAGCATCATCGCTCTACCAGCCAATTCGTTGATTTCGTACGGTTCAAGCAGCCTAGCGACGATTTCGAGGTTATCTTTGACTTCGTATGCCGCCAGCAGCTCCGGATCGCGGAACAGCGGAATGGAATTGTAGACGACATACGTATTCGAATAGACGTTATCGGCGGTATCGCCTTGCATATCGATCGCCTTATAGACAACCTCCCTGGCCGGCGCTTGCATCGTCGTGGTTCCGCCCAAGCTGTCGATATAGACTTCCTCCGAGCGGTTTACCCGCTCCGCTTTCGCTGCTTTCGCCGCGATCAGATCCCCTAGTGTCAATTTCGTGTCCCGATGTTGTCCCATGATTCATGTTCCTCCTGGAGGGGAGCGCCGCTCCCCGTTAATTTTTGTTGAATGCCTTACAACAGCTCGAGCATTTCGTAATCGCTGAATGTGAACGGCAATTCTTCCGTCGCGACGGCCTTCGCCTCCGTAGAGGAACCGAATTCCGAGAAGACCACCCCGGTCAAAATCGCCCGCTCCGCTTTGCCCGTTGATTTATTCGCGATCTTGACGACAATCTTGATGTCTGGAAAAACCCCGGTCTTAAATGCCTCGGCGAGAATGGACGCGCCGCGGCTGTGCATCTTGTTCAGCGTGAGAGTCCCTTCGCCCCCGAAGCCCAAATATTTTTTGTATGTGCGGGGATCGCCCAAGAACGTGACGTCTTCAAATTCGCCGGTCAGCTTGTACTCGGCCAATTTGGTGTCGTCCCAGATTTCGTTATTGATCCAAACCGTCAAGTCGTTTCCGCTGACGACATTGTTTCCTTTATTCATCGCGCTTCACTCCTTACTGCAGATAGATTTCAAAGCTCAGATCTTCCATCGCGTCCGGAATCTTGACGTTCCCGCCGAGGAAGACGCTGCTTCCGAAGGCATTGTTTTTGACCATCTGATCATCCCAGCCCGCCGCCTCGGCTTTCCCGCTCTGCACCCAGGCTGCACGCTGCTGCGCGACATTAACGTCCGCCTTATTGGCGAACGCATCATCGAGCAGCGAGTCGGCGGCAAGGCTGGCGAAATACGCGTTCACAGCCGAGATGAACAAGACCTGATTGTCGTATTTGTTCTTGAACTTGCCGAGGTAGCTGTCCTTGAAGGAAGCCGCGATGTCTGCCTTCATCAAGTCCATCGTCTCGACAATGACGATCTTCTTGAAATCGTCCGTCACCCCCGGCGTCAGCGTCACGAGGGAATTGACGCCTCTTGCAATGCGAATCTTCCCATCATCATTGAAGAGTACGAGTTCCCCGTCGCCGATCGCCGTGTCCAGGTCTGCCGGCTCCGTCACCCCAACAAGCTCGGACAGCTCCAAATAGGTGCTGGATTGCGTCAGCGGCAGGCCGGTGAGCACGCCGAGCAGGCGGGCGATGTATTTCTCGCCCGTGACCGTCGTGCCGCCGGCATACGTGACATCCTCGTTCGTAAAATTGACAATGCGCGACGAATCCGGGTCCGCAGCTTGGTATACGACCGCTTTAATCCCTTTCTTGATGCTCGCCGGCAGTTTCGCGAACGTAACGAGGTCGTTTTGCTCGTCCGCATCCCCTTCGGCCAGCCCGATCCAGTTGAACTTGCGCGAGCCGATCGCGGCCACGGCATCCGCGACAGCGGCCGTGCTGGCCGTTGCCACCGGCACGACAATCACCTTGCTACCACCGCCGGCGAGCACGTCCTTGATGTACTTCACGTTCGCCGCGGTAAATTTGGCGGCATCGATGTCGAGCGGCGAGCTGTATTCCTTCACCGCATGCGTCGCATCCGTGTTGTCCTTGACAATTAAAACGGCGATCTGCGCGGAAGAACGCGCAATCACCGTTTGGGCCAGCTTTTTAAATTGCACGTCAATCGTGGGTAACCCAATTGTCACAGCCATCACCCTCCTAATTCAATCGAAATATCCAGCATATCCGGGCCGTTATCCGTTTCCCGGTCGTCCACTTCAAGCGTGTAGACGTCAAACGAGAATTGAAGCACACCATCCACCTTGACGGCATCCGCTTCAAATATTTGAACGACAAACCCGTCCATAATGGGGAAATCCCCCACGAAGGCGACCTCAAGCTTTTCCTGAACGTCCAGCAGCTCGATTTTCACCTTGTTCGGGTCCGTCGGAAAGTAGTAGATGACGACAGGGATGGTACGTTCCCGCAGCTTCGCGCCGGCCATGGAAGCCGTTACGTCTTCAAAATCCACGTAGAGACAAGGCCGCGGATACCCTTCGCGGATATCCTTGCTCTGAATCTCCACATCCGGCAAGATGTCATTCAGCTTCGCATTAATCGCCTTTGAGATCTGCTTGATCGTGACCATGTTACTTCAATCCCTTCTCCAACATCTCATCGATAAAGGCATCACAATCGTCGACGAATTCCTGTTCGAAGGCTTTGCGCGTTTTCTCGAAAACCCGCTTCCCCGGCGTGAATCCCACTTCTTCGCCGCTCTTCGTGACGTTACGATGACCGTATTCGATGAGATGGGCATGCGGCGATGAACCGTACACACGGACGACCGTGGCATCCCCTTCGAACTTATACACCTTGCCGCGCTTGATGCCTTCCACATAGTTGCCGGTCTTCTTTTGCGTCAGTTCCTTTGCCTTGTCGAGCGTCGCGCGCCTGAGCTTGTTCCCTTCGGTCTGGATGAATTTCCGGGTTTCCTTCGGCATCTGCTTTTCAGCCATGACCAGCAGCTGGTCCGCAAAATCAAACAGCTCCGTCACGTCAAAATCCTCGCCCCGGCTCATCCAATCACTTCCTCGCAAAATAGTTCAAGCTTCTCGTGACGCATGAACGGGTCCAGGATGAAACGGATGTTGAACCGCTGGCCGCGGTACAACATCCACATGTCCGGGGTGATGAATTTGCCCGATAAGTACCGGACGATCACCTTGTGCGTCACTTGGCTGAGCACCGTTTCGATGCCCTGCTGCCGCTGCAGGCTGCCGGTTTGCGGGATGATCTCGGCGTGAACCGCCTTCAGCATCCGAGGCACGTAATCCATCTCGTTCAGCTCGTTGGGCAGCTTCACCATCGCCCACACTTCAAGCTTTTGATTCAACCGGCCGGCGTCCATGGTTCACACCTCCGGATTCCCGGCGCTCAGCTGCGTGATGAAATGCAGGATGATCGCCGGGATCTTCAAATCCCCTTCCGCCGCATTGCGGTTCTCATAGAACAGCGAAACCAGCATCTTCACGACGAGGTTATATAGTTCGTTGTCCGACTGCGGTTGAACGCCCGCCTTCAGCAGGAATTGCTTGGCCGCTCCGATCAGGCCCTCGATGATGAAGTCTTCATAGTCGTAATCGATTCGGAGGTACGCCTTCACGACGGATAGGGTAATCTCGTTATTCATGGCCGTCGTCTGCGTGCCCGCTGCCCGCTTCCGGGTTCGGTTCCGGCGGCGTCTCGTCTTGCGGCTCCGCTTCGGCTGCTTCGTTTTCAGCCGCCGCGATCGACACTTCCACCGAGTAGGGGACGAGGATGATTTTCATGCCGCTGTGCTCCTGCTCCTGGCGAATCTTTTCCGCCAGATCGGCATGCTCCGCTGCGTTCAGAGGAACCGTCGCCTTAAAGAGAATGACCGTCTCGCCGGCGGCGTTCTCCGCCTGCAGCGCGTCGATTTTCTCCGCTTTTACTTTCCTTGCCATGGTTACCCGCTCCTTTCATAAGGGGGCCGTTTGGCCCCGTGAATTAGCTTGCTACGCCCTTTTTGATGATGACCACGCCGTTAGGATCGATCAGCTTGCCGTCCGCGATCAGGATGGCTTTATCGACCCATTCGTTCGTGTCATGGTCGAAGTACCGGAACATGGTCATCTGCATATTCGAGTTGAATCCGTAGTTGGCCAGGTTGCAGTAAATGGCGACCACATCGCCCGTCGCGGCATCCGCGAACGGCGAGATGACGTCATCTTCGACCTGAATCACGGCCTTGCCCGCAAAGCGTTCCTGCGCGCCTTCCGTGATGCCGTAGTTCACGCGGCCGATCGGCTGCCCATTTTCATCCGTCATGCCGTTGATATAGCCTTCGAACGTCCCCGACGCCATAAGAAACGTCGCGCCGGCCTTGTACGAAAGCGGCATTTTGGCGAGAACCATTTTGGCCCATTGGCTCCAGTCGGCAAACTCAGCTGGCGTCATGCTGACGACTTGTGCCGCCGGCACGCGCGGGTCCGCGGTTATGCCGAGCATTTTGCCCGTCCCATTGCCCTTAATGACGCCGAGGTCAATTGCCTTGACCATCGCTTCTACGATCAGATCCGTGATCGTCGTTTCGAATCCGTCCAGGGACACCGTGTCAGCCAGCAGGGAAACCGACACCTTGCATTCGAGACCGAAGTACGAGAACGAAAGCTTGGTATTGGCCTGCACCTTCTGTTTGTCGGAGGGGACGCTTTCGCCGATCCACGTCGCAATCGGCTTCAGCGAAAGAATCGGGATGTCCACGCCGCCTTTGACATTCATCTTGCGGACGCGGCTGAAGACCTGGCCGTAGACCGTAATCTTGCGAATGACTTCGTTCAGGATCGTCGTCGGGATCACCGCCGAGACATCCGCGGTCGACGTCATCGCATTGGCGCGCAGCTCCGGCCGGACTTCGCCCGTTTTGGCGAACGCCATGAACGCGCTGCGGTATTCCGGCGTGCCGTACGGATCGGCGTTCTCCTGCGAACGTTGTTGCTGCTGCTGTGCACCCGCTCCCATGCCGTAGGCGGCCAGCACTTGCGCATGGCCCGGGTTTTGAGCACGGAATTCTGGCACTGGCGATGTTACGCCTGGGGTAGCTGCCGACGGCTGCTGGCTGCGATGCTCCTCGTTCTCGTCATCCGGAAGCGCGTCAATCATGCTGCGCAGCTCCGCGATCTCGCTATTGAGCGTTTCCGTCTCCGCGTTGATGCTCCGCAGCTCCGCGATCTCCGTCGCTGCGCCTGCACGGGTAACCAGTTCAGCCTTCCGTGCTTCCTTCTTGCCCAGCATGGTTCTCAGTTTCTTTTTCATGTGCGTTCACCTTAGCCCTTCAATAAAATTTGTGTTCTGAGACGCATGATTTCGAGCTCGTCTGCCGAGTTATCCAACCGGGCCGACCGGGCATTTTCCAATGCCTCTTCGGCGTTATCCAACGCGATCTGGTCACGAGCATGTATGTCAGTTCCCGAATAGGCCGGGAAGTTGACGGCGCTGACTTCAATGACACGGCTGATTTTGGAGATGCGCCGCGTCGGCATTTTGGAATCAAGGTCTTCCCACGATTCCGATCCGATGAAAAAAATAAAAGACATCCCGTCGATGTCTCCGCGTTGTACTGCACTATATAAAGACCGGGACTCCGAATTGTTCTCGACGTCCAGATTCGCGCGAATGTAAAGCCCCGTTTCGTCCGTCTGCAGCTGCATTGTAGAGTTGGCATTGTTGCGCCGGCTTCTGGCCAGCGGGATCTTCTGCAAATCGTGATTGGTACAAAACAAGACGTCATCGAAATTGCAGCCATCGAAAGCCCCGCGCTCGATGACCTCGTAAAACCAATCCCCGATCGTGGTCCGCTGGCCGTAGACCGCGGCATGCCCTTCAATGTTCGTGCTGTCCTCGACGGCCCGGATGTCCTTGACGCCGAAGCTCCGCTTCACCGCGCCGGGCGGCAGCTTAAGTTTTTCCGGCATCCTCGTCCCCTCCTTTTGCAGTTGTATTCTTGCCGGCCATCTGGTACGCGTTGATGAGTCGCGTATCCACGTAGTTCAGCGACTGCGTCCGGCGATCGCCGCCTTCAATCGGCGGGTAGCCGATGATTGCGAGCTTCTGATTGTCTGTCAGTAGCCCTTGCTCGCCGGCCGTCTTCAGTAAATTCAGCTTGGCATTAGTGGACAGGTACATCATGTCCTTGCCGTAGAAGACGACCTCGTTCCCGACGTCCAGCTCCCGCGTGGTGAAGATCGTCTTACTGAACGCTTGGCCGAGCCCGAGCACAATCGGTTCAAGCGTCTTTTCATAAAACGCCTGGTACTGATCGTCCGTATAGTCGCCGGAGATGATCGGCAGCGACACGCCATACCACCGAAGGATTTTGCTGTCCAGGAAATCCAGCGTGCTTTTGTCTATCAGCTTGGGGTCGATGTTCAGCGGCGTGTAATCGCCCTTCATGTCCATTGAAATGATGCCGGAATCGCCGTCTTGAATCGCCTTTTCAAGCCGGGCCCGCTCCGTCTTCTGGCCATCCGTATCCATCATGGTATTGATTTTCAAGATGCCGCGCACGGACATGCTCGTTTTGACGCCCTTCTCCAAGCCCTGGAGTAGGGTGTCATTAATCTGGAGCACTTTCAAGAGTGGCGCATGATCAGGCCCGCCATTCACGCCGCCGCCCATCATATCGTTTGGGCCGAAACGCCTCCGGATATGGATGACATCCGAATAGAGCAGCATGAAGTCCGTCCCCGAACTGAAGGTGAAGCGGATCAGCAGATTCCCGAGCTCGTCATTCAAAAACTCCACGAGCGTCGGATTCAGCGGGTAGAGCGCGCGATAGATGCGCTTTTCGTTGCCGGTGGGATCCCGCGCTACGTCATAAACGGGGAACACGAATGCGTTCTCGTTCAGATACAGCAGCCAGACCACTTTTTCAAGAAACTCGCGCGTCGTCATGAGCGGATTCGGTGCGAATTTAAAGAGCCGGTTAAGCGGACCGGTTGGCGTCGACTGCATGCCCGCATCATCGGTCCGGATATGCCGCGGCTGGAGTTTGCTGATTTCGGTTGCGATCGCGGCGATGCAGTTTTGCACGACATCGGAGAGATAAATATCCTGACCAAACTGGGTGAAGATGGGGATATACCCGTTCAGCATCTTCGCCCGCGTCGCTTCCTTGATTTTGGTGAATAGCCCTTTAAAGTTATCGATAAATGCCATGTCATCACCTCGATTCATTCACCAGCTGAAGGAATTCGGTCCGATTGTCCATGTAGACTTTGTACACGAAGATGAGCGTCAGCGTGCCGTCAATCTTCTTGTCGTCCTTGCCTTGAATCTTGACCGGGCGAATCTCCATCTTCCCGTTCATCTCGACGGCCGTGTTCTCCAAGCACCATCGGTCTATGGGATGCTGGTTGTAATTGATTAGCTTGCTTTGCAGGTCCGTCCGTACCAGCTTCATAGGCTCGCTTAAGCTGCCCCAATCCTGACTGATGCGCACTGTATCAAATCCAAGCTCCTCCATCTCCTTCACCCAATAGACCGCCGACCACTTGTCGTACCCGACCTTGAAGAAACGAATGCCGTAGTCCTGAAACAGGCGGTAAAACCAAGCCGTGACATGCCGGAAGTCGTTCTCGTTGCCGGTGGATACGGTAATGAGGTCCTTCGCGCACCAGGCTTCAAATTTGACGCGGTCCTCTTTCGAGAGCGCCGGGATCTTCGTTTCCGGAATGAAGTAGCGCTGCAGGGTGTATTTCTTGCCGTTCTTCATGAGCAGCGCCCGGGCAGAAGCGAGGTCTCCGGACTTGGACAAGTCAACCCCGCCGATGGCGAAGGCCCCGCGGAATTCCTCGATGTCAAATTCGTCTTCACTCGTGATGTCTTCATCGGTCAGCCAGGCAGCTGCATTGTTCTGCTTGATGTTGAAGTCCTTGGCCAGAACGAACGCCCGCATCTCCTGATTGGTCCGTGCTTCGTCCACCATGCGCCGCGTGAAGCTCCATTTCTTAATGGTTCCGAGGCCCGGGTTGCTCTTCACATGCGTCTTCTCATCCTGCCAGACTTCTTTTTCGCTGTCCTGCGTGTACAGCCAGATCAACCAGCGCGGCCGATCCAGCTCCCCGTTCAGCACCCGGCGTGCTTCAATCATCCGGCCGTCGAGATAACCGTCATTGGTAAATCCTTCAGTTGTCAGCTCAAAATAAAGAGGCTCATCCTGGGTGGATAGAGCCTGACGAATCGGCATGACCGACGTATTGTCTTTCATCTCGTGGACTTCATCGACCGCGCCGACGCCGATATTCCGGCCTTCCTTCGCGCCGGTCTTCGCTGAAATCTTCCGGATGCTTCCCTTGTTTTTGAAGCTGAACTTCCCCTTGCGGGACACGCGTTTTCGGTTTCCGAAGAAGATGCCTTTGATATTCACCCTCGTTACTTTTTCAAGCGAAGGGCTTTCCTCACGCATGGCATTGATCGCTTGGAACATTAAGTCCGCCTGCTCATAATCGTTGCTTGAACAGAGGATTTTAATGCCTTCCGGCCCGCAGAAGAATTCGGCCAAATTAATCGCGCTGACGAGCGGGGTCTTGCCGTTTTTGCGGCCGACCAGGTACAGCACATCTTGATGAAGGCGTATCCAGCGGCCGACCTCTTCGTCATACATCTTGAACGAATAGATCGCTTCGATGAACGCCTTTTGGAAGAGCATGAGCTTGAAGGGCTTTCCGGAAAACGGCGCCTCGTAGTGCTTGCACTGCTCTTCGATGAACTTAATGCGTTTGTGCGCATCCGCCGTTTCAAACCGAATGTCTGGGTTGTTCAGATTCTTCTGGAGGAGCTCGAACGTTTGCAGCAGCTCCTGCCCGACGAGAATTTCGCCGGATCGGCACTTCTCCAAATATTCGATTAAATAACTCATTCAAAGTCCTCCAACTCATCATCATCTTGGGTTTCATTCTTCGACAGGACCCCATTCAGCGTCTTAATGATGACGGCGTAGGAATTGATGTTCTTCAGGTACTGCCGCGCCGCTTCAACCGGCTTCTGAAGGTCCGGATTCTTGGGATGGATCTTCACCATGCCGGTAATCTCCAGCGCTTTCCGGAGGACGTGATTTTCCGCTGAAAGGAACGCAGCATCATCGATCAGGCCGGAGACCAGCTTGCTTTTGGAGGGGTCAACATCAGCGAAGATTTCGAGCAACTTGTCCCGTTCTTGGCTATATACCTCGTTTTTTTCCACCGTATTTTTCACCTCGACCGATTTCGAAATTTTAAGCGTGTACCAAAAACGTGTCCCCTATACGGTAGTGATACTCAACTCATCATTTTTTGAGAGGGGGAGGCATAAAAAAAACGCCGTATCCGGCGTATTTGAGTTACTTATACTTTTGAAGGATTTCTTTTAACTGTTCAAGCTGAACTGAATATTCCTCTTTTGCACTCAACATTTTGATGATTCTAAGTATGGCGCTTTGAATAGAAAGATAAAATCCTATTTGATTCTCATTCATTATGGTTATTAATTCACTTAATAATGGTTTAGCATGTCCTCCTCCTTTTAATATTTCCTCTACACCATCAACATAGCATGTAACAACATTATTCATAACGCCTTTACTTTTCCAATGTAACCCTTCCAGCTGGTTTATTCTCCCACTAAGAACAAAATAATTATTCTTTATATCACTCTCAAGGCTTTCTCCTGCTTCTTTAGTAGAGATTAGACCTGAGGAAATGACCGAAAGCTTCGTGTCAACAATAGCGAATTTCTGGGATACAGCAGTTTCAATATTTTTCATTGAAGCGTCTTTTATATCAGATAAGAATGTAAGCTTTATTTCTTCGAGTTGGTTAGTAAATTGGCTAGATAGCAACTCAGTTTCATTTTTTTTTGCTCTAATATTGTTAAATAAATTAGCACCTAAGAGAAAAGTAATTAATGTGATCGCTAGCCCCAAAGACCAATAAACAGTATTCAATATTTTTTCATTTGCGTCTACTTGAGCCTCATAAAGCATTTTATATGCTTCGGCTTCTGTTAATCCAGCTTTAGCGGAATTACTACTATTTACGTCTATCGGGACTTTTGTAGCAGCTGCCGCTCCAACAATGTTTGAAAATATTGCAAACATCAAAATTAATACTGCACTAGTTAATATGAGTCTTTTAGGTCTTGTCACTTACTCATCCCCCAAAATTAATATGACTAATCATATCTCATTTATCTATATATTACCAACATATCTATTTCGAATATTGGGTAAACCACTTGTCAATGTACCCCTGCCATTCAGCCTTTCGGTACCATCTGTCTTCGTCAGCATCCAGCAAGGCCATGCATTGTTCCCGGCTCATCTCGCAATAGATTAGCTCAGCTCCCATCTCATCAGCTAGCCGTTCCCTCTTAAACTTATCCGCAAATCCACCTACCACCCATGCTGTACCCCACTTGCCTAGTCTTGTTCTGATATTGTCTATCAACAGGTTATGTATACCGATCACATTGCCGAATAGGCTGTCCGGCTTATCGTAATATGGTAGCCCAGAGACTGCTTCGTACAGCCTGTCCATATCTACGACCAAATCGCCACGCGTGAGACGCTGCCGAACAAATTCTTTCATCCCCGCAAACGGTGGTCCGTACACGAGGAACACCTCTTTGTTCCCCTGGTATCCGAAGCGCTTATGCTCTTTATTGTGGCAGTCGTAGCATATTAATTCGACTTTATCCGGGTTCAAGCTAATGTTGTAATCATGCACATTTTCCGGTGTCAGCTCTATTTTGTGATGCCCAATAATATCGACAGCACGCAGTATCGCCTGCCCGCATCGTTGGCATTTGCTGCCACGCTCTAGAATCAGCGCCATTCGAAAATTCCGCCATTTTAATGAGGTATAGAATGTATGAAGGATAGCATGCCTTGCCATGTCACCACGCCTGTTCTTCCATGTTTTTTATTTCAAGTTGCTGCTTCTTGATACGAAGTGCTGCTTCTTCTTCAGCCAGCGCCTTCGCGCTCAGCTTAAACTTCATGTCAATTAGCTTGGCCTTCTTGTCCTGCATGCGCGTAATCGCCTCTTCAATCGACAGAACACGTTCAAGCACTGGATGCTTCTTCGCTTTTCGTTCAACCTCTGCCAAGATTGGTTCAAGAACTGGAACCATGGTCAAACTACCTTCAGCGTCGAATTCTGGCATCTCTCCATGCTTCTTATTTCTAACGATTTGACTGGTCGTCTGCACGGTATCGCCGCCCCAGCCTTCGAGCGCTTTCGCCCGCAATTGAAGTGCTCGTCGAATACGAAGATCGAGGAAGCGAATCTCATTGTTCAGTTGGCCGACAGGATTCGTATCTACCTCGAAGAACAGCTCACGTTCAAGATTTTCCAGGGTGTCGTCCCAGATGGTTGCATAATCGCCATGCTTGACTGCCTTTTCGTTTCTCAATGGTCCTCCAGGACCGCCTCTGTTGCCTTTTGCATTTTGGTTACCCTTCTGACCACCCCGTTTTCTCGGCCCTTGAGGGAGATTTTCCCAGCGATCAACGCTTTTCCACTTTCTCACTTGCTCATTGGATATGCCGAGCGCGCTTGCAATAGCCGATGGCTTGAGTGTCCGATTGCTATCCAGCCAAAGCTTCAACGCTTTTTTTCGCAATGGATTCCGCTCTCTTGACAAGTCATTTCACCGCCTTCACGATATTCGAGTTGGTTTTCACGTTTTTATGTCATTAGTAACGCCTTCTCCTCGTCTGCTTCGTTAATGAAGAGACCTCGAATTGGCTGTCTTTCCCCTAAGTTCTGGTACTTGAGTGAACCATAATGAATATTTTGTTGCACTCAACAAATCGTCAATTCCCTACTCTGCCAAGCCTTATTCGCAACTCAAATAATGAGTGCCACATAGGAACAGTTATGATGCGCTCAAATTAGCGTAACCGCGAAATCGCCGCGTCCATCATGTCTTGCGTCATGCCAATATAGTCTAATGTGTAGGCTGGATCGCGATGTCCATACATTTTCATTAGTAACGCTAGGTTACGCGGATCAGCATTGTAGAGCTGGTAGCCCCATGTCTTTCGAAGCGTATGACATCCTATTTCTTTCAGCTTGAATTCTTTAGCGACTTTATTCAGCATCCGGTATGCCGTGCTCCGATCAATTGGATGCTTTCGGAGTCGCAGCTTCGTCTTCACTTGTCTACTCGGAAAAAGAAAATCGTTATCATCTTTATCTGCTATAAAGCGATCCAAGTCTTGACGAATGGATGGATGAATAATAAACCGCTTGTCATGCGCGTTTTTCCTTTCAATCAATTTCACATGCGTTCCGCGAACCATCCAGACTTTCATAATTAATAAATCCGAAACCCGAAGTCCGCTATATATGCCAAAACAAAAAAAAAGGTAATCCCTGAGGCTCCGTATCCGAAGATATTGTTTTACTCCCTCGATTACAGCAGGATCTCGTATCGGCTGAACAACATTCACATACACCACCTCGATAATGAATTAATAGCTATCTCATAAACCTAATTCGATTCGAGGAAATTCTTTCGCAATAGATGGGACTCGTAGAATACAAATAACCAAATAAGCAATTGTTGGAACTTTTGTACTACGTTATACTAATAATCATGAATAGAGAGATTCGGAAAGTAGCCATTACGAATAATATGACTCAATACAAGATAATGGCATAGAAGGTTCCACAAAGTCGCCTTAAGGAGATATGACATGAGCAACCATAACAATTCTGATCATGAGGATGATCCTGAATTACCAGAAGAACCTGATTTCCCTGACGCTCCCGACGTTCCTGATGAGCCTGACTTTCCTGATGAGCCTGATTTTCCTGATTCTGATTTTCCTGATGATTCTGATGATTCTGATGATTCTGATGATCCTTATGAGGAACCTGAGTTTCCTGAGGACCAAGATGCACCTCCAACCAATACAACAACCGACGACGGTGTAAATCATCCAGAGAAAGGAAGAAGAGTTTACAAAAGTCGGAAACTTACAATTTATAAGAGGGACGATGTTCTAAATTGGATCATTCATGAACCAACTGAAGAAATTAAAGAGGCCCAATCAAAAGTTTTATATCTCCAAAGCTTAATGCTTACAAAGGTGCATAGAATTTTATGGAACAAATGTTGTTCCAATATACTGTCAAGTTTTGTGTCAGCTGCAGCTAACGCTGATTCAAAAAAAGATGTAAATAATATTTTTAAATCCACTACTAATTACATTATTGAACAAACAAAGGATAAACGAGTTTCAATTCACCGTAGCCCATTTATTGAAATATACATGAATCCTGACGGTGATTTATCTCAACATTTCAAAACATCAATGCCTGACGAATGTAAGCCAGCGTATGTTGAATACAGAAGACTAGTTACGATGGCTAAAGTAACACTCTCTGGTAAACAAAGAAGATTAGCAAATACTCAACTAGTCACTGCAATTTCTGCTGTTTTTTTATCACATACAACTGCCCCCATAAATCCAAAGAAGTATTTTAAAGACATTGAAAACTTTATACTTGCCAGGGCAAACGCATCGGCCAAATTGATTTATTTTTTATTTATGACAATCCTTTTTATCTTAATTTCATTAATCTGCTTTCTAGCATACTTTCGATTTTATCATCAAGATATTAAAACCTCACATGCTATCATAGGGTGTGCTGCCGGAGTTCTCGGCTCCTTTATCTCGGTCGTTCAACGGATTGATAAACTTAACATTGATTCAACAGCTCCCAAACGATCCTTCATTTTGCAAGGAGTTGCTCGCCTTTTCTTGGGTTTGCTATTCGGTGGAATTGTGATTTTACTAATAAAATCTAAGCTTGTACCTATGTTGAGTGCAACTTCCCTCTCATCAATGTTCATTTTGGGTATAATTTCCGGTTTCAGTGAAAGGTTTGTCCCTGATTTTTTGGACAAGGTCTCCATTAAAACAAGTGAAGAAAAACCAAAGAAAAATGCTAAAAACCAAGAGGACTATGCTTAAGGGCTAGTCCCTTTTCAACAACATATATAACCCCAATGCTTGTCATATCCTGGGGGTTATGTTAAGTTAATAATGACTCGTGGGAAAGCATCCCCGAGTCATTTCTTTTTTCTGAATCGTTTGTAGAGCAACACGCACACAGCAACAATCACTTCACTTTTCCTCCTTTCACGCATGGCCGCCTACTACATAACTGCTTCACTCCGTCCCAACTTCCCCAAACGCAGCCGCGGCACATAATCGGTTGCAGCTTCTTCAGTTCGCCAATCAACTTCCTCGATTTTGTATGGCGCACCGGTCACGCCCCCTTTCATGCAAAAAGCCGCTACCGGCGGCCAGTGGATACATTGTGCGTAAGTCCCTCATAACAGCCCATGATTCCACTCATGAACTGTTATAAAAAACTTAATGGGTATCGAACCCCGCCCCATCTCCACACGCTTGACGATTAACGTCTAAGGTCAGATGACCCACCGCATGGCCGAGTCCTACATATAATAAGGGTACAGTAGGTATCACCCGGAGCAATTAATGATCGCTCCTTTGTGATTCCACTGTACCCTGTAACAAAACTCATTTATTTCCCGCCATTCACACGGGTTACACTCATTTTCAGCCTTACTCATGCCAAAACTTTAGTGTCTCAGCTACCGACTCGATCCCTTTATTTAACTTCCGGTCGACGGTACTATCGCTCATCATTCCAGAGAAGAAGAGAACGGTTGCCTTATGGGTATTTCCCTTAAGAAACCGAAATTCAACAATTCGCTTCGCTTCATCATCCAGGATAAGGCCCACGGCTTGTTCAACTTGACCAATAAGTCTTGAGGCCTCTAAATACTTTGGAGTCGTGTTTTCCGTGCCATTAACCAGGAGCCGCATTTTCTTATAACTCTCAAGCAGCTTCTTGGTAAATCGTACTTCAATATCCGTCACCGACGGGAACAACTCCAACTGTTCAAACATTGCCAACATTCCCCTCGTCCTCTCCATATGGTATATTTGAGAGAGAAACAAGCGTTCGCCCCTGGTGCCCCGTTCCCCAACGATGCCAGGGGTATTTTAATGTGATTTTTGGAGTATCTCTACGGTAGGAATATCCGCCGGCGCCCAATTTAAGGATGTCAGCTCATCCTTTAAAACCCATCTAAGCTCTTCGTGCTCACTAGCCTGGGGAATCCCCGTTACGATTCGTGCATAATACGTTTTTAGTCGTATATTTAATGCCGTAACGGAATGCACGGCCTCGGTTATGAACTCCCTGACTTCAATCTGACAATTTAGCTCTTCGCTAATCTCTCTGGCAAGAGCTGCCTCCGGTTCCTCGTGCTGTTCAATTTTGCCACCGGGAAACTCCCACATGAAGGGCATACTCATTCGCTCTGATCGTTTGGCACATAGGATACGTTTTTGATCATCGACGATGACTGCACCAACGACATCAATCGTTTTTGTCATACGAGCCAGCCTCCAGCTACCTGCAATAATTTTTGTACATCCGTTTGAAGATCAAGCGCATGCATTTTCCGATGACAATTAGGGCACAGGGCTACCGTGTTCTCAACAGTATCTTCCCCGCCTCTCGATAACCATTTGACATGATGCGTTTCAAGGAATGGTTCGCCTTTTTTATTATGGAAGGGAGCTACATCCCCGCATAGCTGGCAGTGCCCGTTAGCCCTTCGTTTTGCGTACTCCGAGACATATGGATCCCGGTAAAAAACATTCACCGTATTTTGCATCATGGTCGATGACTTTCGAGAATGTAGAGCCCGCTCTCTAAGCTCATCGGATGACAATCTCCTTGCCTGCTTGTCCTGATGCACTTTAACTTCATCAAGAATCTCAGTGGAAGGATAAAATCGTAGGGCCTCATCTTTGAGCTTTACGGGAAAAATCCATACCGTCCTTAAGCTTTTATCACTGTCCAGTTGCTCCTCCGTGTAAGGTGAATCAACTAATTCAACCCGCCCCCTGTAGGTATATTCTTTCTCTCTAAAGACCTCGAACAAATAGACATTTACTCCATTCGTTCTTGATTCGTTTAATGTTTTGTTTTGCATAAAATCCAAGCTTTGGTTCCCCTTCTGCCCCATCCCTGTGTAATGAAAGACCTCACCGGACCATCGATCGTCATACGTAGATTTAAGATGGTTGGAGACTATTACAAGGGAATTTGTTTTCAGCGATCTCCGCATACCTCCTTGCTCTGAACATTGAAATAGCTCAACCAACCGAACATTGTCTATAACATCTCCAGGGTGAAGATTATGAAAGGCCATACTTCCCACCGTCCCGTTTTTCAATATTAATGTCAAAATATCAAAAACGGTCAAAGAAGTATACCCAATTCAAAAAGTACTTACCAATTCAGTTTCTTCATTCAAAAACCAATTCCAGTTGGCCTCCAATTACGTCGTCTACAAAATGGTAAGGTTCAGAAATACCTCCCAGGCTGCCGCGGTCTAAGATGCTGCCCGCCGAACTGCACCACGTATACGCTGCATTACAGAATGGTGAAACAACAAAGGATTTTAATTGGCCGTCGAGCATGCCGGCAAAACGATTGTCTTCGGTCAACGCAACGAGTTCTATTCCTGCATGGCAATTCTGAATAGCCTTCTTAATAAGAGCGTGCTTCTGTTCATACTGGGTCAATTCATTCTCCCCCTAACTGGTATGGTGCCGATCCAACGACACGAACTTGCTAAAGTTCTTCAGGAACGCCAGCTCCACCGTACCGACCGGCCCGTTCCGGTGCTTGGCAATGATGATCTCAATGATGTTCTTCTTCTCGGTTTCCTTGTCGTAGTAATCGTCCCGGTAAAGGAACGCCACGATGTCGGCATCCTGCTCGATGGAACCAGATTCCCGAAGGTCGGACATCATCGGCCGCTTGTCCTGTCTCTGCTCGACTGCCCGGCTCAACTGCGAGAGCGCCACGACCGGAACATCAAGCTCGCGGGCGATCTGCTTCAAGATACGCGAAATCTCGGCCACTTCTTGCTGGCGATTCTCCTTCCGTCGCCCTTTCAGCGTAATCAGCTGCAGGTAATCAATCAGAATCAAGTCCAGGCGGCCCAAGCGCTTCTTGAGGCGGCGGCATTTCGCGCGAATTTCGGATATGGAGATTCCCGGTGTATCATCCAGGTAAATTTGCGACTCTGACAGTGGTCCGGCTCCAAAGGTGAGCTTGTCCCAATCGTCCGATTCCAGCTTTCCGGTTCGCAAGCGAGTCGCATCGATATTGCTTTCTGCACTTAGGAACCGCTGTCCAAGCTGCGTATCCGACATCTCTAGGCTGAACACGGCAACGTTCGCCTTCGCCCTAATGCCGGCATGCTGCGCAATGTTCAAGGCTAGTGCCGTCTTCCCGACCGATGGCCGCGCGGCGACAACGATTAAGTCCTGCCGCTGGAACCCTGCCGTCATCTTATCGAGATCGCCATATCCGGAGGGAACGCCCGTCAACCCATCAGCACGCGGGCTCATAGCCCGGCTTTCAATTTGCTCGTAAGTGTCCATCATGACTTCGGACATTGGCTTGAAATCATTGCCCTTTGCCGTATGATCGAGCATGATGGCGGCGGCCTGATCAAGCTGCGCGGCGATCATGTCGGGGGCTGCACCCTCCAGCAATGAATCATGAAGATCTCGAATCAACTTGTAGCCCAATCGCTGCAGACTAGTCTTCTTGACCTCGTTCGCGTAGTACGCGGCATTCCTTTCGCTCGGCACGCTGGAAGCAAGCCTGGATAAGTAGCCGATGCCGCCGATCTCAGCCAAGTCAGCGCTTCCCAGCCTTCCCGTCAAGAGCACAAAGTCGATCGGCTCTCCCTCTTCGCGCAGCTCGCGGAGAGCAGCATAGATTCTCTCGTTCGCAGGATCGTAAAACGCATCGGACGGCAGAATCGCATCGACCACATCGAACATGTCATTTTCGATCAAGACTGACCCGATGACCGCACGCTCAGCATCCAGGTTGTAGAACAGGGGCATATCAGCGAAGTCGAGATGCAAGCAGCTCACGCACCTTTCGTCGTTGATCCGCGGTCGGCGGAACTCCGGTAGCTTGGATTTGGCTACTCTCATCGACAGCAGCCCTGCCGGCCGTGCGCATGAATGCGTGATAAAGCTCACCCTCAGCAGACTCCGTCGCGACCAATGCGCCCGGATGCGGCGGATATTTGCTTTCAGGCTTGGCCGCGTAGTGCACCAGACTCTTTACCGCCTGATCGAAATGCGTATCCCCCAGTACTTCGTGCCATGACCGCATCTTGACAAGGTCTCCGGCAAACTGCGGATAAAAGCCCACAATCTTGTCAAACAGCATGCCGACTTCCTGGAGCGTCATGATTACCCCTCCCTCGCCATTTCGGCAAAACTCTTTCTCGGCTTCGTTGGTGTTCGCGCAGCCTGCAACGAACTCGAATTTAACCTCCGAGCCTCGAACTGATCATCAATGGCCTTTGCCTGGTCGATCGTCCGGGCGCCCGAGTGGAAATAGTCATCAAGAATTCGGGTTATGAACTTGAAGTTGTATCCCGTCGAAGCAGCTCCAGCTCGTTCAAGCGCCCGAATAATGACGGCCTCTTCAAGCCCATCCTCGTCGATGTACTTCCCCAGCATCTGCGCTTGAAACGGATTGCATGGAAACCCGAATATCCGGTTATGAGCTGCGTAAAACGACTCGTATGCGGAAGATGAAGCAGAAGAAGAAAGATAATTAAATAATGCCGCACCTTTTACCTCATGGTTTACCGCATACTTTGCCTCATGGCTTACCTCAGGATTTACCTCACGACTTACCTCATTATTTGAGGTAAAACCGATGATTTGATATTTCCCCGCCTTCTGCTTCCCTTGGGGCTTGTAGTCGATTCGACTTTTCTGAATCAGATAATTGCGATGTTTAACTAATGTGTTTTCGGAAATGCCTACCTTCGCCTGTAACAGGGGATTGGCCACGGCAAACCACTCTGGATATCCGCTCTTATTTGCAATCATCATGAGATGCATCCACAAAGTTTGTGCGGATGGTTCCAACGGATTTGTTTCGAGCCAATCCGTGAAGGCAAGCAGCTCTTTGGTTAGATCCACGTGCTCACCCTCTCGCCATCGTCGGGATCTCGCTTACATCGAATCCCCCGACGACAAGGGCAATGCCCTTGTCGTCTTGCTAATCCCCAATCACGTTGGCCGCGGGCCGGCCAGTGTCCTTGCGCGGTACGACGGGAACAATCTCCCCTTGCGGGGGCACCACTTCCCGCACGCCAATAATCACGCCGTTGCTGTTGCGCTGCACCCACAGAAGTTCTTGTGTCCAAGCTTGCTTATCCAATTGGCATGTCCCCCTTTGACAAATACTTTCGCAATGATAAAATAGAGAACAAGAGTTCCCTTACCCGGGATCTTTCGGATGTCCGCCCTGGCCGGCGGGCATTTTCTATTTCATAACGAGCAAATTGGATCATCTTCAACAGGTAAGCTTCCATCTCCGATCGCTTATCCGGCTCGTAGCGATTCGGATACTCCCGCATCCACTTCAAGTTGTGCACGGCGTTTCTGCCGGCGCGCCGAGCCTCGGCGGCCAATTGTTCCCGCGTCATGTCTACCTCTCCCCTTTCTTTACTTCCATCTCGTGCCGCTTAATGAGCTGCTTCCGATCAAGCGCGAATTCCTCTTCCAGCACGCCCTGCATGACGGCCGCCTTTTGGCTGACATCCCGTAGCTCCAGGTATACGCGTTCCGCCGATTTCCGGCGTTTCTCAGGGTCCATGTGCTTTGCCATAATGAGCGCCTCCAATGCTGACTCCGCTTCATCGAGCTCTTTCAGCAAGATGTCTTTCAACGCTGCCGGGTGCAAGTCGAGGTTCGGGACGTCCTTCAGGATGTTGCTGATGAAGCCGTCCGTCTCCTCGTCCGCGATCGTAAGGGCCATCCGCCAGGAAGATCGCGATAGGTGCTGACGCATTTGGATCGTCGCTTCCCTCTCGTCGTTTTCCACGCGTGATAGCTGCGTACGATCCAGCGCATACGTGGATGCAAACTGCGCTTGGGTCATGTTCTTAGTGAGGCGATACGCCTTCAAGGCCTGTCCGAATGACATGGCTTCCTCTCCTGTCACATATGTAGTGGATTCTGTGCCAGATTGGCCACAGGAACGACTGGCTTTGTGACAAATTGGCACAAGGAGCGAGCGATATGTGACATTCCAATTTGCTACAATTTAGGTGCCAACAACATTCCTCTTGGCCCGTCGTCCTCGTTGGCGGCGGGCCCTCTTTTTTAGCCGAAGCGCAGCCTAAGTGCTTCAAAGGCCAGCGACTTGTTATGAGGATCCAAGTAATCCATGTCTGAGAGATTTACTTTATGCCGTTCATTGAAAAGATGGAGCGCCAGATTCAACAGAAACTTTTCGCTTTGCGACCATGGGGCGGATATGCGTTTCAGCTTATCTCCCGCAATGCGAGCGGATTGGAGGTCGATGAATTCGTCAGTCAGGAACCGGCTCAGTTTCCCGTGATTCATGAACAGATGCAGAGTTCCTTTCCAATAACGATCATTCATGAGATGCGGAGGAATTGCTTGTGGAGCTTGATTCATAGCTATTACACCCCTTTGAAATTTGAGCTACACCATTACAGCGCTCGACGAAGTTTCTTTACTTGCTTCGTTGTATAAGCGGATCGGCCAGCGTTATCTTTAATCCATTCTGTGTGTTCCTCGCACCATTGAAGTAATAAATGAGTTAGAATTCTTGGATGCCCCAGTTCGCGAATAACCGGGAAATCTTCGCGATTCAGAAGTTCGGCAGCCTTTGTAGCACCGATATCAAGAAGTTCCATGAATTGAGTCCTATTAAGAATTGGTGGTAACGTGTTCATAAGCGAATGCCGTTCTAGAGCAGAATCTACAGCCGAGTTAATAATGCCCTGTAATTGTTCATAGTCGAATTCGAATTTCAACATACTGTCACTACCTTTCATGCAGTCAATGTATGAGATTCTTGGACTTTATGTCGTGAGAACAGTGTACAAACATCGACGCCAAACAAGTCAGCTAGCTCAAGTGCAACATCTAACGGTGGTTGAGAAACGAAGTTCTCCCAGTTACTGATCGTCGATTTAGTACATTTTAATCTCAGCGCCATATCTTCTTGGGTCCAGCCTTTTGCTTTGCGAGCAGCAATTAGTTCTTTGTTTTTCTTATCAGTCACTTTCTCGCTCCTCATATCCAAGTTATTTGAACTTATGATCCGATTATATATCCAAGTATTTTGGACGTCAATATAAATGTTTGATTATCTTGGACTTTATTTAATTAGAGTTTGGCTTGAAGTACAATATAATTGAACTTTATTAGGACGGGTGGGATGGAATGAATGTTATCCCAAAGATTGAGAAGCAGGCGTAAAGAATTGAAGCTAACTCAAGAAAAGCTTGCGGAGATGGTTAATACCAAGAAAACGACAATATCCAATTATGAAACTGGGTACAGTACTCCAAATAACGAAATGCTGAGTGACTTAGCTGATGTGTTAAAAACTACATCTGACTTTCTACTTGGGAGAACCGATGATCCTGCACCCGGGGTGTCTGAAACTGCTACCGAGAAGACTAAGCAAGATCCAGCAAAGGAAGGCAGTGCTTTTTTTGGCGGGGCTGATAAATATACAGAGGAAGAACTTGCAATAGCTGATGCAGCCGCCAGGGCCGCAGTTGAAGCTTATCGACTAGGTAAAAAGAAACGCGAGGAGAAATAGTGACCTCTATTGTCATTGGGCTGGTAATTGTGGTATTGATCGCTTACTTGAAGGTATCAGTGATTACCAGGAAGCAGCGTGTCATAAATGATGCTTTCATAAATAAACTTCACGTTGAGGTCTGGCAAGATGGTAAACTTCATGATACAGGTGGAGTAATTGAAAGCCACAATCAATTTGAGGTAGTAGTTAATGGCATGCACTACATGAAACATGCATTTCAATTTAGAATTAAAAAATAGCCCCGCAGTCTAGGGCTATTAATTTTCACCACAAAACAGAACATACGTTCCTGTAATGGAGGATTGAGAATGGACTACATCGACTTAACGTTATATAAAGAAACAGATCTTGAAAAGTGGATTAATAAGTTTTATCGTGAGAACGGTATTTTTTATGCCGATGATATTGATATTGAACGAATTGCAGCTATCTGGGGAATAGAGGTTCGCACATATGTAGGTCCATCCTTCGCACGTTGGGAAGATGGAGAGTTCGGATTTATATTTCTAAATGACTACCTCAGTGAAGAGCATCGACGTGAGGTGTTTTTCCATGAACTCTGTCATCCATTGCAGCACTCCGGTAACCAGGAACATATGCCCCAAATGTTCATGGAGCTACAGGAAGCTCAAGCAAGCCTATTTCAGCTGTACGCATCTATGCCCATATACATGTTAGAGGAATTTACCTCGATTCAGCATCGTGATTATTTACTAAAAACCATATCAGAAGAATTCGTTCTTCCACTACGAGTCGTTGAGAGGCGCATGGATCAAATCAATCGGCGCATTCAACAAGAACGTTACGATCGGCGCCTCATTCATCACTCACGTTCTATGGCACATTCAACATACAGTGCTTCAACGATGGTCATCCTGGAGCAATTGAACCGGCAGTTACAGACAAAGAAACAGATGACGGCAAATGGCTAAAATAGGAGTCATTTATACGGAAAGTGGTTATTACGGTGAACTAACGCCTGTGTGGATGATTTTTGATTGGTCCGGCTTATCCGATAATATATGGCAAAAGACGCTCTATATTCCGCTCAGCGGCCCTTTTGAGCGGTTGGAGCTTGAAGATACCTATGATGACTTGACGGCCGTTACAGTGCCGCTCAGTGCTTTTACACGTCGTAAAGATAAGGAACATTATATAGGCGTACATATGCCCACAGTGGCTGCCTTTGCCCAAGAACATAGTTTGCATCTAGACGGAAGAAGCATCGACATTGAATTAATCAATCGCCTGGTACTGCGAATCTCAGATATTGAAGATGCCCTTCTTCTTGATGTTCGATTTCATATCCAGAATGGAGGTTTTACGGATGGCGTCATTTAAGAAAATTCAAGCAAATAATAAACAGGGTTATAAATGGATCTGCATTAAAGACGGCCCTCCCGACCCGGTCACTGGAAAACGAAATCAAATTGAACGTCGCGGCGATACCAAAAAAGAAGCGGAAGCGCGCGTTGACGATGTGATAGCTTCGTTAATGGATGGCATTAATATTAAGATGATCAAAAATCTCCCCTTCAACAAAGTTGCCGAAAATTGGATGGAGGTTTATTCGCGCAGTAATGTAAAAAAAAGCACTATCCGAAATCGCAAGAATTCAATTACCCTTCTAAACAAATTTATTGGTGAACAGAACATCGATAAAATTACTCATCGTGCACACCAATTAATTCTAAACAAGCTATTCGATCAAGGATATTCAAGGTCTCATATGGAGGGAGTGCATGTAACAGCCAACTTGATTTACAAATACGCCACCAAAGAAAAATTCATTAAAGATAATCCTGCCAGTGGCGCAACAATACCAATAAAAACAATGACTGTTGAGGAAATTGAAAATAATCCGATCGCGGAAAAGTATTTTGAGAAAAGTGAGTTGACCGAGTTGCTGGAGGCAGTAGTTAAACACGGTTTACCTGATGATAGAGAGATGTTTTACTTAATGGCCTTCTCGGGTATGCGTAGTGGAGAGATGGTTGCTTTAAAAGAAACCGATTTTGATTTTGATTTCAATAAGGTACGAATAACCAAGACGCTTTATAATCCAGACAATAATGCGAAGCAGTATGAGTTAACCCCACCTAAAACAAAACGTTCGATTCGAACCGTAGATCTCGATCCGAGCATCATGAATATGATTAAAGAACGGATCAAGCGGCAGCGGAAAATCAGAATGAGCGTCATGCACTTCAGTCCAGACTATCACGATGAAAAGTTCTTATTTTGCAATGAGGATGGTTACCCCACCATTCAAAAGACTGTGAATCGTCGCTTAGAAAGAATAATCTCCAAAACCACCATTCGAAAAAAAGCAACCTCACATATCTTCCGCCATACACACATCAGTATGCTCGCCGAAGCCGGTGTCGACCTTCCGACCATTATGCAGCGAGTTGGTCATGACGATCCCAAAACCACACTTCAGATTTACACACACGTCACAGATAAGATGAAACAAGATGCCGGTGAGAAGGTAAATCTCCATTTCAAAGACATCCTTCCCACCTCGCGTGTGCAAGAAATGTGAGGATTTCGTGGGGGAATAAAAAAAACGGGGCCCAAAAGGCCCCGTTTTCCTTGCTATTGCTGGGTTTTGGCCAGCGGCTTACATCATGCCGCCCATGCCGCCCATGCCGCCCATGCCGCCCATATCAGGCATGCCTGGCTTGTCTTTTTCCGGTTTGTCCGCGACAACCGCTTCGGTCGTCAGGAACATCGCCGCGACGGAAGCCGCGTTTTGCAGCGCCGAACGCGTTACTTTCGCAGGGTCGACGATGCCGGCTTGGAACATGTTGACCCATTCGCCGGTAGCGGCGTTGTAGCCGATGCCGATGTCTTCTTTTTTCAGACGCTCGACGATGACGGAGCCTTCTTGGCCCGCGTTCGCCGCGATCGTGCGAACCGGCTCTTCTAACGCGCGAAGCACGATGTTGACGCCCGTTTGCTCGTCGCCGGCCGCGTTAACGGCCGATACGGCTGCATATACGTTCACGAGCGCGGTACCGCCGCCGGACACGATGCCTTCTTCCACGGCTGCGCGCGTGGAGTTCAGGGCGTCTTCGATGCGGAGCTTGCGCTCTTTCAGTTCGGTTTCCGTTGCCGCGCCGACCTTGATGACCGCTACGCCGCCGGCCAGTTTAGCCAGACGCTCTTGCAGCTTCTCGCGGTCGAAGTCGGACGTCGTTTCTTCCAGCTGCGCGCGGATTTGGTTGATGCGCACGTCGATGTCGGATTTCACGCCTGCGCCGTCGACGACGATCGTGTTTTCTTTCGTTACGCGGATTTGACGAGCGGAACCGAGTTGATCCACGGTCGTCGCTTTGAGCTCGAGACCCAGCTCTTCCGTGATCACTTGGCCGCCGGTCAGAGCGGCGATGTCGCCCAGCATGGCTTTGCGGCGGTCGCCGAAGCCAGGAGCTTTAACGGCCACGCACGTGAACGTACCGCGCAGACGGTTAACGAGCAGCGTAGCGAGCGCTTCGCCTTCGACGTCTTCCGCGATGATCAGCAATTGCTTGCCGGATTGCACGACTTTCTCCAGCACCGGCAGGATCTCTTGGATGTTGGAGATCTTCTTGTCGGTGATCAGGATGTACGGGTTGTCGAGCACGGCTTCCATTTTGTCCGTGTCCGTGATCATGTACGGGGACAGGTAGCCGCGGTCGAACTGCATGCCTTCGACGACTTCCAGCTCCGTGATGAAGCCTTTGGATTCTTCGACGGTGATAACGCCGTCGTTGCCGACTTTCTCCATCGCTTCCGCGATCAGCTGGCCGACTTCTTCGTCAGCGGAGGAAATCGAAGCGACTTGCGCGATCGATTGCTTGCCTTCGATCGGCTTCGCGATGACTTTCAGCTCTTCGACGGCCGCGCGAACGGCTTTCTCGATGCCTTTGCGGATTACCATCGGGTTAGCGCCGGCCGTCACGTTCTTCAGGCCTTCGCGGATCATCGCTTGCGCCAGGACCGTAGCGGTCGTCGTGCCGTCGCCCGCAACGTCGTTCGTTTTGGTCGCGACTTCTTTAACCAGCTGGGCGCCCATGTTTTCGAACGCGTCTTCCAGTTCGATTTCTTTCGCGATGGACACGCCGTCGTTCGTGATCAGCGGGCTGCCGAATTTCTTCTCGAGCACCACGTTGCGGCCTTTAGGACCGAGGGTAACTTTTACTGCGTTCGCCAGGGCGTCGACCCCGCGCAGCATCGCGCGGCGCGCGTCTTCGCCGAATTTAATGTCTTTCGCCATCGTTGATAACCTCCTGATTTGGTTGATTTAAGTAAAACGAAGCTTACCATGTATGTGGAGCCAAAGCCGCGGCTTAGCCCAAAATCGCGTGGATGTCGCTTTCTTTCATAATCAACAGCTCTTTGCCTTCGTACTTCACTTCGGTGCCGGCGTATTTGGAGAACAGGACGCGGTCGCCTTCCTTGACTTCAAGCGCAATGCGCGCGCCGTCTTTAACCGCGCCGCTGCCGACGGCGATAACTTTGCCTTCTTGCGGCTTTTCTTTAGCCGTGTCAGGCAGCAAAATGCCGCTTGCAGTCGTTTCTTCCTTCGCGATTGGTTCGATCAATACGCGTTCACCCAAAGGTCTGATCATGAAAATAGCCTCCTTGTTAATTGTTGGACAACACCATTGTTAGCACTCGCACTCGTTAAGTGCTAATAACCATTTCTAATAATACCGAAGTCCTTCGGGGATTTCAAGTCTTTCGCGGCCGATTTCATAGGAATTTTACAAGCCCTCCCCTTGCCCGCGGCGGCGGTTGCCGCGCAACGAAAAAAACCGGCTTTCGCCGGTTTCGGTTATGTTCCGTATTCTTCTTCCCACGCCTTGTCGGCGATCAGCTGTTTCTTGTACACGATGCTCGACAGCATGACGCTGATCTCGTACAGCAGGATGAGCGGCGCCGCCACCAGGGAGTCCGAGATGAAATCAGGCGGCGTGACGACGACCCCGACGATGATGAGCACGAAATATGCGAGCTTCCGCATTTTCTTCAGCCGCATCGGGTTCAGGATGCGCAGCTTCGTCAGGAACATGATGACGATCGGCAGCTCGAACAGCAGCGAGATCGGAATGAGAATATTGAACAGGAACGAGAAATATTGAATGACCCCGTACGTCTCCTCGAGGTTCAGATGCTTCGCGACGTCCGTCGTGAAATTGAACGCCATCGGGAAGACCACGTAGTACGAGAAAGCCAGTCCGACGAGGAACATGAGGAGGACGAACGGCACGAACAGGAGCGTCGCCCGCTGTTCCCTCCGTCCGAGCGCCGGCTTGACGAACGCCCACAGCTGGTACGCCGAGGCCGGCAGGGCGAAGACGAGCGCGATGACGAGCGCGAACTTCATGTAGAGGCCGATGCCGTCCCAGAGGGAGAAGGCGTTCAGCTTCATGCCCTTCACCGGATCCTGGCTCACCAGGTAGTTGTAGACCGGGTCCGCGAGGAACAACCCGAGGATCATCCCGGCGACCAGGAAGACGAGCACGAAGATGATTCTCCGCCGCAGCTCGCCGATGTGGTCGAAGAGCGTCATCATTTTATCGCCGCGCAGGGTTTCCTTCGCATCGGCCGAATCCAGGTTGGCCACCGTTAACCGTCACCTCTCTTATCGCGCTTCGTCCGGCGCCGCCAATTCCGGGCGACGCGGTTCGCGCATGCTAAACGCCCCGGTCAAGAAAAAAAGCGGGCCCCACTCACTCTGGGAGCCGCTTGTCGTCGACGCGATCTTCCGTACGGTTCACTTCCACCCGCTTGCCCGCATCCTTGCGGTCCTGATGGTCGTCATCCATCATATCTCTTGCGCCGGCCTTGAATTCCTTGAGCGTCCGTCCGAACGCCCGGCCGAGCTCCGGCAGCTTGTTAGGTCCGAACAGCAGCAGCGCCACGAGCGCGATCAGCAGAAAGCCGGTAACGCCGATTCCGCTAAACATAGCTATTAACCTCCTTCATGTTCAACTACACGAATGCTTCATGCTCCGAATCGGACTTCAGCGGACGTGCAGGCCGCCGTAGCCCATGGATACGATATCCGCTCGCGTAATGGTCTCTCCCGCGAGCACGCGGGGCAGCAACACGTCGAACGAGGTATAGGGATCATGCATCACGCAGCCCGGAAGACCCATGATGGGCGTTCCGTCCAGGTAGCCCATGAGGAGCATGGACCCCGGCAGCATCGGCGTGCCGTAACTGACGATCTCCGCGCCCGCTTCCGCGATGGCGGCGGGCGTACGGTCGTCGGGGTCTACGGACATTCCGCCGGTTACGATAATCATATCATAGGACTGCCGATGGAAGTAGTGTATTTCCTTGACAATTGTTTGTCGGTCGTCCGGCGAGAAGCGCTGCTCGGCGACCTCGGAGCCGAGTGCCTCGACGATGCGCCGGACCGCCGGGCCGAACTTGTCCTCGATGCGTCCCGAGTACACTTCTCCGCCCGTCGTCAGCAGTCCGATCCGGAAATTGCGCAGCGGCTTCAGGCCGAGCGGCCCCTTGCCGCCGCTGCGCGCCCGGTAATCGGCCACGATCGCCTCGACGGCCGCCACCTTCGCCTCCGGCACGACGAGCGGGATGACGCGCGTCGCCGCCAATTGGCCGCCCGGTTTGACGACGGCGTCCGTCCGCAGCGTCGCCAGCGCGATGTCCCCAAGCTCGTTAATGGCGTAAACGACGGCCGGATCGATGACGGCCAGCGCGGGCACGGCCAGCGCCGACTTGACCGCCACCTTGCCTTCGTGCGGCTCCGTCAGCAGCAGCCCGTCGTCCATAAGCGTCCGGGCCATCCGCCCCGCGGCGTCGTCCTCGTGCAGCTCGCCCTCGGCAAGCTCCATAATATAGATGTGCTCCTTGCCGATGTCGAGCAGCTTCGGAATGTCCGCCTCCGCGACGACGTGCCCTTTCTTGAAGAGGCGTCCCTTGAACTGCCCCGGGATGATCTGGGTCAAGTCATGCGCGAGCACGAGGCCGACCGCTTCCCGCACCGGCACTTCCTTCAGCCGCGTCCGCAGCCCGCTCATTCGGCGTGCTCTCCCGTCCGTCCGGACAAGATGTTGAGCGCGTGCGGCAGCTGGTCCATGATGGCCATCAGGTTCTCGTGCACGCCCTTCGGGCTGCCCGGCAGGTTGATGATCAGCGAGCGCCCGCGGATGCCGCACACGCCGCGCGAGAGCATGGCCCGGCGGGTCCGCTGCATGGCGCCGAGGCGCATCGCTTCGGCGAGTCCCGGCACGATCCGGTCGACGACCTTCAGCGTCGCCTCGGGGGTCAAATCCCTGGGGGCGAGCCCGGTGCCGCCCGTCGTAATGACCAGGTCCGCTTGAAAATAGTCCGTCATTTCAATCAAAGCCGCCATGATTTCGTCCTGCTCGTCGGGCACGATCCGATAATCGACGATTTCGCCGCTCAGCTCTTCCTCGACGAGCTCGCGGATCACCTGCGCGCTCGTATCCTCGCGCTCGCCGCGCGAGCCCTTGTCGCTTGCCGTGAGCAAGGCCACTTTCCACCGCATTCGCATCTCCCCCAATCGCAATATGTTAGCCTTCCCATGCCGTACGGCACATGAAAGTTAAACGCCGTTAACGCGATAATCGCCGTTCTTGCCGCCGCTCTTCGACACGAGCATCGTCGGCCCGATGACCATGTCCTTCTGCAGCGCCTTGCACATGTCGTACACCGTCAGCGCGGCTGCGGACACCGCCGTCAGGGCTTCCATCTCCACGCCGGTCTTGCCGGTCGTCTTGACCGTTCCTTCTATATAAAGTTCGTTTAAGCCGTTATCGCCGAACGCCAGGTTGACGCCGGTCAGCGGCAGCGGGTGGCACATCGGAATCCAGTCCGACGTCTTCTTCGCCGCCATGATGCCCGCCACCTGCGCCACGGCGAGCACGTCGCCCTTGCCGATCGTGCCGGCCTTGATCCGCCGCAGCGTCTCCTCGGCCATCGTCACCGTCGTCCGGGCCACGGCGGTCCTGGCCGTGACGTCCTTGTCCGACACGTCCACCATGCGCGCGCGTCCCTGGTCGTTAAAATGCGTCAAATCCATGCTGCGTTCCTCCCGTAAATCCGCGTTCCGTCAAGACGGCGTCGACGCGGACGTCGTGCGCGTCCATCGGCACCTCGTCCACGAGCTGCGCCCCGTACCCGAGGGCGATCCACGGCGGCAAGGCATCGCCCGCCTGCCGCGTCTGCGCTTCGAGCCGGTCGCGAAACCGGTCGTAGTAACCGCCGCCGTAGCCCAGCCGTCCGCCGTTCCGGTCGAACGCCAGCCCCGGCACGAACACGACGTCCGGCACGTAAGACGCCTTGCAGCGCCGCGCGGTGGCCGGATCCGGCTCGCGGATTCCGTAGGCCCCCGGCGCCAGTTCGTCCCACGCCTCGATGGTATACAGCTCCATCGAGCGGTCCCCGCGTACGACGCGCGGCACGACGACCTGCAAGCCCGTGCGCCAGCACCATTCGATCAAGAGCGTCGTGTCGAGCTCGGAGCGGAACGGCACGTACGCCATGACGTTCGATACCGGCCGGCCCCGTTCGTTGCGCCGGCGGATCCAATCCACGGCGAGCTGGCACACCGTGTCCGCCCAAGCCATTCGCCCGTTCTCGGAAAGCCCGTCGCGCAGCTCCCTTGCCGCGAGGCGCGCCGCCTGCTTCAGTTCCGTCCGGTTCATCCCATTCCCCTTCGCTTCGTCGTTTTCCGTCCCCGTCTGCGGTCCGTCCATAGTTGTAATTTAGTTTACCACTGTTGCCCATATTTCGCCAACACGCCCAAAGCGGGATACGGCATGGGCTTCCGGTCGCGAAACGGTCGCGCGGCGGCCCGATTTCATGTACACTGGTACAAAGGCATTTTTCTTCAGGTTGGAGGTAAACGGGAACCATGCTTCTTCAAGTATCCGATGTATCCAAAAGCTACGGCGTCAGCAGCGTGCTCGCGAACGTGACGTTCCAGGTGCTGCCCCGCGAGCGGGTCGGCCTCGTGGGCGTGAACGGCGCGGGCAAATCGACGCTGCTCCGGATTATCGCCGGCGAACTGAACGCCGATTCCGGCACCGTCTATAAATCGAAAGAAACGACGATCGGCTACCTGGCGCAATCCAGCGGCCTGCAGTCGGACAAGACCATCGAAGCCGAGATGCGCGCGGTATTCGCGCATCTGACCGACGCCGAGCGCGAGCTCCGCGCCCTGGAGCAGCAAATCGCGGACCCGGCGCTGCACGCCGACGAGAAGCAGTACCAGGCGGTGCTCGACCGGTACGCCAAGCTCTCGGACTGGTTCCGGGCCAAGGGCGGCTTCGAGATGGAGACGCGCATCCGCAGCGTGGTGCACGGCATGGGCTTCGGCAGCTTCCCGCCGGAGACGGTCATCTCCATGCTGAGCGGCGGCCAGAAGACGCGGCTCGCGCTCGCCCGCATCCTGTTGCAGGCGCCGGACCTGCTGATGCTCGACGAACCGACGAACTACCTCGACATCGAGACGCTGACCTGGCTCGAGGATTATTTGCGCGGCTACGAGGGCGGCATTCTCGTCGTTTCCCACGACCGCTACTTCCTCGACGCCGTCGTCGGCACGATCGTGGAGATCGAGCGGCACCAGGCGAAGCGGTATACCGGCAATTACAGCCGCTTCATCGACATCAAGGCGGCCGAGTACGAGGCGCAAATGAAGCAATACGAGAAGCAGCAGGAGGAGATCGCCAAGCTCGAGGACTTCGTGCAGCGGAACATCGTCCGCGCCTCCACGACGAAGCGCGCGCAGAGCCGGCGCAAGACGCTGGAGAAGATGGATCGCCTCGACAAGCCGCTCGGCGACTTGAAGAAGGCGCATTTCTCCTTCGAGATCGAACGCCAAAGCGGCAACGACGTGCTCGACCTCCGCGACCTGTCGATCCGCTTCCCCGAGAAGGACGCCCCGCTGTTCCGCGACGTGACGTTCCGGCTCGAACGGGGGGAGAACGTCGCGCTCATCGGCCCGAACGGCATCGGCAAATCGACGCTGCTGAAGGCGCTCGTCGGCCAGCAGCCGCACGAGGCCGGCTCGATCCGCTGGGGCACGAACGTGAAGATCGGCTACTACGACCAGGAGCATACGGGCCTGAACCGCAACAACACGGTGCTTGAAGAGCTGTGGAGCGCGTATCCGGGCATCGAGGAAGCGCGCATCCGCACCATCCTCGGCAATTTCCTCTTCAGCGGCGACGACGTGAAGAAGAAGATCAGCACCCTGAGCGGCGGCGAACGCGCGCGCGTATCGCTGTCGAAGCTGATGCTGGCGCAGGCGAACATGCTGATTCTCGACGAACCGACGAACCACTTGGACCTGTACAGCAAGGAAGTGCTCGAAGGCGCGCTGATGGATTACGACGGCACGCTGCTGTTCATCTCTCATGACCGGTACTTCTTGAATAAGATGGCGGAGCGCATTGTCGAACTGAATCCGAAGGGCACGGAGCATTTCCTGGGAAATTATGACGAAATGATCCAGAAAAAGCGGGAAATCGAAGAGCTGAAGCTGGAATTGCAGACGGCCGCGCAAGGAAAACAGAGCAAATCCGCGCAAACGCCGGAACCCCAGCCCGTCTCCTCGTACGAAGCCGACAAACAAGCGAAGCGTGACGAACGGAACCGGCAGCGCAAGCAGGAACAGCTGGAATCCGACATCGCGCGGCTGGAGGGCGAAATCGCGGAGCTCGAAGCGCTGCTCACGGACCCTGAAGTCTTCAATGATTACGTGCGGGTCGGCGATATTCAAGCCGACGCGGACAAACGCAAAGCGGAGCTGCAGGCCGTGTACGAAGCCTGGGAGGAATTGCTCGCGTAAGCGATCGGGATCGATCGGAGAGGCGAAATCCAAGCTCGCGATCGCGCGGCGCCTCGCGATCGGCTTCGTCCGATACGCAATTCGCGTCGACCCGAGACGCGTTCGGCCCGCTCCGGCAATAGCTTCAACCAACCTCAACCAGCTCAACACCGATCGGAATCGCGATAACGGCCGTAAATGCTGCTCGTACGCAGGCATTTACGGCCTTTTTGCGCATTTGCGGCCCCAGCCGTCCCGCGCCCTCCCGCGGCGCCGCCGTTTCTGACCGCGCCTTGCTTAAGCCGCTCCTTCGGCCAGCTTGATTTCCGCCATGATCCGGCGGCGCTTGACGGCGTAAAGCAGCAGAATCGCCCCGATGCCGAAAGCCGCCAGCACGGCCGCGGTGCGGACGATCGCCGTCCCTTCGCCGATGGAGATGAGCTGGCGCAGCCCCTCGACGACGTACGTCATCGGCAGGTACGGATGGATGAACCGGAAGAAGCCCGGCTCGAGCCCGACGGGATACGATCCCGAGCTCGACGTCAGCTGCAGCATCAGAATAAGCACCGCGACGAACCGTCCCGTATCGCTCCCCAGCATCGCGATCAGCATGAACAGGATCGCCGTGAAGACGAGCCCGACCGCGACCGCGTACATCGCGATCGGCGGGACGACGGTCGGAATGCCGAGTCCCGTATGGAGGACGAGTACCGACACGAGCGACTGGCAGACGCTGACCGACGCGAGCGCGAGGTACTTGCTGCCGACGTACGACAGCGGCCCGTGCGGCCGCTCCGGCACCCGCCGGACGTCGATGACGAAAAACAGCACGAGCGAGCCGACCCACAGCGACAGCGCGATGAAATACGCGCGAAGCCGACGCCGTTGCTCGGCACGGGGTGCCGGTTCGTCTCCGTCATGCGCACGGGATCGCCGATGACGGCCTGCCGCTTTTCGGCCTTCCCGTCCTGCGCAGCCACGCCCGCGGCGTCCGACAGCTTGTCGGCCAGCTGCGCCTGCCCCTGATGAATGGCCGCCAGCCCGTCCCGGAGCGCGTCCGCGCCGTCCGCCAGCCTCGCGTTGCCGACGCGCAGCGCCTCCGCGCCGCCGCCGAGCCGCAGCAGGCCGTTCATCAGCTTCGTGCTGCCCGTCTGCAGGCCGTTCACCCCGCTCGCGACGTCCTTGACCCGCTCGCCGACGGACGCGAAGGACAGCCGCTGCCGGTCCAGCGCGGCGGAGACGGCGTCCGCGTCCCCCCGCAGCGCGTCCAGCCGCGAGCCGAGCTCATCCAGCCGCGGCTGGATGGCGCCGGCCAGCTTCGCGGCGCCGCCGGCGGCGCCCTGCACCGACGCGGTCCGCGCGTCCAGCTGGCCCAGCGTATCCGAGACGCCGCCGTCGGCGTCGGCCCGCGCCGTCTCCGCCCCGGCCAGCCGATCGGACAGCCGCTTGTAATCCGCGTCCTGCCGCAGCTCCGGATAGCGGCCGCCGAGTCCGTCCAGCAGCGTGCGCCCCTGCCGCAGGGCATCGCCGGCGTCAGCGAGACGCGCCTGCGCCGGACGCAGCGCGCCGCTCGGATTCGACAAGCCGGCCGCGGCATCGTTAACGGCTTTAAGTCCGTTCGACAGCGCGGATAATTCGCCGCGCAAATCGTTAATGGCGGCAAGCAGCGATGTCCGGTCGCCGCTCAGCCGCGCGGCCGCGTCCGCGGCGCCGCCGTTCGACGCGGCCTGCATGCCGCTTGCGCCGGCGGCGATGCCGTTCAGGTCGCGCAAGCCCGACGCGACGATGCCCGCCATCGCGTTCAGCTTCACGAGTCCGTTCTCCAGCTCGTTCGCGCCGCTCGCGATCGCGCCAAGCCCTTCCGACAGCTTCGCCATGCCGCCTCCGCTGTCCGCGAGACCCGCCGACAGCTTCGCCGCGCCCTCGCGCGCCTGCTCCGAGGCGGCCGACAGCTTCGAGGCTCCGTCCGCCGCCTCACGGAATCCGCGACGGAGCGGACGATCTTCGCGTTCAGCAGGTTGGCCCCTTCGTTCAGCTCGATACGCATCGATGTCGGCTCCGGCCGGTCGCCGCTCACGCTGAACGCCCGCTCCGAGAAATCGGCCGGCAAGTACAACGCCATCGCGTACGCGAGGTCCTTCACGCCGCGCTCGGCCTCCGCCCGGCTCGCCGGCCGCCAATCGGTCGACCGGTCCGCGATCAGCTTGGCCGTCAGCTCCCGGCCCAAGTTCCGTTCGCCGCCGCCCCGCGAAGTACCCGCGTCCTCGTTCACGATCGCGAGGCGAAGCCGTTCGACGTGCGCCGTCGGATCCCAGAACGCCCATAGATAGATGAAGCTGTAACATCAGCGGCAGAACCATGAGGCCGAGCAGCGATTTGCGCACCGTCCGATTCATCCACATGGACCTGATATCCAGCATGGCCAGCCTGAGGCCGCCCGAGCTTTCCCGCATGCGGGGTCCTCCTTCCAAACGCGTGATGCTTATGCACAGCCGCCGCAGCCGCGGCGGACAAGCCGTCCCCGTAGGATTTCCCAGACGTGCGAAAAGGAACCATGCTTGCCAGGTCGTCCGCCCGGTCTTGGCGCCTCTATCCCCCCTTTCCACAGCTCTATCCACAGCCGTGGACAAATTGCGCGGCAATTCTGGCATTGATTTTGTCGAATAACCTCGCTAAATTTACCGAAATTTTAATATTTCTCATCAAGCGTTTACGATTGCTTCATTTTTATTCCCATTATCCACATTATCCACAACCAACCTGTGAAAAACTTATTCGACTTTTATGCACACTGTAAACGCCCGGATTTTGCGGCTTTCCAGCATTTGTGCACAAGCGAGTCGCCTGCTGTGGGCAACGTTGTGGATAACAAAAAAGCAGGGGGCGCCCCCTGCTTTCGAATCGTCATTCACCGAATCGTCCGGCTCGCCGTCAGCTCGATTTCGCTTCCCGGGCCGTTCCGTCGCCGCCCTCGTCCGCGCTCGCGCTCATCAGCAGCTGGTTGCACGCCGCCACGTACGCCTGGGCCGACGCCAGAATGATGTCGTTATGCACCGCCGTGCCGCTGTAGCGCTTGCCGCCGCGCACGACGCTGACGGCCGCTTCGCCGCGGGCGTCCTCGCCCGTGGACAGCGAATGCAGCTCCAGATCGTCGAACGCCGCGCCGACCGGAATGGCCTGCCGCAGGCAGTGGATGACCGCTTCGAGCGGCCCGGTCCCCGTGCCCGTATACGTGCGCTCCTCCTGCGATTCCCGTTCGCGGACCGTTACCGACGCGATGCGGGAGCGCTGCGTGCCGGCCAGCACCTGCAGGTCGACCAGCACGTACGGATCGTGCTGCGTCTCGGTCGACTCGCTCGCGAGGCGCACCAGCACGTCGTCCGGAACGATTTTGAGTTCGTCGGCTTTCTCCTTGAAGCGGTCGTACACGTCCTGCAGCTGCTCCTCGTTCAGGACGATGCCGAACTCCGCAAGGCGGTGCTTGATGGCATGGCGGCCGGAATGCTTGCCGAGCACGATCATGCTGCGCGGGATGCCCATCGCTTCGGGATCCATGATCTCGTACGTGTTGCGGTTCTTGAGCAGGCCGTCCTGATGGATGCCGGACTCGTGCTGGAACGCGTTCCGGCCGACGATCGGCTTGTTGTAGGCGATCGGGAAGTTCATCGCTCGGCTCACCATCCGCGACATCTCGTAAATCTCGCCGACGTTGATGCCCGTCTCCGCGCCGATCGCGGCCTTGCGCGTCTCGATGGCCATGACCAGCTCCTCGAGCGAGCAGTTGCCGGCGCGTTCGCCGATGCCGTTCACCGTGACCTCGATCTGCGTCGCGCCGCCGGCGATCGCCGCCAGGCTGTTCGCCACCGCGAGGCCGAGGTCGTTATGGCAATGCGCGCTGAACTGCACCTTGTCGGCGCCGCGCGCGCCCGCCCGCACGGCGCGGAACATGGCGCCGTACTCCTCCGGAAGCGCGAAGCCGAGCGTATCCGGCAGGTTGATGACCGTCGCGCCCTCCGCGATGACCGCCTCGACCATCTCGATGACGAATTCGCGGCCCGTACGGCTCGCGTCCATCGCCGAGAATTCGATCTCGTCCACGAACCGCTTGCCGTAGGCGACCATGGCGCGGGCGATGTTCACGACTTCATCCCGGGACTTCTTCAGCTGGAAGTCCAGGTGAATATCCGACGAGGAGATGAACAGGTGCAGGCGCCGGCGCGCGGCGTCCGTCGTCGCTTTGACCGCGGCGTCGATATCGCCCTTGATGGCGCGGGCGAAGCCGGCAATCTCGACGTTCTGCAGCTCGCGCGAAATCTGCTGCACCGCGGCGAACTCGCCCGGGCTCGAGATCGGAAAGCCCGGCTCGATGACGTCGATGCCGAGCTTCGCCAGCTGGCGGGCGATGACGATCTTCTGCTCGGGACGCAGCGTCGCGCCAGGCGACTGTTCGCCGTCGCGAAGCGTCGTGTCGAAGATGCGGATCCGCTTGTCGGCGGGCGAAGCGGCTTGCGTATCGGCGTTAATGCGCGTTTCATGGGATGGGGTCATGGTTGGTTCCTCCTGTATTTGGGGTTTGGGATTGGATGGAGACGCCGGGCCGCGGCCGCGACAACGACAAAAGCCCGCCGTCTCTCGAAGATTCAAGAGACGACAGGCTTCTTGGGCTTGCCGCGGTACCACTCTCGTTGCCCGGACGCTCCCGCCCGGACCCGCTCGCGCAGGGACCCGGCCGGTTCGGCCGCGAGTCCGCTGCACCCGATGACGGGGGTCAGCCGTAACGAAGTACCCGGCGGCCGGCCGCCCTTGCGGACGCCGCCCCGTTTTCCCCCGTTCCGCTCCCAGGCGAGTTCGGATCCCCCTTCGGCTGCGTCGCACCGTCCCGCAGCTCTCTGATTCCCGGTCGTGATCCTACTACTCCTGTTCAACGCGTTGTGTTCGTTATATGTGTACGTTCAAGCTTGACGGTTCATGCGTGCCTCTTCAGACAAGATGGTACAGGGCTCTTCGACGATCGTTGCGGGCGATTCTCGGCTGTCCGACACTTCGTGACGCGAAACCCGCGGGGTTCCGCCGCATCCGGAGCAATCAAAAAAGCCCGCCGTCTCTTGAGAATCAAGAGACGACGGACTGTGAGATCCGGCGCGGTACCACCCTTGTTGACGACGCGCGAAGCGCGGCCGTCCACCTTAAGCACGGCGACCGACTCTAGAAATCGATGGCCATGCACCCGATCACGGCGGTTAACCGTAACGGCGTACGCGGGCTTCCTTCAGCCTTGGCCTTCGGCCGACACTGAAACCCTCTCCGCCATTCCGCTCCCAGGCGAGGTTCAAGCTGCCTTCGGCTGCGTTGCACCATCCCGCAGCTCTCTGTTCCCGGCGTTCGCTCTACTGCTCCTGTTCGTCGCGTTTCGTCGATTGAAGTGTTGTTGCCTATTATAGGCTTAACGGAAATCGTCTGTCAATTCCGAAACGAGAAAAAGTTTTGAAAAGGGAGCGGCTCGTCGCCGCTTACCCCTCCGCGCCTTCGCTCCGAAGCGCCTCCAGCCAAGCCCGGCGGAACTCGGCGACGCTGCCGAAGCGGTCGGCCCTGTCCGGGGAGACGGCCTTCATCGCCGTCCGGTGCAGCGCCCCGGACGCCCGCCAGCGCGCGGGATCGCGGCTGCCTTCCTCCTCCGCCAGGAAGACGAAGGCGGCGGCCCCCAAGTTGAAGACGTTCGTCACCGCGTCGATCCGGCTTCCCTTGACGAACTCCTCGGGCGCCATGTAGCGGCTCGACCCGTAGTTGCGGTCCGTCGCGAGCGTAAACGCGCCTTTGGCATAAAGATCGAAATCGCACAGATGCAGCGCGTTCCGGGCGAAATCGTAAATCAGGCTGCCGTCATACAGATCGACCGCGACGTACCCGAGCCGCTCCAACTGCTCGTGCAGCTCGTAGACGTCGCCGAGCGCGCGCACGATCGTCTCCGCCGGGAGGCGCCGGAACCGGAAATGCGGCGAGTCCGGACGGCTGCGGCCTTCCTTCCCCGAGAACTCCGGCGAACCGAGCACCTCGCCGTCGACCCATTCGAAGACGAGCGCGTAGCCCTCGCCAGCCGGAAAATGGTTGAGCAGCCGGGGCACGCAAGGATGGCTCACCTTCGCATGGAACGCGGCGGCGTTCTTCAGATAGCCGACGTTCTCCGGCTGAACCGCGTATTTCACGAAGCGGTTCCGGCCCGCGGCGCGGACCCCGTAGGACACGTTGCCCGAATCCTGGCGGTCGAATATGCGGAAGACTTCTCCGGTCTCCTCCAAAAACGACGCGATATCTTGCTCCACCCGCTGCGCCGCTTCGAGCGGGCAGTCCTTGATCGACATGGTAAACGCGCTCCTTCCCGATATTTCCGAATGTTCGTGCCGGCCGGCATGCTTAACTTTAGCTAAAATTCCGCGTCCCGCCTAGACTTATAAAATCCGCGTTGCTATACTAGGATTATGAAGAGCCTGATAGGGGCTTTTCTATTTGAGAACGCCTATGCGGCGTTCATGCGGAGCCGATCGTTTACGAACGCAGACACCTGACAGGTGTCTTTTTTGTTTAGCGTCAAGTCGCTGCAGCCTGCTTGAATAAGACGCCGGCACGAAGTTCATTGCCAGCACGAAGTCGGCCGTCAGCACGAGATGGCCGTCGGCACGAGATGGCCGTCGACATGAGATGGCCGTCGACATGAGTTAGCCGTCAGCACGAGTTAGCCGTCAGCATGAGTTAGCCGTCAGCACGAGTTAGCCGTCAGCACGAGTTAGCCGTCGGCACGAGATGGCCGGAGATGGCCATCGGCCGAAAATAGGCGTCAACGCAAAAAGCAGATCCGAACGTGCGGGGCACGCGTCGAATCTGCTTTTTTGAACCGTTCCGCGGACTGTCGCGCTACGACACGACCGACCAGTCTTCCAGCGACAGGCCGGGCTCCGCCTTCATGTCGAGCGGCGTGAACTCGCCGCGCGCGTACTTCAAGTGCGCCGCCGCGCCGATCATCGCCGCGTTGTCGGTGCACAGTTGAAGCGGCGGGACGAGCAGCGGAATGCCCGCTTCCTCGCAGCGGGCGGCCAGCGCCGCGCGCAGGCCGCCGTTCGCCGCGACGCCGCCGCACAGCAGCAGCTGCTTGGCACCGAATTCGCGGACGGCGCGGACCGCCTTCGTCGTCAGCACGTCGATGACCGACGTCTGGAACCCGCGGGCCAGCGCGGCCTCGCGGATCGGCTCGCCTTTCATCGCGGCGGTGTTGATGGCGGCGAGCACGGCGGACTTCAGGCCGCTGAAGCTGAAGTCGTACGAATCCGGCTCGAGCCACGCCCGGGGCAGCGGAATTTCGTCGTCCGCGCCCTGCGCGAGCCGGTCGACATGCGGCCCGCCGGGATACGGGAACTTCAGCGTCCGCGCCACCTTGTCGTACGCTTCGCCGACGGCGTCGTCGCGGGTGCGCCCGATGATGCGGAAGCGTCCTTCGCTCTCGAGCAGGACGAGCTCGGTATGGCCGCCCGAGGCGACCAGCGCGAGGCACGGATAGACCAGCTCGTGCACGAGCTCGTTGGCATAGATGTGCCCGGCGATATGATGCGTGCCGATCAGCGGCAGGCCGAGGGCCATCGCCAGGCTCTTGGCCGCGACGATGCCGACGAGCAGGGCGCCGACGAGCCCCGGCCCCTGCGTCACCGCGATCGCGGACAGGTCGCGGAACGAGACGCCGGCCTCGGCCAGCGCCTGCTCCATGATGGCCGTAATCGACTCCGCGTGCTTGCGCGAGGCGATTTCCGGCACGACGCCGCCGAACCGGCGGTGCGTGTCGATTTGGCTCGAGACGATATTGGATAAAATCCGTTTGCCGCCGCGGACGACTGCCGCCGACGTTTCGTCGCAGCTCGTCTCCACGGCCAGGATGAGTTCATGGCTTGCGTTAGTCGTCATACGATTGCTCCACTTCGGCGGACTCCGGCAGCTCCGCCCACATGATGAGGGCATCCTCCATATTGTCCGAATAATAGCCGGGCCGGATGCCCGACGGTTCGAAGCCCAGCTTGGCATACAGCCGCCGGGCGACCGAATTGCTCACGCGCACTTCCAGCGTCATGCGGCGCGCGCCGAACAGGACGGCGGTCCGCATCAGTTCCGTCATCAGCAGCTCCCCGAGCCCTTGTCCGCGGTAAGCCTCGCGCACCGCGACGTTCGTTACGTGCGCCTCGTCCATGATCGTCCACATGCCCGCGTAGCCGATCGCCGCGCCTTCATAATCCATGACCATGTAGCGCGCGAAGTGATTGTTCGTCAGCTCGTTCACGAACGCGTCCTTCGTCCAGGGCGTCGCGAAGCTTTCTTCCTCGATCGCGGCGATCGTCGGCACGTCGTCCAGCGTCATCGAACGGAAGACGAGCCGGTTCCGGTCAATTGGCGTCATGTCGGACAGCTCCTTCCGCGGCCGCTTGCTTCTCCTGCAGCTTGACCTCCGCTTCGGTCAGCTGCGTGTAATTCGGGGCGAACGCGTGCACGTCGTCCCGCTCTCCCGCGGCGAGCCGCTTCGCGCCGAGCGCGGCGACCGCTCGGCCCTCCAGCCAGTGCGGGAGCGCATGCACCCGCACGGCCGGGCACAGCGCCTGCAGCCGGCCGGCTTCGGCCTCGTGCTGCGCCAGCTCGCCGACGAGCCAGACGGCGTCCGGCCGCGAAGCGTCGTCCGCCGCGCCGAGCGCCGCCGCCAGCTCGTCCGTCCAGTCGCGCATGAGCCGGATCGCGTCCGGCGCTCCGCGCGTCCACGCGCCGTCCGCGGGCGGATTCGCCGCTTCCGGCGCGGCGCCTATGGCCGCGAAGCGCGCCGTGTACGCCTGGCCGCGCCGGGCGTCCATGATCGGCACGATCCAGGCGCGCCCCGCCGCTGCGCCGTCCGCGCCGGCGGACGCCGCCGGCCATGCGCCGTAAGCCAGCGCCTCCAGGCTCGACACGCCGACGAGCGGCTTGTCCCAAGCCCAGGCGAGCGTCTTGCCGAGCGATACGGCGATGCGCATGCCCGTGTACGAGCCCGGACCTCGCCCGATCGCGAGGCCGTCCAGCGCCTCCGGCTTCACGCCGCATGCCTCCAGCATCGTCTGAACCGCGGATACCGTATGCACGGAATGATTGCGTTCCGCGAGCGACTGCACCTCCCGCAGCACCTCGCCGCCGCGGACGAGCGCGGCCGCCAAGGCGGCCGTCGACGTATCCACGGCCAGCACGAGCCGTCCGTCGCGGCTCCCCTGCGTTGTCTGTTCACCCATCTGTTACCTAGCTCCCATTCGCTGTAAGTCTCGCACCCAGGCCGCATACCGCGGACCGATGCCCTTGATCGCGATCCGGCGCGCGTCTCCGCCCAGATGCGCGATGTACATCTCCAGCCGCTCCGGCGGCAGCAGCGCCTCGATCAGACTGGCCCATTCCACGATCGTCACGCCGTCGCCGAAGAAGTACTCGTCGAGCCCGAGCTCGTCCGCTTCCGGCTCCGACAGCCGATAAACGTCCATATGATAGAGCGGCAGCGCGCCCTGATATTCCTTGATGATCGTAAACGTCGGACTGTTCACGACGTCCTTCACGCCGATGCCTCTCGCATAGGCCTGCGAGAACCGGGTCTTGCCCGCGCCGAGATCGCCGTCCAAGGCCAGCACCGTGCCCGGCGCGGCCCATCCGGCCAGCGTCTCCGCGAGCCGGACCGTGCCGGACTCGTCGTTCGCCGTCCATTCGATTGCCATGACCTCGCTCATCCGTTCACGCTCCTACTCGCCAAAATGATTGTAGCCCCGCTTCGGGAGCGGCTCGCGCCGGGGCGCGGAGCCGGCGCGCCGGCCCCGTCCGCGAACATCCAGATCGCGGACCAGCGCGACGCCGGCGGGGCCTTCCTCCGCCTCGCCGACGATGTACATCGGCAGGCCGGCCGCCTCCAGCTCGGCTTTGGCCGCCTCGGCGTCGCCAGCCGCGATCGTGCCGAGCAGCACGTAGTCTTCGCCGCCGTAGAGGATCCACGCCAGCGGATCCGCCCCGGCGCGGCTCGCGTATGCGGCCAGGCTGCCGCTCTTCGGGAGCCGCGACTCGCGCAGCGCGAGCATGACGCCCGAAGCCTCGGCGATCTCCCAGGCTTCGCTCGCCAAGCCGTCGCTGACGTCGTTCAGCGACGTGACCGTGCCGCGCGCGGCCAGCAGCGCCGCCGCGCGCACGGACGGCGCCGGCCGGCGGTGCGCCCGTACGAGCGCCGCCGTGCCGGCCGCCTCCGCCCC
>NZ_JAGGDJ010000033.1 GCF_017652985.1 Paenibacillus artemisiicola
GGGTGCCGACGTCGACGACCGTCGGCACGGGCAGCGGCGCTTCGCCCGCCGCCGCGGGCCACAGCCGGTCGGCCGCCTCCAGCACGGCCTCCACGAGCAGCTCCGTCTCCGGCCGCGGAATGAGCACGGCCGGCGACACCGCGAACGGCAAGCCGTAGAACCACTGCTCGCCGATCAGATACTGCACCGGCTCGCCCGCCGCTTTGCGCTTCAGCAGCGCCTGCAGCCGCTCCCAGTGCTCCGCCGGGAACGGTTCGTTCCAATCGCGCAGCAGCTGCGCCCGCTCCAGGCCGAGCACGTGCAGCACGAGCAGCTCCGCGTTGTTCCGCGGCTCCAGAAGGCTGCGCTCCCGGAGCTTCTCCGCCGCGGACCGGCAGACCTCCCCTATCGTGAACGACGACAGCGGTTTGAACATCGTCCAACCGGCGCCCTCCGGCAGGTTCTTCGGCGGAGAGCCGGACTCATCGGCGCTTGCGTCCGCTGCCGAAGGCACCGCGCCCGCCACCCGTTGATCCGGTTCCGGTTCATGATGGCGTGCTTGTCCGCTTTCCGAGTCGCGCCGGTCCGCTTGCCCGTCTTCCGCTAGGCGCTCCCGCTCCCGCGCGTCTCCCAGGCCCGGAGGCCGTTCTTCTTGACCGGCTCCCCGAGCCCGCTCTGCTCCCGCGTCTTCCGGTCCGCTCGACCCCTTGGCCGCCCGCTGTTCCCGCTCCGCCATATCCTGTTCGCCCCTTTCCGTGCTTGCTCTTTCCGTTCCCATTCTACGCGCCGCCGTCCAAGCGGCAAAAACGGGAGCGCCGTTAGGCAGCTCCCGTCCGTTCGAATCCCTGATCGCCCGCGCTTACGCGAGGTTTTCCCGCTCCATCAATTCCGTCCGCTCCGTGAGCGTCAGGGCGTTGATGATTTCCTCCATGTCGCCGTTCAGCACGGAATCGAGCTTGTGCAGCGTCAGGCCGATGCGGTGGTCGGTCACCCGGCTCTGCGGGTAGTTGTACGTGCGGATCCGCTCGCTGCGGTCGCCCGTGCCGACCTTGCTCTTGCGCTCGCCGGCGTACTTCGCTTCTTCCTCTTGGCGCTTCATATCCGAGATGCGGGCGCGAAGCACTTGCAGCGCCTTGGCCTTGTTCTCGTTCTGGGACTTGCCGTCCTGGCACTGCGCCATGATGCCCGTCGGCACGTGCAGCACGCGCACGGCGGATTTCGTCGTGTTGACGGACTGGCCGCCCGCGCCGCTCGAGCAGTACGTGTCGACGCGGATGTCTTTGTCGAGAATCTCGACCTCGACCTCTTCGACCTCCGGCATGACGGCCACCGTCGACGTGGACGTGTGGATCCGGCCGCCGGATTCCGTCACCGGAATGCGCTGCACGCGGTGAGCGCCGCTCTCGTATTTCAGCTTGCTGTACGCGCCTTTGCCCGTCACCATAAAGATGACCTCCTTGAAGCCGCCGAGATCGCTCTCGTTGGACTCCATCAGCTCCACGCGCCAGCCTTGGGCGTCCGCGAACTTCATGTACATGCGGTACAGATCCGACGCGAACAGCGCCGCTTCGTCGCCCCCGGCCGCGCCGCGGATCTCGACGATGACGTTCTTGTCGTCGTTCGGGTCCTTCGGCAGCAGGAGCACTTGAATCTCGGCTTCCAGCTCCGTCCGGCGCTCGCTCAGCTCGTCGATCTCCATCTTGACCATTTCGCGCATGTCGTCGTCGAGCTTCTCGTTCTGCATGACCTTCGCGTCTTCGAGCTGCTCGGTTACTTGCTTGTATTCGTTATATGCCGCGTAAACGGGCTGCAAATCGGACTGCTCCTTGGAGTAGTCGCGAAGTTTCTTCGGATCGCTGGCCACGTCCGGATCGCACAACAGCTCGCTCAGCTTCTCGTACCGGTCGGCGAGTGCCTGTAAACGGTCCAACACTGTCATTCACCTCAATAAATGGTTTTTAGAATAAAATCCAAACCTTCGTCTTCTTCTTAGTATATCATATCGCGCGGCATTCCATAAACGTGACAATTCTGGATGACCGGCATTCACGCGGGCGTCCACGCCGAAAAGGACCCGGCTGCCCGAGTCCTTCTTCCCCGTATCCGCTAAACGTTGAAACGGAAATGCATGACGTCGCCGTCCTGCACGACGTATTCTTTGCCTTCGAGACGCAGCTGGCCGCGCTCCTTGGCCGCGTTCATCGAGCCGGCCGCGACGAGATCGTCGTAGGAGACGACCTCCGCGCGGATGAAGCCGCGCTCGAAGTCGGTATGGATGACGCCCGCCGCCTGCGGCGCCTTCATGCCTTGGCGGATCGTCCAGGCGCGCACTTCCTGCACGCCGGCCGTGAAGTACGTGTACAGGCCGAGCAGCTTGTAAGCCGCGCGGATCAACCGGTTCAGGCCGGACTCCGTCAGGCCGAGCTCCTGCAGGAACATCTCCTGCTCCTCGCCTTCGAGCTCCGCGATCTCCGACTCCACCTTCGCGCTGATCGGCACGACTTCCGCGCCCTCCGCCTTCGCGAACTCGCGCACGAGCTCGACGAAGCCGTTGCCCTCGGAATTCGCCGCTTCGGCTTCGCTGACGTTCGCCGCGTACAGCACCGGCTTCATCGTGAGCAGGTGCAGGTCGCGGATCACGAGCTTCTCCTCGTCCGACAGCTCGATGCTGCGCGCCGGCATGTCGTTGTAGAGCGCTTCTTTGACGCGCTCCAGCGTCTCGACCTCGAGGGCGACCTTCTTGTCGCCGCCCTTGAGGTTTTTGCGGGAACGCTCGATCTTGCGGTCGACGGAATCGATGTCCGCCAGGATCAGCTCCAGGTTGATCGTGTTGATATCGCCGATCGGGTCCACCTTGCCCGAGACGTGCGTGATATTCTCGTCCTGGAAGCAGCGAACCACGTGCACGATGGCGTCGACCTCGCGGATATGCGCCAGGAACTTGTTGCCGAGCCCCTCGCCCTTGCTCGCGCCCTTGACGATGCCCGCGATGTCGATGAATTCGAAAGCGGTCGGCACCGTGCGGTTCGGCACGACCAGCTCCGTCAATTTATCCAAACGCTCGTCCGGCACTTCGACGACGCCGACGTTCGGGTCGATCGTGCAGAACGGATAGTTCGCGGACTCCGCGCCCGCTTGCGTGATTGCGTTAAACAGCGTCGATTTGCCCACGTTCGGCAAGCCGACGATTCCAGCCTTCAAAGCCATTGCCGTACACCCCTGTTCCGTAATAAACAATCTCACGCCATTATACCCGATGCGCCGCGGGATTGAAAGGTTGTTTGCCCCGATGCGCGCGGCGGGACGGCCGGAACTTTCCGCCAGCGGGCGGCCTACATCGCCGGGAACGACAGGAACGTCATCAGCGCCGCGTAGGCCGCGATCGCGCAGCCCGCGAAGGCGAACCGGCGGCTCCTGGGAACGCCGGCCAGTTCCATGCCGGCCGCGACGTTCGTCGCCAGCGCCGTCAGCAGCGCGACGGCGAGGATGAAGAAGGAGATGCGCAGGTCGGCGAACGCCAACAGGCCCGCCGCGACGAAAGCGACGGCGAACAGGTACTGCGAGCCGCCGATGACGGTCAGCAGCGCCCGGAGCGGCGGTCTGCGCGCGCCCAGCCAGCTGCCCGCGAGCCACAGCGCGAGGAAGAGGGATACGAGCGAGATCAAGGCCAACCGGAACAGCTTGCCCGTGAGCAGCGATCGGATCGCGCCCGAGGCCCCGGTCATATCCGCCAGACCGGCGAAGCCGCCGAACAGCCCGTCCAGCATCGCTTCGATTCTCGTCCCGGCCATCCAGCCCCACAGGAGGAAGCCGAGCATCGCCGCCGCAAGGCCGGCCGCGCCGTAGATCCAGTCCCTGCCCGGCTCGAGCTCTTCGGCCAGCTGCGGGTTGCGGAGCAGCTCCAGCATTCGCCGGTAATCCGTCCGCTTGGCGGCCCCGACGGCCGCTTTCCAGCCGCCGCCGTCCTGCCGGGCGGGCTTGTCGAAGCCCGACGTCTCCGCGCAGACATGCGCATCGCCGTCGTAAAAGGGTTGTCCGCAAAACATGCAATGGTTCATGGTCCGAAAGCCTCCCGATATCGTCGATCATCGTTTCCGAATGCCATAAATAGACATATTAGCCCAGTATATCGGATCAAGAATGTCGAAAGTTGTCGCAATGGGGGATTTAACGGAAATTTAAAATCGCCGCCGGTTCCGGCGATCGCCCGTATCCATGTACCGCCCTGCGGCGGTTCGCATGGCCCGGCCGCCGGGCGCGCATACTACGTCTTGGAGGTGATCGTCGCCATGGAAAACAAAACGCACGAAGGCAACTACAAGGGCACGACGCACATGAAGGCGAAAAACCAGGACATGGCTTTCGTCAACGACGTTCTCGAGGACGCCAAGTCCGTCACCAATTACAGCAGCGTGAAGAAGAAAACGGACAAGTAAACGCTGAAGCGGCGGCCGGCATGAGCCGATACCGGCCGGAGGCCCGCAGCCGGGCGGCTTCGTTCGGCACGCGCACGAACGTGCCGCCTGCGCGCCGTCTCCGGCGCGGCGCGCTCGAAAAAGGTGCCTTCCCGCTTCCGCGGGAGGCACCTTTCGCCGTTTATCCATTCCCTCGTCTTTTTATTGCCGTTCATGGCTTCCGCTCGCCGCTCCTAAGCGCGGCTTTTATTCGCAGCTCTTATTCGCAGCCTCTACTCTAATCGAAGCCTCTGATTAAAATCTCTAATTGAAGCCTCTGATTGAAGCCTCTAGGGTTGAAGCCTCTAGGGTTGAAGCCTCTAAGTTGAAGCCTCTATTCGCAATCTCTGTTCGAAACTATTCACGCTTCTTTTCACGGTTCCTGTCCGCGCCTTTATCGCGGCTTCTATTCGCCGGCATCCGCGCCGGTATAGATCCGAATCGCGTCGCGCAGAAATTCCGCCGTGCCCGGCTGCTTGGCGTCATAATACGCCTTGAAGCGGTCGTCGTCCACGTACATTTGGGCCAGATTGGCGTGCGCCTCCTTGCTGTAGCCGTCCCAGTGGAACGTCAGCCACTGCCGGTGCAGGTCCGCCGCCTTCTGGGCGAGCGCGCCCGCCGGATCGCCCGCCGCGAACGCTTCCGCGAGCGTGTCCGTCACTTCCTGCGTCAGCCGGTTCACCTCTTCGTGCTGCTCCCGCGTCATGCCTTTCAGCTTCGCGTTCGAGCGGTTCACGGCGTCGTCGCCGTATTTCTCCCGCGCTTCCTTGCCGTATTTCCGTTCGTTCTCGTCGATCATCCGCTGCTTGAAGCCTTCGAACTTCTCCTGATCACTCATGTCCGTTCCTCCTTCGGCCGATGCGATCGTCTTCTCCACGTTCGCAATGAGCGCATCGAGCCGGTTTCGTTTATCGAGAAGCTGTTCCCGATGCCGTCGCAGGGCCGCCGCGCCGTCGAACGACGGATCGTTCACGATCGCCTTGATGCTGTCCAGATTGACGCCGAGCTCGCGGTAAAACAAGATCTGCTGCAGCTTGTCGACCTCCGCCTGGCCGTATATCCGGTACCCCGACGAGTTCGTCCTGGCCGGCTTCAGGATGCCGATCTCGTCGTAAAACCGCAGCGTCCGCGTGCTGACGCCCGCGAGCCTGCCCAGCTTTTGCACGGTGTATTCCATGTTCTCGCCTCCCGACACCTTCACTCTACACCTTTACGCAACGTGAATGTCAAACGCGTTTCGCGCGGAAATGTTTCTCTTTTCCGCTATGGCCGCGAATGCCGCCGGACAACGAAAAGCCCGGCGCATCGCCGCGCCGGGCTCTTGACATCCTTGCAACGCCGTCGCTCGCTTCGCCCTACACCCAAGCGTCGTTCGAGTAGCCGCGCTGCTCCCAGTAGCCGATATGATCGCCGTCGATCAGCTCGATGCGGTTCAGCCACTTCACGGACTTGTACGCGTACATCTTCGGCACGACGAGCCGGACAGGCCCGCCGAGATCGCTCGGAATCGGCTTGCCGTCATGCATGACCGCGACGAGGACGTCGTCCATGCTCGCCTGATCCAGCGTCAGCGCGTCCGTGTACACCCCGTCGCCGGAGTAGAACTTGACCGTCTTCGCGCCCGGCTTCACGCCCGCCAGCTGCAGAAAATCCTTCAGCTTGATGCCTTCCCACGTGTTGCCGTAGACCGACCAGCCCGTCACGCAGTGGAAATCGCTCACCTGCACCTGGCGCTTCAGGGCCACGAACTGCTCCCAGTTCCACTGCTGCTTGCGCTCCACCAGCCCGTCGATCGTGAACGAGAAGGTCGTATTATCGAAATGCGGAATCGGCGTCACCGTGTATATGCGGAATTCGCCCTTGCTCCCGCCTCCGATCGGCGGGCTCGAGGCGGGCAGCGGCGCCGGCGCAGGGAACAGCTTGTTGGCGTCCGTCGCGACCGCTTCCTCATAATTCGTGCCGGCGCTCAGCTGGCCGCCGAGCCACTTCAGGAAGGACGGGCCGATCGCGATCGCGATGCCGGCGCCCACCGCCGTCTTGATGAACGTCGCGCGCGACATGACGGCGGCGGGCTGCGCCGCGGGATGCACGCCGCCCGCCATGGTTTCGCCCTCCCGCCCCGTCTTGACCGTGCGGCGATGCGGCTCCTTGAGCCATTTCAACCGCGTGACGGAATGATAGATGATGTACGGCAGGCCGACCCATGTCAGCAGGTCGTGAATCCATAGCGCATTGCCCGCTGCGCGCGGTCCGACGAGCCGGAACTGCCACAACACCAGCCCCGAGAGCAGCCAGCCGACGAGCAGCGCCAGCACGATGACGACATTGGCCCGCTGCGCCGTCTTGCCCCGCAGCTGCTTCCAATGCTTGCCCGCCAGCAGCAAATAATAGACCACCGGGACGAGCGACGCGAGGCCCACGATAATATGGACGTACCGGATGAGCACGCGGCCCTCCCCCAAGATGCCCCGCCACAGCCCCTGGAACAGAATCAGCCCCGTGAACGTCAGCACGACGACGATCCAGCCGTTCCACGTATGCAGGCCCGCCAGCTTCCGCCCGTAGCCCTTTCTCACCTTCTTCAGCCATTCCGCCATGGGATCGGCCTCCTTTTCACGAGCATGCGCATCCAATGAATTAAACGTTCGTTCCCGCGATTTCGGTTCGAGCCTTTCGCGCGTCCGCGCGCGCGCCGCCCGCCGGATCGCCGCGGCCGGCCGGCACCGTGAACCAGAACGCGCTGCCCGGTCCCGCCCCCGCTTCCGGAGCGGCGGCGTCCCCGCGCTGGACGCCGATGCGGCCGCCGGCCTGCTCCGCGAGCGACTTGGCGATCGCGAGGCCGAGCCCCGCGCCCCCGCCGTCTCGGCCGCGCGCGCGGTCCGCGCGGTAGAACCGCTCGAAGATCCGCTCGCGGTCCGCTTCCCGCACGCCCGCGCCTTCGTCGGCGACGCTCACGCGCACCATGCCCCCGTCGGCCGGCTCCCCCGCGATGCGGATCAAGCCGCCCGCGGGGGAGTGCCGAACCGCGTTCTCGAGCAGGTTTTGCAGGATCCGCGCCAGCGATTCCGAAGCGAGGCCGCAGACGAGCGGCACGTCCGGCAGCGACACGCGCAGTCTTAGCCCTCTCGCGTCGAGCGACGGCGCGAAGCGCGGGAGCAGCTCCACGAGCACGTCCTCGAGGACGCACGGAACGGAATCGGTCCGCGCCATGTCCGCCAGCGATTCGGGCAGGGGCCGCTTCGCGGCGTCCAGCGTGCTGATCTCGAACAATTGGCGGATCAGCGTCCCGAGCCGGATGCTCTCGCCGCGGATCGTCGCCATGTAGCGGCGCTTCGTCGGCTCATCCGGCACGATATCGTCCTCCAGCGCCTCCGCGTAGGCCTGCAGCGACGCGAGCGGCGTGCGCAGGTCGTGCGCCAGGTTCGCGACGAGCTCGCGCCGTGCCGCCTCCGCCGCCTGCAGCTGCCGGAAGCTCGCCTCCAGCCGGCCGCCCATCTCGTTGAACTGCCCGGCGAGCGTCTTCAGCTCCGCCGGCCCGACGAGCGGCACCCGCGCGCCGAGATCGCCGTCCGCGATGCGCGCCGAGCCCTCGCCGACCTGCCGGACGGCCGCCTCGACCGGCCGCACGAGCAGGAAATGCAGCAGCGCGGACAGCAGCCCCGCGCCGAGCGAGGCGAGCGTAAGCCAGATCAGCTGCCGCTCCGACAGCAGCATGTATTGATACAAACAGACGAGAATGACGACGATCAGCAGAAGGCTCACCGCGTTGGCAAGCAGCAAATACACGCGCAGCCTCATGGCTGCCCCTTGGCGTCGAACTTGTAGCCGATGCCCCAAACCGTCTTGATCCAGCGCGGCTCGGAGGGCGCCGGCTCCAGCTTCTCGCGCAGCCGCCGGATATGGACCGTCACCGTCGTCGTGTCGCCCTCGAAGCCGATGTCCCAGATCAGGCTCAGCAGCTGGCTGCGCGAAAACACGCGCCCCGGCGAACTCGCCAGCGTCAGCAGCAGGTCGAATTCCTTCACCGTCAGCTCCGCGTCGGCCCCGTCGACCGCCACCCGGCGCTCCGCCGGGTAGATCGCCAAGCCCTCGAACGCCAGCACGCCGGCCGGCCGCTGCGCTTCCGCAGAGACGCCGCTCGAAGCCCCGCGAGCCGCCCCGCCGGCGGACCGCCCGACGCGCCGCAAAATATTGCCCACGCGCAGCACCAGCTCCCGCGGACTGAACGGCTTCGTGATATAATCGTCGGCGCCCATCGTCAAGCCCAGCAGCCGGTCCGGCTCCTCGCCGCGCGCCGTCAGCAGCACGACCGGCACGTCGCTGCGCGCCCGCACCGTCTCGCACACCTGCCACCCGTCGACGCGCGGCATCATTACGTCCAGCACGAGCAGATCCGGATCGTGCGCCTCCCACAGCCGAAGCGCCTCCTCCCCGTCCTGCGCGACGAGCACCCGGTAGCCTTCCCGCTCCAAATAGCGCCGGCACACGTCGGTAATGTTGCTCTCGTCGTCCGCGATCACGATCGTCCCGTTCACCTCGCCGCCTCCTTCCGCCCAAGCCGCTTGTTATTCCTAGTATACCTCTCCTCGGGCGGGAAGCGAACTCCGCCTTGCCTCCCCGCCAGCATAGCCCAAGAAGGTAACCGAAGAAGAACGAAAAGATTACGAAAGTATTAAATCGGGACGCGCAGCGGCTAGGCTGTTGGCGAGACAACCGAGTGCAACGAGGGCGGTGAGCCGGGACGCGCAGCGGCCGGGTAGTTGGCGAGGCAGTCGAGGGAAATGAGACGCGGTGAGCCGGGACGCACAGCGGCCAGGCAGTTGGCGAGATAACCGAGTACAACGAGGGCGGTGAGCCGGGACGCACAGCGGCCAGGCAGTTGGCGAGATAACCGAGTACAACGAGGGCGGTGAGCCGGGACGCGCAGCGGCCGGGCTGTTGGCGAGGCAGTCGAGGGACACGAGACGCGGTGAGCCGGGACGCGCAGCGCCCGGGCTGTTGGCGAGATAACCGAGTGCAACGAGGGTGGTGAGCCGGGACGCGCAGCGGCCGGATGTTGGCGAGGCAGTCGAGTGAAATGAGACGCGGCGAGCCGGGGCGCGCAGCGCCCGGGCGGGCGGCGCAGCCGACCCGCCCGCCGGCGCAGCCCCCAGCGAAGCCGGCCCACGCGAAAACGGGGCGAGACGAAGGAGAGCGACCTTGGTGCGAAGCACCACGGGAGCAATCCTTCGTCTCGCCCCGAATCCCGGGCCGGCGAGCCCCCACCCAAGGGGGGAGGGGGGCCTAAGCCCCCAAACCATTCCGCGCGCAGGTATTGCGAATGGATGCGACTTTGGTGCGGAGCACCACGGGAGCATCCATCGCAAAACCGGAGCCTCAGATTTGGTTTTGGATTTTCGACTTCAGCGAATCCTTCGACTGCAAGCCGACCATTTTGTCGACCGGTTGGCCGTCCTTGAACAGGATCAGCGTCGGGATCGACATGACGCCGAATTGGGAAGCCAGTTCAGGCTCCTCGTCGACGTTGATTTTGCCGATGTTCGCCGTGCCGGCGAGCTCGGAGGACAGCTCCTCGACGATCGGAAGCTGCATTTTGCAAGGTCCGCACCAAGGGGCCCAGAAGTCGACGAGCGTGACGCCGCTCTCGATGCTTTGGTTGAAGTTGTCTTTCGTCAATACGTTTGCCATGGTCAATCATCCTTTCTACAGATAAGTTCGAAGCTATGGGAAGGGATAACCCGTCTCACCGAAGCTAACAGTCGCTGCATTCCTTGATCTGGCTCAAGACACCGGAAATCGTGATTCCGCCGAAATAAGCCTCCAGCTGCTTCTCCGCCTTGCAGAAAATCCCATCCATGACTTCCCGCATGTTGGAGCCGACGACGCAATCCATATCCGGATCGCCCGAGCACCAGCTCGGAATAACGGAGCCTTGGGCCATGAGCCGATAGATGTCGGCCAAATTGACGACCGCCGGATCCAGCGTCAGCCGGTACCCGCCGCCCGCGCCTTCGCGCGTATCGACGTAACCGCCCCGCTTCAAGCAGCTCATCACTTTCCGGATGCGGGCCGGGTTGGTCGACACGTTCTCGGCGATGGCTTCGCTCGAAGCCATGCGTTCCGGCACGTGCGCCAAGTAAACCAAACTGTGGACGGCAATCGTAAATTCGCTGTTCATGGTGGAAGGTCACCCCGCTTTGTACTGTAATCATATCAGTTACAGTTGAAACTGTCAACGGCGGTTACCCGATTATTTTGCAGATAAGCGGCCGGTTCTATTCGAGGTCGAACAGCTTCAGCTGTTCCGGCGCTTCCTTGGGCGGCGCGAGCGCGAAGCTGCCCCGCGGCGGGAGCTGGCCGAGCATGGCCATCAGCTGCAGGGCGTTGTCGGCGGCATCCCCGCCGGAGTTGTTGTTGAACAGCACGCACACCTCGCGCGACAGCCGCTCCAGCCGCCGCAGGCGCGCCGCCCACTCGGTCAGCTCCGCTTCATCATAGCGATACAGATAACGCACGTCCCGCCAATCCGGACGCCCCGCCGTCACCCAGCCGTCCGCGTTGCGCCCGTGAAACCGCACGATCGTCATCGCGTCGTCCGTCGCCGCCTCCACGACCGGAATCGATCCGGCGCCGGCCTGCGGCTCGTCGCAGACGGTATGGATCCAGCCCTCGCGCCGGGCGAAGGCGAGCGTCTTCTCCGTCATGCCGTCCGCATACCAGCTTTGGTGGCGGAATTCCAGCGCGCAGGGCGTATCGCCCATGCGGGCTTTGGCGGCGCGCAGAATCTCGACGCTCCGACGCGTGCAGTCGAACCACGGCGGGTACTGGAAGAGCACGGCCAGCAGCTTGCCGGCCGCGCGTATCGGCGCGATCGCCTCGAGGAACGCCGCGAACATCGCCTCGTCGCTCTCGTACGGCCGGCGTCCGCCTCGTCCGCCGCGGTCGTGGCCGGTCATGCCCTGGTAGGCTTTGATCACGAACCGAAAGTCCGCCGGCGTCTCGTTCGCCCATTTTTCCAGGACGGAGGCCGCCTGAATCGCGTAAAAGGTACTGTCTACTTCTACTACCCGAAACCATTGCGCGTAAACCGGCAGCTTGCCGCGCGACGCGCCCGCCTCGCGGTACAGTTCCGAATGGTCGCCCCAGCCGCACAAGCCGATGTCGATCATTTTCGCCCGCCTCCTTCCGGTCTCGTCCGTCCCTGTTACCATCATTGCCCGATGGACCGGCAACGGAACCATCTTCGCCGGGATTTCTTCCGGCATACCGCGGCGCGTTCCGACTCCTTCATCGTTCCCCCGCGCGATGCTCCGCCTTCCGGCCTGCTCAGCCGGGCACCGCGAACGCCGCCGCGCCCCGCTCGTGCAGCAGGTATTGGATGAACGCGCGAACCTGCCGGGAGATCTGCTCTTCCTTCCGGTACACGAGGCAGATGTGCCGCCGGTTCGCGTGCCGCGGCAGGTCCCGCATGACGAGCTCTCCGGATTCCGCTTCGCGCAGCACGCTCCGCTTCGGCAGGACGCCGACCCCGATGTTGCATTTCACCGCTTCCTTGATCGTCTCGATCGCCCCGAGCTCCATGAAGGACTCCCAGACGAGGCCGATGCCGGCCGCCCACTCGTCCGTAAGCTTGCGCGACGTCGAGCCGTCCTCGTGCAGCAAGAACGTCTGCGCCTGCAGCTCCGCCGCGGTCAGCTCCTCGCGCCGCGCGAGCGGATGCGCCGGGGAGAACATCAGCTTGAGCTCGTCCTCGAGCAGCTTCTCCATCACCAGCCCGTCCAGATGATCCGACGGCAGCGAGACGACGGCGGCGTCGATCTCGTACTTGCGCAGCATCTCCAGCAGGCTGCCCGCTTTCTTGACGGTGAGCTGGATGCGGGTCCTGGGGTGCCGCCGGCCGAATTCGGCCATGTACGGCGGCAGGAAATACGTCGCCGGCGTATAGCTCGCGCCGAGCTTCAACTTGCCCTCGCCTTTGTCCCGACGCTCCTCCATCATCGCCTCCACGTCCTCCATCAGCGATACGATCCGCCTTGCGTACGGCAGCAGGTCGGCCGCGTTCTCGGTCGGAAAGAGGCTCCGCGCGGGCTTGTGGAACAGCTTGACGCCGAGCTCCTCCTCCAGCTTCCGCAAATGAAAGCTCACCGTCGGCTGCTTCAACCCGAGCTTCGCCGCCGCCTCCTGCAGCGTCCCGCCGCCGCATACCTCCACGAATACCCGCAGCTGCTGCACGTTCATGTCCCTCGTCCCTTCTTTCGTTTCGGCAGTTGCCGCGCTCTCTCCGCTTAATATAGATGACATCTATGTTTATATCAATATATATAGATGACACTTCATAAAAACTAGACGTGCCGTTAACGTTCGTCTGATACTTCTCCCCTAAATTGGACATAGACCATTTGACGGAGGAGAGAAGAACCATATGAAAAGCATGAACGGCAAGTTGGGAATGGCAGCCACGCTGCTGCTGCTGTCGATCGTCTCGACGGCGTGCAGCCAAAGCAACAACGACGCGAACGGCGGCAACGCGGCGGATACGACGACGAACGCGGCAAGCGGCACGAATGCGGCAGGCGGCACGAACGACGCGGCGGCGAACGGCGCGGCGAACGCCGGCAACCAGCCGGCCGATGCGGCGGCCGACGCGGCAACGGGCGGCAAAGGCACGCTGACCGTCTACCTGAACGATTTCGACGACATCGTCAAACCGATGTTCGAGGAGCAAACGGGCTACAAGCTGGATATCGTCAGCGGCAACGGCGCGGAAATCATGTCCCGCATCGAAGCCGAGAAGGGCAACCCGCACTGGGACGTCGTCTGGATGGATTCCATGCCGTCGATCAACGGCTTGGACAAGCAGGGCGAGCTGCTCACCGGCTGGACGCCGGCGAACGCTTCCGGCTTGACGGACTTCTCCAAATCCTTCGTGCCCGCGGACGGCGCCTTCTACCCGACCGGCACGCACGCCGCCGGCGTTATCGTCTACAACAAGAACGAAATCAAAGCCGAGGACGCGCCGAAAACGTGGGCGGACTTCGCGAACGCCAAGTACAAGGGCCAAATCGGCATGGCCGACCCGGCCGTCGCGGCGCCGGCTTACCCGTTCGTCTCGTGGTTCTTCCAAGACAAAGGCATGGACGCCGGCAAGGACTACTTCAGCGCGCTGATGAAGAACGGCCTGCACGTCTACCCGAAAAACCCGAACGTCGTCGAAGCGCTCAAGGGCGGCGAGATCAAAGTCGCGGCGCTGCAGGAGAGCAACGCGTACGTCATGAAGACGCAAGGCGACCCGATCGAAATCGTCTGGCCGGAAGAAGGCGCTCCGGGCTCCGTCCGCGTGGCCGCCATCCAGAAGGACACGAAGAACGCGGACGCGGCGAAAGCGTTCGTCGAGTTCCTGCTCGATCCGAAGACGCAGCAAGCCTTGATCGACAAAGGCGACGAAAGCTACTTCGAGCCGTCCGTGACCGGCGTCCAGGCGAAAGCCGACCGCCAAGCGAACGCGAAGCTCGTCGTGGCGAAGGCGGATTGGGCCGCCGATAACGAAGCAACCATCAAGCAGTGGTTCTCCGACCAGTCGGTGAAGTAATGTTCGCCCGCTCCACGGACGGCCGTCTCGGATGGCCGATAACGCTGCTGTTGTTCATACTCGTGCTTTTCCCGCTGGGAGCAGTCATCGTTCAGGTGCTGCTCCCCGGCATCTTTTTCGGAAGCCTGAAGCCCGGCGACTGGCGCATTCTGTTCGAAATCGCCGAGCGGCCGCTGTGGCAGAAGTCGCTGCAAAACTCCCTCGTGCTCGCGTCCGGGACGACGATTCTCGCGACGGCGCTCGGCGGCGCGCTGGCGATGACCCGCGCAAGCCGGGCGTTCCCGACGGCCAAGCTGCTCGACGCCGCCGTCTGGGTGCTGCTCATCACGCCGTCGTTCATCCTGTCGCAGGGCTGGGTCATGTTCGCTTCGCCGAACGGTCTCGCGGCCTCCGTCTTCGGCGCGCATTGGGTGAACGCGTTCATCTTCAGCCCCGCCGGCCTGATCGCGGTCATGACGCTCAGCAAGTTCCCGCTCGCGTATCTCAGCGTCTACTCCGCCATGGAGTGGAAGGTCGATTCGCTGTCGCAGGCCGCGCGGCTGAGCGGCGCTTCGCCGTTCACCGCCTGGCGGACGGTCCAGGCGCCGCTGCTGCTGCCGGCCTTCCTGGCGGGCGCGGCTCTCGTGTTCATGGATACGATCGGCGACTTCGGGCTGCCGGCCTCGATCTCGGCCGTATACCGGTTTCCGACGCTGCCGTATTCCATCTACTCGGCGATCTACACGTCGCCGATCCGGTTCGACATGGCCGGGGTGCTGTCGTTCTACCTCGTCGTGCTGATCGGCGCGGCGATGACGCTGCAGTTCTACGCGATGCGCCGCTCGCGGTTCGACTTCCTAACGGGCCGCGCCGAGCGGCTGGTGCCGCAGCCTGCCGGCCGGCTCAAGCTGCCGCTGGCGGCGGGCAACGCGTTGCTGCTGCTCGTCATCCTGGGCATCCCGATCGGGACGAACGTCTGGACGTCCTTCGCGAAAACCGCGAGCGGCGGCATCAAGCCGAGCAACTGGACCTTCGGCAATTACGCGGCGCTGTTCGCGGACGGCCAGCAGCTGCTGAAGGGGCTCGGCCACTCCCTGCTCATCGCGGCCGGCGCGGCCGTGCTGGCGCTCCTGATCGGCCTCGGCGTCGCCTACGTCCTGACGTACTCGAACTTCCGCTTCAAGCGGTTCGTCGAGACGATCTCCATCCTGACGCTCGCCGTGCCGGGCGTCGTGCTCGGCATCGGCTACATCTTCGTCTGGAACCAGCCGTGGCTCGAGAAGGTCGGCCTGCTGCTGTACGGCACGCCGTGGATTCTGGTGCTCGCCTCGGTCGCCGGCGCGATTCCGATCATCACGCGGATGCTGGTCGGCGCCATGGCGAAGGTGCCCGCCCAGCTGCTGACGGCGGCCCAGCTGTACGGCGGTTCGTTCTTCGGCCGGATCCGCGTCATTCTCGTGCCGCTCATCCGCGGCGCGCTGCTCTCGGCGGCGCTGGCGGCGTTCGGCTCGGGCGTGTTCGACCTCGCCGTCAACTCGATTCTATTCCCGCCGAATTTCCTGACGCTGCCGGTGTCCATCAACAAGGCGTTCGAGGACTTGAAATTCGGCTACGCTTCGGCCGCGACGGTGTTCGGCTCCGTCGTGGTCATCGCGATCATTCTCGGACTGGAGCTGCTGCTCCGGCGCAAGGAGGTTAAAGCATGACCCCATCCGCATCATCCGCATCATCCGCGGCCGCCGCTCGCGAACGCGTGCCGGCGCCGCATCGAGCCGCCGCCGCGCAGCCCGCGCCGTCCGAGGCGCCGCTGCTTTCGGCCCGGTTCCTGAGCCGCAGCTACGGCGCGTTCCAAGCCTTGAAGGGCATCTCGTTCGACATGCAGCCCGGCGAAATCATCAGCGTGCTCGGCCCTTCGGGCTGCGGCAAGTCGACGCTGCTGCAGCTCGTCGCCGGCCTGCTCCGGCCGGACGGCGGCGAGCTGCTGCTGAACGGCGCGGTCATCGCCTCCTCCCGCACGATGCTGGCGCCGGAGAAACGCGGCGTCAACATGGTATTCCAGGATTACGCGCTGTGGCCGCACCTGTCCGTCTACGAGAACATCGCCTACGGCTTGAAGCGCAAGCGGATGGCCCGGGCCGACATCGACCGTACGGTCGGCGAGCTGCTGGCGCTGCTCCGGCTCGGCGGCCTGGAGAAACGGCTGCCGCCCGAGCTCTCCGGCGGCCAGCAGCAGCGCGTCGCCATCGCCCGGGCGCTCGCCACGCGGCCGCAGCTGCTGCTGCTCGACGAGCCGCTGTCCAACCTCGACATGCGCCTGCGCGTCGAGATGCGCACGGAGATGGCGGAGCTGTTCCGCAAGCTCGGCACGAGCGTCTTCCACGTGACGCACGACCCCGAGGAGGCGTTCGCGATGGCGGACCGCCTGCTCATCATGCGCAGCGGGCAGATCGATCAGATCGGCTCGCCCGAAGAATGCTACAACCGGCCGGCAAGCCGGTGGGTCTGCTCGCTGCTCGGCGGCATCAACAGCCTGAAGGGCGAGCCGGCGGTGCTGCCGGACGGCGCGGCCGCGCTGCGTCTGCCCGGCGGCGGCCGCCCCGTCCGCGGCATGTTCCCGCGCGGCGCCGGGCTGCCGGACGACCCCCGCGCGGAGCTGCTGTTCCGCCCGGAGGACGCCGAGCTGACGGCGCTGGACGAGGCGGATCCGTCCCGGGAGCTGCCGAACGGCTTGCCGGTGACCGTTCTGAACAGCCTGTTCGAAGGCAAGCGCTGGCGCTGCAAAATCGAATCCGACTGCGGGCAGCGGCTGTACCTCCTGCACGAAGGCCCGCTCGAGCCGGGCAGCCGGCGGTGGCTGACCATTCCGGAGGTTTCCGCTTTCCTGTACCCGGAGGCGGATTAGAGAGAGAGAAAGGAAGAAGATGGTAGTGTCCTCTAACGCGATCGCACCGACACGCTTGCTGGCCATCTCCGACATCCATGGCTGCGAGGAAGGACTCCGGCAGCTGCTCGCCGCCGCCGAATACGATCCTTCCCGCGACCGCTTGATTCTGCTGGGCGACTATATCGACGCCGCTTATCCCGGCACCTACGGCACGCTGAGCTACATCCGCGCGCTCGTTCGGCAAGGCGCGTGCGCGCTGCTGGGCAACCACGAGCTGAAGCTGCTCCGGCAATACGATTATTCGCATTTGCCGGCGGCGGAAGCGGCGGAATGGAGCGGCTGGATTCGGAGCCTCCCCCGCTACCGGATGGAGGACGGCTATCTGTTCGTCCACGCCGGCATCCGGCCGGGCGTCGGCCTGCACGGCCAGACGCTCGTGGATTTGACCGAAATCCGCGACGATTTCCTGAATCACCCGAACGACACCGATTATACCGTCGTCTTCGGCCATACGCCGACCTTCAAGCTCGGCGCGAGACCGGGCAAGCTCTGGTTCGGCGAGGGCAAGATCGGCATCGACACCGGCGCCAAGCACGGCCACCGGCTGACGCTGCTCGACGTGCACAAGCGAATCAGCTACTGGTGCTCGACGGGTCCCGCCGCGAGAGGCGGCGCGGTGAACAAATCGTTCTATTGAACCGACATCATACGTGGAATCGAAACGACATGAACATGAAATCGAAACGACACGAAACATGGAACGGACAGGAGCCGCGGCTCCTTGACACACGCACCCCTTGGCGGAAGGCGAAGGCGGCTCTCGGGCCGCCGGCGGCTTCCGCCAAGAGGTGTTCGGCATGGCGCGCGGCGCCCCGCTTCGGTCCGGCATCATTTGGCATCCTTCGTTCCCGGCTTGCTTGATTCCCCGATCTGCATTAGCATGAAAGGAGAACTTTCGCGCGCGAGCGCCCTTGACCGGGCGAGCCGCCGTCAACTTCAACTAAGGAAAGGTTGTCGCGAACGCATGCATATTGACCTCTACTCCGACGTCGCTTGTCCTTGGTGCCGAATCGGGAAGCAGAACCTGTCCCGCGCCCTCGCGCTGTGGGCCGAACAACACGACGAGCCCGTCACCGTCGCCTACCACGCGTACCAGCTCGATCCCCATTTGCCGCCGGAAGGCCGCGCCTTCGACGAGGCGATGATGCGCAAGATGGGCGGGCCGGAGTCGCTGAAGCGGGTCGTGGAGCATGTCACGAAGGCGGGTGCGGCGGTCGGCCTCACGTTCCGGTTCGATCGCGCCCGCAACATGCCGAACACGCGCCTCGCGCACCGTTTCGTCGCGCTCCTGCCGGAGGACCGGAAGGACGAAGCCGTCGAAGCGCTGTTCAAGGCGTATTTCGAAGACGGCGAGGACGTGACGGCGCTGTCGACTCTGCTCGCGATCGCCGATTCGCTCGGTCTGGATGCCGGCGAGCTTGAAGCGCGGCTTGCGCGCGGCGAAGGCGACGACGAGGTCGAGGCCGATCTCAGACGGGCGCGCCAGATCGGGGTCACGGGCGTGCCGTTCTTCGTCTTCAACAACCGGTACGCGCTGTCCGGCGCCTACCCGGCGGAGGAGCTGCTCGGGCTGATGGGCGGCGTGCGGGTATAACGCGGGCGGCATGGCGGCCGGCGGTTGGCGAATACGCAAAAAACACCGTTCCCTCCGGCTGCGCCGGTTCGGGAACGGTGTTTTTGCTGCGCTCGGGAGCGGATTATTGCGCCGCCGCTTTCGCCGAGTAGACGTTGATATGGTCGATGTGCGCGATCTTGCCTTTGACGACCGTGCCCGGGCCGACGAATTTCAGCTCGTACATCGCGGACGGATGGTAGACGTAAATTTTGTCCGTGCCGTTCCAGCGCACTTCCTTCGGCATGCCGAGCGTCCGGATGACGGACGCGAACGTCAGCGATTTGATGCCGACCGACCGGTCGACGGATTGGCCGAAGTTGCGCAGGTCGTAGATGACGCCGGCTTTGTTCACGCCGAAGCCGTACGCGCCTTGGCCCATGCCGAAGTTGTACAGCTCGTAATGGTTGCCTTTCTGGTCGCCGCCCTTCTCGGGCTGGCCCCATTTATAGTGGACCGCGGAAATCGGCGTTTTGCCGGCGATGGCCTGCAGACCCGGAATCTGGCCTTTTTTCGCGAGGCTGTAGATCGTCTTGATGTACGTGCTGCCGGTCTGCGCGCTCAGGCTAGCCGGAACGGCGCCCGTAGCTTGCGCCGCGCTGGCTTGAGGGCCGGCCGCGAACGTAACGGCGCCTGCCGTGATGAGTCCTGCGAGGGCGAGTTTGCCCCACGTTTTCCAAGCTGGTGTATTCGTTGCTGCGTTCATCTATATCCACCTCTTCGTAGTAGTCGGGACAAGTGACGTTGTCGGCTTACATGCTCATCTTACCCGGATCGAAGGCGGCGTGCGTTACAAAAGCGTAACGAAAAAGCAACAACAAAGTTACGGCCGCGGCAGCACCGCGTTCCGCCCCTGCGCGCCCGTCCGCACGCAAAAAAAGCGGCAGGCCTCAGTGCCCGCCGCCGACGATTTTGAGTCCCGCCACCCCGACGATGATCATGCCGATGAAGAGCAGCTTGCGTTTGTCCCGCGATTCGCCGAAGAGCAGCATGCCGAGGATGACGCTCCCCACCGAGCCGATCCCCGTCCAGATGGCGTACGCCGTGCTGATCGGAATCGCCTGCAGCGCGCGCGACAAACAATAGAAGCTGACGAACCCCGAGGCCAGGGCGAGCAGCGTGCCCCTCCAGTTCTTGAAGCCGTTCGACAGCTTCATGCCCGTGACGCCCCCGACTTCCCCGAGTCCCGACAGCAACAAAAACAGCCATGACACGGCCGATCCCCCCTTTTCTTTTTCGCGCTTGCGTTTCAGTCCGCGGCCGTTTCCGCGTCGGCCATCGCTTTCGGCCGGGAAGCCGCTTCCTCGGCTTCCGTCCGCCCGGACACGACCTTCAGGCCGACGATGCCGCCGACGAGCAGCGCGATGAACAGCAGCTTCGGCACGTTCACCGGCTCATCCAGCACCGCGATGGACACAATCACGGTGCCGACCGAACCGATGCCCGTGAACACCGCGTACGCCGTGCCGATCTCGACGCGCTTCATCGCCTTGGCGAAGCAGAAGAAGCTGGCCGCCAGAAGCGCGACCGTGACGACGCTCGGCAGCCATTTCGTGAAGCCCTCCGATTCCTGCAGCCCGTAGGCCCAAGCGACCTCCAGCCCGCCCGCGATCAGCAAATACAGCCATGCCATGATGCGTCACCCCTTCCTTTCCGACTGCGCCAGCCGGAGCGCTTCCTGCAGACAGCCCCAGACCAGCGTCTGGCGGCGCCGGTACAGCTCGGTATCGTACAATTTATGTTCCACCAGCAGTCCGTCCGCCAAGGCGTAAAAGAGCGCGAGCAGACGTTCCGCCTGCTCCTCGCCGAAGCCGCCCGGCCCGGCGTACTCATGAAGCAGCCGCTGCATGGGCACGGTAAAGACATGCTCGTAGGCGATGAATGCCGTGCGCAGCCGGTCCTCGAGATTGCGCGGCGGCATGAGCATCGTCCGCTTGAGGAACGATTGGCCCTTCGTCAGGCCGTCCAGGTCGGTGAGAAAACGAAACGCGGCATAGAACCGCTCCAGCGGCGGCCGGTCCGCCATGCCGGCGAGCAACTGCACGAACTTGCCGCTCTCCTCGTGCACGGCGTCCTCCAGCAGCTCGAGGAAGAGCTGCTCCTTGGACTCGAAATGCGCGTAGATCGACGGCGTCTTGATGCCGACGGATTTGGCGATCTCCGACAGGGAGACGCCCTCGTACCCCGATTCCGCGAACAGCGTCAGGGCGGCTTGCTTGATGCTCTTGGCGGTCATGGGATTCCTCCTTTATCCATGCAAGGGCGAGTATGCTTCGCGTGCGGTGCGGACATACCAGCCTAACGAACGTTAGTTAGTCTTTGGCTATGATAGCTTGAGGCGGCGGATACGTCAAGCCTCTTTTTTTGCGGCGGAGGGTACGCGAGAAGCACTCTTGTGGCGCTGCGCACCAATGACGGCGGAGGGCATGGGCTCCCGAACGCGCGAGAAGGGCTCCCGTGGCGCTGCCAAAGGCGGCGGAGGACTCGGACTCCGTCCCGAACGCGCGAGAAGCGCTCCCGTGGCGCTGCGCACCGAAGTCGCTCTTCTTCGCGCGTTCGGGGCTGCGCCCCTGCCGCCGCTTCTGCTCATTACGGTTGTGTCCGATGGGCTGCTTTTTGGAGTTAGTACGTAGTATTCTACTTATGTACCGTACTAGGTGACGTTCATCAGCGCTGAGCCACGACTTTGCGATCATGTACCGTACGTGGTACCGTTCTTCGGCACGAAGCCGCGATTTCGCGCTCATGTACCGTACGTGGTACCGTACATCGGCGCCGGTGCGTGATTTTCCGCTCATGTACCGTACGTGGTACCGCTCATCGGCACGAAACCACGATTTCGCGCTCCTGTACCGTACGAGGTACCCTACATAGGCGCCAGCGCGTGATTTTCCCGTCGTACCGTACCGGGTACCGTTCTTCTCGGTAGATCCGTGCCGCGTACTCCGGCCGAAGCTTCCCATTACACGTCCCACGACGGGGAGAGGAGCCCATTCATGTTCATCGCCATCGTTTTGTTCATCTTGGCCGGTCTCGCGGAGATCGGCGGCGGCTATCTCGTCTGGCTGTGGCTCAAGGACGCCAAGCCGCTCTGGTTCGGCATCGCCGGCAGCCTCGTCCTCGTGCTGTACGGCATCCTTCCGACTTTTCAAAGCTTCCCCTCGTTCGGGCGGGTCTATGCCGCGTACGGCGGCGTCTTCGTCGCGCTTGCGGTGCTGTGGGGCTGGCTCGTCGACCGCAAGGCGCCCGACCTGTACGATTGCCTCGGCGCGGCGGTCTGCCTGATCGGCGTGTCGATCATGCTGTGGGCGCCGCGGCACGGGTAACCCGTTCTCGGTCCGTCCCCCTGCCCATCCTCGCATCGCAAGAAAAAGGAGCTGCGCCGACGCAGCTCCTTTTTCTTGCCGATTAGACGGGGTCCGAACCTTCGGAACGGCCTCGCGCCCGCCGTCAATTCCCGTCGATGTCGTACGAGATCAGCGTCAGGCCACCGTCGACGGAGATGATCTGGCCCGTGATGAAGCCGGCCGCCTCGCTCGCCAGGAACAGCGCGACGCCGGAGACGTCCTCCGGCTGCGTCAGCCGGCCGAGCGGGGTGCGGCGCGTCACGTTCGCTTTGAACGTCTCGAAGCGCTCCTTGGCGTAGAACCGCACGGAGTCCGTCTCGACGACGCCGGGCGAGATGGCGTTGCTCGTGATGCCCTTCGGGCCGAGCTCCGCGCCCAGGTAGCGGGTCAGCGATTCCAGCGCCGCCTTGGCCGAGCCGATGTTGGAGTAGTTCGGCAGCGTGAACTGGCTGCCCAGGCTGGACACGGTGATGATCCGCCCCGGCCGGCCTTCCATGAGCGGCACCGCGCGCTGGACCGCGTGCAGCACGCTCTTCACGATGACCTGGTACGTCCGGTCGACGTGGTAATCCTTCGTCTCCATGATCGGCTTGAACGCGGTCGCCGCCGCGTTCGCCATGAAGACGTCGAGCGCGCCCCATTCGCTCGCGATCATGTCGAACATGGCGTCGATCTCCGCCGACGACTCCAGCTCCGCCTTGCAGACGAGCACCTGCCCGCCGCAGCGGCGCGCTTCCTCGGCCGTCTCCCGCGCGGCGTCCTCGTCCCGCCGGTAATGGATGGCGACGTCCGCGCCCGCCTTCGCGAACGCGAGGGCGGTCGCCCGTCCGATGCCCCGCGAGCTGCCCGTAATCAGCACCTTCTTGCCTTTAAACGATTCCGTCACTGCTATCCGTCCTCTCGCACTCGTTTTCGATCTTGCCCGCTATTCCTACAAGGTCATGGCGATCTCGTACGCCTGCCGGATCGCGCGCGCGGCGTTCAGCTCCGCCGCGTCGCTGGCGCCGCCGACCACGTCCGGCCGCCGGTCGCCCTCCCCCAGCAGGCCCATCCACTCCGTGCGCGACCGCTGGCCCGTGCACAGCACGACCTGATCCGCCTCCAGGAACCGTTCCTCCACGTCGTTCTCCACCCAGACGCCGCCGGGGACGACGGCGCGGCAGCGATAGCCCTTCAGCACGTCGACGCCCCGCCGCTTCAGCTCCTCGAGCAGCACCCAGCGCGTCGTCACCCCGACGCCCTTGGCCACCTTCTCCGAACGCGACACGAGCGTGATGCGCACCGGGGCCGCCTGGGCCGGCGCGGCCGCATAGCCGCGCTCCGCGAAGAACGCGTGCACGTCCGGCCGGAGCGCCGCCGTCTCGGCGATGTAATGGGCGACGTCGCTGCCGATGCCGCCGCCGCCCACGATGACGATGCGCCGCCCGAGCGGCCGCCCGCCGGCCAGCAGCTCCGCGTACGTGCACACCAGCGGCAGATCCGCGCCCGCCAGCGTCTCCGGCACGTGCGGCTGCACGCCCGTGGCGACGACGACCCGGTCGAACGCCCGCAGCTCGTCCGCGGACGGCGACACGTTCGTGCGCACGTCGACGCCGAGCCGCTGCAGCGCCACCGTATAATAGCGCAGCGTCTCGCGGAACACGGCCTTGCCGGGAATCCGCGAGGCGAGCAGGAATTGCCCGCCGAGCCTCTCGCGCGCCTCGAACAGCGTGACGGCGTGGCCCCGCTCCGCGGCCGTCTTGGCCGCCTGCAGCCCTGCGACCCCGCCGCCGACGACGGCGACCGTCAGCGGCGCGGCCGCGCGGACGAACGGCTCCGCCTCCCTGCCGGCCCGCGGGTTCACCAGGCAGCCCACCGTCTTGCGCGCGAACGCCCGGTCGAGGCAGGCCTGGTTGCAGGCCAGGCAGACGTTCAGCCCGTCGCGGTCGGCCTGCAGGATCTTCCGCGCGAACTCGGGGTCGGCGAGCCACGGTCTAGCCGGCGCGACGAAATCCATGTCGCCCCGGGCGAGCGCCTGCTCGGCCGCCTCCGGCGTATGAAGGCGGTTCGCCCCGATGACCGGGATGCCGACCGCGCCGCGGACGGCGCCGACGATGTGCGCGAACGCCCCGGCCGGCACCGTCGCCCCGACGGTCGGCAGCCGCGATTCGTGCCAGCCGATGCCGACGTTCAGCGCGTCGGCCCCGCTGCGCTCCAGCGCCCGGGCGAGCGCCAGCGTCTCCGCAGGCGTCGTGCTGCCGTCCATGCAGTCGTCGCCGGACATGCGGAAGATGACGGGAAACTCGCGCCCGACCCGCTCCCGGATCCGCGCGACGACCTCGGCGCTCATCCGGATGCGTCCCTCGAGCGTGCCGCCATAGCCGTCATCCCGCGCGTTCGTGAGCGGCGACATGAATTCGTTCAGCAGATAGCCTTCGGAGCCCATGATCTCGATCGCGTGGAACCCCGCGTCCCGCGCGAACGCCGCGCCCTCGGCGAACGCCTCCTGCACGCGCGCAATGTCCGCGAGCGTCAAGGCTTCCGGCGTCTCGCGCGTCAGCCGCGAAGCGATCGCGCTCGGCGCCCGCGGCGCGAGCCCGGTCTCTTCGCCGCGGGCGTACCGGCCGGTATGCGTCAGCTGCAGGGCGAGCTTGCCGCCCGCCGCGCGGATCCGGCCCGCCAGCTCGCGCAGCTGCTCGCGATGGTCCGCCGCGGTCAGGTCGTACATGCCGTGCCCCCCGCCTTCGGGCAGGACGGCGGCATGGCCCGTGACGATGAGCGCCGCGCCGCCGCGCACCCGCTCCTCGTAGAAAGCCGCGAGCTGCCCGAGCTGCGAGCGGTCTCCTTCGATGCCGAGGTGCATCGCCCCCATCAGCATCCGATGGTCGAGCGCCAGCGAGCCGATCCGGCCCGGTCGGAGCAAGAGCGTTGGTATCATCGCGCCCTCACCTTTCCGCCAAAATATGCTTGGCAATGACCGCCTTCTGAATCTCCGCCGTGCCTTCCTCGAACTTCTGCGCCCGCGCGTCGCGGTAGATGCGCTCGATCTCGTAGCCCTTGAAATACCCGATGCCGCCCCAGATCTGCTGGGCCTTGTCCGTCACCCGCTGCAGCATCTCGAGCGCGTACAGCTTCGCCATCGAGGCGGGCGGCGGCGTCAGCGCGCCGGCGTCCTTCAGCCGGCCCGCGTGCATGACGAGCTGCCGGGCGGCTTCGATGTCCGTCGCCATCTCGGCGATCCACGTCTGCACGACCTGCCGCTGGCTGAGCGGCTTGCCGAACGTCACGCGCTCGCCGCTCCGCATGACGGCCAGATCGAACGCGCGCTGCGCCAGACCGACGCACGTCATGCCGACGCACACCCGGCTCGGATCGAGGAAGCCGTTCAGCGCGCCCGCGAGCCCTTGGCCGATATCGCCGAGCAGGTTCGCCGCGGGGACGCGCGCGTCCTTCAATACGATATGCGCGTGGCCCGTGCCCGTCAGCCCGAGCGTCGGCGGCATGAGCCTGATTTCGACGCCGGGGGCCGTGCGCGGCACGAGCAGCGCCATCGTCCCGTCGTAGCCGCGCGTCCCTTCCATCCGGCAATAGAGCATGAGATAGTCCGCGGTGTCGCCGAACGTGATGAGCCACTTCTCCCCGTTCAGGACGTACTCGCCGCCTTCCAGGCGCGCGGACGTCTCGATGTCCGCCCCGGAACCGGCGTTCGGCTCCGTCAGCGTGAACGCGACGCTGATCTCGCCGCGCACGAGCGGCTTCACGAACCGTTCGCGCTGCTCCTCGGTCGCGAGAAAATCGATCGGCCGCCACACGCCGTTAATGACGTGCACGATCATCCGGATCGAGCCGTGCGACTGCGAGAACAGCTCCAGCAGCCGCAAATACTGCGTGAAGCTTAAGCCACGGCCGCCGTAGGCTTCCGGCGCCGCCAGGCGCAAATAGCCGCGCTCGCGCAGCTCCGCCCAGACGTCCGGCCCGCATTCCCCGGTCTCCTCGATCCGCTCGGACAGCTCCCGCAGCCGGCCGTGCACGTAACGCTCCACTTCGTCTTTTAATTTCAAGAACGCCGTCTCTTCCATATGCCCCTACCTCTCCAACGGTTATAAACGCTTGGTAACGCACGCAATCGGCCCCGCGACGCGCGCAAGCCGGAAGGCGCGCGTACGGCCGTCCGGACGGATCATTCCGCCCGGCTCGTCCACTGCAGCTCGGCGCCCAGCTTGTCCGCGATCGACTGCCGCAAAATAAACTTCTGGATCTTGCCCGTCGTCGTGCGCGGCATGTCGCCGATGACCTCGAGCCGCTCCGGCCAATAGATTTTGGCGACGCCCTGCGACTTGAGATACGCCGTCAGCTCGTCCAGCCGGAGCGTGTCCTCGGCATTCCGCAGCGACACGTACGCGCAGATCCGCTCGTTCAGCCGCTCGTCCGGCATGCCGACGATCGCGACGTCCCGCAGCCGGTCCATCTGGTACAGCACGTTCTCGACCTCCGCGACCGGCACCTTCATGCCGCCGCGGTTGATGATGTCCTTCACCCTGCCGGTCAGCCGAAGATTGCCCTCCTCGTCGATGACCGCCAGGTCGCCGGTGTTGAAGAATCCGTCCGGATCCACCGCCGCTTCGTACCATTCCGGATGGTCGAGGTACGCCGTGAACATGGCGGGCGTTCTGACCTTGAACAACCCTTCCTTGCCCGGCGGCAGCGTCCGTCCTTCCTCGTCGGTCACCTTCATGTCGCGGCCCGCGATGGCCCGTCCGTCCGTGTTCCAGGACGCCTCGCCGTACGCCCGCACGCTGCCGACGCTGATCATGCACGACTCGGTCGAACCCCAGCCGCCGACCACCTTGCAGCTCAGCTTCTCCGCCGCTTCCTGCGCCAGCTTGCGCGGCACCGGGGCGCCCGTGGCGACGAACGCGCCCAGGCCCTTCGGCGGCGCGCTCACGCGCGTCAGATCGGCCAGAAACGGCATCGCCGCCTGCACGAACGTCGCGCCGTGCTCCTCGATGGCGGCGCGGGCGGTGTCCATCTGCCAGACCGACTGGCAGATCTGGGTCGCGCCGAGATAAAGCGCGAGCGACATGCCGTATAGGAAGCCGGTCTGATGCGCCATCGGCGACGGAATCCAGACCCGGTCGTCCGGGGTGAGTCCGAGCGCCTCCACGTGCGCGGCGACGCCGTGGCCGAGCGTGCCGTGCGTGTGCACAACGCCCTTCGGCTCGCCCGTCGTGCCCGACGTGAAGAGCAGCTGCGAAGCCGCCGAAGCTCCCGGCCGCCGCCGCCCGAGCCGCGCGCGGTCCGGCGCTTGGGCGGCCAAGCCGCCGAGGCTTGTCTTCCGGCGGGCCGGGCTGCCCGGCTTGATCGTGATCAGCGACCGCATACCCGGCAGCTCGCCGAGGATGCGCCCGATCAGCTCGCCGTAGCGGAAGCCCTTGTGCTCCTCCGCGATGATCAGCACCTTGCTGTTCGACTTGCGCATGATGAACGGGATTTCCCGTTCCCGCAGCGCCGGCAGCATCGGGCAGGCAACCGCTCCCGCCTTCCAGATCGCAAGCGTCAGCACGACGAACTCCCACCCGTTCGGCAGCAGATAGGCGACGTTCTCGCCCGCCTCCACCCCGAGATCGATCAGCCCTTGCGCGGCGCGGTCGCTCAGCTCGTTCAGCTCGCCGAAGGTCAGCGCGACCGGGCGGCCGCCGTTCAAATCGACGACCGCGGTCTTCCGCGCGTCCGCCCGCTCCAGCCGGTCCAGAAACAAATAGTCGTGATCCTGTCTGTTATCCGTCTTCATCCCGATTCGATCTCCTCTGTTTGTGCTTGAAGTGGCGCCAAGGCGCCGCTCCGGCCTTCCGCGGCGATCCGCCGGGACCGCGCCGAAGCCGCCTGGCGCGTCGATTGCCTAGGGTTGAACCCGATGCGACGGTGCCGAATCCCGCTTCAGCGGCTCAGCGCCGGCTCGCGGACGTTCACCCCGACCGCCTCCAGATGCCGGAAGAACTCGGGGTACGAGATCCGGTACGCGTTCGGGTACGTCAGCGCGCTGACCCCGTCCTCCGACCGGAGGCCGGCCAGCGTGAACGCCATTTGGACGCGATGGTCGTTGTACGTGGAGATCGCCGCGCCCTTCAGCCGCTCGACGCCTTCGATGACGAGGTCGTCCCCGGTCTCCTCGATGCGCGCGCCCATCTTGTTCAGCTGCAGCATCGCCTTGACGCGGTTCGATTCCTTCATCCGGCCCGGCCCGATATTGCGCAGCACCGTCTGGCCCCGCGACAGCGCCGCGACGACGGACAGCACCGGAATGAGGTCCGGGATGTCCCGCATGTCGATGTCGAGGCCGCTCGTCGGCCGAATGCCGGCGTGGCGGATGCGCAGCCCTTCGCCGGCGGGATCGTACGCCAGCGGTATGCCCAGCTCCTCGACGATCTCGAGCACCCGGTTTTCCGGATGCGTGCCTTTCCCCGCGATGCCCTGCAGCGTCAGGTCCGCCGGATAGAGCGCGGCGAGCGCGAGCAGGAAGGCCGACGAGGACAGGTCCGGCTCGATCGCGATTTCCGTCGCCCGGTACGTCTGTCCCGCGGGCACCCGCCATCTCGCGCCGCCCGGCTCCTCTTCGATGACGATGCCGAACTGCCGCATCATCTGGATGGTGAGCCGGACGTACGTCAGCTCGTTGACCGGCGGCAGCGCCTCGATCACCGTGTCCGCGGCGGCGAACGGCGCCGCGATCAGCAGACCGGAGATCCACTGACTGAGCGTGCCCGGCACTTGGACGAGCCCGCCGCGCGGCCGTCCGGGCGCGATCGTGACCGGCATCTTGTGCCGGTCGGCCTGCCAGCCGATGCCGACGGCGCCGAGCGCCTCCAGCAGCGGGCCGATGGGCCGTTCCCGCAGCGCCTTATGCCCGTCGTATGTAGCCGGCCGGCCTTCGGACAAGCTGCCCAGCCCGAGCATGAATTGCAGCGTCGAGCCGGAGCTGCCGACCCGAATCTTGCCGTTGCGAGGCTTGTACGGCCCGCCCTTGACCCTGTAGCCGTCCTCGGTCGGCTTCACCGCGATGCCGAAGTCCTGCAGCGAACGGAGCGTGTCCTTGATGTGCAGCGCGCCGGATTTGCCGCGGATGACCGTCTCCCCGTCCGCCAGGGAACCGAAGATGAGCGCGCGGTGCAAATGATACTTGGACGGAGGAACCCGGACGACGCCCTTCACTTCGCCCCGATGCGGGTAAACAATCGTTTTTGCCAAGCGGCACACCACCCTATCCTATCGTTTCCGGTACCCCAGATCGGCCGGAATACTAATAGATACGACGATGCGCCGCCAAACATGATTGGTTTTTTATAACGCGATGCTATCAGTCTTTCATCATCGCCCGCCGGTTAAACGTTTCCCGCGCACAAAAAAGAGGAGCGGACAGCCTATGCTGCCCGCTCCCCGCGGTCCCGCGTCTTCGTTCCGTTCGGGCGCCGGGTCCCGTCCCCCGCCGCCCTACGGCCGGCGAACCGACTGCTCCTCGTCGAAATGGCCGGAGCGGTTCACCTTCGTCTGCAAATACTTTTGGTTGAATTCCGAAACGTCGCCCCACAGCGGCACCCGGCCGTCGACGTTCAGGCCGGACGCCTTGAGCGCCTCCAGCTTGCGCGGATTGTTCGTGATCAGCGTGACCGGCTTGCTGCGCAAGTGCTTCAGCACGACCAGCGTGTCGTCGTAGCTGCGCGCGTCGTCCTTGAAGCCGAGCTCCAGGTTCGCGTCGACCGTGTCGTAGCCCTTCTCCTGCAGCAGGTACGCCATCGCCTTGCTGAACAGCCCGATGCCGCGCCCCTCGTGGTTCGCCAGGTAGAACAGCGCCCCGGCGCCGTGCGACGCGATCATTTTCATGGACTGGTGCAGCTGATAGCCGCAATCGCACCGCTTGCTTCCGAATATGTCGCCCGTATGGCAGATGCTGTGCATCCGGATGAGGGCATCCTCCGCGTTCGCGAAATCCCCGTGGACGAGCACGCTCGATTGCTGCTTCTCCGCCAGATTGGAAGCCGACAGCTGCTCGATCAGAAACTCCGTCCGCTCCTTCTCCTTGCAGCCGCCCTCCTTATGGACGAGATCCTTGCACGGCAGCCAGCAGTACCATTGAAATACGACGGTCTCGCCGTCGAGATTGACGGGGAGCCGGATCGGCCCCACGAGTATGATCGTTCCGTCCTTGCCTTTGATCGTGTCGATGTTCTGATCGAGCATCGACACGATGCTTTCATCGATGACTGGCATGATTGCGCCTCCTTGACCTTGCGTCTCGCGCTTCGGCTCCGCACAGTATACTGTAGGTTTCCCCAGAATTGCAAAAAAATAAGCCGTTCCCGCGGGCGGCCATGGAGACCGCCGGGAACGGCTTCGCGCGCGGCCGGGACGGATGCCTCCTGGTTCGCCGGCCGGTCAGTGCGCCGACACGGCCTTCTTGATGATCGCGTTCACGCCGCTCACGTCCGGCTTCGCCGGAATCGCCGCGTCGCTCAGCTTGTAGCGCTGCTTGAGCGCCAGGATGCGCGTCACGCTTTCGTCGATCCGCTGCTGCGTAATCGCGCCCTTCTGCACGGCCTGCTTCAGCGCGCCGACGACCGTCTTGGCATCGTCGTACCCGTGCGCGAGCAGAATGATGTCGCTGCCGGCCTTCACCGACGTCACGGCGGCCTGGGCCAGGCCGAAATGCTCGGAGATCGCGCCCATCGTCATGTCGTCCGTGATGACGACGCCTTGGAAGCCAAGCTCGCCGCGCAGTTCGTCCGTGATGATCGTCTTCGACAGCGAGGCCGGATGCGACGGGTCGATCTTCGGGAACAGGATATGCGCCACCATCACCATGTCGGCCCCGTCCTCGACGGCCGCCTTGAAGGGCACCCATTCGAACGCCTTCAGCTGCGCCAAGGTCTTGTTCACGACGGGCAGCTCCAGGTGGGAATCCACCGAGGTATCCCCATGGCCCGGAAAATGCTTCACGACCGGCACGACGCCCTGCCCGCGGATGCTCTCCAGGACGGAGAGCCCCATGTCGGTCACGCGCTTCGGCGTCGTGCCGAAGGAGCGGTCGCCGATGACCGGATTGTTCGGATTGCTGTTGATGTCCAGCACCGGGGCGAAATCGACGTTGAAGCCCATCAGCTTGCCCGCCTTCCCGAGCGCGGTGCCGATCTGTCCCGCGTACGCCGCGTCGCCCGTGTCGCCGATCGTCCGGGCGGGCGGGATTTTCAACAGGCCGGGCAGCCGGCTGACGCGCCCGCCTTCCTGGTCCACCGAGATGAAGAGCGGCGCGGGATTGGCCTTGTTCCACGCCTTCAGCTGATTGACGTAAGCGGCCACGCCCGCGGGGGTCGTGACATTGTTCTTATAGAAAATAAAGCCGCCGACATGCTGCTCCTGAATCATGCGCTTCGCCTGCGCGCTCGCCGTCGTGCCGTCGAGGCCGGCGATGAGCATCTCGCCGACCTTCTCGTCCAGCGTCATCTTCGCGACGCGCTGCGCGAGCAGCTCTTCGGCCGTCGGCTGCGCGGGCGGCGGCGGCTCGTTCGAGCCGGAATTGCCGTTCTCCGCGGGAGGCGTCTGCGCCCCGTTATTGCCCGCGCCCGCGTTCCCGCCGTTGCCCGATCCGGGCTGCTCCGGCGTCGTCTGCGGCGCATTGCCGTTGTCCGGCGTCTGCGCCGGCGGCGCGGCGTTCCCCGGATTCGTCCCGCCCGTCGCGCCGCCGTTGCCCCCGGCAGAGCCGCAGCCCCCCGCAAGCACGACCGACAGCGCCAGCGTTGCCAGCCAAAGCTTTCTCATCTATACCACCACTCGTTTCGTCGTTGTAGGTTTAGTCTTACCCTAACCGACGAAAGCAGACGCCGAAATTGTTGCAATGGCCGCAAAAGACGGCTCGATCGGGTAGGAAACCCGGATCCGAACGAGGTATGGAACAAGATGCGAAACCAGCAGCGAAGCAAGCAGCAAGACAAGCAGCGCAACGAGACGCAATGCAGCGATTCCGGCGGTATAACGGCGTTTATGACGCATGCCGGAAAGCGAAAAGCCGCCCGCGACCGTGTCGGTCCAAGGCGGCTGACGCCTGCGGGAATTTCCCGTCAGATCGTCCACAAGCTCCAATCGCTGCGGCGTTTGCCGACCGCGTCGATCCAGCGCAGCGAAATATCGAACAGCTCGTCGCGCGAGGTTTTGCTCGAGAAGGTATGGTCGCCCTGCAGGATGACCTCTTTGTCGCAATTGCCCTCTTTGCGGAGCCAGAACATTTTCTGGTACAGGAAGCAGTAGTCGACCGGCACGACCGTATCGGCCGTTCCGTGCACGATCAGCACGTCGCCGCCGAAGCCGCGCAGCTCCGTGAGCGGCTGGTACTGAGCCAGCGAGTCCGCGAAGCGCTTGGTGAATTGGTAATGCATGTAGTCGGTCTTGCCGACGTTCTCGATCTCCTCGATCGCCTTGGTTCCGATGATGTTGCGAATATCCATGAACGGATGCGCGACCGGCGCCCACAGGACGAGCGACTTCACGCGCGAATCCCGCGCCGCCGTCAGCACCGCGACCGCGCCGCCCAGGCTGTGGCCGAGCAGGATCAGCCGCTCCGAATCCACCAGGTCGAGGCTCGACGCGTAGTCGATGACCGTGCGGGTCTGCTCGATGAGCGCGTCCAGACCGCCGCCGCCGTAGTCGCCGCCGCTCTCGCCGCAGCCGCCGTAATCGAAGCGGAGCACGAGATAGCCGCTGCGCGTCAGCCGCTCCGCCGCTTCCACGAACAGCCGGTCCGTGCCCATCCGGTTGCCGATGAAGCCGTGGCAGACGATGACGAGCGGATATTTGTTGCCGCATTTCGCGCCTTCCGGCACGACGGGATATTGAAGCACGCCGGACAGCTCGATCTCGCCGCTCCGGATCGTAATGGGATGATTCATCTTCGGCACCACCTTATTCCTATAATTCCTACCTACTTTGTTGGAATTAGAATACCACGGGACGAGCATGCCCGTCAAATACCTTTTGCAATGCGGCCAAAAGCCTTGTGCGACGCCGTTCGGGCTACTCTCCGATATGCTTCAGCGCCTCGCGCACGCTGAGCGGCGACAGCTCCGCCCGGCGCACGAACGCCCGCACCGCCTCCGGATTCGTCTTGGCGTACTCCCGCAGCACCCAGCCGATCGCCTTGCGCATGAAAAAATCGCTCTCGCCCGCCGTGCGGCGGATGAGCGCGAACAGCAGCTCCGCATCGGTGCCCGCCTTGTAGCCGAGCTGGAACAGAATCGCCGAGCGGCGCAGCCACAGGTCGTCCGACGCGATCCATTTCTCCGCGAACGCCGGAACGAGCTCCGGGTGCTTGGCGAACAGCGCCCCGGCCAAATGGTTCGCCAGCATGTCCACCGTATCCCACCAGCTGTGCGTCGTGATCAGCTGCTCCAGCAGTCCCGTCTGCTCCGGGCGCAGCTCCTTCTTGCGCTTCGTCAGCAGCTCCAGCGCCGCATAGTGAAATTCCCGCTCCGGCAGCGCCCACAGCCGCCGCGCGACCGCTTCGAGCGCTTCGCCGGAAGGTACGCCATGCTCCTTCGCGTAGGCTTTCGTCAGCGCCGTGCGCGCCGGATTGCGGATCCCGAGAAACGGAAACCGGTCCCGCATATACGCCGCCATCGGAACGGCCGTCGCCGCGTCGGCATGGCCACGCAGCAGCCGCTCCAGCCCGTCCGCGTACGCGGCCGCGTCTCCCGTCCATCGAACCGCCATCGCGCGTCCGCCCCCTTCGTTCATCGAAACAAATCCGATTATACAGGATGCGCGGCCCGGCTCCTAATCGCCCGCTCCGCAAGGCGCGAAAAAGAGCCCCTCCGTCCGGAGAGGCCCCCGTTCTCTTGCGTGCTTGGCGCCGGGCGCCGCTCTTTACGCCACGTGATGGCCCCCCGCGGCGCCGAAATGCTTCCCGAGCGCCACGATCAGGCTGCCCATCCGCTCCTCCTCCGGGTACAGCACCCGCTCCACGCCTTCCTCGCGCAGCGCTTCGGCCGACACCTTGCCGACGGATGCCGCGAGCACGTCACCGGCGAACGCCTCGCGCACGGCTTCCAGCAGGCCCAGCTCGGCCGCGCGGCCCATCACGCAGCGGACCTGCGCCGTGCTCGTGAACGCGACGGCATCCACGCGCCGGCCCGCGATCTCGTCCAGCAGCTGCCGGAGCACGGCGCCTTCCGGCGGCAGATGGCGGTACGGCAGCAGCTCCTCGCAGACGGCGCCGCGGGCGGCGAGCTCGCCGGTGAGCCGCGGCGCGGGATCGCCGTACAGCTGCAGCGCGATCCGCGCGCCGGCGAGGCCGCGCTGCCCCATCGCGCGCAGCAGCCCCGCCGTCGTGCCGTCGTCGTCGCGCGCGTCCGGCGCCTGGCCGTATTTGCGCAGCGCGTTCACGGTCTTGTAGCCGCGCGCCGCGATGCGCATCCGCCCGAGCGCCGCGAGGAACGGCATCAGGAGACCGAGCCGGTCCGCCGCCTCCAGCAGCGCCTCGGTCCCCGTGCCGGTCGTGAGCACGAGCCAATCGGCCGGGCGGACGATCAGCCCGCGCAGCTGCTCCTCGATCCGGGCGTCGTCGAGAAACACGTCGCCCTGCGCCGGACGGAGCACCATCGTCCCGCCGAATTTGGCCACCATCCTGCCGAACTCCTCCGCCTTGCGCGCGCCCGTCACCGCTATCGTTTTCCCTTCCAATCGCGCCATGCCGCCGCCTCCCGTCTTGGTCCGATCCGCTTCTGCCGGCCCGGGCGCTCCTGCGCGCGCCCCTTGCCGCCCCGTATGCTTGCTCGATCTACGATACCTTCGCTTCCGCCTCTTCCTTCAGAAACAATACGACGTTGCCGCTTTCGTCCACCTCGACCCGGTACGGTGCCACGCAGCCCTCGTCGGGCGCCTGCACGAGCCCGTCGCGCAGGTCGATCTTCCAATCGTGCAGCGGGCAGTAGACGTGATGGTCGCAGACGATGCCTTCGGAGAGCTGTCCGCCCTTGTGCGGACACCGGTTCTCCACCGCCCGGACCGTGCCGTCGGACAGCTTGAACAGCGCCAGCTCCAAGCCGTCCATCCGGAATATGCGCCCCGACCGCGCGGGAAACTCGTCAATATGGCCCACAATCACTTCGTTCATCGCTCTTCCGCTCCTTTGCGCGGCTGCCGCCCGGGCGGCAGCGCGTCTCTGTCTCATTCGGTTAAAGCCGTCCCCGACCCGACCCTATCCGCAGCGTGCCGCGGCCGTTACTTCGCGTCCGCCGGCGCGGTCAGCGTCTCGAACGCGCTGCGCAGCTCGGCGTTCTCGATGATCTCCTTCCACGGATCCCGCGTCAGCCCGAGCGTCGCGTCGATGCGGGCGTTCAGCGCGTCGCGGTCCGCTTTGTCCGCGAGCGCTGCCTTGACCGCGTCGAGTCCGACGCGCTGGCACCATTCGCTCGTGCGTTCCAAATAATTCGCCGTTTCGCGGTAGTACTGGAGGTACGCGCCGGTCCACTCCAGCACCTCCTCCTCGGTCTTCACCTTCGTCAGCAGCTCCGCGGCCCGGACGCGGGTGCCGCCGTTGCCCGCGACGTGCAGCTCCCAACCGCCGTCGATCGCGACGACGCCGAGGTCCTTGATCGTCGCCTCCGCGCAGTTGCGCGGGCAGCCCGACACGGCGAGCTTCACTTTATGCGGCGTGTCGAGCCGCTCGAATTTCTTCTCCAGGTCGACGCCCATCTTCATCGCGTCCTGGGTGCCGAAGCGGCAGAAAGTGTTGCCGACGCAGGTCTTGACCGTGCGGAGCGACTTGCCGTAGGCGTACCCCGACGGCATGTCGAGGTCCTCCCACATGCCCGGCAGGTCCTCCTTCTTCACGCCGAGCAGATCGATCCGCTGGCCGCCGGTAATCTTGACGAGCGGCACCCGGTACTTCTCCGCGACCGTCGCGATCCGCTTCAAGTCCTCCGGCGTCGTCACGCCGCCGTAAATCCGCGGGACCACGGAGTACGTGCCGTCCTTCTGGATGTTGGCGTGGCTGCGCTCGTTGACGAAGCGGGACGCCCGTTCGTCCTCGTGCTCCTCCGGGAACGCCATCCCGATATAGTAATTGAGCGCCGGCCGGCACTTGGAGCAGCCCTCCGGATTGCTCCACTCCAGCACGTGCATCGCTTCCTTCGTCGTCGTGAGACGCATCTCCCGGATGGCGCCGACGATCTCGTCGCGCGTCAGCTTCGTGCAGCCGCAAATGCCTTCCTTCACCGCCGCCACCTTGTCGGCGCCGAGCGTCGACGTCAGGATCGCTTCCACGAGCGGCTTGCACCCGCCGCAGCCGCCGGACGCCTTCGTGCACGCCTTCAGCTCGGGCACGCTGGCGCAGCCCTTCTCCGTGATGGCGTCCACGAGCATATCCTTCGTCACGCCGTTGCAGCCGCAGACGATTTCGTCGCCGCTCATCGCCGCCGCGAGATCCTCCGCGCCCGCGGGCTTGCCGCCTCCGCCGGACGGGCCGAACAGCAGCTCCCGCTCGCTGCCCGCGTAGTCTTTCCCGCTGCGGATCGCGGCGAACAGCTTCGAGCCGTCGCTCGTGTCGCCGAACAGCACCGCGCCGACGACGCGGCCGTTCTCGAACACGACTTTCTTATAGATGCCGTCCAGGTCATCCTGCACGCGGAGCGCCCTCGTGCCGGGATCGTCGGTATACCGGCCCGCCGAGAAGACGTTCACGCCCGATACCTTCAGCTTCGTCGACGGCACCGAGCCCGCGTATCCCGCGGTTTCCGCGCCGGCCAGCCGCTTGGCCAGCACCGCTCCCTGCTCGTAGAGCGGCGCCACGAGGCCGTACGCCACGCCGCGGTGCTCCGCGCACTCGCCGACGGCATAGACGTGCGGGAGATTCGTTTCCATATAATCGTTCACCACGATGCCGGTCTGGACCGATACGCCGCTGCGCGCCGCCAATCCCGCGTTCGGCCGGATGCCGACCGCCATGACGATCAGATCGGCTTCCGCGCGCGTCCCGTCCGTGAACGTCAAGCCTGTGACGCGCGACTCGCCCGTAATGGCGGCGGACTGCTTATTCAGCAGGAACGTCATCCCTTGGCGCTCCAGCTCCGTCCGCAGCATCCGCGAAGCCGTCTCGTCGAGCTGCCGGTTCATGAGGAACGGGCCGTTATGCACGACGGCCGCTTCCATGCCGAGATGGAGCAGGCCGCGGGCCGCTTCGAGACCGAGCAGGCCCCCGCCGATGACGATCGCCTTGCGGTATCGTTTCGCCGCCTCCATCATCGTCTCGCAGTCCTTGATGTCGCGGAACGCGATGACGCCTTCCTTGTCGGCGCCGGGCAGCGGCAGCATGAACGGCAGCGAGCCCGTTGCGAATACGAGCTCGTCGTACGGCAGCGCCGCGCCGCGGTCCGTGCGCACCTCGCGCTTCGCGGCATCCACCTCGACCGCCTCCTGTCCGGCGAGCAGCGCGATGCCGTTGTCTTGGTACCAATCCCAATCGTTCAGCACGATCTCGTTCAGGCCGGCGTCGCCGGCGAGGACGGACGAGAGCATAATGCGGTTATAGTTCGGATGCGGCTCCGCGCCGATAATCGAGATGTCGTACCGGCCCGGGTTCAGCTTCAGCAGCTGTTCGACGAACGAGACGCCCGCCATTCCGTTTCCGATCATGACCAGCTTCTTCTTCATGGCGATCTCTCCTAAACGTAAAGTGAGGGCGAAACGCGAATGACAACTCGGATGAAACCATAAAAAGCCCATCCCCGCGCCAAAGAAAACAAGACGCTCGGGATAGGCTCCATTGCCGGATCGTAAGGGCACGCCGTTGTGCCGTCGGATCGAAAGTTCTTGACCCGATTATAGATCGCCTTCAGACATATGTCAACTATCTTGACACGTAAACCCCGCCCAATTCATAATACAAAGAAGAAGCCCTTCGAAATGCGCGTTATTCGAAGCGATTCCGTGTAACCATACGTGACATTCATAACCGGCATAAACAGCCACGAACGCTTAAGCCCCAGTTTAGCGAGGTGAAGGTCCATGAAGTCGATTTTGTTGCTTGAGAACGAAACGCCGCCCGCGGCCGCGGACAGTCTGCGGCGATGCTGCAAGTCGCTGCGCCGCGCGGCCGGCGAGAGCGAAGCCCGCGCCGCCGTCGGCGCCGTCGACGCGGTCGTCCTGCATGTCCCGGCCGCGGCGCTGGCCGGCTGGCAATCCGCCGTCGCGGGCATGCGCCGGCTGCCGACGCTGTGGCTCTGCCCGGACGGGGACGTCCCGCCGGACGCCGATTGGGGCTGCGAGCTCGACGGGATCCTGTTCGCTTCCATGGGCTCCCGCGAGACGAAGATCGCGCTCCAGTGGAGCGTCCGCGCGTTCCGGCAGCGCCGGCGCTGGGCGGAAGAACGCGAGCAGCTTCTGCAGCGGATCGAGGAGCGCAAATGGATCGATCAGGCGAAGGCCGTGCTGTGCGAGATCAAGGGCATTACGGAAGCGGAAGCGTACGACTTCCTCCGCAAACAGGCGATGAACGAACGCAAGCGGATCGGGGACATTTCCGCGTCGATCGTCAAGGTGTACCAGCTCATTCACGGGTGAACCGGGGGCTGCGAGCCTGAAATCTGTTATCGCCTTTTTTCCCGAAAATAATGTCAGGTATATTGACATCCGTTTTCGGCCGCCTCTATAATGCAAACAAGATCACAAAGATGTGGATCCGCGAATGAACCGGCGCGCACACCGACGTGCGGCCGGGTGGCAATGAGGCCGCGTTGCAGTTCTATTTGACTGCGATGCGGCCTTTTCGGTTGTTCCGGGCCCTGCCCGTTCGCGGATTTCCGCCGGCCGGCATCCGGCAGGAATGATGGAGAGAGAGAAGCAACGCCAACCATGGAGAGGAGTTTTGCAGGATGATGGATCGCAAAAGTTTCTTGAAAAGCGGGCACGGCCCTTCGCTGCTGAGCGCGTTTCTGTATTTCGATTTGAGCTTTATGGTTTGGTCGCTCCTCGGGCCGCTCGCCGTCGTCATTATGGGCGACTACCAAATGGACGCCGCGCAGAAAGCCAACCTCGTCGCGCTGCCCGTCCTCGGCGGCTCGGTGCTGCGCCTCGTGCTCGGCTACCTGACGGACGTCATCGGGCCGAAGCGCACCGGCCAGCTCGGGCTGCTGCTGACGATGGTCCCGCTCGTCTGGGGCTGGAAGTTCGTCGACTCCTTGAACGAGCTGTACGGCGTCGCCCTCATGCTCGGCATCGCCGGCGCCTCGTTCGCCGCCGCCCTGCCGCTCGCGAGCCGCTGGTACCCGCCGAAATACCAGGGCCTGGCGATGGGCATCGCCGGCGCCGGCAACAGCGGCACCGTGTTCTCGACGCTGTTCGCGAACCGGATCGCGCAGCATTTCGGCACGTGGCACGTCGTCTTCGGCCTTGCGCTCATCCCGATCGTCATCGTGTTCGTCGTCTTCTCCGTTCTGGCGAAGGACAGCCCGAACCAGCCCGCGCCGCGCAAGCTGTCCGATTACGGCGCCGTGCTGCGGCAGCGCGACACGTGGATGTTCTGCGTGTTCTACGGCGTCACGTTCGGCGGCTTCGTGGGCATGTCCAACTACCTGACCATCTTCTTCAATACCCAATACGGCCTGAGCCCCGTACGGGCGGCCGACTTCACCACGCTGTGCGTCATCGCCGGCAGCTTCTTCCGCCCCGTCGGCGGCTGGCTGGCCGACCGGATCGGCGGCATCCGCATGCTGATGCTGCTTTACGGCATCGTGGCGCTCATGATGGCCTGCATCTCGTCCCTCCCGGCGCTCCCGGTCATCCTCGTGCTGCTGTTCGTCGGCATGATGGCGCTCGGCATGGGCAACGGCTCCGTGTTCCAGCTCGTTCCGCTCCGCTTCCAAAACGAGATCGGCATCGTGACCGGCATCGTCGGCGCCGCGGGCGGTCTCGGCGGCTACTTCCTGCCGAAGCTGCTCGGCAACCTGAAGCTGTCCACCGGCTCGTACGCGCCCGGCTTCCTGATCGTGAGCGGCGTCGCGGCGCTGTGCGTCGCGCTCATCTTCCTGATCCAAGGCTCGTGGAAAAAATCGTGGATCGGCAGCGGCGGCAAAGCCCGCGTCGACGCGAGCGTGCCGGGCGGCATCGCTTCGTAGAAGCAGGCGGCCGCGGCGCGGCGGCGCGGCGGAGGCAAGATAAAGCAACAGCCACGATTGGCGACATTAACGGCAACTTTAAAGATAAGGATAATGGCGAGATAAAGGCAAAGCCCCTTGACCCGCGCGGAGCTTCCGCGAACGGTCAAGGGGCTTTCGGTTGTTCGCCGAGACGGACGTATCGTTCGTACGCGTCCGGCGTGTTCAGGTTCGCGAACGCGCCTTCCTCGTCCGCGTCCGGCGTCAGCTCGAGCGTCCGCAGCGCGCCGGCGAGCGCCATGACGCGCAGGTCCCCGCGCGCCAGCCGCGACGCCAGCTCCGCGGCCGCGCTCGTATGGTACAGCGCGTGGAAGGGCTGCCCCGCCGCGCGGATCAGCTGCGGGCCGCGGAATGCCTCGCGGCCTTCGGCCTTGGCGCCTCCGGCAGCCGCGGCTGCGGCAGCCGGCTCGGGGGCGTTCGGAGGCGCGCCGGCCGCGGCGGGTTCTTCGCCTCCGCCGGCCGCGCCGCGGGCAATGCCGCCTGCCGGCGCGACCGTTTCTCCCGTGCCCGCGACGACTACGCCGCCCGCGGGTTCCGACGCGGAATCGCCGACGGCGCCCGCAGTTGCGGGCCAGTCCGCTCCGCCCGGCGCCGCCTCCCCGACGGCCCGAAGCAGCCGCGCCAGCAGCGGCGCCGACAACGCCGGCATGTCGCAGGCCATCGCGAAGCCGTAGCCGGGCGCCGGCATCGCGGTCAGCGCGGCATGCAGGCCCGCGAGCGGCCCGCTATCCGGGAAGCGGTCGGCCGCGAAGCCGATCTCGCCCGGCAAGCCCGCGAGCAGCGGCCCGTAGTCGCCCGCGCGCTCCGCCGGACCGCAGGCGACGACGACGCGCCGCAGGCCAAGAGCGAGCATCGCCTCCGCCGCATGCCGCAGCAGCGGCTTGCCGCCCACCGGCAGCAGCGCCTTGTTGCGTCCCATCCGCGAGCTCCGTCCGCCCGCGAGGAGGATGCCGGTCACTTCCTCCGCTCTCATGCGCATGACGCTCCTTCCGCTCCGTTTTCGCTAGATGCGCGTTTTCTCCAGTATAGAGGGCCGTGAAGCGATTGTGAAGAAAGCCCGGCGCAAGCTTGCGGGCTTTGCAGCCGAACCGGAAGGAAGTCTATAATAAAACAGGAAGAAATCAACGGCGAAAGCGAACGCTAGGCTGCGCGGCCGCTGCCGCCAGACTGTAAGCCGGCTCTGCTCGCCGTGCCGTTCCCGCCCGTGAACGAGCGTCCCGCCCCCCTCGATAACAGACGGGCGGCGGGGGATGACCAGCCTGACCGCCATCCCATTTTCCCGACGAAAGGATGAGATCGATGTCGTTCGCCGAAATCGTCAAAGGACGCCGCTCCATTCGCAAGCTGACCAACTCGCCGGAGGTGCCGCGCGCCGCGGTCGAAGACGTGGTTCGGAACGCGCTGCACGCGCCGTCCGCCTTCAACATGCAGAGCGGCCGCCTCGTCGTGCTGACGGGCGCCAATCACGCCAAGCTCTGGGACCTCGTGACCGAAACGCTCCGCGCCCACGTCCCGGCGGAAAAATTCGGCGCGACGCAGGACCGCATGAACGGCTTCAAAGGCGGCGCCGGCACGGTGCTGTTCTTCGAGGACGAAACGACGGTCAAAGCGATGCAGGCGAAATCGTCGCCGTCGTACCAGATGCATTTCCACAATTGGTCGCATCAAGGCAGCGCGCTGCTCCAGTACGCCGTTTGGCTCGGCCTGACCGAACAAGGTCTCGGCGCGTCGCTGCAGCACTACAACCCGATCATCGACGACCAGGTGAAAGCGGAGTGGGACGTTCCCGCCTCGTGGACGCTCATCGCCCAAATGCCGTTCGGCCGGCCGGCGGAGACGCCTGGCGACCGCTCCTTCCTGCCGTACGAGGACGTCGTGAAGTGGCACTGACCGCTTGACGTTCTTTTCGCCGCAAACAAGCCGTACGCCATAGGGCGTACGGCTTGTTTTATCATTGGGGTATCCCGTCTTAGATTCGCATGCACGGCACCGCGTACCATACATGCACCCGCCAAACGCCAAATCCGCTCCATATCGGTACTCAGCGCCGTACATTCACCCGCCTCCCCAACCCTGCGGGAACCCCCGCCCCAAGAACGACGCGCAATACCGCTCGCTGCCCCCATTTCCCCCAAACAAACAAAAAGGACCGCCCCCGCAGGGACGGCCCTTCACGTATCTGCCGGCGTTCCGCTCGCCGGCTAGCTCACAAGCGTCACGCCTTCGGGTCGAACGAGCTCTTCAGCGACACGATGCGGTTGAACACGATCCGCTCCGGCGTCGCGTGCTTCGGATCGACGTTGAAGTAGCCGTGGCGGAAGAACTGGAACTTGTCCTGCCCCTTGGCGTCCTTCATGTTCGGCTCGACGAAGCCCTGCAGCGTCGTCAGCGAGTTCGGGTTGATGCGGTCGAGGAACTCCTTGTCCCCGTCGGCCTCGTCGTCGAGCAGCAGCGGCTCGAACAGGCGGAATTCCGCCGGCACGGCTTGCGACGCCTCCACCCAGTGGATCGTCCCCTTGACCTTGCGGCCGGTGAAGCCGGTGCCGCTCTTCGTCTCCGGATCGTACGTGCAGCGCAGCTCGGTCACGTTGCCGTCCGCGTCCTTGACGACGTCCTCGCACTTGATGAAGTACGCGTTCTTCAGCCGGACCTCGTTGCCCGGGAACAGCCGGAAATATTTGCTCGGCGGGTTCTCCATGAAGTCGTCGCGCTCGATGTAGATTTCGCGGGAGAACGGGATTTGGCGGATGCCCATCGCTTCGTTTTCCGAATTGTTCTCGGCGTCCAGCAGCTCCGTTTGCCCTTCCGGGTAGTTCGTGATGACGACCTTCAGCGGGTCCAGCACGGCCATCGTGCGCGGCGCCTTCAACTTCAGGTCCTCGCGGATGAAGAACTCCAGCATGCGCTCGTCCACGACGCTGTACGCGCGGGCGACGCCGATCTCGCGGCAGAAGGCGCGCAGCGCTTCCGGCGTGAAGCCTTTGCGGCGCAGGCCGCTGATCGTCGGCATGCGGGGATCGTCCCAGCTTTCGACGACGCCTTTGTCCACGAGCATTTTCAAATAGCGCTTGCTCATGATCGTGTTCGTCACGTTCAGGCGGGCGAATTCGTATTGACGCGGCTTCGCCGACATCTCGCATTCTTCGATGACCCAGTCGTAGAGCGGCCGGTGGTCTTCGAATTCCAGCGTGCAGACGGAATGCGTCACGCCTTCGATCGCGTCGCTGATCGGATGCGCGTAGTCGTACATCGGATAGATTTTCCACGCGTCGCCCGTGCGGTGATGATGGGCGTGCGCGATGCGGTACAGCGCCGGGTCGCGCAGGTTGATGTTCGGCGACGCCATGTCGATCTTGGCGCGGAGCACGCGCTCGCCGTCCTTGAATTCGCCGGCCCGCATGCGGGCGAACAAGTCCAGGTTCTCGTCGACGCTCCGGTCGCGGTGCGGGCTGTTCTGGCCGGGCTGCGTCAGGGTGCCGCGCATTTCGCGCATTTGCTCGGCGGTCAAGTCGTCGACGTACGCCTTGCCCTTCTTGATCAGCAGCACCGCGCGGTCGTACAGCTCTTCGAAATAATCCGAGGCGAAACGCAGGTCGTCCCACTCGAAGCCGAGCCAGCGGACGTCCTCCTGGATCGCTTCCACGAACTCGGTATCTTCCTTCACGGGATTCGTATCGTCGAAGCGCAGGTTCGTCTTGCCCTTGAACTCGTCGGCCAGCTCGAAGTTGAGGCAGATCGATTTCGCGTGCCCGATGTGCAGGTAGCCGTTCGGCTCCGGCGGAAAGCGGGTGATGACCTCGCCGACCTTGCCGGACTGCAGGTCGTCGCTCACGATGTTCCTGATAAAATTAGAGGATGATGTCTTATTCTCCATAACGACCAACCTTTCTCCACTCTAGCGGATGCGCCGTCCGAAGCGTCGGCTTCGAACGGAAGCCGATCCGCTCTTATCCTACTATTGTACACAAAACTAGACGTCTTTATAAATAGCAACTTGGCGGTCGCGCCCGGAAAAACGATTCTTGACATTCTCCGTCCCTCCCATATACTTAGGTTAGCTAAACAAATTAATTGGCAAGCAAAGGAGTACCCGCTTATGCAGGATGACCGCGAACACCCCAGCCCTTCCGCGCACGAGCTCATCCGCGCCCTGCGTCAGCTGCGGCAGCTCCCGTGGAACAACCGCAACCCGATCGAGAACTGCACGCCGAGCGAGACGATGACGCTGTTCTGCATCCGCCGGGCCACGGACAGCAATCCCGCCGGCGTCAAGGCGTCGGAGCTCAGCACGATGCTGAACGTGGCGTCCCCGACGATCACGCAGAGCGTCAACCTGCTCGTCGCCAAAGGGCTGCTGCAGCGCAGCGCCGACCCGCAGGACCGCCGCGCCGTCCGCATCACGCTGACGGAGGAAGGCATGCGCCTGACCGGGCTCGCGCAGGACGCGATGCAGGAGCGGATGACCCGGCTCGTCGCGCATCTCGGCTCGGACCGGGCGCATCAGCTGGTCGAGCTGCTGCACGACGTCGCTTCGTTCTTCGGCGGCGGCGAAACCGAACCGGGGAACGGCGGCCCGTGCCGGAACGGCTGCAATTCCCCCACTACGTCCAAAGAAGGTGAATGAATCTCCATGCTCAAACTGCTCCGCATGCTGAAACCGTACCGATTGCTCGTCTTTTTCGTGCTGCTGTTCGTGTTTCTCCAGTCGCTGTCCGACCTGTACCTGCCGACGCTGCTCGCCGACATCGTCGACAAAGGCGTCGTCAAGGGCGACAACCCGTACATCTGGAAAATCGGCGGCCTCATGCTCTTCATCGCGCTACTCGGCGGCCTCTGCTCCATCGGCGCGAGCTTCCTGTCCGCGAAGTCGTCCAGCGCCTTCGGCCGCGACCTGCGCAGCCGCGTCTTCGCCCACGTGGAGAAGTATTCGCTCCACGAGTTCGATAAAATCGGCACCGCCTCGCTCATCACGCGGACGACGAACGACATCACGCAGGTGCAGCAGGTGCTCATGATGATGATGCGGGTCATGGTCGCGGCGCCGATGATGTGCTTCGGCGGCATCATCATGGCGCTTTACAAGGACGCCCATCTGTCGCTCATCATCATCGCGATCGTGCCGATTCTCGCGCTGGTCATTTTCGCCGTCGTCAGCCGCGGCGTGCCGCTGTTCAAGGTGATGCAGGTCAAGATCGACAAGCTGAACCTCGTGCTGCGCGAGAACCTGACCGGCATGCGCGTCATCCGTTCCTTCAACCGCGCGAAGCACGAGCAGACGCGCTTCAACGACGCGAACGCGGACTTGACGGACACCGCGATCAAGGTCAACCGCATCATGGCGTCGCTCATGCCGATCATGATGCTCGTGCTGAACTTCGCCAGCCTCTTTATCGTCTGGTTCGGCGGCCTTCGCATCGAAGACGGCCACATGGCGGTCGGCGACCTGATGGCCTTCATCCAATACGCGTGGCAGATCATGTTCGCCCTCATCTTCGCTTCCATGATGTTCGTCATGATTCCGCGCGCGTCGGCTTCGGCGACGCGGATCAACGAAGTGCTGCACACGGTGCCGGACATTCACGATCCGGCGCACGGCGGCGCGAAGCGCCCGTCCGTCCGCGGCGAGCTGGCGTTCCACGACGTGTCGTTCCACTACCCGGGCGCCGAGATGCCGGCGCTGTCCGGCATCTCGTTCGCGGCCGGACCCGGCGAAGTGACCGCCATCATCGGCGGCACCGGCTCCGGCAAATCGACGCTGATCAACCTCATCCCGCGCTTCTACGACGTCTCCGGCGGCCGCATCACGATCGGCGGCACGGACGTCCGCGAGCTGACGCAGGAAGAACTGCGCTCGGGCATCGGCCTCGTGCCGCAGAAGGCCGTGCTGTTCACCGGCACGATCGCGGACAACATCCGCTTCGGCAAGACGGACGCCACGGACGAGGAAGTCCGCCATGCCGCCGTCGTGGCGCAGGCGTACGACTTCGTCTCCGAGATGAAGGACGGCTTCGACGCCCCGATCGCGCAGGGCGGCACCAACGTGTCCGGCGGCCAGAAGCAGCGGCTGTCGATCGCGCGGGCGCTCGTCCGCAAGCCGTCGATCTACTTGTTCGACGACAGCTTCTCGGCGCTCGACTTCAAGACCGACGCCAAGCTCCGCGCCGCGCTGCGCGGCGAGACGTCGGACGCCACCGTCCTGATCGTCGCGCAGCGCGTCAGCACCGTCATGGACGCCGACCGCATCATCGTCCTCGACGACGGCAAGGTGTCCGCGATCGGCACGCACCGCGAGCTGCTGCAGTCGTCCCCCGTATACCGCGAAATCGTGACGTCACAGCTCTCGGAGGAGGAAATCGCATGAGCGAACAACAACGCGGACCCGCGGGCGGCGGCCCGGGCGGCGCCGGCAGACCCGGCCAGCGGCCCGGCGGCGCCGGACCCGGCTTCGGCTTCGGGCCCGGACGCGGTCCGGGCGCCATGGGCATGCCCGTGCAGAAGGCGAAGGACTTCAAGGGCACGCTGCGCCGCCTGATCGGCTACCTGCGCCCGTACCGCGTCTCGCTGCTCGTCGTCCTGCTGACGGCCGTGCTCAGCACGGTGTTCTCCATCGTCGGCCCGAAAATCATGGGCAAGGCGACGACGAAGCTGTTCGAGGGCCTTATGGGCAAGATCCAGGGCACGCCGGGCGCGAAGATCGATTTTCATTACATTTGGCAAATTCTCGCCTTGCTGGGCGTCCTCTACATCATCAGCGCCCTGTTCGGCTTCATCCAGCAGTACGTCATGGCGGGCGTCGCGCAGAAGACCGTCTACGGCCTGCGCAAGGACGTCAACGAGAAGCTCGAGCGACTGCCGCTCAAATATTTCGATTCCCGCACGCACGGGGAAATCCTGAGCCGCGCCGTCAACGACGTGGACAACATCAGCGGCACGCTGCAGCAGAGCTTGACGCAGTTCATCACCTCGTTCGTCACGCTGATCGGCGTCATCGTCATGATGCTCACGATCAGCTGGATCATGACGCTCATCACGATCGTCACGCTGCCGCTCAGCTTCCTGGCGATCAAGATGATCGCGAAGCGGTCGCAGTTGTATTTCAAAGGCCAGCAGAAGGCGCTCGGCGAGCTGAACGGCCACGTCGAGGAAATGTACACGGGGCACAACATCGTCAAGGCGTTCGGCCGCGAGAAGAGCTCCGTCGCGAAGTTCGACGAAGTGAACGGCCAGCTGTACGAGTCCGGCTGGCGCGCGCAGTTCGTCTCCGGGATGATCATGCCGGTCATGGGCTTCATCGGCAACATCGGCTACGTGCTCGTCAGCGTGGCCGGCGGGATCCTCGTCCTGCACAGCCGGATTACGATCGGCGACGTGCAGGCGTTCATCTCCTACTCCCGCCAGTTCGCGATGCCGATCACGCAGACGGCGCAGATCGCCAACGTCATCCAGTCGACGATCGCGTCGGCGGAGCGGATTTTCGAGCTGCTGGACGAGGAGGAGGAAGTGCCGGAAGCGGCGCAGCCGGCCGCCCTCGCGGCGAACGCGAAGGACGCCGTTCCGGGCAAGGCCGTCAAGGTGCGCGGCGACGTCAGCTTCAATCACGTGCAGTTCCGCTATAAGGACGACGCGCCGCTGATCGAGGACATGAACATCCGCGTCGAGTCCGGCCAGATGATCGCGATCGTCGGCCCGACCGGCGCCGGCAAAACGACCTTGATCAACTTGCTCATGCGCTTCTACGAGCTGAACGGCGGCAGCATCACGATCGACGGCGCGGCGCTGACCGAGCTGAAGCGCGGCGACCTGCGCAGCCTGTTCGGCATGGTGCTGCAGGACACGTGGCTGTTCAACGGCACGATCCGCGACAACATCGCCTACGGCCGCATCGGCGCGACGGAGGAGGAAGTCGTGGCGGCTGCCCGCGCGGCGTACGCGGACCACTTCATCCGCACGCTGCCGGAGGGCTACGACACCGTCCTGAACGAGGAAGCGTCCAACATCTCGCAAGGGCAGAAGCAGCTGCTCACCATCGCCCGCGCGATCTTGGCGGATCCCGCGATCCTCATCCTCGACGAGGCGACGAGCAGCGTCGACACGCGGACCGAGATCCACATCCAGCGCGCCATGAGCGAGCTGATGCAGGGCCGCACGAGCTTCGTCATCGCGCACCGCCTCTCGACGATCCGCGACGCCGACCTCATTCTCGTCATGAACCACGGCACCGTCATCGAGCAGGGCACGCACGAAGAACTGCTCGCGGCGGGCGGCTTCTACGCCGACCTGTACGAGAGCCAGTTCAGCACGCAGAAGCGGACGCAGGACGTCAGCTAACCCGGCCGCGTCTGCCGTCTCCGGCAGACGCGGCGGCGAACCGGGCGGCAAAACCGCGAGCCGTGCTGCCCGCTCGGCGCCGGCGCGATCGCCGCGCGTGCCCGGGGCAGCGCGGCGCATCTCTCGCGATACAACAGCCTCTCCGACACCGGAGAGGCTTTTTGCCGCCCGCGCCGGGCGCGCGCGCAAGTTAGCCCCGGCCCCCCGCCGGTTCGCCGCAATCGTTCCGCCATACGCCGATTTCGGGCGCAAAAAAGCCGCGAGCCCCGTCACTGCGGGCTCGCGGCCTTTTGAACCGCTTATTTCGCTTGCTCTTATTTCATTTGCTCTTATTTCATTTGCTCTTATTTCACTTGATCGTCGACCTGCTTGATGAAATGCTCCTCGCCTTCGTCATTCCAGCTCGAGGCGTGGGAGACCGACGCTTCTTCGATCTGCCCGAAGCCCCAGTAGCCCGCGGGCACGTCCGGGAACGTCGGCGCGATGTCCGTCAGCGGACCGCGGAACAGCATCGCGTTGATCAGCACGACCGCCTCCACCCGCTTGATCGCGTTGTTCGGCTTGAACGTGCCGTCCCCGTAGCCGCTGATCATGCGGTTGCGGTACAGCGCCTCGATGGCCGAAGACGCCCAGCTGCCCTGAATGTCCTTGAAGTGCAGCGCGATCGGCGTGCCGGCTTTCAGGTTCAGGAACCGCGCCATGACGGCCGTCAGCTCCGCCCGCGTCACCGGCTGGTCGGGCAGGAAGCGATGGTCCTCGTAGCCTTGGAACAAGCCCTCCGCCGTTACCGCGCGGATATAGCCCGATGCCCAATGCCCGGCCGGGACGTCCTTATAACCCGGGTCCGCCCCGTCGTACTTGCCGAGCAGTCTCGCCATGATCGCCGCGAGCTCCGCCCGGGTCAGCGAACGGTCCGTATGGAAACGGCCGTCCGGATAGCCTTGCATGTAGCGCTGATGCTCCTGGTCGCCGTACCGGTCCGAGACGACCGTCAGCTTCACGGACGAGACCGTCCATTCGGGATGCAGCAGCTTGCCGTCGTATTGGAAGCCCGAGACGAGCTCGAGCGTTTGCGATTTCCCGTCGATCTGCGGCAGCGCCAGCACCGGACGGAACGCGACCGTTTTCCCCGGTTCGGCATGCGGCACGGTCCATGCGATGACCGATCCGCTCACCGTGCCCCCATCGGCGTTGTCGACCTTGACGCCGTCCGGCAGCCGCAGCGTGACCTTGCCGCCCTCGATCGCCTGCTCGGACAGGTCGCTGAACTGCACCTCCACCGTCACCTTCGTGCCTTCCGGATAGACGGTTCCGCCCAGCTGCAGGTTGGTCGCCGCGTCGGCGTCCGTCTTCGCGGGCGGCGCCACGATCGGGCCGCCCGGGTATTCGATCGGCGCCATGCCGAAATCGTGGCGGACGATCGCGTCCTCGACGGACAGCGTCGGGCTCGTGTAGGTCGAATACCCGGCTTTCGTCGCGACCAAATAATAGTCCGTGTGCCCGTATACCATGTACGCGTATTTGCCGAACGCGTCGCTATCCTGCGGGTTCGCGTTGTCGTTCGGCGCGAAGCCGGTCAGTCCGGGCAGCGCCACGGCCGTGTCCGGCGCGATGCCCTTGCCGCGGTTGCGCGCGGTATCGGCGTAATACAGCACGACGTGCGCGCCTTCGATCGTCTTTCCGGACTTGGCGTCCGTAATCGTCCCGTACGGGTCGATCAGCTCCTGCGCGATATTGAGCTGGCCGTCGGCCGTGACGCCGACCGTCGGCAGCGAGCCGTCCGCCAGTCGGTTAATGATGATTTCCTCGCCGTCGTCATGCACGAACCGCACTTCCATGGCGTACGTGCCGACCGCAAGGTCCGCGGCGCTGAACACGCCGTCCGCGCCGACCGGGAAGCGCTTCGGCTCGCCGGACGCGCCGTCGAGCACGTAGTCGCCGTTGCCGTCCTTGAGATAGATGACGAGGCTGCTCGCGACCGGCGGCGACAGCACGCCTTTGCCGTTCGAATCCTTGGTGCCGATAAGGCCGGACACCGTCTTCGTGGACGCGAACGTCTCGCCGCCCGCGCCGGTGACGACGCCGACCTGGGCTTTCTGATTGAACGTGACCGTCTTGCGCTGACCGTCGCGTTCGATCGTCTGCGTGATGGCGACGTCGTATTCCTCGTCGCCCCGCGGAATGGCGATGGTGTAGCTGCCGTCCGCGTTCGTGACCGCTTCGCCGGAGAAGTCGATGACGCCGTCGCCGTCGAAATCCTTCGTAATGCGGACGATCGCGCCGGCGATCGGATCCGGCTTGCCGTCATGGTCGGCATCGGCGTTGTTGTCGGTGATAATGCCCGTAATGGACGCCGGCTGGAACGTCACGATGATTTGGTCGACCGCGTACAGGTTGTGCTCGGGGTCGTCGACCGTCGCCGTGACGACGATGTTTTGCGACAGGATCCCTTCGATCTTCTCGGACTTGTACGTCACGACGGCCGCGCCGTCCTTGTCCGTCACGGCTTCCGCGCCGCCGGCGAACGTGCCGCGAGGGGCGGAGAACGCCACTCGTACGCCGGCAATCGGCTTGCCGTCCTTATCGGTCAGCACCGCGCGCAGCGCCGAGGTCGACGCGCCGTCGCCGACGATCGCGCTCGGGGATGCCGACAGCGTCATCGCGAACGGCACGAGCGCGTAATCGCGCACGATGTCGGTCTGGGTCAGGTTGTCCGGAAGCGCGCGGACCGCGCTCCGCTTCGTGCCGAAACCGTCCTTCTTCACGATCAGCAGGTAGTTGCCCGTCTTGATCGGGGCGAACCGGTACTTGCCGTCGGCCGGGGTGACGAACGGCGTGCCGATCGGCACGGTGCCCGTGGAGTCGTACAAGGCGACGCTCGCGCCCGCGATCGGCGCGCCGCTCTCTTGGTCCGAGATCGTGCCGGTCAGATTGATCTGCGCCCGCACGTGGAAGGCGTTATCCTCGCCGACGCGGAACGGCTTCTCGGTTTGCAGCGCGCCGCCGTTGCGGTCGTACGCGACGAATTGCACGCCGTAATCCCCGGACGCGATCGTATCGGGCAGACGGTAGCCCGTCGCGGCCCATACCTTCTTGCCGTCTTCGGCGGCCGTGCCGCCGTTCGTCAGCGTGAGGTCCGTCGCCTCGCCGTTCACCGTGGCCGTCACTTTAACCGCCTCGGGCGAGCTCGCCGCGGACAGCTTCAGCGGGCTGCCGGGCGATACGATGACGTACGGCGCCGTCTCGCCCTGCTTCCGCTCGCCGGCCCAGCCGTCAAGCGGCGCCAGCGGCTTGACCGTGATCGTCACCGTCGCCGGTTCGCTGATCGCGTCGCCGTCGGACACCGTTAACGTCACCGTATCCGTGCCCGTGAAGCCATCCGCCGGCATATACGCGTACTCGCGTCCGGACAGGCTGCCCTCGCCGTGCTGCGGCCCCGTCGCGATCGCGTAGGTCAGCTCGCCGGCAGGCGTCTCCGGATCGGAGCCGGTCAGCGTGATCACGATCGGCAGCTCCTGGTCGGCGGACACCGCCTGCGGATTCGCGGTCGGCTTGTCGTTCGCTTCGCCGATCGTGATCGTCACGGTCGCCGGCACGGCGGCGTAAGCCGTGCCGTCGCTGCCGTTCCATTGGAACGTCGTCGCGCCGTTCCAGTCCGCGTCCGGCGCGAAGATCAACCCGGGCAGCGCCGCCGCCGGGACTTCCTGGCCTTCGGTCACGGCTTCCCCGTCCAGCTTCAGCGTGCCGTGCGCCGGCAGGCTCGCCGCTTTCACGAGAACCAGCCCATCCGCTTCGTCGACATCGGCGAACTTATCCGCGAAGTCGGCGGCCGCGAACGTCAGCGCTTCGTCCTCCGTGCCGTTCTTGGCGATATCCGACACCGTCGGCGCGTCGTTGGCCGCCGCGATCGTCACCGTGACGGTCGCCGGCGCCGCCGCGTACTGCTTGCCGTCGCTGCCGTTCCACGCGAACGACGCGCTGCCGCTCCAATTGGCGGCCGGCACGAACGTCAGCTTGTCCAGCTGCGCCGCGGGAATCTCCTGGCCTTCGGTCACGTTCGCTCCGTCGAGCTTCAGCGTGCCGTTCGACGGCAGGTTCGTCAGCTTCGCGACCGCCAAGGCATCGGCTTCGTCCTCATCCGCGAAATGGCCCGCGAAGTCGGAAGCGGCGAACGCGACCGGCTGGTCCTCCGTGCCGTTCTTCGCGATGTCCGACACCGTCGGCGCGTAGTTGCCCGGCGCGATCGCGATCGTCGCGGTCGCCGGCGACGCGGCATAGGCCTGGCCGTCGCTGCCGTTCCACGCGAAGGAGGTCGTGCCGGTCCAAGACTCGGCCGGATGAAACGCCAGCCCGTCCAGATCCGCCGCGGGAATTTCCTGGCCCGCGGTTACCGGCGTCCCGTCCAACGTCAAGCCGCCGTTGGCCGGAAGGCTCGTCACCTTCACGTAAACGAGCTCGTTGCCGGCGTCCGGATCGCTGAATTTCGCCGCGAAGTCCGACGGCGCGAACGTCACGGGCAAGTCCTCCGTTCCGTTCTTGGCGAAGTCCGCCACCGTCGGCGCGTGGTTCACGCCGGCGACCGCGATCGTCACGCGCGCGGGCGCCGCGCCGTAAGCCGTGCCGTCGCTGCCATTCCATGCGAAGCCCGTGCTGCCGGTCCAGGACTCGTCCGGAAGGAACGCCAGCGCGCCTAAATCGGCCGCATCGATCTCCTGTCCATCCGTCACCGGCGCGTCGCCCAGCATCAGCGTGCCGTGCGCCGGAAGCTCGTTCAACCGCACCTTCGACAAGACGTCCGCGCCGTCCGCGTCCGTGAAGCGGCTCGTAAAGTCGATCGCCGCGAAGACGACCGGCTGATTCTCCGATCCGTTCTTGGCGATATCGGCCGCGGCCGGAGCCGTGTTGTCCTTGATCGTGGCGGCCGTCGCGGGAACGGCGCTCGGGTTGCCGTCCGCGTTGACGACGGTCGCCTCCGCGCTGATCGGGCCCTTCGGATACGCGCTCATATCGATCGGCAGCTCGTAGCGGCCGCTGCCGTCGACGTTAGTCGAATACGTTTTCGTCCCGTTCGCCGCATCCTTCAGAATGATCGTCACCGGCTGCCCCGTAACGGAGCTGCCCGTGCCCGCATTGACGTCGCCGGATACGACGACCTGCGCGAGATCGTCGGCGCCCGGCGTCAGATGGCCGTCGCCGCCGTCGGCGATGCCGACCGTCAGCGTCGGCGCGCTGGGATTATTGATCGTCTGGATCGGCTCCTTGAACTGATCGATGCCGCTTGCCCCGAAGTTGATCGAGAATTGGCGGGAGCTCATCGGCCCGGTGTTGCCGACGACGACCGTCATCGAGCTGATCGGCGCCGTGTAGTTGGTCACGAAGGAGTCCCGGTCGTTGAATACCGTGTTGTTGATGCCGTCCGGAATGCCCCTGAAGCGGGTCTTGCCTCCGGCGACGGACGTAATGGTCAAGCCTTTCGGATTCGAGGCCGCGGTATACTTGCTGCTGGCCGTGTAGCTCGCGAACGCGGAAGCCTCGATGAATTCCGTGCTGGAATTGTCGCCGTCAACGTCGATGACGGTCATGTAGAAGTTCTGGAGCTGCACGGGCAGCGAGGTGGCGTGGTCGTAGAAGTCGATCTTGAGCGTGAACGAGCCTTCGCCGGACGTCGTCGTGATCCATGGATTAAGCCGTTTCTGCAGATCCGCGTCGGCCGGGAAATTATTGTCGAATTGGGCGAGCGACGCGTTGCTGCTGCGCGAGGCGATCGTCACCTTCGCGTCGACCGTGATGCCGTCCTTGGTAATGACGTCGGAATAGAGGTAGACGGCGCCTTGGTCCTTGTCCGGCCCCGTGCGCGACGCGGGTTGTCCGAAGTTCATGGCGTTGTTGGCGACGTTGACCACCTGCAGGCCTTCCGGCACCGCGGCGGACGCTTGCGGCGGGACGATCGCGGCGGACGTCGCCAGCAGCGCGCCGGCCAGCAGCGCGGAGACCGGCTTCCGCCAGCGCGAGAATCGAGTACGAGTCATAACGAATAATTCCATCCTTTCATTTCCCTCATAAGCGTGAATGTTTTTGTAAGACTATTGAATCATATTCTGGCGACGTATAATCCTCCCTTAGGTATGTATTCAATGAAATATAGTAGTTCTTAAAGACTATTTTCCGAACAACTTTTCCCATTATAGCACCATTCCCTCAAATTGGTAGAGAAAATCGTCGAAAAATGCCGAAGCCCGTCCGCCGTTCCCGAACGCCTTCCGGACGGCGCAAAAAAGCCCCTTCGCGCGAAGAGGCTTTTTCCCTTGCCTTTAGGCATGCGATGCGCGTCCCGGACGGCGCGCCGGTTCAAAATCGGCTCGGCGACCGGCCGGTGAACTTCTTGAACACCTTCGAGAAGTACTTGCTGTCCGAAAAGCCCAGCTGCTGCGACAGGTCGGCGAGCTTGATGTCCTTGTTCCGGCCGAGCATCTCCACCGCGCGGTCGATGCGCAGCTTGCTCACGTACTGATTGAACGGCATCCCCGTCTCCCGCTTGATCAGCTGGCCGAGGTAAATGACGTTGTAATGGAATCGCTTCGCCACGTCCTCGAGCGTGATCGGCCGGTCGAAGCGCCGTTCGATATGCGCGATGATGGCGGCGGTCTTCCCGCCGTCCGATTCCTGCCAATCATGCGGCTTGCGCAGCAGCTCGAGCAGCGGCCGCTTGCCCGGCAGCGCCAGCGCGGGCAGCGCGGCGGTCTCCAGCTCGCCGCGCAGCGCGCGGAACATGGGGACGTATTCGGCATAGATCCCGATCGCCGCCTTGACGAAATAATCGAGCCCGGCGCAGGACGGCTCGGCCGCGAGGTACCGCTCGAGCCAGTCCGCCAGCAGCCGGGAGGCGCCCACGTAATCGTGCATCGCCAGGTGCATGCGGAGCGTATGCTGGTCGGCCGCGGAAAACGCGTCTCCCGCGCCCCTGTAGCGGAACGGCGCGCCGTACAGCCGCCCGTAGAGCCCCGCGGCCGTCTCGAGGAACGCGGCCCCCGCCTCTTCCGGCCGCGCGAACGGCCGGCCGGCGGCATGCTCGCCCGGCAGGCCGTCCCGGTCGAGCTGCGCCTGCAGGGCGCGAATCGTCTCCGCCGTCCGCTCGCGGGACGCATGCGGCGCCAGCACGGCCAGCAGCGCCTCCGCGGGCCGGCAGACGATCGCGCCTTCGCCGGCGGCCCGGACCGCCAGCCGCCGGTAGGCAGGCAGCCGGTCCGCGTCCAGGTCCGCGTCGCGGAACTTGTAGTCCTCGCCCATCGGCAGCCGGAAGAGCAGCCACTGCGCGGCGTTCGCCCCCGCGAAGACGTCCGGTGCGGCCGGCAGGCCGCCCTCCCCGTCGCGCGCGTCCCGCAGCCAGGCCAGCAGCGTCAAGTTCAGGGCGCGGATGCGCTCCCGCTCCTCCAGCGCTTCGACGGACCGGCTGATCCGCGTCACCCGTTCCCGCTCCCGCACGAGCCCCGACGCCTTGCGCAGCGCGTCCTGCAGCTCGCCGTCCTGAACCGGCTTCTTCAAGTACGCCACGACGTCGAAGTCGATCGCCTTCTTCATGTACTGGAAATCGTCGTACCCGGAGATGATGACGACCTGCACCGGGACGCCTTTCAGCCGAAGCTGCTCGATCAGCGACAGCCCGTCCGTGACGGGCATGCGGATGTCCGTCAGGATGATGTCCGGCGTCTCCCGCAGCGCCAGCGGCAGCAGCTCCGCGCCGTCGAAGCAGACGCCCGCGAGCTCCAGCCCGAGCGCCTCCCACGGAATCCGGCTGGCCAGCGCCCTGCAGATGACGGGATTGTCGTCGGCGATCATCACTTTAAGCATGGTTCTCGCTCCTCTCTCTCCGGTTGTCCTGCAGCGCGAGCGTCACCGTCGTGCCCTCGCCGGGCAGCGAGCGGATCGTCAGCAGCGGCTCCCCGCCGCCGTAATAGAGCCGGTAGCGCTCGCCGACGTGGCGCAGGCCGATCCGCACGCCCGAGCCGCCGCGGCCGCCCGGCTTCCCGAGCCCGTCCCGGAGCCGCGCCAGCTGCTCCGGCGACAAGCCCCGGCCATTGTCCGCCACGGAGACGACGACGCGCCCTCCGGACAGGGCCGACGAAATGACGATCCGGGAGAAGTCCGCCCCGCCGCGATCGCCGAACCCGTGCTTGAAGCAATTCTCGACGATCGGCTGCAGCGTCATCTTCGGAATCAGCTGGCCGTGCGTCGCCGGGTCGATCGCGAAGCGCACCTCCACGTTCCGATAGTAGAAGCTGTTCTCGGCGATGTACAGGTAGTCCTTGAGCTGGCCGAGCTCCCGCTCCAGCGTCACGAGGTCGTTCTCCTGCAGGCTGTAGGCGAACAGCGCCCCGAGCTTCTGGCACATGACGCTGGCCGAAGGCGAGCCGTCGACGATCGCCTGGCTGGAGATCGTCTCGAGCGCGTTGTACAGGAAATGCGGATTGATCGTCCGCTGCAGCGCCTCCAGCTCGGCTTGCGTTTTCAACAGGCTCGTTTCATAATTCTCGTGAATCAGGCGCTTCATGCCCGACACGAGCCGGTTGAACGACCCGTACAGGTCGTGCAGCTCCGCGATGCGGCCCCGGTAGTCCGCCGTCACCTCGAAGTCGCCCTTGACCACCTGCTTCATGTCGTTCATCAGCAAATAAATCGGCTTCGCGAACCGCTTCGTCGACACGGACAGGATGACGAACACCGCCAGCAGGTAGAACGCCATGATGATCAGGCAGATCGTCACGATCCGGCCGATCTGCGCGATGAACCAGGGCTTCGTCACGTAGCTGGTCACGGTAATGCCCGTATACCCGGAGCGCTGGCCGATGACGGACCGCCCTTCCGGCGCCGCGGCCTCCTTCGCGTTCATGTTGGAGAACAGCACGCGGCCGGACGGATCCTTGATCGTCAGCGGAATGGACGGATGCGTCTCCTCGATCATGTCCGTCAGCCGCGCGTAGGCGATGTCGATGACGATGAAGGCGATCGGCTCGCCCGATTGCATGTCCCCGATCGGCTTGACGACCGACACGGCGTTGTCGGCGGAGAGATAATAATCGCGCTTGTTGTCAAACAGAATATGGGAATGGCCGGTGTCGGCCGTCACCTTTCCGTACCAGGCGGCGCGCTCCGGCAGAAACGCCCCGTTGACGACCTCCGGCGAGGACGAAATATTGAGCGGCCCTTCCTTGCCGAGGACGATGAATTCCAGCCCCGTCTGGAACAGCGTCATGTTCAGCAGCGCCTGCGAGGCTTCCCGGAACGCGACGGTCGTCTTGCCGTCGTCGTAATGGGGCAGCTTGTAATAGAGCGTCAGCGGAATGATGAAATCGATGTCGGTGGCGAACGTGAACTCCGTCGTCTCCACGGAATGGAAGAACGAATCCAGCTTGTTGTTCATGAGCGTCATGACGTCTGCGTTCGACTTCTTCGTCTCCTCCATGGAATAATTCGACAGCATGACGAGCATCGGGACCGTGACGGCGAGCGTGGAACACAAAATATAGACCAGCGTCCGGTTGTACAGATGCCTGAACAACGGCTGTTTGCTGCGCGGGCGGGACATGCGGACGCGGCACCTCCTTCGGATGGAATGGCGGAATAGCGCTTACAAGACCTAAGATTTTTACACCCGACATCTAAGCTGCGTCGGTTTATGAACGCCCGGCCGCCCGGTATCATAAGGAACAAGCCGGTCTGAAAACCCTTTCAACCGCAAGGGTGGCCAAAAATCAGTAACATCGTAATACAAGCGGTACGCGTTGGCAAGCCATGAAGGACGGCCGTTCTGCAGGCGGCGGCCCCCATGGATCATGAAAGCTGGAGGGGTTCGGTTTGAAGACATTCGGAAGTAGAGGATTCGGAAGGAACGGATATCGGAAGGCGCTGCCGGTCGTGCTGGCGCTCGTGATGGCGTTCGTCCTGTCGGCCTGCTCGGGCGGCGGCGATTCCGGGAACGCGGCGAACGGCGGCAACGGCGGCGCCGGGGCCGGGACGGGCAAGAAGCAGACCATCACCGTCTGGCACGGCGCCGGCGGCGAGGGCGGCAAGTTCCTGGACGGGCTCGTCAAGGAATACAACGACAGCCAGTCGGCCGTTCAGGTGAAGCTGGTGTTCGTCGACCCGAACACGATGGTGCAGAAGCTGACGGCCGCCGCGGCCGGCAAGGCGCTTCCGGACGCCGGGCTCTTGATGTGGCCGCAGTGGGCCGGCCCGCTCAAGGACGTCATTCTGCCGCTCGACGAGAAGATCGCGGCCGAGCCGGACAAGTGGAAGGACTCGGACTTCCTCGACAACCTGCTGGACGGCAACGTCCGCTTCGGCGGCGTGACGTACGGCTTCCCGATGGAGACGAACAACCTGGCGCTCTATTACAACAAGAAGCTGTTCGCCGAGGCGAACGTGCAGCCGCCGGCCACCTGGGACGAGCTCGTCGCGGCCGCCCAGAAGCTGACCAATCCGTCCAAGAAGCAGTGGGGCATCGAGCTCCCGACGACCAAGGGCGGCACGCTGGACTTCATCTGGGATACGTTCCTGTGGCAGGCGGGCGGCGAATACGCCAACCCGGAAGGCACGGACATCCTGTTCAACAGCGACGCCGGCGAGCAGGCGACCCAGCTGTGGGTCGATCTCGTGAACAAATACAAGGCGGCCAGCATCGCGCCGCCGCAAAACGGCTTCCAGACCGGCCTGATCGCCATGACGCTGACCGGCCCGTGGTCGATTCCCGGCTACAAGGCGGCCAAGCTCGACTTCGGCGTCGTGCCGCTGCCGGCAGGTCCGTCCGGCAAGGCGACGAGCCTCGGCGGCACGAACAATTTCATCTTCAAATCGACGCCGGAGAAGGAGAACGCCGCGTGGGATTTCCTCACCTGGCTCGCGTCGCCCGAGATTTCCGCGAAGTTCGCTGCGGGCTACGGCTCCATCCCGGTCCGCCAATCCGCGGCGGAGCAGAAGGCATGGACCGACTTCGTCGCGTCGACGCCGGAAATCAAGGTCCATCAGGACTCGTACGCCTTCGGCAAAATCCGGCCGTACAACCTGACGACCTACGCCGAGATCTCGGACATCGTCTCCGAGCACATCGAAGCCGCGCTGCAGAACAAGGAAACGCCGGAAACGGCCATGAAGAAAGCCTACGACGAAAGCAAGCCGCTCGTGAAAACATGGGTTACGCCATAGGCGGGGTCGAAAGGGGAGGCGCGCCTCCCCTTCGTCGTTTCTAGCGCCCGCAAGGCGGATCCCCGGAAAGAGGTGAAGCGTCCCAATGAAAGCATTTCGCCGCCTGTTCGGCAAAGACGCGCCCGTCGCTTGGGTGCTGCTGGCCCCGAACATGGTCTGGACCCTGGTATTCACGGTGTTCGCGCTCTACTACTCGATCTATCTCAGCTTCCAGGAAGTGGACGTGTTCTCGGGCAATAACCGCTTCATCGGGCTCGACAACTACAAGCAGTCGTTCGCCGACCCCGTGTTCGGATCTTCGCTGTGGCACACGACGCTGTTCACGCTCGTCACCGTCCCGCTGTCGATGGCGATCGCGGTCGTCGTCGCGGTGCTGCTGAACGGCCGCATCAAGGGGCGCACGATCATGCGCGGCGCCTTCTTCCTGCCGTCGATCCTGCCGATCATCGCGATCGCGCAGGTATGGATCTGGATCTACGAGCCGAGCTACGGCCTGCTGAACTTCGCGCTGGAGCATCTCGGCGTCACGCATCCCGACAATCCGATCAAGTGGCTCGTCTCGCCCGACACCGCCATGCTGGCCGTCATCGTCTTCGCGGTGTGGAAGGGCTTCGGCTACAACATGGTCATCTACCTCGCCGCGCTGCAGGGCATCTCCCGCTCGCTTTACGAAGCGGCCGAGATCGACGGGGCGAGCCCCGTGCAGAAGTTTCTGAGCATTACGGTGCCGGGACTGCGGCCGGCGACGTTCTTCATATTGATCACGTCCGTCAGCGGCGCCTTCCAAACCTTCGGCGAGGTGTACGCGCTCACGAACGGCGGACCGATGAACGCCACCAACATGATCGCGTTCTACATCTATCAATACGCCTTCCAGTTCTTCAAAATCGGCCGCGGGGCCGCGGTCAGCGTCGTGCTGTTCGTGCTGCTCTTCGCGCTGACGGCCTGGCAGTGGCGATCCTATCAGCGCAAAGAAGTGTGATTACGGAGGGAGGAATCGGCCGTGAGCCTGACCGTCAAACGAGTCGGCATGTCCGTCGTCTACCTGGCGCTCGTCGGCACGGTGCTGTTGACCGTGCTGCCGTTGTTCTGGATGATCTCGACGTCGCTCAAATCCGCCTCGGAAGTGTTTGCCTATCCCCCGAAGCTGCTGCCGTCCGGCCTGCAGTGGGACAATTATTCGAACGCGTGGGACATGGCCCCGTGGGGCCGCTATTTCCTGAACACGGCGCTGTACACCGTCTGCACGGTGCTCGGCGTGCTCGCGACCTCCGTCATGAGCGGCTACGCGTTCGCCAAGCTGGACTTTAAAGGACGGGATTCGATGTTCATGGCCTACGTGGGCACGATGATGATTCCCGCGCAGGTGACGATCATTCCGGTGTTCGTCATCCTGTCGAAGCTGCACTGGGTCGACACGTACGCCGGCCTGATCGTGCCCGGCCTGACCGGCGCGTTCGGCTGCTTCCTCTTGCGGCAGTTCATCGCCACCATCCCGAGCGAAATCATCGAGTCCGGTCTGATCGACGGGGCGGGCCACCTGAAAATATTGCGGGCCATCGTGGCGCCGCTGCTGTACCCGGCGCTCGCGACGCTCGGCATCTTCACGTTCATGGGGACGTGGAACAACTTCTTCTGGCCGCTCGTCGTCACGAACAGCGAGGATCTGCGCACCGTGCAGATCGGGCTCAGCTCCTTCCAGACCCAGTACGGCACCGCCGACTGGGGCGCGATGATGGCCGCCGCGACGCTCGTGAGCGCGCCGGTGCTCATCGTCTTCTTCTTCGCGCAGAAATATTTCATCGAAGGCATTACGATGACGGGCATCAAGGGCTGAACAAGCGACAAGGGCTCCGCCGCCGCCAGGGATCATGGCGGGGCGGAGCCCTTGTCGCTTGCGGCGGTCCTTCAGCCGCGGGACGCGCGGGACGCGCCGCGCGCGAACCGCTCCGGCGCGAAGCTCGCCGCCGCTTCCGGCTCCGGCGGCCGGCCCTGCAGCAGGCCGCCGATCAGCGCGGCGGTCGCCGGGGCGAGCAGAATGCCGTTGCGGTAGTGGCCGGCCGCGAGCAGCGCGTCCGGACTGCCGGGGACGGCGCCGATGAGCGGCCGCCCGTCGACCGTGGCCGGCCGCAGCCCCGCCCACGTCATGGCGGGCGCGCGCCCGGCGAGGAACGGGAACACCCGCGGCGTCCAGCGGGTCAGCCGCGCGATGCCGCGCTCCGTGACGGAGGCATCGTAGCCCGCCGCGTCCTCGGAGGCGCCGCAGACGAGCCGGCCGTCCCGCTTCTGCACCCAGTACGCCTGGCTCGAGAACACCATGTGCCGCACGGATTACAACGAGGAGCTGGTGAGCCGCTTCCGCCAAGAAGTGCTGACGCACATCGTGCCCGTCGCCACGAAGCTGAAGGAGCGCCAGCGCGGCCGCATCGGCGTGGACCGGCTCCGGTA